>NZ_CDCE01000001.1:0-635 GCF_000819805.1 Aeromonas diversa CDC 2478-85
ACCGGCCTCAACACCGGCGGCATGGGCGCCTACTCCCCGGCCCCCGTGGTCACCGACGAGGTGCACCGCAAGGTGATGGAGCAGGTGATCCTGCCGACGGTGCGCGGCATGGCGGCCGAAGGCAACGTCTATACCGGCTTCCTCTACGCCGGTCTGATGATCGACGGCAACGGCAACCCCAAGGTGATCGAGTTCAACTGCCGCTTCGGCGACCCCGAGACCCAACCCATCATGCTGCGCATGCGCTCGGATCTGGTGGAACTGTGCCTGGCGGCCTGCGCCGGCAAGCTGGATCAGGTCGAGGCCGTCTATGACCCGCGCACCGCCATCGGAGTAGTGCTGGCCGCCGGTGGCTACCCGGGTGACTACGCACAGGGGCGTCCCATCAGCGGTCTGCCGGTGGAAGAGGCGAGCGGCGAGAAGGTGTTCCACGCCGGCACCCGCCTCGAGGGTGACACAGTCGTCACCGCCGGCGGCCGCGTGCTGTGTGCCACGGCGCTGGGCCACACGGTTGCCGAGGCGCAAAAGCGCGCCTACCAGCTGGCGGCCCGCATCCAGTGGGACGGCCTCTTCTACCGCCACGATATCGGCTGGCGCGCCATCGCGCGCGAACAGGGCGAGTAACGCTCACCGTC
>NZ_CDCE01000001.1:856-3034 GCF_000819805.1 Aeromonas diversa CDC 2478-85
GCGGGCCCCGTTTTTTTACATCCAGAGCGTATGGGCCGGCCCCTGGGGCCGCTGAAAACGCCCGCGTGATGTCAGCCCCATGGCCAATCAATGGCCGGCCACCGGGTTGAACAATGCCGCCCGTCAGACGTTAAAATAGAGCGCAACACCCTATACCGGGTGACCATCCCGGAGTGCCGTGGGTGTTGGTGCGGATGTCATGACATGGCGTTATGTGCTTGCCGCCATCCTGTTTATGACCACAAAAAGCACGGAGAGTGAGGCATCGCCCTTATTTCTATTGGCATGAATCCCTTGCATGGAGGCATCTTGAAGATCTCTGACGTATCAGACCAGACGGGTATTTCAATCCATACGCTGCGGTATTACGAGAAGGAAGGGCTGCTACTCAATATCCGCCGGAATGAATCGGGGCGGCGCGTCTTTGACCAAGACGATATCGAATGGCTGACGTGGATTAGGCGCTTGAAGTCCACGGGCATGCCACTTTCGGAGATTAAAGCCTTTGCCAAGCTGCGCCTGGCGGGCACCAGCACATTGGCAGACAGAAAGTTAATGCTTTCAGATCACCAGGTGAAGCTCGAGAGGGAGATATCGAGACTGCATCAGGAGCTGGGCGTAGTGCGCTACAAGATTGAGGCATACGACAAAAAGATCCTTGACCTGGAGTGAACTCCAGGAAGTAATTTACCGGCTCCACAGAAACAGGAGCCATTCATGTTTAGCAAGGGTTATTACGTTACGGCCGAGTTAGCGGTCAAGGCGTCGGTCAGTATTGACGAGGCGTATCACCATCTGACGCGGCTCTGCGAAGCCACATTAAAAGAGCCTGGCTGCACCATCTTCACGCTGCATCGATGCGCGAATAATGAACGCCGTTTCCTGTTGTGGGAGCGATTCGACAGTGAACAGGATTTCAAATTCCACTTTGAGCAGCCCCACACGCAGGCGTACTTGAAGCGCGACCTGACGCAAGTGGTGCAGTTTTTTGTCAGCGATGTGTGCTAGGCCAACCACTCAGGCAGGGTAGGCGCGCGTCTTTGCTGCTCGCTGAGTGTAATGATGGGGCGGCGGTGGCTGCCCCAAAATCAGGCATGATGCCGATGCGACAACCACCTTGAGGAGTCCGTATGGTGATGGAAACAGACAGGCTTATTCTGCGCCAGTGGCGGCGCGAAGACGACCAACCTTATGCCGAGCTGTGTGCCGACGTCCAGGTGATGAGATATTTTCTCGCCCCCCTCTCGCGCCAGCAGAGTGACGAGCACGCCAACCAGATCCAACGCCTCATCGCCGAGAGAGGCTGGGGCCTCTGGGCGGTCGAGCTGAAGGCGACGGGGCAGTTTATGGGGTTCGTTGGGCTGCATCACCAGGATGAGCACAGCGGGTTTCCCGATGCTCCCTTTATCGAGATCGCTTGGCGCTTGTCATCGGCCTTTTGGGGGTTGGGTTATGCCCCCGAGGCCGCGCAGAGGGCGCTGCAATTTGCGTTCGACGAGCTTGCTGCCCCGGCCGTTTACGCCTTTACCACCTTGCAGAACGCGCCATCTCAGCGGGTCATGCTGAAAGTGGGCATGGTCAATACGAACCAGGACTTTAGCCATCCCAAGGTAACCAAGGGGCACCCCTTGGAGCGGCATTGTTTATATAAGATCACCCGGCAGCAGTGGTTGGAGAGATAATACCCTCACAGGCCGCAACCCTAAAATAAAGCGTCTCAAGGCTGAGTTAACACTGATGCCGAAGGAGATATGCGCTAAAGAAAAAACCAGCAGAAATAAGACACCGGCTTAGGCCGGTGCCTGGTAATAACTTGCTCGGTATATTGTCTATCAATCCCAGGGCAGTTATCTATTCCTTGCCACTGCCCAACGACGTTAGCCTCCCAACCTCTGTGCCAATCCCGAATAGCGCTCGGTCTTCTTGCGCACCGCCTGCGCCAGCAGGGCGCGATCGCCGTAGAGATCGAGCCGCCCCTTGGCGCGAGTGATGCCGGTATAGACCAGCTCGCGGGTCAGCAGGGGGCTGGGGGCATCGGGCAGCACCAGCACTGTGTGGGCAAACTCCGAGCCCTGGGACTTGTGGATGGTCATGGCAAACACCGTTTCGTGGGGCGGCAGGCGGCTCGGCAGCAGGCTGCGCACGCCGCCATCGGCCTGCTCGAACCACACCTTGAGG
>NZ_CDCE01000001.1:3138-4012 GCF_000819805.1 Aeromonas diversa CDC 2478-85
TCGAACCACACCTTGAGGCGCCCCTCCTCGTCCGGCAGGCACAGGCCCATGTCACCGTTGTAGAGGCCAATGCCGTGATCGTTTTGCACCACCATGACGGCGCGCCCGGCGTACCACTCCCCCTCCCTGGCAATCAGCCGTGCCCGGCCGAGCGCCGCCTCGATGCGATCGTTGAGCCCCTCGACCCCGAACGGCCCCTCGCGCAGGGCGCAGAGGATCTGAAAGCCGTTGAAGGCCTGGAATACCGCCTTGGGCTCCTGCCCCTCCTGCAATGCCGCCAGATAGGGGCGATAGCCTTCCACCGCCTGCTGGATCAGCGCCTCGTAGCGCTCGGCGCTCCAGGGGTGCAGGGCAATATCGGTAAAGCCCTCCCCCCACACCCGCTCGACGGCAGCCGGATCGCCGCCGTTGCAGGCGCGCGCCAGCCGGCCGATACCTGAGCGCTCGTCAAAACGCCAGCTCTTGGTGAGCAGGCAGAGACTGTCACGCAGCGGAGCCCCCGCCGCCGAGCCGCTGACCCGGTAGCCGCTCTGGGCCGACAGCCATTCGGCCTGGGGCTCGCTCACCCCCTGCGCCACGAAGCTGCAGATATCGGCTAGCACGGCACCGGCCTCGACCGAGGCGAGCTGATCCTTGTCACCGAGCAGGATGAAGCGTGCCTTCGCCGGCAGGGCCTCGAGCAGGCGCGCCATCATGGGCAGGTCCACCATGGAGGCCTCATCCACCACCAGCACGTCCAGGTGCAGGGGGTTGCCGGCGTGGTGGCGGAACCGGGTGCGCCCCGGGATCACCCCGAGCAGCCGGTGCAGGGTGCCCGCCTCGGTCGGGATGGCGCTCACCACCTCGGGGGAGAGCGGCAGATCCTGCAGGGCCG
>NZ_CDCE01000002.1 GCF_000819805.1 Aeromonas diversa CDC 2478-85
ACGTAGAGCGTGGTCAGGTATTGGCCAAGCCGGGCACCATCAACCCGCACACCAAGTTCGAGTCCGAAGTATACGTACTGTCCAAGGAAGAAGGTGGTCGTCACACCCCGTTCTTCAAGGGCTACCGTCCGCAGTTCTACTTCCGTACTACCGACGTGACCGGTACCATCGAGCTGCCGGAAGGCGTAGAGATGGTAATGCCGGGTGACAACATCAAGATGGTTGTTACCCTGATCTGCCCGATCGCGATGGACGACGGTCTGCGCTTCGCAATCCGTGAAGGCGGCCGTACCGTTGGTGCCGGCGTTGTAGCCAAGGTTATCGAGTAATCAAGGCTTACAATGAATAATGAAAGCCCCTATAATAGGGGCTTTCTTATGCAGGGGCGTAGTTCGAATTGGTAGAACAGCGGTCTCCAAAACCGATGGTTGGGGGTTCGAGTCCCTCCGCCCCTGCCAGCATACCTCGCCAAGTGCGGGGCTTTTGTGTCTTTGGTAACGTCAGATACAGGTAGGTTGTATGAGTGTGAATTCTGAGAGCCAGGGCGGAAGCAAGGATACCCTGCTTTGGGGCCTGGTTTTCATCATCCTGGCGGCCGCTGTAGTGGGTAACTACCTGCTGAGCAGCGGTGTTCCCGCCGTCGTCCGCGCTGTGGGTGTGGTCGTTGTTATCGCAGTGGCAGGCGCTCTGGCCCTGCAAACCACCAAGGGTAAGGCTACCCTGGCTTTTGCTCGCGAGTCCCGCCTCGAAGTGCGCAAGGTCGTATGGCCGACCCGTCAGGAAGCCATTCAGACAACCCTGATTGTGCTGGCGGTGACTGCTGTCATGGGTCTGCTGCTGTTCTTGCTGGACGGCGCCCTGGTATGGCTGGTCAACCTCATTACCGGTGTGTAAGGAATAACCATGACTGAGCAACGTGAACAACGTATGAGATGGTATGTAGTGCAGGCATTCTCCGGCTACGAAGGCCGTGTTGCCAAATCCCTGCGCGAGCATATCAAGATGCACGGCATGGAAGAGAAGTTTGGCGAAGTGCTGGTCCCGACCGAAGAAGTGGTCGAGATGCGCGCCGGCCAGAAGCGCAAGAGCGAGCGCAAGTTTTTCCCGGGTTATGTCCTGGTGCAGATGATCATGGACGAGACTTCCTGGCACTTGGTGCGTAACGTACCGCGTGTCATGGGGTTCATCGGTGGAACCTCCGACCGTCCGGCTCCGATCTCCGACAAAGAGGCCGATGCCATCCTGAACCGTCTGCAGGACGCCCACGACAAGCCGAAGCCGAAGACCCTGTTCGAGCCGGGCGAGATGGTGCGTGTCGCCGATGGTCCGTTCGCCGACTTCAACGGCGTGGTCGAAGAGGTCGATTACGAGAAGAGCCGTCTCAAGGTCTCTGTTCTCATCTTCGGTCGTTCCACTCCGGTGGAGCTCGACTTCAGCCAGGTTGAGAAAGGCTGATTAAGTTCTGCACATGATGTGTTGTCAGGGGCAGCGAATATCACTATAATTCGCTGCCCCTTTTTAGTTGGGGAGCCGTTTGCAGGAGCATGTCTCCGAGGCGTTAGAACCCATTTTTGAGGTAATTTTGTAATGGCTAAGAAAGTCACAGCTTATATCAAGCTGCAGGTTGCTGCTGGTGCAGCTAACCCGTCCCCCCCTGTTGGTCCGGCACTGGGTCAACACGGTGTGAACATCATGGAATTCTGTAAGGCGTTCAACGCTCGTACAGAGAAGCTGGAAAAGGGTGCTCCGACTCCGGTCGTTATCACCGTGTACAGCGATCGTTCCTTCACCTTCGAAACCAAGACTCCGCCCGCTTCCTTCCTGCTGAAGAAAGCCGCTGGCATCAAGTCTGGTTCTTCCAAGCCCAACAAGGACAAGGTCGGTAAAGTGACTATTGCCCAGCTGGAAGAGATCGCCAAGACCAAAGAGCCGGACATGACTGGTGCCGACCTGGCTGCCAAAGTTCGTTGCATCGCCGGTTCCGCCCGTTCCATGGGCCTGGTAGTGGAGGAATAAGACGATGGCTAAACTGTCCAAGCGCATGCGCGTAATTCGCGAGAAAGTTGACGGTACCAAAGAGTATTCCATCAACGAAGCCATTGCCCTGCTGAAAGAACTGGCCACCGCCAAGTTCGTTGAGAGCGTAGACGTTGCCGTTAACCTCGGCATCGACGCTCGTAAGTCCGACCAGAACGTCCGTGGCGCCACTGTGCTGCCGCACGGTACCGGTCGTGACGTCCGCGTCGCTGTGTTCACCCAGGGTGCCAACGCCGAAGCCGCCAAGGCTGCCGGTGCTGAACTGGTTGGCATGGATGACCTGGCTGAGCAGGTCAAGAAGGGCGAAATGAACTTCGACGTCGTCATCGCTTCCCCGGATGCCATGCGCGTTGTTGGTCAACTGGGTCAGATCCTGGGTCCGCGTGGCCTGATGCCGAACCCGAAAGTTGGTACTGTAACCCCGAACGTTGCCGAAGCCGTTAAGAACGCCAAGGCTGGTCAGGTTCGTTATCGTAACGACAAGAACGGTATCATCCATACCACTCTGGGTAAGGTCTCCTTCAACGAAGTTCAGCTGAAAGAGAACCTCGAAGCCCTGCTGGTTGCCCTGAAGAAGGCCAAGCCGTCTTCCGCTAAAGGCCAGTACATCAAGAAGGTAAGCATCTCCACCACTATGGGTGCAGGTGTTGCTGTTGACCAGGCCTCCCTGGAAGCACAAGCCTAATTGAGCTGATTTACAAGGCGCAAAATTTGTACTACAATTTTGCGCCTTGAGTTTGGTTGGGGGCTTCGCCTCCGTCCAAGACCGCAGGTGGTTGAAAAACCTTAATTTTCCTGCGTAGACGGTGCCGGAAACCCAGCGAGAGAGAATTTTTTCTCTTCTGGAATCCTGCCACCGATATCGTTCCCCGCGAGGGGTGTTTTATTTCTGGGTCACGGTGGCCCAGGTTATATCCAGGAGTTAAGCCAATGGCATTAGGACTCGAAGACAAAAAGCAGATCGTTGCTGAAGTCGCCGAAGCTGCCAAAGGCGCCCTGTCCGCAGTGGTTGCCGATTCTCGTGGCGTTACTGTAGACAAGATGACCGCCCTGCGTAAGAGCGCTCGTGAAGCTGGTGTGTATATGCGCGTTGTGCGTAACACCCTGCTGCGTCGCGCTGTTGAAGGTACCGAATTCGCGTGCCTGAACGACGCTTTCAGCGGTCCGACCCTGATCGCATTCTCCAACGAACACCCGGGCGCTGCTGCTCGTCTGTTCAAAGAGTTTGCCAAAACGAACCAAAAGTTCGAGATCAAGGCTGGCGCTTTTAACGGTGAGTTTATCGCCGCTGCACAAATCGATCGTCTGGCCACGCTGCCGACTTACGAAGAAGCAATTGCAAAGCTGATGGCTACCATGAAGGAAGCCGCCGCTGGCAAGCTGGTTCGTACTATCGCTGCTGTCCGCGATCAGAAAGAAGCTGCTTGATTCTCGCCTCTATAGGCAGTTTAAGTCATTTCAATATCAGGAATTTTTGTCATGTCTATCACTAAAGACCAAATCATCGAAGCCGTTGCTTCCATGTCCGTAATGGAAGTTGTTGAGCTGATCTCCGCCATGGAAGAGAAGTTCGGTGTTTCCGCTGCTGCTGCCGTAATGGCTGGCCCGGCTGCTGTTGAAGCCGTAGAAGAGAAGACCGAGTTCGACGTAGTTCTGACCAACGCCGGTGCCAACAAAGTAGCCGTTATCAAGGCTGTTCGTGGCGCCACCGGTCTGGGCCTGAAGGAAGCTAAGGATCTGGTTGAGTCCGCTCCGGCTAACCTGAAGGAAGGCGTGTCCAAGGACGAAGCTGAAGCTCTGAAGAAAGAGCTGGAAGCTGCCGGTGCCTCCGTTGAGGTCAAATAATCTGCATTTATGTAGATTAGCCTGAGACTAATCAGGCTAGGGCTGGTGAATTTTTGTTCACCGGCCCTTTTGCGCTGTAGACTGAGAGCATTTCACACCGTTTTCGTCTCTCAGAATCGCAGCCCTGGACGGCCTTGCCGTCCGGTCTACAAAAACGGTGTTGACAGAGCTGCCCCCTTGGGCAGAGTGGGTCACTTATCAGCGAGCTGAGGAACCCTATGGTTTACTCTTATACCGAAAAAAAACGCATTCGTAAGGACTTCGGTAAGCGAGACCAGGTACTGGACACGCCTTATCTGTTGTCCATTCAGCTGGACTCCTTCAAGCAGTTCATCGAGGCTGACCCGGAGGGTGCGTATGGCCTTGAGGCCGCCTTCCGTAGCGTTTTCCCGATCACCAGTTACTCCGGTAGTGCTGAGCTTCAGTATGTCAGCTATCGCCTGGGTGAGCCGGTATTTGACGTAAAAGAATGCCAAATCCGTGGAGTGACCTACTCCGCGCCGCTGCGCGTCAAACTTCGCATGGTCCTGTACGATCGTGAAGCAGCAGCCGGCACCGTCAAAGACATCAAGGAACAAGAAGTGTACATGGGCGAGATCCCGCTCATGACCGATAACGGTACTTTTGTCATCAACGGTACCGAGCGTGTTATCGTCTCCCAGCTGCACCGCAGCCCGGGCGTCTTCTTCGACCACGACAAGGGCAAGACCCATTCCTCCGGTAAGGTGCTGTATAACGCGCGCGTTATTCCCTACCGTGGTTCCAGGCTGGACTTCGAGTTCGATGCCAAGGACAACCTGTTCGTGCGTATCGACCGTCGTCGTAAGCTGCCGGCTTCTATCATCCTGCGTGCCCTGGACTTCACCACTGAAGAGATCCTGGCCACCTTCTTCGAAACCATTCGTTTCGAAATCAAGGATGGTAAGTTGATGATGGATCTGGTGCCCGAGCGCCTGCGTGGCGAAACTGCCACCTTCGACATCGTTGCCAATGGCAGCGTGGTCGTGGAGAAGGGTCGCCGTATCACCGCCCGTCACATCCGCCAGCTGGAAAAAGACGCTGTCACCCAGATCGAGGTGCCGGTGGAATACGTCGTGGGCAAGGTTTCCGCCAAGGAATACCTGAACCCGCAGACCAGCGAGCTGGTCGTCACCGCCAACCAGGAATTGAGCCTGGAGGCGATCGCCAACCTGTCTCAGGCTGGCTTCAAGCATTTCGAGGTTCTGTTCACCAACGAACTGGACCACGGTGCTTACATGTCCGAGACCCTGCGCATCGATTCCAGCAGCAACCGCCTGGAAGCGCTGGTAGAAATCTACCGCATGATGCGTCCGGGCGAGCCGCCCACCCGCGAGGCCGCCGAGCAGCTGTTTGAGAACCTGTTCTTCTCTTCCGAGCGCTACGATCTGTCTACCGTGGGTCGCATGAAGTTCAACCGCCGTCTGGGTCGTGAAGACGAGACTGGCGTGGGCGTGCTGACCAAGGATGACATCGTTGATGTCATGAAGCGCCTCATCGACATCCGTAACGGCAACGACGAAGTGGACGATATCGACCACCTGGGTAACCGTCGTATCCGTTCCGTCGGTGAAATGGCCGAAAACCAGTTCCGCGTCGGTCTGGTCCGTGTCGAGCGTGCGGTCAAGGAACGCCTGTCTCTGGGCGACCTGGATGCGCTGATGCCGCAGGATCTGATCAACGCCAAACCGATCTCCGCCGCGGTCAAAGAGTTCTTTGGTTCCAGCCAGCTGTCTCAGTTCATGGACCAAAACAACCCGCTGTCCGAAGTGACCCACAAGCGCCGTATCTCCGCGCTGGGCCCGGGCGGTCTGACCCGTGAGCGCGCCGGCTTCGAAGTGCGAGACGTGCACCCGACCCACTACGGTCGTCTGTGCCCGATCGAAACTCCGGAAGGTCCGAACATCGGTCTGATCAACTCCCTGTCCGTCTACTCCCGTACCAACGAGTACGGCTTCCTCGAGACTCCGTACCGCAAGGTGATCGACGGCGTCATCACCGATGAGGTCGAGTACCTCTCCGCCATCGAGGAAGGCAAGTACGTGATCGCTCAGGCTAACGCCGCGACCACCGAAGACGGCCGCCTGAAAGACGAGCTGATCCCCTGCCGTCACAAGGGCGAATCCACCTTCATGAACGCCGATCAGATCCAGTACATGGATGTGAGCCCGCAACAGATCGTTTCCGTTGCTGCGGCCCTGATCCCGTTCCTCGAACACGATGACGCGAACCGTGCACTGATGGGTTCGAACATGCAACGTCAGGCCGTGCCGACCCTGCGCTCCGACAAGCCGCTGGTTGGTACCGGTATGGAACGTGCTGTGGCCGTTGACTCCGGTGTAACCGTCGTCGCCAAGCGTGGCGGTATGGTTGACCAGGTCGACTCTTCCCGCATCGTGATCAAGGTGAACGAAGATGAGCTGATGCCTGGCGAAGCCGGTATCGACATCTATAACCTGACCAAGTACACCCGTTCCAACCAGAACACCTGTATCAACCAGCGCCCCTGCGTGATGCTGGGTGAGCCGGTGATGGCCGGTGACGTGCTGGCTGACGGTCCGTCCACCGATCTGGGCGAACTGGCGCTGGGCCAAAACCTGCGCGTCGCGTTCATGCCGTGGAACGGTTACAACTTCGAAGACTCCATCCTGCTTAACGAGCGAATCGTTCAGGAAGACCGTCTGACCACCATCCACATCCAGGAACTGGCCTGCATCTCTCGTGATACCAAGCTGGGCCCGGAGGAGATCACCGCCGATATCCCGAACGTGGGTGAAGCCGCTCTGTCCAAGCTGGACGAGTCCGGTATCGTCTACGTGGGTGCCGAGGTGAAGGGTGGCGACATTCTGGTTGGTAAGGTGACTCCGAAGGGTGAAACCCAACTGACCCCGGAAGAGAAGCTGCTGCGCGCCATCTTCGGTGAGAAGGCCTCCGATGTGAAGGACTCCTCCCTGCGCGTGCCGAACGGCGTCTACGGTACCGTGGTCGACGTGCAAGTCTTTACCCGCGATGGCGTGGAGAAGGACAAGCGTGCCAAAGAAATCGAAGAGATGCAGCTCAAGCAGGCCAAGAAGGACCTGACCGAGGAGTTCAAGATCCTCGAGAACGGTATCTTCGGTCGTGCTCGCAACCTGCTGATCGCTTCTGGCTACAGCGAAGAGAAGCTCTCCAAGCTGGATCGCGCCAAGTGGTTCGAGCTGGCCATCGAAGACGAAGGCAAGCAGACCGAGCTGGAGCAGATCGCCGAGCAGCACGTCGAGCTGAAAGCCGACTTCGACAAGAAGTTCGAGAACAAGCGTCGCAAGATCATCCAGGGTGATGACCTGGCGCCGGGCGTGCTGAAGATCGTCAAGGTCTATCTGGCCGTTAAGCGTCGTATCCAGCCGGGTGACAAGATGGCGGGCCGTCACGGTAACAAGGGGGTGGTCTCCAAGATCAACCCGGTCGAAGACATGCCGCATGACGAGTTCGGCCGTCCGGTCGACATCGTACTGAACCCGCTGGGCGTTCCGTCTCGTATGAACATCGGTCAGATCCTCGAAGTTCACCTGGGCCTGGCGGCCAAGGGGATCGGCGAGAAGATCGATCGCATGGTCAAGGAGCAACGCGAGCTGCACGAGATGCGCAACTTCCTGCAACAGGTCTATGACCTGGGCGAGAAGGACAGCCAGCAAGTCGACATCGCCGAGCTCTCCGACGACGAAGTGCGTACCCTGGTCAGCAACCTGCGTAAGGGTCTGCCGGTCGCCACTCCGGTGTTTGACGGTGCCAAGGAGCGCGAAATCAAGGCGCTGCTGAAGCTGGCCGATCTGCCGGAGTCCGGTCAGATCACCCTGATCGACGGCCGCACCGGCAAGCCGTTCGAGCGCAAGGTTACCGTTGGCTACATGTACATGCTGAAGCTGAACCACCTGGTAGACGACAAGATGCACGCGCGTTCTACCGGCTCCTACAGCCTGGTTACCCAGCAGCCGCTGGGTGGTAAGGCTCAATTCGGTGGTCAGCGTTTCGGTGAGATGGAAGTGTGGGCCCTGGAGGCTTACGGTGCGGCATACACCCTGCAGGAGATGCTGACCGTCAAGTCTGACGATGTGAACGGCCGTACCAAGATGTACAAGAACATCGTGGACGGTGACCACCGTATGGAGCCGGGCATGCCCGAGTCCTTCAACGTACTGCTGAAGGAAATCCGCTCCCTGGGTATCAACATCGAGCTGGAAGAAGAGTAAGAGCACGCTCTTATTGTTCGCAAATTGACGTGGGCGCCCCGCTGTTTAGGCAGTTGGGGCGCCGAGGTTAGACTCCTGACAGGGGAAACACGTGAAAGACTTACTCAAGTTTTTGAAGGCTCAGACCAAGACCGAAGAGTTTGATAGCATCAAAATCGGTCTGGCCTCTCCCGACATGATCCGCTCGTGGTCATTCGGTGAGGTCAAGAAGCCTGAGACCATCAACTACCGTACCTTCAAGCCGGAGCGCGATGGTCTGTTCTGTGCCCGTATCTTCGGGCCGGTGAAGGACTACGAGTGTCTGTGCGGCAAGTACAAGCGCCTCAAGCACCGCGGTGTGATCTGCGAGAAGTGCGGCGTTGAAGTGACTCAGACCAAGGTGCGTCGTGAGCGCATGGGTCACATCGAGCTGGCCAGCCCGACCGCCCACATCTGGTTCCTGAAGTCCCTGCCGTCCCGTATCGGTTTGCTGCTGGACATGACGCTGCGCGACATCGAGCGCGTGCTCTACTTCGAATCCTACGTGGTGATCGAAGCGGGCATGACCAACCTCGAGCGCAGCCAGATGCTGACCGAAGAGCAGTATCTGGACGCCCTGGAAGAGTGGGGTGACGAGTTCGACGCCAAGATGGGTGCCGAAGCCATCCTCGAGCTGCTGCGCGGCATCGATCTGGAAGGCGAAGTGCGTACCATGCGCGAAGAGCTGGATCAGACCAACTCCGAGACCAAGCGCAAGAAGACCACCAAGCGTCTGAAGCTGATGGAGGCCTTCCTGCAATCCGGCAACAAGCCGGAGTGGATGATCATGACCGTGCTGCCGGTGCTGCCGCCGGATCTGCGCCCGCTGGTGCCGCTCGACGGTGGCCGCTTCGCGACCTCCGATCTGAACGATCTGTACCGCCGCGTGATCAACCGTAACAACCGTCTGAAGCGCCTGCTCGACCTGGCTGCCCCGGACATCATCGTGCGCAACGAAAAGCGTATGCTGCAGGAATCTGTGGATGCGCTGCTGGACAACGGCCGTCGTGGCCGCGCCATCACTGGCTCCAACAAGCGCCCGCTGAAGTCCCTGGCCGACATGATCAAGGGTAAGCAAGGTCGTTTCCGTCAGAACCTGCTCGGTAAGCGTGTCGACTACTCCGGTCGTTCCGTTATCACCGTAGGTCCGACCCTGCGCCTGCATCAGTGCGGTCTGCCCAAGAAGATGGCCCTGGAGCTGTTCAAACCCTTCATCTACGGCAAGCTTGAGACCCGTGGTCTGGCGACCACCATCAAGGCTGCCAAGAAGATGGTTGAGCGCGAAGAAGCGGTCGTTTGGGACATCCTGGACGAAGTGATTCGCGAACATCCGGTCATGCTGAACCGTGCGCCGACTCTGCACCGTCTGGGTATCCAGGCGTTCGAGCCGACCCTTGTCGAAGGCAAGGCGATTCAGCTGCACCCGCTGGTGTGTGCCGCGTTTAACGCGGACTTCGACGGCGACCAGATGGCGGTACACGTACCCCTGACCCTGGAAGCCCAGCTCGAAGCGCGCGCCCTGATGATGTCTACCAACAACATCCTGTCGCCTGCCTCCGGTGAGCCGATCATCGTACCGTCCCAGGACGTGGTACTGGGTCTGTACTACATGACCCGCGCCCGTATCGCCGCCAAGGGCGAAGGTATGGTGCTGTCCAGCTCCAAGGAAGCCGAGAAGGTGTATCGCGCCGGTCTGGCTGACCTGCACGCTCGCGTCAAGGTCCGTATCACCGAGTACGTGAAGAACGAAGCCGGTGAGCTGGTTGCCAAGACCGAGATGAAGAACACCACCGTTGGTCGTGCGATCCTGAGCCTGATCCTGCCGAAAGGCATGGAGTACGCGCTGATCGACCCGCCGATGGTGCTGAACGATGCCGCCAAGACCGATCTGGCTGCCAATCCGCAGAACTGGATCAAGTACGTCTCCAACCAGGCCATGGGCAAGAAGCAGATCTCCCGTCTGCTGAACACCTGCTATCGCAAGCAAGGCCTGAAGGACACCGTCATCTTCGCTGACCAGCTGATGTACACCGGTTTCCACTATGCAGCTCTGTCCGGTGCCTCCGTAGGCATCGACGACATGCTGATCCCGGATGCCAAGAAAGACATCATCGCGGCAGCCGAAGCCGAAGTTGCCGAGATCCAGGACCAGTTCCTGTCTGGTCTGGTGACCGCGGGCGAGCGTTACAACAAGGTTATCGATATCTGGGCCAGCGCCAACGAGCGCGTCTCCAAGGCCATGATGGAGAACCTGTCCAAGGAGCGTGCAGTTAACTCCTTGGGCGAAGAGGAAGAGCAAGCCTCTTTCAACAGCATCTTTATGATGGCCGACTCCGGTGCACGGGGTTCTGCCGCCCAGATCCGTCAGCTGGCCGGTATGCGTGGCCTGATGGCGAAGCCGGACGGCTCCATCATCGAGACCCCGATCGTGGCAAACTTCCGTGAAGGTCTGAACGTACTGCAGTACTTCATCTCCACTCACGGTGCCCGTAAGGGTCTGGCGGATACCGCACTGAAGACCGCTAACTCCGGTTACCTGACCCGTCGTCTGGTTGACGTGGCTCAGGACATGGTCGTTACCGAGAAAGACTGTGGCACCGTCGAAGGTCTGTGGATGGCCCCCCTCATCGAGGGTGGCGACGTGGTCGAGCCGCTGCGCGAGCGCGTGCTGGGTCGTGTGGTGGCCGAGGATGTCATCAAGCCGGGCACCGAGGACGAAGTTCTGGTTGCGCGCAACACCCTGCTGGACGAGCGTCTGTGTGACCTGCTGGAGCGCAACTCCGTGGATCGCGTCAAGGTACGTTCTGCCATCACCTGTGAGACCGACTTCGGTATCTGTGCTCACTGCTACGGCCGTGATCTGGCCCGTGGTCACCTGGTCAACGGTGGTGAAGCGGTCGGCGTTATCGCCGCCCAGTCCATCGGTGAGCCGGGTACCCAGCTGACGATGCGTACCTTCCACATCGGTGGTGCCGCATCTCGTGCCGCTGCAGAGAGCAGCATCCAGGTCAAGAACACCGGTACCATCAAGCTGCAGAACGCCAAGTTCGTTCACAACAGCGACGATAAGCTGGTTATCACCTCTCGTTCTACCGAACTGACCATCATGGACGAGATGGGCCGTACCAAGGAAAGCCACAAGCTGCCTTACGGTTCCGTGCTCGAGGTGAAAGATGGCCAGGCGGTGACCGCCGGTGAGACAGTTGCGAACTGGGATCCGCACACCCACCCGATCATCACCGAAGTGGCCGGTCGTATCCACTTCGAAGACATGATCGATGGCGTGACCATCACCCGTCAGACCGACGAGCTGACCGGTCTCTCCTCTATCGTCGTGCTGGACGTCAACGAGCGTCCGAGCATGGGTAAAGAGAAGCGTCCGACCGTGAAGCTGGTCGATGCTGCCGGTAACGACGTGATGATCCCGGGGACCGACGTAGCCGCCCAGTACTTCCTGCCGGGCAAGGCGATCGTCAACCTGGAAGATGGTGCCAACGTGGGCGTGGGTGACGCGGTTGCGCGTATCCCGCAAGAATCCGGCGGTACCAAGGACATCACCGGTGGTCTGCCGCGTGTTGCCGACCTGTTCGAAGCGCGTCAGCCGAAAGAGCCGGCCATCCTGGCCGAGATCTCCGGTACCATCTCCTTCGGTAAGGAGACCAAGGGTAAGCGTCGTCTGGTGATCACTCCGACCGAAGGTGGCGACATCTACGAGGAGATGATTCCGAAGTGGCGTAACCTGAACGTCTTCGAAGGTGAAAAGGTCACCAAGGGTGAAGTGCTGGCCGACGGTCCTGAGTCTGCTCACGACATCCTGCGTCTGCGTGGTATCAGCCCGGTCGCCAACTACATCGTTAACGAAGTGCAGGACGTTTACCGTCTGCAAGGCGTTAAGATCAACGATAAGCACATCGAAGTCATCGTACGTCAGATGCTGCGTAAGTGTGAGATCATGAACTCCGGTGATTCCGAGTTCATCGATGGCGAGCAGGTTGAAGTGGCTCGTGTCAACATCGCCAACCGTCGTCTGGTTGCCGAAGGCAAGACACCGGCTACCTTCCGCCACGTGCTGATGGGTATCACCAAGGCCTCTCTGAGCACCGAGTCCTTCATCTCTGCGGCCTCCTTCCAGGAGACCACCCGCGTGCTGACCGAAGCCGCTGTTGGTGGCAAGCGTGATGAACTGCGCGGTCTGAAGGAGAACGTGATCGTGGGTCGTCTGATCCCGGCCGGTACCGGCTTCGCGTACCACCAGGGTCGTATCAACAAGCGTGCCGCCGCGGCCCGTGATGTGGGTATTCCCCAGGTGACCGCCGATGAAGCGCAGCAGAACCTCGCGGATCTGCTGAATGCAGCCGGCAGCTTCGATGAAGAATAAGCCGTGATGAAGAGGGCTCCCGTTGGGAGCCCTTTTTTTATCTGTATAAATAGGCTTCTTATCAGTTGAGGATGATCTGACTCAAGCTTATGACGTAAAAAATCAAAAAAAGTTGACAAGCCCTTGCCGGCTCTGAAAACTCGACGGAGTTATACGGTTTTTACAGGGAGATACCATGACAGTCGGTATTGAAGAGGCGCTGCTGCCGGAAGAGACTCCGATCAGCCGCACGTTCACCGCTGAGGACAAGGAGCTGTTGCGCTCATATGAGGGTGTTGTGATGGGGATGGCCGAGCTCTTCGGCAAGCACTGTGAAGTGGTGCTGCATTCCCTGGAAAACCTCCACGAGTCGGTCATCATGATCGCCAACGGATTCAATACCGGGCGAACCCTTGGGGCGCCGATCACCGATCTGGCCCTGCGCATGCTCAAGGATATCGAGACCACGGGGCAGGACTATACCCAGAGCTACTTCACCAGAAGTCGCACCGGCGCGCTGATGAAGTCGACCACCATTGCGATTCGCAACAAGGAGCGGCGGGTCATCGGCCTCATCTGTATTAATCTGCATATCAATGCGCCGTTCCACGAATTCGTGGCGGAGTTCTTCCCCACCCCGCAACAGGTGGAGAAGCACACGCCGGAGACCTTCGCCAATAGCGTGGAGGAGCTGGTCGCCCAGACGGTGGATAACACCATCGACGAGATCAATCGCGATCCGACCGTGGCCAACAACGCGAAAAACCGTTTTATCGTCACCCAGCTGTTCGAGAAGGGGATCTTTGATATCAAGGACTCCATCAACCTGGTGGCGGACAAGCTCAACATTTCAAAACACACCGTCTATCTCTACATCCGACAACGCAAGCAGGGTGAAGAAGAGAGCGAATAACTGCCAAACAGGGGGATAGCTTCATGGCAAAACAGATCGTTGCAACCGACAAGGCGCCGGCCGCCATCGGGCCCTATGTACAGGGGACCCGTCTGGGTGAGCTGGTCTTCACCTCTGGCCAGATCCCGCTCGACCCGGCCACCATGGAGATCGTGGCCGGGGGTATCGAGGTCCAGGCCGAGCAGGTGATGAAAAATTTGCTGGCCGTGTTGGACGCCGCTGGCTCTGGCGCCGACAAGGTGCTCAAGACGACCTGCTTCCTGAGCGAC
This sequence comes from Aeromonas diversa CDC 2478-85, assembly GCF_000819805.1. Taxonomy (GTDB): domain Bacteria; phylum Pseudomonadota; class Gammaproteobacteria; order Enterobacterales; family Aeromonadaceae; genus Aeromonas; species Aeromonas diversa. The sequence goes on from NZ_CDCE01000002.1 coordinate 13,687, forward strand.
ATGAACAACTTCGTCGCCTTCAATCAGGTCTACGCCAAGTACTTTGGTGAGTCCGCGCCCGCGCGCTCTTGCGTCGAGGTCGCCCGCCTTCCCAAGGATGTCTTGGTCGAGGTGGAAGCCATCGCCTACTGCTGATGCCCACCCTGTTTCGATGAAAGCCCCCTCGGGGGCTTTTTTGATCGGCGCTGCCTCACCTAGAATTGAGACCAAATCGCAGAGGAAGAGTCTTCATGAGCCTTACGTTTGCCATTCTGGTTACCGCGCCTGCCTATGGCAGTGAGCGTTCCCATACGGCCTATCGTTTTGCCCGAGCCGTGCTGGCCCAGGGCCATCGTATCAGCCATCTCTTTTTCTATCAGGAGGGGGTCGGTAACGGAAACAGCCTGTTGGCGCCGGCCAGCGATGAAGTCGATTTGCATCGCCTCTGGTGCGAGCTGGCATTGGAGCAGGGGCTGCGTCTCGACGTCTGCGTGGCGGCTGCGTTGCGACGAGGTGTTGTAGATGGACAAGAGGCGGCAGGGCTGGGGTTATTGCATTCCAATCTACAACTCCCCTTCGCGATGAGTGGCCTGGGCCAACTCGCCGAGGCAGCCCTGGAAGCCGACCGTTTCGTGCAGTTTTAAGGAGAGCCTAGTGAACCAGGTTGCGTTTATCACTCGCCATGCCCCTCATGGCACCGCCCACGGCCGCGAAGGGCTCGATGCCGTGCTGGCCACCTCGGCTCTGACCGAGGAATTGGCGCTCTTCTTTATCGAAGACGGTGTCTATCAATTGCTGGGCAACCAGCAGCCGGATGGGATAGGGCAACGCCACTATGCGCCAACCTTTCGCCTGCTCGAGCTCTACGACATCGAGCAGGTCTACGTCTGTGCTGAGGCGCTGCGCGAGCGGGGGCTCGCGCCCGATCAGCTGCTCATCCCTGTGACCGTGCTCGAGCGTGACCAGTTGGTGGCGCGCTGGCGCGATTTTCCTACCCGTATTATGTTCTGAGGTCCCCATGCTTCATCTGGTCATGAACTCTCCGTTCGCCTGCCGCTCGCTGGAGCAGTGCCTTGTACATCGTTCGGAGCGAGAGCCTGTGGTGCTGCTACAAGATGGAGTCATCGCCGCCTGTACTCAGGCCTGGGTGAGCCGTCTGGCTGGGGTCCCCCACTATGTGCTGCAAGACGATCTGCGGGCACGGGGCCTGACGGCGTTGAGCGGTCAGCTGATCTCTATGGCTGATCTGGTTGATCTGATCGCCGAGCACGGTTCGCCGCTGAACTGGGCAGAGTGATCTGGCGATCCGATCAGCGTGCATTCTGTAATTGTATAAATCTTGACTCACAGGCCATGTGGACCTAGAATTTCGCGTCCCCGTGTCTGCGGGGAGGATTTTTCACATGTTTATGAAGTCATAACCAGGAGCCTTTTGATGGCAACTATTAACCAGCTGGTTCGCAAGCCGCGTGTCAAGAACGTGTATAAAAGCAACGTTCCGGCACTGGAAGCGTGCCCTCAGAAGCGTGGCGTATGCACCCGTGTATATACCACCACCCCTAAGAAGCCGAACTCCGCTCTGCGTAAAGTTTGCCGTGTGCGTCTGACCAACGGTTTCGAAGTCACCTCCTACATCGGCGGTGAAGGTCACAACCTGCAAGAGCACTCTGTTGTTCTGATCCGCGGCGGTCGTGTTAAGGACCTGCCGGGTGTGCGTTATCACACCGTTCGTGGTGCTCTGGACTGTGCTGGCGTGAAAGACCGTAAGCAAGCTCGTTCCAAGTACGGCGTGAAGCGCCCGAAAGCTTAATGGTTCTCCGTTAAGTAAGGCCAAACGTTAATACGTTATCTAGTTAAAAACTTTCTAGTTTTGGGTAACCCCTGAAGTTCACGGAGAATTTGAAATGCCAAGACGTCGTGTTGTTGGTCAGCGTAAAATCCTGCCGGATCCCAAGTTCGGATCTGAGCTGCTGGCTAAATTCGTCAACGTAGTAATGGTTGACGGTAAGAAATCTGTTTCCGAAGCCATCGTTTACGGTGCCCTGGACATCATTGCCACCAAGACTGGCAAAGAGCACCTGGCCGTATTCGAAGAGGCTCTGGACAACATCCGTCCGGCCGTCGAAGTTAAGTCTCGTCGTGTCGGTGGTGCAACCTATCAGGTACCGGTAGAAGTTCGTCCGGTACGTCGCAATGCCCTGGCAATGCGCTGGCTGGTTGATGCCGCTCGTAAACGTGGTGAAAAATCTATGGCTCAGCGCCTGGCCGGCGAACTGCTGGACGCGGCTGAGAACAAAGGCGCCTCCGTCAAGAAGCGTGAAGACGTGCACCGCATGGCCGAAGCCAACAAGGCTTTCGCTCACTTCCGCTGGTAATTGCCTGCGCAGGGCCCTTTGGGCTCTGCGCATCTTATGCATGTCTAAGGACAACTCCTTAGTAAGAGGATGACTAATGGCTCGTACAACCCCTATTGAGCGCTACCGTAATATCGGTATCTCCGCTCACATCGACGCAGGTAAAACCACTACCACCGAACGCGTCCTGTTTTACACCGGTGTAAACCACAAGATCGGTGAAGTTCACGATGGCGCCGCCACCATGGACTGGATGGAGCAGGAACAAGAGCGTGGTATCACCATCACCTCCGCTGCTACCACCGCCTTCTGGTCTGGTATGGGTAAGCAGTTCCAGCCGCACCGCATCAACATCATCGACACTCCGGGTCACGTGGACTTCACCATCGAGGTAGAGCGTTCCATGCGTGTTCTGGACGGTGCCGTGATGGTTTACTGTGCCGTAGGTGGTGTTCAGCCGCAGTCTGAGACCGTATGGCGTCAGGCCAACAAGTACAAGGTTCCCCGTATCGCGTTCGTCAACAAGATGGACCGTACTGGTGCCAACTTCCTGCGCTGCGTTGAGCAGATCAAGACCCGTCTGAAAGGCACCCCGGTTCCCCTGCAGCTGAACATCGGCGCAGAAGAGAACTTCAAGGGCGTCATCGACCTGGTCAAGATGAAGGCCATCAACTGGAACGAAGCCGACCAAGGCGTCACCTTCACCTATGAAGATGTTCCGGCCGAGCTGGAAGAGAAGGCTCAAGAGCTGCGTCAGAACCTGATCGAAGCTGCTGCCGAAGCCTCCGAAGAGCTGATGGAAAAATACCTGGGCGGCGACGAGCTGACCGAGGAAGAGATCAAGGCTGCTCTGCGTCAGCGCGTGCTGAACAACGAGATCATCCTGGTAACCTGTGGTTCCGCGTTCAAGAACAAGGGCGTACAGGCCATGCTGGACGCCGTGATCGAGTACCTGCCGGCTCCGACCGACGTAGCTGCTATCGACGGCCTGAAGATGGACGGCGAGACCAAGGACGAGCGTCATGCTTCTGATGACGAGCCGTTCTCTGCTCTGGCGTTCAAGATTGCCACCGACCCGTTCGTGGGCAACCTGACCTTCTTCCGCGTCTACTCCGGTGTGGTTAACTCCGGTGACTCCGTGCTGAACTCCGTCAAAGATCGTCGTGAGCGCTTTGGTCGTATCGTTCAGATGCACGCCAACAAGCGTGAAGAGATCAAAGAAGTTCGCGCTGGTGACATCGCGGCTGCTATCGGTCTGAAGGACGTTACCACTGGTGACACCCTGTGTGACGAAAAAGCCCCGATCATCCTCGAGCGTATGGAATTCCCGGAGCCGGTAATCTCCATCGCGGTTGAGCCGAAAACCAAGGCTGACCAAGAGAAGATGGGCCTGGCACTGGGCCGTCTGGCTCAGGAAGACCCGTCCTTCCGCGTATGGACTGACGAAGAATCCGGTCAAACCATCATCGCCGGCATGGGCGAACTTCACCTGGACATCATCGTTGACCGTATGCGTCGCGAGTTCAAGGTAGAAGCCAACGTTGGTAAGCCGCAGGTTGCCTATCGTGAGACCATCCGCTCCAAGGCTGTTGACATCACTGGTAAGCACGCCAAGCAGTCCGGCGGTCGCGGTCAGTTCGGTCACGTTGTGATCGACATGTACCCGCTGGAAGAAGGCAAGGGCTACGAGTTCGTCAACGACATCAAGGGTGGCGTGATTCCGGGCGAATTCATCCCGGGCGTCGACAAGGGTATCCAAGAGCAGCTGAAGACTGGTCCGCTGGCCGGCTATCCGGTAGTAGACCTGGGTGTTCGTCTGCACTTCGGTTCTTACCACGATGTGGACTCTTCCGAACTGGCGTTTAAGATCGCTGCTTCTATGGCCTTTAAAGAAGGCTTCATGAAGGCCAGCCCGGTTCTGCTCGAGCCGATCATGAAGGTCGAAGTCGAGACTCCGGAAGACTACATGGGCGACGTTATCGGTGACCTGAACCGTCGTCGTGGCATCATCGAAGGCATGGAAGATGGCCCGTCCGGCAAGATCGTACGCGCCATGGTTCCGCTGGCTGAGATGTTCGGCTACGCTACCGATCTGCGTTCCGCAACCCAGGGTCGTGCCTCCTACTCCATGGAGTTCGGCAAGTACTCTGAAGCTCCGAACAACATTGCCCAGGCAGTGATTGACGAGCGCAAATCCAAGTAATTTAAGCATCCCCGCCTACGACGGTAGGCGGGTTTAACCTAGAAGGACTACGTCGTGTCTAAAGAAAAATTTGAGCGTAATAAACCGCACGTTAACGTGGGCACCATCGGCCACGTTGACCA
>NZ_CDCE01000003.1:1781-5051 GCF_000819805.1 Aeromonas diversa CDC 2478-85
TGCTCTTTAACAATCTGGAAAGCTGATTTAAAAAGTAGTTCTCAAACATTTGTTACAAGTGTCTTGGCAACTTCTTGGCGAAAACCAAAGTTTATTTTGGTCCTTGTTGTCCAACAACGAGTCGCGTCGGAAACGACACTTCTTGGGGTTGTATGGTTAAGTGACTAAGCGTACACGGTGGATGCCTTGGCAGTCAGAGGCGATGAAGGACGTACTAACCTGCGATAAGCCGTGATGAGTCGGTAAGAGACGCTATCAATCACGGATTTCCGAATGGGGAAACCCACCCGAGATAACTCGGGTATCTGTTACTGAATACATAGGTAACAGAGGCAAACCGGGAGAACTGAAACATCTAAGTACCCCGAGGAAAAGAAATCAACCGAGATTCCCTCAGTAGCGGCGAGCGAACGGGGATTAGCCCTTAAGCAGCGGGGGCGCTAGTGGAACGGTCTGGAAAGGCCGGCGATACAGGGTGATAGCCCCGTACACGAAAGCAAACCCGATGTGAAATCGAGTAGGGCGGGACACGTGATATCCTGTCTGAATATGGGGGGACCATCCTCCAAGGCTAAATACTCCTGACTGACCGATAGTGAACCAGTACCGTGAGGGAAAGGCGAAAAGAACCCCTGTGAGGGGAGTGAAATAGAACCTGAAACCGTGTACGTACAAGCAGTGGGAGCCCTTCGGGGTGACTGCGTACCTTTTGTATAATGGGTCAGCGACTTACATTCTGTAGCGAGGTTAACCGTATAGGGGAGCCGTAGGGAAACCGAGTCTTAACTGGGCGAATAGTTGCAGGGTGTAGACCCGAAACCGGGTGATCTAGCCATGGGCAGGTTGAAGGTTGAGTAACATCAACTGGAGGACCGAACCCACTAACGTTGCAAAGTTAGGGGATGACCTGTGGCTGGGGGTGAAAGGCCAATCAAACTCGGAGATAGCTGGTTCTCCCCGAAAGCTATTTAGGTAGCGCCTCGGACGAATACTACTGGGGGTAGAGCACTGTTAAGGCTAGGGGGTCATCCCGACTTACCAACCCTTTGCAAACTCCGAATACCAGTAAGTACTATCCGGGAGACACACGGCGGGTGCTAACGTCCGTCGTGAAGAGGGAAACAACCCAGACCGCCGGCTAAGGTCCCAAAGTTCTGGTTAAGTGGGAAACGATGTGGGAAGGCTCAGACAGCTAGGATGTTGGCTTAGAAGCAGCCATCATTTAAAGAAAGCGTAATAGCTCACTAGTCGAGTCGGCCTGCGCGGAAGATGTAACGGGGCTCAAACCAGGCACCGAAGCCGCGGATTCACACTATGTGTGAGTGGTAGGGGAGCGTTCTGTAAGTCTGCGAAGGTGTATCGAGAGGTATGCTGGAGATATCAGAAGTGCGAATGCTGACGTAAGTAACGATAAAGGGGGTGAAAAGCCTCCTCGCCGGAAGACCAAGGGTTCCTGTCCAACGTTAATCGGGGCAGGGTGAGTCGACCCCTAAGGTGAGGCCGAAAGGCGTAATCGATGGGAAGCAGGTTAATATTCCTGCACGACTTGTAATTGCGATGGGGGGACGGAGAAGGCTAGGTGGGCCAGGCGACGGTTGTCCTGGTGAAAGGGTGTAGGCGGTATCTCTAGGCAAATCCGGAGATGCAACGCTGAGACCTGAGACGAAGCCACTACGGTGGTGAAGCCATTGATGCCCTGCTTCCAGGAAAAGCCTCTAAGCTTCAGATTACAAGTCATCGTACCCCAAACCGACACAGGTGGTCGGGTAGAGAATACCAAGGCGCTTGAGAGAACTCGGGTGAAGGAACTAGGCAAAATAGTACCGTAACTTCGGGAGAAGGTACGCTCTTGATGGTGAAGTGACTTGCTCACGGAGCTGTCGGGAGTCGCAGTGACCAGATGGCTGGGACTGTTTATCAAAAACACAGCACTCTGCAAACACGAAAGTGGACGTATAGGGTGTGACACCTGCCCGGTGCCGGAAGGTTAATTGATGGGGTTAGCGCAAGCGAAGCTCTTGATCGAAGCCCCGGTAAACGGCGGCCGTAACTATAACGGTCCTAAGGTAGCGAAATTCCTTGTCGGGTAAGTTCCGACCTGCACGAATGGTGTAACCATGGCCATGCTGTCTCCACCCGAGACTCAGTGAAATCGAAATCGCCGTGAAGATGCGGTGTACCCGCGGCTAGACGGAAAGACCCCGTGAACCTTTACTACAGCTTGGCACTGAACATTGAACCTACATGTGTAGGATAGGTGGGAGGCTTTGAAGCGATGACGCTAGTTGTCGTGGAGCCGTCCTTGAAATACCACCCTTGTATGTTTGATGTTCTAACGCAGGTCCCTGAATCGGGATCGCGGACAGTGCCTGGTGGGTAGTTTGACTGGGGCGGTCTCCTCCCAAAGAGTAACGGAGGAGCACGAAGGTTGGCTAATCCTGGTCGGACATCAGGAGGTTAGTGCAATGGCATAAGCCAGCTTAACTGCGAGACGGACAGGTCGAGCAGGTGCGAAAGCAGGTCATAGTGATCCGGTGGTTCTGTATGGAAGGGCCATCGCTCAACGGATAAAAGGTACTCCGGGGATAACAGGCTGATACCGCCCAAGAGTTCATATCGACGGCGGTGTTTGGCACCTCGATGTCGGCTCATCACATCCTGGGGCTGAAGTTGGTCCCAAGGGTATGGCTGTTCGCCATTTAAAGTGGTACGCGAGCTGGGTTCAGAACGTCGTGAGACAGTTCGGTCCCTATCTGCCGTGGGCGTTGGATGATTGAAGGGAGTTGCTCCTAGTACGAGAGGACCGGAGTGAACGAACCTCTGGTGTTCGGGTTGTCACGCCAGTGGCACTGCCCGGTAGCTAAGTTCGGAATCGATAACCGCTGAAAGCATCTAAGCGGGAAGCGAGCCCTGAGATGAGTCATCCCTGACCCCTTGAGGGTCCTAAAGGGCCGTTGGAGACCACAACGTTGATAGGCGGGGTGTGTAAGTGCAGCGATGCATTGAGCTAACCCGTACTAATTACCCGTGAGGCTTAACCATACAACACCCAAGAAGTGTTTAAGACCTTGTGACAGATTGAGACTACGAATTTAGCGCTGATGACGGGAGTCGTGAGTGCAATCAGCTTTTCGGATGACGATTTTGCCTGGCGGCCATAGCGCGGTGGAACCACCTGTTCCCTTGCCGAACACAGAAGTGAAACGCCGTAGCGCCGATGGTAGTGTGGCAGATGCCATGCGAGAGTAGGACACTGCCAGGCACCCAATT
>NZ_CDCE01000004.1 GCF_000819805.1 Aeromonas diversa CDC 2478-85
TGTGGGCGACCATCCGGGCTGAACCAGCTGATCTGAAAACCCCATCCCAGACCTGCGGGATCACGTCCAAAGGCGATTAACCAGAGTGGGTTACCAATTCTGTGCCAAGTCTCTTCTTTGGTGTCGGCATTGGTGACACAGTAGACCCCCTCTTGAAATTGAAGGGAGCCGAGTTGGAATGGTTCTTCCTTAAGCTCATAACGCGTTGTATTCATTATGCATTCCTTTCGATGGTCGGGGTTGAACGATCCGGTCTCGCTGGGGTTTGTGACACAGTGACACCTTGACACCGGATTAAATTGGTTGAAGGAGATGCTTCGAAGCACTGGAGGAGCGCCGCTTTGCCGCCAAGGCAGAAGAGGTCATTGAAGTCGGTTATGCCTGGTGAGGTGGGCGGAACAATCAAATGCCCTTGTAACCGATGAGCAGCTGTAGTGGCTTTGGTGAGGCCTGGATTTCCTGGTGTGGCATGATCATTGTCAGCGCACACCCACAGCTTGCTGTTGAAATAGAGGCGGCGAAGGGTGCAGCCAATCTCTAGCAGGTTAGTGGCAGAAAAAGCGACGGCAACTGGCATGCCCAGTTGCTCGAACAGCGTGGCCCCCGTCGCATAGCCTTCACAAAGCAATACGGGGGCACCAGACTTGGGTGAGGGGCCAAGGAGAAGGAATCCACCCTTGATGGGGAGTCCGCGATGAAACCGTTTATTCCCATTCTCATCAATGCTTTGCAAGCTTAATAGCCGAGAGCTGGCATTAAAGACAGGGACTATTAACAGACTACCGAACTGACGTGCACCTGTGCCCGAGATCTGTTTGCGTGCAAGGTAAGCGTGCTGGAAAGGGGGTTCTGCCGCACCCCAGATCTCTTCAACTTGTTTGCGTGCAGCGGCCTTAATGGGGGCGTTCATGTCATTTTTTGCCCGCTTTGCCTGCTCACGTAACTGGGCGCGGATATAGCTGGGCATAGCCAGCCCGTTTTGATGCCATACAAATTTTGAACCCGTTTTCCACGAGCCAAAGACGGCATGCTGGCCTAACGCATCGACGAACAACCAGCCATTGCATGTGCTTGGGCGGTCCCCTTCGACGTGAAAGCGAAGAATCTGATCAGGAATGGGAGTGAGTGGGCGTGAGGGCGCCACGTCCATGGAGGCCATAAAGGCCTCCAGCGGAAGTTGAGTGCCCATGATTAAACTTCGCCAGTCAGTTTGGCTACCAGAGTATCAATGTCGGTACTGCGCCAACCGACACGACGACCACCCAGGTTATAGCCTTTGGGGTATATCCCCTTTTTGATACCGTCGTACCAAGTGGTCTTGCTAACCGGGATATGCGTTAGGACCTCTTTGAGAGACATCAAACGTCTTGGCTGCTGAGGCGCGACCAGCTGTTGAGCCTCATCGAATCTTTGGGTGGAAACGGGGGTACGCTCAAATCCTTGAATGAAAGCGTTGCGGGCGGTCGTGCGTATCATAGTGAAGCTCCATCTATCAGTTAGTGCGATAACGATCGACAAGGTTCGTTGCGGTTCGTGGAGCACAGTTCACCATGTAGCCCGATCGCTATCGTCCCGGTTTGTAGGTGAAAAAGACCTTTTTTAGTGATGGCCATCACAAATCTGATACTTTCTTGCTCATTGTGGCGAGCACAACACAAGAGCAGAAGCAGCCCGTGATGATGTGAGCGGAGAGAGTGGGTTGGGTAGGGGAATAAGATGGGACTAGGTGAATGCCTGCAGGCATCCACCTCTGACTAAGGTCTCTCCCAAAGGGAGTTCATTCGATGGTAGTTAAGGTGTCTTGATGGTCGTAAAGAGAAGAGCGCCCACGTTTCGCAACGTCTATGTGGTTACTCCACCAGGTCATCATGATCACACGTTGCTCAAAGTAGTCGGAACGATTGTATGCTCGACGGATTTCGTTGCTATCGGAGTGCGATAGGGCAGCTTCAATAGCATCAGCGTTAAAGCCTTGCTCGTTGAGTATGGTGCTCCCCAGTGAGCGAAGCCCGTGTGCGACGAGCCGTCCGCCATACCCTAGCCGTCGTAGCGCAGTATTTGCACTCTGTGCATTAATGTGACTCATCGGGTCACGATAGCCAGGGAACACAAAGGGGCGGTGACCGCTGATTGGCTTCATCAGTTCTAGCAGCGCCAAAGATTGCGGGGTGAGCGGAACACGATGTGGGCGATCCATCTTCATCCGTGCGGCAGGGATGTTCCAGACTCGGGCTTCGAAATCGATCTCATCCCACCGAGTGCCGGCTGATTCACCAGGACGTACCAAAGTATGTAGACTCCACTCTATCTGCATACGTGTAATCTGGTCGATGCGTCCTGTGGCAATGTCAGCCATCAGGAGGGGAAGCTCGGCTGGCAAGAGCGTCGGCATATGCTTCTTGGAGGGCTTCTTAAACACCTTGCGGATGGCAGAGCAGGGGTTTGAGTGGAGTAGGCCGTAGTTCACGCAGTAATCGAACACTTCATTGATTCGCTGGCAGAGCCGGCGAAGCGTCTCCAGCTTGCCGTTAGCCTCGAGAGGCCGGAGCAGCTCAACCACCTGAGGTGCACGGATCTGATGAATGGGGATGTGGCCAATAAAGGGAAGTACATACAACTCGAGCGAGCGCCAAGAGTCTGCGGCGTAGTCTTCCGATACCTCGTTGCGTCGCATCTCCAGCCACTTTTCAGCCATCACCTTAAAGGTATTGGCGTGTGCTTCTTGCTCTTCACGAGCCTTCTGGAGGAGTTCATCCCTATGAGTTTTGGGATCGATGTCCTTCGCTAGCAGTGCACGAGCTTCATCTCGTTTTTCGCGAGCAGCAGCAAGACTCAAGCTTGGATAGGTCCCCAAACCAAGGTTAGAACGGGCCTTGCTAATGGGTTTGTAGTACTTGAACACCCACTGTTTAGAGCCATTGGGGGTGACTCGTAGTTGCAGGCCTTCACCATCGGCCAAGGTGTACTCTTTCTCTTGGGGTTTTGCTGCCCGAACCTTGGCATCACTCAGAATGTCTCGTGCCATATCATACCCTCCTTGATACAAGATGCTTGGTACCAGTGATATTGGTACCAACGGCTCACTGGTACCTCCCATGGTACCAAGGTGGCCGGATTTCGACGAACTCCCTCGAACTTTTACGGACAACAAAAAACCCGCAAGAGCTTACCCCTTGCGGGTTTTCGTACTTCTTCGTTCCCGGCCGGAACATTGTTTGGTGGAGCTGGCGGGAGTTGAACCCGCGTCCAAAATTCCTACATCCTCGGTACTACATGCTTAGTCACTCTTTACATTCGCCAACCCGCTGCGGAGGGACACGCCACGAATTGACTAGCTCGATTGGTTTTAATGCTTCCGCCCCGAGCAGGACTTCCACACGATCCTGTGAAGGATGACCTTCCGATTCCCTAGGACACAGGCAAGCTAGGGTAGAAGGGCTCTAAGCAGGTTATTAAGCTGCTAGTGCGTAGGTTTCGTCGTTTGCGACTATTTTTTTGCGGCTTTTTAGCGAGGCCAACCGCACCTCGGCATGCACCTTGGGTTTCGAGAATCCTGTCGAATCCAAAATCAGCCCCAAGTTGCAGCGATTGTAAGCCCATCGGGGAGGCCGTGGCAAGGCGCTTAGACGAATTGACCGGCAAACGCCGGTCAATCGCAGAAAGTTTGTGCAGACAAGGGGTTAGCCCAGGCGCTTGTTCTTCATGATGCGCGCCTTCTCGCGGTCCCACTCGCGGGCCTTGGTGGCTTCGCGCTTGTCGTGGTCCTTCTTGCCCTTCACCAGGCCGATCTCTACCTTGACCCAGGGGCCCTTCCAGTAAAGAGAGAGCGGCACTATGGTGTAGCCCTGGCGCTCGATGAGGCCGGTGAGGCGGTCGAGCTCGCGGCGGCTCAGCAGCAGCTTGCGCAGACGGGTGGGATCACAGATGACGTGAGTCGAGGCCATCTGCAGCGGCAGGAAGGTGGAGCCAAACAGATAGGCTTCGCCGCGCAGGAAGGTGACATAGGCCTCGCCGATGTTGGCCTTGCCCGCCCGCAGGGATTTCACCTCCCACCCCAGCAGCGAGAGGCCGGCCTCGATCTTCTCCTCGATGAAGTACTCGTGGCGGGCCGTCCGGTTCAGGGCAATCGTGCTGGAGCCGGCTTTGTTTTTACTGTTCTTTTTGGTCATGACGGGCGATTCCGGCAGGTGATAAGGGGTGCCATTATACGTGGCCGCAGGCGGCTGTAAAACGCACAGGGATGCGAGTGACCATTTGTTAGGCAGTGATGACGATGATTTTGTGTGGCTCGGTGATAAAATCACGGCGAAAGGATGAGGAAAAGCCATGCCCCGTATCAATCGAAGTGCGCTGGTGATGTTCAGCGCCGAGCAGATGTTCTCTCTGGTCAATGATGTTCATGCCTATCCCCAGTTTCTGCCGGGGTGTGTCGGCAGCCGGGTTCATGAGCACGGTGACGACTATATGACTGCCTCGGTCGAGGTGGCCAAGGGGGGAATTGCCAAGACCTTTACCACCCGCAACGCCCTGGAGCAGAACCGCCGCATCAGCATGCAGCTGGTGGACGGCCCCTTCAGCAAGCTGGTGGGATGGTGGACCTTTACCCCCCTCGACGTGGATGCCTGCAAGGTGGAATTCGAGCTCGACTTCGAGTTCTCCAACCGGTTGGTCGAGATGGCCTTTGGCAAGGTGTTCCGGGATCTGGTGGGGGCCATGGTGAGCGCCTTCACCACCCGCGCCAAGGAGGTGTACGGTGTCTGAGCAGATCCAGGTTGAAGTCGCCTATGCCCTGCCCGATCGGCAGACCGTCATCGCGTTGCGTCTGGGGGCCGGTGCCACGGCGCGCCAGGCCATAGAGGCGTCGGGCATCTTGGACAAACACCCCGAGATCGATCTCGCGGTCAACAAGATCGGCGTCTACAGCCGTCCCATAAAGGAGTCCGAGCGGTTGCACGATGGCGACCGGGTCGAGATCTATCGCCCTCTCACCGCCGACCCGCGCGAGATGCGCAAGAAACGGGCCGACAAGGCGAAGGAAGAGGGGCGTGCCAACCCCGTCACCGGGGCCAAGCAGGGTTAAAGGCCACAGGAATAGGCTGAGAATGAAACGGGGCGCCACGGCGCCCCGCTCTTTTTCGTCGTGCGAGGATTACCAGAGCTGCAAGCGCTCGTTCTCCACCGTCTCAAGGCCTTCACCGCCGGCGAGGGCCACCATGGCCCGGGCCACCCTGCTCGCCTCGATGGCGCGAAAACGGGTCAGCGGGCCACGCAGCAAGGGGGCGATGAAGGGGTAGAGGCGCTGGCTTATCTGTTCGCCGCGCCGCGGTGGCTGGCGATCCCCGAGCAGCATGCCCGGGCGCACCACCACCAGGCGCTCCCACCCCATGGCCTGCAGGGCCTGCTCCATCTCCCCCTTGGTGCGCGGATAGAGAAACGGCGAGCCGGGGTTGGCGCCCAGGCTCGAGACCACCACCAGACGGCGGCAGCCGTGGCGCTGGGCCAGCCTGGCAAAGGCCAGCACATAGTCGAGATCGACCCGGCGAAAGGCCGCCGCCGAGCCGGCATCGCGGCGCGTGGTGCCGAGGGCGCAGAAGGCGGTGTCGATGGTGACGGGCAGGGTGAGCTGCTCCAGCTGTTCGAAGTCGGTCTCACACCAGTGCAGATGGGGCGCGCTGGCAACAGGGCGGCGACAGGGCAGCCAGAGTTCGGCTTGAGGGGCCAGGCAGGCGACCAGCTCGCGGCCGATCAGCCCGCTGGCACCCGCTATCAGGATCTGCTGCATCACGACTCTCCGGGCATAAAAAACCGGCCAGTGGCCGGTCTTGTCTCGTCAGAGCGGGGTGTTGAAGGTGGCCGGGACGGTAAAGTCGCCGGTCATGGTGGCCAGACGATCGCCGACAAACTTCAGGGTCATCTCCTTGCGCTCCTTGTCGCCACGGCCCGGCTGGAACTCATAGAGGTAGTGCCAGGTGTCGTGATCGAAGGCATCTTTCAGCATGGGGGAGCCCAGGACATAGACCACCTGCTCGCGGGTCATCCCCTGGCGCAGCTTGTCTACCTGTTTTTGCTCCACATAGTTGCCCTGGGGAATATCGATGCGATAGACCAGGCTGCAACCGGAAAGGGTTAGGGCGGCCAGGGCCGCGGCCATCAAGAGTTTCATCCGCATAGCGAGTTCAGATCATCCATACCGTCTTATGAGCTCGGCACATCATACCGGCACCCATGCCGGAAGTAAAAAGGAGGGCTCTGTGGCCCTCCTGACTTTTCAATGCGTTGGCGCCCGGTTTACATGGCGGCGCGGAAAATCGCCTTGATCTCGTCGTGGCTCGCCTGTTTCGGGTTGGTCAGGCCGCAGGCATCTTTCAGGGCATTGGTGGCCAGCACGTCGAAGTCGTCAGCCTTGACGCCGAGCTGCTCCAGACCGGCCGGGATCTGGACATCACGGGCCAGGGCCTTGATGGCGTCGATGGCGGCGGCGGCACCCTGCTCGTCGTTCATGGCGCTCACGTCCACGCCCATGAAGCGGGCCACGTCCTTGAGACGGCCGGCGCACACCTGGGCGTTGTAGGCCTGAACGTGGGGCAGCAGCACGGCGTTGCACACCCCGTGCGGCAGGTCATAGAAGCCGCCGAGCTGGTGGGCCATGGCGTGCACGTAGCCGAGGCTGGCGTTGTTGAAGGCCATGCCGGCGAGGAACTGGGCATAGGCCATCTGCTCGCGAGCGTGCAGATCGTCACCGTGGCTCACGGCGCGGCGCAGGTGCTTGGCGATGAGCTCGATCGCCATGATGGCGCTGGCATCGGTGACCGGGGTGGCGATGGTGGAGACATAGGCCTCGACCGCGTGGGTCAGGGCATCCATACCGGTGGCGGCGGTCAGACCGGCCGGCTTGGCCAGCATCAGCTCGGGATCGTTGACCGACATCAGGGGGGTGACGTGCTTGTCGACGATGGCCATCTTCACGTGACGAGATTCGTCGGTGATGATGCAGAAACGGGTCATCTCGGAGGCGGTGCCGGCGGTGGTGTTGATGGCGATCAGCGGCAGCTGCGGCTTGGCGGAGCGATCCACCCCTTCGTAGTCCTTGATGTTGCCGCCGTTGGTGGCCACCAGGGCGATCCCCTTGGCGCAGTCGTGAGGCGAGCCGCCGCCGAGTGAGATAACGAAGTCGCACTGCTGCGCCTTGAGCAGGGCCAGGCCGGCTTCGACGTTGGTGACGGTCGGGTTGGGCTTGGTCTCATCGAAGATGACGCTCTCGACACCCCGCTCGGCCAGCAGGGCGCTGACCTTGGCGACGACCCCGATCTGGTTGAGGATCTTGTCGGTGACGATCAGGGCCTTCTTATAGCCATAGCCCTGGATATCGGCGGCGGCGGTAGTCAGGCTGCCGGCACCCATCAGGTTGATGGCGGGGATGTAGAATTTGAATGCTGCCATGTTTCATTGCTCCGTTTTTTTAATACTAAAGGGGTACTTTCCTGGGCTCACTCTAGCCAAGGTCACCGCCCTTTGAGAAGCCATATGAGTATTCATTTTGCTACTTTATGGCGGCGATCACGATGCGAAAAACCTTATCCTTCCCAGGGTTGACAGCGAGGGGGAAATAGCGTGGCGACGTCGAAACGTTTTTCAATAAATTCATTATGTTAGCAAACGTTTTGCGCGGAATTTTCCAGATTATTCGTGCAGAAATGTGAGGATCTTCAAGGAAATGGCCGTTGGGATGGACCATAGTTGGCGCTCCCCGAAATGGGGGGAAAGATGGCTTCAAAAGCACCTTATAACACTGCGCCTGCCAGAGCTGGCGGTGGCGATCAGGAGTTCGATATGTCTGATGTATTTCACCTGGGTTTGAAGAAAGCGGATCTGCAAGGCGCCACCCTGGCTATCGTGCCGGGCGACCCGGAGCGTGTGAAGCGTATCGCCGAGCTGATGGACAATCCTGTGCTGCTGGCCAGCCACCGTGAATTCACCACCTGGCGCGCCGAAATGGACGGCAAGGCAGTCATCGTCTGCTCCACCGGCATCGGCGGCCCGTCTACCTCTATCGCCGTGGAAGAGCTGGCCCAGCTGGGGATCCGCACCTTCCTGCGTATCGGTACCACAGGCGCCATCCAGCCGCACCTGAACGTGGGCGACGTCATCGTCACCACAGGCTCTGTGCGCCTCGACGGTGCCAGCCTGCACTTCGCCCCGATGGAATTCCCGGCCGTGGCCGATTTTGAGTGCACCACCGCCCTGGTTGAGACCGCCAAGGAGCTGGGCTCCAAGCTGCACGTGGGCATCACCGCCTCTTCCGATACCTTCTACCCGGGTCAGGAGCGTTACGACACCTTCTCCGGCCGCGTAGTACAGCGCTTCCAGGGCTCCATGAAGGAGTGGCAGTCCATGGGCGTGCTCAACTTCGAAATGGAATCCGCCACCCTGCTGACCATGTGTTCCAGCCAGGGGCTGCGTGCGGGCATGGTGGCCGGTGTCATCGTGAACCGTACCCAACAGGAAATCCCGAACGCCGAAACCATGGCGAAGACCGAATCTGATGCCATCAAGATCGTGCTGGGCGCTGCCCGCAAGCTGATCTGATAGCACCACAACGAGTGGGGGGTGGGGGCCGCTGCGAAAGCACGGTCCCCATCTTTTTTTGTGGGGCCGGTGAAGTGTGAGCCGGTTGCCGGAAGGCAGCGAACGGGGCTGCTAGGATAGGCGTTTTTCCAGTAGTAAGGAGAAACCCATGGCGCAGCCCATCATCATCGACTGCGATCCCGGCCACGACGACGCGATCGCCCTCATCCTGGCCCTCGCCAGCCCCGACCTCAAGGTGCTGGCCGTCACCACCAGCGCCGGCAATCAGACGCCGGACAAGACCCTCAACAACGCCCTGCGCATCCTCACCCTGCTGGGGCGCACCCATATTCCCGTCGCCGGCGGCGCGCCCAAGCCCTTGCTGCGCGATCTCATCATCGCCGACAACGTGCATGGGGAGTCCGGGTTGGACGGCCCGGCGCTGCCCGAGCCCGCCTTCGCCCCGCAGTCACTGACCGCCGTCGAGTTGATGGCCGAGACCCTGCGCGGCAGCACCGAGCCGGTGACCCTGGTGCCGACCGGCCCGCTCACCAACGTGGCCCTGCTGCTGGCCGCGCACCCCGAGCTCAAGCCCAGGATCGCCCGCATCGTGCTGATGGGCGGCAGCGCCGGCCCCGGCAACTGGACGCCGGCGGCCGAGTTCAACATCTATGTGGATCCCGAGGCGGCCGAGCTGGTGTTCCAATCCGGTGTACCCATCACCATGTGCGGGCTCGATGTGACCCATGAGGCCCAGGTGATGGACGAGGACATAGAGCGCATCCGCGCTATCGGCAACCCGGTGGCCCGCACCGTGGCCGAGCTGCTCGATTTTTTCATGATCTACCATAGAGATCCCAAGTGGGGCTTCGCCGGTGCCCCGTTGCACGACCCTTGCACCATCGCCTGGCTGCTGCGCCCGAGCCTCTTTCACGGCATCGACTGCCGGGTCGGCATCGAGACCCGTGGCGAGTACACTGTGGGCATGACGGTGGTGGATCGCTACGGCCTGTCGGGGATGACCCCCAACGCCACCGTATTGTTGGGGGTGGATCGTCCGGGCTTTATCGATCTGCTGGTGGAGCAACTGCACGCCTATGACTAGGGAGTAGAGGATGCGCGGGAATCTGGGGTGGCTGCTGGCCGCCCTTGCTCTGGGGGGCTGCTCGTCCCCCTTCGAGCGAATGTGGAGTGGGTTGGAGCAGTGCCGTTTCGATGGCCTCTATCTCGACCCCGAGAGCGGCGAGCCGGGCAATTTGGCGCTGGCCCGCTATCGCCCCTGGAAGGTGGAGGAGGGGCTCGCCTGGTTTCGGGTCGACGAGCACTATCGCGACATCCCGGTGAGTGGCTTCGTGGTGCCGGCCTCCAGCTTCGACGTGCACCTGCTGTTCATCCCGCTCCCCCTCGAGGAGGCGCGGCGCCAGTTTAGGCATTACGTCGGCAACGACTTTTCGGACGTGCGTCCCTACCGGGATGGCTCGGCCCCGCTGCTCACCCGCAATCGTGAGGATCTCGAGACCAGCGTGCTCGACTGCACCCGCCCCGAGGAAGACGATGAGGATCAATGAGGCCTCGCCCCTGGCGGCCCTGATGGGGCGCTTTCCTCACGCGGGCCGGCTCGAGCTCATCGCCCTGCGTCCGGCGCGTGGCGCCCCGGTTGTGCTGGTTGAGCAGGCCCGGCTGCAGCCGGGCAAGGGGCTGGAAGGGGATCGCTTCGCGGGCAGGGAGCAGAGCAAACGGCAGGTGACCCTGATCCAGGCCGAGCATCTGGCCGTGGTCGCGGGCTTGCTGCAATTGCCCGGGCTGGCTCCGCTCGGCAGCACCCTCTTCCTGGAGGAGATGGCGGCGCGCGTTAGACGCAACCTGGTGGTGAGTGGCATCAACCTGCTCGCCCTCAAGGGGCGCACCTTTCGCCTCGGTGAGGCGCTACTGGAATACACGGGACCGTGCGAGCCCTGTTCGAAGATGGAGCTTGCCCTTGGCCCCGGCGGCTACAACGCCCTGCGCGGGCACGGCGGCATCACGGCGCGGGTGTTGGAGGGCGGGGCCATAGTGCGCGGGGCGACGCTTATCCCGCTACCCTGACCCGCTCTGACACGGGCTCGTGACAGATCTGGATATCCACCGGCAGCTTGTAAAGCAGCAGGCGCGCCAGGGAGCCCTCCATCCAATGGTGCCGGCTGCCGACCAGCAGCAGTTCGCAGGGGTGGGTGGCCAGCCAGGCCGCCAGATCCCGAACCACGTCATCGACGACCAGGCACTGGTAATCGACCGGGTGGGAGAGGGTGGCGACCAGGGCGCTGACCCAGGCCTTGGCCTCGACCTCGGCGTGGGCGCTGCGCTCTGCATCGGGCAGCTCGATATGCTCGTTTCGCACCTGGCTGCTGTGGGTCAGGTGCAGCAGTGTCAGCGGGCTGTCCATGGCCCGGGAGAGGCGGCTCGCCTTGGCCAGGGTCTCGCGTTCGTACGCCTTTCCTTCCAGCAGCAATACAATACCGTTTTTCATCGCTCTCTCCTTCCTGTGAGGCTCGGCACTCACTGTGCCAGTCATCGATGAATCCCTCATGAAGCTAGCGCCGCAGCGCTAGCAGCACCACGCCCCCCGAGATGAGGGCCAGAGCGAGCCACTCCCTGAGTTGCGGCCGCTCACCGAGCAAGAGCACGGCGAGCAGGGTGACCAGCACCAGGCTCAGCTTGTCGACCGGGGCCACCTGATAGAGCTGGCCCACCTTGAGGGCGCGGAAATAACAGAGCCAGGAGGCGCCGGTGGCCATTCCCGAGAGGATGAGAAAGATCCAGGTTCGCCCCGTCAGCGTGCCGGCCTCCCCCCACTTGCCGGCCGCCAGCAGTGCCAGGAGTGGCTGCAGGATCAGGGTGCGGATCAGGGTGGCGAGATCCGGGTCCACCTCCTGTAGCCCCAGCTTGGCGCAGATGGCGGTGAGGGCGGCGAAGAGAGCCGATAGCAGGGCCCAGGGGAGCCAGTCCGGTGTCGGCATGGGATGCTCCAGCGTCAGGCGTCGTTCCCTGAGTGTAGGCGAGAGGGCCGCCGCCGCGGCCCCCGGTCGTCAGGCGGGATACTGGTTGCGCAGGCGTGGATCGTCGCTCAGGTACTCGACAAACTCCACTTCTATGCCGTCCGGGTCGATGAAATAGACGTTGCGCCGTCCCGAGTCGGGCGCACCCTGGCTGCTGATGGGGTAACCGGCGCAGGTCATGCGGGTGACCAGGGTGTCGAGGTTGCTGGTGACGAAGGCAAAATGAGCCAGACCCGGCTGGTGGCCGGCCAGATCGCGGCTGCGCCCCTCGCCATCGTCGTTCAGGGTCAGGTACTGATAGTCGTCGCCGTAGTGCAGCCAGCGGCGCGCCTTGCCATGCCAGCTGCCCTCGCCGCCGCCGCGCACCCGCCACTGGGGAAACGCGGTGCGATAGAAGGCGAGGCTGCGGTCCAGATCGGTGACCACCAGATTGAGATGCTCGAGATGAATCATGGGATGCTCCTTGGTTGAATAGACTCGGGTTCACATGCCGTAGGGATAAGGGTCCCGATAGTGGCGTAGCGGCAGTAGCAGCTCGCTGTAGCGCGCCAGCAGGGCGAGACTCTCGTCGATGCGACGGCGCAGGGACCGCTCGCGTTCACTCTGTGCCGACTCTGGCTGCGGATGCAGGACCGAACCGACCCTGCGGACGATGAGGTGGGCGGGAATAAAGAGCAGCTTGTTGTTCTTGTTGCTGCTTTGCAGCTCAGGGATGGGATAGACGCCGTGGATGCCGCTCGAGACGCTCACCAGCAGGGTTGGCTTATGGCCAACCAGAGGGACATCAGCATTCATCAGCCACTGCTTGAGCAGTGGAGAGGCCATGCCATTCCATTCCGGAGAGATCAGGATGAAGGCATCGCTCTGGGCCAGCCGGGGGACCATCGCCTGCCAGGCCTCTCCCTTGCTTGCTTCATCCTCTCCATCCCAGAAGGGGATGGGATCCCGGGCGAGATCGATCCGCTCAATGTCGTGAAACCCGACCGCCTGCTCGGCTAAATACCGTGCGACACGGGCACTCTGGGCCTCTTGTCGCGGACTGCCATTGATGATGGTGAGCCTCATAATAAATAAACCAAAATGTTGTTAAATTGTTTTTGTAATGTATTTGCTTTATTTAAATGGCGCAAGATAAAGTAAACAAAAAAGTTTACTTAACCTCGTCGGCGGCCATAATAGGCCGACAAGGGGGAGTGAGACGATGAAGAGCACAGAGCGGATCCTGGCGCTGCTCAAGCAGCAGGGACCCATGACGGCGGCGGCGCTGGCCGCTCAGTTGGAGATGACCTCAATGGGGGCGCGTCAGCATCTGCAGGCGCTGGAGGCCGGCGGCATGCTCAGCTTCGAGGATCGCAGCGAAGGGCGCGGCAGGCCTGCGCGTTACTGGCGACTCACCGAGCAGGCGCAGCCCCATTTCGGGGATCGCCATGAGGAGCTAACCCTGAAGCTGATCGACTCGGTACGGGTCATCTTCGGCGAGCAGGGGATGGAGGCCTTGATTGCCCACCGCGAGGCGACCAGTGAGGCGAACTATCGGGCGGCACTGGCCGGCGCCACGACCCTTGCCGAACGACTGGCTCGGTTGGCCGAAGAGCGCAGCCGTGAGGGCTATATGGCCGAGGTGATGCAAGAGGGGGAAACCTGGTGGTTGCTCGAGAACCACTGCCCCATCTGCGCCGCCGCCAGCCACTGTCAGAATTTCTGCCGCTCCGAGTTGGCGCTCTTCAGCAGTCTGTTGGGGGAGGGGGTGACTGTGGTGCGAGAGGAGCACATCCTGGCCGGAGCGCGCCGCTGCGCCTACCGGATCGAAGCGACCGTCTGACGGTCAAGGGGCCTTCAGGCCCCTGTCTTTTATGCCCTTCACCGCCGGTGAGGGGGGGCCGATTATCAGTCTCCCACACTGAGAAGAGGGCCCGATGGCCCTCTTGTGCGCTTAGCCAGCCAGCAGCTCGCGGGCGTTGGCCAGGGGGTTGTCGGTGATGTGTTCCCTAAAGCGAGAAGAGGGCCTGATTGCCCTCGTGTGCGCTTAGCCAGCCAGCAGCTCGCGGGCGTTGGCCAGGGTGTTGTCGGTGATGTGATCGCCCCCGAGCAGACGGGCCAGCTCGTTGAGTCGGTCCCGCTGGGCCAGGGGCTGCATGCGGGTTTCCGTGGTGTGGCCGTCGGTGTGCTTGCTCACCACCATGTGCTGGTGCCCGTTGCCAGCCACCTGGGGCAGGTGGGTTACGACCAGCACCTGGGTCGATTCCCCGAGCTGGCGCAGCAGGCGCCCCACCACGGCGGCGGTGGGGCCGCTGATCCCCACGTCCACCTCGTCGAAGATCAGGGTGGGGGTGGCCATCTGGCGAGCACTGATCACCACCAGCGCCAGGCTGATGCGCGACAGCTCACCACCCGAGGCAACCTTGCCGAGGGGTTGCAGCGGTTGGCCCGGGTTGGTGGTGACCATAAACTCGATCCGGTCGATGCCAAGGGGCGAGAGACTCTGCCCCCGAT
This sequence comes from Aeromonas diversa CDC 2478-85, assembly GCF_000819805.1. Taxonomy (GTDB): domain Bacteria; phylum Pseudomonadota; class Gammaproteobacteria; order Enterobacterales; family Aeromonadaceae; genus Aeromonas; species Aeromonas diversa. The sequence goes on from NZ_CDCE01000004.1 coordinate 14,094, forward strand.
CGGCAACCACCTCGATGGCAAACTGGCCCTGGGGCATGGCCAGTTCGGCCATGCTCTCGCTGACCCGGCCGGCCAGCGCCTCGGCATGACGGCGGCGGCTCTGGCTCAGCGCCTCGGCGGCGGTGAGGAAGGCCTCGCGCGCCTCGGCGAGCTCAGTCTCCATCCCCTCGAGACGCGCCTCGTCGGAGCCGATGCGAGTCAGCTCTTCGGTCAGCCCCTGATGATGCAAAGCCAGCTCGGCCGGTTTGACGTGGTGCTTGCGGGCCAGCGAGATGGTGCGCGACAGCCGGGTCTCGAGCTCGACAAACCGCTGGGGATCGAGCTCGAGATTATCCAGATAGCCGCGCAGCTCGCCATGGCTCTCCTGCACCTGGATGAGCGCCTCATTGAGCATCTCGAGCACTGGGGTGAGGCGGGAGTCCATGCCGACCAGCCCTTCGGTCTTGTCGATGGCGACCTGCAGCAGGCTGGTGATGGTGGTGTCGTCGTTCTCATAGAGCAGATCGATGCAGCTACCGCACTCTTGCATCAGCTCGGTGCCGTTGGCCAGGCGCTGGTGCTCCTCTTCTACTTCCTCGAACTCGCCGGGTTGCAGGGCAAACTCGTCGAGTTCCTGCACCTGATACTCGAGCAGCTGGCGACGAGCCTCGCGCTGCTGCTGCTCGGCCTTGAGGCGAGCCAGCTCGTTTTGCAGCTGGCGCCAGCGCTGATAGTGTTCGCGCACCTCGCCAAGGAGCAGGGTATGACCGGCGTAACCGTCGAGCAGGGCAAGCTGATAGTCGGGGCGCAGCAACAGCTGGTGGGCGTGCTGGCCGTGCACGTTAACCAGCAGCTGGCCCAAGCTCTTGAGCTGGGCCAGGGGCACGGGCACGCCGTTGATATAGCTGCGTGAACGCCCCTCGGCCGAGACCACCCGGCGCACTATGCACTCTTCTCTCTCTTCCCCCTCCAGCTCGTTGCTGGTGAGCCAGCCGCGGGCGGCGGGGTTGCCGGCAAGCAGGAAACGGGCGCTCACCTCGGCCTTGTCGCAACCGGGGCGCACCATGCTGGCCTCGGCCCGCTCGCCCAGGCACAGGCCCAGGGCATCGATGGCAATGGATTTGCCCGCACCGGTTTCACCCGTGATACAGGTCATGCCCGACTGGAGATCGAGCTCGAGGAACTTGACGATGGCGAAGTTGGTGATGGTGAGCTGTGCCAGCATGGTTGCGTGTCCTGTAAGGCCATACATTACTGTCTATGCATCCAGTATATACTGGTTTTACATACAGTAAAGATGCCGAGCCGAGGATCTCGAAAAACGGACCGCGCAGGGCCGAATGACACAGCGCCAGAAGGGGAGGGTTAGAAGAGCTTGCTGCCCCAACCCAGCTTGTTGCGCAGCACGTGGAAGTAGCTGTAATCGAGGGGGTGCACCAGCTTGAGCTGGTGGTGGCTCTTCTTGATGATGATCTCGTCACCCGGGTGCACCGCCAGGGTGATCTGGCCGTCGCAGCTCACCTGCATGGCGTCGTCCTGGTTGTCGGGAGAGACCAGCAGGCGCACCTCGCAGTCGGCGTCCAGCACTATGGGGCGGCTGCTCAAGGTGTGCGGGAACATGGGCACCAGCGTGATGGCGCTGAGCTTGGGGGTGAGGATGGCGCCGCCGGCCGAGAGCGAATAGGCGGTGGAGCCGGTTGGGGTGGCGACAATCAGTCCGTCCGACCGCTGGCTGTACATGAAACTGCCGTCTATGTAGACCTCAAACTCAATCATGTGGGCGATCTTGCCCGGGTGCAGCACCGCCTCGTTGACGGCGAGGTTGCTCGCCTTGCGCTCCCCGTGGCGATAGACGGAGGCCTCAAGCAAGAAGCGCTGCTCGCTCTTGAAGTGGCCCGAGAGCACCTGCTCGAGGGGCACCAGATAGTCTTGCGGCGAGAGATCGGTGAGAAAGCCGAGGTTACCCCGGTTGACGCCGATCACCGCCACATCGAAGCGCGACAAGACCCGCGCCGCCCCCAGCATGTTGCCGTCGCCGCCCACCACGATGGCGAGATCGGCGCGCTCCCCGAGCTGCACCAGATCGACGATGGACTCACTGTCGGCGACGCCGAGGGCCAGGGCGACCCGGCTCTCGACCAGCACGGTGAAGCCGCGCTGGGTCAGGTAGTCGTGCAGCCCTTTCAGGGTCTGGTTGGCGCCATTGTGATGAGGTTTGCCGATGAGGCCTATGGTCTTGAACGGAGAATTCATGGTTTGCGTCGTATGTCGCCCGTGATGGGCCGAGTATACCGCGTTTGCCCGGCTTTTCTGCTGCTATATAGCCAAACCGGCACATGCCCTCTTGAAAGCCGGTTTGTCGTCCCCATAATAGCCCCACGTAAAGAAGTTACCTGTAATTTGGAGATGTCATGAACCACGAAGAGCAGAAGGTCGAACAGGTGGAAGGGCTGGAAGATCACGTCGAGCAGCCCGATGTGGACAGCGAACTGACCCCGGAGCAGGCACGCATTGCCGAGCTGGAGGCCCAGCTCGAGGCTGCCACTGCCGCCGCGGCCGACGAGCGGGATCGTGCGGTTCGCGCCGTCGCCGAGATGGAGAACCTGCGTCGCCGCGCCGCCCAGGACGTCGAGAAGGCACACAAGTTCGCCCTCGAGAAGTTTGCCGCTGAGCTGCTGCCCGTCATGGACAACCTGGAGCGCGCCATCGAGCTGGCCGACAAGGAGAGCGAGGCCCTCAAGCCCATGGTGGAAGGGGTTGAGCTGACCCTGAAATCCATGCAAAACGGCGTGGCCAAGTTCGGTCTGGTGGCCGTGGACCCCACCAACCAGCCGTTCGATCCCAACGCCCATCAGGCCATGAGCCTGGTGCCGAGCGCCGATGTCGCCCCCAACACCGTCATCGCCGTGATGCAGAAGGGCTATGAGCTCAACGGCCGCGTCATTCGTCCGGCCATGGTGATGGTCTCCAAGGCCGTCGACTGAGTCGTCCGGCCGGGAGTGAGCCCGCCCCGTGGCGGGCTTTTTGTTGATTTTTTTTAAGGCCTACCCCTTGAAGGGTCGATCCTGACCCCCATATAGGATTCAAGCCTGCGGCGGGAGTGGCCGGGGCGGTCGGGAAATTTATCGCCGACCCCTTGAAAGCCAGTGGGGGCGACCCTATCTAGCCGTTAACGAGACAAAAAGGCAGGTTTGCCTGCCACATCAGTTGAAGCATTTGGAGATTCGTCAAATGGGTAAAATCATCGGTATTGACCTGGGTACTACCAACTCTTGCGTAGCCATCCTCGATGGCGACCACGCTCGCGTGATCGAGAACGCCGAGGGTGACCGTACTACTCCGTCCATCATTGCCTATGCCGATGACGGCGAAATCCTGGTTGGTCAGCCTGCCAAGCGTCAGGCCGTCACCAACCCGAAGAACACCCTGTTCGCCATCAAGCGTCTGATCGGTCGTCGTTTCGAAGACGATGAAGTGCAGCGTGACCTCGAGATCATGCCTTACGCCATCGCCAAGGCCGACAACGGTGATGCCTGGGTTGAGGTGAAGGGCAAGAAGATGGCCCCTCCGCAGATCTCTGCCGAGGTGCTGAAAAAGATGAAGAAGACCGCCGAAGACTTCCTCGGCGAGCCGGTGACCGAAGCCGTTATCACAGTGCCGGCTTACTTCAACGACGCCCAGCGTCAGGCCACCAAGGACGCCGGTCGCATCGCCGGTCTGGAAGTGAAGCGTATCATCAACGAGCCGACCGCGGCCGCATTCGCCTATGGCGTGAACAAGGTCAAGGGTGAGCGCAAGATCGCCGTCTATGACCTGGGTGGTGGTACCTTCGATATCTCCATCATCGAGATCGATGAAGTGGAAGGCGAGACCACCTTCGAAGTACTGGCCACCAACGGTAACACCCACCTGGGCGGCGAAGACTTCGACAACCGCATGATCAACTACCTGGTTGACGAGTTCAAACGCGAGCAAGGCATTGACCTGCGCAACGACCAGCTGGCGCTGCAGCGCCTGAAGGACGCCGCCGAGAAGGCCAAGATCGAGCTCTCCTCTGCCCAGCAGACCGACGTCAACCTGCCGTACATCACCGCCGATGCCACCGGTCCCAAGCACATGAACATCAAGGTGACCCGCGCCAAGCTGGAAGCCCTGGTGGAAGACATGGTGAAGGACTCCCTGGAGCCGGTTCGTGTTGCCCTGAAAGACGCAGGTCTGTCGGTCGGCGAGATCGACGACGTGATCCTGGTGGGTGGTCAGACCCGTATGCCGCTGGTTCAGAAGACCGTGGCCGAGTTCTTCGGCAAAGAGCCGCGTAAAGACGTCAACCCGGACGAAGCCGTGGCCATGGGTGCTGCCATCCAGGGTGCCGTACTCTCCGGCGAGAAGACCGACGTACTGCTGCTGGACGTGACTCCGCTCTCCCTGGGTATCGAGACCATGGGTGGCGTGATGACCGCGCTCATCGAGAAGAACACCACCATCCCGACCAAGAAGTCCCAGGTGTTCTCCACCGCCGAAGACAACCAGTCTGCCGTGACCATTCACGTGCTGCAGGGTGAGCGCAAGCGCGCCGGTGACAACAAGTCCCTCGGCCAGTTCAACCTGGAAGGCATCCGTCCGGCGCCGCGTGGCCTGCCGCAGGTCGAAGTGACCTTCGACATCGACGCCAACGGTATCCTGCACGTCTCCGCCAAGGACAAAGAGACCAACAAGGAGCAGAAGATCACCATCCAGGCTTCCTCCGGTCTGTCCGATGCCGAGATCGAGCGCATGGTCCGCGAGGCCGAGGCCAACGCCGCCGAGGACAAGAAGTTCGAAGAGCTGATCCACGCCCGTAACCAGGCCGATGGTCTGGTCCACTCCGTGCGCAAGCAGGTTACCGAAGCCGGTGAAGCCCTGCCGGCCGACGACAAGAGCAAGATCGAAGCCGCTCTGTCCGAGCTGGAAGCGGCCATCAAGGGCGACGACAAGGCCGCCATCGAGGCCAAACAGCAGGCTCTGCTGGAAGTCTCCCAGAAGCTGATGGAGATCGCTCAGCAGCAAGCCCAGGCTCAGCAGGGTGGCGAGGCCGGTGCCGGCCAGCAGCAATCCTCCGCCAAGGCTGACGATGACGTGGTCGACGCCGAGTTCGAAGAAGTGAAGGACGACAAGAAGTAATTGTCCCGGCGGGTCGGTAACGGCCCGCAGGGTGCGCCCCTGAGTGCACTGTCCATGAATTCACGGGCGTTGGGAGACCAACGCCCGTCTGCATAAATGCTGATATAGCAACAGGATGAGTATGTCGAAGCGCGATTACTACGAAGTGCTGGGTGTGGCCAAAGGCGCCGACGAGCGCGAGATCAAGAAGGCCTACAAGCGCTTGGCCATGAAGTACCACCCGGATCGCAACCAGGGTGACGCGGACGCCGAGGAGAAGTTCAAGGAGGTCAAAGAGGCCTACGAGATCCTGACCGACGCCGAGAAGCGGGCCCGTTATGACCAGTTTGGCCATGCCGGGGTCGACCCCAACATGGGTGGCGGACACGGTGGCTTTGGCGGCGGTGCCGACTTTGGCGACATCTTCGGCGACGTGTTTGGCGACATCTTCGGCGGCGGCCGTGGTGGCCGGCGCGGTCCGGCCCGTGGGGCCGACCTGCGTTACAACATGGAGCTGACCCTGGAGGAGGCCGTGCGCGGCGTCTCCAAGGAGATCAAGATCCCGACTCACGTTCACTGCGAGCAGTGCAACGGCTCCGGCGCCAAGAGCAGTGCCGACGTGAAGACCTGCCCCACCTGCCACGGCTCCGGCCAGGTGCAGATGCGCCAGGGTTTCTTCGCGGTGCAACAGCCCTGCCCCCACTGCCACGGGCGCGGCAAGATCATCGCCATCCCGTGTGGCAAGTGCCACGGCGAAGGGCGCTATCAGCGCACCAAGACCCTGTCGGTCAAGATCCCGGCGGGTGTCGACACCGGCGATCGCATCCGCCTCTCCGGTGAAGGTGAAGCGGGCGAGACCGGTGCGCCGAACGGGGATCTCTACGTTCAGGTGCACGTGCGCGAGCACGAGATCTTCGAGCGCGATGGCAACAACCTCTACTGCGAGGTGCCGATCAGCTTCACCGCGGCGGCCCTGGGCGGCGAGATCGAAGTGCCGACCCTGGATGGCCGGGTCAAGCTCAAGGTCACCCCGGAGACCCAGACCGGCAAGATGTACCGGATGCGCGGCAAGGGTGTCAAATCGGTGCGCTCCGGCCAGGTGGGCGATCTCATGTGCAAGGTGGTGGTCGAGACCCCGGTCAACCTCACCGAGGAGCAAAAAGAGCTGCTGCGTCAGCTGGACAACTCCTTCAGCGGGGCTGCGGCCAAGACCCACAAGCCGAAATCGGAAGGCTTCTTCGAAGGGGTGAAACGCTTCTTCGACGATCTGACCAACTGATGGGTCATCCACAACGCCGGCTTTCGCCGGCGTTGTTCTTTCTGGTGGTGACTCAGGCGTGGGGGCTGCTGCTCCAGTAGGCCTGCTCCACCCCGGGATGATCCCCCAGCCGCAGCACCACGGCGTCGAGGTCGTCCCCGTCGATGGCGGTGGGGAGCAACACGGCGCTGATGGCCACCCCTTGCTCGCCAAACGGGGCTATGTCGAGCTCGCTCAAGGGGTAGTGGGCCGCTTCCAGGGTCTCCTCCAGCCAGCGCAGCACCACCTTCTGAGAGGCTCGCTCGCTGAGCAGGGTCACCCGGTAGGTGGCCTCGCTCTCCTCTGTGTCCATGGGGGTGCGGTTGATGCGGTTGACCACGGGGCGCAGCAGGGTGTTGGCCGCCAGCACGAACAGGGCGCCGAGCACCGCCTCGAGCGCCAGAGAGGATCCCGCCGCCGCCCCCACGGCCGCCACGCCCCACAGGGTGGCGGCCGTGTTGATGCCGCGGATGTTGCCCGACTCGCGCATGATGACCCCGGCACCGAGAAACCCGATCCCCGACACCACGTAGGCGAGCACCTGGATCATGCCGTAGTTACCGCCATAGAGCTCATGGATGCGCTGGGCCTGATTGACGAACAGGGCGGCGCCTACCGCGACCAGTACGTTGGTGCGAAGCCCTGCGGTGCGTTGGCGGTATTGACGCTCTAGCCCCACCAGGGCGCCGAGCACGAAGGCGAGCGTCAGGCTCGCCAAGGTATCCCCCAGAGAGAGCAGATCGATCTGTTGCCACATACGCATGCCGACTAGCCCTCTGCCGATGACCTGGCCGCTCCATGGCCGACCTGCTCTTTCCTGGCTGGCCTCGCGGGGAGGGGCTGGCATGTCTGGCGTCCTCTCGCCGCCTTGGCGGCTCTGCTCTCTTGCGCCGTGGGATGGAGGATCCAGCGTATCCCGTGATCCAGGCCGACCCGGTTGACGAAGCGCACCAGATGGCGGCGCTCGGCCGGGGTGCAGGCAAGGCTCAGCACCAGCTCGCGCGACGTGCCGGCCCGACCGAGACCCAGCATGGCTTGACTCGGGTTAAGGCCGGCCGGGAGCAGCAGGGCCTCCACCTCGGCCATGACTCGCTCCATGTCGGCCCGATCCTGGCAGCGGATCTGCAGTCGGTAACTGTGGCGCCGCGGCCAGCCAAACAGTCGGGTCGAGAGGGTGCGCAGCCAGTCAGGGGGGGCGTGCGTCGTGTGCTTAATAAACATGGTGACCTCCTTGAGACAAGGAGGAGAACCCATGCAGGCGCATCGGGCCAGATGGCCGGATGATCAAGGTCAGTGAAGAGAAGGGGATACGGCGTGCGCCGTGACCGCCTCTCGCTGGCGCGAGAGGGGCAGCAGACCTGCGGGACTCTCGCGACTAGTCGCTGGCGCGTGCCAGCGGACAACTGTCACCTGATGAATTGCCCACGGAAGGTCTCCTGTCGTTGATGAGTGGCGAAATTCTATGTCCTCGACCGGGTGGGGTAAAGAGCCTTGTCCCCCCCGGAAACATGTTGAAACAGATTGCCGCCGGGATGAACTCAACCGCAGAGATCGCCAATCACAAACAAGTGGTTAATGCAGGAAGGAATCAAGTACGTTTATATAAATTTGTATTTTGTTGTTGTGCATCAATGCGTTGATTCTTGATGGCAGAGGAGAATCGGGCGCCCCAATCCCAACGCGATGCGCTGCGATTTGCATTCCATGCCCTGGCACACTTCTTTACAAAATAACCGGCAGGCGGTGGCGCCATCCTGGGTTAAAAGGGGGGCCTGTTACTCAACACGGAGTGGTTGTTATGAACCGTAAACGTCGCGCCGCCCTCATGTCGGTCTGCTCCAACAGCGTGCTGATCGTCGCCAAGCTGGCCGTCGGCCTGCTCACCGGGGCGGTCAGCATCATCTCGGAGGCGATCCACTCGGCCATGGATCTGGTGGCCGCCCTCATCGCCTTCTTCTCGGTGTCGCGCTCCGATGCGCCCCCCGACGACTGCCACCCCTACGGACACGACAAGATAGAGAACGTCTCCGGCGTCATCGAGGCGCTGCTGATCCTGGCTGCCTCGGTCTGGATCCTGCTGGAGGCGGGTGCCAAGCTGCTTGAGCCAGCGCCGCTGGCGAGTCCCGGCTGGGGCGTGTTGGTGATGGGGGGCTCGGCCCTGGTCAACGTGCTGGTATCCGGCCATCTCTATCGGGTCGCCCTGGAGGAGGAATCCCTGGCGCTCGAGGCCGATGCCCTGCACCTGAAGGCCGACGTGCTCACCTCCCTTGGGGTGGCGGCTGGGCTGTTGATCATCTGGGGCGGCACGGCGCTCGGCTGGGATCTGGCACGCCTCGATCCCCTGGTCGCCATCGGCGTGGCCCTGTTCATCCTCAAGGAGGCCATCGAGCTCTTGGCCCGCGCCCTGCGCGGCCTGCTCGATCACCGCATGGAGGAGGGGGAGTTAGGTTCGCTCGAGGCCTTGTTAAGGGAGCACTGTCCTCAAGGCATCGACTATCACGATCTGCGCAGCCGCCAGTCCGGTCGTCGTCGCCACATCGACTTCCACCTGACGGTGCCGCCGGCCATGACGGTGGCCCGCTCCCACGCCCTGTGTGATGAGCTGGAACGCGCCATCAGGGGACTGTTGCCCCACGCCGTGGTGCTCATCCATGTGGAGCCCGACGGGCTGCATCAGGGGTAACGAAAGGGCGGCCATGGCCGCCCTTCTTATACCTTGAAGCCAAGCCACCTGGGCATCATGGCAGTCGTGCTTATACCTTGAAGCCAAGCCACCTGGGCATCATGGCAGTCGTTCTTATACCTTGAAGCCAAGCCACCTGAGCACCATGGCCGTCGTTCTTATGTCTTGAAGCCAAGCCACCTGGGCACCATGGCCGTCGTTCTTATGTCTTGAAGCCAAGCCGCTTGAGTACCATGGCCGCCGGGCAGAAGCCGGTGAAGGCGCTCTGGATCAGGTTGGCCCCCACAAAGACACTCAGCCAGATAAAGCCTGGATGCACCCAGGTGGTCAGTGCCAGGGAGAGCAGCAGCATGCAGCCCGCCACCACCCTCACCCCATTGTCTACCGTCATCACACCCTCCTCGCAACACTTAATTAGATGTTGCTAATTTAGCCTCGCTTTATACAATAGAACAAATATCAGGGATTGCTAATTTAATGCCATGAGCCAGTTCGATGAGATGAATCGTCACGCTGAAACGGCTGCCGCCCTGCTCAAGGCCCTGGCCCATCCCGAGCGTCTGCTGGTGCTGTGCCAGCTGCTCGAGGGGGAGAAGGGGGTCGGTGAGTTGCTCGCCCACAGCCGTCTCGGCCAGTCTGCCTTCTCCCAGCAGTTGGCGGTGTTGCGCCGCGGCGGCCTCATCCGCTCGCGCAAGGTGTCCCAACAGATCTATTACTCGCTCGCCAGCGAGGCGGTGAGCGATGTGCTGGCTGCGTTGGCGCGCCACTTCTGTCACGTTGAGGAGAACACGCATGATTGAGACCCAATGGCTGCTGTCCCTGCTGGGCGGGGCCCTGGTGGGCAGCGCCGCCCTGCTCCTGCTGCTGGTGAACGGCCGTATTGCCGGGATAAGCGGCATCCTGGCCGGCGCCCTGCAAAGCCGCCCCTCCTGGCGCTGGGTGTTCCTGCTGGGGCTTGGGCTCGGCGCCTGGCTCGCCTTCATCCTGGGCTGGGCCAGCCTGCCCGCCTTCGATGCCCTGCCGTCCTGGCCCTGGGTCGTGAGTGCCGGGCTTCTGGTCGGGGTCGGCACCCGGCTCGGCAACGGCTGCACCAGTGGTCACGGCATCTGCGGCATGGGCCGGCTGTCGCTGCGCTCCCTGGTCGCGACCCTGACCTTCATGGCCAGCGGCATCGTCACCGTCTTCGTCACCCATCACCTCTGGTAAGGAGCGCCCATGCTACTGTTTGTCGCCCTGCTCTCGGGCACCCTGTTTGGTCTCGGTCTCGCCGTCTCGGGCATGGTGGACCCGGCTCGGGTCACCGGTTTTCTCGACCTGGCCGGCGCCTGGGATCCTAGCCTGGGTTTCGTGATGGGCGGGGCCCTGGCGGTCTTCCTGCCGGGTTACCTGCTGCTGGTGCGCCCGCGGCGCCAGAGCCTGCTCGGGGCTCCCTTACCCCAGGTCCCCCTGGCTCGGATTGACGCTCGCCTGCTTGGCGGCTCGGCTCTGTTCGGGGTAGGCTGGGGCATGGTGGGGATTTGTCCGGGGCCTGGTATCAGCCTGTTGGCCAGCGGGCAGCCGCTCATCGTGCTGTTCGTGGCAGCCATGGGGGCCGGTCTGCTGCTGGTGGACAGGCTACTACTACCGCGTTGGCTGGCGCTGCGCGCCTGACGCACTCGCACAGGGAGGTGAACCATGAGGATGGTAATGGGTAGTCTGCTGCTGGGGGCTCTGCTGCTGGGCGGTCAGGCCCGGGCGGACGAGATGGTGACCCTGCAGGCCGAGTCGGTGGCGCGTTGGCTCACCCTGGATGGTCGGGTTGAACCCATCAATCAGGGTACGGTAGCCGCTCAGACCAGTGGCCGCGTCGTGCGTATGCTGGTGGACGTCAACGATCGGGTCGAGGCCGGGGCACCGCTGCTGGAGATCAGCGGCAACGAGCAGTCGGCCGCGGTGGCCGGGGCCAACGCCCGGTTGGCGCGTGCCCAGGCCCAGCAGAGCGAAGCCGATCGCCAGCTCACCCGCTTTCAGGCCCTCTCGGTCAAGGGCGTGGTGACCCGCTCCCAGCTCGACAACGCTCAGGCCGCCGCCCTGGCGGCTCGGGCCGAAGTAAAGGCGGCCGAGGCGGCCCTGGTTCAGGCGCGCGAGGCCTTTGGTTATACCCGGATCCTGGCCCCCTATGCCGGCGTGGTCACCGCCCGCCACGTGGAGCTGGGAGAGACGGTCGCCCCCGGCACGCCGCTGCTCTCCGGCCTCTCCCTCGATGCCCTGCGGGTCGAGTGTGAACTCCCCCAGTCGGCCCTCGGCCGCGCCAGCCTGGAGGCCAGCGCCATCGAGGTCTTGTCGCCGGAGGGGGCCGTGCGGCCGCTGCGCGTCAAGCGTTTCGACTATGCCGATCCCCAGAGCCATACCTTCCATCTTCGTCTCGACCTGCCCGAGCACCTGCCTGGGGTGCTGCCCGGCATGTGGCTCAAGGTACGGGTGCGTTTGGACGAGCGCAGCACCTTGATGATCCCCGCTACGGCCCTGCTGCGTCAGGGGGAGCTCAGCGCCGTCTACCTGCGCCATGGTGAGGCGTGGGCCCTTACCCCGGTGCGGGTCGGTGAGAGTGCCGGAGAGCGCGTCGAGATCCTGGCCGGTCTCAAGGCCGGCGATCGCATCGCCACCGACGCCTGGGCTCGGGTGCGGGAGGGCGAACATGAGCAGTGATCAGCCCCTCGGCATCGCCGGCCGCCTCGCCGCTACCTTCCAGGGCAGTGCCATCACGCCGCTGCTGGCCTTGGTGGCCCTGCTGCTCGGCCTGTTCGCCGTCATGGTGACGCCGAAAGAGGAAGAGCCGCAGATCGACGTCACCTTCGCCGACGTCTACATCCCTTATCCGGGGGCCAGCCCGCGCGAGGTGGAAAACCTGGTCACCACCCCGGCCGAGCAGGTGATCTCCCAGCTGGCCGGCATCGACACCCTCTACTCGTTCTCCCAGCCCGACGGCGCCCTCATCGTCGTGGTGTTCAAGGTGGGGGTGAAGCGGGAGCAGGCCATCGTCGATCTCTACAACCAGCTTTACGCCAACAAGGATTGGCTTCCCGCCGGTCTCGGTGTGGGGGAGCCCCTCATCAAGCCGCGCGGCATCGATGACGTGCCCATCGTCAGCCTCACCCTGTGGAGCAAGAGCCTGGGCGCCGCTGCCCTGACTCGCGCCGCCCACGAGCTCGAGACCGAGCTCAAGCGCCTGCCGGGTACCCGTGACATCACCACCCTGGGCGGGCACGACGAGGTGCTGAACGTGACCCTGGACCCCGCCGCCCTGGCGGCCCATGGCCTGACGGTGCAGGAGTTGAGCCAGCGGCTCGGCGCCGCCAACCGGGTCGGGCCACTGGCCGCCATCACCCAGGAGAACCGGGAGTTGAAGGTGCAGGCGGGCAGCTTCCTGCATACGCCCGAGGAGGTCGAGCAACTGGTGGTCGGGGTCAGGGATGGCAATCCCATCTATCTGGGCGAGGTGGCGCAGGTACGCCTCGGTGCTGCCCAGCCGACCCGCTTCGCCTGGTTCGGCACGCCCCAGAGCGGCCCCCATCCGGCGGTGACCATCGCCATCGGCAAGCAGCCGGGGCAGAACGCGGTGGCGGTGGCCAAGCAGATCGAAGCGCGGGTGGCGGCGCTGAAAAACCGCCTGCTGCCGAGCGAGATCGAGGTCAGCATCACCCGCGACTACGGGATGACCGCCGCCGACAAGTCGAACACCCTGATCGGCAAGCTCATCTTCGCCACCGCGGCCGTGGTGCTGCTGGTGGTGGTCAGCATGGGTTGGCGCGAGGCTCTGGTGGTGGGGCTGGCGATTGTGATCACCCTGCTGCTCACCCTGTTTGCCTCCTGGGGCTGGGGTTTTACCCTCAACCGGGTGTCGCTGTTTGCCCTCATCTTCTCCATCGGCATTTTGGTCGATGACGCCATCGTGGTGGTGGAGAACATTCACCGTCACCGGGCGCTCTCCCCGCGCCCCTTGAGTGAGCTTATCCCGGGGGCGGTGGACGAGGTGGGGGGGCCGACCATACTCGCCACCCTCACCGTCATCGCCGCCCTGCTGCCGATGGCGTTTGTCAGCGGCCTGATGGGCCCCTACATGAGCCCCATCCCCATCAACGCCAGCATGGGAATGCTGCTCTCCCTGCTGGTGGCCTTCATCTTCTCCCCCTGGCTCGCCGGCCACCTGCTGGGCAGCAAGGTCCATCTGGTGCCGGGAGCGGCCACGGGGAGTCTGTTCGAGCGGCTGATGTCGCCCTTTCTCATCGGAGCGGGGGCGAAGCGGGCGCGGCGCCTGTTGTGGCTCGCCGTGATCCTGCTGGTGGGGGCCGCGGCCAGCCTGCCGGCAATCCAGTGGGTGGTGCTCAAGATGCTCCCCTTCGACAACAAGTCCGAATTCCAGCTGGTGCTCGACATGCCCGAGGGGACCAGCCTGGAGCAGACCCAGCGCACCCTGATGGCGCTTGGCAGCGAGCTTGGTAAGGTGCCCGAGGTGAAGGACTACCAGATCTACGCCGGCACCGCTGCCCCCATCAACTTCAACGGCCTGGTGCGCCACTACTTCGTGCGTGGCGGCGCCAACGTGGGAGACATCCAGGTCAACCTGGTGGACAAGCACGCGCGCAGTCGCAGCAGCCACGCCATCGCCCGCGCCCTGCGGGAGCCATTGCAGGCCATCGCTCGCGCCGAGGGGGGGAATCTCAAGGTGGTGGAGGTGCCGCCCGGCCCGCCGGTCTGGTCCCCCATACTGGCCGAGGTGTATGGCCCGACCGAGATGGCGCGCGCCCGCGGCGCCGAGCAGGTGATGACGGCCCTGCGCGAGACGCCGGATGTGGCCGACATCGATCTCTATCGCCCCGATGACCAGCCCCTGTGGCACCTTTGGGTCGATCGCAACAAGGCGGCTCGGCTTGGGGTCGACGTGAGCGAGGTGGTGGCCACCCTGGCCGCCGGGGTCGGGGATGCGGACGTCACCTGGTTGCACCGGGAAGAGGCCAAGTACCCGGTGCCGGTGCGCCTCACCCTGAGCCAGGCCGACCGGGTCGATCTCACCGGTGTGCTGGCCCTCAAGGTGCGTGGGGCGTCAGGGGCGCTCATTCCCCTCTCCGAGCTGGTCGAGCGGCGGGACGAAACCCTGCCCCCCTATATCACCCACAAGAACATGTTGCCCATGGTGATGGTGGTGGCCGACATGGCCGGCCCTCTCGACAGCCCACTCTACGGCATGGTGGAGGCGGGCAGCCGCATCGACCTGCCCCAGTACTATGTGCGCCAGCCCAGGGCGCCGGGCGAAGTGGGTCTGCTCTGGGACGGGGAGTGGAAGGTGACCTACGAGACCTTCCGCGACATGGGGATCGCCTACGCCATCGGCATGGTACTCATCTACCTGCTGGTGGTAGCCCAGTTCCGCTCCTACCTGGTGCCCCTCATCATCATGGCGCCGATCCCGCTCACCCTGATAGGCGTCATGCCGGGCCACGCCCTGCTCGGCGCCCAGTTCACCGCTACCTCGATGATCGGCATGATAGCGCTGGCCGGCATCATAGTGCGCAACAGCATACTGCTGGTGGACTTCATCGAGCTGGAGCGGGCCCAGGGCACCCCCTTCGAGCAGGCGGTGATCCGCGCCGCCCAGGTGCGCGCCAAGCCTATCTTGCTGACGGCGCTGGCGGCCATGATAGGCGCCCTGTTTATCCTGGATGACCCCATCTTCAACGGGCTGGCCATTTCCCTCATCTTCGGGATCCTGGTCTCGACCCTGTTGACCCTGGTGGTGATACCCTTGCTCTATTACGCCCTGCTCGCGCGCCGGGGCTGACGGCGCGCCCCGGATGGGGAAACAGCCATGAGAAAATTGTGGTGGGGAGGCGGGGCCGCCGTGCTGGCGACCCTCGCCCTGGCCTGGTGGCTGCGCCCGGTGACGACGCCCGTCCCACTGGTGAGCGTGGAGCGCGGCGAGGTGCGCGTCACCGTCGTCAACACCCGGGCCGGCACCATCAAGTCGTGCCGCCGCTCCGGCCTGAGCCTGCCGGGCGGCGGCGTGGTGAGCGAGCTCGCGGTGCAGGCGGGGGACAGGGTCAAGCAGGGGCAGCGGTTGCTGCGCCTGTGGAGTGGCGATCTCGAGGCCGAGCTCGCCCGCGCCCGTGCCCAGGCCATCCTGGGGCGTACCGAGCGCACGCGCAGCTGCACCGAGGCCGAATTCTACCGGCGCGAGGCGGCGCGCCTGGCCACCCTGCTGGCCAAGAACCTCACCTCTCGCACTCTGGCCGAGCAGGCCCAGAACCTGGCCGACAGCCGCCGCCTCGCCTGCGAGGCCGCGAGCGATCAGCTGGGGGTGGACGCCGCCCAGGTGGCGCAGGTCGAGGCGCGCCTGACCGAGCGCACCCTGCTCGCCCCCTTCGACGGGGTGGTGGCCGAGGTCAACAGCAAGCTCGGCGAATACATGACTCCCTCGCCCCCCGGGGTTGCCATGCCCCCCGTCATCGATCTCATCGACGATACCTGCCTCTACGTCTCCGCCCCCATCGACGAGGTGGACGCCGCCCGCCTGCGCCTCGGCCAGCCAGCCCGGGTGCTGCTCGACGCCATGCCAGGGCGCGAGCTGGCAGCCAGGATCACCCGCATCGCCCCCTATGTGAAGGAGCTCGAGAAGCAGGCCCGCACCGTGGAGGTGGAGGCGGCCCTCGAGGAGTTGCCCGGTGACGCCCCCCTGCTGGTGGGCTACAGCGCCGATCTCGAGGTGACCACGGGGCGCGCCACCAGGACCCTGCGCATCCCCGCCAGCGCCCGGGCCGAGGATGGCAGCGTGCTGCGTTTGGAAGGGGATCGCCTGGTGCGCCTCACCCCGGGCTGGGGGCTCGAGAGCTGGAACTGGGTTGAGGTGACCTCGGGCCTCGCCGAGGGGGACAGGCTCGCCGCCCAGCCGGCTCTCATCAAGGGGGAGGGGCCCTACCGACCCGAGGACGCCCATGAGTGAGCTCATTCGTCTCGAGGGGGTGTGCCGGCGCTTCAATCTGGGGGGCAGCGAGGTGCTGGCCCTCAATGGGGTGAGCCTCGCCATCGAGGCGGGGGAGTACCTGGCGGTGATGGGCCCCTCGGGCTCGGGCAAGTCGACCCTGCTCAACGTGCTGGGGTTGCTGGATCGGCCCGACGAGGGGGAGTACTGGCTCGAGGGGGCGCGCACCGCCCGCCTGGCGGAGCCCGATCTCGCCCGCCTGCGCGGCCAGGCCATCGGCTTCGTGTTCCAGTCGTTCCATCTGGTGCCGCGCCTCACAGCCTTCGAGAACGTGGCTCTGCCCCTGATGCTGGCCGGGATGGCCTCTGCCGAGCGCACGGCCCGGGTGGCGGCCCTGCTCGCCGAGCTCGGGCTCTCCGCGCGCGCCGACCACAGACCCGCCGAACTCTCCGGCGGCCAGCGCCAGCGGGTGGCCATCGCCCGCGCCATGGTGACCCAGCCGCGCCTGCTGCTCGCCGACGAGCCCACCGGCAACCTGGATTCCCGCTCAGGGGAGGAGGTGATCGCCCTGCTCGAGCGTCTCAACCGGGAGCGCGGGGTGACCCTGGTGGTGGTGACCCATGACGAGCGGATCGGGGCGCGGGCGGGACGGCGCATCCGCATGAACGACGGCAGGCTGGAGCCCCCATGCTAGGGCGCGACGCCATCGCCTTCGCCGCCACCGCCCTGCTGCGCCATCGCGGCCGGGCCCTGACCCTGATCGCGGCGGTGAGCCTGAGCGTCGCTTCCGTGCTGCTGCTCACGGCTCTGGGTGAGGGGGCGCGGCGCTATGTGGCGGCGGAGTTTGCCAGCCTCGGCAAGGATCTGCTGGTGATGTTTCCCGGTCGCAAGGAGACCCGGGGCGGTTTGCCGCCCCTGACCGGCAACAGCCTGCGGGGCATCACTCTGGAGGACGTGGACTTTCTCGCCCGGCGCGAACCGGCACTTCGCCTGGTGCCCCTGGTGCTCGGCACCGCCGAGGTGGCCGCCGGCGGGCGGCTGCGCAGCGCCATGGTGCTCGGCACCCGCAACGGGCTGCGCGAGACCCACGGCCTCTCTCTTACCTCCGGCCGCTGGCTGCCGGCGGGCAGTCCGCCGGTGATCCTGCTCGGTGCCACGCTTTCGCGCGAGCTGTTCGGCGAGCGGGATCCGGTGGGGCAGTGGGTGCGTCTCGACGGGCGCCGCTACCGGGTGGTGGGGCGCTTTACCAGCCAGAGCAGCAACCTCGGCATGGATCTCGCCGAGACCGCCCTGATCCCGGTCGAGCGGGCCCTCACCCAGTTCAACACCGAGGTGCTGTTTCGCCTGGTGATCCAGCCCCTGGCCGGTCAGGGACTGGACGCGCTGACGGCGCGCCTCGAGCGGCTGATGCAGGCGCGCCACGGCACCCTGGACGTGACCCTGGTGCGGCGTGACGCCATGCTGGCTGCCTTCTCCTCCATCCTCGCCACCCTGACCCTGGCGGTGGCCGGCATCGGCGCCATCAGCCTGCTGGTGTCGGGCATCATGATGATGAACCTGGCCCTCATCAGCACCCGCCAGCGCACCGGCGAGATAGGCCTGCTCAAGGCGCTGGGGGCGGACGGTGCCACCATACGCCGGCTGTTTCTGTGGGAGGCGCTGCTGCTCGCCGGGGGCGGCGGCCTGCTCGGGGTGGCGCTCGGTTACCTGCTGGTGGCGCTGGGTGGCGTGCTCTGGCCCGCCTTCCCCCTGGCGGTGCCCTGGCAGGCGCCCCTGATAAGCCTGCCGGCGGCGATCGCGGTGGGGCTCTTTTTCAGCTGGCTGCCGGCCAGCCGGGCGGCACGTCAGGAGCCGGTCGGCAGCCTGCGCAGCGGCCAGTGGGGGGCCTGATGCGCGCCGGGGATCTGATGGCCTGGCTGTGGCGCGCCCTTGGGGCCGCCGGCAGCCGCAGCCTGCTCTCGGCGCTCGGCATCGCCATCGGCATCGCCGCCGTCACCCTGCTCACCGGCATCGGCGAGGGGCTGCGCCTCTACCTGCAGGGGAGCTTCGCCCAGTTTGGCACCCGGCTGGTGGCGGTCACCCCGGGCAAGACCCAGACCGGCGGCGGACCCCCGGGCCTGCTGTCGAGCAGCCGCCCACTGCTGTTGCTGGACGCCGAGGCCCTGGCGCGCCTGCCCGGGGTGGAGTCGGTGCTGCCTGTGGTGCAGGGACAGGGGGAGGTGCGCAGCCGGGGGCTGACCCGCAGCACCGCCATCCTGGGTACCGGCTCGGCGGCGCTGGCGGGCTGGCGCCTGACCCTGGCCGAGGGGCGCTTCCTGCCGGCCGAGGAGGGGGCCATGCCGCGCGCCCTGACGGTGCTGGGGGCCAGGGTGGCGGCCGAGCTGTTCCCCCGCGGCGGAGCGCCGGGGAGCCTGATCCGGGCGGGCGATCGGCGCTTTCGGGTGGTGGGGGTGCTGGCCCCCAAGGGGCAGTTCCTCGGCTTCGATCTCGACGACATGATCTATGTGCCGGCGGCCCACGCCCAGGCCCTGTTCAACCGGGAAGGGCTGCAGGAGATCGATCTCGTCTATGGGGCCGGGGAGGTTGAGTCCGTGGTGCTGGAGCGGGTGCGACGCCTGCTCATCGCCCGCCACGGGGCGGAGGATTTCACCCTGCTCTCCCAGCAGGAGATGCTGGCAAGCCTCGACAAGATCTTGGCGATGGTGAAGCTCGCCATCGGCGGGCTCGGGGTGGTGTCGCTGCTCATCGGGGCGGTCGGCATCTTCAGCATCATGAGCATCAGCCAGCAGGAGCGGATCCCCGAGATTGGCCTGCTGATGGCCCTCGGCAGCCCGCGCCGCCAAATTCTCACCCTGTTTTTGCTCGAGGCCATGGTGCTGGCCCTGGCGGGGGGCCTGCTCGGGCTCCTGCTGCTGTTTGCAGCCAGCCTGCTGACCGGCTGGTTGCTGCCGGCTCTGCCTCTGGCGCTGCACCCCCTCTATCTGCTGCTGGCGCTGGCGGGCAGCGCCCTGGTGGGGCTGCTCGCCGGGGTGGCGCCGGCCCTCAGGGCGGTGCGCCTCGACCCGGTAGTGGCCCTTCGCGGTGACTAGTTCGCTCAACGTGCGCTATTGAGTGCGTGGGCTGGCGCTACTATGCGGCCTCATTTGCAATCGGCGTGAGCTGAATCACGGATAACAAAAAGTAGGGAAAGCCATTAGCAATTGTCGGTGTTCAGTCGTCCGGTCGGGGCGTATAACTGCGCTACCCGAAAGTTGGAACATCATAACAATGCATCATCTACTCTACTTGCAAGACGAGGCGGTCAACGCCGTTTCCCCCGAATTTTCCCGTTTGTTCTCCACCGTTAAAGCCAACTATTTCTCACGTGACCCGGATCTCTGGCCCGTCTATCGCGAACCCGGCTTCGCCGCCCTCAACGCCTTTCGCGCCCGCGCACTGGCCCCTTCGGAGCGCCTCAACGCCTGGCCGGATGGCCAAGCCCGCCTCACCGATCTGTGCGAGCTGATGCCGGTGCCGGCCGCCATGCGCGATCCGAAAACGCCCCTGGACGAGCTGATCTTCGCCGGCGCCCTCTCCAAGGACTGGGAGAACCCCTCGAGCGTCGAGAACGTGGTCACCATGCCGGCGGATCCCGCCATCTATGGCGCCCAGATGGGCATCCTCGCCAACCCCAACCTGGTCTACTCCGAGTACGCCGGGGTGGCCGAGGAGCTTGAGAAGAAGGTGGTGCGCCAGATTGCCCTGCTGGCGGGCTACGATCCGGACCGGGCCACCGGCATCTTCACCCAGGGGGGAACCTTCTGTAACCTCTACGGCTACCTGCTCGGCATTCGCAAGAGTCTGCCCGAGGCCAAGCACAAGGGGCTCGGCCACTATCAGGACTACCGCATCATCAACTCCCAGGGCGGTCACTACTCCAACATCACCAACCTCTCCCTGCTCGGGGTGGACATAGAGAACAAGACCATCCGCATCCAGGTCGGCGAGAACAACGACATCGATCTGACTGATCTCGAGCGCACCCTGACCGCCTGTTTCGCCCTCAACCACGTGGTGCCCACCATCATGCTCACCATGGGCACCACCGACACCTTCGGGGTGGATCAGGTCAAACCCGTGGTGGACCTGCGTGATCGCCTGTGCGAGCGCTTCGAGGTGGCGGTCAAGCCGCACATCCACGTGGACGCCGCCATCGGCTGGTCGATGATCTTCTTCCTGGATTACGACTTTGCCGCCAACCCGCTCGCCATCAACGCCGCAACCCTGGCCGGTATAGAGCGCAACGTGGCGCGCTTTGCCGAGCTCAAATACGCCGATTCGTTCACCGTCGACTTCCAGAAATGGGGCTATGTGCCCTACACCTCCAGCCTGGTGATGATCCGGGAGAAGGAGGATCTCAAGGCGATGGAGAACGACCCGGAGAACTTCTCGTATTTCGAGCGCGACATCCAGGGCCACACCCACCTGCAGTCGACCATAGAGTGCTCTCGCGGGGCGAGCGGCCTGTTCGGCGCCTACGCGGCGCTCAACTACATGGGGGTGGAGGGATATCGCATCGTGCTGGCCCACTGCCTGCAAAACGCCAACTACTTCCGCTTCCGTCTGAGCCAGCTCGGCAACGTCAAGCTGGTGGCCCAGGAGAACCAGGGGCCGAGCGTGGGCTTCAAGATCTACAACCCCGAGTGGGTGCACGACCCGGAGGCCGAGTTCGCCTTCGAACTGGCCCGTAGCCCAGACGCCGCCTACAAGGCGAGGCTGGCGCGCAACACCGACTGGCACCGTCAGATCTTCAAGGGGCGCGGCAAGGTGGGGCTCTTCACCAACTGGGTGGAGGCGGTGGCCCGCTCCGACTACGACGAGCGTGGACGCTACTCCTACATCGCCGGCGAGAAGGCGGTGTTTATGAACCCGGCCTGCGGCCGCGAGCAGATCGACGCCTTTATCGCCCACTTGAGGGGATAAGCGTTCCTGCGTCACAAGGCGGGCTCGGCCCGCCTTTTTTGTCTGCGCGCCGCCGTGATACAAAGGCCGCTTATCAAGGTGGAGAGACATATGGAGCTTGTTGTGGTGCGCCACGGGCAGACCCTGGCCAATGCCCAGGGGCGTTACTTGGGCACACTGGACTTGCCCCTCGACCCGGTAGGGCAGGAGCAGATGCGGGCGCTTGGGGAAGAGCTGGCCCGCGAGATGCCGTTTGACTGCCTGCTCTGCTCCCCCCTGCTGCGGGCACGCCAGAGCGCGGCCCTGCTGGGGGAGCGGCTGGGGCTTGCGCCCAGGGTGGTGCCCGCCTTTCGCGAGCGAGGGGTCGGCTGCTTCGAAGGATTGACGCACGAGGAGGCGGCGCAGCGTTATCCCGATCTCTGGGCCCTCGACATCACCCGCCGTTGGCACTTGGTCCCCCCTGGCGGTGAACCCTTGACCGCGATGGCCGCCCGATTGGGGATGGCGCTGACGGCCCTGGCGCAGCAGTATCATGGGGAGCGGGTGCTGATGGTGGCCCATGGGGTGGTGGGGCGCATGTGCCGGGCCTTGCTGGTCGAGGGGTTTGCGACCTTCTTCGAGCGCCCCCTTGGCAACGGAGAGTGGCTTCACTTCAGGTTGCCAGTGCAACCCTGCCTGCATCCATCCCCGCATAACCATGCTGATGTTTAGCATTTTAATCACATGAGCCTCTGTTTCTGTCATCCATGGGTCTGTCGCCCCCTAAAATTGCTCTCCCATCGGGTCTTTTCATCACGATGTTAAAGAAATGTATCAAAAAGGGGTTGATATATTAAACGGCGAGGGCAGACTGTGGGTAAGCGCGATCTCGTCGGATCGCGTCGCGCCACCGCCCAGCCATCTGTCACATGGTTGCCCGAGCGGGAGTGCCCGGGGTGGCGCGAACCAGGCCAGTGACAGGGAAATGCAGGTGATTTATGCCAAACACTCTCCCCCTCGCTTCACATGGTCAGCTCGCCCATGCCAGACCCCAGGGACAAGGCAAGCGCAAGCCGACCGTATTGATGACCATGGGTAACCAGGCCCGCGCCGGTCACGACTATCAGGTGATGACGCACAAATACATACTGCCTTTGGTGGAGCAGGCGGGCTGCGTGCCGCTGCTGGTGCCTACCTGCTGCGGGGTAGCCGATCTCGATCACTATCTGGATATGGCCGACGGCCTCTATCTGACCGGTGCCGGCTCCAACATAGATCCCCGGCTCTATGGCCAGGAGAATCTCACCCCGGAGAAGCAGCAGGATCAGGAGAGGGACAGGGTCGACATAGCCCTCATTCACGGCGCCCTGGCGCGTGGCCTGCCCATCTTCGGGATCTGCCGCGGCATGCAGGAGCTGAACGTGGCCCTGGGAGGCGATCTCTATCAGAAGGTCTACAGCGAGCCTCAGTATGAGGATCATCGGGAGGACAGCGCCGCCTCGGTGGACGAGCAGTACGGTGCGAGTCATGCCATCAACCTGGTCGAGGGGGAGTGGCTGCGTCAGGTGCTTGGCAGCGACACTATCATGGTGAACTCACTGCACGGTCAGGGGATCTGTCGCCTGGGGGAGGGCTTGGTACCGCTGGCCCATGCCGAAGATGGTCTGATTGAGGCGATTGGGATGAAGGGCACCCCCTTCGTGTTGGGGGTGCAATGGCATCCCGAGTGGAAGGCGGCCGAGAATCCCCATTCGATCCGTCTCTTCAAGGCCTTCGGAGAGGCTTGCCGTGGCCGCACTCAGCAGAGCAAGCCCAGGCTTGAGGCCCTGGTGGGTTAGTCCCAGCGGTAGCTCCCCATGTAGAGGTTGCCCAGATCCCAGCTGGCGTGTAGCCGGGTCGGTGCGCCGCCGCCAGCGGCCCCCAGGGCGATAAAGAGTGGCCTTAGGTGATCATCCACGGGATGCGCCATGGCCGCATGGGGGGCCAGGGTTCGGTAGTCTTGCAGGGCACTGTGATCCCCGCTTTGCATCTTCTCTTCCAGCCAGTCGATGAAGTGACTGGCCCAGGGATCCGGCTCGCCCCCACGCCACTTCAGGGCGCTCAGATTGTGAGTCAGGGAGCCGGATGCCAGGATCCCAATTCCCTCACCACGCAGCTGAGCGAGTCGCTCGCCAAATGCCCACAGCGCTGCCGGCGACCACCCCTCGGGCAGGGAGAGTTGCAGCAGGGGGATGGTGCCTTCAGGATCCATGAGGGAGAGGGGAGACCAGACCCCATGGTCGAAGGGGCGGATCAGGGTCTCGACCCCCTCGCCTAACTGTGCGCAGACACGTTCGACTAGCTCCCGGGAGCTGTGTCCGGGCCAGCGGATCTGGTAGAGGGGCTCGGGAAAGCCGTAGAAGTCATACATCAACGCTTGGCCGGACGAGATGCCTATCTGTGGCTCCCGGCTATACCAGTGTGCCGAGAGCACGATCAGGGCGCGGATCCCCTCCAGATGCATTCCCTCGAGAAAGGCACAGGCCGACGGGCGGCGTAGCACCAGATCCGGTGAGCCGTGAGAGATAAACCAGACGGGGGCAAGATGCGACATGATACTGGACCTCTTCGCTTGACACTTTCCCGAGCATACGCCCGAAAAGAGAGAGACAGAAGTGAGAGGATTCTTATTGATGGGCTGACAGAGCGTCGATTGCGGGTTAATCTGTGCTCATAACTATTCACCGTTTCGGGAGTGGGCCAGGAAGGCCTCATCCATCAGGATGACTTTGAACTTTTCTGAATTCTTCGATCCAGATCTGACCCTCATCCGCGATTTCTATGAGCGGGTTTTCTCACGCTACGATCCCGATCTGTCGGAGCGGATCTTCATTGCGAAAGATTCCCACTGGTTGGTGGGGGTGCTGCGCATGCGCGCAGAGGAAGGCTACTACCACCTATGTGGTTTACAACTGCTCCCTCATTACCAACACAGGGGAATCGGCTCCCTCTTGCTCGAATATGCCTGCGAAGCCTTGGGGGATCGTCCCGTGCTCTGCCAGGTGCTCCCCTTCGAGCGGGAGTTTTACCTGCGAGTCGGTTTTCTTCGTTGCGACCTGCCGCAGCTCCCCGAGCCCATGCGCTCCCGGGTCAGCGGGCAGGTCGAGCTCGGTTATCATGTCGAGCCCTTAATCCGCCATCGTTGCACCGCCTGACGCCCACTATCCCCTTCCGCTACCTGCGGCCGTCCCCTTGAGATTGAGCTTTAACTTGCCGGGCAACACCTCAATGCCCGTCAGGTTATCGCGCCACCAACGGCTATGTGCATCCTTGCCATCGAGGCGGTAAACGGGTTGCCCCTGCATTCGTTGTTGCAGGTTTTGCAGCAGTAGATTGACCATCATGCCGTACTGCATCTGGGCCTCCTTGGGCTCCATCTTATAGTCGACGATCCTGGCATCATCCAGATAGAGGGCATGGCTTTGCGCCTCATAGCGGGGCTTGCCATCCAGGGTGACAGAGAGTCGTGCATCGACCGGGGGCTTGTTGCCCATGGCGATGGTGGCGGTGCCCCGACCGGTGACCCTGGCCAAGCCAGGCTGATCGCGACCGAGTTGGACCGTCCCCTCGGTCAGGCGCAGACGGGCGTCGAAGAGCCCCTGCATCTGGACTTGTCGCTCTATCTGTCCCTTCTGGTTGAGCAGGCTGGTCAGCTGTTGTTCGCTGATTTCGCTCTGTCCCGGAGTCAAGAGCGCCAGGCTCAGTAGCAGAGATTGGAGAACCATATGGATAACCTGATAGTATGGGGGCACCAAGCATACCACAGCAGGGATTGCATGCCCTCTGCCCTCATCCCGGCCCATCTAAGGAGCGGCGTTGTTCAACGGTTTTGAAAAAGAGCTGCACGATCTCGTCACCCATTTTCTCGGCCTGTTGTTGTTGCTGTTTCATACGGTCATAGTGGCGGGGATTTCCCTACGCGTGATCCAGAAGAGGCGACCCATCGGGGTCTCTCTGGCCTGGCTCTCCCTCATCTATGCCATCCCCTTTGCCGGCGTCGGTTTCTACATACTGTTTGGCGAAATCCGCCTCGGTCGCCGTCGCGGTGAGCGGGCCAAGACCATGTACACCCCTTATGCTGTCTGGATCCGTCAGCTGGCCAGCCGCTTTCCCCAGTATCGCTGCCCGGTGGGCGAGAAGGCCGCCCCCCTGCACGATCTGGTGCAGGGGCGCCTCGGCATGCCGATGCTCTCGGGCAATCGCATGACCCTGCTCGATCATCCGGAGCGCATTCTCGGCGAGATTGCGCGCGATATCCGCCGTGCCACGCAATCTTGCTATCTCGAGTTCTACATCTGGAACCCGGGCGGCTGGGCCGATGAGGTGGGGGAGGCGCTGCTCGAGGCGTCGCAGCGCGGCGTGGATTGTCGCGTCCTGCTCGATTCGGTGGGGAGCAAGGCCTTTTTCCGCTCTTCCTGGCCCAGGCGTCTGCACGAGGCCGGGGTGCGCCTGGTCGAGGTGCTGCCGGTCGGCGCCTGGCGCATACCCTTCCAGCGCCAGGATCTGCGCATGCACCGCAAGCTGGTGGTGATCGACGACAAGGTGGGCTACACCGGCTCCATGAACATGGTCGATCCGCGCTTCTTCAAGCAAGATGCCGGTGTCGGTCAGTGGGTCGACATCATGCTCAGGGTCGAGGGGCCCATGGTGCCCCTCATGTGGTCGCTGTTCGTGTGGGATTGGGAGATGGAGACCGGCGAGCGTCTGCTCGACAGCCTGCAGCATCAGCCCGAAGCCTGGCCGCTTATCAACGTTCGCACCCAGCTCATCCCTTCAGGCCCGTTTGAGGGGGGGGACTGCATCCAGCAGATCCTGCTGCTCTCTGTGTATCAGGCCAGAGAGCGCCTGATCCTGACCACCCCCTACTTCGTACCCGATGACTCCCTGGCCGCCGCCTTGCGCTCGGCGGCCGATCGCGGGGTGCAGGTGCAGCTTATCCTGCCCCATCGCAACGACTCACGCCTCGCCCACCATGCGGGCAACGCCTTTCTTGAGGAGCTGCTCGAATCGGGGGTGGAGATCTACCGCTACGATGCGGGGCTGCTGCACACCAAGAGTGTGCTGGTGGACGGGGACTTTGCGCTGGTGGGTACGGTCAACCTGGATCGGCGCAGCCTCTGGCTCAACTTCGAGATGACCCTGCTGGTGGATAATCCGGCGTTTGTCGGGCAACTGCGTCAGCTGGTGGAAGGGTACATGGAGAAGGCCAGCCCCATGACGCTGGTCCAGTGGCGCCAACGTCGCTGGCACCGGCGCATGATGGAGAATCTCTGCTATCTCTTCAGTCCCCTGCTCTGAGAGCTTGTCATTGTGCCCGCCGCTTCGTAGAGTGCCTGCTGTTATCTGACTAACGGGATGAAAAGAATGAAAAAGAGGGTGACGGGTGGAGTCGTCGTACTCCTGCTGGCCGGCGCGGCAGGCAGTTGCTGGTATACGGGCAAGAGCATCGATGAGCAGATCCCCGTGCAGTTTGCCAAGCTCCAGCAGGAGAGTGGCCTGCAGTTGGAGTGGCTGCCCGGTGAGTCCGGGCTGTTTCGGCGCGACGGGGACGTCAAGGTAACCCTCACGACCGAGGTGCTGCAGCGCCTTGGCGCGGATGCCAGTCTCGACAAACCCGTCGACATCTACCTTCATAGCCGGACGACCATCTTCCCCCTCTACGGGCGCACCCTGGTGACACTCGACAAGCAGCGTGGTGATATGGCCGCACTGCTGACTGAGCTGGGGTTGCAGGGGTGGGAACCCACCCTGGATAGCCGCATTAGCTACTGGAATGGGCGCAATGCCTCCCGCCTCATGCTGCCCGAGATCAAGCTCGACGAGCAGGGCAGCACCATAGCGCTGCATCCGCTGACCCTCGATTACAGCGGCGATCTGACCGGCAGCGGCCGAGTCACCTTCGATTGGCAGGGGATGCAGTATCGCGAGAGCGACGAGTCCCTCGAGCTGACGCTGGCAGGGGCCAGCGGCAGTGCGGATCTCGACCGGGTTGCCGGCATCTGGATGGTACCCGCCAGCGAGGGCAAGCTGGCCAGTCTCTCGGTTAAAGCCGGTGAGGCCTTCACCATGACGCTGCAGGGGATGAGCTCCCACTCGCGGCTGGAAGGGGACACGGCCGATACCCTGGGCAGCCAGTATGAGACCGGTTTTGAGCGCCTCAATCTGGAGCTGGAAGGGGAGAAGGTTGCCCTGAGCGAGGGGGCGCTCGCCCTGCATCTCAAGGGGATGGATCTGGAGGGATATCGTGACTTGGCGCAGGCCAATGGTGGCGAGCTGGATCCGGCCAAGCTGGAGCTGGCCCTCAACAAACTGCTCGGCAGGGGGATGACGCTGGAGCTGGATCGCCTGTCGGCCCGCATCAATGGGGAGCCGGTAGCCGTCAAGGGTAATCTGGTGCTCTCCTCCACGACCCTGGCACAGCTGACCAACGGGGTGGATGGATGGCGTGCCCTCACAGGCCAGTTCGACGCCACCGTCTCGGGCAAGCTGGGTGAGGCGCTCCCTCAGGCGGCGCCGGCGCTTCAGAGTCTGACCGAGATGGGCTACTTCAAGCGCGATGGCGATAGCCTCAAGGCCGACATCAATCTGGCACAGGGCAAGGTGACCATCAATAGCCTGCCGCTCATGTAGCCCTCATCAAAAAGGCGCCCTCGGGCGCCTTTTTTGTGACTACTTGAACACCACCGTCTTGTTGCCGTGAACGAACACGCGCTCACACAGCACCAGCTCGAGGGCGCGCGAGAGCACGGATTTCTCCACATCGCGGCCGGCCTTGGCCATGGCCTCGGCATCGAAGGCATGGTCCACGTGGATCACGTCCTGCTCGATGATAGGGCCTTCGTCCAGGTCGTCGGTGACGAAGTGGGCGGTGGCGCCGATGATCTTGACGCCGCGGTTGAAGGCTTGCAGATAGGGGCGAGCCCCGATAAAGGCGGGCAGGAAGGAGTGATGGATGTTGATGATCTTGCGTGGATAAGCCGCCACAAACTCAGGGGTCAGTACCCGCATATACTTGGCCAGCACCACGTAATCGGGGGTATAGCCGTCGATGATCTGGCGCACCTGCTGCTCGTGTTCGCCGCGCTCGAGCCCCTCGTGGGAGACGGTATGAAACGGGATATCGAACTTGCCGCACAGCTCGGCCAGGGCATCGTAGTTACCTATGACGGCGGCGATCTCGATATCGAGGGCACCGGCATAGCTCTTCATTAATATGTCGCCGAGACAGTGCGCCTCTTTAGTGACCAGGATCACCACCCGCTTGGCCCCCGCCTTGACCAGACGGCGTGAGGCGCCCTGAGGCAAGGCATCATCGAGGTCGGCCAGCAGGGTTTCGTCGTTGAAACGTCCCTCCAGCTCGGTACGCATGAAGAAACGTCCCTGCTCATGATCCACGAACTCATCGTTCTTGATGATGTTGAGCTGGTGCTTGTAGCAGATGTTGGTGATCTTGGCGATCAGCCCCTTGGCGTCGGGGCAGTCGGTCAGCAATATTTTCTTTTCCATTTTCTCTGTCATCGTGTCCATTGTGATGGGCGTCGCGCGCCGTTTTTGTCGCACTATGCCATGAGAGTAGGCGCAGGCGCCACGACTGCGTGACCGCTTCCACAGAGAAGAACTTTTTTCCGGTGCACCCTAGTCTCGAGCAAAGGTTTTCACTACCCTGTCGCTGCTTATTCTCAGGGCGGGGTGCAATTCCCCACCGGCGGTATCCTGCCTCGGCAGGGAGCCCGCGAGCGCCCGACTCAGGTCGGGGTCAGCAGATCCGGTGAGAGGCCGGAGCCGACGGTGATAGTCCGGATGAAAGAGGATAAGGGCGCGGGTGTGCGGACATAGTGTCTGCGCCTCTGTGCTTCTGTCTGCCTTTCTGTGCCCTGATTCTGGTATGTGTTAATTAACGGAGTATTACCATGAATCAGTCTCTGCTTTCCCCCTTCGGATCCCCTCTCGAGCGTGTCGAGGCGGCCCTCGAGGCCCTGCGTCAGGGTCGTGGCGTCTTGGTTGCCGACGATGAAGACCGTGAAAATGAAGGGGATCTCATCTTCGCCGCCGAGTCCATGACCCACGAACAGATGGCCATGATGATCCGCGAGTGTTCCGGCATCGTCTGCCTCTGCCTGACCGAGGAGCGGGTGCGCCGCCTCGAGTTGCCCATGATGGTTGAGGCCAACTCGAGCCAGTATCAGACCGCCTTCACCGTCACCATAGAGGCGGCCGAGGGGGTCACCACAGGCGTCTCGGCGGCCGATCGCATCACCACCATTCGCGCCGCCATCGCCGACGATGCCCGTCCGTCCGATCTCAACCGTCCCGGTCACGTCTTCCCACTGCGCGCCCGTGAGGGTGGCGTACTGACCCGCCGTGGCCACACCGAGGCAACCGTGGATCTGATGACGCTCGCGGGTCTCAAGCCGTTTGGTGTCTTGTGTGAGCTGACCAAGGAGGATGGCTCCATGGCCCGTTTGCCGGATCTGGTCGCCTTCGGTTTGAAACAGGGCATGCCGGTATTGACCATAGAGGATCTGGTGCAGTATCGTCTGGCGCTGTTGAGATAGGGGCTCAATGGCAGATGAGGTTTGTCATTTCATTTGCAATTGGTTACGCTCTGTCTCGGCTTTGATGGGAATTTCACCAATTTTTGTTTCGCCTGATGCTTTTTTGGGCGATCGAAAAAAAATGAGTGAATTAATGCATTTATCCTTGAAAAGCCCTATGCAAACTTCTTTTTATTTGTGCCATAATTACGCCGCTTGCTAAACGTCTGGCGAGTTAAAGGGAGCTAAAAATGAAAAAAATGCTGTTGGTAGGTGTTGTAGGTCTGTCTGCTCTGCTGGGCGGTTGTGCTAACACCGAGCTGGAAACCTCTGTTCAGAACCTGTCTAACAAGGTTGATCAACTGGCTCAAGATGTTAGCGCCGTTCGTGCTGACCAGTCCAAGATCGCTGCCGACGTAGCTGATGCCAAGGCTGAAGCTGCTCGTGCTAACCAGCGCCTGGACAACATGGCTACTTCCTACAAGAAGTAATTCATGTAAAAAGTGGCGCAGGCAACTGCGCCATTTTTTTCGCCTCCAATCAGGTGGTCTGACCACTCTCTCCTTTCTTCCCTCTTTATGCTTACCGGAATCAAAAAAGCCGGTCGAGCGACCGGCTTCTCATCTCAGTAGAGCAGGCTATAGAGCTTGCGCCGCCAGACCGATGCGACCGGCGTGGTCCCCATGGTATTGAGAATGTCGAGGTAGATCTTCCTCGCCTCGCCAAATCCCAGATCCTTGCGAAGTATGGTCATCAGCAGCTCCAGTGCTTCTTCCTGTCGGCCTGCGGCATGGTACAGCACGGCCAGCTCCTGGCTGATGGCGAAATCGTCGGGGCGAGCGGCATGTTGCTCTTCGAGGGCGCGAAGCTCGGGGCTGTCTGAGGCCTGACGCGCCAGATCCAGACGCGAGCAGAGCTGCTGGTAGTGATCATCCTGCGCCACCATGGGGATAGTCGCGAGGCGCTGCTGCGCCTGATCCAGCTGGTTGAGATCCAGCTCCGCCTGAATGAGCCAGAGGGCGATGTCATGTCGCTCCGGCGCCAGTTGATGGGCGCGGGTCAGCAGGGGGAGGGCATCGCCGGCGGCGCCTTGAGCCAGCAGCTCACGGCCCTGACCCAGCAGAGTCTCCTCTTCGCGGGGCGCGAAGGCGGCAAAGTAGTGACGCAGTGCGGCCTCGTCCTGAGGACCTTCCAGAAAACCCTCTTCGTCCGGGCGACCCTGATGAAACTTCACCAGCGCCGGAAGGGCGCGCAGGGCCAGCTGGGTAGCCAGAGACTGCAGCTGGGGGTCATTCATATCGACCTTGGCCAGGGTGACGGCCGGGTTGTCCTGGCCGACCAGGGCCTCAACCACCGGGGTCATCGCCTGGCATTCGGGCATCTGGGGGGCATGGAAATAAATCACCACCGGCTTTTGCATGGAGGCATCGAGCAGGGCGGCGTGAAAATTCTGGGGAGTAATGTCGACGATCATACGGAGGCTCTCGCTACGGATTAATGCCTAGATGGGGGGGCTCGGGGCAGATTTCAAGCCTCTCGTCGAGCCAGTGCCAGACAAGCTGATGGGCGTTTGGGGTCGCGACGGCGAGCCACCCCTTCTCAAAGGGGGTGTCACTCACCTCATAAGAGTGCTGGTCGAGACGATTTTCCAGTCGCCAGTGCTGCGCCGGATGGAAGATGATCTTGTCGAGACCGGCTGCCAGCCCACCCCCGTGTGCCTTGAGAAGCGCCTCCTTGCGCGCCCAGAGCCGGTAGAAGCCATCTGCCAGCGCCTCGCTGGGCAAGGTCTCGAGCCAGCGGCTCTCGTCGGCGGCGAAGAAGCGTCGGGCCAGTTTCAGCAGATCCCTCGTCCGTCCACCCAGCTCCAGATCGACGCCGACCGGCGCGCTCCGGCACAGTGCCAGCACCAACCAGTCGCCACTGTGAGAGAGGTTGAAGTGGTACTCCCCGTCGAGCAGCCGGGGTTTACCCTGCTCTGTAGCCCCAAAGTGCAGTGCCTGATCCGGCAGGCGATGGCCCAGCTCACGGCGCAGCAGGGCTCGACTGAGGAGCCACTGCCTGGCCCTGTGGGGAGAGGAAAGCGTGGTCGCATGCTGGCGTTCGTCGGGTGAGAGCAGCGCCAGCAGCTCGGGTGAAATCGGCGTCTGCACCTGGGTGAGGGAGAGCAGGAAGAGGTCGACCCGATGCGCCATTTTTCACTCCAAAAAGGGTTTGAAGCGCCAATAAAACCACATTTGCTATCGGCAAGATAGCCTTGCCGAGAATTGTCTATTGTTTGGCCACGATCACATTTGACATGAAAAATAAGGATTTTTTGCAAAAAAATGTGATGTCGATGGGTTTTATTTCTTGATCTGACCCGTTTCTTCTTTATAGTCGAAACCTATTGTCTTTAAAGGTTCTGGGAACCTGATTGTAACCTATTGATTACATTTAGGAGATAAGGGATTGCGTTATCTGATGCTACTGTTGGTTGCGCTGGGCATGGCGGGCTGCTCTTCGACGCCCGATCCTGATCTGGCGAGCAAGATCGAAGTCTCCATGGTCGAGCCGGTCATCGAGCCCGAGAGCAGTGCCCCCAGCCTCGACGACATCATGATGGTTTATAAGGAGTGGCGTGGCGTTCCTTACCGGATGGGCGGCACCACCCAGCGCGGCGTTGACTGCTCCGCCTTTGCCCGTGAGGTGTTTCGCGATGCCCTCGGCATCGAGTTGCCTCGCTCCACCCGCTCTCAGGTGCACGAAGGGACCCGGGTTGCACGCAACGAGCTGGTGGAAGGGGATCTGGTCTTCTTCAAGATCAACTCCCGCCTCAACCACGTCGGCATCTATGTGGGGAACGGTGAGTTCATTCATGCCTCGACCCGCAAGGGCGTGACCCGCTCCAAGCTGGATGACCGCTACTGGCGGGCCAAGTTCTGGCAGGCAAGACGCATCGAGATCTGATGGCTCGTCCCTCTGGAAAAACGGCTCAAGCAGCCTGGACCGTTTCTCCAGATAGACAGTCAGGGCCCCTTCGGGGGCCCTTGGCATTTGTGCAGACCGCCACTATAGTGAGCGCCGGTTTTTTCAGGCGAGCCTTCTCATGTCGACCCCACCCCGCAATGGTCTTCACCCCCGCAACCGCCATCGCAATGGCTATGACTTCAAGGCACTGACCCAGGCGCACCCGCCTCTGGCTCCCTTCGTCAGACCCGGCCCTCATGGGCGACTCACCATCGATTTTGCCGATCCCCTTGCGGTCAAGGCCCTCAATGCCGCCATCTTGCTCGCCATGTATCGTCTGCGATTTTGGGACATTCCGGCCGGTTACCTCTGTCCGCCGATACCGGGTCGGGTCGACTACCTGCACCATCTGGCGGATCTGTTGGCGGACGGCAAGACGGTGCCTCGTGGTAAAGAGGTGCGCCTGCTCGACATCGGCACCGGTGCCAACTGTATCTACCCCTTGCTCGGGCATCAGGAGTACGGGTGGAGCTTCGTCGGCTCGGATGTGGAGTCAGCCTCTCTCAAGAGCGCGAGCCTTATCGTGCAGAGCAACGCCCTGCAGCGGCAGATAGAGTGCCGTCTACAGCCTGATCGGCGCCACATCTTCCAAGGCTTGATAAAGCCGGACGACGACTTCGCGGCAACCCTCTGCAATCCTCCGTTTCATGCCTCGGCCAAAGAGGCCAGCAGCGGTAGCGAGCGCAAGCTGCGTAATCTGGCCCGCTCCCGTGGGGATCGCCAGCCGCAGGGCGGCAAGGGGCCGCGGCTAAACTTCGGCGGCCAGCACAACGAGCTCTGGTGCGATGGTGGGGAGCTGGCTTTCCTGCGCCGCATGATTGCCGAGAGTGCCGCGTTTGCGACCCAGTGTGGCTGGTTTACCACCCTGGTTTCCAAGGGGGATAACCTGGCCCCGGCTCGTAAGGCACTGGCTGCGGTCAACGCCGGCGAGGTGCGAGTGATCCCCATGGAGCAGGGCAACAAGGTGACCCGGATCCTGGCCTGGCGCTTCCCCAAAATGGGGTCATGAGCCCAGCCTCCAGGGGGGATGTGAGTGTCCACTTCGCCCTTTGGTACAGCTGTACGCCGAGATTTTTTTGCAATTTCACCTGCGACTTTCTTAAAATAGTCACTGGTTTGACCTGTCCAAGGCACACCCTGACTGAAAGGAAAGGTTGATGAAGGTTGTCGATTTTCTGAAGCGCAAGAAGGAGATCCTGGCGCAACATCCATTCGAGCTCAAGGATTGGCTCTCTCCCGCCATACGCGATTATTGGCACGAGTTTCAGCAAAAAGCCCAGCACCATCCCCTGTTTGGCCGGGTGATCGAGTGGGGCGATGCCGCCCAACCGCAGGCACAGACGGCCCAGCACGTTGCCGAGGCCCAGGTGGTCAACGGATCGCCCGAAGTGAGCACGATTGCCCTGGAAGGGGAGGCGGCCGCCGTCTATGAGCAGCTGCTCGGCCGGGTGGGTGAAGAGACCCACGTGGGTGAGTGGTTACTGGTGGATCAGGCCATGATCGACGGCTTTGCCCGGGTCACGGGAGATCATCAGTGGATCCACACCAATCCGGAGCGTGCCGCCGCCGAGTCTCCCTTCAAGACCACCATAGCCCACGGTTTCCTGACCTTGGCCTTGCTCCCGCAGCTGACCGGCTCGGTGGACGAGAGCAACCCCGAGTTTCCCACCGCCCGCATGGTGGTGAACTTTGGTCTCGACTCGGTGCGCTTCCCCTATCCCATCAAGGTGGATAGTCGCGTTCGAGCTCGCACCAAGCTGGCCAGAGTGACCCCGATCAAGGGCGGGATCGAGCTCCTCAAGGAGATCAAGGTAGAGATCGAAGGGGTGCGTCGCCCCGGTTGCGTCATCGAGTCGCTCACTCGTCTCTACTTCTGATGCCGCTGCATCATATGGACAGGGCCTGCGGGCCCTGTCGTCGTTAGTGGCCGCTCAACAGAGTCTGATAGCGGCCGCTGGTGCGAAGGTGGCGCAGCCCCGCATCGAAGCGGTCGCGCACCTTGGGATCGCCGAAGGCGAAGTGATAGACGGTGGGGGCAAAGAGCGGATTCTCGATGGCTCTGCCTCTGTCATAGAGGGCCGGCGACTTCCTGGCGAAGTGAGCCCGGTAGTACTCGAAGATGCGCCTCTCCAGCACTATGGCCTGGGCCCGCCCCTCGAACAGCTGGCGCACCTGCTGTGCCTGGCGTGACTGCTCCTGATAGGAGTGGCCCAAGGCGGCCGCATGGTCGAAATCGGCCCCCAGGATCTCGCGAGCCTTGGGGAAGGCGACCAGATGCAGGCCCGCCAGCTCGTCGAGCCGCTTGATCCTGCGGGGGGCCAGGGTGAAGACGCGGTTATAGAAGGTGATGACGGGGGCCGACAAGTATCCCCGCTTCAGCATGCCCGGTTTGACATTGATGATGGCGTCGAGCTTGCCTTGCTCCATCAGCTCGAAAGTCTGGCGCAGGGGCAGGTAGTGAAACGAGAGGCGGTAGGGGGTCTCGGCCAGCGCCTCCCGCAGCAGGTTGAGCTCGATGCCGCCGCTATCTTCACGGATCACGTAGGGAGGGATGGCGAAGCTGACCCCAACCTTCAGTGTTTCGGCTGACACGCAGTGGGCCAGCAAGGCGATAACGACGCCGACGATGCCTCTTATCATCTCTCCTCCGGGCCCCCGACGAAGGGACCTTGTCGCTTAACCGAGCAGCCCCTGCAGGGGGTGGATCCAGACCGCCTCGCCCGGGTAAATCGCGCCCTGGGAGGGCAGGATCTCGATGAGGCAGTTGGCGCGCGCGAGGGAGCTCAAGATCCCCGAGCCTTGAGGCCCTGTGGTGCGCACCACCAGCTGACCGTTGGCATCCTGCTCGGCGATGCCACGCAAGAACTCGCTGCGCCCCGGGCGGCTCTGTATCGGCTCCAGGGCGCGAGCCTTGAGGCGCCACGGTTGCCAGCTGCGGCCTTGCAGGGCATGCAGGGCCGGCAGCACGAATTGCAGGAAGCAGACCACTGCCGCCACCGGATTGCCCGGCAGGCCGAAGAAGGGCGTCCCTGCCAGCTTGCCAAAGGCGAGGGGGCGCCCCGGGCGCATCTGGATATGCCAGAAGTCCACGGTTCCCAGCGCCGCCAGGGCGTTGCGGATAAAGTCCGCATTGCCCACCGATACTCCACCCGAGCTCAGCACCAGATCGCATTCGGCCGCGGCCAGACTCAAGGCGCTCTCTATCGCGGCCTGCTGGTCGGGCAAGATCCCCAGATCCACCACCTCGCCACCGGCGCGCTCGATGAGGGCGCGCAAGGTGACGCGGTTGCTGTCGTAGATGGCGCCCGGGCGCAGAGGCTCTCCGGGGGCCTGCACCTCGTCCCCCGTGCTAAAGAGCGCCACCTTGAGGGGCGTCAGTACCGTCAACTCCCGGTACCCCAAAGAGGCGGCCAGCCCCAGCTCTGGGGCCCTGAGGCGGGTGGTGTGAGGAATGGCGACGGTGCCGGCGGCGAGATCTTCCCCCGCCTGACGCACGTTCTGGCCCCGCGTGATGGGCGCGCCGAAGCGCACCACGCCTGCCTCCTCAACGGCCTGCTCGCGCATCACCACGGTATCGACCCCGGCCGGCAGGAGCGCCCCCGTCATGATCCGTACCGCCTCGCCCGGTGCCACCCGGCGTGGGCTCGGGTGACCGGCCAGCACCTCACCCACCAGCTGCCACTGGCCGCAGGCGAGATCCGCGCCGCACAGGCCGTAACCATCCATGGCCGAGTTGGCGTGGGGCGGTACGTTTACCGGGCTTGTCAGGTCCCCTGCCAGCACCCGGCCCAGACAGTGGGCCAGGGGCAGCGTCTGGTGGTGGGGATGAGGGATGAGGGCCTTAAGAATGCGCCCGCGAGCCTGCTCGACCGACAGGGGGGCGGCGCTCTGGGGGGCGCCGTCATCCGGGGACGAGGCGGCCAGGCGGGCCTCGATAAAGTCGGCGATGCCGATCTCATTGAACGGCAGTTGCGGCACAGTGAGGTCGAGGGGGACGTCCGAGGCGACGGCCAGAAGCTCCTCGGGGCGAACCTCGGGCAGTGGCTTGCCCAGAGCGGCGCGATGCAGGGCTATCTTGGGGATGGGATCGTGCTTGAACCCCTCGACCAGGATGAGATCGAGGGCGCGCCGATCCAGCTTGGCCAGGGAGGGCTCACCCTGCGGGGTCTCGGTCAGGTGGGCGTGGCGCCGGGCCGAGGCGATCAGCACCTGGTTGGCCCCGGCCTGACGCAGGCGCCAGCTATCCTTGCCCGGTTGATCCAGATCGAAGTCGTGATGGGCGTGTTTGAGCACGGCCAGACGCAGCCCCCTCTTGGTGAGCTCGGGGATCAGCTTTTCGAGCAGCGTGGTCTTGCCGGTGCCGCTCCAGGCGGCGAAGCCGATGATGGGGAGATCCGGGTCAGTCGGTTTCATGGCGGGCGAGCTCATCTGGGCTGTTCAAGTTGTCAAAGGCGTGCGGGCAGTCGGAGAAATCGGCCAACACCATGGCGTGACGGGCGTACCAGCGATCGACGCGGCGCTCCCCGGCGGCCAGGGTGTCGGCGAGCGACGCCCTGAGGCTGCGCTTGATCAGGGCCACCGCCGGCTGCAGCCACTCGCCGTCGTGGGCCACCACCACCTCGCACTCAGGGGTACGGGCGGCGCAGAGGCGCTGCGCCAGATCCAGCGGGAGGAAGGGGGTGTCACAGGGGACGAACAGCACCCAGTCGCTCTCGGCGGCGTCCAGTCCTGCCAGTATGCCGGCCAGGGGACCCGGGTAGTCGGCCAGGGTATCGCGAACGATAGGGGCGAGCGCCTGGTAACGGGCCAGATTGCGGTTGGCATTGATGAGCAGGCGGTCGACCTGGGGGGCGAGGCGCTCTTGCACGTGGCAGATGAGGGGCTTGCCCCTAAGGGGGATCCATCCCTTGTCGCTGCCCCCCATACGGGTGGCACGGCCACCGGCGAGGATGACGGCGAAGAGGGAGTCAGGCGCGTTGGACATGGGCATCTCTTGTTGGCATGCGATAGGGGGGCAGGTGATGCGGGGCGCGATATAGCAACCCGCTCTCCCGTGGGCATGTTACCTAGCCCCGGTCGCCCAGATCTTGCGTCAGAACGGTCCTCAGGGCAATGGTGTGGCTGCCCGCAAGGGGCCCATAACGAAACGGCGGCCCGTGGGCCGCCGTTTTCTCTCTTATTGGCAGTTATGCCTGCTTCTGGCGCTTCTCCGAGCTTTTCATGATGAGGCGGAAGAAGAGCGGGATGAAGAAGATGGCGATGAAGGTCGCCGCCAGCATGCCGCCGATCACCGGCCAGCCGAGGGCGTGGCGGCTCGCGGCGCCGGCGCCGCTGGAGGTGACCAGGGGCACACAGCCGAGGATAAACGCCAGCGAGGTCATCACGATGGGACGGAAGCGCAGGCGCGCCGCCTCCAGGGCCGACTCGATGAGGCTCATCCCTTCTTCATGCTTCATGACCGCGAACTCCACGATCAGGATGGCGTTCTTGGCCGCCAATCCCACCAGCGTCACCAGACCTATCTGGAAGTAGACGTTGTTGGTGAGCCCCACGGCCCAGGTGGCGAGCAGGGCGCCGAACAGGGCGAACGGCACGGCGGTGATCACCGCAAACGGCAGGCTCCAGCGCTCATACTGGGCGGCCAGGATGAGGAAGATCATCACGATGCCGAAGCCAAATGCCATGGCGGCGCTGCCGGCGGCCGCTTTCTCCTGGTAGGCGGCGCCAGTCCACTCCAGCTTGGCGTCGTTGCCGAGCGTCTGGGCGGCGACCTCTTCCAGAGCCTTGATGGCCTGGCCCGAGCTCACCCCCGGCGCCGGCTGGGCCATGATCTTGGCGGCCGGGAAGATGTTGAAACGCTCGACCAGTTCGGGGCCGGTGGCATCGCGCACCGTCACCAGGCTGGTGAGGGGGATCATCTCGCCGCTGTTGGAGCGGACATAGACGTTGCGGATGTCATCCTTCTTGGCGCGGTAGTCCGCCTCGGACTGCAACTGCACCCGGTAGGTACGACCGAACTGGTTGAAGTCGTTGACATAGACCTGGCCGAAGGTGGCCTGCATGGTGTCGAACACGGCGTTGATGGGCAGCCCCAGCGCCTTGGCCTTCTCGCGATCGAGATCCAGGAAGACCTGGGGCACGTTGGCACGGAAGGTGGTGGTCACGCTGGCAAACTCAGGGCGCTCCTTGGCCGCGTCGAGCAGACGCTGCACCTCACCCGCGAAGGCGTGCACGTCGCCGGTGCCGCGGTTCTGCAGATAGCCTTCGAGGCCCCCGGTGGTGGACATGCCCTGGATGGGGGGCGGGTTGAAGGTGGCGGTGAAGCCATCGGCCAGCCCCATCAGGCTCATCCCCTGGAAGGTCTTGGCCAGGGAGAAGGAGTCCTGTCCTGCCCCGTTACGCTCGCTCCAGTCTTTGAGCGTCACGAAGGTGAGGCCGCGGTTGCTGATGATGGAGCCCGACAGGATGTCAAAGCCCGAGAAGGTGATCACATCCTTCACATTGGGGTTGGCCATGGCCATCTTGTCAAAATCATTGGCGACCGCCTGGGTACGGGTCAGGGCGGCGGCATCGGGCAGCATCACCGAGCCGATGAGGTAGCCCTGATCCTCGTCCGGCACCAGGGCGCCCGGCACCTTGTGAAACAGCACATAGCTGCTGCCGAGGATGATGGCGATGATGCCGAAGGCCACGCCGACGCGGCGGTTGAGGAAGGCCACCCCGCGCACATAGCGGCGAGTCAGCTGATCAAAGGCGTTGTTGAACCAGACGAAGAAGCGGGCCGGCTGGTGGTGACCCTCTTTGAGCAAGATGGCGCACAGGGCCGGCGACAGGGTCAGTGCCACCAGGCCGGAGATGGCCACCGACACGGCGATGGTGATGGCGAACTGCTTGTACATCACCCCGGTCATGCCGCCCATGAAGGCGACCGGCAGGAACACGGCGCAGAGCACCAGCACGATGGCGACCACGGGGCCGGAGACCTCCTGCATGGCGAGGACGGCGGCCTCCTTGGCGGAGCACTTCTTCTCGCTCATGATCCGCTCGACGTTCTCCAGCACCACGATGGCGTCATCCACCACGATACCGATGGCGAGCACCATGCCGAACAGGGTCAGCAGGTTGATGGAGAAGCCCAGCATCAGCATGCCGGCGAAGGTACCGATGAGCGACACCGGCACCGCGATACAGGGGATCAGGGTGGCACGGAAGTTCTGCAGGAACAGGTAGACCACCACGAACACCAACACGATCGCCTCGAGCAGGGTGTGAACCACCTCCTCGATGGAGATCTTCACGAAGTCGGTGGTGTCATAGGGAATCTGATACTCCACGTCCTGCGGGAAGCGTTGCTGCAGGCGCTCCAAGGTGGCGCGCACCTGCTCGGCCACGGCGACCGCGTTGGCACCCGGTTGCAGGTAGGTGGCGATACCGATGGCCGGCTTGCCGTTGGCGCGGGCCAGCACGTCGTAGTCTTTGCCGCCGAGCTCGACCCGGGCGACGTCGCGGACACGGATCTTGGAGCCGTCCGGCATGGCGCGGATGATGATGTTCTCGAACTCCTTCACGTCATCGAGGCGCCCCTTGGTCTGCACCGTGTAGGTGAAGTCGGTGGGGGTGCTGGTGGGCTGGGAGCCGATCTTGCCCGCTGCGAACTGGGTGTTCTGCTCGCGGATGGCGCCGATCACATCGCTCGGGGTGAGTTGCAGCTGCGCCAGCCGGTCCGGGCGCAGCCAGATCCGCATGGCGTAGTCGGTGCCGCCGAACAGGGCGGTGTCACCCACGCCAGGGATACGTTTCAGCTCGTCGATGATGTTGAGCAGGGCGTAGTTCGACAGATAGGTGGTATCAAACGAGCCGTTCGGCGATTGCAGTGTCACCACCTGCAGGATGGAGGTGGACTTCTTGCGCACCGTCACCCCCTGCTTCTTCACCTCTTCCGGCAGCTGGGCCATGGCGGCCGAGACCCGGTTGTTGACGTCTATGGTCGCCTGATCGGGATCGACCCCGATGTCGAAGTAGACGTTGAGGTTCATCTGGCCGTTGGAGGCGGAGCCGGATTGCATGTAGATCATGTTCTCGACCCCGTTGACCTGCTGTTCAATGGGAGCGGCCACGGTCTGGGAGATCACCTCCGGGGTGGCACCCGGGTAGAAGGCGGTCACCGAGACCACGGCGGGGGTGATCTGGGGATACTGCTCCACCGGGAGCGAGCGCATCGCCGCCAACCCGCCCAGCACTATGATGATCGAAATCACGCTGGCGAAGATGGGGCGCTCTATGAAGAACTTGGAAAACATGGAGACTCCTTATTGAGCGGCGGCTTTACCGGCGGCGCCCTGGGTCATCTGGGCGTTGATCGCCTTCATCTGCTCGGCGCTGACCGGCTTGACCACGCTCCCGGGACGGGCCTTCATCAGCCCCTCGACGATGAAGCGGTCGCCGGCCTGCAGGCCGCTCTCGACGATGATGCCGCTGCTGACAGTCGGGCCCAGCTTGACCGGACGCGGGCTGACCTTGTCGTCGCCGTCGACCACCATCACCAGACGATCGGCCTGGGACTGGACGATGGCACGCGGCGGCACCACGATGGCGTCTTTACGGGTACCCAGATCGATGGTCATGCGCACGAACTGGCCGGGCAGCAGGGCGCCGTCCTGGTTGTCGAAGATGGCGCGGGCACGGATGGTGCCGGTGGCCGGGTCGACCCGGTTGTCGGAGAAGTTGAGCTTGCCCGCCTCGGGGTAGGTGCTGCCATCGGCCAGCTGGATATGGGTGCGCCAGTCGGTGGCACCCTTGGTTTCAATCTTGCCGCTCTTGACCGACTTTTCGAAGTTGAGACGGTCCTGCTCCGAGTAGGAGAAGTTGACGTAGAGGGGGTTGTACTGGGTGATGGTGGTGAGCAGGCTGCTGTTGCCGCCGGTGGCGATGAGGCTCCCCTCGGACTGGGAGCTCTTGCTCGCCATGCCGCCGATGGGGGCGGTCACCTTGGTGTAACCCAGGTTGATGGCCGCCTCTTTCACCTTGGCCTCGGCAGACTGGTAGCTGGCCACGCTCGCCTCGTAGTTGGCGATGGCATCGTCATAGTCTTTGCGGCTCACCACCTGCTTCTTGAACAGGGGAATGATACGGTCCCGATCTGCCTTGGCTTTGTTGAGACGGGCTTGCTCCTGGGCCAGGGTTCCCTTGGCCTGCTCCAGGGCGACCTGGTAGGGCTCGGGGTCGATCTGGAACAGTTCCTGGCCGGCGCTGACCGGCTGACCCTCCACATAGGTGCGCTTGAGCAGGATGCCACTCACCCGGGCGCGCACCTCAATCTCGCGATAGCCGGCGGTCTCCCCCACCATCTCGGTGGTGAGCGGAACGTCCGTCGGGGTGGCGGTTTGCACGACCACGGGGACGGCGGGGATGGCTTGCGCCTTCTGCTCTCCCTTGTCGCCGCAACCCGAGAGCAGGATGCCGAGAGAGAGCGCAACCAGGCTCTTGATGAAATAATGGTCCCTGTGCACAGAACTGTTCATGTGACTACCTCTAACTGAAAAAGTCCCCTCCGGGACGGCAATCCGATCGTTGTTTTAGCTGTACCGATG
Organism: Aeromonas diversa CDC 2478-85; assembly: GCF_000819805.1. GTDB lineage: Bacteria > Pseudomonadota > Gammaproteobacteria > Enterobacterales > Aeromonadaceae > Aeromonas > Aeromonas diversa. The sequence continues at coordinate 56,236 of NZ_CDCE01000004.1, forward strand.
CAACCAAAAGGACAAGCTGGATTCATTGTGACTTAATCGGGGATTAAGCCCAGGCTAAGCATGGTATGGGTAGAAACTGAACCCAACCTGTTTCACCTTCAAACTGTTAACGGCATAACGTTTTCCTGATGAATGTGGTATATGTGTCGGGTCCAAAAGCATCCTATCGGTTTGGGTGCCAATATAACGAGGAGTGAGTCGCAGTGATAGACAAACTGGCCTGGGTATATGTACGCGAAGGGCGCTTGCTCTGTGTGCGCTCCCACAACAAGTCTCTTTTCTACCTGCCCGGCGGCAAGCGCGATCCCGGTGAGAGCGACCAGGAGGCCCTCTGTCGCGAGGTAGCCGAAGAGCTGAGCGTGGTCCTGGTTCCCGAGACGCTAAGCCCCGCCGGTCTGTTCGAGGCGCAGGCCGACGGCAAGCCGGTGGGCACCCTGGTGCGTCTTACCTGTTATCGGGCCGATTACAGTGGCACCCTGGCGCCGGCGAGCGAGATAGCCGAATTGGCCTGGCTCGGGTGGGACGATCTGCCCCGCTGCTCGGTGGCGGCGCGTCTGGTGATGGAGGCGCTCAGGGAGCAGGGGGCATTGGCCTCCTGACCATGACGACAGAGGGGAGCCGGGCTCCCCTCTGTCGCATTTTCGTCTCCACGCTAGCACCTCTTTTCACCGCCTGGGTGACCACCCCCTCGCCGCGCGACGCCCTGCTTCGGGCCCTGCCCCACCATTGCAGACCCTCTCACTCGGGTGTTTAACCCCGTCACCTGATGCGGATCTACCGCACTTTTATTAGCCATTTCATCAGTAGTGGAATCTCGCGCAGGATCACGGCCCGCACAGAGCCCGCTGGATAAAATGACGGCAGGCTTGTCCTACACAGATACCTACAGCGGGAATAATAACGATGAAATTTAGCAAGCACCGGGCGACATGGTTAGTCATGCCGCTTGTCGGGGTGCTCGTCTCTTGTGGCGGCGAGGGGGATCAGGCACCCCAGCCACAGACCAGGGAGGTCGAGCTTCGGATCATCGACGGCTACCTGCATCGGGCCAGCGTCTGGCTCGATAGCAATGGTAACGGCAAGATAGATCCGGGGGAGCCCCAAACCCGGAGTGATGAGCAGGGGCGTGCCCGGCTCTCCATGCCGGCGCAGGCGGTGGGCATGGTGATGGCCAGAGCCATCGCCGGTCAGACCCGGGATCTCGACGAACCGGATCGCACCGTCGCGCGCGACTTTCTGATGATGGCACCGGCGGATTCCCGTCTGGTGACCCCCTTTACCACCTATCTTGCCCTGCAGCAGCGGGAGGGGCGCTCACCCGAGGAGGCGCTCTCCCGACTACGCCATGAGCTGACCCAGCCCAGTCTCGACCCGACGCAGGATTACGTGGCCAGGCCCGAGCCGGTGATCGCCGCCTCGGCGCGCGCCCTGGCACAGCTGCTACCGGCAACGGCGCAGCAGCTGACCGAGCAGGGGGGAATGCTCCTGAGCCAGGGGGCCAGTGCGATCGGCGCCGATCTGCTCAATCAGCAACAGAGCGGACAGTCCATCGTCACCGGCCACTGGCATTTCACCGTGCAGGAGGGGGCTCCGGTATTGGGGGCCAGGGATCGCGACGGTGATGGTACTCTGGATGCCGATGACGCCTTCCCGGACGACAAGTCCGAGTCGCAAGACAGCGACAAGGATGGCATCGGCGATAACGCCGACCCGGATGACGACAACGACGGCTGGCCGGATGCCGACGAGCTGCGTCTGGGTAGCGACCCCTTAAGCGCCACCAGTCAACCCGCCGATCGGGACGGGGACAAGATAGCCGACGCGCAAGACCCCGATCGTGACGGCGATGGTGTCAACAACGAGGCCGACGCCTTCCCGGACGACAAGTCAGAGTCGCAAGACAGCGACAAGGATGGCATCGGCGATAACGCCGACCCGGACGACGACAACGACGGCTGGTTGGATGCCGACGAGCTGCGTCTGGGTAGCGACCCCTTAAGCGCCACCAGCCACCCCGCCGAGCAGGGTGGGAACAACAATGGTGTCGATCCCTTGCCAGACGAGACAGGGCAAAGCCAGCTGCCGGATCAGGATGGCGACGGCGTCCCCGATCAACAGGACGCCTTCCCGCTGGATCGCTTCGAGACCCGCGACAGCAATGGGGATGGTTGGGGAGACAGGGCCTCCAGCGACGATGATGGGGACGGCATCCCCGACAGCCAGGATCCGACCCCGACTGGCAGCACGGCGCAGGTCCCGCACTACGACGAGGCGGTGATCCACTATCGCCGGGTCGATGGCAACTACGACGGCTGGGGCATCCATCTGTGGAACGATCCCCGCTGTGACAGTGTGGTGACCAGCACCGGCTGGGCCCAGCCCCAGGCACCCGTCGGCGGTGCCGGGCCCGATGGCATCGCGTTTCGGATCCCCATCAAGCCCGGGCACGGTGCCTGCGTGAACTTCCTCATCCACAAGGGGGAGGTTCGGGCCTGGGGCGGCGACGGCAACCTGGATCTGAGTCGGGGCAACGTCGCCTACACCTTCGATGGCAATCCGAGTCTCTACTATCAGCCCCAACGTGAGCTCCCTGTGGCCGTGACGGGGGCCGCTGCCCACTGGCTCTCTCTCGATACCCTGGCCTGGAGCGCCCCCCCTGGCGCCGACCATTACGAGCTCTGGGCCGGAGAGGGGGAGCTGGCTCAGCCCGAGCGCTTCCAGCGCCTTGTGCTCGGCGCCGGCGGACAACTCACGGATGAGCGCTTCCCCCACCTCAAGGGGCGCTCGCGCTTTACCCTGAGTGCAACGGCGGAGCAGGCCAGGGCCATGCTCAAGCAGTCCCTGCTGGCGGTGGCGGTCGATGCCGAGGGCAAGGCCATGGCGGCGACCCAGGTGCAGACCCCCTTCGTCATCGATGCCCTCTACACCCGGGGCGATAACGATGCCGATGAGGCCCGGCTGGGGGCCTGGATGGAGGGGGGGGCATCCCACTTCCGCCTCTGGGCACCCACCGCCCGCAAGGTGGCACTCTACCTCTACGACGCGCAAAAACGCCCCTTGCCCCAATCCCCGGTCGCCATGACCGAGGACGCCGGCAGTGGCATCTGGGCGTTCGATGGCGCCGCCAGCCTGGAGGGGAGCTTCTATCGCTATGAGATAGAGGCGTACCACTACAAGAGCGGCAAACTGGAGCGGATGACCACCACGGATCCCTATTCGGTCTCCCTGAGTACCGCCAGCCGTTTCTCGCAGCTGGTGGATCTGGAAGGAGGGCAGGCCAAGCCGGTCGGTTGGGATGCGCAGAGCGTGCCCCCCCTGGCCAAGCCCGAAGACAGCATCATCTACGAGCTGCATATCCGCGACTTCAGCAATTCCGACAAGGGGGGGACGCCTTCCTATAACGGCAAGTACCTTGCCTTCACGGAAGGGGCGCGCGCCAGCGTGCAGCACCTCAAGCTGCTGCGGGAGGCCGGGCTCAACACCATCCACCTGCTGCCGAGCTTCGATCTCTCCTCAGTGGAGGAGGAGGCCGCCCGGCGCATGGATCTCGACGACGATGTGAGCAAGCTCTGCGACCCGGCCAAGGGACTCAATCCCAAGGCAGCCCTCTGCGCCAGGGCCGGTAGCGGTACCCTGCGCAGCCTGCTGGAGGGGCTCGATCCCGCCAGCGGCGATGTCCAGGCACTGCTTGCGGAGATCCGCCCGAGAGATGGCTTCAATTGGGGATACGATCCCTACCACTACAACGCCCCCGAGGGGAGCTATGCGGTCGAGAGCGACGGCCTGCCCCGGATCCGCGAATACCGCAGCATGGTGCAGGCCCTGCACCAGATGGGCTTTCGGGTGGTGCAGGATGTGGTCTTCAACCACACCAGCTCCTCGAGCCTCTATAACACCTCAGTGCTCGACAAGGTGGTACCCGGTTACTACCACAGGCGTAACCCGGACAACGGCCTGGTAGAGAGCTCCACCTGCTGCGACAACACCGCCTCCGAGCACCGCATGTTCGAGAAGCTGGTGGCCGACAGCCTGGTCTCCTGGGCAACGGAGTACAAGATCGACGGCTTTCGTTTCGATCTCATGGGCCACCTGATGAAGTCGAGCGTGGTCAAGGCGTTCGATGCGGTGAAACGGGTCGACGGCGACACCTGGTTCTACGGGGAGGGGTGGGACTTTGGCGAGGTGCAAAACAATGCCCGCGGCGTCAACTCGAGCCAGTGGAACATGGCCGGCACCGGCATCGGCACCTATAACGACCGGCTGCGCGATGCGGTGCGCGGGGATCACTCCGATCCCATGAACGGCACGCCGGGCCTCGCCAACGCCGGCGATCGCTTCGATGCCATGGGCAACAAGATGGATCTCATCCGCCTCGGCATGGCGGCCAACCTGCAAACCTATCCCCTGCCCACCGATGGCGGCACAGTACTGGGCCGTGACTACCAGTTTGGTGGCCACGGGGCCGGTTATGCGGCCGATCCCCAGGAGACGGTCAACTATGTCTCCAAACACGACAACCAGACCCTGTGGGACATCAACCAGTACAAGGCCAAGGGGGAGGTATCACCCCAGGACCGGGCCCGCATGCAGATAGTGGGGCTCGCCCCCGTGTTGCTGGGCCAGGGGGTGCCCTTCCTGCACATGGGCTCTGAGCTGCTGCGATCCAAATCCATGGAGCGCGACAGCTACGACTCGGGCGACTGGTTTAACCGGGTCTACTTCAGCAAGCAGGGCAACAACTGGAACGTCGGCCTGCCCCGTCAGGACAAGGACGGCAGCAACTGGGAGTGGATTGGCCGGATCATCGCCAACCCCAACACCCGGGTCGGCCCGGCCGAGATCGCCTGGAGCGACGCCCGTTTCCGGGAGCTGCTTGCTATCCGCGCCGGCAGCGAACTGTTGCGCCTCGGCGAGACGGATCAGATCCTCAAGCGGGTGCGCTTCCACGCCATCGGCAGCCAGGCCCGCCCCGGCACCATCGTCATGACGGTGGATGACGGGGTGGCGGCCGGTGCGGATCTCGATCCCGCCAATCAGGCGCTGGCGGTAGCCATCAACGGCAGCATCTGGGAGCAACGGGTCCCCATTCCCGGTGCCGATGGGTTCGTCCTGCACCCTGTGCTGGCGGCCGGTGGCGACGAGCGGCTGCATGCCGCCCGGGTCGAGAAGGGAGAGCTGGTGATCCCGGGTCTGAGCGTCGTGGTCTTTGCCAAGCCCCAGCAGGGTGAGCAAGGGGCCGGCATGGATGTGGGCGGCGAGCCCCTCTTCCTGCGTGGCTCCTTTAGCAAGACCCCCTGGGATGCCTCGACCCCCATGATCTACAAGGGCGCGGGCGTCTATGAGTCGAGCCTCACGCTGGCGGCAGGTTCCCACGAGCTCAAGGTGGCCAGCGGCGACTGGGATCCCCAGTTCGGTGCCGGCAACCTGATCGCCGGTTTCGGGTCTTTGCCGTGGCGCAACGTGAGCGGCAATGTGCAGATCGAGGCGCCGGCGAGCGGTACCTACCGCTTCACGCTGAGTCTCGCCAACCCGGCCCAACCCAGGCTCACTATCACAGCCCCCGATGCGCCGCCTCTGGTACCGCCCCCCTACGGGGACGAGGCCCTCTACCTGCGCGGTACCCTCACCGACTGGCAGTCTGGCGCCGCGCTCACCTATGTGGGCAACGGTAAATATGGCGCCAGCGTCTACCTGCAGCCGGGGGAGTATCGCTTCAAGATCGCCTCCGATGACTGGACCCGGGTCCGCCTCCAGTTCGGGGATCTGAGTGCACCCGAGGGGGGACTGACCCTGCTGGACGCTGGCGACGACGGCCAGATCCTGATCCGGGTGACCGGCGCCGGCCTCTACCGATTCGTGCTCGATGCCCATGATCCGCAGAGCAAGACGCTGTCGGTGACCACGGACGCGTCGCCGACGCCGGCCAACGGGGTCATGATGCAGTACTTCCACTGGTACAACACCCAGGAGGATAACCTCTGGCTCAAGGTGGCGGATGAGGCGTCGACCCTGGCCGCCAAGGGCGTCACCGCGCTCTGGCTGCCGCCGGCGAGCAAGGCGATGATCCGCCCCGACGGCTCACTGGATGTGGGCTACGCCACTTACGATCTCTACGATCTGGGGGAGTTCAACCAGCAGGGGTCGGTGCGTACCCGCTACGGTGACAAGGAGCAGTATCTCGCCGCCATCGAGCGCGCCCACCGGGCCGGGATCCAGGTCTATGGGGACGTGGTACTCAATCACAAGTTCGGCGCCGATCAGACCGAGACCGTCACCGCCGTGCGGGTGGAGGGGAGCAATCGCAACCAGGAGTACGGCAGCGATGGCGAGATCAGCGCCTGGACCCGCTTCGACTTCCCGGGCCGTGGTGACACCTATTCCGATTTCAAGTGGCGCTGGTACCACTTCGACGGAGTGGACTGGGATGCCGGCAAGCAGGAGAAGGCCATCTTCAAGTTCCGCGGTCTCGGCAAGGGGTGGGATGGGGAGGTGAGCGGCGAGTTTGGCAACTACGACTACCTGATGGGGGCCGATCTCGACATGGATCACCCCGAAGTGGTCGAGGAGCTCAAGCGCTGGGGCCGCTGGTATGTCAATACCGCCTCCCTCGATGGATTCCGGCTCGATGCGGTCAAGCACATCAAGGCGAGCTTCTTCAAGGAGTGGCTCGACGGGGTGCGCGGCAGCACCGGCAAGGGGCTCTTCACGGTCGGCGAGTATTGGGACTACGACAGGGCCAAGCTACAGGGGTATCTCAAGGCCACCGGCTATCGCATGGCCCTGTTCGATGCCCCCCTGCACCTGAACTTCCACAACGCCTCCCGGGGCAACGGCGACTTCGACATGGGCAGCCTGCTCAATGGCACCCTGATGCAGTCCAACCCGGCCCATGCGGTGACCCTGGTGGAGAACCACGACACCCAGCCGCTGCAGATGCTCGAGTCGCCGGTGCTGGACTGGTTCAAGCCGCTCGCCTACTCCTTCATCCTGCTGCGCCAGGAGGGGTATCCCAACCTCTTCTACGCCGACTACTACGGCGCCAGCTACCGAGACAAGGGGCGGGACGGGCAGGAGCACGACATCCGCATCGCCTCCCAGCAGGGGGTGATCGACACCCTCTTGCAGGTGCGCCGCGACCAGGCCTATGGCACCCAGCGCAGCTATCTCAACGATCGGGATGTGATCGGCTGGACCCGTGAGGGGGACAGCGCCCACCCGAGGGGGGTGGCCGTGCTCATGACCGACAACGGCTATGAGGGTCGCAAATGGATGGAGATGGGGCCCGCTCATCGCAACCGCTGCTTCCAGGATGTCACCGGTCACTATGGTGACAGGGTCTGCGCCAACGGTGACGGCTGGGCCGAGTTCAAGACCAAGCCGGGCGCCGTCTCGGTCTGGGTGGGGGAGGCCCCTTAAGAGGAGGCGTAACGAGAGGGGGAGCCGATGGCTCCCCCTCTTTCATGGACAGGATCAGGCGAAGCTGGCCCAGATCGGGGCGTGATCCGAGGGTTTCTCGATGCCGCGCAGCTCGTAGTCGATCCCCACCTCGGTGACCGAATCCTTGAGGGCGTCGGAGGCCATGATGAGGTCGATGCGCAGACCCCGATTTTCGTCAAAGCCCCTGGAGCGGTAGTCAAACCAGGAGAAGCGTTCGCACTCGTCGGGGTGGGCGGCGCGGAAGGTGTCGGTGAGGCCGAACCCTTTCAGACGCTCCATCCACTCGCGCTCGATGGGCAGGAAGGAGCACTTGCCGTCCCGCAGCCAGCGCTTGCGATTGGCCTCGCCGATACCGATGTCGCGATCGGTGGGGGAGATATTCATATCCCCGATCAGCACCAACTGATCGCTCGGGGAGTGGTGGGTTTCGAGATAGTGCTGCAAGTCTTCATAGAACTTCTGCTTGGCCGGGAACTTGGTCTCGTGATCCTGGCTCTCGCCCTGCGGGAAGTAGCCGTTCATCACCTTGATGACGCCGCCACCCTCGCGCTCGAAGGTGGCCATGATCATGCGGCGCTGGGCCTCTTCGTCGTCGCCGGGGAAGCCCTTCTCCACTGTCAGGGGCTTTTGCTTGCTCATGATGGCGACCCCGTAGTGGGCCTTCTGGCCGTGAAACGCCACGTGATAGCCCATGGCCTCGACCTCGGCCAGCGGGAAGGCCTCGTCGTGGACCTTGATCTCCTGCAGGCCGATGACGTCCGGCTGGTGTTTGTCGATGAGGGCCTGCAACTGATGAAGGCGGGCACGCAGGCCGTTGATATTGAAAGAGACGATCTTCATTGTTGGTATGCTCATGTCGTGGTTTGCCGGTATTGGACTCGGAATCCGGTCGCGATGCAAGGCGTCAGCTTACCTCTCGCCAGCCCGGGCCCGAAGGCGGCCTGATGTGGGGCTCTCGCCTGGTGGCGGCGCCCCCGCGCCTGCGTCGGGTGGGGCCTAGCCTATGTGGCCGAACTCCTGGCGCAGCTTGCGAAAGCGATCCTGCTGGGCGGGGTTGAGGGGGATCCCCTCTAGCATGCCAATGGTGTTGCGGCACTCGTCACCGTATTCGCCGTTCTTGCGATCCTTGGCGATGAGCTGCAAGAGCACCTGGATCTTGTTAAGGGCCGCCCCCGTGTTGGCCGGGGTGCGGCGCAGTGCCTCGCGAAAATGGCCGAGCGCCTGCTCCAGTTCACCCGCCTGATAGGCCTTGATGCCGAGTTCGTTGAGCTGCTGGTAGCGCAGACGCCGCTCCTGCACCGTCTTGTCGTCACGGGTGGCGTTGATACAGGTGGTCAGCAGCTTGTCCTCGTCCTCCGAGAGCAGTCCCTGCAGGGTCTCGGCGTACTCAAACTCGCCGAGTTGGTAGAGGCCGAGCAGGGTCTCGCCGAGCAGGGCGGGGGGCATGGTCTCGGGCTTGTCGAGCCAGTTCTGGTTGGCCCGATAGAGCATCTTCTTGCCCTTGAGCAGCTCCCCTCTGGCTATCTGCACCCGAGCCTGGCAGAGCTGCTCGAAGACAGGGTAGTTGAACTCCCCGTCATTGAGCACATCGCGCAGACGCGACAGGGCGCTGTTGACCTGTTTCTGCAGGTTGGCGATGTGAAAGCTGTCGTTGCTGTTGAGGGCATAGAGGGTGAGGGTCTGGATATAGGCCCCGAGGTAGTGGGGAGTGCGGTGAATCGAGTTGCGGGTCAGCTCGATGAGGTTAAACAGCACGTCCTTGGCGGTGGCATAGTCTCCCTGTTGCAGGCTCATCTCGGCCAGACGTCGGGAGAGGTGGACCGACTGGGGCGACAGGGAGACGGCCTGCTTGAGCTGCTCGAGCGCCTCGCTGCCCCGACCCTGAGCCAGATAGCTCTCGGCCAGGGCATGATAGGCCTCGACCATCAGGGGGGTGAGCTTGAGGCAGGCCTGCAGGTGGCTGCTCGCCTCGTCATTGAGCCCCAACTGGTGGCACGCCTTGCCAAGGCCGAGGCGCAGCCAGCTGTTGTCCTGCTCGGCCAGCTGTTGGCGCAGCAGGCTGCGCGCCTCCTGATGGCGCCCCTGGCGCATCATGGCATCGGCCTGCAGGCAGCAACAGAAGTTGCTGTAGCGGGGGTGATCCTTGGCGCCCTGCTCACAGGCGGCGATGAGCGCCTGATCGTCGCGTTTGGCCAGGGCCTCGTAGAGGGGGGCCAGGGCGCGGCGCCGTGCCAGGGCGCGCTTGAGGCGCATCCGAAACTGCTCCTGCGAGAAGGGCTTCATCAGGTACTCGTCAGGCTCGGATTCGATGGCGCTCAGCACCATGGCCCGACTGGCATCGCTGCTCACCATGATGACCACCGACTGGGGCGGGACAAGGCGTTTCTCGCGCAGGCTCTCGAGGAGTTGGCGGCCATTCTCCCCGGCGCCCAGATCGTAGTCGATGAGATAGATGTCGAAAGGCTGCTTGCCGCACAGGCGGCGGGCCTCTTCCGCCGAATAGGCGTAGGCGATGCGATGGATGCCGGCGTTGAGGAGCATCGCCTTCATCATGATATGGAAGGAGCGCTGTTCATCCACCAGCAGCAGGTGCAAATCACGATCGGGGCGAGGCTGTGTCGACATAGGGCAAGGATACCGGGTTACATAGAGTGAGTGTGCCAGCAAAGGTGCCCAGCGGCAAATAACCCGGGCCAAGGTCATTTGTCACATTTCTGTGGTATCGCACAATAGCTGGGTTATGCTGTGCTGCGACCAGGAAAGGTGAGAAAAAACAAAATGAAAGGAAGCATTAAGGCGGCAATGCTGAGTGTATTGCTGATCCCCGCCGTTCACGCCGAGGGGAGCCCGGCAGGACGCCCTCTGCCCCTCGTCTCGGTGGTGGAGGTGCAAGAGTCCCAGACGCAGGCCCGTATCGAGCTGCTCGGGCTGCTCAAGGCCAATCGCTCCGTGGATATCGGCTCCCGGGTCAATGCCCGCATCGAGCGCATGGCGTTTCGGGAGGGGGAGCAGGTGGTAGCCGGCGCCCTGCTGGTGCAGCTCGACGACAGGGTTGAGCGGGCCCGGGTGCGAGAGGCCGAGGCCGAGCTGGCCGATCAGCGCCGTCAGCTTGCCAACAACCAGCGCCTGTTCGAGCGCAAGGCCCTCTCGCGTACCGATCTCGATGCCGCCAGCGCCCAGGTGGCCAAGGCCGAGGCCAAGCTGGAGGCCGCCCGCGCCGAGCTCGACTACCTGACCCTGCGCGCCCCGTTCGCCGGCGTGGTCGGTTTCTCCGACTATCAGGCCGGCGCCCTGGTGCAGGCCGATACCGTGCTCACCACGCTAGATGATCTGGGTACCATGAAGCTCGATCTGCAGGTACCCGAGAAGTACTACGCCCGCCTCAAACTCGGTAGCCGGCTAGAGGCGACCAGCGAAGCCTGGCCGGGAGAGCGCTTTACCGCCACCCTCACCGGCGTCAACACCCGACTCGACCCCGAGACCCTGAGCGCCACGGCGCGCCTGACGCTGCCCAATGCCGATCACCGCCTGCGCCCCGGCATGTTGATGAAGCTGGCGGTCACCCTGCCGGCGGGCACCCATCCCCTCATTCCGAGCCAGGCGCTGCTCTATTCGGGCGCCGAGCGTTACGTCTATGTCTATGATGGCGAGAAGGTGACCCGGCGCGCCGTCGAGGTGGGGGAAAACCTGGGGGAGAGGGTGAGCGTGGTGGCCGGCCTCAAGGCGGGGGAGAAGATAGTCGAGAAGGGCACGGTGAAGCTCCATGACGGTGCCAGGGTGGAGGTGCGCTGATGAGGCTCTCGGAACTCTCTCTCGAGCGCCCCGTGCTCGCCACCGTCATCAGCCTGATGCTCTGCGTCTTCGGCGTGCTCGCCTTTCGCGCCCTGCCCCTGCGGGAGATGCCCGACACGGCCGCCCCCGTGGTTTCTGTCGAGACGGGTTACGAGGGGGCCTCGGCCTCCGTGGTCGAGTCGCGCATCACCAAGCCACTCGAGGATCAGTTCTCGGGCATCGCCGGCATCAAGGCCATCAGCTCGGACACGGTCGATGGCTTCTCGAGCGTCACCATCGAGTTTGTGCCGGAGCGGGATCTCGATGCGGCCGCCAGCGACGTGCGCGATGCCGTGGCCCGGGCCGCCTGGGTGCTGCCCCGGGAGGCAGATACCCCCGTGGTCAGCAAGGCCGATGCCAATGACGAGGTGATCCTCTGGGTGACCCTGAGATCCAGCCACATGGACAGCGTGGCCCTGAACGATTACGCCAAGCGCACCCTGATCGATCGCCTGAGTCTGGTGGACGGGGTGAGCCAGGTCTTCCTCGGTGGCGGCCAGGAGCGGGTGATGAACGTGCGCATCGACCCCATCGCCATGGCGGCGCGCGGGATCACGGTGAGTGACATCATAGCGGCCCTCGAGCGAGAAAACGTGGAGTTGCCCGCCGGGGAACTCAAGAACAACCAGCAGACCTTCACCGCACGGATCCGGCGCAGCTACAGCCAGGAGCGGGACTTTCGCTATCTGGTGATAAAGCGCGAACCAAACGGTGCCGTGGTACGCCTGCAGGAGGTGGCCAAGGTGTGGGCCGGCGCCAAGCAGGAGGAGAGCCTGTTCAAGGCGAGCGGGGTCAACGTGGTGGGGCTGGGGATCATCAAGCAGTCCCAGGCCAATACCCTGGATGTGATCGCCGGCGTCAAGGCGGAGCTCGCCGAGGTGACCCCCTTCCTGCCGGAAGGAACCCGCCTGGTGCCCACCTATGACAGCTCGGTCTTCATCCAGAGTGCCATCGACGAGGTCTACCAGACGCTCGCCATCACGGCGAGCCTGGTGGTGCTCATCATCTATATCTTCCTCGGCCAGGTGCGGGCGACCCTGATCCCGGCCGTCACTGTGCCGGTCTCCCTCATCGCCGCCTTCATGGTGGCCATGGCTTTTGGCTACTCGGTCAACCTCATCACAATGATGGCGCTGATCCTCGCCATCGGACTGGTGGTGGACGACGCCATCGTCGTGCTGGAGAACATCCATCACCACCTGGAGCGGGGGCGCTCCCCCCTGTTGGCCGCCTGGCACGGCACCCGCGAGGTGGGCTTTGCGGTGATCGCCACCACTGCCGTGCTGGTGATGGTGTTTCTGCCCATCGTCTTCATGGGGGGGACCCTGGGGCGCATCTTCACCGAGTTTGCGGTGCTGCTGGCGGCGGCCGTGGCCTTCTCCAGCCTGGTGGCCCTGACCCTCTCTCCGGTGATGGGGGCCAAGCTGCTCAAGCCCCAGGCCAATCCCAACCGCTTCAGCCAGTGGCTCGATGAGCGCTTCGCCGCCATGGAGGCGACCTATGAGGGTTGGCTGCGGCGGGTACTGGCGCACTCGCTCTGGGTGCCCCCCATTCTGCTCCTGTTGCTCGGCGGCTCGGTCTGGCTCTATCAGAAGTTGCCCCAGAGCCTGACGCCCCCCGAGGATCGCGGCGCCATCTTCCTGCTGGTGAAAGGGGCCCCCGGGGCCAGTTACGAGCGAATGAAGTCGTCGATGCTGGCCATCGAGCAGCGACTCCTGCCCATGGTGGGCAAGGGGGATGTGGCCAACATCACGGTGCGAACCCCGGGCTGGGGCGATGGGATCAACTCGGGCATCGTCGTCTTCAACCTGGAGAAGTGGGAGACGGGGCGTCGCCCGGTGCAGGCCATCGTCGCCGAGGTGAGGAGCAAGCTGGCGGACCTGCCCGACGTCATCACCATACCCATACTCCCCTCCAGTATCCGCGGTAGTACCCGGGCGCCGGTCCAGTTTGTGATAGGCGGCGCCGAATACGGGGAGCTCAAGGGGTGGGCCGACCTGCTGGTGGAGAAGGCCAAGGCCAATCCGGGTCTGAGCGATGTGGACATCGACTACGACGAGACCAAGCCCGAGCTTGAGGTAGAGATCGATCAGGAGCGGGCGGCGCGTCTGGGCATCCCGGTGCGCGACATCGCCCAGACCCTGGAGACCCTGCTCGGTGGGCGGCGTACCACCACCTTCGTGGAGCGGGGGGAGGAGTACGACGTCTACCTGCGGGGGCTCGCCGATCGCTTCAACGCCAAGGGGGATCTCGCCTCCATCTATGTCCGTACCCAGGAGGGGAGGCTGGTGAGCCTCGATAACCTGGTACGCTTCACCGAGCAAGGGACGGCCAGCCAGCTCTCTCACTACAATCGCAAGAAGGCGATCACCCTGAGCGCCAACCTGGTGGAAGATTACAGCCTGGGTGAGGCGCTGGCGTTTCTCGAGCAGACGGTGCAACAGGAGTTGCCGCCCTATGCGGTGGTGGACTACAAGGGCGAATCGCTGGAGTACCGCAGTAACCAGGGCAGCGTCATGTTTATCTTCATGCTGGCCCTGGTGGTGGTCTATCTCATCCTGGCAGCCCAGTTCGAGAGCTTCGTCCACCCGTTTATCGTCTTGCTGACCGTGCCGCTCGGATTGGCGGGCGCCTTGCTTGGCCTCTGGTGGTGGGGGATGAGCATCAATCTTTACAGTCAGATTGCCATGATCATGCTCATTGGCCTGGTCACCAAGAACGGCATCCTCATCGTGGAGTTTGCCAACCAGCTGCGCGACCGGGGAGTCTCCTTCGACGAGGCCATCTGCGCCGGTGCGGTGCGGCGCCTTCGCCCGATCCTGATGACTGCCGCCACGACGGTGATCGGGGCCATTCCGCTGCTCATCGGCAGCGGTGCCGGGGCCGAGAGCCGTCAGGCGGTTGGCATAGTGGTCTTCTGCGGTGTCTTGTTGGCCACCCTGCTGACCCTGCTGCTGATCCCCGCCATGTATCGCTTGCTGGCGCGCCATACCCGCTCGCCCGAGTCACAGCGCAGGGAGCTGGAGGCCGCCTTGGCACAGGAGGGGGACACTGCCCATCAGGCGTGCCGCAAAGTGGGTGGGGATGGGATACGCTGATAGATGGGGTGCAAGATGGCCCCCGATGGAGCCATGGGATAAGCTGACCTGTCGGTTGGGGAGACGAGTATGAAATGGTTAGGCTGGATGATGGTGTGGTGTGCGCTCTGGCTGAGTCAGGCCCTGGCGAGCGACACGCTCCTTACCCTGGAGAAACCGGGAGAGCAGCTGCGCTTCGATGAGAGCATGGTCATGGGCCTGCCCCAGTATGAGATCAGGACCCATACCCCCTGGTATCCGGGGGCGCGTACCTTTCGGGGGCCTCTGCTGGCCGATCTGCTGCGTCAGGCCGATGCCAGTGGAAAGATACTCTGGGTGCATGCCCTCAATGACTATATGGCGCAGATCCCCATGAGCGACCTGCAGGCCTATTCGCCCATCCTGGCCCACAGCGTCGACGGTGAGCGGATGTCGGTGCGCGAGCGGGGCCCCTTCATCATCATCTACCCCTTCGATCAGCTGCCCGATCTCAAGAACAAGCGCTACTATGCGCGCTCGGTGTGGCAGGTAAACCGGATCCGGGTGGAGTGACCCATGTCGTTCTGGAGCCTGAGTCCGAGTCGCCGCTTTCTGGCCATCATAGTGGTGGTGTTGGCGGGTGCCCTGGGGGGGATAGGTACGGTGCAGTATCGCCAGTTTGTCGATCTCAACCGTAGCACCAGCCTGGGTAACGACAGCGTGATGTGGAACTACGCCCAGCTCTACAGTGAGTCTCTGCGCCTGCAAAATGCCCTGATGCTCTGGCAACCCGGCAGTGATAGCCAGTTGCAACTGCGCTACGACATCTTCGCCAGTCGGGTCGATCTCGCCTTTACCGGGCGGGATCGCCAGCTGCTCAGCGATTCCCCCCTGTTTCAGGAGGTGGTCCATGTGATGCACGGTTACATGGCGATGGCGGATGTGTGGCTCGGGGTCAAGCCCGAGGCCAGACTCGATCGACGTGCGGTGCAGGAGATGCTGGAGGCCATGCCGAGCATGCTGGAGCGGTTGCAGCCTCTGATGCTGGAGGTCAACCAGAAGGTCACCGAGTTCGATATGGGACGGCGAGAGGCAGTGCGGCGCCAGATCATCACCACCACCCTGATCGCGGCCCTGCAATTTACCCTGGTCTCGCTGTTTGCCATTCTGGCCTGGCGTCAGCAGAAACGTACCGATGAGCAGCACGAGGCGATGCGCCGCCTCAACGAGAGTCTGATCGCCGCCAACCATGCCGCCGAGGCCGGCAACCGGGCCAAGAGCAGCTTCCTGGCCAACATGAGCCACGAGATCCGCACCCCCATGAACGGGGTGATCGGCATGCTCTCTCTGCTGGCCGATGAGCCGTTGCTGCCCCGTCAACGCGACTACCTGAGCACGGCCCGGGAATCGGCCGAACACCTGCTGGAGCTGCTCAACGATATTCTGGATGTCTCCAAGCTCGAGGAGGGGAAGATCCGGCTCGAGTTGGCGCCGGTCGATCTGCATGCCTTGCTCTCGGATCTCTGCGATCTGCTGCGCCCGAGCGGGGAGAAAAAACACCTGACGCTGCAGCGGGTGATCCCGCCTCAGGTGCCGCGCTGGGTGATGGCCGACGGCTTGCGGCTGCGTCAGATCCTGCTCAATCTGCTCTCCAATGCCATCAAGTTCACCCGCGAGGGGGAGGTGATCCTGAGCGTCGATGCCACTCCCGTCGAGGAGGGGCGTTATCACATAGCGGTCGCCATTCGCGACACCGGGATCGGGATTGGCCCGGAGCAGATGGCGCTGCTGTTCCAGCGCTTCAGCCAGGCCGATATCTCTATCACCCGGGAATTTGGCGGCTCGGGCCTGGGGCTTGAGATCTCCCGCAGCCTGGCCCAGCTGATGGGCGGAGAGATCTCGGTCGAGAGTGAGGCGGGCAAGGGGAGCTGCTTTACCCTGATCTGGTGCTGCGAGCCGTGCGCCGCGCCTGCCCCCCCCGTAGCCGAGCCGTCTCCCTCTTCTGACGCCGGTGAAGGGCGGCGCATCCTGCTGGTGGACGATAACCGCACCAACCGGGAAGTGGTGGCTGTGATGCTATCGCGCGCCGGACATCAGGTGCAGGAGGCGAGCCACGGCGAGGAGGCCCTCTCCATGTTGGCCACGACGCCGGTTGACGCCGTGCTGATGGATATGCAGATGCCGGTGATGGACGGGGTGGCGGCGACCAGGGCCATTCGCTCGGCGGCGACACCCTGGGCCGACGTGCCCATCATCGCCGTGACGGCCGATGTCATGGACGATGCGCGCCAACGCTACAAAGAGGCCGGCATGAACGGCTTTTTACCCAAACCGGTAGAGCGCGCCCAGCTGCTCGACGAGGTGAGGCGAGTGGTGACGGCCGGCGATGAACGCCCGGATGGGCGCGTGCTGGTGGTGGATGACAACAGCGTCAACCGGACCGTGGCGGCCCTGATGCTGGAGCGGCTGGGGTGGCAGGCCGATCAGGTGGCCTCGGGTGAAGAGGCGATTGAGGCGTGTCATCATCGTGACTACGCCCTGGTGCTGATGGATCTGCACATGTCCGGCATGGATGGCATCACCACCAGCCGTCAGCTCAGCCTGATGGCGCGGCCACCGGCCTGCATCATTGCTCTGACGGCGGACATGACCCCGGGGCTGGAGCAGACCTGCATCGAGGCGGGCATGAGGGGGCTGCTGCACAAACCCGTCTCGCGAGAGAAGCTGATGCAGGCACTCGAGCAGGCCGGTTGTGCCTGCGCCCGCGAGAGCCTGGTTCAGGCGTAGCCGAGCTCACGGGCGATCCGTGTCGCCTCGCTGGCCACCCACTCGGGGTTGATGGGGCCCCAATCTTCAATCACATAGTGTCCCTGGTTATTGCGCTCCCCCTGCCCCTGATGAAAGAGGCAGACGATATCGAGCTCGGCCAGGGCCGACAGGGTATCCTGAGCGGTGCGTCTGGGCATGCCGGTCGCCTCCATCAGGTCGGGGACGGTGGCGATGCCGCGGCTCACCAGATGTGCCACATAAAGGCGGCGAAAGAAGCTGGTTCTGGTCTTGCTCTGTTTGTCGTCATGCATGAGGGCTGTCTCGAAAGGCCCCTTGCGGGGCCACTGAAGGATCACTCGGCGTTTTCGAAGGCACGCCACAGCCACAGGGCGGCACGTCCCATCACCAGGGCCCAGACCCCGAACCAGAGCCAGCGGAAGAAGCTCCAGGTAGAGGCATCGGCCGTGGCCTCCTGCACCTTGGTGACGTTGGGGAACATGGAGAACATGTTGATGCGCCAGCCATAGGAGGTGATGGTGGCCTGCTTCTTGTCAAACTCCATGGACTTGGCCTTGGCCTGCACATCGGCGGCGTCAAACTTGAAGTAGAAGGGCCAGCCCCAGCCGGTGTCCTCGTTGCGGAACACCCGCACCTTGTCGCCGGCGTTCTCCGTGTAGATGTAGTAGACGTCCGTGGTGGGGCCGTCGGCCGGGTTCTTCTTGCTGATGGGACCATCCTTGTCGGTGCGCTTCACCTCCACCCCTGTGATGGTGGTGATCTGCTTCTCGGGCAGGTAGTAGTCGAGCCAGAGCGCGGAGAGCAGGGCGATGATCCCCAGGGTGATGAAGGCGGGTTTTTCGAATTTGGCTTTCATGGGGCCTCAATGGGTATGTGAGCGTGGCCATACCTTACCCAAGAACGCCTGGTCCGCCCAGTGCGGGATGTGGCAAAAACGTGAAAAAGTCGTTTAAAACAACCCTCTGTGCTCTTTTCGAGGCACCAGAGTGCGGCTGCCTTGCCTCCCTCTGCCGGCGCAGGCATGATGCTGGGTCATTCTCGTCGAGGAACATAGTGTGTCAGCCTGGATTGACCCGGCCATTTTGGCCCTCTTTATCCCCACCTTCTTTTTCGTCTCTGTCACCCCCGGCATGTGCATGACCCTGGCCATGACCCTCGGCATGAGCATTGGGCTGCGCCGGACGCTGCACATGATGTGGGGAGAGCTCATCGGCGTGGCCCTGGTCTCGGTGCTCTCGGTCCTTGGGGTGGCGGCCGTGATGCTCAACTACCCGACCCTGTTCCATCTCTTCAAGTATGTCGGCGGGGCTTATCTGCTCTGGCTCGGCATCCAGCTGTGGCGCTCGCGCGGCAGCATGGCGTTCTCCACCCAGAGTGACGCCCGGGTCTCGACCCCCTGGAGCCTGGCCATGCAGGGATTTGTCACGGCCATCGCCAACCCCAAGGGGTGGGCCTTCATGGTCTCCCTGCTGCCCCCCTTCATCAGCCCGGCTCAGCCTCTGGGCCCGCAAATCACGGCCCTGGTGGCGCTCATCCTGGTCATCGAGTTC
This sequence comes from Aeromonas diversa CDC 2478-85, assembly GCF_000819805.1. GTDB lineage: Bacteria > Pseudomonadota > Gammaproteobacteria > Enterobacterales > Aeromonadaceae > Aeromonas > Aeromonas diversa. The sequence goes on from NZ_CDCE01000004.1 coordinate 74,897, forward strand.
AGCTGTCTGGTGCTCTACGCCAGCGGCGGCCGCACCCTGCGTCACTTCCTCGCCAGGAGTGGCAATGTGCGGCTGATGAACCGTATCGCCGGTACCCTGATGATGGGGGTGGGGCTCTGGCTGGCGCTGGGCTGAGACGAGACGGGGCGCATTGCGCCCCGTCTGCTTAGGCGCCGCCGCCGAGCCGTTTGACCCAGGGGTTGGCGGTGATGCCGTGCAGCACCACGCTCAGCACTATGGTGCAGAGCACGGTACTGAGTATGGGGGAGAGCCCCTCGAGCGGGGGCGTGTGCTGCAACACCATGACGGCGAAGACGATGCTGGCGAGGCCGCGCGGACCGAACCAGCCGATGAAAAGGCGCAGACCCGGCCGCAGCGTCGTCCCCCACAGGGCAATCCAGACCGGCACCATGCGCAGCAGGGTCAGGCTGGCCAGGGCATAGCACCAGGGGCGCCAGTCATCGAGCGACAACAGCAGCGGCACTACGGTGGCGCCAAACACCATCCATACCAGCACGGAGAGCAGCTCTCCATACCCCTCGTTGCTCTCCAGATAGGTGTGGCGATGCTCCCCCATGCGCCGGCCGATGAGCAGGCCGCCGACGAAGGCGGCGATAAAGCCGCTGCCACCCAGGCTCTGGGCCAGGGCAAAGCAGAGCAGAGCCAGCCCGGGCAGGGTGAGTTGGCGCCACAGGGGCAGGGTCCAACCGTGGAGAGTGCTCTGGCGCAGCAGATAAACGGTAAAGCGCGCCAGCGCCCAGGCGACCAGCACGCCGATCCCAATCTCTTCCAGCAGCAGGGTGATGGCGAGGGAGGCCGTGCCCTGATGCTGCTCGGTGGGGGCGATGAGGGCGAGCAGCAGGAGCAGCACAGGGACGCAGATGCCGTCGTTGAGCCCGCTCTCCTGATTGAGCCCCTCTCGCACCGGGGCCGGCACCGCCGGGTTGCTCACCACCGCCTTGCCGAGCGCCGCGTCGGTTGGCGCCAGCAGGGTGGCGAGAATGGCGAGCTCGAGCAGGGGGAGCTCGGGGTAGATAAGCAGGCCAAAGAGGGTGCCGGCGATCAGGGTGAGGGGCAGTCCTATCAGCAGTAGTCGCACCGGCAGGCCGCGGTTGGCGGTGAGCACGCGCCAATCGGTGTTGGCGGCGTCGGTGAAGAGCACCACCACCAGGGTGAGCTCGGCGAGCAGCTTGATCCCCTCGCTCTCGACCGACAGGGAGAGCAGCTCGAGGCCGCCGGGCCCAAGTAGCCAGCCGACCAGCATAAACAGCAGCGGACCGCTGACCAGGCGGGACTCGAAGCGTCCGGCCAGCTGGCTGTAGAGCAGCAGGAAGGCGGCGAAGAGGGCGAGATTCTGATACAGGCTGGATGCGTCCATGACGGCTCCTATCCGTGGTTTCTTCTTGAAAAACAGCGGCTTTGATTGCACCAACAGTATAGGAGGCGGGGCAACAAAGGGGGAGCCCGGCCACACACAGAGCAGACCCCGGCGGGGCCGGGGTCTGCGGGGGTTAATCGGTGAGGCAGTCGGGGTCGAAGGCGTAGTCGCCCCCGAGCCAACCGAGGATCTCGTCGGCGCAGGCCTGTCCACGGAAGGGGCGATAGTGGCGGGCCAACATATCCTGCTGTTCGGCACTGAGCTGCGCGAGGCCCACCTCCTGAAGCAGGGGAAGATCTTCTTCGATACGCGGTCCCAGCTGGGGGCCACAGGCCGCCTGCAGGGCGGCGTGCAGGGCCTGACTGGGGTCGTAGCGTTCGCCGAGCCGGTAGCTCATGGGCAGGGTGGCCAGCGGTATGGTGCTGAGCGCCGCCTGCTTCATGGGGTTGACCGCGTGGCCGGCGAGCTCTTGGGCCAGCCGTGCCGGGCGCTCGGTGAAGGCGTCGAGGTAGAGGAAATGGCTCGACTTGCTACCGTCGTTGACCGGGTAGTTGTCCCACAAAAACGGCTTGCGACCGAGCCACTCACTCACCTGGGCCAGGTGATCGCTCGGGTAGTTCTTGGACATCACCCTGGGGCCGGTCCAGAAGATCTCGAAGCGGCGATCGAGGGCCTGGCCGAGATCGGTGAGGTACCCCTGGGGCATGGTGCCAAACACCTTCTCGAGGATGGGATCGGTGGAGTAGTAGCTGGGACAGAAGAGCAGTCGGCTCGCCTTGCTCCAACCGGCGATGTCGTGGGCTATGGTGAGCTGGCGAGTGGCCAGATCCGGGGTATCCCCCTTCATGTCGTCAAACAGCACCGCCAGGATATCGGGGGCCAGCTCGTCATCGATGAGGCGAACCTTGGCCTCCAGGGCGGCGCGCTTGCTCCCGTAATCGTGGTGGGCCCCCATGGGGCTGAGCCCCACGCCGAAGGCCAGCCCGTTGGCACGGCACTCGGCGGCCAGGGCCTTGAGTTCATGCAAGGTCGCCTCGGGCCAGGGCTCGGCCCAGCGTTTACGCAGGCAGGCGTCCTCCTTGGGGGCATAGAGGTAGAAGCCGTAGCCGTGGCTCGGCAACCAGTGGGCGTAGCGACGCCGCGCGGCCCAGCTCCAGCCCCGGCCGAAGAAGCCCTCAATCACCCCGAGGGTCGGGGCGGGGGGCATGCCCCCGGTCAGCAGCGTGTTGTATGGCATGATCCTGTTACTCCCCGTCACTCTCTTCACAAAGGCGCACGCCGATACGGCACACCCTCTCGTCGTCCATTTCGGCCACGGTCCAGCGCATTCCCTGCCACTCCAGCTGATCACCCACCACCAGCTTATCGCCCAATACCGTGCTCAGGTAGTCACCCAGCGTCTGATCCTCGATGCCGCTCACATCGAGGGCATAGAGCAGGGAAAGCTCAGCGAGGCGCACGCTCGCCTCGAGCTGGAAGTCACCGAAGAAGCGCAGATCTTCTTGCGCCTCGGGCGCCTGGCTAAAGAGTTGCCCCAGGGCGGGCAGGGAGCTCTCGTGCCCTATGATGCAGAGGATGTCGCCGGCCTCCAGCACAGTGCTCCCGCTCGGGTGCAGCAGGGTCTCTTGGCGAAACAGGGCGCTGATCCGGGTCTCGGCCGGCATCTGCAGCTCCCGCAGGGGAGAGCCGATACACCACTTCTCCGGGCCCAGCCGGTAGATGAAGAGCTCCCATTCGCTTTCGGGATGGATCTCGACCGCCGAGCGGGAGATGGGGCTCGGGACGTGCGGGATCTCGACCCGCGCCAGGCGTGAGGCGATGGGCAGTGAGCTTCCCTGCAGCAGCAGCGACACCAGCACGATGAAGAAGGCGACGTTGAAGAAGAGCTGGGCGTTGGGGAGCCCCGCCATCATGGGGAAGACGGCGAGGATGATGGGTACGGCGCCACGCAGCCCCACCCAGGAGATGAACCAGCGTTCCCGGCTGGTGAAGTTCTTGAAGGGAAGCAGGCTCACCCAGACCGCCAGGGGGCGCGCCAGCAGGATCATCCAGGCCGCCAGCAGCAGGGCCGGCAGGGCGATGGGCAGCAGCTGGCTCGGGGTGACCAGCAGGCCGAGGACCACGAACATGCAGATCTGGCTAAGCCAGGTCAGGCCATCCAGCACCGAGAGGGTGGTGCTGCGGCTGCGGACCACCTGATTGCCGAGCAGCAGGCCCGCCAGATAGACCGCCAGGATGCCGCTGCCGCCGAGCGCCGTGGTCACGGCGAAGATGAGCAGGCCGAAGCTGACGGTGAGCAAGGGGTAGAGACCCGGCGCCAGCACGGCGCGGTTGTTGATGCGCCACAAGAGCCATCCCCCCGCCAGCCCCAGGATGGCGCCAAGGCCAAACTGCTTGAGAAGGCTCCAGGCGAAGAGGGCTCCACTCACCTGCTGACCCGTGGCCAGCACCTCGATCAGGGTGATGGTGAGAAAGACAGCCATGGGATCGTTGCTGCCCGACTCAATCTCCAGGGTCGCGCCGACCCGTTGGTTGAGGCTGCGCCCTCCCAGCAGGGAGAACACGGCCGCGGCATCGGTCGAGCCGACGATGGCGCCGATGAGCAGCCCCTGCAACAGGTCGAGATCAAACAGCCAGGCGGCGGCCAGCCCGGTCAGGCTGGTGGTGAGCAGCACGCCCAGGGTGGCCAGGGAGAGGGCGGGCCAGAGGGCGACCCGAAATGAGGAGACCTTGGTTCGCATGCCCCCATCGAGCAGTATGATGGCGAGCGCCAGGTTCCCCACCAGATAGGCCATGGAGTAGTCGGTGAAGTGAATGCCACCGGGGCCATTCTCTCCGGCCAGCATGCCGACGCCGAGGAAGATGAGCAGGATAGGAATACCGAGGCGCGACGAGAGTGCGCTCAGCAGCACGCTGATGCCGACCAGCAAGGCCGCAATCAGAAAGAAGTGATTGATGGTTGCGGCATCCACCCCCGGTCCCCTCCTTAAAATGAGCTAAATAGGCACTACGCTGTCACTTTAATGGCAAGTGTGGAGAATGTCGCCTAAAAATACTTTTTTTATTAAAAATCCAATAGATGCATTAACAAATTGAAAAGATTTTAAATCGATATCAGGCCTTTGGCGCGCTCAATGTGGCGCTTGCCGTGGGCAGAAGACTTAAAAAGCAGTCGAGTCCGACGCCAGAGAGGACTCAGGCCCCGTCGGGGCCTGAGTCGGTTGGCGGGTTACATTTGATCGGGGGCTGGGGCTCCGCTCACGCCCGTGATACGGATCTCTACCCGGCGGTCGGGGGCGAGGCAGGGGATGAGCTGGGCTCTGGACATCTTGTCGTCACAGGTTTGGCCCGTGACCGGGCTGCCCTCACCCTGACCGATGGCGCTCACCTTGTCGGCGGGCAGACCCAGCCCAATCAGGTAACTGGCCACGCTCTGGGCTCTGGCCTCAGAGAGCTTCTGGTTGTAAGCGTCGGAGCCAAGTCGATCCGTGTGCCCATAGACCATGGCCATGCCGTCTTTGGGTTTCTCCTGTTGGATCTGCTGGTAGAGGGATTGCAGCGCCTGCTCGCCTTCTGGCTTGAGGTTGGCCTTGTTGAAATCGAACAGGAGATCGCTACTGAGTTCGAAGGTCTTGTCCACCTGGACCGGCTCGGGCGCAGGCGCCGCTATCGGGGGGGCGACCGGCGGCACGGGCTCATCGCGATTCGGGTAGATGACCAGCTCAAGCGTCGCCGTGCTGACATCACTCACCCAGCGGCGGGTGCCGCTGTTGTTGTTGTCGTTGCTGGCGTCATCGCCGACCCGCACCATGTAGCGGTAACGTGCCTGCAGATCGACCAAGCGATGCAGGCGCACCGTCATGCCGAGGCCCGCGAGGGGGGCCAGATTGGTATCGCTGCCATTGGGAGTGCTGGCGCTATAGAGATAGCCGCCCCCCTCGGCAAACAGAGAGAAGCGGTCATTGAGGGGATAGCGCCCAATCGCAGAGAGGGTGGCGCCATCGCTCTTGAGGCTGCCGTTGCTGCCCTGCCAACTCCCGGTGTTCAGATAGCCCAGCTCGCCGGCAAAGTAGTCGTTGAACTGATAGCCGGCGAAGAGGTCATAGGCGGTATCCTCTTTGTCTGCATCACTGCCATAGTCCTTCATGTCGTGACCGACGGAGAGACCGGCACCGCCGCCCAGATACCAGTCCCCGGCGTAGAGGGGTGAGCTCAGGGCGAGCACTATGGATGCGATCGCGGTTTTTCTCATCTTTATAATCCTCATTGGGTAAGCCACTGCGGCATAGGTCCATTTAGTTATAGACGGTTTGGCGCGGCATCAGGTGTGACGGCAATGGGATGAGAGCGGGAGGCTGGATAGAAAAACGCCGCCCGGTTGGGCGGCGTGTTGGCACTGGGCGATTACTGCTGGACTTGTTGCACGCCGGTCACGCGGACCTCGACGCGGCGATCCGGGGCCAGGCACTCGATCTGCTTGGCGCGCGGCGCGACCTTGGCGCAGCTGTCACCGGTCACCGGATTGGCTTCGCCACGTCCCTCGATGGAGACCTTGGCGGCCGGCAGACCCTTGCTCACCAGGAAGTCGGCCACGGTCCGGGCACGAGCCTCGGAGAGGCGCTGGTTGGCGGCGTCTGAGCCGATGAAGTCGGTGTAGCCAATAACCACGGCCTGACCATCGGTCGGGCGGCTGTCGGCGATCTGCTTATAAAGGGTGTTGAGGGCGGCAGTGCCTTCGGGCTTGAGGGTCGACTTGCCAAAGGCAAACAGCACGTCAGAGCTCAGGGCGAAGTTTTTCTCGACCATGACGGGCTCGGGGGCCGGCTCGACGGGCGCGGCGACCGGGGCCACATAGCTCTTGCGGTTGGGGTGCAGCACCAGCTCGAGCGAGGCGACGCCCACATCGGTTTCCCAGGTCTTCGGCTCGTCACCGACGTTCCACAGGTAGCGGTAACGAGCCTGTAGGTCGACCAGATCGGAAAGCTTGGCGGTGACGCCGAGACCGGCCAGCGGCGCTGCGCCGTTGTCGGTGTTGTCATTGCCGTTGGCGTGATAGAAGTAGGCACCGCCCTCGGCGAAGAGGGAGAAGACACCGTTGAGGGGCAGGCGGCCGATACCGGTGAGGGTCGCACCTTGGGTCTTGAAGTCGACGCCATCTACGCCGCCTTTGCCGGCGTAGAGATAGCCCAGCTCGGCACCGAAGTTGTCGTTGAAGTTGTAACCACCGAACAGGTTGATGGCGGTCGCGTCTTCGTCGGCGTCCCAGCCAAACTTGCCGAGATCGCGCATGTCTGCCCAGCCGGTACCGACACCCGTGTACCAGTCATTGGCCTGGGCCGCTGTGGTGCCCATGGCCGCCAGAGCGATGGCGATAAGAGAGGGGGCCACTTTCATTTTCATCGTTATATCTCCTCGTTGCGTCGCCGGGGCGACGGCACTTTCTGATGACGGCGGACCCAGGAGCTGCCCGCCCAATCCGGACTGGCCGGACATCTGAATATTATCCCGACAAGATGGCCTCAAAAGCGGCTTCTTTGCGTCTGTGTGGACGAAAAAACCATGCAGAAGGGCCTGTTTGGGACGCCCTACTGTATGCCGTGCAACCATCGGGATCAAGGGTAGGGGAGGAGAGGGGAAAGGGAGGCACAAACAAAACGAGGTGCCCGGGGGCACCTCGTCGGGGGGCTGACAGCGATTACTGCTGTACGGCCTGCACGCCACGAACACGGATCTCTACGCGACGATCCGGGGCCAGGCAGGAGACCAGCTGAGCCTTGGTTTTGATGCCGTCACACTGGGTGCCGGTCACGGAGTTGGCTTCGCCACGGCCCTGAACGGAAACCTTGGAAGCGGGCAGACCCTTGGCGATCAGCACGTTGGCCACGGTACGGGCGCGGGCTTCGGACAGGCGCAGGTTAGCGGTGTCGGAGCCGATGCGGTCGGTGTAACCGATGACGATAGCTTGACCATCTTTCGGGCTGGCGGCAACCAGATCCTTATAGAGGGCGTTCAGCGCCTGAACACCTTCCGGCTTCAGGGTGGATTTGCCAAAGGCGAACAGCACGTCAGAGCTCAGATCGAAGCTCTTCTCGACCATCTGCGGAGCAGCCGGGGCCGGAGCCGGGGCTTCTTCAACCACAGGGGCCGGGGCCGGTGCTACGTAGGAGGTGCGGAACGGATGGTAGACGGCTTCCAGGGTCGCAACGCTCTGGTTGGACTTGTAGCGCTCACCGTCAACGTGCAGGTCAGCCACGTCCCACATGTAGCGATAGCGGGCTTGCAGATCCAGGGCGTCGCTTACCTTGTAGGTCAGACCCAGGCCGGCCAGGGGGGAAACCTTGGTGTCGGATACGGTCAGGCCGTCGGTATGGGCCCAGTAGGCACCGGCTTCAGCGAAAGCGGAGACATCGCCGCCCAGCGGCAGACGAGCGATACCGGACAGGGTGGCGCCCTGGTTCTCGTAACGCTCACCAAAGGTGTTGCCACGGCCGGCGTACTGGTAGCCCAGCTCGGCGCCGAAGTTCTCGGTGACGTTGTAACCCATGAAGGCGTTGGCGGCAGCCGCGTCTTCGGTACCCTCGTAGCCACCACCGCCGATCTTGTTCAGACCGTTGAAGTGGGCAGCACCGACACCGGCACCGTAGTAGATGTCGTCAGCGGCGTTAGCAGCAGTAGCGGTTACGGCCGCCAGGGCGATGGCAATTACGGAAGGAGCCATTTTCATCATTGTTCAATCCTCTTGGAGAAAGCACGCAGGCCATTCTCGCTTCTTGAATCATGCCGACACCGCACTAATTACGATAAGCACAAGAAGCTGGTCGGCATCTTTGTTATGGGAATACCCGTACAACGATAACCGGGGCACTCCATGTCACTGGATGACGGCGCGCACTCTATGCCTATTTGTAAGTTTGATCAAGCTCACACTTATGGGGTTAGCCAAGGGATGTCGCAGCGCTAACCCACTGTTATTTAATCAATCAGTGATCGAGGTGGGCGCGGAAGAGGCGGCGCTCCAGCTTCAGGTAGGATTGAACCCATTCGGCTCTTGGTGAGGCTGCGTCGCGACGGGCAGTCAGGATCTCCGTGAGGAGGGTCTCGTCGCGCCGCTGCATCAGGGGGGTGAACTCCCGAAGAAAATGGCGGGCCAGGTGGGGGTCGAGGGGCCAGATGTTGAGCAGGGCGCGCACCACGGGCACCACGGTCGCTGGCGCGATGAAGTGGCAATGACCGGCCTCGAACCAGGGGAGCAGATCGTCCAGCGCCTGCTCGGGCGCCCAGGTCGCGTCACCGGGTTGCGCGGCCACCTCGGCCGGATCGAGGTGGCGACAGGGGGGCTCACAGGCCTCCTGGCAATAGAGGGGTAGGGTGCTTTGCGCCAGCTGTGTCGCCTGATCGGCGGGCAGTGGAGAGGCCAGCAGCAAGGCCTCGGCACGGGTTTCATGGCACTGTGTTAGCTGTTCTTGCATCTGCTCGGGTGAGGGCATGGCATGCAGACGGGAGAGTACGCCGGGGATTGGCATGAATGACTTCCTCTATCGGGGTAGGCGGGGATTATAACCTGATGCCATAGGTGCTCAATCGAGCGATTGGTGAGTCCAACTGTTTACCTGAGCCGAGTGAGGCATTAACATGCCCCTGCTTTGAAGGGTTGTCGCTTATTTAAGCGTTTAGATGAAGAGACTCGAACCATAACGAGTCCTGCAATAACTGATACACTTGACTACGAGTCGTCGCGAAAAAAATAAAAGCGGTTTATCCGCGCATGGAGTATGGAACCATTATGAGTCCTAACGTAGTTCCCGTAGGGAAAAAAATCCGTCAAATCCGCGAAGCGGTTGGTCTGAGCCGTCCTAAGTTTGCAGAGCTGCTGGGCGTGCCTCCCACCACCTTGAAGAACTATGAGCTGGGTTACCGTGAAGTCGGTGGCGCCTTCCTGGTTGCCCTGGCCCATCATCCCGAGCTGCATCAGTTCACCCTCTGGCTGCTGGCCGACAAAAAATCTGCCGAGATCGGTCAGATTGGTCCGGAAGAGTATCTGGCCAAGGCCTGATACCTGGCAGTGAGAAATGCCGCCTTCGGGCGGCATTTTTTGTCTCCAGGCCGCGCAGCGTCAGTTTTTGCCACACACTTTGAGTTAACCGCTCGAGCCAGCGAGTCGCGCCTGCCCTGCAGACGCGGCCGTGTCGTGGTGCGTCACGCCTGCCATGGCGAGGCCACGCCGGGCCAAGGCACCACGAGCTGGATTCAGGATGATGTCGTAATAGGGATGGAATATTGGTATGAGCAGTAATGAGCTTGATAAACGCTATGGCTTGATGACGGCTATCGCCATGGTGGTGGGGGTCGTGATCGGCTCCGGGGTCTTCTTCAAGGCCGACGATGTATTGCGCCTGACCGGCGGTAACCTGGTCATCGCCCTGCTGGCATGGGCCTTGGGGGCTATCTCCATGATCTTTGGGGCCCTGGTCTTTGCCGAATTTGCCCAGCGTATCGAGAAATCGAACGGCATCGTCGACTATGCCGAGGCCGCCTATGGCAAGAAGTTCGGTTATCTGGTGGGATGGTTCAAGGGCGTGCTCTACTACGCCCCCCTCTCGGCCATTCTGGCCTGGGTCGCCTCCCTCTACACCATGATCCTGCTCGGCAGTGACAACCCCACCAACTCCACGGCAACCTGGGTGGTGGCGGCGGTTTACATGGCGGCCACCTATCTCATCAACTTCTATGCTCCCGTGCTGGCGGGCAAGCTGCAGGTGGGCTCGACCCTCATCAAGCTGGTGCCCCTCATCCTGGTCGCCGTGGTGGGTACCATCTCGGGTCTGCTCAACGGGGTGACCACCACTAACTTCGTGCAGGCGATGGACGGGATCGGCAGCACAGGGGGCACCCTGGCCACCGCCGTGGTGGCGACCGCCTTCGCCTATGAGGGGTGGATTGCGGCCGTGACCATCAACAGCGAGATCCGCGACTCGAAGAAGAACCTGCCGCGGGCCCTGATCATAGGTACCCTCATCGTCTTCGTCGTCTATGTCTCCTACTTCCTCGGCATCGCCAGCGTGCTGCCCACCGGCGAGATCGTCGAGCAGGGCGACAATGCGGTGAACATCGCCACCACAGGCCTGTTTGGCGGCACCGCCTCCACCATACTGACGGTGTTTGTGATCATCTCCTGCCTCGGCACCCTCAATGGTCTGGTGCTGGCGACCATGCGTATTCCTTACTCCCTAGCCATCCGTAACCAGGGACCTGCGCCCAAGTGGATGAGCCGGGTGGAGTCGCATCACCACATGCCCGTCAACTCGGCCCGTGCCGCGGCCCTGCTCTCGGTCATCTACTCGGTGCTCTGGTATTGCAGCATCAACGAGACCTTCGGCCGCTACATCGCCCTCGACGAGATGCCGATCGTGCTCATCTATGGTCTCTATCTCTTCCTCTATGTCTGGTACATGCGCACCTTTACCGAGTTTGGCTGGATCAAACGCTTCGTCATTCCGATCTGTGCTGCGCTGGGCTCACTCATCATCCTCTACGGCGGGATCACCAACCCGAGCCTGGGTCTCTACCTGGGTGTCTCTGTGGTGGTCATCCTGCTCGGTCTGCTCTTCTATCGCCCCGAGGCCGACGAGTAAGAGAAATAAAAAAGCGCCGCAAGGCGCTTTTTTATTTGGCGGTCATGGGTCTATCTGGGGCTCAGCACCCCGAGGCGGCAGAGCTCCTCCTCGAGTTGGGGACGCTGGCGCTCGACACAGGCCTCCCCTTCGGCAATCGCCTCGGCCGCCCGGTGGAAGTCGAGGATGGAAAAGCTACCCAGGCGCGGGGTGAGCTGCACCTCGGGAGGGTCCCCCGCCATCCGTGCCCGGGTAATACGCTCTTGCATGATGTTGATGCTACCGCTCATCACGCTCCACATGCCCGGCGTGGCCAGGGTCTCACCGCGGCCGAACCACTGGGCCAGGGCCCCCACACCACGCACCTCGTCCGGCTCGTCGGCCCAGGGTTGATGCATGTCGGCGTTGAGGTTGACGGCGATGACCACCTCGGCCCCCATGGCGCGGGCGAGCGAGATGGGCACCGGATTGACCACGGCGCCGTCGACCAGCCAGCGTTCGTTATAGCGAGTCGGAGTGAGCAGGCCCGGCATGCCGCAGGAGGCGCGCACCACTTGGCGCAGGGCCCCCTGTTGCAGCCAGATCTCGCGGCCGGTATCGAGCTCGGTGGCGACACAGCCAAAGGGGAGGGGCAGCTGCTCGATGACCGGATCCCCCAGATAGCCGGCGGCGGTGCCAAACACCTTGTCGCCGCGAAACAGTCCCCCCGAGAGGGCGGGATCGAGCAGGCTCACCACCTGCAGCCGGGTGAATCCCCGCACCCACTCCTCCAGCCGGCCCAGCTCGCCGGCCGCGTAGGCGGCGCCGACGAAGCTGCCGATGGAGCAGCCGGCCACCAGATCGGGGCGTATCCCCATGCGCTCAAGCGCCCGGATGACGCCGATATGGGCCCAGCCGCGGGCGGCGCCGCTCCCCAGCGCCAACCCCAGTCGTGGTCTTCTTGTCACGTGTGCTCTCCAAAGCTGTCAGGCTCTTCAGCTTACCCTGCCAGGGATGAGGCATCCAGCGCACTCGGCTGTCACGTTTTGTCACACTTGCCACACAGTTCCGGCACGCTTTAGTCGTACACTGCCGTCATCTGACTCCATCATCACTCTGGATACCATGAAACTGCGCCTCGGACTCCTGTTGCTACTCCTGCCCCTCTCGGCTTATCTCATCTGGCGTTATGCCGCGACCCCCGACACCTTGGCCCGTGAGTCCCGCCAGATCCCGGTGCGCAGCGAGCTGGTGGAGCGGGTGCGGGCCGAGCCCGTGCTGCGCCTCTCCGGTACCCTGGCGGCCAACCGCTCGGTGGCCCTGTCGCCCGAGGTGACCGGCCGCATTCTCGCCATCCCGGTGCGCTCGGGAGAGCGGGTCAAGGCGGGCAGCGAGCTGGTGCGCCTCGACGATGCCAAGCAGCAGGCCGTGCAGGCCGAGTTGGCGGCGGCCCTGCGTGACGAGGAGCGCAAGCTCAACGACATGCGGCGCCTGGTGAGTCGCGGCGCCGTGACCCAGTCCGAGCTGGAGGGGCAGGAGGCAAGCGTCGCCATGGCCAACGCCCGGCTCGAGGCCGCCCGGGTCGAGCTCTCCTTGCGGACCCTCACGGCACCGTTTTCCGGCACCGTGAGTCTCATCGATCTCAGTCCCGGCGCCCTGGTGGGCAGCGCCGACACCCTGCTTCACCTGGACGACATCGACACCCTGCGCCTCGATCTGGCGGTGCCCGAGCGCTACCTCGCCCTGCTCGAGCCCGGCATGAAGGTGAGCGCCTCGAGCAGCGCCTGGCCCGGTGAACAGTTCGCTGGCACCGTCAGCACCCTCGACTCGCGCGTGGTGGAGGGGACCCAGAACATCAGGGTGCGCATCGAGGTGGTCAATGCCCACGGTCGCCTCAGGCCCGGCATGCTGATGGAGGTGGCCCTCTCCCTGCCGGCGCGCGAGGTGACTCGCATCCCGGCCCAGGCGTTGGAGTTCTCCGGCAGCGAGCGTTTCGTCTATCGCCTCGAGGCGGGGCAGGTGACCCGCACCCGGGTCGAGATCGACGAGCAGCACGGGGAGTCGGTCTGGATCGCCGCCGGCCTCAAGGCGGGCGATCGCATCGTGGTCGAGGGGCTGGTCAACCTGCGTGACGGCGCCCGGGTGCGCGATCTGGCAGAGGGGCAAGGCTGATGTGGCTCTCTGACGTTTCCGTTCGCCGCCCGCTGGTGGCCCTGGTGCTGTGCAGCCTGCTCACCGTCTTCGGCCTGGTGGCCTTTGGCAAGCTCACGGTGCGCGAGATGCCCGATGTGCAGATCCCGTCGGTCTCGATTACCACCACCTACGAGGGGGCCTCTCCCGAGGTGATGGAGACCCAGGTCACCAAGCCCATCGAGGATCAGCTCTCGGGGATCAGCGGCATCAAGAACATCTCCTCGGTGACCCGTAAGGGGCGCTCCATGATCACGGTGGAGTTCAATCTCGGCTGGAACATGGTGGAGGGCGTATCGGACGTGCGCGACGCTCTGTCGCGCGCCAAACGCAGCCTGCCTGACGAGGCGGACGATCCCCTGGTCACCAAGGACAATGGCAACGGTGACGTGGCCATCTGGCTCAACTTCAGCAGCGACCGGATGGATCGCACCGCCCTGACCGATTACGCCAACCGGGTGCTGGTCGATCCCTTGAGCCTGGTGGACGGGGTGAGCGAGGTGATGCTCTCGGGGGATCTCGAGAAGGTGATGTATGTGCGCCTCAAGGCAGCCGAGATGGCGGCCCGGGGCATCACGGTCGACGACGTGAAAACGGCCCTGGCCCGGGAGAATATCGAGTTGCCCGGCGGCGAGATCCGCAACAACAGCATGACCATGGCGGTGCAGATAGAGCGCCTCTACAAGACGCCGGAGGACTTTCGCGCCCTGCAGATAAGCCTGGGGAAGGGGGGGCAACCCATCTATCTGGGGGACATCGCCCAGATTGAGACCGGGGCCAAGAACGAAGACAGCGCCTATCATCGCAACGGCAAGGAGAGCCTGGGGCTCGGCATCGTCGCCCAGTCCACCGCCAACCCGCTGGCGGTGGCCCAGGGGATCGAGCACAAACTCGGCCAGATGCAGCGCTTCCTGCCCGAGGGGGCCAAGCTCGAGGTCGACTACGACGCCACCGTCTTCATTAAGCAGGCCATCGACGAGGTGTACGAGACCCTCGCCATCTGCGCGGCCCTGGTGGTGGCGGTGCTCTACCTCTTCCTCGGCCAGGGGCGCACCACGCTCATTCCGGCGGTGACAGTGCCTGTCTCCCTCATCAGTGCCTTTATCGGCGCCTGGTATCTGGGGTTTTCTATCAATCTGGTGACCCTGCTCGCCCTCATCCTCGCCATCGGCCTGGTGGTGGATGACGCCATCGTGGTGGTCGAGAACATCCACCACCATCTGCAGCGCGGCGAGCCGCCCCTGCTGGCGGCCTGGCACGGCACCCGCGAGGTGGGCTTTGCGGTGATCGCCACCACCGCCGTGCTGGTGATGGTGTTCGTGCCCATCGCCTTCATGGAGGGGATGGTGGGGCGGCTCTTTACCGAGTTTGCCATCCTGCTCTCCTTGGCCGTGATCTGCTCCTCCCTGGTGGCCCTCACCCTGACGCCGGCCATGGGCTCCTGGCTGATGCGCGCCAAGGACAGACCCAACCTCTTGAGCGCGGCGCTTGACCGGGGCCTTGTTCGCCTCGAGGGGCACTATCGCCGCCTGCTCGGCTGGAGTCTGCACCACAGACGCTGGGCCCCGCTCATCTTCGTGCTGTTTCTGGGCGGCATCGCCCTGCTCGTCACCCGCATCCCCGCCAGCCTGACCCCGACCGAAGACCGGGGCGTGGTCTTCGTCTTCGTCAAGGGGGCGGAGGGGACCAGCATAGAGCGGATGAAGCGCAACATGGAGCAGGTCGAGCAAGTAGTGCTGCCGCTGCTTGGCAAGGGGGTGGTGCAGTCGGTGAGTTTCAGCACCCCGGCCTTTGGGCGCGGCGGCGATCAGACCGGCATGGCCATCATCCAGCTCACCGACTGGAGTGAGCGCACCCAGACCGCCAGCGAGTTTACCCGCCAGCTCACCGCGCGCCTCGGGGCCATTCCCGACGTCATGGTGCGCGCCTTCCAGCCCGGCTTTCGCGGCGGCTCCAACGCGGCGGTGCAGTTCATCATTCAGGGCGGCGATTATCAGGAGATCTTCGCCCAGGCCCAGCGCCTGCAACAGGCGGCCCAAGAGAGCGGCCTGATGAGCGCGCCGGATCTCGACTATGCCGAGAAGACCCCCGAGGTGCGGGTGCGCGTCGATCGGGTGCGTGCCGCCCAGCTCGGCATTCCCCTCTCCCAGGTGGCGGGCAGCCTGCAGACCCTGCTCGGGGGCAGCAGCAAGACCACCTATGTGGACAGGGGCGAGGAGTATGACGTCTACCTGCGCGGGGACAGGCGCGACTTCAACGGGGCGGGGGATCTCAGCCGCATCTACCTGCGCGCCGCCGATGGAAAGATGGTGAGTCTCTCTACCCTGGTCTCGTTCGAACTGGTGGCCGCGCCCCAGCGTCTCAACCACTACCAGCGCCAGAAGGCGGTCACCCTCACCGCCGACCCCATGCCGGGCCACACCCTGGGCGAGGCGCTGGACTTTCTCGACGGCTGGGCCAACGCCAACCTGCCGGTGGGGATGACGGTGGATTACGCCGGTGAGTCCAAGGATTATCGCGACAACCAGGGGGAGATGGGCATGGTGTTTGGCCTCGCCCTGCTGGTGGTCTATCTGGTGCTGGTGGCCCAGTTCGAGAGTTTCCTCTCGCCGGCCGTGGTGATGGTGACCGTGCCGCTCGGCCTCTTCGGTGGCCTGCTCGGGCTCTGGCTCACCGGCCAGGAGATGAGCCTCTACAGCCAGATAGGCATGATCATGCTGATCGGCATGGTGGCCAAGAACGGCATCCTCATCGTCGAGTTCATCAACCAGCTCAGGGAGAAGGGGGTCGAGTTTGAGGAGGCGATCATCCAGGCCAGCCTGCGCCGCCTGCGCCCCATTCTGATGACCTCGCTCACCGCCATCATAGGCGCCGTGCCCCTGATGATCTCCATGGGGGCGGGCTACGAGAGTCGCATGGCGGTGGGGACTGTGGTCTTCTTCGGGCTCACCCTGGCGACCCTGGTGACCCTGCTGCTGATCCCCTCACTCTATGGCCTGGTGGCGCGGCGCACCGGCATCGCCGGCGAGCGCAGCCAACAGGTGGATGAGGCGCTCGCCAGCGACCCTGCCGCCAAGGGGGATGAGGCGCCCCAGGCCAGGTCTTCGCGAATGGGGTGACGTAGCGGGCATAGGGCCTGTTGTGAACGGGGCGGTCGGCCTGGCCGGCGCCCCATGCTCAAGGGGCCGGCCTGGGGGCGAGGGCGCGCCAACCCCGATTCCCATGGGTTTTACAGGGGCAAAAAGCCATCGCTACCACCGCGGCCAGCCGGTATAATGCGCGACCCGAAATGTTCCAGGTGGTCAAAATGCAGCCGGTTACCAACCTCTTCTCCTATCCCCGCTACTGGGCCGAGTGCTACGGCACGGCGCCCTTCCTGCCCATGTCCCGCAAAGAGATGGACAAGCTCGGCTGGGACAGCTGCGACATCGTGCTGGTGACAGGCGACGCCTACGTGGATCACCCGAGCTTCGGCATGGCGGTCATTGGCCGCATGCTCGAATCCCAGGGTTTTCGGGTCGGCATCATCGCCCAGCCGGACTGGTCATCCAAGGATGACTTCATGCGCCTGGGCAAGCCGAACCTCTTCTACGGGGTGACGGCGGGCAACATGGACTCCATGATCAACCGCTACACCGCCGACAAAAAATTGCGCCACGACGACGCCTACACCCCCGGGGACGTGGGCGGCAAGCGGCCGGATCGCGCCACCCTGGTCTATACCCAGCGCTGCAAAGAGGCCTATAAAGAGGTGCCCGTGGTCATCGGCGGCATCGAGGCGTCGCTGCGCCGCATCGCCCATTACGACTACTGGTCCGAGACCATCCGCCGCTCGATCCTCATCGACGCCAAGGCCGACATCCTCATCTACGGCAACGCCGAGCGCCCCCTGGTGGAGGTGGCTCACCGCATCGCGGGTGGCGAGACCATCGACACCATGCAGGACATTCGCGGCACTGCCGTCATTCGCCGCGAGCCGCTGCCGGGCTGGCGCGGGGTGGACTCGAGCAAGCTCGACCAGATTGGCCGCATCGACCCCATCCCCAACCCCTATATGGAAGGGGCCCCCTGCTCTGATGATGAGGGCACTGCGCCGATGGAGCAGGAGGCCAAGCCCATCCTGGTACAACCCCCTAAGCAAAAACCCTGGGAGCTGACCTACGTCAAGCTGCCGGCGTTTGAGCGGGTGAAGGAGGACAAGGTGCTCTACGCCCATGCCTCGCGCATCCTGCACCACGAGACCAACCCCGGCTGCGCCCGCGCGCTCTCCCAGGCCCACGGCGATCGCATCATCTGGGTCAACCCGCCCGCCTTCCCGCTCGAGACCGACGAGATGGACGGGGTGTTCGGCCTGCCGTACCAGCGGGTGCCGCACCCGGCCTATGGCAACGAGAAGATCCCGGCCTACGACATGATCAAGACCTCGGTCAACATCATGCGCGGCTGCTTCGGCGGCTGCTCCTTCTGCTCTATCACCGAGCACGAGGGGCGCATCATCCAGAGCCGCTCGGAAGAGTCAATTCTGAAAGAAATCGAAGAGATCCGCGACAAGGTGCCGGGCTTCACCGGCGTCATCTCGGATCTGGGCGGCCCCACCGCCAACATGTACCGCTTACGCTGCAAGAGCCCCAAGGCCGAGCAGACCTGTCGCCGTGCCTCCTGCGTCTGGCCGACCATCTGCCCGCACATGGACACCGACCACAGCCCGACCATCAACCTCTATCGCAAGGCGCGCGACCTCAAGGGCATCAAGAAGATCCTGATCGCCTCCGGGGTGCGTTACGACATCGCGGTGGAAGATCCGCGCTACATCAAGGAGCTGGCCAAGTACCACGTCGGCGGCTACCTCAAGATCGCGCCGGAACACACCGAGGAGGGCCCGCTCTCCAAGATGATGAAGCCAGGGATGGGCAGCTACTACAGCTTCAAGGAGCTGTTCGACAAGTATTCCAAAGAGGCGGGCAAGCAGCAGTACCTGATCCCCTACTTCATCTCCGCCCACCCGGGCACCACGGATGAAGACATGGTGAACATGGCGCTCTGGATTAAAGCAAACCGTTTCAAGCTCGATCAGGTGCAGAACTTCTACCCGTCTCCGCTCGCCAACGCCACCACCATGTATTACACCGAGAAAAATCCCCTCAACAAGGTGAGCCGCCAGGGTGGGGACGTGTTCGTGGTGAAAGGGGAGCGTCGCCGTCGCCTGCACAAGGCGCTGCTGCGCTATCACGATCCGGCCGGTTGGCCGATGATCCGCGAAGCCCTGCTGGAGATGGGCAAGGGTCACCTCATCGGCAACGGCCCCGACTGCCTGGTGCCGCCGGAAGGCCGTGGCGAACTTAAAGGTAAGGGCGGGGCCGAGCGCAGCCGCAGCAAGGGCCTGAAACCGGCCCTGACCCGTCATAGCGCCATCACCCATCAGCGCAGCAATGGGGCTGGCCAGAGCAATGGCCAGAACGCCAATACCAGCGCCAACAAGAGCGGCAAGGGCAATGGCAAGCCGGTGGGCGCCGAGCTCAAATTAGAGAAGGGGAGCCGCAAGCCCGCCGCCCAGAGTGAAGGGAAGGGCAAACCCCAGGGGAAACCTGCCCATAAGGGGAAGGCCCCGACCCGGGCTGGCTCTGCCAAGCCGGGGGCCAAACCCGCTGTTCAGGGTGGCAAGCCAGCAGCCAAAGGGAGTGGTGCCAAGCGACCGAATCGGTAAGTTTTCCTGACTGGAAAGCGACAGAAATAAAAAAGGCGACCAGATGGTCGCCTTTTTTATTTAAGGTAATCGTATCTGTAAATTTATTAACAATGTTTACTCACAAGGGTTCTCATCACTAATTTTTGTAACGATCAGGTCTGAGTAAACAGATGAGCGAGATATGCTTGAACCATCGTGTAACTCGATACCAGTGGCTTGTGTATCAATTTTTATTTTATCTAGATTTATATTTTTAAACTCTATCTCAAGGCTTTTCCCTACATGCATCTTGACTCGTCCTGATGAATAAAAATCATCCATAACAGTCCTGTATTCATTATTAAAGTAACCTTTATTCAAAGCATTGCCACATACATATGTAGCTTCATAATGGCGCTCATTTTTAAAGTTTTGTGGGTAACGAATTTTTCCATTGGAAAGCCACCAACCATTTTTATCCTTATCTACTTCTATTACATAGTGTGCTCTTCCATCCGAAAATTTATTGTAGAATGTTTGTTCTGGTGTTTTATCAACGATATTTATAATGTTACCTTCTAGTTCAATGTATGTGACGGCATAGGCAGGCAATATAATAGGTAAAAAGAGTAATGGTATGTATCGCATCTTATATCCTTTTTAGAACATTGTAGTGGCCAAATAAATAATAAATGAACTTTATTGTTGATACTCGTATCTACCTAAGTTGGTAGGATAGAAGCTCACGATCACCGATAGGTTACAAATACTCAGAAGTTTTTATCAACCAAGTTGTAATCCGTCTTCATCCTTAGGCTTCGTATGGGTATTGTATTGCAAGTGCTGCAATAAAAGCGAGGAAAAAGTAATATGCAACTTTATATTTAATTGCTGCTTGGTAATGACTGATGGCAATTTTGCTCGGCATGAGCTTGCCCAGAAGGATAATGTTCTGATTGGTGCAGGTTATGGGTATGTGGTAATGGAAATAGTAACAAGCGACCGGCAAGGTGAGCTTTCCTGATTGGAAAGCGATCGATAATAAAAAGGCGACCAGATGGTCGCCTTTTATTTATGTAGAAATTAATTAGTTACGACGTTTCTTTAGCGCCTTAAAGTACGTATCCAAAGCTGTTACGTCTTGCTCGATTTCACTATATTGAGGACAGTCAACGGCTAGTTCAGTTGCATTATCATGCCCATGCATATAAGTACTACATTTAGACATGGCTGCGTTGATTATGTTGTTATCATCAGAGGTAACATCATCCATTATCTCTTTCAAACTTTGAGTTTTTACACCACGAGAAAAACGTTCTACTACCTTTCTTAGTAGCCATTCCTCAACAAGTCGCTCCCATGTCTCACGCATCTGATTATATATAAGCTTTGCATGGAGCTCATATTTTAAATCGCCAGATGCTTCCATTCTTTTAAGATTCGGTAGCTCGTTCTTTAAATAACCAATTCTAGATGCTGTGTTTTTGACATCCCAAGGTGGTTCTGGGTACGGGTATCCGCTTGTATCACCAAGCTTTGCTATTGAGATAATATTTAGTTTTGACTGGGCTGCATCACAAGATTCCTCAAGCATTTTTAGGAATGACATATCATGGGTGAATACAATAATCTGACGGACCAATGACTCTGTAGCAATCCGGTCTGCAAACATTCGACGCCATTTGTGATCTAAGGAATTGATTGGGTCATCAAAAATTATGGCTGATTTTCTATCGTCGACAGTGAGTTCTGCCATGAAGCTAGCCAAGGCCACACATTTCTGTTCGCCTTCACTTGCCACATCTGTAATACCATTTGTTTTTCCGGTTAGTCGTAGTCTAAGCATTTGTTTGCCACGATGACCGCGAGTTTCGGTGTCTACATCAAAGTTTTTAAATCTTAGTTTTTCGAGCTCTGCACTAAAAGCTGCCTGCAGACTGCCAATTGCTCCACCTCTTGCAATCAAATTTGTTTGAGCTGTAATCGATGTGGATTGGCAGGAGTTTGCAAGATTGTTATATAAATCGATTATCTTTAGTCGGTTAATTTCTTTTAATATAATATCTCTTGATGCTGTGAGAGTTTTTCTATCTTCTAGGTCTTCAAGTATATATTCAAGGTCGGAAATTTGCTTCACTAGGCCTTCGTTAGTTGCAACTTCAGCTTCTTTTTTCTTCCAAGAGTCTATTTGACCACTAATCCAATTAACAGCATTAAATTCAACTTTAATTGGCGTGAAATCAGGTTCAGCTTTGAGTAGATTGGCACAACAAATCTCTAAGTTTGCGTTCAGAACAATTATGTTTTTAGCATATTCAGCGTTATGATCACGAATCTTTTCTAACGCAAACTCATATGGCTTTAGATCAAAGTTGAGCGACTTTAGATTTGTGATAAAGAAATCAAATGTACTTTTGGCTTTGTTGGCCTCAACTTGAGTCTTATCTTGCAGATAGTCATTGAATGATTTTAATTTAGTTGCTGCTTTATCAGATATTGGTTGAAGGCAGGTTGGGCATGGGTCACCTTGAATGGGTGGGAAAACTACCCCAGGATTGTGTGTCTGGACAAAGGTTTTAACGTGCCTCCACATTTGTACCCACTCTGGTGAGCAAATTCCAGCAAGCTCATGCCCATCAAGTGCTTGAGTACGTGCAAGGGCTGCAGCAGCTTGCTTGGTTTTGTAATCGTCATATGCACTCTTAATATCATCCAACTGTTTTTGGTCAAGCTTGTTCCTAAGCTTAATTAAATGATCGAGCAAGGGCTGTAATTCTTTGCAGCGGTCACTATATATTTTCCGTATTTGCTCTGGAGTGCTAGAGCGTAGCTTTGTTAGTTCTTCACGATGGACTTTAATAGAATCGTCTTGCTCCGAGCTTAAACAAAGAGCATCAAGAGATTCTATTTTTGTTTTCGATGATAGCGTTGAAATAAAAGTATTAACTTGACCATTTTCACTAAACTTTGGTAACGGAATAGCTGTGACAAAAGGATTTTTATCATTGTCACTACTAACTCGAACGAACTCGCAAGCATGCATCAACTGTGTCAGTAATTTCATGCCTGCAGGTTTGTATTCGACAGCATCCTCACTGGAGATATAATGGGTTGCAGAAGTGTTATCGAAGATACGGATAGACTTAAGGTCTTCACGTGGTTCGGCCGAGATTGTCCAATCAATGTCATGCTGATCTTCACCGATGAAAATTGAGATTTCAGCTTTTGGATCACCAGATTTTTCTTCGTAAATGTTAGATAGAATTTTAGGTGTGTTGCCACGAGTAAGACAGGCATTTTTTAAAATTTTTGCATAGCTTGACTTACCAGACCCATTATCACCGTAAACAGCCGTTAATCCTTCAGAGCTAAACTCGAGCGTTGCATCAGATACAAGAGAAGATACATTGTTGACTTTACTGATGCTCTTTAATTTTACGGCCTGTTTTTCTTCCCCAAATCCAGAGATTGTTAATGGAGAAATATAGTAGGCATAATTAGCATCTTGCGCTTCAAGACCATGTTCCATTTTGGCGATAGCTAAAAGAAGCTGTAAACTATCACTTTCTAGTTTTCCCTTCTCAGCTGCCAATCTGATGGCATGGCGCCACCAGAGATTTTTATTCAGCTTGTTAGCCCAGCTAACAACGCTTTCAACAGACATAAGATATCTCCATAAGGGTAAATCTGAGACACCCATCGCTGGTACCGGTCGTGGTTTAGACAGGTCCCAAGTTTCTGCCCATGGATTACTGCTTCCAATATGCTCCCTTGACCCGCGATGGCAGCAACCCATCGCAGTCCAACAGCCATGATTCTGGGACACCCATGATTCTGGGACACCCAGCTTTCTGTGTGAGGCGTATCACCACCAAATCCCACGCTACCGCCCGTGGATGACAGCTTCCACTATGCACCCTTGACCCGCGCTGGCAGCAACCCATCGCAGATCAACAGGTTCTGGATGGCTATGGTAAGCCAAACGAAACTGCCGAGGTGAGTCTTAACGTGATGTAACCATCAGAAATTGCTCGCTTTTTGACACCTGTCAAACTCTTCTTTCTCTGCGACCTTGCCGCCAACCGGACAGTGTTCGGGCGCTGGCGGCTGGCCAGCCTGCGGCTGTGGGGTAGCACCATTTTCTGGGACACCCACCATTTTGACAGGGGCGTAGAGCTCTGCTTGGCTTGACGTCTCACTGCCGAGGAACTTGCCATGACCATCGCCCGTTCACGTCAGATCAGTTTGCAGGATACGCCCTACTACCATGTGGTGAGTCGCTGTGTGCGGCGGGCCTTCCTGTGTGGGGAAGATGCCCACTCGGGCCAGAGCTACGAGCATCGCCGCCAGTGGGTGGTCGACCGACTGGGCCAGCTGTCGCGGCTCTTTGCCATCGGCATCTGCGCCTATGCGGTGATGAGTAACCACTACCACCTGGTGCTGAGAGTGGATGCCGAGCAGGCGCAGGGCTGGAGTGAGCGGGAGGTGGCCGAGCGCTGGGCCGGGCTGTTTCAGTGGCCGCTGCTGGTGCGGCGCTGGTATCAGGGGGATACCCTGATTGAGCCAGAGCTCTCGGTGGTGCAAGGGCTGATAGAGGAGTGGCGCGGACGGCTCTACTCCATCAGCTGGTTCGTGCGCCTGCTCAATGAAGGACTAGCCCGTCAGGCCAATCAGGAAGACAGCTGCAAGGGCCATTTCTGGGAGGGGCGCTTCAAGAGTCAGGCCCTGCTGACAGAGTCGGCGCTATTAGCCTGCATGGCCTATGTGGAGCTCAATCCTATCCGCGCCAAACTTGCCGACCGGCCCGAAGAGAGTGACTACACCAGCATCAGTCAGCGTCTGGGAAGAGCCCAAACCACCGAGCTACCGCCCCTGCTGCTCCCGTTTGCCAAGAAGGGTGAATCCAAGTCACTGCCCTACACCTTCACCGACTATCTGGCGCTGGTTGACTGGACTGGCCGCGCCATTCGCGACGACAAGCGGGGCCATATTCCCGAGGCGCTTTCTCCCATCCTGCAACGGTTGCAACTCGACGGTGACGACTGGCTCAAGCAGGTGAGGCTGTTTAAGCGAAGCGGTATCCGGGCCATCGGTCACGGTGTGGCTCGAGAACGTTATGCCCACCACTGCGGGCAGCGGCGATGCCATCAGCCAGTTAACTGAATTTGCTCCAATTTCGTGGTCACGAATGGTGCTGCAGGCACCAGGCTCTGGGCTGGGCGCAAACCGGTGTGTTCAGCGAAACCGACCCAACCCAGTCAGAATTCCTGGCCATTTTCGCCGGGGTGAACCCAGGCGTCCTCACTTTGCTGAGCCAGATAATGGCGTCATCCAAATTGTGGGTGTCCCAATTTGGAGAATCGCTCGGGATTTCACTGCCGCCGCTCCTGACCCGCCCCATCGAGCAGGGTGTGAAACAGATAGTGTCTTTTCTCATCGTAATAGACGGTCACCGTGTGGCGCTGGGTGTAGTCGGCCGTCACGCTGACTACCGTCATGGGCACCAGGATCAGTTCTCCCAACCCCAGTGTGACGGCGCTTGCCGTCGCCTGGGCATTACCATCATCCCGGCGAGCCATCTTGCCGAGCACGTCAAAACGATCGCAGGACACAGCCCCTTGTTTTCTGTCATCTGGCCCCGCCTCGCAGGGCTGCGCCGTCCCCAGTGCTGCTCGAATACTGGCTTGGGTCTGCTCTGGCGCCAGAGCGTCGCGATGGCGCCCCGAGTAGTAGTCGATGGCGGCGGCGCAGCCGCCCAGCAGCAGGGGGAGGGTGATCAACAGGGGACGTAGAAGGGGCATGCTGTTCTCTCGCCAGGTGAGGAGAAATAACCGGGGTTAGTGGCCGCGTCGCTCGGGCTCGCTGCTGTGCAAGAAGCGAGTCAGCAGATCCCGGGGCGGCGCCAGGTCACATTCGGCCAGGATGCGGCCGACGGCGCCTCTGTGGTAGCCGCCATGGCTCACCAGATGCAGCAGCATCTCGGCGGCGCTCATCGTGCCCCGGTCTCCGTCGGTAAAAGTGAACGAACGAGGCGTGTCGAGGGCCTCATCGGTCAGATCATTGCACAGCACCAACAGGGCCGCATGGGCCTCGCCCATGGAGTGGGTGAGGGCCTCGAGAGTAGGGGTCTCCTCGGTGTTGGTGGCGCTATAGCCGTGGGGTTCACCACGCAGATGGGCGATAAAGATGCGGTCCACCACATAGATATGGTTCATCAGGCGGATGGCCTGATGGCGGGCTTTGGCATGGCTGGTATCGTCCAGCCGGCCGATGGCGCCGAGCAGTTCGAGGTCGGCCCAGGCCTTGTGGCGAAGGGCGGTGGCAAGCAGTGTCATGGTTACTCCTTTGCTAAAAAGGGGTCGAAGCGATGGGGGATGTTTTGGCGTTCCGATGGCGGTGTGAGCTGTACACAATGGTGGGTGTCCCAAATGGGATATGACCTGTACACAATGATGGCTGTCCCAAGCGGGATACCAAGCGGGATAGACCGCATGGGGCAGGGGCGCTGAGCCGCAGTCTTTGCATTGGGAGCGCGTAAAGCGGGGCATTATGAGGATTGGTGATGGTGGCGTCTATGCCCGTTCAGGGTGTTGTCTGATGAAGCGTCACCGGCTTTATGCCCGGGCTCACAAAACCGGCCATACAAACGTCATATGATTGATTTCATTATGAGTCTTGCTCTTCGGGCTACGAGCCCATCACCCAAAACAAGAGAACGACTATGGCAACTGGACAATATCTGCTCTGGAAAGATGCAGAGGGCAATGCGTTTCGTCCCGTCTCCCTGACCGGCACCGATCTGCTCAATAACCGCTACCTCAACAAGGGCACCGCCTTCACCGAGCAGGAACGCGCCGATTTCGACCTCGACGGCCTGCTGCCACCTCAGGTGCAGACCTTCGAGGCCCAACTCGAGCGGGTGTATGAGGGCTTCAAGAGCGCATGCAGTGACATCGAGAAGTATCAGAACCTGCGTGCGCTGCAAGACAGAAACGAGACCCTCTTCTATGCCCTGCTGTCGCGCCACGTAGAGGAGATGACCCCCTACATCTATACCCCGACCGTGGGCAAGGCGTGTCAGGAGTTCAGCCACCGCTTCCAGAA
This sequence comes from Aeromonas diversa CDC 2478-85, assembly GCF_000819805.1. GTDB lineage: Bacteria > Pseudomonadota > Gammaproteobacteria > Enterobacterales > Aeromonadaceae > Aeromonas > Aeromonas diversa. The sequence continues at coordinate 100,824 of NZ_CDCE01000004.1, forward strand.
GCCGCGCGGCCTCTATATCACACCGGCTAATGTAGATGACATGGGCAGCCAGGCGCGCCATTTCGATGCCAAGTCGATCCGCATCATAGTGGTCACCGACAGCCAGGGGATCTTGGGCATCGGCGATCAGGGGGTCGGCGGCATGGGCATCCCCATCGGCAAGCTCTCCCTCTACACCCTGGCGGCCGGCATTCATCCCGCCTGTTGTCTGCCCATCGCCCTCGATGTAGGCACCGACAACCAGAAGCTGCTCGATGATCCCATGTATCTGGGCCAGCCGCACAAGCGGATCCGCGGAAAGGAGTACGAAGCCTTCATCGACAAGTTCGTGCAGGGGGTGCGCCGCCACTTCCCCAACGCCGTGCTGCAGTGGGAAGACTTCAGCAAGTCCAACGCCTTTGACAATCTGGCCCGCTATCAGCAGGTGCTCCCCTCGTTTAACGACGACATTCAGGGCACCGGGGCCGTGGTGCTGGCCGGCATCATAGGGGCGGTCAAGGTCAAGGGCGAGACCCTGGGCCAGCAGAACTACCTGGTCTATGGCGCCGGTGCCGGCGGGGTGGGGGTGGCCGATCAGATCTGCGCCGGCCTGATGCGCGAGGGGCTCGATCCCCAGGCGGCGCGCGATCGCATCTATATCCTCGACACCCAGGGTCTGGTGTGTGACAACCGCGAGGGGCTCGATGAGTACAAGCGCCGCTACGCCAAGTCGGGCACCCTGCTGGCCAAGTGGCAGACGGAGCAGCCGGGCCGGGCCAGTCTGGCTGACGTGCTGCGCCACGTGCCCATTACCGTGCTGCTGGGCACCAGCGGCTCGGGGGGCGCCTTCGAGGAGCGTCACATCCAGCTGCTGCTCGAGCACAGCGAGCACCCCATGGTGTTTCCGCTCTCCAACCCCACCGCCAACTGTGAGGCGTTGCCCGAGGATATCTATCGCTGGAGCCAGGGGCGCGCCATCGTCGCCACCGGTAGCCCCTTCGCGCCGGTTGAATATGAAGGAAAGCAGGTGCGGATCGGTCAGGGTAATAACGTCTTCATCTTCCCTGGGGTCGGGCTGGCTGCCATCGTAGGTCAGGTGCGCGAGATCACTCCCGACATGTTTACTACCGCCTCGTTCGCCCTGGCCGAGTGTGTCGACAGCCAGGATCTCGAGCAGGGGAGCGTCTATCCGCCGATCCGTGCTCTGCGCGCCATCTCGGTCCATGTGGCGACGGCCGTGCTGAAGGAGATCGTGCGCCGGGATCCGGGTCATCCCCTGATCGGTCAGGATCTCGAGCAGCATATCCTCACCCATATGTGGGAGCCGGTTTACCTGCCCTACCGCAAGGTGTGATCTGGCAAGGGATGGCTCATGCCATCCCTATCCTCGCAGGGGGAGCCAGCGCCCACTATGATGGCGGCAGGCTGTGTCTTGCCAGGCCTGATGGCGATCACCAATGTAGAGCTCTTCACGATAGTCGCGGCAGTAGAGCCCGCTCTGCAGGCGGAAAGTGCGAAGGGGGGTAAGGCTGCCGAAGTGGCGGTTTTGCGGATTGCTCCAGGTAAGGGTCTCCCCCCGAGGACGGACTTGAAGAGCTTGCTGTAGTGCCTGGTTGGCCAGTTGGACGTCCATCCCGTTCATTTGCTGATACAGAGGTAATGGCTCCTGGCTGGCGCATGCGGCCAGCCAGAGGGTTAATATAGGGATCAGGGTTCGCATCTTCTCCTCCTACCGGCTAAAGCCGCTCTCGATCGCCCGGCGCTCCTGCTCGTCATCCAGGGTGCCATCGCCCCTCAGCTTGTTACCGTTCGCGTCGAGGTCGGTGCCGTTATCATCCAGGGCATCCCCCCCGGGTGTGCTGCTGTCGAGGCCGTTATCATCCAGAGTCCCATCACCCCTGAGAGTGTTGCCATTGGCATCAATGGTGTCGCCGGGGTGATCATCTAGACCGTTACCCAGCCCACGGCCTCCGCCATGGCGATCGCCTCCCCCGTGGCGCTCACCGCCAGCATGTCGTTCGCCACCGGCATGCTCTCCCTCAGCGGCATGGTCACCACTGTCATCATGACTGCTGTGGCTGCTGCTATCATCGCTGCCGCCACCGCTATCGCTGTCCCCGCCGCTGTCGCTGCCCCCGCCGCTA
>NZ_CDCE01000005.1 GCF_000819805.1 Aeromonas diversa CDC 2478-85
CCTCATTTTGAAAGTCAAGCGTCATTGTCGCTTTTCTTTCGCAGCGTGGTTGGCGTTGCCAACTCGCTGACCATCCGGCGTCATCCGCCGTGCTGGTGAGGGCGCATTATAGGGAGGCGCGCCGCGATGACAAGGCTTTTTTTGAAGAAAATCACGAAAACTTCAAAACAATCAGTTAGAAACAGAATACTAAGTGTATATATACAGAGTTATCCACATTTATGGCTCTGGCACCCGTTTTATAGAGGGCATAACTTGCCAATATCCCTTTTTGCCCCTTGGCAAGTGGCTTACTCATGCAAAGCTGGTTACCATGAAGGTGAACAAAGTGTTGCGTTTTCATTGATTTCATTCATATAAGGGCAGAACCCTATGAGATTGTCCGATTATCCGCTGCTTCTGCAGGCCGCTGTCTGCGCACTCATCTTGGCCCTGATCGGCTATTTGGTCGCCCAGGCCCTTCACTTCCAGCTCGAGGCTGAGGTTATCTTCGCACTTGGACTGGCCGTCGGCGGCTTCATCGTTCCTCTGCTACTACAGCGCAAGCGTACTCAAGCCCCTGATACGCCATCCAACCTGTCAGGTGAGACGCGCACCCTTTATGTAGGCAACCTCCCCTATCGGGCTAATGAAGCGGCGGTACGCGAGCTTTTTGCTCAACACGGCCAGGTCGTCTCGGTACGTCTCATGAAGGATAAGGTAACAGGCAAGCGTCGCGGCTTCGGCTTTGTCGAGATGCCGGTGGCAGATGCCGAGCGGGCGGTTGCCGCACTCAACGATCAGGAGTATCAGCAGCGCACCCTGAAGGTGCGCGAAGCCAATGAGAAGAAAGAAGGGGAAGAGATGACGAGTTGACTGCCGTCATACCTCTTGTAGTGTCGAAAGCCCCCAGCTCATCAAGGGGGCTTTTAATTTGGTCGTCTCTTCGTCCAGGCGAGTGCAGAAGGCGGCCCCCTGACCCTCCCCATCCGGGCTCTCTCCCAGCAAGTGCTCAACCCGGCGGGCAACGGCCTCACCCGAATCAACCAAGGTCACTCCCGGCATGAGGGCTGCAATTTCCTCGCCCAGCAATGGGAAATGAGTACAACCGAGCACTATGGTATCCGGCCCCTCGTCCCGCCAAGGTGCCATCACCTCGCCAAGCTGCGCCATATCGACGGGGATACCCGCGAGCTTCTGCTCGGCCATCATCACCAGGTCGGTGCTGCCCATCAGCAGAACTCGCTTACCGGGGGCAAACTGGGCGATCAGTTGATGGGTGTAATCACGGGTCACAGTGCCAGGGGTTGCCAGTAAACCGATGCAGCCACTGCGAGTGAGGGCCGCCGCCGGCTTTATGGCTGGCACTACCCCAACCACCGGGATGCTCAAACGGGCGCGCAATTCGGGCAGAGCAATGGTGCTGGCCGTATTGCAGGCGATCACAACCAGCTGGATGGCGTGGTCGCGCACCATGCGCTCCACGGTACCGACACAGGTGTCGATAAGCGCCTGCTCGCTCAGTTCGCCATACGGGAAGTGGGCATTATCGAAACAGTAGAAATAGTGATGGGCCGGCAGCAAGCGACGGACTTCACGATAAATGGTCAGCCCGCCCATGCCGGAGTCAAAAACGAGAATGTTGGCCAACTGGACTCTCCCTCTGGTGCAGGCCGGCGATCATACTCCTCCCCCTTGGAATAGGAAAAGGTCTCCTTATAAAGGAGAGCCCCGCGATGCGGGGCTCTGGAGGCTTACAGACGATAGTCGGCAGTGACACGGAACTCGGTGCCGGTCCCGGGGTAACCGACGGCCTCGTCATAGTGCTTGTCGAACAGGTTGTCGATACGCCCGCCCAGGGTCAGGCGCTCGGTGACCGCATAGCGGCTCCCCAGGTTGAACAGGGTGTAGGAGCCCAGTTCGTTGAGGGTGGCCGGCCAGGTGCTGAAGTCATTGTCGTTACGCTGACCCACATAAAGCACTTCACCACTCCAGGTGACCGGACCGGTCTCGACGCTCGCCAGCCAGCCCCCTTTATGCTTGGCACGGCGCAACAGCTGCAGGTCTTGGGCATTTTTGTCCTTGGCGCGGGTATAGTCGTAACTCAGATTGTGATGGATTGGGCCAGTATCTAACCCCAGTGCCAACTCAAGACCTTCCATCTCTGCATCCGTATTACCCTTGATGCAAGTGATATATCCCTGCTGGCACACGATCAAATTCTCGACTCGGTTGCGATAGAGATTGGCCGACCAGTCCCAGGTGCTGTAACTGCCACTCAGGCCCAGCTCCAGGTTCTTGCTCTCTTCCGGTTTGAGGTCCGGATTTTCATAGCCCGGATAGTACAGATCGAGGAAGGATGGCGCCTTGAAGGCAGTGCCATAGCTCAGACGCACATTATGTTGTTCGTCCAGATTGAGCCCTACCGCGCTCGACCAAGTATTGTGGCGACCGTATTGATCGTTGTCGTCGGTGCGGCCGGACAGCTCCAGCAACACAGGTTGCCAGCGATAGCCGCCGACCACAAACAGGCCGCTGTTATCGCGATCCGGCGCGTTGAATGCCTTGCCCCCGGAGCGAGAATCCGACTTCATCTGCTCGCGCAGCCAATCGGCACCTGCCGTCAGGAGCAAGTTCTCATTGACCTGCCAGCCGTTCACCCAGGCGAAGCGAGTCATACCGGTATGGATAGCCTGGGCAGTCCCTTCGCCACGCTCGTCCCACCAAGTCTTGAGGCGATGCTCGCCGTAACTGGCGTCAAAGCGGCTGTTCAAGCGCTCATTTTTGAAGGTGAGAGCACCGTCAAACTGACGGGCCAGTACCTTACTCTGATCGTTAGCCAGATAGGAATCGTCGGTCTCGGTCAGGTTGCTCCAGCCCAACGCGTTGAGTTCACCACTCAGTTGGTCGGTGAAGGCATGATTGATACCGGCCTGTCCATTAAGGGTGTCGAACCCATCGCGATCCGGCTGCTGAGCACCGGCAACAACGTCGACACCGTCGGTACGCTCATAGCCCAGCATCAGGTTGCCGTCGGTGCGACTGCCTAGAGCGTGCACAGAGCGTAGTTGGCCCAGACCATAGCCATGGCTACCGGCACCACCGGTCAGGTGAGTCTCGCTCCCTTGTCTGGCCGATGTCTGGGTGATGATGTTGATGACGCCGCCGATGGCATCGGAGCCGTAGACGGCCGCTCGCGGGCCACGGATGTACTCGATACGCTCCACCAGCCCGAGCGGGATCTGACTCAAGTCAGGGGTACCGGCCACCATGGCAGCGATTTGGCGACCGTTAATGAGCACCAGCGAGTGGTTGGAGTTGGTGCCACGCACGAACAGGCTACTCTGGTGACCGCGACCACCGAGGGAGGCGATCTGGATCCCCGGCAGGGTCTTGAGCAGGTCGGGCAGATTCTGCACCTGGCGCGCCTCGATCTCGGCGCGATCGATAACCAGAGTGGGTGCCAGCACGCTAGCGGCGGGTTGTTCGACACGGTTAGCGGTGACGACCATCACCTCGTTGGTCTGCACCGGCGTCTGGGCGAGCGCGGCCGCCGGCAGCAGGGCGGCAGCCAGGACTTTCTTCGACATAACAGATCCTTAATTACGCGTAAGCATCCATCTCGCGGCCGGTTTCTCTCGGCCCGAAACTCGATCTTTGGCAGGTCTTCGGGCTTGGGGGCCAAAAGCCTAGCGACGGCTTCCCACCTGACGGCAGTGCCATAATGTCGCGTCGTTCCCCCTTACCGCTGCGCGCCAGCTCCGGATTTGCACCGGATTCCCTATTAAGCAGGTTGCGCCAAAGTGGCCGGGATTATAGGCAGAGCGGAGCAGGATGTATAGCAGTCTAGACTTCTATTTGTGTGCGTCACGAGTAAAGATCCGCCCCCTCGCAGCCCCCATCACCGCCTCTATTCCTTCGTGCGCAAGGTGGCGCTCTGTGGTGACTATGTAATAGGAGAGCGCCAGATCATCCAGGGTGGCGAGCCAGACCACCCCATAGAGTCGCTCTATATCCTGGCGCATGGCCAACGGAGCGGGAAAGAGCCCCTTGCCCGCTTTGCCAAACGACTTCATCAGGGTCGAGTCATCGAACTGGCCGACGATATGAGGGCGCAGCCCCTGTTGCCCATACCAGTCGAGCAATCTGTCATGTATGGCCGACTTATCACCGGGAAGGAGCAGAGGTGCGCCGTCGAGGGCCGCAGGGAGCGCGGGACGCAGACGATCGGCCAGTGCCGGGGCGGCAAACAGGGCGAGCGGGGTGTGACCGAGGGCATGGGCATAGCAGCGCACGGCGCAGTCGGCGGGGAGCGGGCGGTCTATCAATACCATATCCAGCCTGTGATGACCCAGTTCGTCGAGCAGATGTTCCACCCTCTCCTCATGGCAGATCAGTCGATAGGGGGTTGCCTGCTCCATCGCCGGCGCCAGTAGTTCATAAGCCAGGGAGCGCGGCACTGAGTCGGCGATCCCCACCGCCATCACCCGCTCCTGAGTGGCATGACGCAGGGTGTGCTCCAACTCGGCGCCCAGGCTAAAGATGGCGCCGGCCTGTTGCTGGGCACGATGACCGGCACGAGTTAGCTCCAGTCGTCGCCCGACCCGGTTGAACAGCGCCACCCCGAGGGACTGCTCCAGCTCAGCCACTTGACCACTGATAGTCTGGGGGGTGAGATGAAGCTGTTCGGCGGCCCGGGTCACGCTGCCACTGCGGGCCACATGCCAGAAGTAGTAGAGCTGTTTGTAGTTGAGCATACCGGGCCTTATCAGTTTTTATCGAACAACTATCAACAATAATCTGATTTAACCGATGAATCATCCCCTCTAGCATGGCCCGGATCGGAATAACCCACGAGGCCAACCATGTTGGATGTTGTCGTTCTCTTCTTCCTTTTTGGCTTGCTGGCCGGTCTGGCCCGCTCCGAGCTCAAGCTGCCACCGGCACTTTATGAGACCCTTTCGCTCTTCCTGTTGCTGGCCATCGGCCTCAAAGGCGGCGTCGGCCTCTCCCAGCAGGCACTGCTTCCCCTGCTGCCCCAGCTGCTGCTGGTGATCCTGCTTGGCGTGGTGCAGACCCTGCTCGGCTTCGCCATCCTGCGCCTGCGCATGAGTCGAGTCGATGCGGCCGCAACCGCGGCCCACTACGGCTCGGTGAGCGTGGCCACCTTCGCCGTCGGAGTGAACTGGCTGACCGAGCGCGGCATAGTGTTCGAATCCCAGCTCTCCATCTTCCTGGCGGTGATGGAGATCCCCGCCATCCTGGTCGGCATAGTGCTGGCCCGCGGCATCAGTCGGCAGACGCGCTGGCGTGTGCTGGCTCACGAGACCTTCCTCGGCAAGGGGGTCACCCTGCTGCTCGGCGGCATGGCCATCGGTTATCTGGCGGGTCCCGAGGGGGTTGCCCCCCTCAAACCCCTGTTCGTGGATCTCTTCAAGGGCGCGTTGGCCCTCTTCCTGCTCGAGATGGGGCTCATCGTCGCCCGCCAGTGTCAGGACCTGCGCCGCCATGGCCTCTTCCTGCTGGGTTTCGCCCTGCTGATGCCCCTGGCCTCGGCCGGATTGGGGCTAATGACAGGTCAACTGATGGGGCTATCCCTCGGTGGCCTGACCCTGCTTGCCACCCTGGCGGCCAGCGCCTCCTATATAGCGGTACCGGCCACCATGCGTATCGCCCTGCCAGAGGCCAACCCCGGTCTTTCGCTCAGCGCCGTGCTCGGTGTCAGCTTTCCCTTTAACATCATGCTGGGCATCCCCCTCTATCATGAGTGGGCCCGGCATTTCGTGGAGTAGTCCCCATGCAGACCGAACAACGCACCCTGCTCACCGTGATCACGGAAGCCAATCTCGAACCTACCCTGCTGCGCGCCCTGACCCGCGAGGGACTGCGCGGCTACACCATCACAGATGCCCGTGGCCGCGGCGATCACGGGGAGCGCAATGCGAGCTGGAGCGAGAGCGGCAACATCCGCCTCGAGGCCATCTGCAACCGGGAGCTGGCCGAGCAGCTGCTCACCCATCTGCAGGAGCGTTACTACCCCCACTACGCCATGGTCGCCTTCCTGCAGACGGTGGAGATAGTGCGTCCCGAGAAATTTTGAGCCGGCTTTGCCGGCTTTTTTGATACCATAGGGCAAACGTTTTAGTGCAGCTTGTGTCGAGGAGATGATGATGACTCACCCCCCCCTGATCGGCCTTGTGATGGGCTCGGATTCCGACTGGCCGGTGATGCAGGCGGCCGCCCGCATCCTCAAGGAACATGGGGTTCCCTACGAGGCGCGCGTGGTCTCTGCCCACCGCACCCCGGATCTGCTGTTCGAGTACGCCGCCAGCGCCCGTGAGCGCGGCCTGCGCGCCATCATCGCCGGCGCCGGCGGTGCCGCCCACCTGCCGGGCATGCTGGCCGCCAAGACCACGGTCCCGGTGCTGGGCGTACCGATCCCGACCCGCCAGCTCAAGGGGATGGACTCCCTGCTCTCCATCGTGCAGATGCCCAAGGGAGTGCCGGTTGCCACCTTCGCCATCGGCGAGGCGGGGGCCGCCAATGCCGGCCTGTTCGCCGTCTCCCTGCTCTCGGTCACCCAGGATGGCGACGCCCCGCGCTACCAGCAGCAGCTCGAGGGTTTTCGCACCAGGGAGCGCGACCGGGTGCTGGCTCTGGAGCTGGAGGAGCCGGCATGATACTGCCCCCCGCCACCCTGGGCATGCTCGGTGGCGGCCAGCTCGGCCGCTACTTCGTGATGTCTGCCCATCGCCTCGGCTATAAGGTGATCGTGCTGGATCCGGATCCCGCCAGCGTCGCCGGCGCCGCCGCCGACGAGCAGATCGTGGCCGCCTATGACGATGCCGAGGCCCTGAGGGATCTGGCCAGCCGCTGCGTGGCCGTCACCTGTGAGTTCGAAAACGTCCCCGCCGCCTCCCTGGCCCTGCTGGAGCAGCGCATCCCGGTGCGACCGGCCGCGAGCGCGGTGCGCGTCTGTCAGGATCGCCGCGAGGAAAAGGCCTTCCTGGCCCGCGCCGGGGTGCCCGTCGCGCCGAACCTGACCCTGCTGCCGGGCGAGCCGCTGCCCGCCCTGTCGGACGACCTCTTCCCCGCCATCCTCAAGACCGCCCGCGAGGGGTACGACGGTAAGGGGCAGTGGACCCTTCACCAGGCCGATGAACTGCCAGCCGCCCTGGCCGCCAGCGGCGTGCCCTGCGTGCTGGAGAAACGCCTGCCACTGGAGGGGGAGTTTGCCCTGACCCTGGCGCGCAGCCCGAGCGGCGCCATCAGCGCCCTGCCCCTGGTGCAGAACTGGCACAGCGGCGGCATCCTGGATCAGACCCACTCCCCGGCCAACGAACCGGCCCTGGAGGCCGAAGCCCAGCGCATCGCCGAACACATCATCGCCGCCCTCGACTATGTGGGTGTGCTGACGGTGGAGTTCTTCCTGGTCGGCGGCCAGCTGCTGGTCAACGAGATGGCACCGCGCCCCCACAACTCGGGACACCCCAGCATCGACAACGCCGGTTGCAGCCAGTTCGAGCTGCAGGTGCGCGCCCTGTGCGACCTGCCCCTGCCGGCTCAGGCCGAGGTGCAGCCCGCCATCCTGCTCAACCTGCTCGGGGATCTGTGGCAAGAGGGCACGCCGGACTGGGCCGGCGCCCTGGCCCTGCCCGGGGTGCACCTGCACCTCTATGGCAAGGGCGAAGCCCGCCCCGGCCGCAAGATGGGCCACGTCACCGTCACCGGACGCGACTGGCCAAGGGTCGAGTCGACCGCACGCCGGCTGCGCGCCCTGTTGGGGCTGCCGCCACGCTGATGCTGGCAACGAGGCCCTGCGTCTGCACGAGTATCCACGCTATCGATAGCAAGAGGGAGGCCCAACGCCTCCCTCACTCTTTTCACTCGCCGTAAACAGCAGAGCGGCCTGCTAACCCGCGCTTGATCCTCTGCGCGAAGGCATTCCCGTGATGGCCCGACGCGCACCTTGTCAGTTACACCCAAGCAGAGGTGGGCAAAACCCATCCCATGAGGCACTATCTGTGTAATTCGAGTCCCACTATTGGCAGGATGCTTGACGTGACCCCGATTCGACACATTGCCAGACCGGCCTTGCTGGCGCTACTCGGCCTCTTGGCGGCCCCGCTTCGGGCCGAAACGGACGATCCCCTCTCTCCCCCCGAGGAGAAGGGCCAGGAGATCAGGGGGGTGCTGCGTGCCCTCGATCGCGCCCTGCTCTCCAGCGAGTTGAACGCTCGGGTGCTGGAGATGCCTTATCGCGAGGGCGAGAGCTTTCGCCGCGGCGATCTCCTGGTGCGCTTTGACTGCGCCGCCTATCAGGCCCAGCTCGCCGCCAGCCAGGCCGCCGCCGGCGCCGCCCAGCAGGAGCTGGCCCAGAACCGCCAGTTGGCCGAGATGAAGTCGGTCGGCCGCCATGCGGTGGCACTCTCTGAAGCCCACCTGGCCCAGGCCAGGGCCGAGAGCCGGGTCTATCAGATCCAGGTCGACCGTTGCCGGATCCTCGCCCCCTTTGACGGCCAGGTCGTCAGCCAGCGGATCCAGGCCCATGAGAGCGCAAACCCGGGAACGCCGCTGCTGGAGATAGTCGATAACCGCCATCTTGAGATCCACCTCCTGGTTCCCTCTCGCTGGTTGGCCAGACTCAAACCCGGCCAGGGTTTTGACTTCGTACCCGACGAGACGGGCCAACCGCTGCAGGCCGAAGTGGTCCGCCTCGGCGCCCGCATCGACGAGAGCAGCCAGACCCTTCCCCTGATTGGCCGCACCAAGGACAATCATCAGGCGCTGATGGCCGGCATGAGCGGCACGGCGCACTTCACGGAGACCCCATGACGGCGGCCCAGGACCAACGCGATCAGGGCTTCCTGCTGTTTCTCCATCTCGAGCAGCAGGCGCGCAAGGCCGCCAGCGGCGAGGCGCTGGCCTACGTCATGGTCAACGACAGCCACCCCCTGCTCGGCTATCGTCACGCGGCCCTGATCATCGGCGGCAGGGTGCGCGCCGTGACCGGGGTGACCACGGCCGATCCCCACTCCCCCTTCGTGGCCATGATCGAGCGGACCTGTCGGCAGCTGGACGAACCGGCGCGGCCCCAGGTGGTGGACGCCGCCCGGCTGGATAGCCAGACCCGGGACGACTGGCGCGAGCTGGCCGCCCCCGAGGCCCTCTGGATCCCCTTGCTGGAGCGCAGCGGTCGCCCCTTTGGCGGACTCTGGTACGGCCGCGATACCCAGTGGCAGCCGACCGATACCCTGCTGGCACAACAGCTGGCCGAGGTCTATGCCCACGCCTGGCTGGCGCTGGAGCCTATCCGCCCCTGGCGCGGCATGAAGACGGGTTGGCGCCCCTGTCTGCTGTGCGCCCTGCTCGGGCTGGCCATGTTGATTCCGGTACGCCAGTCGGTACTGGCCCCCGCCGAAGTGGTGCCCCTGGACGGTCACACGGTGGCGGCACCTCTTGATGCCGTGGTCTCTGAATTCCTGGTACAGCCCAACCAGAGAGTGAAACAGGGGGACCCGCTGGTGCGTTTCGATGCCACCACCCTCAAGGCTCAGGCCGATGTGGCGCAGCGCGCCCTCGGCGTAGCCGAGGCCGAGTACAGGGCCAACGCCCAACGCGCCTTTCAGGACGCCGACTCCAACGCGCGCCTCGACTGGCTGGCGGCCCAGGTCGCCCAGAAGCGGGCGGAACGCGACTATGCCCAGGCCCTGCTCGCGCGCAGCGAGGTCAAGGCAGAGCGAGACGGCATCGCCGTCTTTGCCGATACTGAGCGCTGGATTGGCAAGCCGGTTCGCACCGGCGAACGGCTGATGGAACTGGCCGACCCGACCCAGGCCGAGCTGCGTATTGAGCTGGACGTTGGGGATGCCATCCAGCTCGCCGCGGGGGCCGAGGTCGCGCTGTTTCTCGACAGCGATCCCTTGCGCCGCCGTCAGGCCAGGCTGGAGCGGATCGCCTATGAGGCGCTACCGACCACGGCCGGGGTGCTGGCCTATCGGCTCGACGCCCGCTTCAGCGAGCCCCCGCCGCGGATCGGGCTGCGCGGCACCGCCAAGCTGTTTGGTGAAGAGGTGCCCCTGGCGGTCTATCTGTTCCGCCGCCCCCTGGCCGCATTGCGCAAGACCTTGGGCCTATGACCCCCCTGCCCCCCCTGCGCGACGATCTGCGCCTCGACGCCGCCGCCCCCGGCCTGGACGGCGCGCCGCAGTGGGTACTGAGCGACGCGTTCAGCGGTCGTTATTACAAGTTGACCGCCACGGCACTACGCCTGCTGCGTCACTGGTCCTGCGGCAATGCCGAGGGGGTACTGGCCGCCGCCAACCGGGAGGTGGGGCTTCCCCTCAATGAACAAGACCTGCAACAGCTGTTGCTCTTCCTGCGCGGCCACGACCTGATCTCCAGTCGGGACCCGATGCAGCGGGCCGGCTATCCCGAGAAGGCAACGCGCCGGCGGGTATCATTCTGGCGCCACCTGCTCCATCAGTACCTCTTCTTTCGCCTGCCCCTGTGGCGCCCCGATCCTCTGCTGACCCGACTCTGGCCCACCCTGCGCCGACTGGCCGGCCTGCGTCTGCTGCTCCCCTGGCTACTGCTGGTCGCGCTGTTCCTGCTGGGCCGCGACTGGGCCCGCTATCATCACGCCTTCCCGCAGCTGTTTAATCTGGAGGGCGCCCTGCTGCTCGGCGCCAGCCTGCTGCTGGCCAAGTTCTGCCACGAGCTGGGGCACGCCTTCATGGCCAAGCGGGCCGGTTGCCGGGTGCGTAGCATGGGGGTCGCCTTCGTGGTCATGCTGCCGATGTTTTACACCGATGTCAGCGACGCCTGGCGGGTGCAAGACAGGCGCGCCCGGCTCTGGATCGGCGCCGGCGGCGTGCTGGCCGAGATGCTGCTGGCCAGCCTGGCGCTGCTGGCCTGGCTGCTGTTGCCAGACGGCATGCTGCGCAGCGCCGCCCTGCTGCTCTCGAGCGTGACCTGGGTGGGCTCCCTGCTCATCAATCTCAACCCCCTGATGCGCTTCGACGGCTATTTCCTGCTCAGCGACCTGTGGCGCATCGACAACCTGCAAGATCGCGCCTTCGCCCTGTGTCGCTGGCACCTGCGCGAGCTGCTGTTCGGCTACGGCAGCGCCACCCCCGAGGTCTGGTCACCCCGAATGCGGCGACGCCTACTGCTCTGGGGATATGCCTCCTGGGTCTGGCGCTTCATCCTGTTCCTCGGGATCGCCCTGACCGTCTATCACTTCTTCTTCAAACTGCTGGGGATCGCACTGATGGCAGTCGAAATTGGATGGTTCATCGCCCTTCCCATAGTGCGCGAGCTGACCCTCTGGTGGCAGCAGCGCCAACGTGCTAACGCCAGACGGGCCCTGCTGACTGCGGCTGGCCTGCTGCTCCTGCTCGGCGCCCTGCTGATCCCCTGGCGCACCCGCATCGCCATTCCCGCCATGCTGGAGGCCGGCTATGTGGGCACCCTCTACGCCCCGGTGCCGGCCCGGGTACAAAGGGTCCTGATCGCCGATGGCGACCGGGTCGAGGCGAACCAGGTCCTGATCAGCCTCTCCTCTCCCGATCTGGACGCCCGCCTGGCGATCGCCCGGCACCGGGTCACCGCCCTGGAGCTGGAGCTGCGCCGTCAGAGTGCGCGCAAGGAGACGGCCAGCGACGGCCCTGTGCTGGCCCGGCGTCTGGCCGAGGCACTGACCGAGTACCGAGGATGGGTAGCACAACGTGAGCGTCTGCAACTGCGGGCACTCCAGGCCGGCGTGGTACGCGATCTGGCGCGAGATCTGGCGCCGGGTCGCTGGCTCGGGGTAGAGCAGCCCCTGCTGAGGATCGTCGACACGGGGGTGGGGCGGGTCCGCGGTTATGTGCAAGAAGAGAGCCTGGCTCGCCTCACCCCGGGGGCACGAGGCGAGTTTATCGCAGACGATCCCAGCGCCGCGGCCCTGCCGGTGCGGCTGGATCATATCGACGCCACCGGGATCGCCAGCCTGCCGCTCGAGGCGCTGGCCTCGGATCGCGGCGGCCCCATAGGGGTGCGCCGCGACGCCGAGCAGAGAGCCGTGCCCCTGCAAGCCCACTACGGTGTCACGCTAAGCCCGGCGCACCCCCTGCCGGGGGCAGGCCAGCAACGGGGCCTGGTCCTGCTGGATGGCCAAGCAGAGTCTCTGCTTGGCCGGTTCGGTCGCCGTGCCTGGGCTCTGGCGATCAGAGAGAGTGGTTTCTAGTCGGGGCGGGATGGGAAGATACCCTGAGTGACGATGCAGGCCCTCAGCCCCAGATAGGGAGAATCGGTGGAAACGGCCGCCGAACCCCCGGTATTACCCACCTCCACAGGCCCAGTGCCTGTATAGCTGACCTCGGTGGTGACCGGCAGACTAGCGCCGCCCGCAGCGGGCGCCGTGGTGGTATAGCCCGTCACGGGCACTGGCAATGCACCATTTTTACCGGCCAGGCCGGCCAGATAGCCGGTACCGGAGGATAAGGCGCTCAGGTTACCGGTTGTGCCGCTCACCGGCAGACTCGCGGTCACCTGGAAGGCATTGGCGGGGGTGAAGGAGGTCGCGTGAGTATGTGCTGGCATCTGCGCAATCGTCAGCGTGGTCTCGTTCTGCCCCCCTTTATAGCCCATGGGTACCGGGGTCAATCCGGGACCAGCACCCTGCCCCCTGGGGGAGCGACCACGCAAGTCCGGCACACCCACCGTAGTTCTGGCATCGCCACCATAGGCGGTACCCAGCAGAGCGAACAAGGCCTGATTTTGCTGAAGCGATAGCAACTGACCGTTGGCCTCTACCGTGTCACGGGGGCAGTAACTGGCCGCCGTGAAGCAGACCTGCCCTATATAGGCCCCCTCCCCGCAGGCCTGCACACCTTGGGGCAGCAGCCCCGCCAGCAGACTGGTTGCCAACGCAATCTGTAGTTTCTTCATCTTGTTCCCTCTCTTATCTGTATGCATGTTATCGGGTTAGCCTGGCCCGGTTCGGTCGCCTCACCGGGACTCGGGCTCTCTGGAAGAGCAGCTGCTATGGGCGGGGGGGATAGAGACCATCAACAACGATGCAGGCCCTCAGCCCCTGGTAGGGAGAATCGATGGAGAAAGGTTGCGAGCCACCGGCGGGCTGCACCGATACGGGCCCAGTGCCCGTATAGCTGACCGTAGTGTTGACCGGCAGGCTGGCGCCGCCCGCAGCGGGCGCCGTGGTGGTATAGCCCGTCACGGGCACTGGCAATGCGCCATTTTTTCCGGCCAGTCCGGCCAGATAACCGGTGCCGGAAGATAACGCGCTCATGCTACCTGTGGTACCGCTCACCGGCAGCTCGGCGGTCACCTGGAAGGCATTGGCCGGGGTGAAGGTGGTCGCATGAGTATGCGAAGGCATCTGCGCTATCGTCAGCGTGGTCGAGTTCACTCCACCCTTCTGGCCCATCGTCGTGTTGCTAAGTCCAGGACCTTGGCCCTGCCCCCTGGGGGAGCGACCACGCAGATCCGGCAGGCCGAAGTTGGTGCGCGCATCCCCGCCATAGGCGATGCCCAGCAGGGAGTACAGCGCCTCATTCCCCGAAATCTGTAACAACTGGCCGTTGGCCTCTACCGTACCACGGGGGCAGTAAGTGGCTGCCGTGAAGCAGACCTGCCCCATGTAGTCACCCTCCCCGCAGGCTTGTGCGGCCTGGGGCAGCAGCCCCGCCAACAGACTGGTCGCCAGCGCAATATGTTGTCTTTTCATCCTGTGTCCTCTCTTCCTTGTTTTTTTTATCGGGACCAGCATGGCCCCACCGCGTAGCCCACCTTGCCAGTGAGCGCATATGAGTCTATGCAACAAGACGGAAACCCTCACCCCCATATGGGGGTGAGCTCTTTTTGAGAACCATCCTACAGTCAAAGTTGGCCTGGCAGGCCTCTTTTGCATGCGCGTCCCTCACTCAAGGAAGAGAGGTCATTACTATGGACTGGCGTACCTGGTTTACCCGTAACGTCACCGCCCCCCAGGGGCACGAAGAGCGTCGCCCCCTCAACCTGGGTTATGCACTGGAGCCGCGCATGCTGTTTGACGGCGCCATGGCCGCCACCGTCGCCGAGGCGGCGCAGCCCGACGCAGCAACCGCCGAGGCCCAGCCCCCCGCCAAGGAGGTGGTCTTTATCGACAGCGCGGTGCCGGATCACCAGCAGCTGGCGCAGGGGATCAAAGCTGGGGTGGAGGTGGTGCTGCTGGATGCCGGCGGCGATGCGCTGGCCCAGATCGCCGACTGGGCCGCGAATCACACCGGCTATGACGCCGTCCATATCATCAGCCACGGGGCCGAGGGCCAGGTCCGCCTTGGCAACCTCACCCTGACCTCGGCCAACCTGGCATCTTATGCCACCCAGCTCTCCACCCTGGGCGAAGCGCTCAATCCGAACGGGGATTTGCTGCTCTATGGCTGCGACATCGCGGCGGGGAGCGGCGCCAACCTGATCGTCAGCCTCGCCAGTATCACCGGGGCCGATGTGGCTGCTTCGACTGACGACACGGGGGGCAAGGGGGATTGGCAACTCGAGGCCAACAACGGCAGCATTGAGGCCGGCCTGCCACTCACGGCTCAGGCCATAGCCAGCTATGGTGGCAATCTGGCGCAAGTCACCTTCAATTTCGAGTCAGGTACGACGGGCGACCCAAATCTGGGGGGGGCCACTCAGCTGACGGCCAGCCAAACCATTGGCTCAGACACCCTGACTCTGACTCTGGATGCCGGAGGGATAGTGGTGAACACCGAAATGACCACTATCGGTGAAGATAAGGCCAATCTGGATAACGTCATCGCCGGGGTTGACTATTCCAATGATGTCACCCACCAAATCACCCTGACTCTCGATGCTGGCAAACTCTTCGATCTGAAGGGTTTCCACTTTCTTGACGCCAAGGGCGGCAACCCTGACGCCATCCAGACGCTGCATCTGACCACGAGCAAGGGTAGTGTCCAAGTCAACATCGCGGGCGCCTATCAGGGTGAAAGCTTTACCCTCAATGACAGCGTGCTCAACGGCGTGTCGTCCGTGACCATCACCAGCACACTGGTCAACAGCACCACGAACGGCTCCATGCTGGTCTTCTTCGACGACATATTGCTCGATAACATCACGCTCCCTGCCTCTGACCATGCCCCCACCCTCAGCGCCACCGCCGCCAACCCCGGCTTTACCGAAGGGGGGGCAGCCGTGGACCTGTTTAGCGGCATCACGGCCGATGCCAACGACGCGGGGCAAGTCTTTAACAGCATGACGCTGACCGTCAGCAATGTGCTGAGCGGCAGCCAGGAGTGGCTGAAAATAGACGGGGTCGAGATCGCCCTGAGCAATGGCAACAATGGCTCCCTCGCCAATGGCGGCAGCTACAGCATAACGCTGGCCGGCTCCACCGCCACCGTGACCCTGAGTGGCCTCAGCCGCGACAACAGCCAGATGGGGACCCTGGTCGACGGACTCGGCTATCGCAACACCAGCGATAACCCGGGCAGCAACAGCCGGGTGGTGACCATCACCCAGATCAACGACAACGGCAGCAGTAGCAACAGCGCCAATCCGGGTCTTGCCTCTAGCGTGGCGCTTACCCCGGTCAACGATGCCCCCTCGGTCACCACAGCCGGTGGTACCACCCCCTTCACCGAGGGAACGCCGGCCGCCATCGACAACGGCCTCACCCTGTCTGACGTCGACAGCACCACCCTGGCCAGCGCCACCGTTGCCATCACGGGGAACTTCCAGTCCGGCCAGGACCTGCTCGCCTTCACCAATAACGGCAGCACCATGGGCAACATCTCCGCCAGCTACAACAGTGGCACCGGAGTGCTCACCCTCAGCTCGGCCGGTGCCACCGCGACCCTGGCCCAGTGGCAGGCTGCCCTGCGCGCCGTCACCTACGCCAACAGCAGCGATACCCCCAACACCAGCACCCGCACCGTCAGCTTCACCGTCAACGACGGCACCGACGCCAGCAGCGCCGCCACCCAGAGCGTCAGCGTGACTGCGGCCAACGATGCGCCCCTGGTCACCACTACCGGTGGTACCACCCCCTTCACAGAGGGAACCCCGGCCACCATCGACACTGCCCTCACCCTGTCTGACGTCGACAGCGCCACCCTGGCCAGCGCCACCGTCGCCATCACGGGTAACTTCCAGTCCGGCCAGGACCTGCTCGCCTTCACCAATGACGGCAGTACCATGGGCAACATCTCCGCCAGCTACAACAGTGGCACCGGGGTGCTCACCCTCAGCTCGGCCGGCGCCACCGCGA
>NZ_CDCE01000006.1 GCF_000819805.1 Aeromonas diversa CDC 2478-85
TGAATACCATCTCCATACAAATCATGTTCTTGCCTTGCTCTTGCTTCCTAATAAGTAGACCTATATTTTTGAGTGGCACTCATAGCCAACCCTTTGATCCTGTGAGACTATTTTCATCCCTTTCCCGATTGGAACGCATCGTGTCCCTCGATTACTACCAGCGCCATGCCGCCGAGTTGGCGGCCCGTTATCAGCAGGTATCGCCCCATGCCGTGCATGGGGAGTGGCTCACTTTGCTTGAGCCCTGGCTGGCGGCGGCGCCGCGTCGAATGCTGGATGTGGGGGCGGGGAGCGGTCGGGATGCGGCCTTTCTGGCGGCTCTGCACCCCGGCCATGTCGTGATGGCGGCCGAGCCTTGCCAAGCCCTCGCCCAACTGGGGGAGGCGCATACCCGCGCGACCCAGGGGCATCAGGTGGTCTGGGTGAGCGATGCCCTGCCGGCCCTGACCCGGGTGAGCGGGCCCTTCGATCTGATCCTGCTGAGCGCCGTCTGGATGCATCTGCCGCCGGCGGTTCGCCCGCAGGCGCTGGCGCGCCTCGGTGAACTCCTCTCGCCCCAAGGTTATCTGGTGCTGAGCCTGCGTCTGGTGATCTCGATGCAGGAGGCGCGAGAGCGGGCCATGTTCCCGGTCAGCCCCGATGAGGTGGCACAGCTGGCGGGGGAAGCGGGGATGGCGCTGCTTTATGCCTCGGCGCCCCAGCCGGATGTCCTGGCGCGCCCCGAGCTCAGTTGGCAGAGCCTGATCCTGGGGGGCCAAGATGCATGCCTCCCCTGAGCAGCAGCTCGTCTTTATCGCCTACCTGCAACGCATCTTCAGCGAGGGGAATTTCGTTGCCACCTACAAGTGCGCCCTGCTGCACGCCATTGCCGATATCGCCATCGAGCGCAGCGCCGAGCGTCACGAGCTGGAGGCGGCGCGCACCATCACCCTCGATGAGCTGGCCGCCAAGTTTGTAGAGCTCTACTGGCAGCACTCCCTGCCTTACTCGGCGACCGAACAGAGCGCCACCCTGCTCAAGCAGAGCAGTGGGCGCCAGGCCAGCATGCTGACCGAGCTGGCCCGGCTGCGCGAAGAGGGCGTACGATCGGTCACGGCCCTGCGTCGTCACAGTGCCTGGCAACCGCTGCTGGCTCAGGTGCGGCGCATCCTGATTGACGGCCCCCTGTGGCGGCTACAGATCCTGGGGGGACGGGAGGAGTGTTACCTCTACCCGCACCAGAAGGGGAGCCATCATATCCGCCTGCAGCCTGGCATCCTCTTCTGCCTGCACCGTTTTTACGATCTGGTGGTCTCTCTTGCCCGCCAGCACTGGCTGCAACTGATCGTCGAGATGAAGGGCAACCGTCTTCTGATTGGGCAGAGCGCCGGGCTCGAGGCCTTCCTGTTTGGCTCGCGCCGGCAGGGGCTTGGGCGAGTGGGGGAGGTGCTCAAGGATCTGCAAGAGGGCCACTGCTTTTACTGCCGCAAGCCTATCCACAAGGATGGTGAGGTGGATCACTTCATCCCCTGGCGCCGCTATCCGCTCGATCTGGGCCACAACTTCGTGCTGGCCCACGCCAAGTGCAATAACAACAAGCGGGACTTTCTGGCCGCCCCCGAGCACAGGGATGCCTGGTATGAGCAGAACATTCTGACCCACGGCGCCCTGCTCACCCATGAGTTGGCGCCCTTGGTGAACGTGGATGCCGAGCGCTCTACCGCTATCGCCACCTGGGCCTATCAGCAGGCTCTGCGCGAAGGCTCTCGCCTCTGGTGCTGCATCAATCGGTTTGTCGATTCGGCTTCTGCTACCCCCAAGACCGCTTCATTCACTGTGAGAGGCGTCAGGTAACTGCCAGTGGGGATCCGATGATGCAAACAAAAAGGGCCACTTATTGCGAAGTGGCCCTTTCCAAACGTGGCTGGCGGAATCTGAATTCATTTTGTATCTTGTTGTTTTTTAATGTTAATTTAAATTTGACGGGTTGCGATTGGTACCGTGGTTGGTACCGGTTTTTTTGATGCGTTTTGGACTCTGGTTCCACTTCTGAAATGGCCATGACACCCCCAAAAAGAATTGGTTTTAGAAGCCAGGGCATCAGTTTTGGGTGTCACTGTGTCATCGTGTCACCACGCTGTGGTTTATCTATACGATAGTTTAGTCTAATTCTGAGTGATATTGATAAGTGATTGATTTGTATTGTGAAATCATTGTCTCAACTAAGCGGGAACGTTTGGGTGTCGTTACGCAGTTGACACGGGTCTCGGATGGCGAACTGTCTAGGTGTCACTGCGTGATAGTGGGGGGCAATTGAGATTCTGGCTGGTCCCTTCGGATGCTGATCAACACCCCGGCTTGGTTATGAGCCGGGGCCGGGGTGATGGCTCCACAAGTTCTTGGATTGGGTTACAGGTCCTCGAAAGAGCACTGAATAAATAGACCTCGTGCTTCTTGTTCTGCCTTGCTCGCAAGCTCGGGGGCGAGTGGGGGCAGCTCGATGCCTTCCCGTCCCGCCACATAGAGTGGTCCACCCACATCATCATCGTACCCATCGCCATTCTCATGGATGGCCCTCAAGTCGTCCTGAGTGAAGTCGTCGCCAAGCAACTGAGCTAGGCGCAGCCATACCCAAGATTGGTAGAGGTTGTCCCGGTCGTACTCTTCAATGAGGGCAAACATGGCCTGTGTATCGCCTCTGTACGCTGCTTGCGTCAACCAGTGGTGGGCAGCTTGTTGGTTATCGTGTTCCATCGCGAGCCATGCGATGGCTGCCGGGTCGCTGACCGTGGCTGGGTCAATGTCAAAGATGCCGCTATCCAACCTTGCTTCAGCCAGTGCATAGCGTGCCTCGACGATGCCACCTTGGGCGGCTTTGAGGGTGTGATGAAGCCAGCGTTGTTGCTGTTGCAGTAGTTCGGCGAAGTCGTTGGCAAACTCCAGCTCTGGTCCACTCAGCACCATCCCTGCTTGTTGCTTGCTGTACCAGTAGCCGCTCGGTTCGTCGGAGTGGTCAAGGTAACCCTCTGCATCACCTAACCGCTGCGCCAGCCACCAGTGCACCTCTGGATGGCCTCTATCCGCAAAGGCTTCCAGTTGTTGCAGTACCTGGAGGGCGAGCGGAGTCTGATGGTCGGCATTAAGTTGCTCTATCAGCTCTTGTACTGCATCGACTGGCGCCGTGCTCGATGGCGGGGCTTGGTCGTGAGCGCCGTCATTCTCTGCTGCATCATCGGTCCCATTCTCTTCCCATTGGTCATCGTCATCCCATTCTCCCCCGTCTAACAGGCCAAGTGCTTCTACCTGGATGCTCGCCACGCCGGCGCGTTGCAGGTGCTGGCCTAGCAGCAACGACAGGGTTTGCGATTGGGGTAACGCGAGTTCTCGTCCCCGTTGCTCGAGCAAGGTCAGGTTGGGCTGACAGGGCCAGGGGGTCTGGTGCAACAGAATGGCTTCGGCCTGGAGGGCGGCATAACTGCGATAGCCAAAGGCAGCCGCAATCAACTCATACAGATGGGTAGTCTTAAGAGTATCCGCCGATGCGGTGATGAGCTGCTGGCGAGTGTCGTGAACGAACTGTTTGATGGTCATGATCCAATCTCCGAGTCCACGCTTCGGGTCAGGCGCACACGTTTAAGCAACCAAAAGCGGGATGCCGGGTATCAGATCATTAAGGATGTGGGTACTCAGTGCCGGTTTGACTCGTGTGCAAGTCGTGCGGGCCGCCCACTCAAACTAGGCGAGTTCATCGTGGGTTTCAAGATCGTCATCAGACAGCGCATTGAGGATAGATGTGGTGACGGTAGGGTAAATTGGCAAAGAGAATGTCTTCCTAAAAACGCGACGTGTGCAAAACCGCAGTATCGGCGCAGTAGGAGTGGTTGGGCATAGTTATCGTGGTCAACTCTGAAGGGACAAGGCGATGAATAACCCATCTGGTTTGGGGCGAAGGGCCAGTCTGTGAGTGCTCGCCACTCTGTTGCCTGGCTTGTTGCCGCCGATTGCACCTATCGCACAGACAGTCTCGGCTATACCCGCTATCAGTGTGACGATGGTAAGCAGGGCACCCTGCGTGAGGATGCAATCGGCAATGTCAAAGGCTCTGGCACCGGGGCCACTTGGCGCACGGATGCCTTGGGCAATCTCAAGGGGAGTGATGGCACGACTTACCTGGGGGATTCAGGGCGTGGCAACAACCCGAACAGCAAAGAGCTTGTAATCTGGCGTGAGGATAGTCTCGGTAACCTGCGTGCCTCCGATGGCTCCGTCTGCCTAACCAACGCGCTGGGGCAACTCACATGCAGTGGCGAGAATACACCGCCAACCTGGTTTGAAGGCAAATGATGGCTTTTACAGCAAATGGTCTGTGCATCGCCTCTGATGTGAGATCAGGCATGGTTGCAAAGGGGGCAAGTGGGTAAACTCGTCGGCAATGCCTGGCGTCGCAACCAGCAAGGTTGCGAATTCTCGCCTCTTTTCTTTTTCCATGCGCTCTTGGCGCAAAAAAACTCTTATCGGAATACCTGACTCATGGCTATCAAGAAAAACGAACTCTACTCCTCCCTCTGGGCTGGCTGCGATGAGCTACGCGGCGGGATGGATGCCTCCCAGTACAAGGACTATGTGCTGACCCTGCTGTTTGTAAAATACGTCTCCGATAAGGCGAAGGCTCCCAAGGCCATGATTGAGGTGCCGTCAGGGGCGAGCTTTGACGACATTGTGGCGCTCAAGGGCAGCAAGGAGATAGGCGAGGGGATCAACACCATCATCAGTGCGCTGGCGACCGCCAACGACCTGCAAGGGGTGATCACCATTGCCGACTTCAACGACGAGGACAAACTCGGCAAGGGCAAGGAGATGATCGACCGCCTCTCCAAGCTGGTGGCCATCTTCGAGGGGCTGGATCTGTCGGCCAACCGTACCGAAGGGGATGATCTGCTGGGTGATGCCTATGAATACCTGATGCGCCATTTCGCTACCGAGTCGGGTAAGTCCAAGGGGCAGTTCTACACCCCGGCCGAGGTATCGCGCATTCTGGCCAAGGTGATCGGCATCAGCCGTCAGACCCCGCAAGATGCCACCGTCTACGACCCCACCTGTGGTTCTGGCTCCTTGCTGCTCAAGGCGAGCGACGAGGCTGGTCCCAAGGGGCTGAGTATTTACGGGCAGGAGATGGACAACGCCACCAGTGCGCTGGCGCGGATGAACATGATCCTGCACGATAACACCACCGCCAAGATCAGCAAGGGCAACACCCTGGCCGCGCCCCAATGGAAGGAGGGCAACAACCAGCTCAAGACCTTCGACTTTGCCGTGGCCAACCCGCCCTTCTCCAACAAGAACTGGACCAGTGGTCTCGATGCCGAGCACGACGAGTTCGGCCGCTTTGTCTGGGGCGTGCCGCCAGAGAAAAACGGCGATTACGCCTTCTTGCTGCACATCATCAAGAGCCTGAAGAGCACCGGCAAGGGCGCCGTGATCCTGCCCCACGGTGTGCTGTTTCGTGGCAATGCCGAGGCGCGTATTCGCGAGAACCTGCTGAAACAAGGCTATATCAAGGGGATCATCGGTCTGCCCGCCAACCTCTTCTACGGCACCGGTATTCCCGCCTGCATCATCGTCATCGACAAAGAGAGCGCCAACACCCGCGCCTTCAATGCATTGGCTGACAATGAGCAAGGGCTGTTTATGATCGATGCCAGCAAAGGCTTTATCAAAGATGGCAACAAGAACCGGCTGCGCGAGCAGGACATCCACAAGATTGTCGACACCTTCACCCGTGGCCTGACCCTGGAGGGTTACAGCCGCTGGGTGCCGCTTGGCGAGATCGCGGGCAACGACTACAACCTCAATATCCCGCGCTATATCGATGGCAGCGAAGGGGAAGACTTGCACGATCTGGCCGGTCACCTGCAAGGGGGGATCCCCGAGCACGATATCGCGGCGCTTGGCCCCTACTGGCGGGTATTCCCGACCCTCAAGGCGGCCCTGTTTACCCCGTTGCGTCCCGGCTACAGTGAGGCGCGGGTAGCCGCCGCCAAGGTCAAGAGCACCATACTGGCCTGTGAGGAGTTTGCCCGCTTCAAACAGGCGGCGCTGACGCCGTTCGCCCAGTGGTTTAGTGAGTGCCAGTTCGGCGAGTTTGCCAAGGGTGACTCGCCCAAGGCGCTGATCGACGAGGTGAGTGAAGCACTGCTTGAGCACTACCGCGCGAGCGCCGAGGCGACCGGTGAGCTGCTCGACCCCTACGCCATCTATCAGCTGCTGATGGACTACTGGCAAAGCCAGCTGCAAGACGATCTCTATGTCCTCTCTCAGGATGGTTGGCCAGCGGGTCGGGTCCTGCGCGAGCTGATTGCCGACAAGGGCGAAAAGATCAAAGAGAGCCCGGATCTGGTAATTAGCAAGGCTAAGTACAAGGCTGAGCTGCTCCCACCCGCCTTGCTGGTGGCCCGCTTCTTTGCCAATGAACAAAAAGAGCTCGATACCCTGCAAGCCGCGCTTGATGAAGCAAGCCAGGCACTGGAGAGCTTTATTGAGGAGCAGAGCGGGGAAGAGGGCGGACTGGTCGATGCCATGAACGACAAGGAGAAGGTGACCGCCGCCAGCGTCAAGGCCCGTATCAAGGCCGCCACCGACAAGGAGGAGCTGGCTGTGCTCAAGCAGGCGCAGCAGCTGTTCGACGCCGAGACTCGCGCCAAGAAGGCCCACAAAGAGGCCAGCGACGCCCTCGATAAAGCGGTATTTGCCCACTACCCCAAGCTGCAGGATAACGAGATTAAAACCCTGCTGGTGGAAGAGAAGTGGCAGGCGAGCCTGCGTGCTGCGCTGGAAGCCGAGATTGAGCGGGTTACTCAGCAGCTTGCCAACCGGGTCAAGGAGCTTGAGGAGCGTTATAGCAGTTCCTTACCACAACTAACCCAAAACGTGAGCGAGCTGGAGGCCAAGGTGGCGGCCCATCTAAAGGCCATGGGGCTGGAGTGGGCATAATGGCAGATCAGATGATGCAGCATAATGCAGATGAATTGGCCGCCAAGCAGACTATTCCGGCGGGCTTTAAATGGACCGAAATTGGCATAATTCCTGAGGATTGGATTATCGAGAGGCTCGGAATGTATGCATCATTTCGAACCGGTCCATTTGGGAGTGCGTTACACAAGTCTGATTACGTCATTGATGGTATACCAATAGTAAATCCTATGCAGATTATTGATGGGGGTATTATTCCAACATCATCTATGAGCATATCGACGACTGCGGCCACAAAGCTCTCAGAATTTAGACTTCAGACTGGTGACATTGTTATAGGTCGCAGAGGAGAAATGGGGCGTTGTGCTGTAGTTGGGATTGAGGAAAATGGTTGGCTCTGTGGTACAGGGTCAATGATCATTCGGATTAAGTCGAGTTGTGAGTCTCGATTTATACAACGAGTTCTTTCAAGCAAGGAGATAATTGCTGCGATAGAGAGTTCATCCGTAGGTACTACGATGATAAATCTGAATCAAAGTACCCTACGAGAGCTGAAAATTTTTATTCCTTCGAATAAGAACGAGCAACTTGCAATAGCTACGGTTCTCTCAGATACCGATGCATTGATTTCAGGCTTGGAGCAACTGATCGCCAAGAAACAGGCCATCAAGACCGCTACCATGCAGCAACTGCTGACTGGTCGTACCCGCCTGCCGCAATTCGCCCTGCGCCCCGATGGAACCCCCAAAGGCTATAAATCCAGCGAACAGGGAGATATTCCGGAGGATTGGGATTTAGGTGGATTCGGTGAGTTGTTTGAAAGTAATATTCAGCGTCAAGCCTTACGCAAAGATGAATTAGTCACCTTTGTTGGTATGCAAGACATTAGTGAAAGTGGGAAGTTAACTTCCCAAAATACTCATCCACTTAATCAAATTAAAGCAGGGCTCACTTATTTTGAAAGAGGTGATGTGTTAGTCGCAAAGATAACTCCATGCTTTGAGAATGGTAAGGGCTGCCATACAGATACATTACTTACTGAAATAGGTTATGGCAGCACAGAGTTTCATGTTCTTCGTGCGAATGAATGTGCGGATTCAAAGTTCATCTATTACTGGACAACAAAAAGTAGTTTACGCATAGCCCTTGAGGCCGAAATGGTAGGTAGTGCCGGTCATCGCAGAGTGCCTTTTTCTGCGCTTCAAGTTTATCAGATACCATGTCCGAACAATAAGAATGAACAAACCGCCATCGCCACCATTTTCTCCGATATGGATAGCGAGCTTACCGCGCTGGAACAGAAACTGGCCAAGGCCCGTGATGTAAAGCAGGGGATGATGCAGCAGTTGTTGACCGGCCGTATCCGCCTGCCACTGGAGGTGCAAGCATGAGTGCAAACCGCTGTTATTACCGTATCTTCGCTGGTGCCAAAAGCCTGTATGCCGACCTGTGTCAGCAGCAAGGTTTTATCGGTGGTGACTGGGGAATTGAACAGGATCTCCGTAGCCAGTTACCCGATGATTGGCGTGAATTTAACAAGCTGTTCGTGCCGCAGTTTCTTGCTGCCAATTCCGACAAGAGTCGCATCGCCGCTGGTTTGGCCTGTGGCATGTTGCACACCATCTGCAAGGGGATGCAGACCCATGATCGGGTGCTCTGCCCCGATGGAAATGGCCAGTATTATGTCGGTGAAGTGATCTCTGATTACACCTATCAGCCGGGCGGCCCGTTGCCGCACCGGCGCAAGGTAAACTGGTTTCCGCAACGCTTGCGTAAGGACGAGTTGAGCCAGGAGTTGAAGAATTCCGCTGGCTCGATTGCCACCGTCTGCAACCTGAGCAAATACGCCCAGGAACTCGATGCCTTGCTAGCAGGAAACCTGCCGCCAACGCTGATCCACACCGATGCTACGGTGGAAGACCCTGGGGTATTTGCCCTGGAAAAGCATCTGGAAGAGTTCCTGATAGCCAACTGGGCCGCCACCGAGTTGGGCAAGGCGTTTGATATCTACAGTGAGGAGGGTGAGCCGGTGGGGCGGCAATATCCCTCGGATACCGGACCGATTGATATTCTGGCCATCAGCAAAGACAAAACATGTTTATTGGTCGTAGAGCTCAAGCGTGGTCGTGCCAGTGATGCAGTGGTGGGGCAAATCCAGCGCTACATGGGTTACGTCAAGGATGAATTGTGTGAGCCTGGTCAGCAGGTACAAGGGGTGATCATTGCGCTGGAGGATGACCTTAAATTGCGCCGAGCCTTGAGTGTGACGCAGAACATCCAATTCTATCGCTATCAGGTGAACTTCAAGCTAGTGAAGGTGTGATAGATGAAGGGCGTTCGACGTCTCAAAAGGTAGACTGGCAATGTATACAGAGTAAACGCCAACTGGGGTGAATAATAGATAATGCCATACGACTACAGCGGTACTCTCAACCCTGACAAGGCGCTGATTTTTCGCATCGTACATCGCGATAATCTGCCGTGGATCTTGGCCAATGGTTTGTGGGCTGGGAATAGTACCGAGAAGAGCGATAGCTGGGTGCATATTGGATTGTTGGAGCTTATCGACAAGCGGGCCCACCATCCGGTACCGTTGGCGCCTTATGGCGTGCTCAATGACTATGTGCCGTTTTACTTCACCCCTTTTTCACCCATGCTTAGTAACATTCATGCTGGGAGAGGGGTCCCCCGGCGAGATAACGATGAGCTGCTGATCTTGGTCTCGAGTCTGCATCGTATGGCTGCGTTGGAGTTGGCATTCCTGTTCACCGATAGCCATGCCTACTACCAGTGGGCCAATTTCTACGATGAGTTGGGCCAGTTGCACCGGATCGACTGGCCTATCTTACAACGTCGAGACTTCAAGCGTGACCCGGATGATCCTGCAAAGTTTGAGCGGTATCAGGCGGAGGCTCTCATCCATCAACACTGCCCGGTTGAAGCATTGCTTGGTGTTGTGTGTTACAACGAAAGGGTAAAAAGTTGGATTGAACAGTTGATGGCGCAATCGGGTATAACGCTACCTGTGCATGTTCGTCCAAGATGGTATTTTTGATGATTAAATACACGACTGGCAATCTGCTGGACGCGCCTGTTGAGGCACTGGTGAACACGGTGAACACTGTAGGGGTCATGGGCAAGGGCATTGCGTTGATGTTTAAAGAACGCTTTCCCGACAACATGGTCCACTATGCGGCTGCTTGCAAGTCAGGGCAAGTGACCACAGGCAAGATGTTCATCACAGAAACCGGTGAGTTGCTGGGCCCCCGCTGGATTGTCAATTTTCCTACCAAGCAACATTGGCGGTCCCCATCCCGGATGGCATGGATCCAGGATGGCTTGCAGGACCTGCGACACTGGTTGGTACAAAACCACGTCAAATCTATCGCCATTCCCCCGTTAGGCGCGGGCAATGGTGGCCTGCCATGGCCCAAGGTAAAACAGGCCATTGAACAGGCTCTCTGCGATCTTGATATCGAGATCCTGCTGTTCGAACCCAGCAACCAGTACCAGAATGTTGCCAAGCCGACAGGCGTCGAGTGTCTTACTCCGGCCCGTGCCTTGATTGCCGAGCTAGTCCGTCGCTACTGGTTTCTTGGTATGGAGTGCAGTCTGCTGGAGATTCAAAAGTTGGCATGGTTCCTAGCGCGTTTTATCCGGCAAACAGCCCCACAAGACCCGCTACAGTTGCACTTCACAGCGCACAATTATGGGCCCTATGCCAATAATCTGACTCACTTGCTTAACGCAATGGATGGCAGTTATCTGAAGTCAGATAAGCGGATCCCGGATAGTCAGCCGTTTGATGTCATTTGGTTTAATGATGAGAAGAAGCAGCTATTGACCACCTATTTGCAAACCGAAGCACAAGATTACTTACCCGCGTTAGAGCAGGCCTCTGCTCTTATCGATGGGTTTGAATCACCTTATGGGATGGAGCTGCTCGCGACAGTCGACTGGATGATAAGCCAAGAGGGGTGTGAGCCAACCGTCGAGGCGCTGCGTGCCGGACTCATGCGTTGGCCGAAAGGAGGAAAATGGGCACGGCGCAAAGCGGGCCTGTTTGATGACAAGAGTTTGCAGATTGCACTCACTCGCTTACAACAGGGGTTTTCTGTTTGTCACTGATGAGTGGCAAGCGCCATGTACTTGAAATGTGGTAGCCTTGTCTGACTCCGTTTTGATGTAACTCATTATTCTGGCTATTGAATAATCACGGGCTGTACTTGTGGCCCTGTTGATTTGGATATCATCTCTTTTCAGGTTGGCGGGTTGGTTAGGTAGCCCCAGCCATCTTGTTGTCCACATGGAACCTGCCCTATGGGAAAAGTCGGTCAAAAAGAGCTGGCCACCCAGCAACGTGTTGTCACCTTTTTTCAACAGCAATTAGAGTGGCGTTATCTCGGTAACTGGCACACCCGCCCCAACAATCGCAATATCGAACCTGCTTTGCTGACTGACTGGTTGATGGGCCGTGGGGTGGATGAGGTGCTTATTCCCCGAGTCCTGCGTCAGCTCGAGCGTACCGCGAGCCTGGGGGAGGGGCGTCAACTCTATGATGCCAATAAAGAGGTCTACCGCCTGTTGCGCTACGGCGTGAAGGAGAAGAGCGGGGCGGGTGAGCAGAATCAGACTGTCTGGTTGGTGGATTGGGCCAATACTGAAGCTAACGATTTTGCCATCGCCGAGGAGGTAACAGTCGCAGGGGAGAATACCAAGCGACCGGATCTGGTGCTCTACGTCAACGGTATTGCGCTAGGGGTGATCGAGCTCAAGCGATCCACTGTCTCTATCGGTGAAGGGATCCGGCAAAACCTCGACAACCAGCAACAGGCTTTCATTCGCAACTTTTTCACCACCCAACAGTTGCTCATGGCAGGCAACGACAGCCAGGGCCTGCGGTACGGCACCATCGAAACCCCTGAGAAATATTATCTGGAGTGGAAAGAGGCCGGCTCTTCGCAGGATGGAAATCCGTTGGATCGCCACCTCGCCCAGCTCTGCGAGAAGGGGCGCTTTCTTGAGTTAGTTCACAACTTTATCGTGTTCGATAGCGGGGTGAAGAAGACCTGTCGCCATAACCAGTATTTCGGGATCACGGCGGCCAAGCGTTTTATTGAACGCCATGAGGGCGGGATCATCTGGCATACCCAGGGTAGTGGTAAAAGCCTGACCATGGTGTGGCTGGCCAAGTGGATCCGAGAAAATGTCGCTGACAGCCGTGTCTTGATCATTACTGACCGTACCGAACTCGATGAGCAGATAGAGAAGGTATTTGCCGGGGTTGAAGAGGAGATCCTGCGGACCAAGAGTGGGGCCGATCTGGTGCGCCGTCTTAACGATGCACACCCTTGGCTGCTTTGCTCTTTGGTACACAAATTTGGCCGACACACGGAAGAAGAAGGTGAGACGGATGAGCGAGATGACGATGAATTTATCGCCGAGCTCAAAGCCAGTCTGCCGGTTGATTTTTCGCCCAAGGGCAAACTCTTTGTGTTCGTGGATGAGTGCCACCGTACTCAGTCGGGCAAGTTGCATGGGGCCATGAAGAGCATATTGCCCGAGGCACTTTTTATTGGCTTCACCGGCACACCTCTGATGAAGAAGGATAAGAAGAAGTCGGTGGAAGTGTTTGGCCCCTTCATTCACACCTACAAGTTTGACGAGGCGGTGAGCGATGGAGTGGTGCTGGACTTGCGTTATGAGGCCCGCGACATTGACCAACGGGTCAAGTCTCAGGCCAAGGTGGACGAATGGTTCGAGGTGAAGACCAAAACTCTATCTCGGCTTGGTCGTCAGCAGCTAAAAGAGAAGTGGGCTTCGATGCAGAAGCTGCTCTCGAGCCGCTCACGGCTTGAGCAGATTGTGGCCGATATCCTGCTCGATTTTGACCGTAAACAGCGCTTGGCGGATGGCCGTGGCAATGCCATGTTGGTGTGCTCCAGCGTTTATCAGGCTTGCAAAAGCTATGAGCTATTCAGTCAGGCGGGATTTGCTGACAAGTGTGCCATCATCACCAGCTATCAGCCTAATGCCAGCCATATAAAAGGACAGACGACCGGTGCGGGGTTGACCGAAAAGCTGGCGAAATACCATATCTATCGCAAGATGCTGGCGAACTTTTTCGGCCAGAGCGAGGATGAGGCTGGCAAGCGGGTGGAGGAGTTTGAGAAAACGGTCAAACAGCGCTTTATCAAGGAGCCGGGTCGGATGCGGCTGCTGATTGTCGTGGACAAGCTGTTGACCGGTTTCGATGCGCCGTCGGCGACTTACCTTTACATCGATAAAAAGATGGCCGATCACAACCTCTTTCAGGCTATCTGCCGGGTCAACCGGCTCGATGGTGCCGACAAGGAGTATGGCTATATCGTCGATTACAAGGACCTGTTCCGTTCTCTTGAGAAAACCGTCAAGGATTACACGGCCGAGGCGTTTGAGAGCTATGACAAGGAGGATGTGGCTGGGTTGCTGAAAGATCGCTTGGCACAAGGGAAGAAAGACCTTGATGATGCCCAGGAGGCGGTACGAACGCTCTGTGAACCGGTCAAGGTCCCCCGCGAAGAGTTGGATTATCAGCACTACTTCTGCTGTGCTCCGGGGGCAGACGAAGATGAGCTGCTCGACAAGGAGGCGCTGCGTCTAACCCTCTATCAATATGTCGCCAAGCTTATCCGTGCGTTCACCGCGCTGGCAGGGGAGATGGAAGAGGCAGGTTATAGTGCGGGCCAGGCTGCTGCAATCCGTCGTGAGGTGGAGCACTACAGCAAAGTGCGCGACATGATCAAAGTAGCCAGTAGTGATCACGTCGATATGAAGCAGTTCGAGCCGGCGATGCGGCAGATGCTGGATCTCTATATCGATGCCGACCCCAGTGAAACCCTGATGGACTTTGAAGAGCTGGGACTGTTGGAGTTGATCATCGAGCGGGGGGCTGAAGGGCTTGAGGGAGCACCCGAGGGGCTGCGTAAAGACCCCGAGGCCATGGCTGAGGCGATTGAAAACAACGTGCGACGCACCATCGTTGACGAGAATCCGGTTAACCCCAAGTACTACGAAAAGATGTCGGTGCTGCTCGATGAGCTGATTGAGCTGCGCCGCTCTCAGGCTATCTCTTACCAGGAGTATCTGGAAAAGGTGCGCGAGCTGGCCATGAAGGTGAAACGTCCAGCCAGCGGGGGAGCACAGACCTATCCTGCCAGTGTCAATACATCGGCCAAGCGTGCGCTCTATGACAATTTGGGCTGCGATGAAGTGCTGGTGACTAAGATCGATACTGCTGTCAGATATACCAAAAAGGCGGACTGGCTCGGTGATCGCTTCAAAGAGCGAGAGGTTGCCTTCGCTATTGCCGAAGAAATCAAAGAGTACGATGTGACCGTCGCGGATGTGATGACTCTGGTAAAAGCCCAGCCGGAGTACCATTGATGGCGTTGGTTACCTTTGGTGAGCTGACGTTCGAACTGCAGCGCAAGGGCATCAAGAACTTGCATATCAATGTATTGCCCCCTGATGGACGAGTGCGGGTTTCTGCGCCCGCTGCTTTGTCAGATACCGCCATTCGGGTTGCTGTGGTGCGAAGACTGGCCTGGATCCGACAGCAGCAGGCTGCGTTTGTTACCCAGCCGCGTCAGAGCGAGCGCAAGATGTGTAGCGGAGAGACTCACTATCTTTGGGGGCGAGGCTACCGACTGGATGTGATCCCGACCGAGGGCGCCCACAGCGTCAAGCTGCAGGGTGGCTGGATCCGGATGCGAGTACCCGCTCATTATGATACGGATCGTCGCGAGGCATTGTTGCTAGAGTGGTATCGTCAACTGCTACGCCAGCGTTTGCCGGGTCTTATTGCCAAGTGGCAGGAGGCGTTAAGGGTGTCACCTTCTTTTGTTGGTATCAAACGCATGAAGACCATGTGGGGTAGTTGCAAAACGGATACTGCTCGCATCTGGATTAACCTCGAACTAGTCAAGAAGCCCCCTGAGTGCTTGGAGTTTATCGTTGTTCACGAACTGGTCCATTTGCTTGAGCGCAAACATAACCAGCGATTTATCTCCCTGATGGACTTGCACTTGCCCAATTGGCGTGAACACAGAGAGAAACTGAACAAGATGCCATTAGCTTTTAATCGATGGGGGTATTAAGTGTTTCTTTATGATCCAGAGAAATATATTGAGTGGCTTGGCTATCCTTCGGCAGGGGATTTTTTCCATGGGATATTTAGCTCTCCATTACTGAATGAAGGAAAGTTGCATGCGCCATGTGCAAAAACACTCAAGAAGTTTTTTTCATTAAATGAACCAGTAAAGGTAACGCCTCAGGCTGAAAAGTTCTTCCATAGATTAAAAGAATACCTTATCTCTCAGGGTGTAGATCCTGAATGCCTGGAGCCAGACTCCAAACCTATTCTGAGAGTTCAGTTCTCTGCTCGGGCTAAATGGCCAGCCTTATTTGAAGCGTTACAAGTTAATGGATATTATCCGCAGGCGTGTATACAAGCTAATCATCTGCTTGGTAAAGTGCAGGAGTTGCTTGATAGCTTGGATGGCCTTGAGGGCCAAGAGCGAATTCAGAAAGTAATTGATAACGACTGGGTATTGTCAAGTCTGACTGAGCTGGGTGTTGGGGCGGTTGTCAATGATTGTGATGTAAATATAGAGCTTGAAGATAATGAGGCTTTGGCTAAAACTCTACATTATCTAAACATATACATGTTTATTAAGGTGTTTGCCGCGTTCGACGCTGATTTTAACAGCAAGGTATCGATGGAGAATAAGAAATCTCTATTTTTAAAGCTGATGCCTACATCTCCTCTTGAGGATTGGGTACCCCATAGGTCAGGTATATTTGAACCCTTGCTTCAAGCTTTTGAGTCTAAGGC
Organism: Aeromonas diversa CDC 2478-85; assembly: GCF_000819805.1. Taxonomy (GTDB): domain Bacteria; phylum Pseudomonadota; class Gammaproteobacteria; order Enterobacterales; family Aeromonadaceae; genus Aeromonas; species Aeromonas diversa. The sequence continues at coordinate 15,824 of NZ_CDCE01000006.1, forward strand.
GTTAGGCTATCAAGCATTTTCTAAGTATGCTAATTGCAATGAAGATTCTATAAAAACCAACTTGCGTCAGTTTTATGCAAAGGAAAGGAATCTGAAATTTAAAACCGTGAAAAAATGGTTCTTTGGTGCATTTGAAGAGCTATCACAAAAGAAGGACCTTGATGAAGCGGAAGTGCTGAATTACTGTGAGCCAGCTTGGTATGTTGCGGACATATTGTCCGGGTGGGTTAAAGTAACGCACTCCTCTGAATTTAATAATGTTCAAGTTGCATGTTTTAGTCATTATCAACGGTTTTATAATGAAGCTATTGGCAGCAGGGAGCCGTAGGCTCCCCGCAAAAATCATTCATTATCGTCGTCATCTTTTTTAGATATGTGGTTTTATTACTTTTTCGGTGCTGTTTTTGGCGGTGTGACGGCAACGGTTCTTTGTGCGCGAGCGGTGAAGCTATCTTTACGTACCTCGCCGCCGTTATCCCGAGCTTCCGCGCTATGAATACGAGATACGGCATCTGTGGTCATTGGTTTTTTGTTATTGCTCATCATAAATCTCCTTGTCATCTCCAGTGGAAGTACTGGATAGCGAGAATGTATGAGAAAAGAAGCCATCTTACAGGGGGCAAAAATTGGAAATTTTTCTCTCGTACATACTGGAGTGGCCGCGAAGCCTGATTAGGGCCTCGATTGTCTGCTGCATCGGAATTGAAAAAATGCTGCGAATGTAAGCGGTCATTGGTGACCGATTCTGCATTCGCGGCGGCGGGAGGGGATACCGCCCCCCTACCTTGGCTCGACCACCCCCCCCCTCTGGCTCATCCAGCCCCCTCTTATCCTTGATGAAACCGCAAGCTGACTCACCCTCGACTCACCCATCGTGGGTGAGTGGTAATGAAAAGATGGACGGTTTATCTATAACCAATTGATTTTAATGGGCTGTCCCGTTCCTATGATAGGAACCGAACCATCTGCCTTGATGGTGATGTCACCATGATTTTTAGGCGTCGCAGTCAGGGTTACCCAATGAACTGAGGCAGGCGAGACCTCGGATACTGCGATACCAGGGGTAAGCCCGGTCGAAAGGGAATAAATATCGATTCTATTTTGATGCTTTTGTCCCCCTAAAGGGGGACTTAAATCTTGGGGCGGCAATCTTGCCAAAACCAAAGGACAGCATCATGAAGATCAATCATGAACTAATCGAGAAGGTATTCGGGAAGTCAGGGCGTTCACTCGAGCACATGCTGATGTGTGGTGACTTGACCGAGGAAGAGCTGCTGGAGTTCAGCCTTTTCGTTGCATCAGTTACCGTGCCCACGGGGGGAATCTTGGGTAAGTCCTTGATGGATAGCATCAAGCATGGGTTAAACCAGAAAGTGATTAGTGGTCTTAACCCGGCTCTTCAAGGACTGCGCATTGCCCAAACCCAGCATGAGATGAAGGTCAGTGAGAGCGCCAAACGTAAAGCTCGTAAGGTCGCGTTGAATGGCGACGAAGTGCTCGAGCTGGCTTACTTGATGGCGGTTGCTGATGAGTACTTTTTCCAACAGCTTCGGACTCGTGTTGAGAATGACTGGCAGGCTAAGGTGTGGTCACAGGAGAAGTTGATCGCCCAGCTGACGCATAAGCGAGCGCATCTATTTGATGAGCAGGAAGATGACGAGCAATCTCGCCTCCATTAAGCGTAATCGGGGCCGCGTTCTGCGGCCCCACATCCAAGGTTAATCACCGGCTGACTGACAGTCTTGTTCAAGTAGCTTGTCACGGGCCATGATGATGCGCTCGATTGGCAACTGGTACATACGTGCCTGCTCGACGCGTGGTAAATCCCTACCAGTTCCGTGGGAGAGGATGCCATGTTTGCGAAGGACTCGATGAACGAAGTTGGCGGTGAACCCAGAGAAGG
>NZ_CDCE01000007.1 GCF_000819805.1 Aeromonas diversa CDC 2478-85
TAATTTCGAAGGCCTTCCCACGCGGGAAGGCCTTTTTGCATTGGTTCATTTAGCGACATGGTGGCGCCGGACGGCTGAAGGAGGTCGGGCTGCGCCCTCCACATCAGCCACTGGCGCGGTTGCCACTCCGCCACTGAATAGAGAAGCCCAGTCGAAAGACCGGGCTGTTTCTTATGGCCTTTTCAGTGCCGAGGTGTCTGAAATCGGTTTCTTTTTTGTTCTGCCGTAACGAGGTTGAGGGAGTGTGACCCCGCTAACCTTCTATGTTGTGAGGCTCTGCTTAAATAGCATGACCGCTATATGAGCGGCAGGAACAACAATTAGGATCCGAGGAAAGGACTGATGTTCAAGAAAACAGTAACGATGATACTGGCGGCGGGAACCCTGGTATTGGGTGGTTGTGCATCTAACGGCGATCAGGCTGCCGATACGGGTGACTTCGGCGGCAAGGCTATTTTCCTGCGCGGTGAGATGAACGACTGGCAGGCGCTCGATGAGAGCAAGGTTGTCCAAGTCAGCGACAAAGTCTACATGGCCAAGGGGACGCTGAAAAAAGAGTGGGCTCCCTACAAGTTCAAGTTTGCCGATGCAAACTGGAGCTGCGGTACCAACTATGGTTATGCCAGCCCGAGTGATGGTGTCGCCTCTCTGGGGGGGGCCCCGGTTCCGGCAAACCCTTGCTCCAAGTATGAGGACATGAAGTTCTCTCCGGAGGCTGACGGCGTCTACGAGTTCTATCTCGACCTTAATGGTGAGCAGCCCACCGTTTACGTCAAGAAGCCCTGATCGCGGCGGATGACATTGATACCCCCGGCCCTTGTGTCGGGGGTTTGTTTTTTATGGATGTGATGCATCCTCCGGTTAACTCATCATTTTGTGTTATGTTTTTATTATTGGCACAACATCTTGTGTTGAGGCAGGTATGACGACAAGGCTCCGATCGGATGGCGACTCGCTGGTGTTGCCGCTGCAGCCCACCTCTCTCGATATCTGGCGCAGCAAGTATCGTCTGCATGATGGTGGAGGCAGACCGATCGACGAGACGCCGGACGACACCCTGAAGCGGGTTGCCCGAACCCTGGCCGCTTTAGAGAGTCGCAGTGAGCAGTGGTATCCCGAGTTTCTCTGGGCATTGCGCCAGGGGGCCATACCGGCAGGAAGGATCCTCTCCAATGCCGATGCGCTGGCCTACAAGCCGGCCACCTCCACCATTAACTGCACCGTCTCCGGCACCATAGAAGATTCGATGGATGACATCCTGGCCAAGGTGCGAGAGGCCGGCCTTACTCTCAAGGCCGGTTGTGGCATCGGTTATGACTTCTCGACCCTGAGGCCCAAAGGCGCCCCCGTTTCGGACGCCGGGGCCGCTACCTCGGGCCCTCTCTCATTCATGGATATCTTCGACAAGATGTGCTCGACCATCTCCTCGGCGGGTGGGCGACGCGGAGCCCAGATGGGGGTGATGGACGTGCGTCATCCCGATGTGATCGACTTCATCCGGGCCAAGCGTGAGGATGGGCGGCTGCGTCAGTTCAACCTCTCCTTGCTGATCACAGAGGCGTTTATCGACGCGGTGCGAGAGGATCGGGAGTGGGCGCTGATCTTCCCTTGGTCTGAGGCTCAGCTGAAGAGTGAGGGGGTCGCTTTGGAAGACGCCGCTCAGGTGGTGTGGACCGACTGGCCAACGCGGGAAGGCGTTCACAACGAGGAGGGGAAGGTGGCGTGCCGTGTCTATCGTACCCTGCCGGCTCGTCGTGTGTGGGATCTCATCATGGCTTCTACCTACGACTATGGTGAGCCTGGGTTCATTCTGATCGATCGGGTCAACGAGATGAACAACAACTGGTTCTGCGAATCGATCCGGGCTACCAATCCCTGTGGGGAGCAGCCTCTTCCCCCTTATGGCGCTTGCCTGCTGGGCTCCATCAATTTGACGGGCTTCGTGCTGGGCTCTTTCGGCCAGCAGGCTCGGTTCGACTGGGATCGGTTTACCCGTGTGATCGCACTCTTTACCCGCATGCTCGACAACGTAGTGGAGATCAGTGGTTTGCCGCTGCCCGAGCAGCGCGAAGAGCTGCGGCGCAAACGGCGTCATGGTATGGGATTTCTTGGCCTGGGCTCCGCCCTGGCCCAATTACGGCTGGCCTACGGATCCCCCGATGCCATCGCCTTCACCGAGCGGGTGGCGTACGTGTTGGCGCTGACCGGTTGGAAGGCGGCGCTGGAGCTGGCCAAAGAGAAGGGCCCTGCACCCGTGATGGAGGAGGAGTTTGAGGTAACACCCCGACTGCTGAGGCTTAGACCAGAGATGGCGAAAGATGGACTCAAGGTCGGCGACAGGGTGAAGGGGAAGGTGCTGCACGCCCGTTACAGCCGCTACATGCAGCAGCTGGCCAGTGTGGAGCCCGAGCTCGTCGATGAACTGGCGAGGGTGGGAGGGCGCTTTACCCATCACAGCAGCATAGCGCCGACGGGGACCATCTCCCTTTCGCTGGCCAACAACGCCAGTAATGGCATAGAGCCGAGCTTTGCCCATCACTACCGGCGCAACCTGATCCGACCCGGGCGCAAGAGCAAGGAGAGCGTCGACGTCTACTCCTTCGAACTGCTGGCTTACCGTGCTCTGGTCGATTCGAATGCCACACCCGAATCAGGTCTGCCCGACTGGTTCGTGACAGCCGAACAGGTCACGCCGACGCAGCATGTAAGGATGCAGGCCGCGGCCCAGCGCTGGGTCGACTCCTCCATCTCCAAGACCGCCAATGTGCCGACGGATTACCCCTTCGACGCCTTCAAGGCCATCTACCTCGAGGCGGTGGAGGCCGGGCTCAAGGGGTGTACCACCTTTCGATTCAATCCGGCGGCGTTTCAGGGAGTGCTGGTGCGGGAGGCGGATCTCGCGGCGACCCGTTATGAATTCACCCTGGAGGATGGCTCGCTGGTTACCGTCCAGGGTAACGAGGAGCTGGAGTACGACGGTGAGCTGCATACGGCGGCCAATTTGTTTGATGCCCTGAAAGAGGGCTACTACGGCAAGCTTTAAGGAGGGCTCGATGGCAAGGAAGATCGACAGCAAGATAGTGGCCTATCGGGTCGTGCCGCCCGAGAGCGCTCCGGCCCCCATCCAGATGCACGAGACAGTAATACGTCCCGAGCGTCTGACCGGCACCACCTACAAGCTCAAGACCCCGCAACACGTCTGCGAGCACTCCCTCTTTATCACTATCAACGACATGGTGCTCAACGAGGGGAGCGAGCACGAGATCCGGCGCCCCTTCGAGATCTTTATCAACACCAAGAGTCTCGAGCATCACCAGTGGATCGTGGCCCTTACCCGCATCATCTCGGCGGTTTTTCGCAAGGGGGGTGATGTGACTTTTCTGGTCGAAGAGCTGCGCAGCGTCTTCGATCCCAAGGGCGGATACTGGGATCACGGTCGTTACGTTCCCTCCCTGATCGCCGGTATTGGCAACGTGATCGAAACCCATCTGATCGAGATTGGTATGCTGGCGTCTCCCGAGACGGACTCGGCTCAGAAGGCATATCTGGCTGAAAAGTATGATGCCGCTACAGGGTTTCCCCCCTCGGCCAGCCTCTGCCCCAAGTGCCATTACCAGGCGCTCGTGCTGCAAGATGGCTGCATGACCTGCCTCAATTGTGGTGATTCAAAGTGTGGCTGAATGCGCGTTTCTCGAACGCCTGAGCACCGCCATGTTGCACCACGGTTAAATCGGGCGTAGCGTGAGGGGTAATAGAAGTGTCATGCCGGTGTGGTTTTAATGTCATCTGGACTATACCGCATGGCCTCTTGGCCAAGGAGGATGCTTATGGATAACACCGACCGGAAGCTGTTTATCCTGGACACCAACGTACTCTTGCACGAACCCCTTTCTATCTACTCCTTCAAAGAGCACGACGTGCTCATCCCCATGACGGTGCTCGAAGAGCTCGACAACATCAAGGACCGCCACAAGGATGTCAGCCGGGATGCCCGCGTCGCCATCCGGGCGCTGGAGGATGTGTTCCGCAGTGCCACGCCCGAGCAGATTGCCCAAGGGGTGGCGCTGGCGGGAGAGGCGACGGGGAGTATCTCTATCTTCAGCGATCACCATCTGCCGCAGGATGAGGAGCTCTTCACCAACAAGGAGGCCGACAACCGCATCATCAATGCGGCTCTCTACCTGCAAAAGCATGAGCACAAACGCCAGGTGGTGTTGGTGACCAAGGACATCAACATGCGCCTCAAGGCCAAGGGGGCGGGGCTGGCTCATGTGGAGGACTATCGCAGCGACCAGTTGATCGACGATATTCGCCTGCTGGCCAAGGGCTTTCAGGTGGTGTCTGGCAGCTTCTGGGAGCGGGTCGGAGAGTGCGAGAGCGAGACCCATGGCCGTGAGACGGTGCACGTCATTGATGAGCATCTGCTCGAGCCGGTGCATGTGAATCAGTATCTTGTCGACGAAGAGCAGTTCTTCGCGGCGCGCGTGCTCAGCCATGAAGGGGGCAAGATTCGCCTGCGGGATATCAGCCGTGACCGTCTGATGTCGCGCAAGGCCTGGGGAGTACACCCCAAGAACGTCTATCAGGGGATGGCCCTCGATGCCCTGCTCGATCCCCATATCGATCTGGTGATCCTGACCGGGCCTGCCGGCTGCGGCAAGACCCTGCTGGCGATGGCGGCGGCGCTCGAGCTGGTCATCGAGAAGGGGATCTACGACAAGATCATCGTCACCCGTAATACTCCCGAGATCGCCGAGAGCATCGGCTTCCTGCCCGGTACCGAGGAAGAGAAGATGATGCCCTGGTTGGCGGCCATCACGGACACTCTGGAGGTGCTGCACAAGCAGGATGAGAACATGAGCGGATCGCTCAGCTACATCATGGAGAAGGCTAATATCCAGTTCAAATCGGTCAACTTCATGCGTGGGCGCAGCATCCAGAACACCTTCGTGCTGCTGGACGAGTGCCAGAACCTGACCGCCTCCCAGATCAAGACCATCATCACCCGCTGTGGTGAGGGGACCAAGATCGTCTGCTCGGGTAACCTGGCGCAGATCGATTCCAGTTACCTCAGTCCGGTTACCTCGGGTCTCACCTATATCGTCGAGCGATTCAAAGACTTCGAGGGGAGTGCCAACGTCTACCTCAACGGCGTGGTGCGAAGTCGCCTCGCCTCTTTCGCCGAAGAGAATCTGTAAAGCGCGACCACCTGACGGTGAGCGAGAAGGGGAGCCCAGGCTCCCCTTCTCTATGGGTGTTTGCCCAGATAGGCGGCCAGGGCAGGCAGGGGGGGGGTGGTCAGGGCCCGGGGCGTACCGTCGAAGGCGATACGTCCCTCATCGATGAAGAGCAGACGGTCGGCGATAAGCTCGGCATCCTCCGGGTTGTGAGAGACCATCAGCACAGTGGTGCCACGGCTGCGAGCCAGCTGCACAACCTCCCCCAGCATTTCCCGGCGCAGGGCTGGGTCCAGGGCCGAGAAGGGCTCGTCGAGCAGCAGCAGAGGGCGATCACGCACCAGAGCACGGGCCAGGGCGACGCGCTGCTGCTGGCCACCGGAGAGCTGCTCGGGCAGGCGGTCCAGCATGGCTTCAAGCCCCACTCGTGCGGCGGCTCGGGTGACCTGCTCTCGCTGCTCTGCGCTCAGGCGCAGACCCGGGTGCAGGCCGATGGCGATGTTGTCGTGCACCGTCAGGTGCAAGAACAGGTTGTGATCCTGGAACAGGGTGGTCACGGGACGTTCGGCCGGTGTCAGAGGCAAGAGGTCGCGGCCGGCGAAGGTGAACTGCCCGGCGGTGACAGGCACAAAGCCCGCCAGCATACCGAGCAGGGTCGACTTGCCGGCGCCGCTGCGCCCTATCAGGGCGACTATCTCTCCGGCCTCAAGCCGGGTGGAGAAGGTGACGCTCCAGTCCGGGTAGCGGGCCGTCAGGTTATCCAGAATGAGCATCTTTACCTCCAAGAACGCGCTCGGTCAGCACAAACAGGGCCAGGCACAGGAGCAGCAGCAGCAGGGCCGTGGCGGCGGCAGGCCCCAGCTGATAGCTGCCGAGCTGCTGATAGAGCAGCCAGGGCAGGGTCGCCATCTCGCTGCTGCCAAACAGGGCGATGGCCCCGAGATCCCCGAGGGAGAGGGTCATGGCCAGGGCCAACGCCAGGGCCATTGGACGGCGCAGCAGGGGCCACTCGATGAGGCGCAGGCGTGACCAGCCGAGCACACCCAGGCTGTCGCCCAGGCGATCGTACTGGCGCGCCACCAGCTGCATGGGGCCGGACAGGGTGCGGATCACATAGGGGAGCGCCATCAGGGCATTGACCAGGATCACCAGCCAGGGGGCGATGGCGAAGACATCGACCCAGGGCATGAACAGGATGAAGAGACCTGTGCTCATCACCACGGCCGGCAGCATCAGGATCAGCGAACCGCTCGCCTCCCACAGGGCCGCATGACGGCGCTCGCGACGACGCAGCTTCAGGTGGCGGCTGGTGAGCAGCAAACCGCCCCCCAGCAGCAGCGCCAGCAGGCCGGCCAGCAAGGCGATCTGCAAAGAGAGGAGGGTTGCCTGCCAGAGGCGCTCGCTGGCGAGCGACGTCAGCAGCTCAGGGTTCAACCCGGCACCTATGATGGCGAGCAAGGGGGGCAGAAAGATCCCGATGGCCAGGGCCAGGGTCAGGGTGTCGCAGAGCCGGGTCTGCCAGTGGTGGCGATCCGGGCGCTCGGCCCGGCGACCCGGCGCGATCCGGCTCGGTGTCGAGCGTTGCAGCTTGTGCTGACCCCACAGGATCAGGCCGCTCAGGATCAGTTGCAGCAGGGCCAGGGAGCCCGCCGTCGCCAGATCGAAGTCGAGGCGCAGGGCCTGATAGATGGCCACCTCCAGCGTAGTCGACTTGGGTCCACCGCCGAGGGCCAGCACGGTCGTGAAGCTGGTGAAGCAGAGCATGAAGATGAGGCTGGCGAGCCCGGGTAGATGGGCGCGCATCACGGGCCACTCCAGTACCCGAAGCAGCTGGCCCGAGTTCAGTCCCAGCTGGCTGGCCAGCCGCCAGCTCGAGTCGGGGATCCCCTCGATGGCCTGCAGCAACAGGCGCGCCGCCAGGGGCATATTGAAGAAGACGTGAGCCAGCAGTATGCCGGTGAGGCCGTAGAGGTAGTTGCCCACCTCGATGCCGGCGTGGCGCAGCAGCGAGGCGATCCAGCCCTGCTGGCCGTGTACCGTCACTATGCCGAAGATGGCGATGATGACGGGCAGCACCAGCGAGAGGCCAAACAGCTTGATGAGCAGGTGCCGCCCCGGAAAGTGGCGGCGCGACAGGGCGCGAGCCAGGGGGATGGCCAGCCCCAGGCTGAGCACGGTAGAGAGGGCCGCCTGACTCAGACTGAAGATCAGCACATGGCGCAGGTAAGGGTCTTGCAGCAGCGCCAGGGGAGTGAGCTCCCCCGCCTGCCACAAGAGGGCCCCGAGAGGGGCCAAACCCAGCAACAGGATCAGACTACCGGAGAGGCTCCCCGGCAGCCACCAGAGACGGCGCATCAGCGGGTGACGGCCTGCAACCACTCACGGATCCATCCCTTGCGCTCCTCGGCTACCTTGGCCGGGGCTATGCTGAGGGTGTTGGCCGGGGTAGGCAGGGTGGCGAAGGGCCCTGGCAGGGTGGCCTGGGTCACCGGGTACATCCAGTTACCGGTGGCCACCGCCTCCTGGAAGGCCGGCGTCAGCACGAAGTTGAGGAAGCGCTTCGCCAGCTCAGGCTGCTGGCTGCTGGCCAGCCGGGCTACCACTTCCACCTGGCGGTAGTGTCCCTCGTCGAACATGGCGGCGTGGTATTGCTGCTGGTTCTCGGCGATGCGGTGATAGGCCGGTGAGCTGGTGTAGGAGAGCACCATGTCAGCCTCTCCCTTGAGGAACATGCCATAGGCCTCTGACCACCCCTTGGTGACGGTGACCGTCTTGGCGGCCAGTTTCTGCCACTGGCTGGCGGCCTGATCCCCGTAGAGGGACTTCATCCAGAGCATCAGCCCCTGGCCCGGGGTAGAGGTGCGCGGATCCTGGTAGATCACCTTGAGATCGTCCCGCTCGAGCAGGGCCTTCATGCTGGTCGGCGGGTTCTTGAGCTTGCTACCGTCGTAGACGAAGGCGAACCAGCCGTAGTCGTAGGGGAGGAAGGTATCATCCTGCCAGCCGCCAGGCAGGGTCAGCGGGGTGAGATCGGCCTGGTGTGGCGCGAACAGGCCACTCTGGCGCGCCTCGGCGATGAGGCCATCGTCGAGCCCCAGCACCAGGTCGGCCTTGCCGTGTTTCCCCTCGAGGCGAAGCCGGTTGAGGATGGCCACCCCGTCTTCCAGCGCCACGAAGTTGAGGGTACAGCCGCACTCCTTCTCGAACGCCTGCTTGATCTTGGGGCCCGGCCCCCAGTCGGCGGTGAAGGAGTCGTAGGTGTAGACGGTCAGGGTCTCGGCCATGAGAGGGGTCGAGAGTAGGGCCAGAGCGGCCAGGGCAGAACGAATCATGGGGAAACTCCTTGTCAGGAGCCGACGGATGGGGGCGCAAAGTGAGCGCCGTGCCTCAAATTCCTCCGCCAGCATTATCTGGATCAGGTCGACGGGTATAATCTCAGCAGGTGACTGCACCCCGTTTGAGCGACGCGGCACATTGTATTAACGTTTGATGGGGTGAGCCAGAACAAATGGAGGAGTGAGCGTGATCGATTCGAGCAGGGAGAGAAGGGCATTTCAGCGTATGGTCATCAATGCGCCAGTGTCCTTGCACCAGGGGGCGCAACACCTGACCGGCATCTGCCGGGATCTGAGCGCCAACGGCATGGGGATCTTTATCGAGACGGATCAGATAAATCCCGACGAGCCCGTCAGGGTCAACCTCGCGACCTCAAGTAATCTGCTGCCCCCCTTCGCAGCGGAGGCGCGTATCATCCGTATCACAGACGAAGAGGGGGGCTACCGACTGGCGGTGGAGTTCGTCACCGTCGCCTGAACCGGCTGGGCACGAAATTGCCCGCTCTCTACCATCACCTGGCTGGTCCGTGCCAACTGCCCGATGGGCAGCTCGGCCGGGCCTGTCGGCTCCATCAGCAGATAACTCTCTCCCTCCCATTCCAGCTTCTGCTCCCCGGCACCCGCAGGCAGGGCCAGGCCCAGCAGGGCGTGATCCGGCGTAAAGATCATCAACTGTTTGAGTTCTGGGTGGATCTGGCCGAGCAGGGCGGCCATCAGGGTCACCTTGCTGTCACAGTCACCGCGGTTTTGTAGCAGCACCTGACGCGGGCTCAAGAAGCCGCGGCCGCCGCGTACGCCATTGTTGTCGAGCAGGGCATAGGGGATGGCCTGAACGAAGGCGAGCACCGTCTCGGCACTCTTGCGCCTGGCCGCCATCTCATCGCCCCCCTCCTGCTTGAGCTGGCTCGCGAGGGGGGCCAGCTCGTCGCGGCTCTCCAGGGCGATGCGCACATGATCCTGTTTGACCGCCTCGGCGCCGGCCGGATCGGTGAAGGGCTGAAAGTAGTAACGGGTGAGCCAGGCCTGCTCGAGCTCGGGGCGAGTCTTGTTGAGCCAGTCCATCGCCTGGTTGACACCCTCCTGGCTGCGAGCCGACAGGTTGAGCTCCCCGTCCCGCCCCAGCCGAAACGAGACGGTAGGAAACCGGGTCTGCCCCTGTTGTAGCAGGCTCTGCAGTATCTCGCGGCGAAACCGCTCGGGGGGGAAGGCGATGAGGGGGGGGATCTTGCCCGGGGCCAGCTGGTAGCTCAGGCTCTTTGCCTCCTGGCCTTGCTCCCAGCGCACCCGCACCTCTTCCCCCTGGCGGGTGAAGGAGAGTTGTTTGGCCGTGGCGAGCAGGGGCAAGAGGCAAAGCAGGGGGAGCAGGCGCATGGGTCATCCATAAAAAATGGGAGCAAACGCTCCCATTCTAGTGTGTCGGCCGGTCTCAGAGCCAGGCGGGCTGTTTGGCCTCGTATGCCCTGATGGCGTCGTCGTGTTGCAGGGTCAGACCGATACTGTCCAGGCCGTTGAGCAGGCAGTGGCGGCGGAAGGGGTCGATCTCGAAGCCAAAGCAGAGATCCCCGGCGCGCACCTGGCAGGTTTCCAGATCCACCGTAATGGTCTGGCCCGGGTGGGCGGCGACCAGCTGGAACAGGGCGTCGACCTCCTCCTCCTTCAGGCGTACCGGCACCATGCCGTTGTTGATGGCGTTGCCGTAGAAGATGTCGGCAAAGCTCGGGGCTATCATCGCCTTGAAGCCGAAGTCCGCCAACGCCCAGGGCGCGTGTTCGCGGCTCGAGCCACAGCCGAAGTTCTCGCGCGCCAACAGTATGCTGGCACCGGCGAAACGGGGTTGGTTCAGCACGAACTCGGGGTTGGGCTGCTGCCCGGCGTCATCGAGGAAGCGCCAGTCGTGGAACAGGTGCTTGCCAAAACCGGTGCGGTTCACCTTCTGCAGGAACTGCTTGGGGATGATGGCGTCGGTGTCCACGTTGGCGTGGTCCAGGGGCGCGGCGAGACCCGTGTGTTGGGTAAATCCAGTCATCGCTCTCTCCTTACAGGGTGCGGATATCGGTGAAGTGGCCGGTCACGGCGGCCGCGGCGGCCATGGCCGGGCTGACCAGATGAGTGCGGCCGGCACGCCCTTGGCGCCCTTCGAAGTTACGGTTGCTGGTGGAGGCGCAGCGCTCGCCCGGTTGCAGGCGGTCGTTGTTCATGGCCAGGCACATGGAACACCCCGGCAGACGCCACTCGAAACCGGCCTCGAGGAAGATGGCGTCGAGGCCCTCGGCCTCCGCCTGGGCCTTCACCTGCTCCGAGCCGGGGACCACCAGGGCTTGTACTCCGGCGGCGACCTTGCGCCCACGGGCGATGGCGGCGGCGGCACGCAGATCCTCGATGCGGCTGTTGGTGCAAGAGCCGATAAACACCTTGTCGATGGCCACCTCGGTGAGTCTCTGGCCGGCGCTCAGCCCCATGTATTCCAGCGCCTTGCGGGCAGACTGCTGCTCGATGAGATCGTCAAAGCTATCGGGGGAAGGGATCGGGGCGTTGACGTCGATCACCTGGCCCGGGTTGGTGCCCCAGGTCACCTGCGGCGCTATGTCGGCCGCGTCCAATACCACTTCGGCATCGAAGGTGGCATCGGCATCGCTCTTGAGGCTCTGCCAGTAGTGGATGGCCTGCTCCAGTGCCTCGCCCTGGGGGGCGAACACCTTGCCGCGAATGTAGTCGATGGTGGTCTGGTCGGGGGCTATCATGCCGGCCTTGGCGCCGAGCTCGATGGCCATGTTGCAGACCGTCATGCGCCCTTCCATGGTGAGCCCTTCGATGGCCTCACCGGCGAATTCCACCACATAGCCGGTACCGCCGGCATGGCCGACCTTGCCGATGATGGCCAGCACCACGTCCTTGGCGCTGATGCCCTCGGCCAGCTGGCCACGCACCGTGATGCGCATGGTCTTGGCACGGCCCTGTTTCAGGGTCTGGGTGGCCATCACGTGTTCCACCTCGGAGGTGCCGATGCCAAAGGCCAGGGCCCCGAAGGCACCGTGGGTGGCGGTGTGGGAGTCACCGCAGACGATGGTGGTGCCGGGAAGGGTGATGCCGAGCTCGGGCCCCATCACATGGACTATGCCCTGGTACTGGTGGTTGAGATCGTAGAGGCGAACCCCGAACTCCTTGCAGTTGGCGGCCAAGGTTTCCATCTGGATGCGGGCCATCTCGCCGGAGGCGGCGATGTCCTTGGTGGTGGTGGAGACGTTGTGATCCATGGTGGCCCAGGTGAGATCCGGGCGACGCAGCGGACGGTTCATGGCGCGCAGACCGTCGAAGGCCTGCGGGCTGGTCACCTCGTGCACCAGGTGGCGGTCGATGTAGATGAGGGGCGTTTCGCCGTCCGCCTCGCGCACCACGTGGGCGTCGAAGACTTTCTGGTAAAGGGTTTTGGCCATTGCTCTGTGTCCTTGTTATGTGGTCTGCGCTCAGATGTTGGCGGCGATGCGGCTGCCCATCTCGGCCGTGCTCTGCACCGGGTGACTGGCGCTGTCGCTGTGCAGATCGCCGGTGAACCAGCCGTCGGCCAGGGTCTGGGCGACCGCCTGCTCGATGGCGTCGGCCGCCTCGCGTTGTCCCAGGCTGTGGCGCAGCAACAGGGCGGCAGAGAGGATCTGGGCGATGGGGTTGGCGATGCCCTTGCCGGCGATGTCCGGCGCCGAGCCACCGGCCGGCTCGTAGAGGCCGAAGCCCGACTCGCTCATGCTGGCGGAGGGGAGCAGCCCCATGGAGCCGGTGATCATGGCGCACTCGTCGGAGAGGATGTCGCCAAACAGGTTGGAGCAGAGCAGCACGTCAAACTGGGCCGGGTCCTTGATGAGCTGCATGGTGGCGTTGTCGATGTACATGTGGCTCACCGCCACGTCCGGGAACTCCTTGGCCACCTGGTTGACCACCTCGCGCCACAGCACGGAGGAAGCCAGCACATTGGCCTTGTCGATGGAGGTCACCTTGCCACGGCGGCCTCGGGCGGCGTTGAAGGCGAGGCGGGCGATGCGCTCGATCTCGAAGCGGTGGTAGACCTCGGTGTCGAAGGCCTTCTCGGTGGCGCCTTCTCCCTCGCGGCCCTTGGGCTGACCGAAGTAGATGCCGCCGGTCAGCTCGCGCACGCAGAGGATGTCAAAGCCGCGATCCGAGATGTCGGCGCGCAGGGGTGAGAAGTGCTCGAGGCCGGTGTAGAGACGGGCCGGACGCAGGTTGGAGAAGAGCTTGAAGTGGGCGCGCAGGGGCAACAGGGCGCCGCGCTCCGGCTGATCGTTGGGGGGAAGATGCTCCCACTTGGGGCCACCCACCGAGCCAAACAGCACGGCGTCGGCCGCCTCGCAGCCGGCTATGGTGCCGTGGGGCAGCGGGGTGCCGTGGTTGTCGATGGCGATGCCGCCCACGTCGTGCCAGCTGTACTCCAGGCGGAAACCAAACCTGGCCTGAACCTTCTCCAACACCTTGATGGCTTCGGCCATCACCTCGGGGCCAATGCCGTCCCCCGGTAATACCGCGATCCGATAGCTCGTCATGTTTACACAGTCTCCGTCTTGATCTTGTTGTTGCGTTCCATCTGCTCGGCCACCTGATCGGCGCGCCAGATGCTGTTGATGACGTGGAGCAGGGCGTGGGCCGACGACTCTATGATGTCGGTGGCCAGGCCCATGCCGTGGAACTTGCGTCCCTTGTACTCGGCGACGATGTCGACCTGGCCGAGGGCGTCTTCCCCCTCGCCCTTAGCTTTGAGGGCGTACTTGTCGATGTGGATCTCGTAGCCGGTGATGCGGTTGATGCACTGGTAGACGGCGTCGACCGGGCCGTTGCCGGTGGCGGCTTCACTCACCAGCTCGTCACCCACCCTGAGTTTGACCGAGGCAGTGGCCATCACAGAGCTGCCGCTCTGTACGCCCAGATACTCCAGCTTGAAGTGCTCGGGCTCCTCGTGGATCTGGCTGAAGAAGGCGAGTGCCTCCAGGTCGTAATCGAACACCTGCCCCTTCTTGTCGGCCAGGATGAGGAACTTGGCGTAGAGATCGTCGAGGCTGTAGCTGCTCTCGTCGTAGCCCATCTGCTCCATGCGGTGTTTGATGACGTGGCGGCCGGAGCGCGAGGTCATGTTGAGGTTGTTCTGGGTGAGGCCGATGCTCTCCGGGGTGATGATCTCATAGGTGTTTTTCGCCTTGAGCACGCCGTCCTGATGAATGCCGGAGCTGTGGGAGAAGGCGTTGGCCCCGACGATGGCCTTGTTGGGCTGCACCGGCATGTTGCACAGCTGGCTGACGAGGGTGCTGGTGCGATGGATCTCGCCGTGGCGGATGTTGGTCTCGAGCCCCAGGATGTCGGCGCGGGTCTTGAGGATCATTGCCACCTCTTCCAGTGAGCAGTTGCCGGCCCGCTCGCCGATGCCGTTGATGGTGCACTCGATCTGGCGGGCCCCCATCTGCACGGCACCGATGGAGTTGGCCACCGACAGCCCCAGATCGTCGTGGCAGTGCACCGAGATGATGGCCTGGTCGATGTTGGGCACCCGGTTGAACAGGGTCTGGATGATGCCGGAAAACTCGGTCGGGACCGTGTAGCCGACGGTGTCGGGAATGTTGATGGTGCGGGCGCCGGCCTTGATGGCGGCCTCGACCATGCGGCAGAGGTTGTCGATCGGGGTGCGGCCTGCGTCTTCGCAGGAGAACTCCACGTCATCGGTGTAGCGCAGGGCATGCTTGATGGCCCCGACGCCCATCTCCAGCACGTCTTCGAAACGCTTCTTGAGCTTGCTCTCCACGTGGATGGAAGAGGTGGAGATGAAGGTGTGGATGCGGAAGGCCTCGGCCACCCTGAGGGCCTCGCCGGCGGCGTCGATGTCGTTGGGCAGGGCGCGGGCCAGGGCGCAGACGCGGCTGTTCTTGATGTGACGGGCTATGGTCTGCACTGACTGGAAATCACCGGGGGAGGAGACCGGGAAGCCCACTTCCATCACGTCGACGCCGAGGCGTTCCAGGGCCTGGGCGATTTGCAGCTTCTCCTTGACCGTCAGGCTGGCCGCCAGGGCCTGCTCACCGTCACGCAGTGTGGTGTCGAAGATGATGACCCGATTAGACATGTCGCTTACCTCTTCCTTTGGCTGGTGTGTGCGTCCTGCTGCGGCGATAAAAAAACCCGTGCGGGACGCACGGGTTTTTGTAAATTCCGGTTATGCCTGAGGCCCGGCTACAAGGATCCCGCGCGAATGAACGCGATTAGGGAAAGTAGTAGTAGCGGGGTGGCAATACGCATCACGGATTCAATCCTTGGTCGAAAACGCTTTTAGCAATATCGAGAATATGGGTCTGTGTCAACCGCTATCCGGTGGTGTGAACGGGGGCAGTTATTTAATCGAATTGTAAAGGAGTGCAAATTTCCTTGTTCCATCCTCGCTGTTACCACGATTATGCGGCCATTCCTGCTGCCTTCCGGGGATCTTGTAACGAGATCGACTGGCGGCCCATATCCAGAAAATTGAGGTTCCACGATGGAAAAACGCAGACCTGGTCGTCCGGTCGGACGTTCTGACATCCGCGATAAGTTGCTTTCTGCCGCTCGCGAGTGCTTTCGTCATCAGCCCTACAGCAAGGTGACTACTCGTGAGATCGCCGAGCTGGCGGGCTCCAATCTGGCCATGATCCACTACTACTTCGGCAGCAAGGAAGGGCTCTATCAGGCCGTGCTGGGCGAACTGACCGAGCCGCTCGATCAGGTATGGCGCGATGAATGCACCCAGCGCAGCCTCGAAGAGCTGGTCGCTACCCACTATCAGGTGATGGGGCCGGAAGGGGAGCTCAATACCACACTGACCAGCGCCCTCGCGGCCGAGAGCAGCCCGGGCCGGGAGTTTGTGCTCAACCAGCTGATCAGCCGCCAGCTGCCCCAGTTCGACCAGCTTATCGAGCAGATGGAGGCCAAGGGTGAGCTGGATCAGTCCCTGGATCCGGTCCTGCTGCGACTCTCCTTCCTCAACCTGATGTGGCAGCCGCTGATGATGCGCGAGATGTACGAGAAGGTGTTTGGGGTCACCATGGATGAGGGGTTCATGTCCCGTCTGGCACAGCACAACTGTCGCCTCATCTCGTCCGGGTTGCGCGGCGGCGCCGCTCACTGAGTCTCCATGAAAGGGCCTGCGGGCCCTTTCATCATTCTGTTATCCCCTCTTCAACGAACTGTCATCTGCGCTCGTCATGCTGCTCTCATCGTCGACAGGGAGGGCTGGATATGAACCGGGTACAACGCTGGGACGAGCGGGTGAGTCGCCTCTGTCTCACTCACTCCTACAACCGGGTCCAGGCCCGGATCAGTCGGCTGGTGTCGCACACCGGTGATGGTCCTCTCTATGCCCTGGTGGCGGCCGCGGCGCTGTGGAGCGACGCTGAGAGCCACTGGCATTGGGTACGGGTGCTGCTGCTCGCCTTCGCCCTCGAACTGCCCTGCTATCTGCTCCTCAAGAACCTGATCCGGCGCCGGCGCCCGGCAGGCCTGCCCGTCTTCATCACCCCCTCTGATCGTTACAGCCTGCCTTCAGGCCATACCGCCGCCGCCTTCCTGGTGGCCGTGGTACTGGGGAGTCTCTACTCCTCCCTGCTGCTCCCCCTGCTGGTGTGGGCGGCATTAGTCGGTGCCTCGCGGCTGCTGCTGGGGGTGCACTACCCGAGCGATCTGCTGG
Source organism: Aeromonas diversa CDC 2478-85 (assembly GCF_000819805.1). GTDB lineage: Bacteria > Pseudomonadota > Gammaproteobacteria > Enterobacterales > Aeromonadaceae > Aeromonas > Aeromonas diversa. The sequence goes on from NZ_CDCE01000007.1 coordinate 16,221, forward strand.
CCGGTGCCTTGCTCGGTAGCGGTTGCGCGCGTCTCGCACTGGAGTGGGCATGATGCGTATTCTGTTCGGGGTGCAGGGAACGGGGAACGGGCATATCGCGCGCTCTCGCACGCTGGCGCGAGCCTTGGCGGGATCGGGTGTACAGGTGGACTACATCTTGAGCGGCCGCGATCCGGGCGGCTATTTCGACATGGAAGCCTTCGGCGACTACCGTGCCTTCGCCGGTCTCACCTTCGCCAGCCATAACGGCAGCGTCTCTACCCTGCGGACCCTGGCCGCCAGCCACCCCGTGGCCTTCTGGCGCGATCTCTCGGCCATCGACTGCCGTGGCTACGATCTGGTGGTGAGCGACTTCGAACCCCTGACCGCCTATGCGGCCAAGCGGGCCGGTTGTCCGAGTCTCGGGATCAGCCATCAGGCCAGCTTCGAGTGGCCGGTGCCCCGTTGGGGCGAGAGTGGTTTCAACCGCTGGCTGATGCGGCACTTTGCCCCCGTGCAGCGCCAGATAGGGTTGCACTGGTTCCACTTCGGGGCGCCGCTGCTGCCGCCCATCATAGATCCGCTGCAGGGCCTGGCAGATAACGGCGCCATGTTGGTTTACCTCCCCTTCGAGGGGAGGGCGCAGATCCAGGATCTCCTCTCCCGCTTCACCCTGCATCGCTTCGTCTGTTTTCACCCCGACGTGCAGGAGCCATATCAGTGGCGCAACATCGAGTTTCGTCCTCCCTCGCGCACGGGATTCATCGATGTCCTGCGGGGGTGTCGCGGTGTCATCAGCAACGCCGGCTTCGAGCTGGCCAGCGAGGCGCTTTCCCTGGGCAAGAAGCTCTTGGTCAAGCCCCTGTATGGGCAGTTCGAGCAGCTGACCAATGGGCGCAGCCTGGAGTTGATGGGATTGGCCACCCTGATGGACAGCCTGGATGCCAACGCCCTGCGGCGCTGGCTCGACGAAGAGGGGCCCGGTCGAGTCACCTGGCCCAATGTGGCTCAGGCTCTGGCCCAGTGGTTGGTTGCGGGCGCCGATGAGCCCCTCGAGAGCCTCTCCCGGCGTCTGTGGCAGCAGACCCAGTTTCCCGAAGAGGTGAGTGAACGGTTGTGTGATCTGGGGGCGCAAGAGGGAAGTGGAGCCGCCTGGCTGGCAACCGAGCGGGGCCTTTGACTAGACTTGATAGGCCACGGCGGCAATCAAGGAGTGACAACCATGCGCTTTACCAACGAAAACGGCGAGTCCATGAACCTGGCCGACAGCCTCACCCTGAAGGAGCTGCTGGACATGGGTATTAGCATCTCGGTCAGTGAAGAGACTGACCCGGAGCAGCAGGTCTGGCTGGCCGAACCTGACGAGCAGGACCGGCAGAAATAGGCATCTCCCCTGCGCCCGGCATCGCCGGGCGCATCATTTTACCTCCCCGCCTTAGAGATAAATGCTGACACCCTTCATTAAAGTGGCAGTTTCACCGCAAACCATCCCATTTGCTCTCTGAAATAGTGGCAATCGCCAACAGATCTGACTGCCGCCACCGCCATAAACTCATGGACAAGGCCCGGTCGGCGGGTTAATTTGGTTTTTCAACCCCTTTAAGAGGGTGTGAACAGAATTGAAAAGAGAGTACCGCACCCCTGTACTCGTTTCTTTCCCGTGGAGCGGGAAGGGAGCGTGCCGGGAAGCAGCAGGGCCGGTATTCATTGCTAAAACGGAGCAAAGCCTGGAGGGCTTTATCATGGAGATGTTATCAGGCGCCCAGATGGTGGTTCGTGCGCTGGAGGATCAGGGGGTTGAGCACATATTCGGCTACCCCGGTGGCTCGGTGCTCGACATCTATGACGCTCTTTTCGAGAACAGCAAGATCGAACACGTGCTGGTGCGCCATGAGCAGGCGGCCGTGCACATGGCGGACGGTTATGCGCGCTCTACCGGCCAGGTGGGGACCGTGCTGGTCACCTCGGGCCCGGGAGCGACCAACTGCATCACCGGCATCGCCACCGCCTACATGGACTCCATTCCCCTGGTGATCCTCTCTGGCCAGGTGCCGACCGGCATGATCGGCGAAGATGCCTTCCAAGAGACCGATATGATCGGTATCTCCCGCCCTGTGGTGAAGCACAGCTTCCTGTGCAAGAAGGCGACCGATATTCCCGACGCCATCAAGAAGGCCTATTACATCGCCGCCAGCGGCCGCCCGGGGCCTGTGGTGGTGGATCTCCCCAAGGACGTGCAGAACCCCAAGGAGAAGTTCCCCTACCAGTATCCCGAGTCGGTCTATCTGCGCTCCTATAACCCCACCAAGGCGGGGCACAAGGGGCAGATCAAGCGTGCCGCCAAGGCCCTGGCCGAGGCGACCCGTCCGGTCATGTACGTGGGCGGTGGGGCCATCGCGGCCAACGCCGAGGGGTTGGTGACCCAGCTGGCCGAGCTGTTCAACCTGCCGGTGACCACCACCTTGATGGGGCTAGGTGCCTTCCCCGGTACCCATCCGCAGTTCATCGGCATGCTGGGGATGCACGGCACCTTCGAAGCGAACAAGACCATGCACCACTCGGACCTGATCCTGGCGGTGGGCGCTCGCTTCGACGATCGGGTGACCAACAACGTGGCCAAGTTCTGCCCGCACGCCACCGTGGTGCACATCGACATCGATCCCACCTCCATCTCCAAGACGGTGCAGGCGCACATCCCCATCGTCGGCTCGGTGGAGACGGTGCTCGAGCAGATGCTGGACGTCATCGCCGAGAATGGCTTTGACAACGACAAGCAGGCGCTGGATGAGTGGTGGAGTCAGATCAACCAGTGGCGCGAGCGTCACTGTCTGAGCTACCAGCGTAGCGGCTCCCTGATCAAGCCGCAGCAGGTGATCGAGACCCTCTACAAGGTGACCAGGGGTGAGGCCTTTGTCGCCTCCGATGTGGGCCAGCACCAGATGTTCGCCGCCCTCTACTATCCGTTTGCCAAGCCGCGCCAGTGGATCAACTCAGGCGGGCTCGGCACCATGGGTTTCGGCCTGCCGGCCGCCATGGGGGCCCAGTTTGCCAATCCGGATGCGGTGGTCTGCTGCGTGACCGGCGACGGCTCGGTGCAGATGAACATTCAGGAGCTCTCCACCTGCTTGCAGTACGGGGTGCCGATCAAGATCATCTCCATCAACAACCGAGCACTGGGCATGGTGAAACAGTGGCAGAAGATGTTCTACGGCGGTCGCCACAGCCACTCCTACATGGAGTCGCTGCCGGACTTCGTCAAGCTGGCCGAGGCCTATGGCCATGTGGGCATCGCAGTGAGCGATCCGGCCGAGCTCGAGAGCGCCATGGAACGCGCCTTTGCCATGAAGGATCGCCTGGTGTTTATGGATATCTCGGTCGACCCGGATGAGCATGTCTATCCCATGCAGATCAAATTTGGCGCCATGGACGAGATGTGGCTGAGCAAGACGGAGAGAACCTGATGAGACACATCGTATCGGTACTGCTGGAGAACGAATCCGGCGCCCTGAGCCGGGTGGTGGGCCTCTTCTCCCAGCGTGGCTACAACATCGAGACCCTGACCGTGGCGCCGACCGAGGATCCCACCCTGTCGCGCATGACCATAGTGACCCAGGGGGATGAGCGGGTGCTCGAGCAGATCAGCAAGCAGCTGCACAAGCTGGTGGATGTGCTCAAGGTCTCCGACATCACCGAAGGGGAGCACATCGAGCGGGAGCTGGCGCTCATCAAGGCGCGCGCCACCGGCGCCGCTCGCGACGAGCTCAAGCGCCTGGCCGACATCTTCCGCGGCCAGATCGTGGACGTGACCCCCGAGCTCTACACGGTGCAGCTGGTGGGCACCAGTGAGAAGCTGGACGCCTTCATCAAGACGGCGGCCCAGACCAACGAGATCGTCGAGGTGGTGCGCTCCGGGGTGTGTGGCATCGCCCGTGCGGAGAAGGCGTTACGGGCCTGACTGCCAGGCAGGTCGAAATAGAAGAGGGGGCCACTGGCCCCCTCTCTCATTTCACTCGGCGTTACAGCACCTTTCGCAGGGCGCGGGCCAAACGTTGAACCCCTTCCTCGATGGCCGCTTCATCCACGCAGGAGAAGCTCAGACGCAGGGTATTCTTGATCTCGGGGCGCACGTAGAAGGGGGCTCCCGGTACGAAGGCGACCTTCTCCTCGATAGCCAGATCGAACAGCTCCATGGCACAGACCGACTCCGGCAGCGTCAACCACAGGAACATGCCCCCCTCCGGACGGGTCCAGCGTACGCCCGGCGGGCAGTGGCGTGCCAGGGCGGCCTCCATGGCGGCGCGTTGGCGGCCATAGACGGCCTTGATCTTCTCGAGGTGGGCATCGAGGGAGTGAGTGGTGAGGAAGCGATGCAGCACCTGCTGGCTGAAGGCGTTGCTGTGCAGATCGGTGGCCTGTTTGGCGATGGTGACCTTCTTGCGCAGCCAGGTCGGTACCACCATCCAGCCGAGGCGGAAGGCGGGGACGACCGTCTTGGAGAAGGAACCGAGCAGCACCGTATTGTCCGGAGCCAGCTTGGCGATGGGATCGAGCGGTTCACCTTCGAAGCGCAGCTCGCCGTAGGGGTCGTCCTCGACCATCAGCAGATCGTGGCGCACCAGGCGCTCGGCGACGGCAATCCGGTTGGCGGCGCTGTAGCTCACGCCGGACGGGTTCTGGAAGTTGGGCACGCCATAGAGGATACGGGCCGAGGTACCGCTCGCCAGCAGGGCATCCAGGGCAGCGAGATCCAGCCCCTCTTCACCCAGGGTGATGGGACGGAACTCGGGTTGGTAGACAGAGAAAGCCTGAATGGCACCAAGGTAGCCCGGCTCTTCGATGATGAGATCCTGCCCCTCGTCGACCAGTACCTTGCCAAGCAGATCCAAGGCCTGCTGAGAGCCGCTGGTGATGAGGATGTTGTCCGGATCGATCTCCATGCCATGACGGCTCAGGTAGCGCCCGGCGATGTAGTGGCGCAGGGGGGCGAACCCCTCGGTGGTGGCATACTGCAGGGCCGCTGCCCCCTGCTCTTGCAGAACGGCCTGGCAGGCCTCCTCTATCTCCTTGACGGGAAACAGGTGCGGGTTGGGCAGGCCGCCGGCAAACGAGATGATCTCGGGGCGGGTGGCGACTTTGAGGATCTCGCGGATGAAGGAGGGCTCGACCTTCTCGAAGCGTTGGGCAAAAAACGGTTGCATTGGGTTTCTCTCTGCAGGAGGTGGCCACTCCATTTGGCCACCAGGTTATCCGTTTGTAGCAGATTTAAAAAATGAGGCAACCGGCAAGCGGTGAGAATAAAAACGGGCAGGAGAAATCCTGCCCGAATTTTATGCCCGTTAGGGCGTCATTTGTCGCTTTTTCCTTACGGTTATTCCGGTGCTTTGAGATAGCGCAACAGCAGCTCGGTGCCATCCGTTATCTGTTTCTGCACCCGACCGGGGAACAGTTCATCCATCTTGTCGAGGCGATCGTACTGGGTATGCCAGATCTTGCCCCACTGGGTCTCGCTGTTGCGGTCACAGGCGCTCTTGGTGGCAGGGTCGTAGCAATCCCACAGGGCCGGGTTGGTGGTCTGGGAGTAGCCGTCATAGCCATCATGCCCGTCGATGGTGAAGTTGGTGGCCTCCACATAAGCGACCGGGATGCCGAGGCAGGCAAAGCCGGCGTGATCAGACCATCCCCCCGTCTCTCCCTCCGGGTAGCCGGGGAAGGCCGGGTGCAGCTGGTAGGCATCCATGCCGCCGGTCGCTGAGAGGGCCAGCAGGCGATCGCGCACCTTGGGATCAAAGGTGTAGCGGCCCGGATCGGTGCACTCATATTCGGCCACGTCGGAGTGAGCGGAGTGGACGTAGAGGATGTCGCCACCGGCTATGGTGTCGTAGTTGACCATGGCCTTGATGTGGCTCACCTCATCGGCGCTCAGGGCGGCCACATAGGCCTTGGAGCCGTTGAGACCGTTCTCCTCGGCACCAAAGAAGAGGACGCGCACCGTGTAGGGCAGGGTCTGCCCCTTGAGTGCCTCGGCGGCCGCCAGCAGGGCGGTGACGCCGGCGCCATTGTCGGTGGCCCCTTCCGATCCCTTGCTGACCCCGGTGCTGTCGTAGTGGGCACCGACGACGATGATCCGGTCGCTCTTGCCCGGGATCACCACCGAGAGGTTTTCCGAGCTCATGGTGGCCCCTTTCTTGTCCTGGTAAGTAAAGGGTTGGCGGGTCACATCATAGCCCCAGCCGGTCAGCTTGTCGGCGAGCCAGTTGGCGGCCCGCTTCTCCCCCTCGCTGCCGGTCAGGCGAGCCCCAATTCCCTGGCTGCCCGAGCTCAGTTCGATCAGATAGTCATAGGCCTTGACGCCTGGGGCAGGGGGTTGGGAGTCATTGGTCGATTGGTTACACCCCAGTAGCAGGGTGGAGAGGAGCAGTGCTAGCGCGGTTTTATTCATTTTTGCGTCCTTTCTTTATTATTGAGGAGTGCTGGGTAAAACATCGACACATTGCCTACAAATCAATCATATATATGTGATCGAGTCGCTGTTTTCGCCTTTTTGACGGAAGGAGAGTACGTCATTGTTGCATATAAATTCAATGCGATTGTTGTTTTAGTCTTTTGTGGGGGCTGGGGGGGCTTCCCCTTCGGGTCGGCCGTCGGGGCGCTGGAAGAATATGCAAGGGGGAAAGGGGTCGAAAAGCGTGCGGAGAAAGTATGCGAAACAGTTGCACTCCCAAGCTTTCTTGGGATAATTCGCTACCCTGTTTGACTGTGTTAATCCAAAGCGAAGAGTTCCCCTATGTCAGTAACCCAAGACGAATTCAACGAAGACGGCAAATTCATGCGTAAGATACGCAGCTTTGTCCGTCGTGAAGGCCGCCTGACCAAGGGTCAGGAGAAGGCTCTGGCCGATCTGTGGCCCGTCATGGGGGTCGACTTCGCCCCGGCCAAGCTGGATCTGACCGCCCTGTTTGGCCGCGAGGCTCCCGTGGTACTGGAGATAGGCTTCGGCATGGGGGCCTCCCTGGTCGAGATGGCCAAGCATGCCCCGGAGAAGAACTTCATCGGCATCGAGGTGCATACCCCGGGTGTCGGCGCCTGCCTGAGCGCCGCCGAAGAGGCGGGCGTCACCAACCTGCGCGTCTTCTGCCACGACGCCATCGAAGTGCTGGATCTGATGATCCCGGACGCGTCTCTCGCCTGTCTGCAACTCTTCTTCCCGGATCCCTGGCACAAGAAGCGTCACCACAAGCGCCGCATCGTGCAGCCCGAGTTCGCCCAGAAGATCCGCCAGAAGATCGCCGTGGGTGGCGTCTTCCACATGGCCACCGACTGGGAAAACTATGCCGAGCACATGCTCGAGGTGATGAGCGCCGCCGAGGGGTATGAGAACACCTCTGCCACCGGCAACTGGGTGGAGCGCCCCGAGTGGCGTCCGCTGACCAAGTTCGAGCAGCGTGGCCATCGCCTTGGCCACGGTGTCTGGGATCTGATTTTCAAACGTATCAACTAACTAGCAGGAGATCTCTCATGGCCAATCGTAGCCGTCGTCTGCGCAAGAAACTGCGTGTAGACGAGTTCCAGGAGCTGGGCTTTGACCTCAACTGGGCATTCCCGGCCGGCACGACCGAAGCGCAGATCGATGCCCTGGTCGACGCCTTCATCGACGAGGTGATCGAGCCGCGCAAGCTGGCCTTCGCGGGCTCCGGCCACCTCTCCTGGGAAGGGATGATCTGCACCCAGGCCATCGGCAAGTGCAGCGAGGAAGATCGCCAGATCGTCGAAGGCTGGCTCAAGGGCAAGGGGATGGAGCAAGTCGCCGCCTCTTCCCTGTTTGACCTCTGGTATGGCGAACCGGCCTAAGCCGTCATCGCCCTGAAAAATCCCGCCATTGGCGGGATTTTTGTCTGGTAAGAAAGGGAGATTCCATGCTGTCAGATTCCCTGCTCGAGAGCATATTGAACGAGGTGCGTCCCCTGCTCGGTGAGGGCAAGGTGGCCGACTATATTCCTGCCCTGGCGCTGGTACCGGCCGATCGTCTCGGCATCGCGGTCTGTACCGTGGACGGCACCCTCTACACAGCCGGAGACGCCACCGAACCCTTCTCGATCCAGAGTATCTCGAAAGTGCTCAGCCTGACGCTGGCCCTGACCCTCTATGAAGAAGAGGAGATCTGGAGCCGGGTTGGCAAGGAGCCCTCCGGCCAGCCGTTCAACTCTCTGGTGCAGCTCGAGTTTGAACAGGGGATACCCCGTAACCCCTTCATCAACGCCGGCGCCCTGGTCGTGAGCGATCTGCTCGAAACCCGTCTCACTGCCCCGCGTCAGCGCACCCTGGAGCTGGCCCGCCGCCTGGCCGGCAATCCCGCCATCATGGCCGATGCCGTGGTCTCCCGCTCCGAATACCAGCATTCTGCCCGCAACGCGGCCATCGCCTATCTGATGAAGGCCTACGGTAACTTCCACAACGAGGTGGACAAGGTGCTGCAGAGCTACTTCAATGCCTGTGCGATCCGCATGAGTTGTGCCGATCTGGCGCGCGCCTTCGTTTACCTGGCCAACCGGGGAACCCCCCTCGATGGCCAGCCCCTGTTGGCACCGCGCACGACCAAGCAGGTCAACGCCCTGCTGGCGACCTGCGGTCTCTACGACGAAGCCGGGGATTTTGCCTATCGGGTGGGTATGCCGGGTAAGTCTGGGGTCGGTGGCGGCATCGTCGCCGTGATCCCGGGGGAGCTGTCGGTCTGTGTCTGGTCGCCCGAGCTGAACAAGGCGGGTAACTCCCTGGCCGGCACGGCCGCCCTGGAGCTGCTGGCCGAGCGGCTGGGGCGCTCCATTTTCTGATTTAACGTCATTCAACGGAAACTGCATGATGAAGAGAAACCTAGTTCGTTTGACCACCCTGCTCTGCGCCGGTCTGGCCTGGAGTGCCGGCGCCCTGGCCGGTGAGCTGCTCACCCTGAGTTATCAAGAGGCGCAGGCCAAGGGGGCCGGTATCGTCGATGTGCGTCCCAGTAACCTCTATCAAGGGTGGCCTGCGCCGGGTGAGCAGGTGGGGGGCCACGTACAGGGGGCTGTCAACCTCTCCGGCGATTGGAAAATAGCCGAGGATCAGTGGCCCCGACTGCTGGCCGAGAAGGGGCTCGACAAGAACAAGCCGGTCGCCCTCTATGGGGAGAAGCGTCAGGTGGCCGAAGTCGCCATGATGCTGGAGAAGCAGCACGGCTTCACCCAGCTCTATGAGCTGAAAGAGTGGCAACAGGCCCCGCTTGAGCGTCTGCCCCGCTGGCAACAGCTGGTCTACCCTCACTGGCTGGAGGCCCTGCGCAAGGGGGAGCCGGTCGCCGCGGCCCCCAAGGGCGAGTGGCGTCTGTTTGAAGTGGACTGGGGTGCCCCCAAGGCGTTCCTCATCGGCCACATTCCCGGCGCCGGTTACATCGATACCAACGGTCTCGAGGCCGAGCCCCTGTGGAACAAGGTGTCCGACGAGCAGCTTGAGAAGCTGTTGCTGGAGAAGGGGATCCGTCATGACACTACCGTCATCCTCTATGGCCGCAACACCATGGCGGCGGCCAGGGCGGCGCATCTGATGCTCTACGCCGGGGTCAAGGACGTGCGTCTGCTCGACGGTGGATTCGGTGCCTGGACCAATCAATACATGCGGATGCTGCCGACCGAGACGGGTCTGCCTCATGAGTATCCGGCGGCCAAGGAGTTCGGGGTCAAGATCCCCCAGCATCCCGAATACCTGACCGATGTGCCCGGTGCCAAGCAGGTGCTGGCCGCCAAGGACGGGGCCCTGGTCAGTGTGCGCAGCTGGCCCGAGTTTACCGGCGAGACCTCCGGCTACAGCTATATCGAACCCAAGGGCGAGATCCCCGGCTCCAAGTGGGGTCATGCCGGAGTCGATGCCAACGACATGAGCGACTACCACAACCCCGACGGCACCATGAAGGATGCCACCCAGATCCAGGCCATGTGGCAACAGTGGGGGATCACGGCCGACAAGCAGGCCGCCTTCTACTGCGGCACCGGCTGGCGTGCCTCCGAGGCCTTCTTCTATGCCTGGCTGATGGATTGGAAGCGGATCAGTGTCTACGACGGCGGCTGGTACGAATGGAGTGCCGATCCCAAGAATCCCATCGTGACCGGGGAGCGCAAACCCGGGTAAGCGACCAGAGGCCGGACCATAGTCCGGCCTCTTTTTTTGCATGCGTCTCAGCGCCTCGTCCCCATTTTGCGACGCAGATTGCACCAGGGGGTTGCCGAGTGTGCCGCACCCGCCCCCGAAGTGGGGTGGCGTGCAATATGCACCGTTCTCCTTTCGGAACCGGGTTGTCGCAAGGAGCGCAACATGTCGATCAGGCAGAAACTGGGGCTGGGGATCGTCCTGCCCCTGCTGGTATTGGCCGCCCTGCTGATGGGGACGGTCCAACTGGCCAACCGTATGATGGATGGCATGAACGCCATGTACCAGGGAGAGGTGGTGCAGCTCAAGGAGCTCAAGCAGATCGCCGATCTCTACGCGGTCAACATCATAGACGCGGCCAACAAGACCAACGCCGGTGGCATGACGGCAGCCGAGGCGCGCCAGGGGATGCTGGCGGCGCGTCGGCAGACCCAGGAGATCTGGCGTAGCTACCGCACCTACCCCATGTCGGAGCAGGAGAGGCGGCTGGCCGATACGGTGGAGCACCTCTTCCCGCCGGCCGATGCTGAGGTCGACCGCCTGCTGCCCCTGCTGGAGACGAGCGCCCCCGGTACCTTGAGCAGCCAGATCCTGGCCCTTTATGGCAAGGTGGATCCCTTGAGCACCGCGGTGAGCGAGCTGGTGGACTATCAGCTCTCTTCGGCCGAGCACAGCATGGAGCGGCTCAATGCCATGAAGGGCTCCATGCTGGGGACCCTGATCGGGGTCGGCGTGGTGGCCTCGGTGCTGCTGGTGTTGGTGGGACTCTGGGTTGGCAGCAGCGTCAGTGTGCCCCTCGGCCACATGGGGCGGGTACTCGAGGCGATGCGCCGGGAGCTGGATCTGAGTCAGGACGTGCCGGTGCTGCGCAGTGACGAGATGGGACGGTTGGGCATGGCTCTGAACGGGGTAACCCAGCAGTTTCGCGCCATGATCGGCGAGATCTCGGGGATGGCCGAACAGCTGAGCCTGGCCGCCGGGCAGCTCTCCACCATCGCCACCGAGAGCCGCAGCCAGATGACCGAGCAGCAGCACGAGACCGAGCAGAGCGCCGCCGCCATGAACCAGATGAGCGCCACCGTCTCCGAGGTCGCCCACAGCTCGAGCAACGCCGCCGACGCCGCCACCCGCGCCGATCAGAGCGCCCGCCGTGGCCAGAGTGTGGTGCGTGACGCCATGCGCGGCAGCGAGGCACTGGCCGAGCAGATCCGCGGCACCGCCGGCATGATCACCCAGCTTTCTCAGGACAGCCGCGATATCAGCAGCGTGATGGACGTGATCCGCGGCATCGCCGAGCAGACCAACCTGCTGGCCCTCAATGCCGCCATCGAGGCGGCCCGCGCCGGGGATCAGGGGCGTGGCTTCGCGGTGGTGGCAGACGAGGTGCGCACCCTGGCCCAGCGCACCCAAAACTCCACCAGCGAGATCGCCCAGACCATCGACAAGCTGCAGCAGGGGGCGAGCCAGGCCGCCGAGAGCATGCAACAGGGGCTCGAGCAGGTGGATCGCACCACCGACATAGTGCGCCAGTGCGGTACCTCCCTCGAGGAGAGCGTCGGGACGGTCGATCTCATCAGCGAGATGAACACCCATATCGCCACGGCAGCCGAGGAGCAGAGCAAGGTCGCCGAGGAGATCTCGCGCAACGTCTCCAACATCTCCCACATCGCCGGCACCACCAGCGCCTCGGCCGACACCCTGATGGGGCGTAGCCGGGAGCTGGAGAATCTGGCCGCCGGGCTCAAGGCCAAGGTCGGCCAGTTCCGCTGTTAGCTGGCGCGCTCGGTCGGCAGGGCGGCGGTCGCCGCCTCCTGCTGGCTGGCAAACAGGCGGGCGAAGCGCGAGGCGGGGTTGGCCAGCAGGGCCACCGGCGAGCCCTGCTCCACCACCCGGCCCGCTTCCATGACGATGACCCTGTCCATGGCCAGCAGGGGGGCCAGGTGGTGGGCGATCACCAGGATGCTTGCCTCGCCGCGCCAGCGGTAGAGCAGCTCGGCGGCGCGCGCCATGGCCTGGGGATCGAGATCCGAGGTGGCCTCGTCGAGCACGATGAGAGGCCGGCGCGAGAGCAGAATGCGCGCCAGTACCAGCAGTTGGGTCTCACCGGCCGACAGCTGCAGGGCGTCGAGGGGCTGGTCCAGCTGGCCCTGACAACGCTCGGCCAGACCGGCCCGCTCCAGTGCCGCCAGCATGGCTGCTTCACTTTGGCCGCCGAGGGGGGCCAGGTTCTCGCGCAGGGTGCCGAAGAAGGTGAACGGGGTCTGGGAGACGGTGTCGAACAGGGTGCGTACCGCCTCAGGGTCGAGTCGTGACAAGGGCTGGCCGGCGAACAGTATCTCCCCCTCGGCCGCCGGGTACATGGCCTGCAGCAGGCCGAGCAGAGAGCTCTTGCCGGCGCCGGTGCGCCCGCACACGCCCACTTTCTCCCCGCGTCCCAGGGTGAAACTCACCTCGCGCAGGGCCCACTGGGGCGCCTCGGGGTAGCGCAGCCCCACCGCCTCGAAGCGCACCACAGGATGGGGATCGGCGAGGGGCTCGCCGCCCTCCCGCTCGGTCTCGATCTCGCTGTACTCGCGCACCCGCTCCACCGCGTTCATCACCTGCTCCACTTCCGCCAGGGTACGGATCAGGCCATTGAGCATGCTCGAGCTGGTGAAGGCATAGGTGATGGCGAGGCCACCGATGAGGGGGCTGGCGCCGAAGGCGACCAGCAGTGCCACGCTGCCTACCAGGCCGGCCGAGACCAGGGTCTGGTGGATACCGAGCCAGCGGTTGATGGAGGTGGTGGTGTACCAGCTCTGCAGGTTGCGGTCGAAGTGGGTCAGGACCTGGTCCAGGGCGAAGCGCTCGGCCCCCGCCAGACGCAGTGAAGGGGCGCCGCGGATGGTCTCGCCGATGGCCACGTAGAGGGGGGAGCGCAGCACCGACGAGTAGCGGCGCAGCTTGAGCTGAACCCGGCGATAGCCACGCTGCAACCGGTACAGAGCCAGGGCCAGCAGGACAAACAGGGGCAGCAGCAGGGGCATCTGGCTGCCGATCACCCCCATCTGCAGCAGTATGGTCACCCCCATGGCGAGCAGGGCCGTCATCAAGGCGATGAGGATCTCCTGGGCTTCCCCGAGATCGTGATCGAAGCGATTCAGAATGCGCCCCTGGGGCACCTTGTCGAAGAAGGCCATGGGGGCGCGCGACAGCCGTCCCAGCATGCCCTGGAACAGGCGCCAGGCCAGGGTCAGGGCGAGCCGGTAGTCGAGCACCCGGCCCAGGGCCAATGCCAGCAAGGCACCACCGCCGAGCAGGGCGTAGCCGGTCAGCAGGGTCGTGGCGTCACGGGCGCCCTGGCTACCGAGCCAGAGATCCGAGCCGATGCGCAGCCCCTCTTGCAGCACGGTGAGCAGCACCATCCCGATCACCATGGCCGGGGCCGTTACCTGGCGCCAAAGGAAGCCGAGCAGCCCCCAGTCGACGCCCCCCTGTGCCACCGTCTCGTCGCTGAACTGCTCCGCCTCGTCGGCTCGGGCCGCCGGGGGCAGGGGGGGCGGCAGGGGGAGTTCGTCCACCTGCTCGCGGGGCAGCGGAACCAGGGCACAACCGCGCACCGCGAAGACCCGATCGCAGCGGGCCAGCACCCTGGGGTCGTGGCTCACCAGCAGCCGGGTCGGGCCGGGGCGGAAGGTGAGACCGCGCGCCAGTACCTGTTCGGCTACCAGGGGGTCGAGGGCCGACAGGGGGTTGTCGAGCAGCAGGATGTCGGCCCGGGTGTAGAGGGCGCGGGCCAGGGCCACCCGCTGCTGCTGGCCGCCCGAGAGGCGGGTGCCGAGTTCGCCCACCAGGGTCTGGTCGCCGTGGGCGAGCAGGGCGAGATCGGTCTCGAGGGCGCTGGCCCCCAGCACCCACTGGTAGCGCGCCTCGTCCCAGGGTTGGCCGAACAGTATGTTGTTGCGCAGGGTGTCGTTCATCAGCCAGGGCTTGTGCCCCAGCAGTCCGACCTGGCCGGCGCGGCGCAGGGCGCCGGAGAAGTCGTCGTCGAAGCCGGCGATGAGGTGCAGCAGACAGCTCTTGCCGCTGCCGGTTTCTCCCGTGATGCCAATGACTTCTCCCGGGGTGACCCGCAGGTTAACGTCCTGAAGTACGGTGCGATCCTGGTGGCGCACCCCGACCCCTTCAAGCACCAGGGCCCCGGCGGGCAGGGCGGGGTCATCGAGCACCCTGTGCTGCTCCGGGGTGTCGAGAAAATCGGTGACGCGGCGGATGGCGGTGTTGAAGTTGATCGCCAGGCGCACCAGGTGGGGCAGGCGCATCATGGGCATGCGTAGCACGACGAACAGGGCGATGGTGGTGAACACCTGGGGCATGGTGAGAGATTGCCCTGCCAGCAGGTAGGTGGCGAAGGTGGCCAGGGTCACCAGCAGGGCGGCGCCGTGGCTCAGGATGCCGTGGACGGCACCCAGGCGCAGGATGCGGCGCAGGGCGGTGAGCTCCTCGGCACGGCGCGCCTCGGCGCGGCGGATGAAGAAGGGGCCGAGGCCGTTCTGGCGCACCAACCGCAGCTTCTTGATGTACTCGGCCAAGATGCCATTGCGCTCGTCCTGGCGGAGTTTGAGCACCGTCTCCTCACGGTTCATGCGGCGTACCAGCTCGGAGGAGAGTCCGAGCAGCAGGGCCAGCACGGCGCAGCCGACCAATCCGGCCTCGCCCACCTGCCACACCAGCAGGGCGACGGTGCCGGCCAGCTGGAGCAGGATAAACAGCAGGCTGAGCGGCTCGGCCAGCATCCAGGAGATGTCCCATACGTCCTTGTTGATGAGGTTCTGCACCCGGCCGCCGGCGCGATCGTCGAACGCCTTGCCGCCGATGCGCAGCACCTTGGCCAGCAGGGCCTCGGTGAAGAGGCGGCGCAGCGGAATGTGGGACTTGAGTGAGAGCTGCAGGGTGTGCTCGGCCAGCAGACCGCTCGCCAGCACGCTCAGGGTGAGTGCCAGGGCGAGCCCTAGCTTCTCCCACAGGGGGGCCGCGCCGCCAAGGCCCGTCATGGCCCGGTTCAGCAGCCAAGGGCTGGCGAGGCTGGCCAGCACGGCCAGCGCTTGCAGCAGGGTGCCGAGCAGGAGTCGGCGGCGCACCGTGGCGAGGGCGAAACGGCACAGACCCCAGGCGCTGGTGCCGGGATGGGCGGTGAGGGCGAGAAAGTCGTCGGCGTGGTGGCCGCGGCGGTCCTGTGGGAGCAGGGGGTAGAGATCGTCCTGGCCGACGGCGCCGGGCTGATAGCCCTTTTTCACCAGGGGGTGCGCCCAGCGATAGAGCAGGCGGCTCAGCCAGGAGGCCGAGCGTTCCGGATGGTTCACGTTTGCTTCCTTTTCGTTGTCTTGGGCCGCCTCTTCCGTGGGCGGCCTTCTACTATCGGGGCTTTCTGGCTCCCGATCAACGGTCACGATTGAGTGTGATGAGGCGATCCAGGATGCGCTCACCGTCGGCGCGGATGCCGTTGTGCTCGTACTCGTTGGTGATCCAGGCGCGGCTGTTGCCGAGCCCCTTGAGGGTGTCGCGGCTGTAGTCGAACTCCACGTACATGTCGTCGGCGTAGACGGCGCAGGCGACCGGCACCCGGTTGGCGGCCAGGCGTGCCCTGTCGTAGAGGGGGCCCCAGTCGCTCTTCTTTGCGAGCCGCTGGGCCGCCGCGCGCAGGGGCAACAGCTCGCGGAACTGCTCGAACATCCAGGGGTAGATCATCTCGCCGGTGAAGTGCAGCGGCTTGCCCGGCGCCCAGTCGAGCTCGGGATGACGGCCGCGCACCCGCTCGGCGGCCCAGCCGGTGGCGACCCCTTCGGCGTAGATGGACTCGTGCAGGATGGCGAAGATGGGGTGGCCGTTGAACGGCTGCATCCCCTGCAGCTGGTAGAGGAAGGCATCGCCGAGGCGCTCCCCGTCGAAGGCCCCCTCGAGCAGGAAGTAGAGGGACTCGGGGCCGCCGCTGGCGCCGAGATCCAGCCCCTGCTGCTGGAACTGCTCCACCGTCAGGCGCTGGCCGTTCGGCAGGCGCACGTCGTGGTGATGGAGGTGGTCGGCGAGGCGGTCCAGCATCCCCTGCATGGCCGGGAAGCGCGCGCACAGGGCCGCCTGCTTGTCGGCCACCCGGCGCACGGTCGCCTCGTAGACTTCATCGGCGCTGCGCCCCACCGGCGGGATGCCGCCCGTGATGTAGACCTCGTGCAGGGCCTCGGGGAAGAGGGAGAGGTAGGTGAGGCAGCAAAAGCCACCGAAGCTCTGGCCGAGCAGGCTCCAGGGGCGTGCGGGGCTGAGCCGTGCGCGCAGCCATTCGGCGTCGCGCACTATGCTGTCGGCGCGAAAATGAGCCAGGTACTCGGCCTGCTCTTCTGCGCTGAGGTGGGCGAGCCCCCGGGCGCTCACCGCCGTGGAGCTGCCGGTGCCGCGCTGATCGAGCAGCACCACCCGAAACTCCTGCAACGCCCGCTTGATCCAGCCGCTGCGTGCGGTCGGGCGCGGCGCACCGAAGCCAGGACCCCCTTGCAGGAACAGCAGCCAGGGCAGATCCTCGTCGCGCCGCTGCGCGTCGACCAGGGTGCGGGCGAACAGGGTGATCTGCGCCCCGTCCGGCTTGGCGTGGTCGAGGGGAACCTCAAGGGTCATGGGCTGGCAGTACATGCCGTCGAGCTGGTAGGGAGTCATGGATGCGTCCTGGCAAGGAGAAAGCGCCATGATAGCGGGAGGCTCAGGCAGGGTCACCGGATTGTTAACAAACCCTTGAATGGGTTAGGGGGCACCCCCATCTAGGGACGACTGATTCAAGCGGGAGCTAGGTGATGAAGAGAGAAGAAGGGGCTGGTGCAGTCATGCAGGGAAGCCGTTTGGGGCGGCTGATCTTCTGGAGCCGTTGGTTACAGCTGCCCATCTATCTGGGGCTGATCGTGGTGCAGGGGGTCTATGCCTGGAAGTTTCTCGCCTCCCTGTGGGTGCTGTTGCAGAACCTGACCCGGCTGACCGAGACCGAAATCATGCTCTCGGTGCTGGCGTTGATCGATGTGGTGATGATCGCCAACCTGCTGCTGATGGTGACCGTGGGGGGCTACGAGACCTTCGTGTCGCGCCTGCGCATCCAGAATCACCCGGATCAGCCCGAGTGGCTCGGCCACGTCAACGCCTCGGTGCTCAAGGTGAAGCTCTCCATGGCCATCATCAGCATCTCGTCGATCCACCTGCTACAGACCTTTATCAACGCCAGCCGGCTCGACGAGCACACCATCAAGTGGCAGCTCTTCATTCACCTGGCCTTCTTGCTGTCGGCGGCGGCCATCGCCTTTACCGACAAGTTGTTGATGCAGAATCAGGAGCACTGACTCTTCAGGCGCAGAGCCAAGGTAATGAGGAAAGGGGAGGGGGGCGAGACGCCGTTATCCCTGAACTCAGAGAAGAGGCCCGCTTGGCGGGCCTTGTTCATGGTGCTCGGCGCCGGAAAAACAAAAAGCCCGCTCTGTTGAGCGGGCTTTTCAAATTTGGCTCCTCCGACTGGACTCGAACCAGTGACATACGGATTAACAGTCCGCCGTTCTACCGACTGAACTACGGAGGAAGAGTCTTGGTGCCCAGAGACGGAATCGAACCGCCGACACGGGGATTTTCAATCCCCTGCTCTACCGACTGAGCTATCTGGGCAACGGCGCGCATTAAACCCTGTATGCCTTTTTGTGTCAACCGCGAGATGCACTTTTCTCATCTTTTTGGTTTGTTCGCTGTTTTTTTGCCCTGATAGTCTAGAAACCGGGCCGATATCGAGTCGGCAGGTGTTTGTCGTGGGGCAGAAACCAAGATGCCAGTCGGGCGACTGGCATCTTGGTATTGAGTGGGATCCTTAAGATCAGACCGGATCCAGAGTGTCCAGCGGCCAGCGCGGCACGGCCTTGACCTCGAGCGTCTCGAACACGCCGGCCTTGAGGCGTTGCATGCCGGCGTAGGCGATCATGGCGCCGTTGTCGGTGCAGTACTCGGTGCGCGGATAGAACACTTCGCCGCCGAGATCTTGCATCATCTCGGCCAGCTGGGCACGCAGGTAGTGGTTGGCACTGACGCCGCCCGCCACCACCAGGCGCTTGAGGCCGGTTTCCTTGAGGGCGCGGCGGCACTTGATGGCGAGGGTGTCGACCACGGCCGCCTGGAAGGCGTGGGCTATGTCGGCGCGGGTCTGTTCGTCGCTACCCTCTGCGGCTATGGTGTTGGCCGCGAAGGTTTTGAGACCGGAGAAGCTCATGTCGAGCCCGGGGCGATCGGTCATGGGACGGGGGAAAACGAAGCGGCTCGGGGTGCCCTTCTCGGCCAGACGCGACAGCAGCGGGCCGCCGGGATAGTCGAGCCCCATCAGCTTGGCGGTCTTGTCGAAGGCCTCGCCGGCGGCATCATCGATCGATTCGCCGAGTACCTGATAGCGGCCGATGCCATCGACCCGTACCAGCATGGAGTGACCACCGGAGACCAGCAGGGCAACAAAAGGAAACTCGGGGGCACTCTCTTCCAGCATGGGGGCGAGCAGGTGCCCTTCCATATGGTGTACCGCCACGGCGGGTTTGCCCCAGGCCATGGCCAGGGAGCGGCCTATGGTCGCTCCGACCAGCAGGGCGCCAACCAGGCCGGGACCGGCGGTGTAGGCGATGCCGTCGATATCCTCTTTTCCGAGGCCGGCTTCTTTCAATGCGGCCTGGATCAAGGGGATCGTCTTACGCACATGATCGCGGCTCGCCAGCTCGGGTACGACACCGCCGTAATCCGCGTGGAGCTTGACCTGGCTGTAGAGCTGGTGGGAGAGGATCCCACGTTGATCGTCGAAGATCGCGATCCCGGTTTCGTCACAGGACGTCTCGATTCCCAATACTCGCATTGCTTTAAATTTTCACTGCTAAAATGAGGCGGCTATGGTACCCTTCGCGGGTTTTTTAGACCAGCGATCTCTGCCGGGTTTACTTTCATTCCCGAAACTGAGTATAATTTCGCACCATTTTAAGTCATGCTGTTCGCGCCTTGCGCCCAGCAACCCATTTATCACCGAGGTGAAAGGCACATGCCCGTAATTAAAGTCCGTGAAAACGAGCCGTTTGACGTAGCTCTGCGTCGCTTCAAGCGTTCTTGCGAAAAGGCCGGTATCCTGTCCGAAGTTCGTAGCCGTGAGTTCTACGAAAAGCCGACCACCATCCGCAAGCGCGCCAAGGCTTCCGCTGTTAAGCGTCACGCCAAGAAGCTGGCTCGCGAAAACGCACGTCGTATCCGTCTGTACTAATCCGGATTGACTGCCGTGTCTCTGAAGGATCTGCTCAAGGATCAACAGAAAGCTGCCATGTTGGCCAAACAAAAGGCCCGCCTTGGCACTATTCGTCTGTTGATGGCCGAGATCAAGCAGCGCGAAGTAGACACTCGCACCGAACTGGGTGACGAGGAGATCCTGGCTGTGGTGACCAAGATGGTCAAACAGCGCCGGGATTCCATCGCTCAGTTCGAGGCCGCCGGCCGTCAGGATCTCGCCGATGTTGAATCCGCCGAGATCGCGGTGCTGCAGGAATTCCTGCCGCAACAACTGACCGCCGAAGAGATCGCTGCTCTGATTGAGCAAGCCGTCGCCGATACCGGCGCCGCCGCCATGGCGGACATGGGCAAGGTGATGGGTGTTCTCAAGCCGAAGATCCAGGGACGTGCCGACGTTGGCGCTGTCAGCGCACAGGTAAAAGCCCGTCTGGCATAAGGTAGACCGCGTTAGTCAAAAGAAGCCGTGCTTCCCCGGATGCGCGGCTTTTTTATTCTCTGAAAAAGGGCAACCATGGCAGGCAGGATCCCCCAATCCTTTATCGATGACCTTCTGGCCCGCACCGACATCGTCGAGTTGATCGACAGCCGGGTGCGTCTCAAGAAAGCCGGTAAGAACTACCAGGCGTGCTGCCCTTTCCATAACGAGAAGAGCCCCTCTTTCTCGGTCAGCCCCGAGAAACAGTTCTATCACTGCTTCGGTTGTGGTGCCCATGGCACCGCCGTCGGCTTCCTGATGGAGTACGACGGGCTCGAGTTTCCCGATGCCATCGAGGAGCTGGCCAGCCTGCATGGCATGACGGTGCCGCGTGAGCAGAGTGGTGGCGGTGGATCCTATGGATCCCAGCCTGCCGTGAGTAAGGATCTGTTCGAGCTGATGGCCCAGATCGCCCGCTTCTACGAGTCCAACCTCAAGGCGGCTCCCCAGGCGGTGGAGTACCTCAAGGGACGGGGGCTCACCGGCGAGGTGGTGAAGAAGTTTGCCATCGGCTATGCCCCCAATGAGTGGGATCAGGTACGACGTCGTTTCGGTGCAGGCAGTGAGCAGGAGCAGCAGCTCATCACCGGTGGCATGCTGATCCTGCGTGACAACGGCACGGGCAGCTATGATCGCTTCCGCGATCGCATCATGTTCCCGATCCGTGACAAACGGGGCAGGGTTATCGGCTTCGGCGGTCGGGTGCTGGGTGACGGAACGCCCAAGTATCTGAACTCTCCCGAGACCCCCATCTTCCACAAGGGACGCGAGCTGTTCGGCCTCTATGAGGTGCGGCAGGCCCACAAGGATCTGCGCCGGATCCTGGTGGTCGAAGGGTACATGGATGTGGTGGCCCTGGCTCAGTACGGCATCGATTATGCGGTAGCTGCGCTCGGTACCGCGACCACCAGCGATCATATCCACACCCTGTTTCGCACCACGGCCGAGGTGGTCTGTTGTTACGACGGGGATAACGCCGGGCGGGAAGCCGCATGGCGGGCGCTCGATAACGCCTTGCCCCACCTGCAGGACGGGCGCGAGCTTAAGTTTGTCTTCCTGCCGGACGGCGAGGATCCCGATTCTCTGGTGCGCCAGATTGGCAAAGAAGAGTTTGAGACCCTGCTCGAGCAGGCCCAGCCTTTCGCCGAATTCATGTTCGAGCGCCTCGAGCGGGATGCCGCCCTCTCGGGAGAGGCGGGCAAGTTCGAGGTCGCCAACAAGGCGGCTGAGCTGATCCGTCGAGTGCCGGAAGGCTTTACTCGAGAGGGCTTGATCACCCGGCTGTCGCGTATGATGCGCTGGGGTGAGAACAAACAGCGTATCGACGAGTTGTTTGCCCGTCACAGCCAACCCAAGGCCGAGGCGTCACGCCCCCAGAAGGGCAAGCTGACCCCGCTGCGTCGGGCGTTGGCGCTGATGGTGCAGTATCCGACCCTGGCCGCTGAACTGCCCGTGATGCCGGAACTGTCGGGCCTCAAGGTGGCGGGTATCTCCTTCCTGCTGCAGCTGCACAGCCAGATCTGCGAGTGGCCCGATGTGACCACCGCCATCTTGCTCGAGCACTGGCGAGGTACCAAGGAGGGAGAGATCCTGGCCCAGCTTGCCATGCATGATCTCTACGAAGGGATGGAGATCGAAGAGGCGGCGGTCCAGCAGGAGTTGGAAGATACCTTGGTCGGCTTCATCAACCTCTTTCTCAAGCAGCGTATCGAAGAGCTGCAGGGGAAGGTGGGCCAAGAGGGGCTGACACCAGAAGAGACCCGAGAGCTGCTGTTGCTGCTCAAGGAAGTTTCGCTTGAAAAAAGAAGTGACAACGGGGCTTGATATTTACAGGGCGAGCCCCTATACCAGTGCTGTTGCCCGAATTGACGGGATGAAAAGAAGCAATATGAACAATGACCACCTGGCCCTGAGCAGAGCGAGGGCAGGGGTTTCTCACCGCTACGTAGCCACCGGGCATAGCATGTCTGGCGGTTTTCTATTAGAATTGGCTATTTGCGCGTCAGCGCATTGAATCGCGCAACCTAGCATCACCAACCGGATGAGTTCTATGGAGCAAACCCCGCAGTCGCAGCTTAAACTCCTTGTCGCCAAAGGTAAAGAACAGGGCTACCTGACCTATGCCGAGGTGAATGATCACCTCCCGCAGGACATTGTCGACTCCGATCAGATCGAAGACATCATTCAGATGATCAACGACATGGGTATCCAGGTGGTGGAAAACGCCCCCGATGCCGACGACCTGATCATGTCCGACGCCACCGCCGACGAGGATGCTGCCGAAGCGGCAGCCCAGGCGCTGGCATCTGTTGAATCCGAGATTGGCCGTACCACCGATCCGGTCCGCATGTACATGCGTGAAATGGGTACCGTCGAACTGTTGACCCGTGAAGGCGAAATCGACATCGCCAAACGGATCGAAGACGGTATCAACCAGGTGCAGAGCTCCGTGGCCGAATACCCGGAAGCGATCACCTATCTGCTCGAGCAGTACGACAAGTTCGAGGCCGAGCAGCTTCGTCTCTCCGACATCATCTCCGGTTTCGTCAATCCTGACGAGGCGGACGAGATGGGTCCCACCGCCACTCACATCGGCTCCGAACTGGGTGAGGATGACCTCGCCGACGAGGACAGCTCCGATGAAGAGGAGGAGGATGAGGACGAAGAGGGTGACGGTAACGACGACGACGGTGACGGTGGCCCGGATCCTGAGGTGGCTCGCGAGAAGTTTGCCGAGTTGCGCGCCCAGTACGAGATCACCCGTCAGTCGATCCGTTCTAATGGTCGTGCTCACGAAGAGACTCAGGCTGCCATTGCCCAGCTGGCCGACGTGTTCCGTCAATTCCGTCTGATGCCCAAGCAGTTCGATCGCCTGGTCAACAACATGCGCGAAATGATGGAGCGCGTGCGCGTGCAAGAGCGCCTCATCCTGAAGATGTGCGTCGAGCAGGCCAAGATGCCGAAGAAGACCTTCGTCTCCGCCTTCACCAACAACGAGTGCGAGACCGCCTGGTTCGAGTACCAGAAGCAGGCCGGTAAGGCCTGGTCGGCTCCGCTCGCTGCCATGGAAGATGAGGTACTGCGCTCCATCGGCAAGCTGCAGCAGATCGAAGAAGAGACAGGTCTCTCCATCGCCCAGATCAAGGACATCAACCGTCGCATGAGTATCGGTGAAGCCAAGGCTCGCCGTGCCAAGAAAGAGATGGTTGAGGCCAACCTGCGTCTGGTTATCTCGATCGCCAAGAAGTACACCAACCGCGGCCTGCAGTTCCTGGATCTGATCCAGGAGGGCAACATCGGCCTGATGAAGGCGGTCGACAAGTTCGAATACCGTCGCGGCTACAAGTTCTCGACCTATGCCACCTGGTGGATCCGTCAGGCCATCACCCGCTCCATCGCGGATCAGGCCCGTACCATCCGTATCCCGGTGCACATGATCGAGACCATCAACAAGCTCAACCGTATCTCTCGCCAGATGCTGCAGGAGATGGGCCGTGAACCGAGCCCGGAAGAGCTGGCGATGCGCATGGGCATGCCGGAAGACAAGATCCGCAAGGTGCTGAAGATCGCCAAGGAGCCCATCTCGATGGAGACCCCCATCGGTGATGACGAAGACTCCCACTTGGGTGACTTCATCGAGGATACCACCCTCGCCCTGCCGGCCGATGCGGCCACCAGCGAGAGCCTGCGCAACGCGACCCGCGAAGTGCTGGCCGGTCTGACCGCTCGTGAAGCCAAGGTACTGCGCATGCGTTTCGGTATCGACATGAACACCGACCACACCCTAGAGGAAGTGGGCAAGCAGTTCGACGTTACCCGTGAGCGTATCCGTCAGATCGAGGCCAAGGCGCTGCGCAAGCTGCGCCATCCGAGCCGCTCAGAGGTGCTAAGAAGCTTCCTGGACGACTAAGCCGTCGAGACAAAAAGGCCTCTAGCGAGGCCTTTTTTATTGCCCTCTTGCTGGCTAATCCTTGCACAAGTGATTGATATGCCTATGGACTGGTCTTGGTGATTCCCCTATAATCGCCGCCACTCGCAAGAGTTTCGGCCCCTTAGCTCAGTGGTCAGAGCAGGCGACTCATAATCGCTTGGTCCCCAGTTCAAGTCTGGGAGGGGCCACCACATTCCAGAGGGTTAGCGTGAGAATATCCGCTAACCCTTTATTCTATCTGCCACTCGGTGGCGTGACAGTCGGCGCACTTGTCTCTCAGCCCACAGATCCTCACAAGCACCCATCTCGCTGTTGCCGCTCCGCTTACGCGAGACGGTTATCGCCATGCCTGATCCAGACAGGCAAATTCCATCACTCCCTGGTTGCCAGCTCGCGGTGCGTGCTGATGAGGTCTGGGGTATTTCGCCAGGGGGATGTGCCACAGGTGCATGGCGGTTCTAATGCTATGCCGACGGGATTGATGCCCACGGCCGCATGCGAGGTGCCTCAAAAAGGAGGTGCCTCTGCCAAAACGAAGCGATGCCAGAGACGAGTCGGGATTCATTGAGGCGTCGCTTGTTGGTCTCATTGTTGTCTGATAGGGTGTTGCCACTTGGAGTGTTTAATCTAGGTTATTGATAAATAAAAGATCACCGTATCCCATGGCCTGGATGACCCTGTGTTACGACATGGTGTGCTCCGGGTCATGAGTGGTGCTCGCCACCTCTGGCGATATGGGTACTGTGATTTGACTCAGGCGGATGTCATGGAGGATAGGGTCGATGTTTCGCATCTACGCTCGTTGGTTTGGTACCACTATTTACGTTCAGATTTGGGAGAACCGCATCAGGGTTGTCGACCTTAAGGCCCAGCGCTCCTTCGATGAAAGACCTCTGCTCAAGGTTGAGATGAGAGGGGCAAAGGTGGCCCGGGTTGTGGCCTTTGGCAATGCCGTCACCGGCAACACTGAGGCGGGCGATATTATCAATCCCTTTTCGCACCCTCGTTCTCTCATCGGCGATCACTATGCCGCCGAGCACCTGCTGAAACTCATCGTCAGTCGGCTGTGCGGCCATAGCCTGCTCTGCCCCATCGCCGCCGCCATCATCCAGCCGATGGAGAAGGTGGAGGATCTGACCACCCTCGAGATTTTGGGGCTTAAGCAAATCGGGGTGGCGATGGGGGCCCAGATCGGTGTCATCAATGATAAGAAGCTGACGCTGGATCCTTCTATCCGCTCCTTGGATGACTTTGTAAACTGGGTCTCGGCCAACGCCCGATGAGTCTGGCGGGATCGGTATCCAGGCGGATGCCGACCTCGTGCGAACCTTCTCTCTATCTCGAACGACCAGAAAATGGCGTGTTTTTGCAGCAACTCTGCTATGCTCCGCGCCCCTCCTATTTTTTGTCCAGCGAGATGCCTGCCGTGAACCACACCGACTTTGCCCAACTGGGGTTGCCCGCCGCCCTGCAAGAGAACCTTGACGCCCTCGGTTACAAGGAGATGACCCCGATCCAGGCTCAGAGCCTACCGCTGGTGCTGGCCGGCAGGGACGTGCTCGCCAAGGCCAAGACCGGTAGTGGCAAAACTGCCGCCTTTGGGCTGGGTCTGTTGGCGGCGCTTGATGTGAGCCAGCTGTCGGTGCAATCCCTGGTACTCTGCCCGACCCGCGAACTGGCCGATCAGGTGGCCACCGAGCTGCGCCGTCTCGCGCGTGCCATGCCCAACGTCAAGCTGGTGACCCTGTGCGGCGGCGTACCGACCGCGCCCCAGTCCGCCACCCTGGGTTTTGGCGCCCATATCGCCGTCGGTACCCCGGGTCGGGTGCTCAAGCATCTTGAACAAGGCACTCTGCGTCTGGAGTCCCTCACTACCCTGGTGCTGGATGAGGCGGACCGTATGCTCGACATGGGCTTTGGCGAAGACATCCACAAGGTGATCCGCTTCGCCCCGCGCGAGCGTCAGACCCTGCTCTTCTCCGCCACCTATCCGGACGAGATCGCCAACATGAGCCGCGGTGTGCAGCGCAGCCCGGTCGAGGTGAGCGTCGAGGCCATCCACCAGGACGCCGCCATCGCCCAACAGCTGTTCGAGGTGGCTCCGGGCACTCGCCCCGAGGTGCTGGCTCGCCTGCTCAGCCACTTCCGCCCCGCCTCCTGCGTGGTGTTCTGTAACACTAAGCGCGCCTGCGGCGAGGTGAGCGACTACCTGGTGAGCCGCGGCTTCTCGGCCCTGACCCTCAACGGCGATCTCGAGCAGCGCGAGCGCGACCAGGTGCTGGTGCGCTTTGCCAATGGCAGCGCCGCCATTCTGGTGGCGACCGACGTGGCGGCCCGTGGCCTCGATATCAAGGAACTCGGCGCCGTCATCAACTACGAACTCACCTATGACCCAGAGGTGCATGTGCACCGCATCGGCCGCACCGGTCGTGCCGGTCAGCAGGGGCTGGCGCTCTCCTTGTATCAGCCGAACGAAGCCCAGCGTGTGACCCTGATCGAGGAGTACCTCGGCAGCTCTTTGCCACAGGGCGATCTTGCGGCGATCGGCAGCGAGTTGCACCCGGTGGCGCCCGAGTTTGCCACCCTATCCATCGGCGGTGGTCGCAAGCACAAGCTGCGCCCGGGCGACATCCTCGGTGCCCTGACCGGTGAGAACGGCCTCTCGGGCGATCAGGTGGGCAAGATCCAGGTGCAGGATCAGTTCTCTTACGTGGCGGTGCGCCGCGCCCAGGCCAAGGCGGCACTCAAGCGTCTGAGCGATGGCAAGATAAAGGGCAAGAGCTACCGGGTTCGTATCCTGGGTTGAGCGATCCGGTGAAGAGCGGGGCTGGCCGTTGAGGTCAGCCCTTTTTTTGGCTCATGACAAGGTTAGCTAAGATGTAATTTTCTTGTATTTTCAATCGGATAACCTGAAATCCTGTTCGTTGTTTAATTTGTGGGTGAGGGTGCTCACAAAATCGGCACAAGGCTTAATTCTCGTCGTGAATTTAGCTTGCGCCCGGCCTATGCTCGGTGTGCCAAGACAATAACGACAAGGAATCTTTCATGATCAAACCTAGCCGCTGTGCCTGGCTGGTTGCGGCCGCCTGCACCCTGCCTGTTCACGCCATGAATATCCAGCCTGATCCTCAGAACCCGGGGGGATATGTTGTCGCGTCGACCGACCTCAAGGCGGCGGAGCAGAGCAAGACTGCCAGCCCCATGTACGCCATCTGGGCCAAGGCACTCGAGACCCGGGCCAACGCCGTAGTCGATGCCATCGAACCCGGATTGGCTTCCAACCCAGTCAACGTGAAGCGGGCCGAGCGGGTCTTCCCTGCCTCTGAGTGGGAGTTCCTGACCCAGATGGCGGCACCTGAGTACACCTATGTGCGCTTCCTGCGTGCCGTGGGCAAGTTCCCGGCCTTCTGCGGTGACTATACGGACGGGCGCAATGCCGACGCCATCTGCAAAAAATCCATCGTCACCATGTTCGCTCACTTCGCCCAGGAGACCGGTGGTCACATCGCCAAGGAGAACGTCTCGGACAACCCGCAGGGGCTCGAGGAGTGGCAGCAGGCGTTGGTGCACGTGCGTGAGATGGGCTGGTCGGAAGGGCAGAGTGGCTACACCACGGGCTGTGGTCAGAATGACTGGCAGAACAAGAAGTGGCCCTGTGCCACTGGACAGGGCTACTTCGGACGTGGAGCCAAGCAGCTCTCTTACCATTTCAACTACGGTGCCTTCTCCGAGGCCATGTTTGACGGCAATGCCACCGTGCTGCTCAACGACCCGGGCCGGGTCGCCGACTCCTGGCTCAACCTTGCCTCGGCCATCTGGTTCTTCCTTACCCCCCAGGCGCCCAAGCCCTCCATGCTGCACGTGGTGGATCGCACCTGGAAGCCCTCCCAGCGCGAGCTGGATGCCGGCATCGGTTACGGCTTTGGCACCACCATCAACATCATCAACGGCGGTATCGAATGCGGCGCCCACAACAAGGACAAGGGGCAGCCGGTCAACCGCATCCGCTACTGGGAGGGGCTGGCCGCCCACTATGGCATTCCGCTGCTACCCGACGAAAAGAACACCTGCTGGCAGCAGACCCCGTATGGCAGTCTCAACCTCAACGGTGCCACCGATGTGCTCTACACCAACTGGGACGGCAACTGGAAGTACTACGCCGACCGCCCGGGCGGCTACTCCTTCGAGTGTGAGTTGGTCGGCTTCCAGACCGCCTATTCGGCCCTGGTGGCGGGGGATTACGAGAAGTGCGTGACCAACTTCTACGGCTCTCACGCCAGCTGGCCCAAGGTGCGGGTGGTGGACAAGCTCGACCCGGCCCCGACCGACCCGACGACACCGCCTGTGGGTGGGGTGCCTGCCTGGGAGGCCAGCAAGGTCTACACGGGTGGCAACAAGGTGAGCTACAAAGGGGTCATCTATCAGGCCAAGTGGTGGACCCAGGGGGACGATCCGACCAAGGGGGGTCCCTGGGCCCCGGTGCAGTAAGTCTCGAGATCGTGAGAGGGGGGCCCAAGGGCCCCCTCTTTTCTTGGGGCAACGAAAAAAGGCGGCCGATGGCCGCCACTGGGTTGGCATCCTTGCTGTTGCCGGCTTGCTAAGGGGCGTAGGGGAGGGAGGAGTGATGCAGGGTGATGCGAACCTTGCCATCGTCACCCTTGCGAAAACCCCAGGTCTTGTCGACCGTCGTCACCTGCCCCTTGGCGTCGGTCAGGTGTACCTTGCCCATGGTGTAGGCGCGGTCGCCGTCGATCTGAATAGCGGCATTCTCCATCCGGTAACTCTTCCACCCCTTGAGGGCAAAGCCTTTGTCGATGGGAAAGTCGGGATTGTTGCCGACGAAGTAGGAGAGGGCTCCCTCCCGGGTGAGACGGAAGGTCTGGTCGCCGCTGGCCAGGGTTGGCTTGAACAGCACAGGACCCGACTGGTAGGCGTAGGCGCCATCGATCACCTGACTGGCACTCTGCCTGGCTTTCTCGATGCCGCCGTTGGCGTAATCATCGCTGATACGGACCAGGGCTTTGCCCCAGGCCTGTTGGGCAGCTTCAACCTCTTCGGCCGTGATATTACGGTCGCTTATCTGGGCCGCACTCAGGCCGGTGCTGGCACCAAACAAAGCGAGGGCGAGGATGTACTGGCGGTGGGATGATGTCATGTAGCCTCCTGCTATATGGGATGCGTCGCAGTATGCCGGCCACGGCTGAATCAGGATTGAAAGGGCTATTCAGCAAATTGGCAGAATGCTCTAAAGAGGTCCGCCCCTCCACTTTTGCTGGCAGGGTATCGCTTCATAACTCGGGTGATTGTGAGCTTGTTGGTGGTGCACGCCTGTGTGAGAGGCGTGATGAGCAAAGAAGGTTTCCGGTTATGGCTGTCTCTCGTATGAGCCTTATCTACAGGGCCGGAAACCGTCTATTCATTCGGGGGTCATAGCACCATCTCTCGTGCTGGTTGAGGCAAGAGAGGGCGCTCGCGAGGAGAGAGTCGTTCATAGTGGCCCTGCAGGGGAAGGGCGAGGGCCTGATCCAGCGGCTCTCCGACCAAGAGGCGAATCCCCAGGCCCCGTACTACGCCGAGATCGACCGGTTTTCCGTGACCAAGCCGAGTGATAGGAAGTCCCATACGACGATAGATTCGCTCTACCGGGGTGCTGGCCACGCCGATCAGTTCTCGCACTCCGTGTGCCATGGCGTAGCGGTTGGCTTCGCGAAACAGTATCAGAGTCAACTCACTGACGCCGTTATCAAAGCGTGGAGCCCGGTCTGCATCTATCGCCAGCCGTGTCATCTCCCAGCTATCAGCGGAGCGAGGTGCTGGCTCACCGGCCAGCGTCGTAGGGAAGATATCGGGCATCATATAGGGGCGGTCGCAGGAAAGTAGGCGAACACAGGCACAGAGACCCTGGTCATCCTCGATGAGTACCCAGCGGGTATCGGCCCTGTCGTACTGGTCCTGCTCCATATCGCCGTTGGGTTCTACATCCCAACCAAGCCGATCAGCAAAGACACGCTTTCTTAGCTGGTAGAGCTGCTTGGCCATATTGGGATTTGGGTGCTCAGCCAGGGTGCCTTGGAAAACATACATACTGCTCTTCTCCGTGTTTGGTGGTTATAATTCCTCCCCTGAAACAAGGCTGGAGTGGCGAAATGGATCAGGAGAGTACGCTCGAGTATCTGGAGGCCTTCTCTGGAGTTGTGAGTGGCGAAGCGCTGTCGGCCTTGGTTGGACGGTTTGCCCGAGAGATGGGATATGACTATTTCGGGTTCACCGTGATCATCCCGATGTCGATGCAGCGCCCCAAGGTGGTCATCTTTAATCAATGTCCTGACTCTTGGGTGGAGCTCTACACCACGACCAATTTGGTGGCCCGGGATCCGGTGATCGCGTTGGCGCGTAACCAGAATCTGCCGATTTTTTGGAATCGTCTTGATGAGCGAGCGCGGTTTCTGCAACAGGGCTGTCTGGACGTGATGAACATGGCAGCTGAGTTCGGTTTGCGTAATGGGGTATCTATTCCCTTGCACGGGGCTCGCGGAGAGAATGGGATTCTCTCTTTCATTACTCGGGAGGCGGCCTCGACAGACCTGTTGTTGGGGAGTTCCCCCTTGCTCTCCTGGATGGCCAACTACATTTTTGATGCCGCCATTCGCGTGGTGCGTGGTGAGTTGTGCTCCGGCGCAGAAAAAGAGGAGAGCCTCACTGAACGGGAAACCCAATGTTTGTTCTGGGCTAGCGAGGGCAAGACCTCGGCGGAGATTGCCTGCATCCTGGGCATTGCCGAACGTACGGTGAACTTTCATCTCAATCAGGTGACTCGCAAGACAGGCACCATGAACCGCTACCAGGCCATTGCCAAAGGGGTGAATCAGGGCCTTATTCGACCCAATCTCGAGTTGGTGAGTGTGACCAGCTACTCGTCAAGTGTGTTGCTGCAATAAGGGACAGTGCGCCATTTTTGGTCAGTGGAAGTCGACCAACAATTGATAGATCCTGCAATTGACAGGGGGTTGCGGCTTAATAGTGGAATGGTCTACGAGTCCCACCCGTCCAGCTTCATAAGCGCATGGCGCCGCGATGGAATATCGCGATGTGGGGCCTGCCTTGGCGGCTAAATAACTGTCTATTCATCCAGTATGCTCTGTGCGATACTTCAGCGTCTGATGTGTCGAAACCGAGCGTGTGCAAGATGGAAAAGATCGTGGTCCGGGGTGCCCGCACCCACAACCTCAAAAACATCAACCTGACCCTGCCCCGCGACAAGCTGATCGTGGTCACCGGCCTCTCCGGCTCGGGCAAATCCTCCCTGGCGTTCGATACCCTCTATGCCGAGGGGCAGCGCCGCTACGTGGAGTCGCTCTCCGCCTATGCCCGCCAGTTTCTTTCCCTGATGGAGAAGCCGGACGTGGACCACATCGAGGGGCTGTCACCGGCCATCTCCATCGAGCAGAAGTCCACCTCCCACAACCCGCGCTCGACCGTTGGCACCATCACCGAGATTTACGACTACCTGCGCCTGCTGTTTGCCCGGGTCGGCGAGCCGCGCTGCCCGACCCACGGCATCCCGCTCACCGCCCAGACCATCAGCCAAATGGTGGACCAGGTGCTGGCCCAGCCGGAAGGCACCAGGCTGATGCTGCTGGCCCCCGTTGTGCGCAACCGCAAGGGGGAGCACGTCAAGCTGCTGGAGAACCTGGCGGCCCAGGGTTATATCCGTGCCCGCATCGACGGGGAGGTGTGCGATCTTTCGGATCCCCCGACCCTGGAGCTGCAGAAGAAGCACACCATCGAGGTGGTGGTGGACCGTTTCAAGGTGCGTGATGATTTGCAGCAGCGCCTCGCCGAGTCGTTCGAGACGGCGCTGACTCTCTCCGGCGGCATCGTCCTGGTGGCGCCCATGGACGGAGATGAGGGGGAGACCCTGACCTTCTCGGCCAACTTCGCCTGCCCCGAGTGTGGCCACTCGGTCTCGGAGCTGGAGCCGCGCATCTTCTCCTTCAACAATCCGGCCGGTGCCTGCCCCACCTGTGACGGTCTCGGGGTGCAGCAGTACTTCGATCCGGACAAGGTGATCCACGATCCGGGCCAGAGCCTGGCCGGTGGCGCCATCCGCGGTTGGGACAAGCGCAGCTTCTACTACTTCCAGATGCTCAAATCCCTGGCCGAGCATTACGACTTCGACCTGGAGGCGCCCTGGGAAGAACTGCCGTTCAAGGTGCAGGAGGTGATCCTGCGCGGCTCCGGCCGCGGCGACGTGGAGTTTCGCTACATGAACGACCGCGGCGATGTGGTGGTGCGCAAGCACCCGTTCGAGGGGATCCTGCACAACATGGAGCGCCGCTACCGGGAGACCGAATCCAACTCGGTGCGCGAAGAGCTCTCCAAATACATCGCCAACAAGCCCTGCGCCAGCTGCGGCGGCAGCCGGCTGCGGGAAGAGGCGCGCCACGTCTTCATCGAGAACCGCAACCTGCCGGCCATCGCCGAGGATTCCATCGGCGACGCCCTCACCTTCTTCGCCGGCCTGACCCTGACCGGCCAGCGCGCCCAGATCGCCGAGAAGATCTTGAAAGAGATCGTCGAGCGCCTCGGCTTCCTGGTGAACGTCGGCCTCAACTATCTGAGCCTGTCGCGCAGTGCCGAGACCCTCTCCGGCGGCGAGGCGCAGCGGATCCGGCTGGCCAGCCAGATCGGTGCCGGTCTGGTGGGGGTCATGTATGTGCTGGATGAACCTTCCATCGGCCTGCACCAGCGCGACAACGAGCGGCTGCTGGGGACCCTGACTCACCTGCGCGATCTCGGCAACACCGTCATCGTGGTGGAGCACGACGAGGATGCCATTCGCCTCGCCGACCATGTGCTCGACATAGGCCCGGGGGCCGGGGTGCACGGCGGCGCCATCGTCGCCCAAGGGACGCCGGAAGAGATCATCGCCAACCCCGAGTCGCTGACCGGTGACTACCTCTCCGGTCGCAAGCAGATCGCCATCCCGGCCGAGCGCACCCCGCTCACCGGCAAGTGGCTGAAATTGAAGGGGGCGAGCGGCAACAACCTGCGTAACGTCAACCTGGATCTGCCGATCGGGGTGATGACCTGTGTCACCGGCGTCTCCGGCTCCGGCAAGTCGACCCTCATCAACGACACCCTGTTTCGCATCGCTCACCGCGAGCTGAACAAGGCGACCGAGTCCACCCCGGCCCCCTATCGCAGCATTGAGGGGCTGGAGCACCTGGACAAGGTGGTGGACATCGACCAGAGCCCCATCGGCCGCACCCCGCGCTCCAACCCGGCCACTTACACCGGCCTGTTCACCCCGATCCGAGAGCTGCTCTCCGGCACCCAGGAGGCGCGCTCGCGCGGCTATCAGCCGGGCCGCTTCTCCTTCAACGTGAAGGGGGGGCGCTGCGAGGCGTGCCAGGGGGATGGGGTCATCAAGGTGGAGATGCACTTCCTGCCGGACGTCTACGTGCCGTGCGACGTCTGCAAGGGCAAGCGCTACAACCGCGAGACCCTGGAGGTGAAGTACAAGGGCAAGAACATCCACGAGATCCTCGAGATGACGGTGGAAGATGCCCGCGCCTTCTTCGATCCGGTGCCGGCGGTGGCGCGCAAGCTGCAGACCCTGATGGACGTGGGCCTCTCCTACATCCGCCTCGGCCAGTCGGCCACCACCCTGTCGGGGGGCGAGGCGCAGCGGGTCAAGCTGGCGCGCGAGCTCTCCAAGCGGGATACCGGGCAGACCCTCTACATCCTGGACGAGCCGACCACAGGACTGCACTTCCACGACATCCAGCAGCTGCTCAAGGTACTGCACCAGCTGCGGGATCGCGGCAACACCATCGTCATCATCGAGCACAACCTGGACGTCATCAAAACCGCCGACTGGATCGTCGATCTGGGGCCCGAGGGGGGCGCCGGTGGTGGCCGCATCCTGGTAACGGGGACGCCGGAGGCGATCTGTGAGAATCAGGAGTCCCATACGGCGCGCTTCTTAGGTTCCATACTGCGCCGGTAGGCGATCTGCATCAAGAAGGGGGCTTAGGCCCCCTCGCTTTTTCCCCCTGCCATGACACAATCTGCCCTCTTGCGCTTCGTGATTCACCATACTTGAGACGAGTCATCAGGAACTATCTTCATGCATCGTTCGGATCGCACCATCAACTATCAGGTTGCCTTCTCCATGGCCTTGGTCTGGCTGGTTGCCATGGGGTTGCTGGTTGCCATGCTGCTATTGACGCTGGTTCCCGAGATTCGCCATGTGGAGCAGCGGCAGATGCGCGAGCACCTGGTTCGAGCCATCAGCCTGGTGCAGGCCGATCTCAAGCGGATGCGTGCCTTCGCCCGTGACTGGGGGGAGTGGGATGATGCCTATGACTTTATCGCCGGCAAGGGGACCCGCGCCTTCATCGATGGCAATCTGGTCTCTTCAACCCCCATGGACGATTTCGATCTCCATCTGCTCAGCTTCATGGATCTGCGGGGCAACGAGATATGGAGCCGCTCCCGCCTGCCCGATATCCAGCAGAGTCATTTCATCAGCTACCCCCTCTTCATGGAGCGGCTGGAGCAAGTGTTGCTGAAGCGTGTCGGAGAGCACGGCATTCAGGGGATGCAGGACTCCCAGTGGGGTCCGCTGCTCTTCGCATTTCACCCCATCACCGACTCCCAGCGCAGGCATGCGGCCAGGGGCTATCTACTGGCTGCACGCTGGATCGATGCAAGCTACCTGAGCGAGCTCTCCCATCGGGTGGCCATGCCCATCACGATGCGGGGGTTACACGGGGTGTCGGATCTGACCCAGTATCAGCCACTGCAGCAGGGTTACCTCTACCGTATGGGGTACAGCGGTCTGCATACCCAGTGGGGGGAGATCATGATGCTCGACAGCGTGGGTCAACCCGGCCTGCTGCTGCGCCTTGAGTCCCAGCGCGAGCTGATGTTGGGGGGAGGGCGGGTTCTGCTGTACACCCTGGCGGGGACCCTGCTTATCTGTCTGGTGTGCGGTCTGTTTGCCTTCTATCGTCTGCAGGTGATGGTGCTGCAGCCATTGGGCATATTGATCAAGGGAGTGCAGCGCTACGAGCGGGATGGCGATTCGGCAGCCCTGCCGGTGATCGAGTCGAGTCGCGAGATGCGGATCCTGACCCGTCGCTTCCGTGAGATGGCGGCGCGCCTCAGCCTGCAACACAAGGCGGCCCAAGCCCATAGCCAGCGTATGGAGGAGGTGGCCAACCGGGATCCCCTGACCGGCTGCTTCAATCGCCGCTATCTGGATGCCTGGCTCGAGATGCTGGAGCCCTCGGCACTGCACCTGGCCGTGCTGGCCATCGATCTCGACCACTTCAAACGAGTCAACGACACCCATGGCCACGACATGGGGGATCGCGTGCTGATCCAGTTTGCGGAGCGGTTGCGCCGCAATCTGCGTCACGATGAGCTGCTGGTGCGGGTTGGTGGCGAGGAGTTTTTGGTGGTGTCCGAATGCACCGAAGCAGCCCAGGCCAGCGCACTGGCCGAACGGCTGAGGTGCGTGGTGGCCCAGCTTCCCTTCGGGGAGGATCAGGCCTCGTTCGCCATGACGGCCTCTATTGGCTTCGCCCTTTATCCGCTGGGGGAGGAGCGCCACGAGGCCGGTTGGCGTCTCAGTCTCAAGTTGGCCGATATGGCGCTCTATAACGCCAAGGCGCGCGGACGTAACACCTGGACCGGTCTGGTCGCTCGTCATGGTGGGGTGCTTCCTTCACTGAACCCTGATGACCTGTTGCGGCAGGGGGCCCTCTCCCTGATTGAGCCTCCTCGTAAAGAGGTGTGATGGATGCGCCTTATGCGGGGTGCAAACAGGGGGGATGGCAGCAGGAAGCGCGCGTAAAGATGCATGGTACATATGGCTCAAAACTCGGCAACAATTGAGCCAGGTCAATAACTCGCCGTTTACTATCCCTTAAAGTGGGCTCCGCTTACAGCACCAATTGAAAACAAAAAGGGATTACAACGATGAACAAAGTGCTTCCTCTGCTGATTGCCGGCGCCCTCGCCTCCCCCTTCGCCATGGCCCATCAGGCCGGTGACATCCTTGCCCGCGGTGGTCTGGCCATCGTTTCTCCCCAAGAGAGCAGCGATGACGTTCTGAAGACCGGTGAGTTCGAGATCAACAGTAATCAACAATTGGGCCTGACCCTGGGTTATATGATCACCGACAACTGGGGCGTCGAGTTGCTGGCGGCCACCCCCTTCGCCCACAGGGTGAGCACGCGCGACCTGGGTGAGATCGCCAAGGTGAAGCACCTGCCGCCGACCCTGATGGCCCAGTACTACTTCGGCAACGCCCAGAGCAAGGTGCGTCCCTATGTGGGCGTAGGCGTTAACTACACCACCTTCTTCAGCGAGAAAGGCGTCGGCGCTCTCGACGGTGCCAATGTCAGCCTGGACGACTCTTGGGGCCTGGCCGGTCAGGTCGGTATCGACATGGCCATCAATGACCGCTGGTTCGTCAACGGCTCCGCCTGGATCATGGACATCGACACCGACGTCAACGTCGACGTGGGTGGCCAGCATGTGGGTACCTTCAAGACCCATATCGACCCCATGGCCTTTATGGTCGGTGTCGGTTATCGCTTCTAAGCATTGGTGAATGGGCCTCTGGCCCCGCACGCTCCTTGGCCCGACTGGTTCGGGCCTTTTTCTTTTCCGGTGGCTTGAGTCGGCCCTGGCGGCGCTGTAGCCTGAGCCCGGTTTGATAACAAGGATGCAATCATGCTGGAGATGCAGATCCACCCCCGCTTTCAGGAGACCGATGCCCTCGGCCATATTAACAACACTGTGCCGGCGGTCTGGTTTGAGTCGGCGCGGGATCCCCTGTTCCGTGTTTTCACCCCGGATCTGGATGTGCGCGATTGGCGCCTGATCCTGGCGGGTTACACGGTGCAGTTCAAGCGGGAGCTCTTCTACGGTGAGGGGGTGACCCTGAAGACCGGGGTCAAGCGGATCGGCAGCAGCTCCTTCACCGTCTGGCAGGAAGCCTGGCAAGGGGGTGAGTTGGCGGTGACCGCCGAAACCACCCTGATCCATTTCGATTATCAGTCCCGCAAGGCTCTCCCCCTCACCCATGAGCAGAGGGATGGGCTGGGACGCTGGCTTCTGGAGGAGAGTGAGTGAAGCTGTCTGCCCTGTTACCCCTGATGACCACACTGCCCGTGATGGCGTTACCCCTGATGACCCTGGATCAGCAATTTGATCTGATGGAGAAGGGGGCCAGCACTGCCCTCGATACGCGTCAGTTCACCCTCGACGGGGTGACGGTGACTGGCTGGCTGGATGGCGACATGCCGGTCATCATCGCGGTGCCGCGCCTCGACGAGAAAGGGCAGGATCAGGGTGAGAGTCGTTACTTCTTCAAGGGGGGCG
Organism: Aeromonas diversa CDC 2478-85; assembly: GCF_000819805.1. Taxonomy (GTDB): domain Bacteria; phylum Pseudomonadota; class Gammaproteobacteria; order Enterobacterales; family Aeromonadaceae; genus Aeromonas; species Aeromonas diversa. The sequence goes on from NZ_CDCE01000007.1 coordinate 53,483, forward strand.
AGCTATTCGGCGTGCGCGAGCCGGAGTCCCGCTTCGGCTTCGAAAAGGGGAAGCTGGTCGCCTGGCTCGACGAGACCGGCAAGCCGCAGGCCTACATCAGCAAGGTGAGCATGCAGCAACGCGAGCAATGGATGAAGCGGCGAGCCGCCCAGCTCCAGCGCTTGTTTGAGCCTAGCGCGGCGGAGCGACGCACAGAGGCCAAGGATCCCGCCATCGAGCCCCGCGCTATCGAACGCAGCCAATGGCTCTGCAGTGAGCGTCTTCAGTCACTGACGGCGGCCGATAAGGTGGTGGCGGGGCACGTCAGCGCCACCGACACGGCCGTGAAGGGGCCGGTCCGCATACTGACTCCGGGGGGCTGGCAGGATCTCGATATGGAGTGCAAGGTGCAGGGCTACCGGGTGGTTAGTCTCACCTGGCACGTATCCAAGCCGTCATAAGCAGCGGGGCCCTGGGGCCCCGCTCTCATTCCTGCCTGATCCGGGTCAAGGCTTCGACCCGCCGCCACTGACTCTCGGGAAACCAGCGTTCGAGCAGGCTCTGCCCCTGGGCAAGCCGCTGCTCCTCATCCAGAGTGGCTCGTTCCTTCAGGTAGCCCTGCAACTGGCTCTCGAAGGCCAACTGGCTCTGTTTCAGCTCATCGAGCCGGTCTGCCGCCTCGGGACCAAGCTGTTCCAACTGCCATTGCCTGTCACCCTGATGCTGGCGCAGCTGCTCCAGCAGGCGCCCATTCTCCACCGAGCGTCGGAACCATTCCGGTTGTTCGGCCAGCCAGATCTCCAGGGCCTGCTGCAACTGGGGTTGCTCATCGGCCGGGGCTTCCTGCAACGCCTTGCGCCTCAGGGTCCACTGCTCCTGGCGGCGCTCGTCGGCGAACAGCCGCTCCTGCTCGGCGGGAGAGAAGCGCTGCCGGCGCAGTTGCTCCCGCTGCTCGAACAACGGCTCCAGGCTGGCCATGTCGGTGCCTGTGGGTATGGTCAGGCGTGCCTCCTCCTCGCGAAAGACCCGGTAGCGTTCGTTCACCGGGGCATCACGGCTGGCCACCGATACGACGGCCGGTGCCGGGGGAAGCGCCCTGGGCGCCGGCCAGAACCACCAGACCAGCGCCGCGAGGCCAAGCGGCGTGAGCCAGAGCAGACGTCTCACAGCCCCAGATCCTTGAGACGGCGAGCATGTTGCACATAGAGAGACACGGGATCGGTTTCGAACAGGTGGCGAATGCCAAACGAGTGATTCACCTCGTCCAGGTGGTTCATCTTGTAGCCGGTCCCGATCACCTTACCCAGATGACTGCTGCAGACCCCCACCAGACCGTCGTTGGGCTCATCGAAGAAGAGACCGGTCAGGACCAGAGCCGGATCGACCGGATCGAGGATGTTGGTGAGGTTGCCCCGGCCACTCCAGGAGAAGTAGTGGACGCCGTTGTCCGCCCGCATCGGCCCCTCACCACAGGGCGTGGTGGGCAGCCCCTCGGGGTAGTGGCGATTGAACTCGGTGGCGCCGGCGCTGGTGAGGGCGTCGAGCGCCTTGATGGGATCCTGGGGCAGCTTGCCGCCACCGGAGAGCAGTGAGATGACACCGGAGAGGGCCTGGGCCGCGCTCGATGCCAGTGTCTCGGCGGCGGAACCGGGAGGGGCATTGACCCGCACCAGATCGGCGATGGCGGAGCCCTGGTTCACCCCGCCCACGCTGGTGGCGGAGGCAACCAGCTCGGGGGCGACCGAGGCGACGTAGCGAACGGTCGGGCCGCCGTGGGAGTGACCAATCAGGTTGACCTTTTCGGCCCCCGTGATGGCCAGCACTTGCTGTACCTGGGTCAGCAGTTGTTCCCCGCGTGCCTCGGAGCTGTTGGTGGCCGAGACCTGAGCCACGTAGACAGTGGCACCGTCCCGGGTCAGCGCCTGGGGAATGCCATAGAAGTAGTCGACCCCCATTAGCTTGTCGAAGCCAAACAGGCCGTGGACCAAGATGATGGGATAGCGGGTGTGGCTGTCGGCCAGTGCCGGGCCGGCCAGCAAGAATAGCAGTACTACCAGTTGACGGATCATGGACACCTCCTTGCGTTCATTTGACCCCGTCATGGGGTCAGACCAGTATGAAGGCTCCGATCGGAAAGAGGCTGTGTTCTGGATCACCGTTTGGTGCTGCCCGGGCCTAGGCCCCCCAAACGGTCAAGATTTGTGCTGAAGGCAGGGCTGCAGGGTGCCGACTGTGCTAAGGGGCTGGCAGGGGGGGGCGGCGCCGATCGCGATGGGCTCGCCGAGGAATTTGGGCTCCTTGTCCAGCACATAGAGGTCGAGCAGGCTCATGAAGCGGGCGAAGATCTCCCGCACCCGGGTCTTGATCCCCTCGTTGGGGGCCACATCCGAGGCGTTGAAGCCGATGGCGTCGATGCCGAAGCGGCGGGCGATGAAGATGGCCCGCTCGTTGTGGAATTTCTGGGAAACTATGGTGTAGCTGCTCTGGCCAAAGACCTCTTTGGCGCGGACCACGGAGTCGAGGGTGCGAAAACCGGCGAAGTCCATGTAGATGGCCGAGGCGGGAATGCCGGCCCGGATCAGGGCGCGACGCATCAGACGCGGCTCGTTGTATTGCACGGTGGCGTTGTCACCGGAGACGATCAGGTAGTCCACCTTACCGTTGTTATAGAGCTGGGCGGCGGCCCTGATGCGGTTGCTGAAGTAGGGGTTACGTCCTCCGCCCACCAGATACTTGGAGGTCCCCAATACGACGGCCACCCGGTTGTAGGGGACATCGTCCACCCTGTCATAGGTGAGGTGCCCTGTCTTGGATACCCGCCACTCGCCATAGGTCAGCAGCAGCAGGCTGAGAGCCAGCAGCAGGCAGAGAGTGGCGAGCAGGATCAGGGCAAACTTCTTCATGTGCGACCGATCGGTTACGAAACGACAGGTGGGCATTCTATTACAACTGTCCGCCAGCGTCAGCGACGGGAAAAGAAGAGGCGGCCCGTGGCCGCCTCTCGCTTAGTGAGCCGAGTCGTTTGACTGGCACTCAGGGCTATTGCGATTCGCCTCCCACCAGGGGATGAGCTGCCCATCGACCCAGTCGCGGTAGGCCTGGCTGTCGTTGGCAATCAGCTGGTTCATCACCCGCTCGTAGTCGGCCATCGCCTTGCTCCGATCGGCCTGACGCAGAGCCTGGGCCATTGCCAGCCAGCTGTCGCGGCGTCCGGTCTCATTGAGGAAGCGGTGCACCGTATAGGACCAGGAGTAGACCATCTCGCTGCCACTCTCGTAGTCGAGGTGCAGGATGGATTGCAGCGACGGGCGCTGTCCGGCCTGACTCTGGGCGACGGCGTTGAGGCCGCGTGCGAAGCACTGGCCATGGGCTATGTACTCAGCCAGCCCCTCGGCCCACCAGGTGGAGCGGTTGAGCGGGTAATGACCGAAACTGCCGTACTGGTTGAAGCGGCCATCCAGATAGTGGACGTACTCGTGGCGCAGGTTCCACACTTGGAAGGCGGGGCGCTTCCACTGCGCCTCATAGGCGAAGAAGCGGGCCTGGTTGTCCTGACGGGCCGGCTCCCCCTCGATATAGATGCCGCCATTGTCCGTCGACACCCCATCAAACAGGGCACCGCCGTAACGGTTCCAATCATCGGAAGAGTCGAAGATTACCAGCTCGAGGGAGCGGTTGTTATCGTCGGCAACCGGTTGCCAACCTGTCTCCATCACCCGATGGAAACGCTGTTCCTCATCACCCAGCTCGCGGCAGATCTGCTCGGCCTGTGCCTGATCCAGATCCTGGGCGCGCAGTGAGAGGGTCGGCGAGCAGGTGTGGCTGAACGGCAATATCTCCTCGACCCGGATGGGAGTGCAGTAGCCGGCCAAGGGGCCTTCGCTGCACGCCGCGGCGCTGCGATCGGTGTGACGCAGGTAGTAGGTCGAGAGGGTGAGCGAGACCTCTTCCAGCAGGCGGGCACTCTGGGCGCCGCCGGGCACCAGGCCGTGTCGGTTCAGCAGGGCGATCACATCCCGATCCAGACCGTCGCGATAGGCCTCACTGCCGCTGGCGTCCTGGTCCTGCATCATGCGGTAGAGGCGGGTATAGGCGTCGAGTATGTTATTGAACACAAACAGATCGGCCTGACCATTGTGACTCTTCCACAGGGCCAACTCGCTTTCACCCAGCGCCAGCATGGCGCGGCGCAGCGCGCGCTCTTGCCCGACGAGGACAGGACCGAAGTCGGCATCGCGCGACTGGTAGCTGGCGTAATCGACCAGGTTGAGCAGCTCAAACAGGCCGTCGGCCCACGGCTTGTGGCCGTTGATGGTGGCAGCATGCTGCACGGCGTAGTCAAGGGCCTTGACCAGTTGCGCCAGCATGGGCGTGGCGGCCTGACGGAAGGCGCTTTGCTCGAGCTGTCCCTGGGCGGCGACACTCCAGGCTTCCAGCACTGTGCCGGCCTGATCCTGTGGCTCACTCCCCAGCAGGGCGGGGTGGTTGAGCAGGGCGATCATCACCCGAGCCAGTGCCTTGGCGCTCTCGTCGCTCTCCTTGGTGACGCCACCGAAGTAGTTGTGGGCGCGCACATAGTAGAGCAGCTTGTCCATGGCGGGGTGAGTCGGCTGGTTGGCGTCCAGCAGGGCCTGCATCCCCTGCACGGCGGCCATCAGTTTGGCATCGTCGTGGCCATAACCCGCTTCCCAAGCGGGCTTGTCGGCGCCGCTCACGTCGGCAACCAGTCGTGCGGCCTCGGCGTCGAGGAGGTCGAGGTCCGGCTCTGTGGGTTCGGCGCAGGGGCGCCCGTTGGCCTTGCGGCAGTCGAGCTGCTCCTCCGTGGTGGCCAGCACCAGCGGCTGATTCAGGGTCTTGACCTCCTGCCAGCTGTCGGTCTGTGGCAGAGGCTGCCACTCGTTCTGCTCGGCCGGCATCATATAGCCGGTGTCGTGCAGGGTGACGGTGACCCGGCTGCCGATGGGCAGCAGTTGGCGGCAGGTTCGGAAGGTGATGGTATTCCCCATCTCTTCGCGGGTCCTCGGCTCGGCGCACTCTTGAATGGCCTGTGCCGGATCCGGTTGCCACTGATGCTGGCGCCAGACGTGCAGTTCGCGCACTGCGCTGGCGGCGGCACTCTGTTCCTTGGGCACGAGGCGATAGAAGACGTGATCGAGGCGGCCATCGCGCTCACTCGGCGTCTCTTCCATCACCTGCAGCTGCTCCCATTGCTTGGGATCGTAGTGCCACTCGTCGGCCGGGCAGCGACCCTGGGCATCCAGCTGGCAGCGATCCAGCTCTACCTCTTCCTGTCCCAGAGTTAAGGCTCGCGGCAGGGCGAGGCGATCGCGACGCCACCCGGTGGGCGTATTGGGGAGTGCGCCCCAGCCTGATGACGAGAGACCATAGCCGAAGTCCTGGCTCTCGACGCGGATGAGCGTGCCGGCCTTGAGGTTCAGCTCGCACTGCTGAACCTTTACCCGCCAGCCATCTTCGATACGGGTCTGTTCATCACCGCACTTGCGCTCGGCCTGGGGCTTAAGTCGCTCGGGTTGCCAGCGATAGGTGCGATAGACGTGCATCTCCTGCCATTGGGCGGCAGGGGTAGCGGCGGTGAGTCGAAACAGCTGGGTGGCCTGGGTTGGACCGAACTGTCGGGTTTCGGGGGCGCTGGAACCATATTGGTTCCAGTCGGCCGGGCTATAGGCTCCGGCCAGGGGCGCTGCGAGCAGGCAGACGCCACCGATAAGAGTACGCATGGTACGCCTCGTTGAAATGACATAAGGGAAGAGCGGAACTCTATTGAGTACCTTCTGATTCGGCAAGGGGAAGGGCAAGGCGGAAGTGTTGCTTCTGAGCGCTTATCGTCGGTATCACCGCGGAAGGCGGAGTGTTGGGGCTTCCCCCCCATTCGGGGAGGGAAGCAGGGCGGAAACGGAAAGGTCGTGTCAGTGCTGGAGCAAGCGCCTGGCTATCTCTCTTAGCCCGGTGCGTGAGGGTTTGAGTACCCCCCCTTGCTCCGGCCAGGGAAGCCAGTGGTCCGGTACCATAAAGCCGGGTAGCTGATCGCGCAGCCAGGCCTCCAGCTCCCCATGGGGGAGAGGTGCCTCTCGCCAGTCGATAAAGCAGGCGGGACGCTCGCCCCACTCCTCGCTCGGTACCGGCACCACCAGGGCCTGTGCCACCGCCGGATGGTCTACCAGTCGCTGCTCTATGGTCTCGGGCTGGATGTTCTCCCCCCCCGAGACGAAGAGGTTGTCTAGTCGCCCCTCGACCACCAGCTCGCCGTTGTCGGTCAGGTAACCCCGGTCACGGGTGTGGAACCACCCCTCGTCATCGCGCGCCGGCTCGAGCCCATAGGGGGTGTCGTAACCGAGAAACAGAGTCTCGCCGCGCACGCAGATCTCGCCGCCCTCCACCTTCACCTCGCGCCCCGGCAGCGGGCGCCCCACCAGGCCGGGACCGGTGGGGCTGGCGGTGCAGACCTGGCTGCCCATCTCGGAGAGACCGTAGCTCACCTTGGGGGTGAGCCCGAGGGCTTGCAGGCGCGCCACCAGCGGTGCCGGGATGGCGGCCCCTCCCAGCAGCAACTCGCGCAGCCGGCTGCGCCCCGGTTCGAACCCCTCGGTCAGCAGTCGCCACAGCTGGGTCGGCACCAGGGAGAGGTGGGTGATGGGTTGGCCCTCAAGGCGCGTCTTCAGGGGGCTGTCACGATCGTCCAGCACCAGGGTGGCGCCGGCCAGGAAGACCCGGAACAGGATGGCGTAGCCGCCCACGTGGAACAGGGGCAGTGAGAGCAGCCAACCGCAGTCGTGATCGAGGGGGATGAGCCGGCTCGAGCCGCGGGCCGAGGCGAGATGGTTGGCGAGGCGGTGCAGCACCGCCTTGGGCTCGCCGCTGGATCCCGAGGTGAGGATCAGGTTGTTCGGCTGCTCGGGATCGAGAGGTTGGTCGCCGCTCTCCTCCCGCTCGGTTTCGAAGTCGAGCCGAAGCGTATGCCATGGGCCCGCCATGTCGACACCCCAGACGCCGTCGACGCGCAGTCGCTCGGCCAACGCCAGCTGGCGGAGGGGGGGGAAGGCGGGATTGAGAGGGCAGAAGATCAGGCCGAGACGCACGCAGGCCCAGGCCAGCAGCACCCCTTCCAGGGTGGCGCGCACCGGGGCCGCGAGGCGCATGCCTCTGTGCATGCCCTGCGCGTTCAGTTGCGTGCAGAGGGCGTTGAGGCGGCGATCGAGGTGTCGGTAGTCGAGGGGGGCTGGACCCAGGATTGCCGGCTGCGCCGGGCGTGCCTGAGCCCAGCGGCGCACCGGACAATACTCAGCCATGCTGCCAGACCGGGGTCAACCTGGTCGGATCGGGCGTGCCGTCGGAGGCCAGCAGGTCTTCGGCCAGCCAGCGTCGGGTATCGAGGCCGGGGGCCTGCTGCGGTGCCCACTGCTGGCCGAGGCGGGCCAGTTGGGCGAGGCCCAGGCCGGACTCGAAGCAGGAGGAGACGACCACCCTGAGCCGCAGCTCGTTGGCCCGGCTGACCAGCGCCTCACAGCGGCAGAGGGAGCCGAGCAGCGTCGGTTTGAGCACCAGGGCGCGCAGCTGGGGGATGGGTTCCCACGGCTTGCCCTGAGCCAACAGCTCGTCGAGGGCGACCGGCATATTGGTGTGGGCGGCGACGAAACGGATGTCATCGAAGTCGCTGCAAGGGTCTTCCAGATACTCGATGCGAGCGGGATCGAGATGCTGGCAGAAGGCCCAGGCCTCTTCCCGGCTCCACCCCTGGTTGGCATCGAGGATCAGTTTGAGATCCGGGCGGCGATCGAGCAGCAGATGGATCAGGGCCAGCTCGTCGCGCATGGGGTAACGGGCGACCTTGAGCTTGGCCTTGTCCGGCGTATTGTGCAGCCACTCCTTCCAGTGTTTGAGCAGCTCCTGCGGCGAGCCCTGGATCAGCGGATAGGGCGCTGGCAGGGGCTGTTCAATATCGGGCCAACTGCGCCGTGCACAGTCGAGACCGAACTGCACCGAGGGGAGGGTGGCGGTCACCGTCTCGCCGCGGGCCATGCCCTTGAGGCAGACCAGGGCCTGGGCCTCGGCCTCCTCCAGGGTCTCGCGCGAGAAGCCGGGCAGGGGGGCAATCTCCCCCCAGCCGCCGTTGATGTTGACCAGCAGACCCTGACGTGCCGTCTCGACCCGGCCGTGAAATGTCAGGGGTTGGGTAAATGCGAGCTGATAGCGGTACAGGGCCAGTTTCATCACGGATTCCGTTTGAATTTGGAGAAATCGGGGCGGCGCTTCTGGTTGAAGGCGTTGCGTCCCTCCTGACCCTCTTCGGTCATGTAGAACATCATGGTGGCGTTGCCCGCCAGCTCCTGCAGGCCGGACTGGCCGTCGCAGTCGGCGTTGAGAGCCGCCTTCAGGCAACGCAGGGCCATGGGGCTGTGTTGCAGCATCTCGCGGCACCAGCGCACCGTCTCGCGCTCCAGCTCGGGCAGGGGGACGACAGTGTTGACCAGGCCCATGTCGAGGGCCGACGCCGCGTCATAGAGCCGGCACAGGAACCAGATCTCGCGGGCCTTCTTCTGGCCGACGATGCGGGCCATGTAGGAGGCACCCCAGCCACCGTCGAACGAGCCGACCTTGGGACCGGTCTGGCCGAACATGGCGTTATCGGCGGCGATGGTGAGATCGCACATCATGTGCAGCACATGGCCACCACCGACGGCGTAGCCGGCCACCATGGCCACCACGGGTTTCGGGCAGGTGCGGATGTCGCGCTGGAAGTCGAGCACGTTGAGGTGGTGCACGCCGGTGTCGTCGCGATAGCCACCGTAGTCGCCGCGGATCTTCTGATCGCCGCCGGCGCAGAAAGCCTTGTCGCCGAAGCCGGTGAGTATGATGGCGCCCACGTGGTCATCGTAGCGCGCGTCGCTCAGAGCCTGAATCATCTCCTTCACCGTCTGCGGACGAAACGCGTTGCGTACCTGGGGACGGTTGATGGTGATCTTGGCGATCCCCTCGCTGGACTTGTGGTAGAGGATGTCCTCATAACCGCTGGAGCAGTCCTGCCACTCGACGGGGGCGTAGAGTTGCGCTTCGGTCAGACCTTCAATCATGGCTCTTCTCTTCTGGTGGTGAAGCCCAGCGAGTCAGCTCGCGGGCGTAAGATTCGGGCAGGGTGGCGTGCAGGTTGTGCCCGCCTTCCAGAGTCCGATGGTCGATTGTGGAGCCCGGCCCTGCCAGCTGGCAAGCCAGGGTATGGAATTTGTGATCCCGCCGCCCCGAGAGATAGGTCACCGGCAGGGAGGTACCGAGCAGCCAAGGGCGCAGATCTGGCTGAAGGCCCAGGGAGGTGGCGCGCAGCATGGCGGCGACCGCCGGCCCGTCGTTATCGAGGCGCCGGGCTATCTGGGCCGAGCGAGCCGCTTCATCCAGATCGGCGAACACCCCCTGGCGGTACCAGTCGTCCAGCACGGTCGGCAGGGGCTCGCGCTCGAAGCGCTGCGCCCAGCGCTCGTCGTGGGCCCGGCGTGCCGCCCGCTTCTCCTCGGGGAGCCCGGGGTGACAATTCTCGAGCCAGAGGGCTTCCAGTCCCGCCGGCTCACGGCTGGCATGATAGAGGGCGAGGCGCCCCCCGAGGGAGTAGCCGACCAGCCGGTAGCGTTCGATACGGGCCTCTTGCAGGCGCTGGCGCAGCCAATCGTCGAACTCGGCAAAGCTGGCTACTCGCAGCGCCCGGTTCGTGCCGTGCCCCGGCAGGTCGAGGGTCAGCACAGGGCCGGGCAGGGCGGCGGTGACGCCAGACCAGTCGCCGCCATGGCCCAGCAGGCCGTGCAACAGAACCGTGGTCGCCTCAGCCACGCAATCGGCTCCCCAGCGCCTTGAGATCCTCGCTCACCTGATCGCTGGGCACCTTGATCTCTATGATGGTGACGCCCGCTTGCAGCGCCGCCCGGTACTCCTGCTCGAAGCCTGCCAGGGAATCGGGGGCGCGATAGGTGAGACCAAACATGGCGGCGGCGTGGGCAAAGTCGAGCCCGTGGGGCAGGCGGTAGTAAGTGTCGCGCAGTCCGGCCTCGGTCGGGACCGGCAGCATGTTGAAGATGCTGCCACCGTCGTTGTTGAGCAGGATCACCACCAAGGGGGCGGTGCGCTTGGTGAGCAGGGCCAGGCTATTGAGATCGTGCAGGGCGCTGAGATCGCCGATGAGCAGGGTGGTCGGTCCGTCAACACTCTCGGCGAAGCCGCAGGCGGTGGCGATCAGGCCGTCGATACCGGAGGCCCCCCGATTGGTCATCACCCGCTGCGGTCCCCGTCCAGGGGTGCCCAGCATGTCCATCAGTCGGGCTGGCATGCTGTTGCCGACGAAGAGCTGTCCCTCGATGAGCCGGTTGATTTGGTGACACACCCCGAGTTCGGAGAAATGGGCACAGGCCTCCTCGATCAGGGTGGCGGCGCGCGTCAGGGGCGCGTCCAGCGTGTCCCAGCGCGGGCATGGGGCGGCCAGCGGATGGCTGGCGACAAAGTCCGATGGGGTGCCGTGCAGGCGGCGGCGCACCCGATAGTCGGGGTCGAGGCGGGCCGGCTTGGGATCTATCAGCCAGTAATCCTGCCAGGCGTGATCGCGCACGAAGTGGCCGAGGCGCTTGGAGATGAGGCGAGCCCCAAACTGGAGCAGCACCTGGGCCCGCCCCAGTTCCGCGCGAAAGTGGGGATCGTGCAGGGCGAGATCGGTGTGCAGCAGGCTCTGGGGGTGGAAGCGCAGCTGGCTCTGGAGATCCGCGATGAGGGGCCAGCCGAGCCGTTTCGCCAGTGCGGCCACGGCGCTGGCCTCGGCGGGGTCTTCGATGCGCCCGGCGATGACGACTCCCCGCTTGCCGGCAAACCGGTCCCAGTCCGGTTGGGTGTCGGTTCGGGAGGCGCTCTGCTGCCAGGGGCTCCAGGGGGTCTCGCTACTGAGCCATTCACCGAGGGGGGCCAGGTAGCTGCCATAGTCCCGCTCAGCCCCGTCCGGATAGAGAGGCTCGGGATACATGCAGTTGAGGTGCACCACGCCCGGGGTGCGCCGCTGGGTGGCGATGGCCTGATCCACCGCGCTCAGCACGAAGGCGGGAGTAATGGTGGCGCAGGGGCTCGGCAGGTTGAGCTGATAGACGGGGTAGCGGGCGAAGATCCCCTGCTGATCGATCGCCTGGTTTGCTCCGTTGTCGATGAGCTCGACCGGCCGGTCTGCCGACAGGATAACCAGGGGGGCCCCGGTCAGCTGCGCCTCGGCCACCGCCGGCCACAGGTTGGCGACGGCAGTGCCCGAGGTGGTGATGACGGCGACCGGACGCGCGCTCCCCTTGGCCAGTCCGAGGGCGAAGAAACCCAGGCCCCGCTCGTCGAAGTGGAGGTGAGTGCGAAGGCCGGGGTGAGTGGCCGCCGCCATGGTCAGGGGAGTGCTGCGCGAGCCGGGGGCCAGGGCCACGTCACGGACACCGAGGCGATAGAGCTCCTCCAGCAGCAGAGCGGCCCAGACATGGTTAAAGGTGGCGTGACAGGGAGCGAACATGATGATTTCCGGGGTTAATCCTGCGCCAGCAGGGAGAGGACATTGCCTATCTTGTTATCGAGTTCCGCCCACTCGGCCGAGGGCTCGGAGCCGGCGACTATGCCAGCTCCGGCAAACAGGGTGACCGAATCCGCATCGAGCAGGGCGCTGCGAATGGCGACCGAGAACTCGCTGGTGTCTCGGCTGAGCATGCCGCAGGCCCCCGCATACCAGCCGCGCCGGTAGGGCTCGTGTCGGCGAATAAAGTCGATGGCCGCCTCGCGGGGCGCGCCGCCGACGGCCGGTGTCGGGTGCAGGGCGGCCAGCAGTTGCCAATCGTTCACCCCGGCGTGCAGCTCGGCTTCGATGTCGCACTTGATGTGTTGCAACAGGCGCAGCTTGAGGATGCGCGGTTCGGTCAGGCTGGTCTGCTTGGCCAGGGGGGCGAGGCGGCTCAGGATATCGGCGTGGACCAGGCGATTCTCCAACCGATTCTTGTCATCACTGAGCAGTTCGCGCGCAAGGGCGCTATCCGTCGCCTCGTCGCCGCTGCGGCGTATGGTGCCGGCGAGCGCCTCGGTGAAGAGGTGGTCCCCCTCGCGCCGATAGAGGCGCTCGGGTGAGCAGGAGATAAAAGCCTGCGCCGGGTCAAACTGAAAACCGAAGTGGAAGCAGTCCTGGGCCCGGGCTCGCCAGGACTCCAGCATCTGCCAGGGACCGACGGGGCGGGCTGTCTCGAGGCGGCTGGCGCGGGAGAGCACGACCTTGGGGGTGTGGGTCTGGAAGTCGGTATCGGTGACCCGCTCCACCAGAGAGCGCCAGGTGGCGAAGTCCGGGGTGTCGCTGCGCCGATAACCGCCCCCTGCCAGGGGAGGCAGTGGCCGCTCCGGGCAGAGCATCTGCAGCGCCGCCTCGGCGCGGGCGATCTCCTGCTCCCGCTCGTCTTCACATAGCAACAGATTGAGGCACAGGCTCACCTCCTCACCACGTCGCACCAGTTCGATACGCGGCAGGATCAGGCGGCAGGGGCCGAAACCGGGCCATCCCTCACCGTCGGGATCGAAGGCGAGTCCACCGAAGTAACGGGGAGAATCGGCCCCGGGCAGTGCCGTCTGGTCACAGAGGGCGTGCAGTCTGGCCGGATCGCGGATCTCGTGAATACACCCCAGTGCGGCGTACTCGGGGCGATCGTCGCCACGCGCGTGCCAGTAGATGCGGGGATAGAGGGGTTGGGACGAGAGCCAGCCGAGGAATGAGTCTACGCGAGTCGGCACGCGCAACCGCACGAAACCGCAGGTCGCCTCATGACGCAAGGCGTCCAGCTGTTGCATGAGATGAGTGGGTGCCAACATGGATAGCGATTAGAGGGCCTACTTTGTGCCAAAAGGCGGACATTTCCTATATATTAACTGCCCATTCTTCCATGTAAATTGTCCGGACATCTGATCCTGAGCGTCCCCAGTATAGGCAAGGGGCATGCACCTGAATACCGACGGGATCAAGAACCGGTCGTTTGGCCATCGAATATGAGTAAAAAAATCAATGCCTGGGTGATGGCGGCTCGCCTGCGAACCCTTCCCCTGGCCTGTTCATCGATCCTGCTCGGCAGCGGCCTGGCGGCCAGCCGTGGTAGCTTCGATGGGGCCATCATGGGACTGGCCCTGCTGACGGCCATCTTGCTGCAAGTGCTCTCCAACCTGGCCAATGACTACGGCGATGCCGTGTCCGGGGCCGACAACGAGGCTCGTATCGGCCCACAGCGTGCCGTGGTCTCGGGGCTCATCACCCGGGGTGAGATGGTGCGTGCCATGGTGCTGGTGGCCCTCGGCGCTGTGGTCAGCGGGCTGGGTCTGCTGATCACCGCCTTTGGCCACAACTGGCTCGATGTGCTGCTGTTTGTGGCGCTGGGGGGCTTCGCCATCCTGGCCGCCATCACCTACACGGTGGGCAAAACGCCTTATGGCTACCGGGGTTTTGGCGATATCTCCGTCTTTCTCTTCTTCGGTCTGCTCGGCGTGCTCGGCTCCTTCTATCTGTTCACCCACAGCCTGGAGTGGGCCTTGTTGCTGCCCGCCGCCGCCTGCGGCCTGCTGGCCACCGCCGTGCTCAACGTTAATAACGTGCGCGACATCGAGAGTGACGCCGCAAGCGGCAAGATCACCCTGGCGGTCCGCCTCGGACGCGACAAGGCGATCGCCTATCACTGGGTGTTGCTGGGGGCGGCTCTGTTGCTGACCTTTGCCTTCCTGGTGCTACACGATGGCGGCCCCTGGCCCTGGATCTTCGTGCCGGCGCTCAAGCCTTTGACCGATGCGGCGTGCACCCTCTCCCTGAGCCGGGATGGCGAGGTGCTGACCGGCGCCCTGAAGCGCACGGCCATGGGGGCATTCTTCTTTAGCCTGCTGCTCTCCATCGGATTGGCCCTCGGCTCCTGAGATGAAAAAGCCGTCACGGTGTGACGGCTTTTTTGTATCCATGGCTTAGCCCGTGACGGGACGGTGGGCTATGCCTCATGCAGGCGGAATGTGGAGAGGCGCTGGTCCAGATTGCGCGAGAGGCTGGCCAGCCGCTCGCTCTCTTCGGCCAGGTGATTGGCCGACTGCGCCATCTCCTGAGCCGAGTCGTTGATGCCGAGGACGTTGCGATTCATCTCTTCGGCCACGGCGCTCTGCTCTTCGGCCGCGGTGGCTATCTGGGTTGCCATGTCGTTGACGTGGTGAATGTGATTCACGATGAGGTCCAGGTCTCCCCCCGCCTTCTCGGATTGATTGACGCTGCTCTCGGCCAGGGTTCGGCTGGTCTCCATCGCCTGGGCGGCACTCAAGGCCCGCTGTTGCAGATCGCTGATGGTACTCTGGATCTCCTCGGTCGAATGGCGGGTGCGTCCGGCGAGCTGGCGCACCTCGTCGGCCACCACGGCAAAGCCGCGTCCCTGCTCACCGGCGCGGGCGGCTTCGATGGCGGCGTTGAGGGCCAACAGGTTGGTCTGATCCGAGATGGCGCTGATGACAGAGGTCACCTCGCTAATCTGCATCACCCCCTCCTTGAGCTGGTTGACCTGGGCGCTGGCTTGCTCTACCTCCAGCGCCAGGCTCTGGATGCCGTGCACGCTGGCATTCACGTCCCGGTTGCCCAGGCCCGCCTCGTCGGTGGCCTCTCTGGTATCGTGCGCGGTACTCTCGGCATGACCCGCGACATCGGCGATGGTGGCACTCATCTCGTTCATGGCGGTGGCCAGTTGCGAGAGTTGGTCGCGCTGGCTGGTCACCGCCTGGCTGGTCTGCTCGGCGGAGGAGGCGATCCGTATGGCGGCATCCGCCACCTCGCGTGCCCCCTGACTGGCTTCCAGCAGGGCGTCACGGATGGCCTTCAGGCTCTGATTGGTGCAGGTGGCCAGTTGTCCCAGCTCATCGCTCCCCTGTACCGGCACTGTCACCACCAGGTCGCCTCTGGCAACCCGCGCCATCGCCTGATTGATCGCGGCCAGCGGATTGACGATGGAGCGGCTGATGCCATGGCCGAGTAAACCCATCAACAGGGCGATGATCAGCGCGGCGCCGGCCATCTGCAGGAACTCGTGCCACAGGGTGGACTGGATGTCGTGGATCAGGATGCCGGATCCCAGCACCCATCCCCATTCGGGGAAGCCGGTGACCCGACTCATCTTGGGCAGGGATTCGCCGGTGGGGGAGGACCAGAGGTATTCCAGCGTACCGGAGCGGCCCCCTTTGGCCAGCTCGATCATGCGCTCCCAGTGTTCTCCCTGAGTGGCACCACTGCCCATCTGTTGTCCCACCAATTCAGGTTTGAGGGGGTGGGCCAGCAGATGGCGCTGCTCATCGATGACGAAGAGATAGTTGTCCCCATCGAAGCGCATGCTGTCGATCATCGCCTTGGCCTCTCGCTGGGCGTCCGCCTTGGGCAAGGTGGCTGCCAGCTGGGCTATGCGGGAGTGGGCCAGTTCGAGCACGGCCGTGAGTTTGGCCTGACGCTCTGCCAACAGATTTTTATGCAAACTGTTAGCCGAGAGTGTCAGCATGGCCAGAAAGCCGAGCATGGCCAGCGCCAGCATCAGCCACAATTTGTGGCTGACGGCAATATTCCCAAGCCTTAACATAGCTCCTCCTTGACTGGGTATCGTTAGCAACACCGACGATATTGCCGGGTAATTATTGCCCTTATGAGTCTAAGTCTTGATGGCGGTCCGACCAGGTGTCCAATTGGATATGAGATCGGGATCACATCTTGGGCAGAGATAGGGGGATCGCGTGTCACCCCCTGGTCGAGGGTCTCATTACTACAGATATAAAGAGGGAATTGATGTCTGCCAGGAATTACTTCGATCAACTGAACCGGGATTATCTTGCGGTACACAGACGCAAGGAGGATCTCTTCTGGTCCACCTATATGGGCACCAGCGACGATCACGCCGGTTTCACCGCGGCCGAACAGGCCTACAAGGGGTTTTGCGCCAACCCGGTGCGGCTACCCGAACTGAGGGCGGCCATCGAGCAGGCGGGTGACGACCCGCAGCTGCTGGCCGGCCTGAAGGGCTGGCTCGCCTTCTTCGAGTGCAACGTGATTGAGGACGAGGTGGCCGCCCGTCTGATGGACGAGCTGGTGGCCGCCGAGTCGCAACTGTTTGCCGCCCGTCGCGAGCTGGCTCTGACTCTGGTGGGCGAGCAGGGAGAGACGCTGCCAGGCTCTTTGCCGGCCGCTTCCACCCTGATCGGTACCAGCCCAAGCGAAGCGTCGCGCCAGAGTGCCCTGACCCTGTTCCGCACCCTGGAGCAGTGGGTGGTCGACCACGGTTTTCTCGACATAGTGCGTCTGCGTAACCGCTTCGCCCGGACCATGGGCTATCGCAACTACTTCGACTACAAGGTGCACAAGAACGAGCAGATGAGCCCGGAGCAGCTCTTTGCCGTGCTCGACGACTTTATCGCGCGCACCGACGAGCGCTGCTTTGCCAGCCTTTCAGAGCTCAAGCAAAACAAGGGGGAGGCCGCGCTGCTGCCCCATAACCTGCGTTACTTCTCCAGAGGGGATGTGATCCGGGAGCTCGACGCCTATGTTCCCTTCTCCCGCGCCCTGCGTGACTGGGTCGAAAGTTTCCGCCGCCTCGGCATCCAGTTCCGCGATGCAACCCTGACCCTGGATCTGCTGGAGCGCAGCGGCAAGTACGAGAACGGCTTCTGCCACGGCCCGATACCGAGTCACTGGCAGGGGGATACCTGGGTGCCGGCCACGGTCAATTTCACCAGTCTGGCCCAGCCGGATCAGGTGGGCAGCGGCTGGAGCGGGCTCAACACCCTGTTCCACGAAGGCGGGCACGCGGCGCACTTTGCCAACGTGACCGGCAACTCCCCTTGCTTCTCTCAGGAGTTCTCGCCCACCTCCATGGCCTACGCCGAGACCCAGTCTATGTTCTGCGACAGCCTGCTGGGGGATGCCGACTGGCTCAAGCGCTATGCCCGCAACGCCGCCGGCGAAGCGATCCCGGACGCGCTGATCCACCGTCTGATCGAGACCAGCCAGCCGATGCGCGCCTTCAACGAGCGCCAGATCGCCCTGGTGGCCTACTTCGAGTGGGATCTCTACCGCTTGGAAGACGACGCCCTGACTGGCGAAGGGGTCATCACCCTGGCGCGGGAGTGGGAGCGCCGCATCCTGGGGGTCGAGAGCCCGCGCCCCCTGCTGGCCATCCCGCACCTGCTCAACCAGGAGTCGGCCTGCGCCTATCACGGCTATCTGCTGGCGCAGATGGCGGTCGAGCAGACCCGCGCCTTCTTCCTGCGCCGCGATGGCTACCTGACCGACAACCCGAAGATCGGGCCGGATCTGGCCGCCCACTACTGGGCGCCCGGCAACGGCAAGAGCCATGACGAGACCCTGCAGAGCCTCACCGGAGAGGGGTTCAATGCCCGCTACCTGGCCGACGCGTGCAACCAGACGGTGGAGCAGGTGTGGCAGGAGGCCCAGGCCTGCATGGCTGCCGCGGCAGCCCGCCCGAATCCTGGCAAGGGAACGCCCCTCAATGCCGTGATCCGGGTCGTCCATGGGAATGAACAGATCGCTGATAACGGCGCCTCCGAAGAGGCGATGATCGACCAATTTGAATCCTGGATTGCCAATCACTACCCCGCCCGCCATTAAAGGCTCTCTTGGCTCCTGCCCTGTTGGCAGGAGCCATGTTTTTACACTTCGTTACCGAAGCTCCTCGAAAATGTGTTCTAGATCAATGGAGTAAGCGTCGGCTCGACTCCAGTTTCACTATGGGTGGTCGATAAGCACTATGTTGAACACATACCCCCATATTGAGGACAGCTTTATGAGTCTCTCCATTGTGCAAAGGATCATTGCCGGTTTCGTGTTGATGCTCCTCTTGCTGATCCTGCTTGGCACCGTCAGTGCATTAAAGATCCGCGGCATCAACGCGGGCCTGACGGATGTGACCGAGCGCTCTACCCCCTTGCTGGTGGCGGCAGCGACCATCAAGGGCAACTTGCAGGATGCCAACCGCTGGGTGTTGGAGTTCCGAACCAGTCAGGATGCCAATGCCCTGAGTGATCTGAGCGGTCGTTACGAGGCGCAGCGCCAGCGTTTCACCCAGAGTCGCGAGGCGTTGCAGCGTCACGACGACGGTGGGCGCCTGGGTCAGATAGAGCAGAGTGCGGATCAGTTTTTCACTGTGGCCGACCAGGTGCTCGAGCAGCATCGTCGCTCGGTTGAAGCCCAGCGTCGCCTGGCCGAGCTGAACAAGGGCTTCATCCGATTGGAGGACACCTACCAGTGGGCCGCCGATCTGTTGTTGCAACAAGCCTCCGGTCAGCGCTCTATGCGCAACAAGGCCGAACTCATCACCTCCGGGATCGCCCGTGATCTGAAGAACATCCGCCGTGCCGACCGGCAGACCGATCTTGCCAAGCTGGAGAAGGTGCTCACCACCGATATCACCATGGCCCGCAAGCGCCTGGAGCGGGTTGCCGTGGCCGAGGATGTCAAAGCCCGTTATCTGGCCAACCTTGGCAAGCTCGAAGAGCTGGCCCTCGGCCCGCAGGGGTTGCTCGCCAGTATGCGTAACAAGCAGCAGCTCGATACCTCGCTGGGCGAGCTTAATCGCCGTCTCGACGCCTCTATGGCCCAGGTGCTGAGCCAGCTCGATGACTTCAGCGCCAGCGCCGGTGAGCTCGCCTCGAGCAGCCGGAGCAGCGCCGACAGTGCGGTCAGCAGTGCCAGCTTCTGGATCATCACGGTGGCCGCGCTGTCGGCCCTGGTCGCTCTGGTGATCGGTTACACCACGGCGCGCAGCATCCAGCGGCCGTTACAGATGATCAATCGCGAGCTCGATGCCATGGCCGCCGGCGACATGACTCGCCGTATCAACTATCGCAGCGGCTGCGAATTTGGCGCTCTCTCTCGCTCCATCGACATGCTGGCGAGCAAGACCGGCGATCTGCTCTCCCAGATCAATGCAGGCTCCCGTCACCTGGTGGATGAGGCCTCCCGTGCCGCCGAGATCAGCGAACGCTCCATGGCCCGGGTGCAAGAGCAAAAGAGCCAGACCGATCAGGTGGCGGCCGCCATTACCGAGCTGGAAGTGAGTGCCAGCGAGGTGGCGCGAACCACCGACAACACCAAGCATGAGGTGGGGCTGGCCAACGATGAGACCCAAGCGGGGCGCCGCAAGGTGGCCGATACCCGGCGCATTACCGAGTCCCTGGCGCAGGCGATGGAGGAGGCGGTTGGCATCACCCACAAGCTGGGTGAGTTCAGCAACAACATCGGCAGCATACTCGACGTGATCCGCGCCATCGCCGAGCAGACCAACCTGCTGGCGCTGAATGCCGCCATCGAGGCGGCCCGTGCCGGTGATGCCGGTCGTGGCTTTGCCGTGGTGGCCGACGAGGTCAGGGCGCTGGCGACCCGGACCCAGACCAGTACCGAAGAGATCCAGGCGATGATCGAGAACCTGCAAGCCTCCAGCCGCCACGTGGTGGAGGTGATGGGGCGTAGCCAGGATCAGACTCAAGATTGTGTGGATCAGACTCGGGAGCTGGATGCGGCCTTGCAGGGCATTGCCGGGCGCATGAGCACCATCAAGGAGCTGGCCGATCAGGTGGCCCATGCCGCCACCGAACAAATATCCGTGAGTCAGGGGGTTGCCCGCCACATATCCGGCATCGCTGAGGTTGCGTTTGAAGCTGAGCGTGAGGCGCGCCAATCGGCCGACAGCAGCGAGGTGCTGGCCGATCTCGCCTCGCAACAACAACAACTGATTGCTCACTTCAAGGTCTAGGAGGCCCTATGTCGAATAAATGGTTGGGGCTGCTGGGCCTCATGTGCGCCGCCCCGCTCATGGCCGGTGAGCTGGTGATCGAGAGCTGGCGGACCGATGATCAGGCGCTGTGGGAACAGAAGATAATCCCCGCCTTCGAGGCGACTCACCCCGGGGTCAAGGTGCGTTTCCATCCGGTGCAGAACGTGAACTACATGCCGACCCTGGTGGAGAACCTCAAGGGAGGTAAGGCGGGAGATCTCATCACCTGCCGGCCCTTCGATGACTCCCTGGCGCTGTTCAAGGCGGGCTATTTGGCCGAGGTGACCGAGATGGCAGGGATGGAGAACTTCCCGAGCTTCGCCCAGTCGCCCTGGCAGACCGATTCCGGAGCCCAGACCTTCTGCGTGCCCATGGCATCGGTGATCCATGGCTTCTTCTATAACAAGGGGATCTTCAAGGAACTCGGCATCGCGCCCCCCGAGACCCGGGATGCCTTCTTTGCGGCCCTCGACAAGGTGAAGGCAGACGGGCGCTACCTACCGCTCGCCATGAGCGGGAGCGAGAGCTGGGTTGCCTCCGAACTCGGTTTTCAGAACATAGGCCCCAACTATTGGAAGGGGGAGGATGGCCGGCTGGCTCTCATCAATGGCACTGAACGGATGGACGCCCGCCCCTTCGTCAAGGTGTTCGAGGAGCTGGCCCGCTGGCGAGCCTATCTGGGCGAGGGGGGCGAGAGTCGCGACTACGCGACCAGCAACCAGCTGTTCACCTCGGGCAAGGCGGCCATGTACGTGGCCGGTTCCTGGGAGATAGCCCCCTTCACCGGCAAGGTGGACTTCGGGGTGCTACGCCCGCCGGTCGCCAAGAGTGGGGATAGCTGCTTCTTCACCGATCATACCGATATCGGCATGGGGATGAATGCGGCGAGCAAGAACAAAGAAGAGGCGATGCAGTTCCTGCAGTGGCTCACCACGCCGGAGTTTGCCGAGCTCTACACCAACGCCCTGCCTGGTTTCTTCTCGCTCTCCAACCACTTCTTTGAGGTGAGCAACCCGGCCGCCAAGGCCATGATGGAGTGGCGTGACCAGTGTGACTCCACCATTCGGGTGGCGACCCAGATCCTCTCGCGCGGCACCCCCAAGCTTGGGGATCAGCTGGCCGAGCTGAGCCAGGCTGTACTGCTGGGTAAGGAAAGCCCGGAGCAGGCGGCGCAACAGCTGCAAAAGGGACTGACCGGTTGGTATGTCCCGCAGCAGAAGGCGCGTGGTCAGCGAGAGGCCGCAACCGACTGTGACTGCTCTGCCGTCGCGCCAGCGGCCGCCTCTACGACTCAGCCGCTTGTTCCTGAGCCGGCGACCGTCACTCCACCTGCAGAGCCGGCCCCGGTGCCTGCGGCGGCGGAGGAGGCCCTCTCTCAAGAACTCGAGCGCAGCGCAGCACCGCTTCCTCAGCAGTAACCGTACCAGCGGGGAGGCTATGCCTTCCCGCGACTGTTTCAGGGGGCTTCCCAACGGCAGAGGCTACCGGTACGGGCGACCGGTTCGAAGCCGAGTCTGCGATAGACGCCCTGGGCATGGTAGTCGCTGTCGGCCACTATGATGAGCTCCTTCACCCGCTCCAGCCCGGCCAGGGCAACCTGATGGAGCAGATGGCGGCAGAGGCCTCGATTACGCCACCCCTCCCGGGTTCGTACCCATTGAAATCGCCCCAGGGTCTCGGTGAAGAAGAGTCCACAGCTGGCGACCAGTTCTCCGCCGTCCCACATTCCCCACCACTGCCCCAGTCCATCCTCAATCATGGCGCGATAGAGGCGTTCCCGTGACCCGAGAAATTGGTGGTAGTGGTCTGCCTCATGGGCCGGGTTGCGCTCGGTGAGCTCCAGTTCGATCCATGCGGGCCAGTCATCCGGAGTAAAGGCACGAACCGTGAGGGGGGATAAGCCTGCGGGGGGGATCAGCCGGTCGAGGCGCAGGGAGAGGGCGAGGCACTCCATGTAGTGGTAACCACAGGCGATAAAGGCGCCCGGATAGCGGTTTTGCCCCTCGCCGAGTGGCCACAGGAAGGTGCGGTGGCGAATGCGGGGATCCTGTCCGATGAGACGATCGAAGGTCTGCTCGAGCCATCCCTTGTCCCGGTCGTCGGGGGGAGTGGGCAGCAACAGATAGTTACCGAAGTAGTAATCCGGGGTGTCGGGTGTTGAGATGGCCCAACAGTCGGGCAGACGCTGAATGAGACCCTGATAGCTGTCAAACAGCAGATCGGTGGATATGGCGGGATGGGTCTCCATGGGTACTCCTCGCAGTCTTGAACCAATCTGGTTATCGGCAGGGAGTGAAGGCTCTGCATAAAAGAAGGGCCGGAGAGACTCCGGCCAAACAATCACACGCAGATTCAGAACGCATAACGTTCTGCGCACATCATAACTGGATTCAATAGGCTTGGGGATGGGGTTCAATCAGATAACGCAAAAATTTTCTTTCGTTTTGTTCGCTAGTTTGGTGAGAAAAGATGACAGATAGGTTGACATCCCCAGGAAACAGGGCAGGATAGAAAGACGTTTGGACGTCTAAACATCCATTGTTAAATCGTGTCGTACAGGGAGAGAACAGATGGGATTTCACAGCGCACGCCAGGTTGAGGCCCTCAACCAGAGCATCGCCGATCTGGGCGGCGACATATCGGTCAGCTTCGAGTTCTTCCCGCCCAACAGCGAGAGCATGGAGCAGACCCTGTGGCAATCCATCGAGCGCCTCAAGGTGCTCGAGCCCAAGTTCGTCTCCGTCACCTATGGCGCCAACTCCGGTACCCGAGATCGCACCCACAAGGTGATCAAAGACATCAAGGAGCGCACCGGTCTCATCGCCGCGCCGCATCTGACCTGTATCGACGCCAGCCGCGACGAGCTGCGCACCATCGCCCGCGACTACTGGAACAGTGGCATCCGTCACATCGTTGCCCTGCGTGGTGACCTGCCCCAGGGGGTGGACAAGCCGGACATGTATGCCGCCGATCTGGTGGCCCTGCTCAAGGCCGAGGCCGACTTCGACATCTCGGTGGCGGCCTACCCCGAGGTACATCCGGAGGCGCGCAGCGCCCAGTCCGATCTGCTCAGCCTCAAGCGCAAGATCGATGCGGGGGCCGATCGGGCCATCACCCAGTTCTTCTTCGACGTCGAGACCTACCTGCGTTTTCGCGATCGCTGCGCGGCCATCGGCATCGATGCCGAAATCGTGCCGGGCATACTGCCGGTCTCCAACTACCAGACCCTGACCAAGTTTGCTGGCTTCACCAACGTGAAGATCCCGCGCTGGATGCACCAGCGCTTCGAGGGGCTCGACAACGATCAGGCCACTCGCAATCTGGTGGGGGCCAGCATCGCCATCGATCAGGTACGGGTGCTGAGCCAGGAAGGGGTGAAGGACTTCCACTTCTACACCCTCAACCGCTCCGAGCTCACCTACGCCATCTGCCACACCCTGGGTGTGCGCCCCAAGGTCGCCTGATCCCAAACATAAAAGCCCCGCCAGTGCGGGGCTTTTTTTATGGTTGTGCTCAGCGCTTTCGCAGCAGGCGCAGAGCGTTGGCGGTGACCAGGGCGGTGGCGCCGGTGTCGGCCAAGACCGCCAACCAGAGCCCGGTCAGACCGAGCAGGCTGGTGACCAGGAACACGGCCTTGAGCCCGAGCGCCAGGGCTATGTTCTGCCGGATGTTGGCCAGCGCCGCCCGCGACAGGCGGATCATGGCCGGCAGCCCATGCAGCTGGCTGGTGGTCAGGGCCGCATCGGCGGTCTCCAGCGCCACGTCGGTGCCCGAGCCCATGGCGATGCCAATGCTGGCCCGCTTCATGGCCGGGGCATCGTTGATGCCATCCCCCACCATGGCCACGGCGCGTCCCGCTCCGAGGGACGCAATCGCCTCGACCTTGTCGGCCGGGAGCAAGCCCGCCCGATAATCGAGGGTGAGCGCGGCGGCAATGGCGGCGGCGGCTCTCGGGTTGTCACCGGTCAGCATGACGCCGTCGATCCCGAGCCCCTTCAGCTCGGCCAGGGCGTCACGGGCGTCGGGACGCAGGCGATCTTGCAGCGCCAGCAGGGCGCGCGGCGTGCCCGCCTGGGCCAGCACGATCACCGTCTTGCCGCCCAGCTCCAGCGCCTGAATCCGCGCCTGGGCTGCCTGGTCGAGATCCTGTTGATGGGAGGGGGCCAGCAGGCTCCAGACTTCACCGTCGATCGAACCTTCGACCCCCATGCCGGGCAGGGCCCGCACCTCGCGCGCCGTGGCCGGTGTTACCCCTTGCGCTCCGGCGTGCGCCACCACGGCCTGGGCCAGCGGATGGTGGGAGCCTTGCTCGATAGCTGCGGCCATGGCCAACAGCTGCGCGGCCGAGTGGATGTTGTCCAGCGCTTCCATCTCGGTGACCGCAGGCTTGCCGAGGGTCAGAGTGCCGGTCTTGTCGAAGGCGATCAGATCGACACTGGCCAATCGCTCCAGCGCCGCCCCACCTTTGATCAGGGCGCCCTGGCGGGTGGCCGCTGCCAGCGCCGAGGTGACGGCCGCTGGCGTCGAGATGACCAGGGCGCAGGGGCAACCGATGAGCAGCAGCGCCAGCCCGCGGTAGGTCCAGGTCTCCCAGTCGGCCCCCATGGCCAGGGGCGGGATCAGAATGACGGCGAGAGCGACCAGCATCATGGCCGGGGTATACCAGCGGCTGAAGCGGTCGATGAAGCGTTCGATGGGCGCACGCTGTGACTCGGCCTCTTCGATGAGCTGCAGGATGCGGTCGATGGCGTTGTGGCCCGGCTCCGAGACGACGCGCAGCCGGATCAGCCGATCCACGCACAGGGAGCCGGCGGCGATCTTCTCACCGCTGCGGCGCTCGACCGGGATCGACTCGCCGGTGAGGGCGCTCTCGTCGAAGGCGGCCAGCGCATCGAGTAGCTCGGCGTCGGCTGGCAGTCGGGCACCGGGGGCCACCTCGATGATGTCGCCCGGCATCAGATCGCCGGCTTCCACCTCCTCACGGATCTCGCCGCGCACCCGCACAGCCCGTTCCGGCACCAGCCCCATCAGGGCGGTCACACCGGCCCGGGCGCGCCCGGCAGCGTAGGACTCGAGCTTCTCGCCGAGCATGAAGAGCAGCAGCACCATGGCTGCCTCGGCGGTCTCGCCGAGATACAGAGCACCAGCGGCCGCCACACTCATCAGGGTTTCGATGGCGAAGGGGGTGCCGCTGCGAGCCAGTTGCCACGCCTTGCGGGCGACCGGCCACAGTCCCCACAGGGTGGCCAGGGTAAACAGCAGCTTCCCTTGGGCGGGGGAGAACTGGCCGATCAGGGTGGCCAGCGCCATCAGGGCTGCGAGGGAGAGGATATTGAGATGGCCGCGCAGCCACCCCTCAGATGCAGGGGCCGCTGTCGCTATGCTATCGCTCAGTGTGAACCCGGCGGCGCTCACGGCCTCCATGATGGAGAGGGGGGAGAGGCTCGGGGCGGCGTCCACCACCAGGCGTTCGGTGGCAAACAGGACGCGTGCCTGGCTGACGCCGTCGAGGCGACCAACCGCAGTCTCAATCTTGCGGGCGCAGCTGGGGCAGTCCATTCCGCTCACTTGCCAGCTGTGGCGCCGGCTGCCTTGGGTTGGGTCGGAAAGGCGCCGGGGGGGATCGTCATCGGCGCCTGGTGTGTCGTGACCGCCGCACCCTTCGTGCTGTTCGTGACTCGCAAGGGGGGAAGATGCCGTGACGGCGTCACAGCAGTGGCTGCCGTGTTGATGCCCTTCGTTGGGCTTGATGGCCTTGATCGGGGTTGAGTGGCCCGAGCAGCAGGAGTGGCTCATGGGTGTGCTCCTTGTGGATCGATTCTCAAGGCGACTGTAAACCTTTGACCATAGTCAAAGGTCAAGAGCGGATCAGTGCGACCTATACTTGCTTTGAGTGGCGCGGGAGGGAATATATGAAGAGTCGCCTGTGGATGTTGGGAGTCTTGCTTCCCATGTGGGGTCTGGCCGCACCGCTGACCCTGGTGACAGGGAAGTTTGCACCCTATACGGGTAAGTCCCTGCCCCAAGGCGGCCTCTCGACTCGCCTGGTGAGAGCCGTCTTTGCCGAGGCTGGATGGGAAGAGCCCAAGATAGCATTCATGCCATGGGGTCGTGGTTATAAGCAGACACGCCTGGGCATAGTGGCGGCCACCTTTCCGTATGCTTGGGGCAAGGAGCGCTCTGATCTCTTCCTCTACAGTGCACCCTTGCATTTCGACCATCTGGTCTGGTTCAGCCGTAAGGATGACAAGAAGGCGGCAGACGGTCAGTGGCAGGGGATGCGCCTGTGCATTCCCAAGGGGTGGAATACGGCTCATGCCAAGGAGGCGATGGAACGTTATAGCCTCAAGCTGGAGCAGCCCCTCGAGCTGGAGCGTTGTCTTGAGCTCATGATGGTGGGGCGTGCCGATCTGATCGCGATGAACGAGAGAGTCATTGCCGAAGCCTGTATGCAGGGGTACCGACACAGAGAGTGCCTGCAGCGGCTTCCTTTCTATCCACAGACAGACTCTTTCTATCTCATCATGTCGCGCAGTTATCCCGATGCCGCCACCTTTATAGAGCGCTTTAATACGGCGTTAGCCTCACTGCGTGCGGATGGCCGTTACGATCGGATACTCCGTGAGGGATTTGCCTCCGCCGAATAGCACATTACCAAGATGGGGCAGATTGTGGCAGACTATTTCCCCTACACAGGGTGAATGTCCACCAAGGCAAAGATTGAGTCCAGGTCGAGCCTGGCATAGCGATAGAGTGAGAGATAATTATGGCCAGTCGCGGCATCAATAAAGTGATCCTGATCGGTAACCTTGGGCAAGACCCCGAGGTACGTTACATGCCTAGCGGCGGAGCGGTGACCAACATTACCCTGGCCACCTCCGAGACTTGGCGCGACAAGCAGACCGGTGAACAGAAAGAGCGTACCGAATGGCACCGCGTTGTGTTCATGGGCAAGTTGGCCGAAGTCGCAGGGGAGTATCTGCGTAAAGGTTCGCAGGTCTATGTGGAAGGTAAACTGCAAACTCGTAAGTGGCAGGACCAGAGTGGCCAAGAGCGGTACACCACCGAGGTGTTGGTCGACAGCTTCACCGGCGTGATGCAGATGCTGGGTGGTCGCCCGCAAGGGGCCGGTCAGCCCATGAATCAAAGCGGTGGCCAGCAGGCCTGGGGTCAACCTCAGCAGCCCATGCAGCAAGCCAGCCGCCCGGCACCGAGCCAAGGCATGCAACAGCAGGGTGGTTACAGCCGCCCGGCGCCGCAGCCCCAGTCCGCCCCGCCGGTTTACAACGAACCCCCGATGGACTTCGACGATGACATTCCGTTCTAAGTCCTGACGAAGACCGACAAAAGCCTCGCATCGCGAGGCTTTTTCTTTATATATGCCTTTTCTCGGGCTTTCACGAGCCACTTCTGTGGATAATTCTGGTGATAATCTGTGTCTTTGCTTTGTGTTTGGTCGAACGCACCAAAAATGGTACTTTTTCTCGATTTAGCGCTTGCTAGAATTCGCAGGGTCCCTATAATGCGCCTCCATCGACAGGGCAACGCCGCCACAGCAGCGAGCCGGTCGATGTGAGAAAAAGCCTTGAAAAATAAGGCTTGACTCATCAAGCGGGAAGCGTAGAATGCCACTCCCGTTGCGATGCAAATCGCACTGTTCTTTAACAAATTGAATC
>NZ_CDCE01000008.1 GCF_000819805.1 Aeromonas diversa CDC 2478-85
TTGGTGACTTTTCTTTGGCCACGCAAAGAAAAGTCACTCGCCATAGCCCGTAGGGCGGGCGAAACCCCAATGCGGCGTAGCCGCATCTCACTTACCCGTTGCAATGGGCCGCGCCTATTGCACCCTCCCCTAATGCGGCAGCGCCGCATCAAGATATCTGACACAGGCGAAGGCGCCTGGCCGCCGTCGTGCTACCTCGCTCGGCCAGCTATGGCTGATCTGGGGCGCCAATTTCGCTATACTCCCTCCCCCTGTCGCCGGCCGCGCCGGCATTGTGTGAACACAGAACCAGAAGACCCGAGCACCATGAGCCAGAAGCATCCCGCCAGCCCCCACACCGCCCACTGGAGCGGACGATTCTCCATCGCCCCCATGTTGGACTGGACGGACCGTCACTGCCGCTACTTCCACCGGGTGCTGAGCCGCAACATCTTGCTCTACACCGAGATGGTGACCACAGGCGCCATCATCCACGGCAAGGGGGATTATCTCGGTTACAACCAGGAGGAGCACCCCATCGCCCTGCAGCTGGGCGGCAGCAACCCGGCCGATCTGGCGCGCTGCGCCAAGTTGGCTCAGGAGCGCGGCTACGACGAGGTGAACCTCAACGTGGGCTGCCCCTCGGATCGGGTGCAGAACGGTCGCTTCGGCGCCTGCCTGATGGGGGAGCCTGCCCTGGTGGCCGACTGCGTCAAGGCGATGCGCGACGTTGTGGACATCCCGGTGACGGTGAAGACCCGCATCGGCATCGACGAGCAAGACTCCTACGAATTCTTGCAGGCCTTTATCGAGCAGGTGCGTGACGCCGGCTGCGACACCTTCATCGTGCACGCCCGCAAGGCATGGTTGAGCGGTTTAAGCCCCAAAGAGAACCGTGAAATCCCGCCGCTCGACTACCCGCGGGTCTACCGGCTCAAGCAGGAGTACCCGGCGCTGACCATCGCCATCAACGGCGGTGTCACCAGCCTGGAGCAGGCGCAGGAACATCTCATCCATCTGGACGGGGTCATGGTGGGGCGCGAGGCCTACCAGAACCCCTATATCCTGAGCCAGGTGGACAACCTCATCTTCGGCGAGAGCCAGCCCCAGCTGACCCGCCACGAGGTGGTGCGCCGCATGCTGCCCTATATCGAGCAGGAGCTGGCCAAGGGCAACTATCTCTCCCATGTCACCCGCCACATGCTGGGGCTGTTCCAGAATCTGCCGGGGGCGCGCGGCTGGCGTCGCCACCTGAGCGAGAACGCCACCAAGCCGGGGGCCGGCATCCAGGTGGTGCTGGATGCCATGGCCAAGGTGCCGGAGCACTGGCAGCCGCGCGAGGCGGCGAGCGAATAAAACAAGGCGGCGCACCCCAGGGTGCGCCGCCTTGTTTTGGAGAACCTGAATATGGGGGATCAGAGCACTGGGGTGAAGTCGTGGATCTCGCCGCCGCGGGCGGTGAAGCGCGGATCTTTATCCTTGAACGCGTCGAGCTCGGCCATGGTCTTGCAGAAGTCGCCGTTCTTGTTAAACAGGGTGCGCGCCTTGTCGATGGCCCGCTCTGCCTGGCGCCGCTCCATCTTGCCGAGCTGGCGGTTGGCGAAGGTCTGGTGCTGTTCCAGCATCCAGGTCGAGAACGCGTGGCGGCACGGATCCTCGTCAGAGGCCCAGGCGATGGACGAGAGCAGGGTCAGGCTGAGAAGAAGAAGGCGAGTCATGGTGTGCTCATAAAAAACGCAGACGGCGCATTGTAGAGAGAGAGCGACCATTTTTGAAGGGGGCTTTAAAAAGAGAGGGGGACCCTGTTTGGCCCCCTCTGGCAAGGTGTCACGTCTGCGTGACGAGCCCGTCAGTGGGCCACCAGATAGAGCTGGCGGCTGTAGGCTACGTCCTCCGGGTTATCGATGGGATAACCCTTGAGCCAGGGCTTGATGAGACGGGCGTTGGTGTACTGATAAATGGGGGCGACGGGCATCTGCTCGGTGAGCAGTTGCTCGGCCTGATTGAAGAGGGCGGCGCGCGCCTCTCCCCCGGCCCCTTCGGCCCCTTGCAGCAGGCGGTCGTAGTCGGCGTTGGCAAAGCCGGCCATGTTGCCGCTGTGGTGGCTCTGCCACAGGCCGAGGAAGGCGGAAGGATCGTTGTAGTCTGCCACCCAGGAGGAGCGGATCACCTGGAACTGGCCGCTCTGGCGGCTGTCGAGGTAGCTCTTCCACTCCTGATTGGTCAGCTCCACCTTCACCCCCAGCTTCTGTTTCCACATGCTGGCGATGGCCAGCGCCATCTTCTTGTGGATCTCGGCGGTGTTGTAGAGCAGGGTCAGGGTCAGCGGTTTGGCCGGGCCGTAACCGGCCTCGGTGAGCAGGGTCCTGGCCTGTCGGTCCAACTCGGGCTGAGGCGTCTGGCTCAGGTAGTTGGGGGCAGGGGTGAAGCCACGGGTCACGTCCGGGGTGAAGCGCCAGGCGGGTAGCTCGCCGCTGCCGAGCACCTTGTCGGCGATGAGCCGGCGGTCGATGGCATACGAGAGGGCCTTGCGCACCCGCACGTCGTTGAGCGGGGCCTGGCGCGTGTTGAAGGCGTAGTAGTAGGTGCCGAGCTGGGGTGGGGTGAAGACTTCAGCCCGATGCTGCGTCAGCAGCTGGGCATACTGCTCCTTGGGGAAGGACTCGGTGATCTGAAGGTCTCCGGCCAGGTAGCGGTGGGTGGCGGCGCTCTCCTGGTTGATGGGCAGGAAGGTGACCCGGGTCAGCACCGTATTGGCCTTGTCCCAGTAGTGGGGGTTGGGCGCCAGCTCGAGCCGCTCGTTGACCACCCGGCGCGCCAGCACGAAGGCACCGTTGCCGACCAGCTTGCCCGGCTGGGTCCAGGCCTTACCCTCTCTCTCTATGCTGGCCCTGTGCAGGGGAAACAGGCTGGGGTGGGTCAGCAGGTTGAGCAGATAAGGCACGGGGCGCGCCAGCGTGATGCGCAGGGTGTGTTCATCGAGCGCCTCGATCCCCAGCTGCTCGGGGGGGAGCTTGCCCGCCAGGATGGCGTCGGCGTGTTCGAAGGCGGCGAGGCGGGCAAACCAGGCGAAGCTGGCCCCCTCGCGGGGATCGACCAGACGTCGCCAGGCGTAGACGAAGTCCTGGGCGGTCACCGGATCGCCGTTGCTCCAGCGTGCCTCGGGGCGCAGGTAGAAGGTATAGTGACGCGGGTCCTGCTGCTCCCAGCGT
The DNA here is from genome assembly GCF_000819805.1 of Aeromonas diversa CDC 2478-85. Taxonomy (GTDB): domain Bacteria; phylum Pseudomonadota; class Gammaproteobacteria; order Enterobacterales; family Aeromonadaceae; genus Aeromonas; species Aeromonas diversa. The sequence goes on from NZ_CDCE01000008.1 coordinate 3,192, forward strand.
TGGGCCGTGCCGGCCACCGGATTGCCGTGCGGATCCTGATTGAGCAGTCCCTCGAAGAGATCCCGGGCCACCTGCAGCTCGGGCAGCCCGACCAGCTCGAGGGGGGAGAGGCTGACCGGCTCATCCTTGAGGTGGCGCACCAGGGTCTGCTCCGGGGCGAGGCGGGTGCCGGCGGGGATCTCGGCGGCCCAGAGGGGGCTTGCCGAAAGTGTGACTAACAGGGGTATCCATCCCTTCATGTTCGGATCCTTAATAAAGAGAAGCGCAAACAGGAGCTAAGTGGCGCCATGATAGCCCGGTCCACGGAAAAGTCTCGCAGAAAAAGGAGAGCACGATGAGAAGAGGCCTCTGGATAGTCCTCTGGCTGTTGACCCCACTCGCCTGGGCCCTGGCCCCCTGCACCCCCGAGAGTGAGGTCGGGAGCGGGTGCCGGTTGGCGATCGCCGACTTGCATCCGACCCAGGGCGGGATCGGCCTGTTGCAGGTCGAGCGCGAACAGGCCGCGCTGGCGGAAAAAAGCCCGAAGCAGCTCGACAAGTTGATGAAGAAAAAAGAGATCCCCGTGGTGATCTCGCCGGATGGGCGCTTCTGGCTGGTGGATCGCCACCATCTGACCACGGCGTTGTGGCGCAGCGGGGTACGCGAGGCGCGGGTCAGGGTGATTGCCAGGCTCAAGGACCCGGCCAACTTCTGGCGCCAGATGCGCGCCAATCACTGGGTCTGGCTGCAAGATGAGCGGGGTCGTCCCCTCGAGCCCGATCAGCTGCCCGCCCGGGTGCAGGATCTGCCCGACTATCCCTATCGCACCCTGGCCGGGTTGCTGGAGGATGCCGGCTACATCGACAAGGATCAGCAGGTCTATTTCATCGAGTTCGCCTGGGCGACCTGGCTCGGGGAGCAGATGGGCTGGGCCGGTGTGGATAGCCACAACCTCAAGGTGCGGCTGCATGAGGCCAAACAGCTGGCTTGCAGCAGCCGCGCCGCCCATCTGCCCGGTTACCCGGGTCAGCAGTGTCTGCTCAATCCGGCGCGCTCCGGCCACTAAGCGCCGAGGGGCGCCTTGTCTCCGTCTAGGGGGCTTCGCTTCCGCCTGCCTGCCAATGGGCGGCGGCGGTCTCGAGCAGGGCGACTTCCCCTTGCTGGATCAGGGGAAGCAGGGCCTGCACCTGCTCATCGGGCCAATCCCACCAGGCGAGCGCCTGTAGCCGTGCTATCTCGTCGTCACTAAAACGCATGCGGATCACCCTGGCCGGCGTGCCCGCCACCATGGTGTAGGGGGGCACATCCTGAGTGACCAGGGCGCGGGCGGCGATGATGGCGCCATCTCCTATTGTCACCCCCGGCATGATCATCGCATCCATGCCGATCCAGACGTCGTTGCCGATGCGAGTGTCCCCGGCGGGGCGGTAGCTGCGCTGCAAGGCCTCGAGACTGTTGAAGGGATAGGTGCTGATGAAGGCGGTGTTATGGGTATGGTTGCCCCCCATGATGATCTTCACCCCGGCCGCAATCTGCACATAGTCCCCGATATGCAGCCTGTCTATCTCCCACAGGGGTGCCCAGCCCGTGTCGGGGTGACGACTGAAGCGGTCGCCGTGAAGGTATCGCACCGCGACCTCTTCGAAGGGGCCGTCCCACGCCCCCGAGTAGTAACTGTGTCGTCCCTTGAGCGTGATGTTGGGGTTGGTCACCGTCAGGTGCAGGTATTCGACCTGGGACCAGTGTTGGCAGGTGTTCATCTTGGTACTCCTCAACATGGATGGAAATGGACTCTGGCGTGCGCTCTCGCGCCGCTAATAGATCCAGACCAGCATGCGGGGCACGCAGAGGAGCGAGCAGCCCAGTGCCTGAGGCAGACGAGGTGACATGGCAAACCTTGATAAGCGTGAGGGGCCATTATAGGGGGTGGGCAGGGCAAAGGAGCAATCTCCTCATAAAATGCGTTGTTGATATTTGTTCTCAATTGGAGATCAATAGCACCATCGCAGGGAGGATGCGCTCATGAACCGAATCCATTGGCAGGAGTACATGTTAGAGGCCAGAGTGGCCCAGAATAACGGCGCCTTTGGTGCCGCCGTCTGTCTCTATCAGCGGGCTCTCGAGCTGGCGCTGGAGCCTGACCCCGAGCTGGAGCTGGCGGAGCAGGCCACCATGCAGGTGGCCACCTGCCACCGCTTGGCCCAGTTTTGGGGCGAGATGCAGGAACCCACCTTCGAGCTGCGCTACCTCAAGCTTGCCTCCGAGCTGGTGACCGCCCTGGTACCCCAGTGTCCACACCGCCAGTGTGCGGCACTGATCGGTGAGCTGGGCTGCTGCCGCGCCGCCCTGCTTGCCTTTCTCAAGCGCCACCCCACTCCCGAGATCGCCCGCCTGATCCAGACCCAGGAAAAAGTGCAGGCGTGCGAGCTGATCGGTCGATTCCGCCTTAACTAGCGCCCGCCCAGCTTGGCGGCGATGCGGGTCTGTGCCTCATCCCCCTGCAGGGCCAGGGCGAAGGCGCGCGCCTCCAGATCGATGGTGAAGTGCACCGCCTGGCGCAGCTCCTGCTTGAGCAGCGCCTTGCTCTGTTGCAGGGCGCGCGGTGGCTTGCCCGCCAGGGCAGCGGCCAGCCCCCGAGCCGTGGTCAGCAGCTCGGCGGCGGGCACGACCCGGTTGGCCAGCCCCATGGCCTGAGCCTCGGCCGCGCCGAACGGGGCGCCGAGCAGCAGCAGTTCGCTGGCCCTCAGGTGCCCCACGGCGCGCGGCAGCAGCAGGCTGGAGGCAAACTCGGGCACCAGGCCCAGATCCACAAACGGCAGGCAGAGCCGGACGTTGTCGGCCAGACAGACCAGATCGCAGTGCAGCAGCAGGGTGGTGCCGATCCCGACCGCGGGGCCGGCCGCCGCCGCGACCACCGGCTTGGGAAAATCGGCCAGGGTGTGCAGGAAGCTGAGGATGGGGTCATCCTCGCCCAGGCTCTCCTTGCCGAGGAAGTCGGCCAGATCGTTGCCGGCAGTGAAGCACTCCTCGCTGCCCTGGATAAGCACTACCCGGGTGGCCTCATCCTCTCTCGCCGCTTGCAGTGCCTGCGTCAGCTCCTGATACATGCGAGTATTGAGTGCATTGCGCTTGTGGGGGCGCGTCAGGGTCAGGGTCAGCACCCCATCCTGACAGTTCCGTTCGATAACTTGCTCCATCTCCCACTCCTTGAATCAGGGGGCTGGCAAAAGATTCTTGTTGGGGTAACCTTCCACCCCTGTTAACAACATCATAAAGGGATCTCAACCATGTTTAAACGCGCGTTTTTTCCCCTCATCGCCACCCTGATCGCCGCTCCGGCCCTGGCCAAGGTCGAGGCCGTCGACGGCTATGTGCGTCTGTTGCCCCCGGGGGCGCCCAACACCGCCGCCTTCATGATGCTCAAGAACGACGCCGATAAGCCGGTCAAGCTGGTGGCCGCCGCCTCCCCCGAGGTTGCCCGTGCCGAGCTGCACACCCATCTGCACGAGAATGGGGTGATGCGGATGCGCCAGGTCGAGGCCATCGAGGTGCCCGCCAAGGGAATGGTGCAGCTGCAACCGGGTGGACTGCATGTGATGCTCTTCGAGCTGCGCGATGTGCTGAGTCAGGACAAGCCGTTCCCGCTCACCCTCACCTTCGATGATGGCCAGAGCCTGACCCTCTCCCTGCCGGTCAAGGGTGTCGAGCCGATGAAGGGCATGCAGCACTGACATATTTGGTCGTTGTTCAGCGTTTGCCTCTGGGTATTCCCCGCCGGCGCGGTAGAATATGGGGCTTTCCTGTCCAACGATGGAGTAATAACAGAATGAACAAGAGCCTGATCGCCGCCTCCCTGCTGGCCCTGATGAGCAGCTCCGCCATGGCCGCCAACGACTGGCGCTTTGCCGCCGGTGCCGACGTATGGAATGCCCAGGGCAGCGGTCAGATTTCCGGTAACGGTGCCAGCTACGATAGCAACTACAACTGGAACGGCTATCTGCAACTCGAGCACGGTATCATCCTGCTGCCGAACGCCAAGTTCGAGATGACCGACATGAGCAGCTCGGGCGGCGCCTTCAACAACGATCTGCTGGCCTACGATCTGAGCCTCTACTACCGCCTGTTCAACAACGATCTGTTCAAGATCGATCTGGGTCTGACCGGTCGTCGTTATGACGGTGACTTCAACACCCTGCACTACGCCTACGATGAAGACATGCTGATGGCCTATGGCGCCACCGAGATGAAGGTGCCGGGCACGGGTCTCTCCGCCTTCGCCGACGCCCGCGTCAGAGATGCCGACAACTTCGACTATCGCCTGGGCGGTGCCTACAAGTTCGCCTCCGCGCCGGTCAAGGTGCGTGCCGGCTGGCGTGAGGCCCAGATCGACTTCGACCGCGTCGACCAGAATCTGGACGGCTGGTTCGTCGGCGCCGAATTCACCTTCTGATAGGGGCACGCCATCATGGGTTACACCATAGTCACGGGGGCCGGCACCGGTCTGGGCCGGGCCCTGACTGACGGGCTGGTGGCCAGGGGCCATCGGGTGGCCATGATGGGCCGCCGGCATCATAAGCTGCAGGAGCAAGAGCTGCGCTTCGGTGAGCAGGTGATCGGCATCGCCGCCGATCTCTCCCACCTGGAAGAGGTGGAGATGGCCTTCTCGGCCGCCGTCGAGTGGGGCGGACTCCCCGACATGGTGATCCACTGTGCCGGGGTGGGGGAGTTCGGGCCGGTCGGTGTCTACACCGCCGAGCAGATCCGCTCGGTGGTCGAGAACAACCTGGTCTCCACCATACTGGTGGCCCAGCAGACGGTGCGTCTGCTCGGCGACCGGGGTGGGGTGCTGGCCAATGTGCTCTCTTCGGCGGCCCAGGTGGGCAAGGCCAACGAGAGTCTCTATTGTGCCTCCAAGTGGGGCATGCGCGGCTTTCTCGAGTCCCTGCGCGCCGAGCTCAAGGGAGGGCCGCTGCGGCTGGTCAACCTCTACCCGAGCGGCATCCGCAGCGAGTTCTGGGATAACAGCAATCACGTGGATCCCAGCCGCTTCATGACTCCCGAGGATGCGGCGGCCTATATGCTCGATGCGCTCGCCTCGCGCACCAGCTGCCACGTGACCGATCTCTTTATCGGTCGCAACGACTGACGCCGGCTCTGATACGACAACGCCTCCCTCGGGAGGCGTTGTGCTTTATGGCGTTCAGGCGGGCCGCTGCCACAGGGTTAGCAGATAATCGTGCTCGAGCAGGGGACTGCCCTGCTGCTGATAGGCGTGACGCACCGCGTTGTTGGCGCGCCAGGCGAGTGGACTGGTGGCGAGCATCAGCTCGCGTGACTCTGCATCCATGGCGACCTCGAAGTGGCAGCGTTGACGGGCCAGCTCGTTAAGGGGCGCGATGCTCGGCCAGGTAGCCGGGTGCTCCCTGGCATCCGGATTGATGTGGCTACGCAGCTGCCAGTGGTGGCGCGGGCCCTGGCTCAGCAGCAACAGGATGCCACCGGGGGCAAGCAGGGGGGCCAGTTCGGCCGGGCGACTCTTGTGGCCGGCTTCGAGCAGCAGGGCCTGCGCCTGTCCCGGTTGCAGCGGCGGGCGGGTCGGGTCGGCCAGCACAAATTCGGCATCGGGCTGGGCCTTGGCGGCGGCGAAGATGGCGTTCTTGGCCCGCTCGATGCCAACCAGCTGCCAGTCGGGGCGGCGCTCGGCCAGGGCACGGCACAGATAGCCCTCACCGGCCCCCAGCACGATCAGCTCACCGGCCTCTGCCGGTAGCAGGGCGGCCAGGGCCTCGGCCAGGGGGGCCAGGGCCCCCTGCTCGAGCCAGTGACGACGGGCACGCATCAGGGCACGGCTCTCGCCCTCCTTGGGGGAGTGCTTGCCGGGGATGAGGTCGAGATAACCCTCAGGGGCCTTGTCGAAGTGGTGCTTGTTGTCGCAGTAGGCACCGCCCGAGGCGGCGTGGCGATGGAGGGGGGCTCGGCAGAAGGGGCATTGCAGGTGCATGGGGTCATCCAACAAAAAGGGCTGCCGAGAGGGCAGCCCGTTATTCGGTGTCAGGCTCAGCGGGTGCCGAAGACGACGATGGTCTTGCCGTGGGCGGAGATGAGATCCTGCTCTTCGAGCATCTTCAGAATACGGCCGACGGTTTCGCGGGAGCAGCCGACGATCTGGCCGATCTCCTGGCGGGTGATCTTGATCTGCATGCCGTCCGGGTGGGTCATGGCATCCGGCTGGCGGGCCAGGTTCAGCAGGGTTTGGGCGATACGGCCGGTCACGTCGAGGAAGGCGAGGTTACCCACTTTCTGGCTGGTGTGTTGCAGACGTTTGGCCATCTGGCCGGAGAGGCGCATCAGGATCTCGGGGTTTACCTGGATCAGCTGGCGGAACTTCTTGTAGGAGATCTCGGCCACTTCACAGGAGCCCTTGGCGCGCACCCAGGCGGTCCGCTCTGGGCTCTCGCCCTCTTCGAACAGGCCCATCTCGCCGATAAAGTCACCCTGGTTGAGGTAGGAGAGGATCATCTCCTTGCCTTCGTCATCCTTGATCAGAACGGCCACCGTCCCCTTGACGATGTAGTACAGGGTCTCTGCCTTCTCGCCCGCATGGATCAGGGTGCTCTTCGCCGGGTACTTGTGAATATGGCAATGCGACAGAAACCATTCGAGAGTGGGATCGCTTTGCGGTTTGCCAATAGCCATGAGTATTCCTCTGTTGAATTATTTGGACTTCTTGGTCCCGGCAAGGTGCCACACTTGCCATTCCTTGTTTGTAAGTGGCAGTAGCATAAGAGCCTTTGCCCATCGAGACAAGGCTTGCCGCCAGTGCGGGGCATTCTAGGAAGCCCACTGGCCGGAGGTGTTGATTTTGATCTATTAACACGTCACTAAGTGCGGGCCATGGGAGAGTGGTATGCTACGGATCACATTATTGCTATCCAGAGGAAGAGAGAAATGAAAGCGGAAGTGACCTGGGTTGAGGGCATGAAGTTCGAAGGGCTGAGCGAGTCGGGTCATCGGGTCTTGCTGGACGGCGCCAATCCGGGCGAGGGGCCGAGCCCCATGGAGCTGGTGCTGATGGCCATTGGCGGCTGCAGCTCCATCGACGTGGTCTCGATTCTGGAGAAGGGCCGCCAGGCGGTGACCGGCTGCAAGGTGGAGATCGATACGGTACGAGCCGAGACGGCGCCGCGGGTCTTCAAGAAGATCCACCTGGAGTTTGTCGTCACCGGCCACGAGCTGGCCGAGAAGCAGGTGGCCCGCGCCGTCGATCTCTCCATGGAGAAGTACTGTTCCGTTTCGTTGATGCTGGAAAAATCGGTCGAGATCACCCACGGTTATCGAATCGTGGCCGCCTGAACGCGGGCTCAAGGGATTTACGCACAACAGAAAGGAAAGAGAGATGAAAAGAGTGATGATGCTGTTGCCCGTGATGGGGCTGGCCGCCTGTAGTTCACCTCAGCCGACCCAGTATGAGCAGGTGCAGTACCAGTGCGGTGAGCAGGCTCTGGCCATCGCCTTCGATCGTCAGGCCCAGACCGCGCAGTTTGAGCAGGGCGATGTATGGTACAAGCTGTTGTGGGCGGAATCCTCTGAGCAACAGGGGGACTATTACCGCTTTGGCCTGACCGAGCTCTGGGTCAAGGACAAGCAGGCGACCCTCGCCCAGCAGGGAGCCACTGTGCTGGCCTGTAGCAGCCAACCGGCTGAAGCAGGCATGGATCACATGAAGGACATGGGTGACATGAACAACATGGAGCACATGGACCCGGCGGATAAGGCCGAGAGCGCGCAATAGCGCACCTGGACCGGGTGTCGCCGAACAACATGGCCTGCATTGCAGGCCATGTTGTTATTGGGCGCCAGGCAGGGTGGCCAGCATCTGGGCAACCCAGCGTTGGCTGAAACGGACCCGCTCCTCATCGGGGACGCGATCACCCACCTCCAGTTGCAGGGTGGCGCTCCACACCGGCCGCTCGCTCTGGCGATCCAGGAGCACCACGGCCAGGGTTCCGGCTCTCTGCTCCTTGCTCGTGATCTGCCCCGGTGTCATGCCCAGCCGGCTGAAGATCTCGGCGTTGGATAGGTCGGCGGCGCCCGCCACGCCGACCGCCACCAGCAGGTCGGCGTCGTCCATGGTCTGAGGCTGCCAACCGTGCGCCTTGAGTTTCTGCTCGACCGCCTCCTGAATCGGGGTGAGCCAGCCTTCGACGCTGGCACCGGCATACTGATACTGCTCGGCCATGGCGAAGCGAACCGACTGACCGTAGGGCCAGGCGGTCGCCGGTTTGACCACCAGGGTTCCCGTGGTGGGCGTGGTGCCGGACGGTGCGCTGCTACAACCGGCGAGCAGCAGGGGCAGCAGCAGAAGCAGGATACGCATGAGTAACCTCCGGGATCAGGTGATTTTGCCGCTCTCCAGCAACTGCTGGATCAGGGGGAGCAGGATCAGCTCCATCGCAAAGCCCATCTTGCCCCCCGGCACCACTATGGTGTTGGGGCGCGACATGAAGCTGCCGTCGATCATGGCGAGCAGGTAGGGGAAGTCCACGTTCTTGATGCCGCGAAAGCGGATCACCAGCATGCTTTCGTCGAGGCTCGGGATCACCTTGGCACTGAAGGGGTTGGAGGTATCGACCGTGGGGACCCGCTGGAAGTTGATATGAGTGCGGGAGAACTGGGGGGTGATGAAGTTGATGTAGTCATCCATGGAGCGGACGATGGAGTCGGTCACCGCCTCCCGCGAGTGGCCCCGCTCCGAGGTATCGCGCACCAGCTTCTGGATCCACTCCAGGTTGACGATAGGCACCACCCCGATGAGAAAGTCCACGTGGCGAGCGACGTTGTGCTCGTCGGTGACCACGCCCCCGTGCAACCCCTCGTAGAAGAGCAGATCCGTCTCGTCGGGCAGGCTCTGCCAGGGGGTGAAGGTGCCCGGCATCTGGTTGAAGGGAACCGCCTCGTCGAAGGTGTGCAGGTAGCGTCGGTATTGCCCCTGTCCGCTCTGGCCATACTCCTGAAAGAACTGCTCGAGCAGGGCGAAGTCGTTGGCCTCGGGGCCAAAGTAGCTGATGTGGCGCCCCTGCTCCCGAGCTTTGCGGATGGCGACGTCCATCTCGGGACGGGTGTAGCGGTGAAAGCTGTCCCCTTCCACCACGGCCGCCTTGTAGCCCAGTTGATGAAACATGGAGCGAAAGGCGAGGGTAGTGGTGGAGGTTCCGGCACCGGAGGAGCCGGTCACGGCGATGATGGGGTGTTTGGCCGACATGGAGAGTCCTCTTCCTTGATAACCTCCGTTATACGGGCCCAACCGGAAAGCGGTCAAGCCTCCCTGGGAAAGCGATCCCGCGGAATGATGTCCACGCTCTCGTGCAGCTCGCTATAGACGATGACGGCACTGCCGGCCTCCAGCTGGGCGCGCACCGCGGCGACCTTCTCCTCCAGGGTGGCTTCCGCCTCCCCGTAGTCGGTCCCCTCGCGCAGCACGAAAGATTCGATCAAATTGTGCAGTGTCTCGGCTTCGATGGTGTGCCAGGGGATGATCATGGGCGGGCTCTGGTGCGGATAAATAGGGCCCTATTGTGCCGCCCGCCCCGCGCCCTGCAACCCCTTTTTAGCGGCTCACCTCATGCAGCCATTGGCTGATCCGCTCATCCAGCCAGAAACGCGGACGCCATGGGGTCCCGTGCAGAAAACCCACATGACCGCCGCGGCGACTCAGCTCGTAGCGCACCTGGGGCGAGAGCAGCTCGGCGCGCGGGATCACGGCCTGCGACATGAAGGGATCGTCGGCGGCGTGGAGGATCAGGGTGGGGATCGGGATCTGTGCCAGCAGCGGCAGGCCCGAGCAACTCTGGTAGTAGTGGTTGGCGTCGTGGAAGCCATGCAGGGGGGCGGTCACCTGTTCATCGAAATCGCGCAGGGTGGCGATGCCCTCCACCTGTTTGGGCTGCCAGCGTTCGCTCGCCTTCTGCTGTTGCCGGATCTTGCTGAGGAGATTGCGGCGCATGGTCCGCAGCAGATAGTTCTGGTAGACCTTAGAGAAGCCCTGATTGACGCGTTCGGCGCAGCTCTCCAGTTGCAGCGGGGCCGAGACCACCACGGCCGCGGTCAGTGCCGCCGGACAGGCCCGTGCCAACAGGTTGACCAGCATGTTGCCACCCAGTGAGAAACCAATGGCAAGCAATGGCTTGCCCGGGAAGCGCCGGCTCAGCTCGGCGATGACCTCCTGGGCATCCTGGATCGCGCCCGAGTGATAGGCCTGCAGATGGCGATTGGGCTCACCGCTGCAGCCGCGAAAGTGCATCAGCACGGCCTGCGTCCCCTGTCGCTGCAGATGGCTAAATAGCCCCTTGGCGTAGTGGGAGTGGATGCTCCCCTCCAGCCCGTGGAACACCACGACCAAGGGGGCGGGACCGGCGTCGACCACCCCACTCCAGGCGAGGTCGACAAAGTCGCCGTCCGACAAGTCGAAGCGTTCGGCGATGAAGCGGGCCGGCGCCCGGCGTAGCCATTTTGGCAGTATGGTTTGCAGATGGGGGTTGTGGGCCCACCAGGGGGCCCGGAAATGACTCTCGACGATCACTGCTCGACCAGGGCCTTATGATGTTCGGCGCCGCGCAGCATGGCCTGAATGAGCTCGTTGGCCTCGAACTTGGTCAGTGCCTCATGGGCGCCTACCTGATGCGCCCTCTCAATGCTGATCTCGCTCGAGAGCGAGGTATGCAGGATGATGTAGGCGCCGGCGAGACGGGCATCGTTTTGCACCTCAAAGGCCAGCTCATAGCCGTCGAGGCCCGGCATTTCTATGTCGCTCACCAGGATGTCAATCGGGGTACCCCGATCGGCGGCCTGTTGCATCATCTGCAGGGCATCCCGGCCATTGCCACAGACCTGGTAGGGGATGTTGATGTAGTCGAGGGCCACCATCAGCTGCTTACGGGCGACCGCCGAGTCATCCACCATCAGGATCTGCATGGGTTTGAGGACTTCCCGCTGCACATCGGTGAGCAGCGGATAGAGGTGCTCGGGGGCGTCGGGGAAGACCCGCGAGAGGATCAACTCCACATCGAGCAGCTGGACCAGTTGCTCACCGATCCGGGTCACCCCGGTGACGAAGATATTGTGGCCAAGGCTGGCTGGCGGCGGCGTGATGTCGCGCCAGTTGCACTCGCCAATGCGCTCGATGCCGCGCACCAGAAAACCCACCAGGGTGCGGCGGCAGTCGGTGATGATGATAAAGCAATCCTTATGCTCATCCCGGGTGAGGGGCTGATAGCCGACGGCCTTGGCCATGTCGATGACTGGCAGGGTATGCCCCCGCAGGCTGACGGCGCCGAGCACGGTCGGGTGGCTCTGGGGGATGGCGGTCAAGGGGGTATAGGGGACGATCTCCTTGACCTTAAGGGTACCGATGGCAAACAGCTGCTGCCGGGTGAGGCGAAAAAGCAGCATCCCTTGTGACTGGTTCGCCTTGCTCTTCATGATTGATATCCCAAGTAAATAAGAGAGAGGAGGGCGTTCCTAGCATAACGAAAAAACGGACTCATGGGGCGAACGCTCTCTCAAAAGTGTTATCCGGAGACGATAAAGTTCGCTGGGGCCCTTCCGGCGGTGGCCTCAGCGTTGGGACTTTCCCACATGGTGCTCCACGATGCGGGCTATGCCATTTTGCTGTCGCAGCTGATGGAGGGCGCGGTCAAACTGCTTCACGAACTGATCCTTGAAGGGAAAGCCCTTGTCGTTGGCGGCATAGCCCAAGAAACCCTGCTCCCGTGTGACCACGGGGCCCTGGCGAAAGCGGCTCATGTCCTCGAGCGCGATGTGGCCCTCTTTGATCATGGTCAGCATCTCGGCCAGCAGCGACAGCTTGTCATTGATGGTGCAATCGACCCGACCGCGCAGGATCTTGAGGAGATTTTCGCGGTTGCTCTTGGCCGGCTCCAGTTCGATCTTGCCTGCTGCGACGGCGTCCCAGAAGGCCTTACCCCCAATCGAGAAGCCGGCGTTCATGCCAAAACGCAGGCCATGATAGTCCTGGGGAAAGCGCGCCTCGTCGGTGTTGATGGCCAGCTTGTCGTTGCAGACGACCACGACCTCCTCATCGAGCAGGGGCTGGGAGTAGGGCCAGATCCAGGGGCGATCATCCTGATTGTAATAAGGTGGGAGGAGGGCAAAGGCCGTCCCCTGCTCCACCATGCTGAGGGCCCGGCGCCAGGGAACGGGCTTGAGCACCAGTTCAAAATCCGGCATCCCTTTGGCGACCTCTCTCACTATGTCGGGATAGATGCCGCGCGCCTCCTGCCCTTCCTGCCAAGAGTAGGGGGCATAACTGGAGTCAGTGAATATCTCGACCCGGGTCTTGGCCTCGACACAGGTTATCGCCAGTAGAACCAACCACCATGCCTTCATGGTCTGCCTCCTCTGCTCATTGTTAACAGCATAGGGGAGGCGAGGCGATCACTCCTGCAACCAGAACGCTAATTCTTGCTGCCAGCTCAGCTCGTCCGGGTAGCCCAGAGCGGTGAGGACGGGGGCGATAGCTTGTCCCCCCTTGAGCTGGCGATCGGCACGGATCAGGCGATATTGCGCCACCAGGGCGGCCAGCGCCTCGCTCACCTCGGTCGGGATGATGCCTTGGCAGAGTCCTTGCCACTCTTGCTGTAGCACAGTACTCACCGGCTCAGGGTGCAGTGGGGCGCGGCGCAGGAGATCGGCCAGCACCCGCAGACGGTCTCCATAGGGGCCTTGCCACTCTCGCTCTTCCTGCCACAGTGCCAGATCGTCGAGCAGCGCGCCTATCAGGGGTGAAGGGCGCAGCCAACCCGAGCGTTCGGGTTGGGCTTGCCGAATCGAGAGACGCACCTCCCGCCAGTGGCAACCGCGCAGGGGGGTAAAGGCGGCCAGGCAGTCGGCGGGGAGCCAGAAGATCTCGCCGTCGCACAGCAGATGCTCCTGGTTGCCCAGGCGCAGCAGCCCCATGCCGTGACGAACCTGTAGCAACCGCCCTTGAGGCAGGCGCAGGCGTTTGCCAAAGGAGAGGGTGGCCGTGTGACCGGTGAGAAATTCGATGGCGTGATGCATGAGGAAACCCTGATATGATGCTGTCGGGAGGTAACAAAAATGGAAACCCGACGTAAAAAACGCTTTATCGCCGGGGCGGTCTGTTCCGCCTGCGGCAAAATGGACACCATGATGCTGTATCTGGAGCATGGAGTCGAGAAGGTGACCTGCACCGAGTGCGGTGACACCCAGGTGCGTCCCACCGAAGAGGTGACACAGGCAACCCGGTCTGCGGAGGAGGTGATCGGCGTCTTTCGTCCCTGATGGGGCATAGGCGATCCGGTGGTTTTCGGTTATGCTGGGGCCGTTTTTTCACTCAGCAGGATTCCTGACATGAAAGTAGCTCCCCTGAGCGTAGTTACGCTGGAATACACGGTTACCGACGAGCATGGCGAGGTGATCGATACCACGGTTGGCAAAGAGCCGCTGGTTTATATGCACGGTACCCGTTATCTGGTCTCCGGGCTGGAAGCTGCCCTGGAAGGGCGCGCCGTTGGCGACGCCTTCGAAGTGACCCTGAACCCCGAGCAGGCCTACGGCGAATACGACGAAGGGTTGGTGCAGGAGGTTCCGGGTGAGCTGTTTGACGGCATGGATGTCGCCGAGGGTGACACCTTCGTGGCCGAGACCGACGATGGCCACCGTCCGGTGACCGTGGTTGAAGTCTCCGAGGAGTTCGTCAAGGTCGACGGTAACCATCCGCTGGCCGGCGTGACCCTGGGCTTCAAGGTCGAGATCAAGGACGTGCGTCCGGCGACCGCCGAAGAGCTGGCCCACGGCCATGTGCACGGCGCCGGTGGCTGTGGTGGTCATCATCACCATGATCACGACCACGATCACGACCATGACCACGGTGGCTGCTGTGGTGGCGGTCACCATCATCACGCCGAAGAAGAGCAGGGCCATGGCGGCTGCTGCGGCGGTGGTGGTTGTGGTGGCAAGGGCCATCAGCACTGATTGCCTGAGTCATAAAAAAGCCCGCATCGTGCGGGCTTTTTTGTGGGCGAATCAATAATGTGGTGGTGGCGTCTCTTCGGCCATGCTGGCGATCTGGGTCGGCTGCATCGCCTTGAATTTATCCGCCAGCAGATGGACCAGTTGGCGCATCTTGTCGAGCTCGCGCCCCTGCAGCGTCACCTCTTCGTTGAGCTGCTCTACCGTGTATTCGGCATAGGCCAGGCGGGTCTCCAGGGTTTCGATGCGTTCGAGCAACTGCTGCTTTTCCATAACCTTCCTTTACTTGAGGCTCCAGGTTTCGGCCAGGCCGTTGGAGCTGACAGTGACAACCTGGCTATTGTCGCCCAAAGCCACGCCATAGACCACTGCGCCGGAAGGTCGCGCTCCCTTGCGCGCTGTCACCAGCCACTCACCCAGTGGCGCGCCGTCACTCACTCGCCACAGGTTGGCCTGGCGCGACGGGGAGCCGGTCAGTAGCCACTGGCCCTGGTTGACGAAGCGAGCGTTACTGTAGATCTCCTGGCGGTGTTTCATCTGTAGCCGGCTGACTTCCTTGCCGCTGACCAGCTCCCACACTCTGGCCTGTCCCATGCTGCTGGCGGTAAACGCATAACGCCCCTGGGGATCGAGCCGAACCAGGGTGACCCGGCTGCCATGGTTGAAGCGATGAATCACTTGGCCGCTTTGGGTATCCCACAGATAGGCGCTGTAATCGTTACCACCGGTCAGGGCATAGCGTCCGTTGGCCGAGAGATCGACCGTGTTCACCTGCTCGGTGTGGCCGAGAAACTGCAGACGCCGGCCGCTGGTGAGGTCAACAAACTCGGCCTTGCCATCCTCGCGCCCAATCAGCACGAAGCGACCGCTCTCGGAGAGGGCGATGTCGCGCAGGCGAGACTCGGGCAGGGAGTAGTAACCGACCGACTGTCCGTCGGCCAGGCGCCACAGGGCGAAGGTGGTCATGGTGGCGGTGACGGCGTGGCTGGCTTCTGGTGAGAAGCGACTGACGAAGACCAGGTTGCCATCGGGAGAGTCCATGCCCCAGCGGTAGCGTTGTTTATCCTCTTTCAGGTCCCAAACAGTGATCTGTTGTGCCGTGGAAACCAGCGCCGTATGGCTATCGGCAGAGAGATCTGCGGTCAATGCCCCCTGGTAGGAGAGTTCTCGGGTCTGCAGGGGTTGCCCCTCGGGTTTGTCACAACCACAGAGCAGCAGGGGGCACAACAGAACGAGGATGGCACTTTTTTGCATTTTTCCTGTCTCATGCTCTTGTTCGCCCGAATTCGAGGGTTAGTATAAGGCGTTTGTTGCTATAAACCTCTCATTTCAAGAAGGAATCGAGAGCGGTTTTACGTTTTGGAGAAACTGATGAACAAATTTCTGAAGATGTCCCTGCTGGCTGCTGCCGTATCCGTAGGTCTGACTGCGTGCCAGAAGGACGAGAAACCGGCGGCTCCCGCCGAGACCAAGACCGAAGCCGCCAAGCCGGCCGAGGGCGCCAAGGCTGAGGCCAAGAGCTTTGAGGAGCAATCCGGTTACGCCATCGGTCTCTCCATGGGTCGTTACATCGCCAACACCCTGGAGCGTCAGCAAGAGCTGGGCATCAAGCTGGACAACAGCGTCATCCTCAAGGGGGTGACTGACGGTCTGGCCAAGAGCGCCGGCATGAGCGACGAAGAGATCCAGAAGGCCCTGCAAGCCTACGACGCCAAGATCAACGAGCTCTCCAAGGTGAAGGCCGAGAAAGACGCCGCCGACAACCTGAAGAAGGGTGAAGAGTTCCTGGCCGAGAACGCCAAGAAGGAAGGGGTCAAGACCACCGAGTCCGGCCTGCAATACCAGGTCGAGAAGATGGGTGAGGGCGCCAAGCCCAAGGCTACCGACATCGTCAAGGTTCACTATACCGGTACCCTGACCGATGGCACCAAGTTTGACAGCTCCGTCGATCGCGGTGAGCCGGCCACCTTCCCGCTCAACCAGGTGATCCCGGGTTGGACCGAAGGCGTGCAGCTGATGCCGGTTGGCTCCAAGTTCAAGTTCTTCCTGCCGGCCAAGCTGGCCTACGGCGAGCACGGTGCCGGCTCCATCCCGGCCAACTCTGTGCTGACCTTTGACGTCGAGCTGCTGGCCATCGAGAAGCCGGCTGCCGACGATGCCAAAGAGCAGGCCAAGAAGTAAGTCTGCACGATGAAATGACAGGGCCTGCGGGCCCTGTCTTGTTTTCGGCAAGGTGGTACACTGCCCGCTCTTTGCCGGCAGCGTTGAATCAGGAGCGATCATGAGCTGGGACTGGGGGCTCGATCTGGGCGGCACCAAGATGGAGTGTGTGGTGCTTGAGGGCGACAAGGTGGTGCTGCGTGAGCGGCAGCCGACTCCCTGCGATTTCGGGTATGCCGGTATCATCGAGGGGATCGCCACCCTGGTCGAGCGCGGCGCGGCCACCCTGGGGCGAAGGCCCGAGCGGCTCGGCATAGGTACGCCGGGGGCGCGGGATCCCCAGACCGGGGTGATGAAAAACTGCAATACCACTGAGCTCAATGGCCGCCCCCTCAAGGAGGACCTGGAGGCCAGGCTCGGTATTCCCGTGCTCATCGCCAACGATGCCAACTGTTTCGCCCTGGCCGAGGCTCATCTCGGTGCCGTACGCGATCGCTATCCCGACGCCCGGGTGGTGTTTGGCATCATCATGGGCACCGGGGTCGGCTCCGGCATAGTCGTGGATGGGCGCATCCTCAACGGCCATCATGGCATCGCCGGCGAGTGGGGCCATAACGTGCTCCTCCCCGATGGTCCCGAGTGCTACTGCGGCAAGCGCGGCTGTGTCGAGACGCTCATCAGTGGCCCGGCCCTGGAGGCCTGGTACCGCGGCAAGACCAAGCGTCTGCTCAAGCTGCCCCAGATAGCGGCCGCCGCTGCCCACGATCAGGTGGCGCGCCAGACCCTCGATCGCTTGCACCGTCTGTTTGGCCAAGCCATCGCCAACGTGGTCAATATCCTCGACCCGGATGTCATCGTCATCGGCGGCGGGGTCGGCAACATCGACAGCCTTTACAGCGCCGGACGTCAGAGCGTGCTGCCCTATCTCTTCAACCCCAGATTCACCACCCCTATCATCAGGCCTGCCCTGGGTGACAGCGCCGGCGTGTTCGGTGCGGCCCTGCTGGCCCGAGGCACCTTCAAGGAGGCTCTGCTCGGATGATCCGCATCGCCATCAATGGCTATGGCCGTATCGGCCGCAACGTGCTGCGCGCCCTCTACGAGAGCGGTCGCGACAAAAATATCAAAATAGTGGCCATCAACGAGCTGGCCGATCCCAAGGCCATGGCGCACCTGACCCGCTATGACACCAGCCATGGTCGCTTCCGTTTTCCGGTCGAGCTGGCAGGCAACAGCATGCAGGTGGGGGAAGACCTGATTCCCCTGTTTGCCGAGCGCGATCCGGCCAACTTGCCCTGGCGGGCACTCAAGGTGGATGTGGTGCTCGATTGCACCGGCGTGTTTGGCTCGCGCGCCGATGCCGAGCTGCATCTGGCCGCCGGGGCGGGCAAGGTGCTCTTCTCCCATCCGGCCGATGCGGACGTGGACGCCACCATTGTCTATGGCGTCAATCACGGGGTGCTGACCGGGCGTGAGCGCATCGTCTCGAATGCCTCCTGCACCACTAACTGCGTGGTCCCCGTCATCGAAACATTGCATCGAGAATTCGAAATCAATTGTGGTACTATTACTACAATTCATTCATCCATGCATGACCAACAGGTGATCGACGCCTACCACGGCGATCTGCGCCGAACCCGGGCCGCCAGTCAATCCATCATCCCGGTGGATACCAAGCTGGCCAAAGGGCTGGAGCGCATCTTGCCCCATTTTGCCGGCAAGTTTGAGGCGATCGCGGTGCGGGTGCCCACCATCAACGTCACCGCCATGGATTTGAGTATCACGGTGCGAAAAAAAGTGTCGGTTTCTGACGTAAATCAAGCACTGCAACGGGCGTCCAGAGGTACATTAGTCGGCATTCTGGACTATACCGAAGAACCGTTGGTCTCCGTCGATTTCAATCATGATGCCCATTCATGCATCATTGATGGTACCCAGACCCGAGTGAGCGATGCCAACCTCGTCAAGATGTTGATGTGGTGTGATAACGAATGGGGCTTCGCGAATCGGATGCTGGATACCACCCGGGCCATGATGGTTGCAGGCTGAGCCTGCCCCGGGGACAAGGTTACTGTTTTTAACATTACCTGGAAAATATAGAGGACTGAATATGTCTGTTATCAAGATGACCGACCTGGATCTGGCTGGTAAACGCGTCCTGATCCGTGCTGACCTGAACGTGCCGGTAAAAGATGGCAAGGTCACCTCAGATGCACGTATCGTCGCCACCCTGCCGACCATCAAGCTGGCTCTGGAAAAGGGCGCCAAGCTGATGATCACCTCCCACCTGGGTCGTCCGACCGAAGGCGAGTACAACGAAGAGTTCTCCCTGCAACCGGTCGTTAACTATCTGAAAGACGCTCTGTCCTGCGAAGTTCGCCTGGCCAAGGATTACCTGGACGGCGTGGACGTCGCCGCCGGTGAGCTGGTCGTGCTGGAAAACTGCCGCTTCAACAAGGGTGAAAAGAAGAACGCCGAAGAGCTGGCTCGCAAGTACGCCGCCCTGTGCGACATCTTCGTGATGGATGCATTCGGTACCGCTCACCGCGCCGAAGGCTCCACCTACGGTGTGGCCCAGTTCGCTCCGGTTGCCTGTGCCGGCCCCCTGCTGGCTGGCGAGCTGGAAGCCCTCGGCAAGGCCATGGACAACCCGGCACGCCCGATGGTGGCCATCGTTGGTGGTTCCAAGGTCTCTACCAAGCTGACCGTGCTGGAGTCCCTCTCCAAGATTGCTGACCAGCTGGTGGTCGGTGGTGGCATCGCCAATACCTTCATCGCCGCTGCCGGTCACAACGTCGGCAAGTCCCTGTGCGAGCACGACCTGATCGACACCGCCAAGAAGCTGGCTGCCGAGACCTCCATCCCCGCCACCACCGACGTGGTTGTGGGTAAAGAGTTCTCCGAATCCACCCCGGCCACCACCAAGTCTGTGGCTGACGTGTCTGACGACGACATGATCTTCGACATCGGTCCGGATTCTGCCAAGGCCCTGGCCGACATCATCATGAACGCCAAGACCATCCTGTGGAACGGCCCGGTCGGCGTGTTCGAGTTCGACCAGTTCGCCAAGGGCACCGAAGTGATTGCCCGCGCCATCGCCGAGTCCCCGGCCTTCTCCATCGCTGGTGGTGGTGACACCCTGGCGGCCATCGACAAGTTCGGTATCTCCGACAAGGTCTCCTACATCTCCACCGGCGGCGGCGCCTTCCTGGAGTTCGTAGAAGGCAAGAAACTGCCGGCCGTCGCCATCCTGGAAGAGCGCGCCAAAGCCTGATCGTGACCCGAAACGGGGGGCAAAAGCCTCCCGTTTCGTCTATCATGTGCCCGCCCATGCCGGTTCATGATGAACCCCACAATTTTTTATCGGCATACGAGAATAGGACGAGAAACATGTCTAAGAAGATTTTCGACTTCGTAAAACCCGGCGTTATCACCGGTGATGACGTTCAGAAGGTATTCGCTATCGCCAAGGAAAACGGCTTCGCTCTGCCGGCCGTTAACTGCGTTGGTACCGACTCCGTCAACGCCGTACTGGAAGCGGCCGCCAAGGTAAAAGCCCCGGTCATCGTTCAGTTCTCCAACGGCGGCGCCGTGTTCACCGCCGGTAAGGGCCTGAAGCTGGAAGGTCAGAAGGCCGCCATCCTGGGTGCCATCTCCGGTGCCAAGCACGTTCACGCCGTGGCCGAAGCCTACGGTGTGCCGGTCATCCTGCACACCGACCACGCCGCCAAGAAGCTGCTGCCGTGGATCGACGGTCTGCTGGACGCCGGTGAGAAGCACTTCGCCGAGACCGGCAAGCCGCTGTTCTCCTCCCACATGCTGGATCTGTCCGAAGAGTCTCTGGAAGAGAACATCGACATCTGCTGCGAGTACCTGACCCGCATGGCCAAGATGAACATGACTCTCGAGCTGGAACTGGGTTGCACCGGCGGCGAAGAAGACGGTGTGGACAACAGCCACATGGATCAGTCCGCTCTGTACACCCAGCCGGAAGACGTGGCTTACGCTTACGAGCGTCTGTCCAAGATCAGCCCGCGCTTCACCATCGCTGCCTCCTTCGGCAACGTGCACGGTGTTTACAAGCCGGGTAACGTCAAGCTGACCCCCTCCATCCTGGACGCCTCCCAGAAATACGTCTCCGAGAAGTTCGGTATCCCGGCCAAGAGCCTGGACTTCGTATTCCACGGTGGCTCCGGCTCTACCCTGGAAGAGATCCGCGAATCCATCTCCTACGGCGTGGTGAAGATGAACATCGACACCGACACCCAGTGGGCGACTTGGGAAGGTCTGCTGAACTTCTACAAGAAGAACGAAGCTTACCTGCAAGGCCAGCTGGGCAACCCGGAAGGCGCCGACAAGCCGAACAAGAAGTTCTACGATCCGCGCGTATGGCTGCGTGAAGGCCAGACCTCCATGATCAAGCGTCTGGAGCAGGCGTTCTCCGATCTGAACGCCATCGACGTGCTGTAATCCGGCTCATCGAGTGAAACAGGGCGCCCTTCGGGGCGCCTTTTGTTTTTGTTTGATAAACGTCACACCCGGGGGTGTGGGCATAGGGGGGAAATTCGTTTAGTTTGGTAAACACTCACTCACTGGCAGGATGCTGATGATGATCCCGGGATCTCTGGAACACACCCACTCTTACTATGCCGCTACCCGTAATGACGACACCACCTGGCCCGAGCTGGAAGGCGAGCTGAGGGCCGACGTCTGCATCGTCGGTGGCGGTTTCACCGGTCTCAACTGCGCCATCAACCTCGCCGAGCTCGGCTATGATGTTGTGCTGCTCGAGGGACGGCGCATCGGCTGGGGAGCCTCAGGACGTAACGGTGGTCAGCTCATTCGCGGGGTTGGCCACGATACTAGGCAGTTCACGCGCTACATCGGCGAGGAAGGGGTTCGCGAGCTCGACCGGATGGGGATTGAGGCGGTGCAACTGGTTAAGGATCGTATCGAGCGTTTCGGCATCGACTGCGATCTTCAGCTCGGCTACTGCGATCTGGCGACCAAGTGGCGTCACCTGGTGGATTTTGAACAGACCCAGCGCCACCTGGAGGCGCTCGACTACCCCTTCGAGTTGCGTCAGGTGCCACGCGAGGGGATCCGCGATATCGTCGGATCGGATCGCTACATCGGCGGTCTGGTCGATATGGGCTCGGGTCATCTGCATCCCCTCAATCTGGCACTCGGCGAGGCGCGTGCCGCGGCTGCCCTCGGGGCTCGTCTGTTCGAGCACTCCCTGGTGACCCGTATCGACTACGGGCACAAGGTGACGGTCACCACGCGTCACGGTCGTGTCGAGGCAGATACCCTGGTGCTAGGCTGCAATGCCTATCTCAACGATCTGGAGCGGGAGCTGGGGGCCAGGGTGTTGCCGGCCGGCTCCTACATCCTCGCCACCGAGATGCTGCCCAAACGTCTGCGTGAACGCTTGTTGCCCCAGAATATGGCGGTGTGTGACCAGAACGTGGCGCTCGACTACTACCGCCTCTCGGCAGACGGTCGCCTGCTGTTTGGCGGCGCCTGCAACTATTCGGGAAGAGACCCCAAGGATATCCGCGCCTTCATGCAGCCCAAGCTGGCACGGGTCTTCCCCGAGCTGGCGGACACCCCTATCGAGTTTGCCTGGGGCGGCATGATCGGCATAGGCGCCAACCGCTTACCCCAGATTGGCCGTCTGCCGGATCACCCCAACGTCTACTATGCCCAGGCCTATTCCGGGCACGGTCTCAATGCCACGCACCTGGCGGCCAAGCTGGTGGCCGAGGCTATCCACGGTCACAGCCGTGGTCTCGATCTCTTTGCCGCCGTGCCACATCTGCGCTTTCCCGGCGGGCGCCACCTGCGCTCACCTCTGCTGGCGCTCGGCATGCTCTGGTATCGCCTCAAGGATCTGCTCTGAATGCAAGCAGGCTCCCCATGGGGAGCCTGCTTGTTTGGGGCATAAGCAATGACAGCTTACAGGCTGTACATCAGCCCGGTGCTCAGCGAGAGCATGTCAGAGTCATAGAAGTCGATGTCGGAGTCGGAGCCGTTCCAGGCAGCGCTCACGAAGGAGCTCAGCTTGTCGACGCCGAACAGACGGTGCCAGAAGAAGGTGCCGTTCAAGCCCCATTCGTTAGCGTCGGCCTTGCGACCGTAGATGGGGTTGGCCTCGTCGTAGTTGCGCCAGCCACCGTAGGCGTTGCCGATGACTGACCACTGGCTGTTGCGCTGGCTGTAGGTGAGCTGCAACCGGGTGGTGTCGCTGCGCTCGGCCTGGCCGTCCAGAGCGGCGCGCTCGTAGATGAGGGCCGGCAGCAGGGCTTGGTGGGCGTCGAGATCCCAGTTATAAGCGAGCTCGAGGCGGTGCAGATTGCCGTTGCGATCGAGCATGTTGGCCTCGGACTGGGTCAGGCGGCCCTGGCTCACCAGCTGCTGGCCGGATCGCTCCTCGTCGACCTTGCTGCGGCGCCAGGTATAGGCGGCGTTGATATGGCTGCTGCCGATGTCGTCCCAGGCCAGGCGCGTGCCACGGGTGCTGGCGTCGGTATCCTGTCTCTCGCCGCCGAGGTAGTAAGGGTCGGCCCAGGTCTCGGCCGGCAGGGCGGAGAAGACGTAGCCGAGGGAGACAATACCCAGGTCACCAAACTGTTGGCGCACCCCGAGCTGCTGGGTCATGTCGTAGCGCACCGCATCCTGGATCAGGTTACCGAGGAACAGCTGGGTGCGGGTATCGGCGAAGGTGTAGCGCAAGTCGGCGCCAACAAGTGCCTTGAGCGAGCCGTGCTGATCCGGGCTCTGGGTCAGGGAGTCGACGCGCGAGTCGCCCTTCTCTCCCTTGAAGAAGTTGGACTCGTATTGCTGAGCGGTGACGCCCCCCATGACGAAGCCGGAGACGCCGGATTCGGCCGGTATGGTCAGCGCGTCGGCCAGAACCATCTGGGAGCTGAGGGCGGCCAGTGCAACTAAGGCATGCTTCATGATTGTTCTCTCCATACGGGATGTGCGTGCGCGTGGCTCGCGATGATAGGCCGCGACGCTGAACCCTGGCTGATCGGCGGCGCATGAATCGCCTACCTTGTGCGCTGTGGGTTGAAAAGTAAACATTAAATAGTGTGATGGCACCCCGTGGCGCGGGGTGGGGGAGGTGAGTCCGAGCCGCCGCACTGGTATGCTGGCGTACAAATGTGACAAGGAATCGGATGGATGAAGCAGATCAAGTCGTGGGCCCAGTATTACGTCGACCTGATGACCAAGCTCGGGTTGGTGAGGTTCAGCATGCTGCTGGCGACCGGCATCATAGTGCTGGCGGTGTCGATCCAGATGGGGGTCACCCTGTTTTTGCGCAATGCGGTCGACATGGTAGACCTGGTGAGGTCGATCTTCTTCGGCCTGCTGGTGACGCCCTGGGCCGTCTACTTCCTCTCCATCGTCGTCGATCAGCTGGAGGACTCGCGCCAGCGTCTGACTCGCATGGTCACCAAGTTGCAGGAGATGCGCGAGCGCGATCTCGAGCTCAACCGCCAGTTGCAGGAGAACGTCACCCGTCTCAATGCCCAGATAGCTCAGACCCAGCAGCTGGAGAAGGCGCGTCAGCAGGCCATCGAGGATCTCGAAAACGAGGTGTTCCAGCGCGAGAAGGCCCAGCTTCATCTGGAGGAGCGCACCGCCCTGCTGCGCTCCTTCATCGACTGCTCGCCGGATCTGGTCTATTACCGCAACGAGCAGGAACAGTTTTCCGGTTGCAACCGCGCCATGGAGGAGCTGACCGGTCGCAGTGAATCTGAGCTTATCGGCCTGACCCCCTTTGACGTCTACAAGGCCGAGATCGCCGCCCGCATCGTGGAGACGGATCGCAAGGTCTTCACCGACGATCAGCCGCTGACCTATGAGCAGTGGCTGGAGTATCCGGACGGGCGCAAGGCCTACTTCGAGCTGCGCAAGGTGCCCTTCTACGATCGCTTCGGCAAGCGCCTCGGCCTGCTCGGTTTTGGCCGCGACATCACAGAGCGCAAGCAGTATCAAGACAAGCTGGAGAAGGCGAGCCGCGACAAGACCACCTTTATCTCGACCATCAGCCACGAGCTGCGCACCCCGCTGAACGGGATCGTGGGCCTAAGCCGCATCCTGCTCGACACGCCGCTCGATGAAACCCGTCATCAGCAGCTCAAGACCATCCATCTGAGCGCCGTGACCCTAGGCAACATCTTCAACGACATCATCGATCTCGACAAACTGGATCGCCGCCGTCTCGAAATCGCCCCGGCGCGCCTGGAGCTGCCCGCTTTTCTCGACGAGCTCGAGACCCTGTCACGCATCCAGGCGGAGCAGAAGGGGCTCTATCTGCACTTCGATAGAGACGGTGACGTGCCGCGCTTTGTCATGGCCGATGGTACCCGGTTGCGCCAGATCCTGTGGAATCTGGTCGGTAATGCGGTCAAGTTTACCGACGAGGGAGGGGTGACGGTGCGCTGCCTGGTTCATCCGGGTGATGGCGCGCAGCGGCTGGCGATCCACTTCGAGGTGGAGGACACCGGCATCGGTATCGCCCCGGCCGAGCAGGAGAAGATCTTCGCCATGTACTATCAGGTGCCCGGTGAGCAGAAGTATGCAATCGGTACCGGGATCGGCCTGGCGGTCTCGCGCCAGTTGGTCGAGGCCATGGGCGGCAGCCTCACGGTCGACAGCGACGCCGGCGAGGGCGCCTGCTTCACCGTCGAGCTCGAGGTGGCCCTGGCCGAGGAGCCTGCGCTGGAAAGCGGAGACATCCCCTCTCTGGACATACTCTTGGTGGAGGATGTGGAGCTTAACATCACGGTGGCGAGCGCCCTGCTGCAGAAGTTTGGCCACAGGGTCGAGGTGGCTCGCAACGGCGAGGAGGCCCTGGCCAAGGCCAACCCCGATGATTTCGATCTGATCCTGCTCGATATCCAGTTGCCTGACATGACAGGTTTCGATATCGCCCGCGTCCTGCACGAGCGTTACGGTGAGGTATTGCCACCCATGGTGGCGCTGACCGCCAATCTGGTGACCGATCGCCAGACCTATCTCGATGCAGGCATGGTCGATGTGCTGCGTAAACCCATCGGCTCGGCCGCGGTACACAATGTGCTGGGTCGGCTGTTTGGCGGCATGGATGAGGAGGCCCCACAACAGAGCGGGGGGAGTGGCGTGCTGGATCTTGCCTTCCTCGAAGACTATGCGGGGACCGTCGGCAAGCCTCTGATGCGCTCCAGCGTGGATCTCTTCGAGAAGATGATGCCCGATTACATGGCGGTGCTCGACTCCAACATGACGGCCCGGGATCAGAAGGGCATTGTCGAGGAGGCGCACAAGATCAAGGGGGCGGCGGGCTCCATCGGGCTGCGACGCATTCAAGGGGTGGCGCAGCAGATCCAGAGCCCCGATCTGCCCGCTTGGTGGGAGAATGTTGAGGACTGGATCGAGGCGATGCGCCGGGACTACCCGGCGGATCTCAAGGCGCTTCGGCGTTGGCTAGAGAGTTGAGGATAGGCCTCATGTATGCACGTCTGATCCCGGCACTGCGCTGCCGCCAGCAAGTCGACGAGGGGTTGCTGGAGGCGACGGAGCGGGATCGGGCCCGCATCGTTCAGGCGGCGCCGGTACGCCGCCTGCAACAGAAGACCCAGGTATTCCCCCTGGATGTGAAGGCATCGGTACGCAGCCGACTCACTCACTCCCTCGAAGTGCAGGAGACGGGGCGCCAGATAGCGCGGCAGATCCTCGCCGCCTTGCCCGACCTCGACATCCCCCCCCTGGTCTTCATCAACCTGGTTGAGATGGCCTCCCTGCTGCACGACGTGGGTAACCCCCCCTTCGGTCACTTCGGTGAGCAGGTGATGGGACAGTGGATGCAGAGCCATCACGATCGTTACTACACCGCCGCACTGGGGCACGCACCCGTGCAACAGTGGCACCCATTTCGGGACGATCTCTGCCACTTCGACGGTAATGCCCAGAGCCTGCGGCTGGTGCACTCACTGCACGAGCTGGATCTCACCCAGGGGCAGTTGGCGGCCCTGTGCAAGTACCCAGGAGAGGGAAAGGGGGAGGGGTGGCAGGCCAAGTGTGGCGTCTATGCCAGTGAACGCCCCCTGATTGCCCAGTTGTGGCACTCGCTCGGGCTTGCGCCCGGTGCCCGTCATCCCCTCGCCTATATCATGGAGGCGGCCGATGACATCTCCTATTGCATCGCCGATCTGGAAGATGCGGTGGACAGGCGCATTCTCTCTCGCGACGCCCTGCAGCAGGCATTGCGCGATAGCACGGACGAGCCCTGGCTTGGGCAGCTTATCGACCTGGCGAGGGAGCAGGACCCCCGCTTCTTTGCTCCATTTCGCGAGCTGCTCACCGCCGAGTTGGTGACGCTGGCGGCCAGGACCTACCTGATGGAGCATGAGGCAATCCTGAGTGGGCGCTATCCCAGGCCGCTGCTCCATGGCCAGAGTGCGCCAGCCCGGGCGCTGGATCTGTTGCGGCGTGTGGCCCGTGAAGAGGTCTTCCTGCGTCCGGAGGTCGAGGCGCTGGAGCTGGAAGGGTATGCCGCCCTTCGCACCGTGCTGGATACCTATGGGGAGTTACTGGCGCTGCCGGCCGCCCGTTTTCAGGGACTGCTGGCGGGGGAGAGTCATGGACTCTTCGTCTTGCGCCGCCTGGTTCACCGCCTCTCGGCCCGCCATATTCGGGCCTATCAAGGGGCCATCGAGCGCGTGGATCCCCGCTTTGCGGATCCGCTTCATCAGGAGTGGTATTACCGGGCGCGCCTGCTGCTCGATTACGTCAGCGGCATGACCGATACCTATATCCAGCAGGAGTATCGACTGCTCTGTGGCTTCTGACTCCCCAAATGGGGGGGCGTGATTGCCACGGGAGCGCCGTTTTTTTAGACTGCTGCAACCTGTTCAATCTTTCATCTGTGAGGAGACGATCATGATCAATTTCATGAACCAACAAGCGACCTCCCTGCGCCATTGCGGCGCGGATGCGATCGCACGTCTCCCGCGTGGGATGAGCAGGGATTAACCCTTCTTTCATTCATCACCCGCGGCACTTCCGCAGGGTGATGTTCCTCTCTCCGGGAGTGCCAATGGGCTCTGACGGAGTTTTTTTATGTCTATCGAATTGGTTCTGCTGCGTGGTATGGAAAACCTGGTGCAGCGTCGAATTGCCCGTATTGAACGCCGTTTGGCGATGCCTTATCTCTCCCCGGCCCTGTTGCGTGACATCGGGCTGGAAGGCAATGAGGCCGAGATCGGTATGAGCCTGATTTCGGAGCGGGAGTATCAAACCGGCTTACGTCTTGGGAACCGAATACGGTAATCCGGGGGGGCTTGCCCCCGGATACCGTGCAAGGGGAGGGGGAGACCCCTCCCCATTTTATTTTCCAAAAAGATTCAGGCTGATTCGTTGCTAACCGGTGTTATTGTTTTTTATTCTCCAAATTGGAGAAAATACCATCATTGTCGGCCACGCAAGATAACCGGACCGCAATGCATGCAGCAGGGTTAGCAGCGGAGGGCTTAAGATGGCCGCCGTATCATGACCTGCTTGACGTCGCATCACGCAGCGGGCATGGGAGGTCAGTCCAAGGGAGGACTACCCTATCCCTATACCGGTGGTGCAGGGCATCGCAGACACAGAGACCCGGGGTAATGGAGCAAACCGGGATGCGATCAATACCAAGGTTTTTTCTCCGCTCACCCCATGCTCAGAGTGACACTGCAGGGGGGCAAAGGAGCATTCTCCTTCTGAGCGGTAAATAGGGCGCAGGGTGCGCCATAAGGAACAGGGACGTTCATGAAAATTGTGCATCAACTACTGGCTGGATTTGGTGTTATCAATCTGATGGTGCTGGCAGGCTCGCTGCTTATCTACGGGGAGCAACGCCAGATGCAGGAGGCGCAGCAGCGTCTGCTCGATGAGGCGCTCCCTGCACTGCAACGGGGTGAGGCGAGCCAGAAGGCGCTGGTGGCGACGGTCTCCTCGCTGCGCGGATATCTTATCCTCGGCGCCCAGCCAGAGCAGGCGCAACGGCTGCAGCAGGAGTGGCAACAGGCCTGGCAGGCCCTCGAACAGATTGGTGCCAACACGGGAGACATGCGCCCCCTGCAGGAGCTGGTGTGGCAACTGGCCCACAGCGATGAGAACCTGCCGGCCCATACTCTGATGCTGCAAGAGGCCGGTCCCTTGGCCGAGGCGGCGCTCGATCAGTTGCAATCCCTCGCCAACGAGGAGGTAGCGGCACCGGTCGGCTCCCTGCCCGGCGACCGCCGCCAGTTTCTGAAATTGGTGGGTGATGCCTATAACAGCCTATCCAATGCCCTCTCCGCCCTGCGCGACTTCCTGATCACCGGCTCACCCGACTACCTGAACAAGTTTCGTGACTATCAGGCCTTCCACCGGCAACGGGTGGCCGAGCTCAATGCCCGCAAAGAGGAGATGAGCGCTACCCAACGGGATCTCTGGCCTCTCTTTAACGAGATGATGACGCCCTTCGACGAGCTGGTCGAGCAGGTCATCACTCTGCGCCAGTCGCCGGACTGGAACCGGGCCAACCACCTGATGGCGAGTCAGGTCGAGCCAAGGCAGCAGCAACTGGTGGGTGAGGCGCAGCAGCGCGTCCTCCAGGCCGAGGGCGCGGTGCGCGAGATATCCGAGGCCCTGACCAGGACAGGCGCCACCATCTCACTGCTGCTGTTGATGGTGACGCTGGGCACTCTGCTGCTGGGAATGAGCATCGCCGTCTGGTTGGCGCGCAGGGTGGGGTTGGGGATCGATCCTCTGGTGCGCCGGGCCGAGTCGGTGGCAGAGGGGAATCTCCCTCTCGCCCCCCTCGATAGTCGCCACAGGGACGAGCTGGGACTGTTGACCGCCGCCGTCAACCGTATGACGGGGCAGCTGCGAGAGTTGGTCTCGGGTCTGCAAGGGTTGGTGGTGCGGGTCGATGAGGCCGGGGGCGACGTGGCCTCCCTCTCTACCTCCTTGCGTCAGCTGTTGGATGCGTTGATGGCCCAGTCCGAGCAGGTGGCGCTGGCCATGAGCGAGATCTCGGGGGCGGCGCGCGGTATCGCCGGCACGGTGGAGCAGACGGCCCGTGAGGCGAGGGCGACCGAAAGCGGGTTGAGCGAAGTGGTTCAGAGCCTGGGGTTGATGACCCGGGCCATGGAGGCCGTCTCGGCCATGATCGAGGAAGCTAACGGCGCCATGGGG
Source organism: Aeromonas diversa CDC 2478-85 (assembly GCF_000819805.1). Classification (GTDB taxonomy): domain Bacteria; phylum Pseudomonadota; class Gammaproteobacteria; order Enterobacterales; family Aeromonadaceae; genus Aeromonas; species Aeromonas diversa. The sequence continues at coordinate 32,553 of NZ_CDCE01000008.1, forward strand.
GCGCTGCGGGGCCAGAGTGAACAGATAGGCCAGGTGACGGGGGTCATCGCCTCTATCGCCGAGCAGACCAACCTGCTTGCCCTCAACGCCGCCATCGAGGCGGCGCGGGCCGGCGATCAGGGACGGGGCTTTGCCGTGGTGGCCGACGAGGTGCGCCAGCTGGCCCAGCGTACCCAGGGATCGACCCGGGAAATCGCCGTCAGCGTCCAGCAGATCCAGGAGCAGACCCGCACCACGGCCGAGACGGTGGCTCGAGGGACCGAGTTGGTGGCAGGGGGAGAAGAGGCGGTGCAACAGGCCAGCCTGCTGCTCACCAAGACGGCCGAGCGGGTGCGCGCCCTGGCTCTGGGGCTGGCCGAGGTCGACACGGCGACCCACCAGCAATCGGATGTGGCGACGTCGGTTGCCGAGCGGCTGGCCGACATGGTTCGTCTCTGCCAGCAGGCGGGTGAGCGCAGTGAAGAGGGAGACCGAGTGGTGCACCGGCTCGGCGAAAACACCGGCCGGCTGCGGGATATGTTGGGGCGCTTTACGCTGGAGTGAACCTAGAGCAGGCGAAACTCCTGGTTGGCGATGCTGGCAGGGGTTTCGTTGTTGAGCAGATGAATGAGCAGTATGGCCCGTTGATCGCCGTCCGGCTCTTGATAGATGGCCTCTATCCCCTGGAAGGGGCCTGATTCGATCAGTACCTTGTCTCCCGGGCTGGGCAGCTCGGCATACCTGGCCCGAGCCTCGTCGCTGTCATCCTGGCTCATCAGGCTATAGACCAGCTGCTTGGGGATGGGGGTCCACTCCTCACCAAAGCGGATGATGCGTGCGATACCTCGGGTTGACTTGATGCTCATGGGCGTCACCACATCGAGATCCGCATAGATGAAGAGATAGGCGGGAAACATGGGTTCGCGTACCTTGACCCGCTTGCCGCGCCTGAGCTTCTCTACCTCGACCATGGGGTAGTAAGACTCGATGCCCTGCATTTTCAGATTGGCCTCGGCGCGCCCCTCTTCCTTGGCTTTGCAGTAGGCCAGATACCATTGATGCATAAGAGTGAAAACATTGCGGCTATTCCTGCCGATATGATAGCGACTGGAAGCAAAAAGGCCACGTTAAACGTGGCCTTGACGGGGCGTTTGGCGAATTACCAGCCTTTGACCAGCCCACCCTTGAACAGCTCGTCACCCTTCTTGTAGACCTCTTCGGTCTGGAAGGATTGCACGAACTCCTTGACCTTCTGCTCGTCCTTGTTGGCCTCGCGAGCCACGATCAGGTTGACGTAGGGAGACTCCTTATCCTCGACAAACAGGCCGTCACGGCTCGGGGTCAGATCGATCTGACTGGCGAAGGTGGTGTTGATGATGGCCAGATCCACGTCCTCCAGGGAGCGCGGCAGCTGGGCGGCCTCCAGCTCGACGATCTTCAGGTTCTTCGGGTTGGCGACGATGTCGAGCACGGTGGCGTTCAGGTTAGCGTTGTCCTTGAGGGTCAGCAGACCCTGTTTGGCCAGCAGGATCAGGGAGCGACCCAGGTTGGTGGGGTCGTTCGGCACGGCGATCTGGGCCCCGTCCTTGAGCTCATCCAGCGACTTCAGTTTCTTGGAGTAGCCGGCGATGGGGTAGACGAAGGTGTTGCCGACCGGCACCAGCTTGAAGCCGCGATCCTTGACCTGAGCATCCAGGTAGGGTTTGTGCTGGAAGGCGTTGAGATCGATGCTGCCATCGTTCAGGGCCACGTTCGGGGTGACATAGTCGGAGAAGGTGACTACCTCGACCTGCAGGCCGTACTTCTCCTTGGCCACCTTGGCGGCCGTCTCGACCAGCTCGGACTCGGCACCGGCGATGGCGCCGACCTTCAGTACCTTGTTCTCTTCCTTCTGACCGCAGCCGGCCAGAACCAGGCCGGCCAGCAGGGCGGCCGCGACAGATTTGATAACCAGTTTCATGTTTTACCTCCTGTAAAGAATCATTGAATCAGCGGTGATCGACCCGTTTGACCAGGCGATCTCCCAGGCTCTGAATGAGTTGTACCAGCACCACCAGAATGACCACGGTCGTGAGCATGACCACCGGATCGAAGCGCTGGTAGCCGTAGCGAATACCCACATCGCCGAGGCCGCCACCGCCGATGGCGCCGGCCATGGCCGAGTAGTTGACCAGGGCCACCAGGGTAATGGTGACGCTGTTGATGACGCCGGGCAGGGCCTCGGGCAGCAGCACCTTGGCGATGATCTGCAGCGGCTTGGCTCCCATGGCACGGGCGGCTTCCACCAGGCCGTCCGGGATCTCCATCAAGGCGCCCTCTACCAGACGGGCGAAGAAGGGGATGGCGCCGATAGTGAGCGGGACCACCGCCGCGGCCGTGCCTATGCTGGTGCCGACCACGAAGCGGGTGAACGGGATGATGGCCACCAGCAAGATGATGAAAGGCACCGAACGTCCTATGTTGACCACCAGTCCCAGGGCCCAGTTGAGGGCCGGGTTTTCCAGGATCTGGTCGCGCTTGGTGACATGCAGGGCGACGCCGAGTGGCAGCCCCAGCAGGCAGCTGAAGAGGGCCGAGGCCAGCACCATGATGAGGGTGTCGCCCAGGGCGGCGATGAGCAGATTAACCATGGCTTCGGACATAACCCAGCACCTCCAGTTGAATGTGATGTTCGATGAAGAAGGCCTGAGCCGACTCGCACTGCCCGGCATCTCCAAACAGTTCGGCGAGCAGGAAGCCAAACTTGACCCCGCCTGCGTACTCTATGTTGGCGGAGAGGATGCTGATGTCGATGCCAAAGCGGCGGCTCACCTCCGAAATGAGGGGGGCATCGACCGTGTTGCCGGTGAAGCCGAGCTTGACCAGGGGGTAGCTCCCCTCGATGCGTTTGGGCACCAGACGCACCTGGTACTCCTCGGGGATGGCCACATGAATGGTGGAGCGAATGAACTCTTGGGCCAGCGCCGTCTTGGCATGGGTAAAGAACCAGGCCACCTCACCGCGCTCGATCAGCTTGCCGTCGCTGATGATGGCGACCTCGTCACAGATGCGCTTGACCACCTCCATCTCGTGGGTGATGAGCAGTATGGTCAGCCCCAGCTTGCTGTTGATCTCCTTGAGCAGTGTCAGGATCGACTGGGTCGTCTGGGGATCGAGGGCCGAGGTGGCTTCGTCACACAGCAGTACCTTGGGGGAAGGGGCCAGGGCCCGGGCGATGGCCACCCGTTGCTTCTGCCCGCCGGAGAGCTCGGCCGGATAGGCCTGGGCGCGGTGCTCCAGTCCCACCAGGGCCAGCAGCTCGGTCACCCGGGCGGCGATGCGCCCCTTGTCCCACCCCGCCAGCTCCAGCGGGAAGGCGACGTTGCCGGCGACGGTGCGTGACGAGAGCAGGTTGAAATGTTGGAAGATCATGCCGATCTGGCGGCGGGCCAGGGTCAACTCCCCTTCGGGCAGCGCGGTGAGATCGGTGCCGTCAACCACGACCTGACCCGTGGTGGGGCGTTCGAGCAGGTTGACGCAACGGATCAGGGTGCTCTTGCCGGCCCCCGAGGCGCCGATGACGCCGACAATCTTGCCCTGTGGCACCTCCAGACTTACCTCGCGCAGGGCATGCACGGCATTGTCGCCGTGACCATAGACCTTGCTCAGACCGATCAATTTAATCATGCCATCATCCGTGTCGAGAGCGCCGCAGTACAGAGGACTGGTCGCTGAAAAGTTGGGCAGAGGAATGGTGGCCATACCCTGCCTGAGTAGTGGATGATGCTAAGATGTCTGGATGGCCATGTCAATGAATGTTTCTACGTCTGGACGTCTAAACATCCAGTTTGTCATTTGATGATGTTCCATAAAAAAGACCGCTCCGGGGAGCGGCCAATTGCCACCAAGGCAAAGGGTGGGCCCGCTGGCGCGGGCCTCTCTGTAGTGGTTATTGGGCTGCGGTTTCCTGCAGCTCGCCGTTTTGTTCCTTGAGGAAGGCGATCCAGGGGGTGGCTCGGCCACTCATGGCACCGTTCTGGGCTGCTTGGGAGAAGGCAGCCAGGGCTTCCTTGGGCTTGTCCTGCTCAAACAGGGCGACGCCGGAGAGGAAGCGCAGCTCGGCACGCTGCTCCCCATTGGCACCGGCAGCCGGCTTGCCTGCCAGCGCCACCAGATCCCCGTAGCGTTTGGCCTGCACCATCATGCGCGCCATCTTGAGCTGCAGATCGCCGCTCGGCGCCTTGCGGTAGGAGGCCAGGAGCGTGTCGATGGCGGGATTGATCTCCTTGGCCTGATGCCAGAAGTTGGCCAGCGTCTTGAGGTTGGCGGGCGTCTCTTCCACCTGACCCGCCTTGATGGCTTTCTCCATCACGCGGGCGGCGCGATGGGGAATGCCGTTGAAGGCGAGGTAGTTGCACAGGCGCAGCAGTTCGGCCGACTCGGTGAGCATGCCGAGTCGATAGGCACTCTCCAGCGCCGCCAGCGCCTTGCCGTCGTTGCCGGCCTGCTGGTTCATGGCCGACAGCTGCATCCAGTACTTCTTCTTCTCCGGGAACATGCCAACCAAGGCGGTGAGCACATCGGTGGCCTGCTTGTACTGCTTGAGCTCGTAGTGAGCCCCCATCTTCAGCAGGTACCAGGACTCGGGGGCCTTGGCGCCGGAGAGGCGGATCGCCTGCTCGGCGGCCGGGATGGCCTCCTTGTACTGCTTGAGCTGGACCAGGGCGTTGGCCAGGGTGATATAGGCATGGGGAGTTGGCTTCTCATCCTTGCCCAGATTGGCAAACCACTCCTTCATGGTCTTCACCGAGGCCTGGTAGTTACCTTCCGCCATATAGAGCTGCGCCAGGTTGTAGCGCACCTGCTGGGCGACCGGGCCCGGCAGGCCGCCGGTGGCGATCGCATCGGCGAAATACTTGGTCGCCTGGCTGTACTTCTCCTGCTGAGCCGCCACGAAACCCAGGGTCTGCAAGATGACGCCCTTGTCGTAGACGCGCTCGCTCGCTCCCGAGAGGGCCTCTTGCAGCTTGGCGTTGGCCTCGCCGTATCGCTTCTCGGTGATCAGCTCCTGGGCCTTGTTGACCGCCCGGTAGGCACGATCCGACAGGGCCGGCTGCTCTGCCGCCAAGGGGGCGGTGCTGATAAGCACCGCCAGGGCGACCGGGGCCAGGCCCCATTGTTTCCATCCTTTCATCGCCACTCCTTAGTTGACCGCAAACTCGATCTCTTGTTGCATCCGGCTGGCCTGGGGTTTGCCGTCCACCATGGCCGGCTTGAAGGTCCACTTGGCTACGGTTTTCTTGGCTTCCTTGCCAAGGTCATAGCTGCGGGGATCTTCGCGCACGACGCGAATGTCGTTGACCGTGCCGCGCTCGGTAACGGTGAACTCGAGCACCACCTTGCCCGACGCCAGACCCGCCAGGGCGGCCTTGCGTGGCATCATGGGCTCGAACGTTGCCAGCGGAATGGCACCGTTATTGCCGCCGAGGCCACCACCACCTGTGCCGGTGCTGTAGGCGCCGAGGGCGTTACCACCACCAATGTTGACCGGTAGATCGAGATTGGGCATGTCCATGGGCGCGCTCTCCATCTTGGGGCGATCCGTGCTCGCCACTTCCAGCTCGGGAGGGGGCGGCGGACGCTTGGGAGGGGGAGGCTTGGGCAGCTCGCGTTGTTTCTCCTGCAGGGTCTCCTGGGGTTTGATGCGGATAAAGTCGACCATGCTCGGGTCTTCCTTCTCGATCAGCTCACCCCTGTGCTGGTTTACCAGCCTGTTCATTCCCCAGAACAGGCCAAACACCACCACAAACGAGACCAGGAGGGATATCAGATATCTCATTGTCGCCTCCTGGCATCAGCCTTCCTTGTTGGCGGCGATGGAGATGTTCTGCACGCCGGCCATGCGGATCTGATCCATGACCTCGACCACGATACCGGAACGGGATTCGGTATCGGCCTGGATGACCACGGCGCTCTCGGGGTTTTCGGCGCGCAGACGTTCGATGTTGGCGCGCACGGCACCCACTTCGACCTGACGCTTGTCGACCCAGACCTGGCCGTTCTCACGCACGGCGACCATGATGTTGCCCTTCTTCACCGTCTCGGCCGTGTTGGCGCTGGGGCGGTTGATCTCGACACCGGCTTCCTTGACGAAGGAGGTGGTGACGATAAAGAAGATGAGCATGATGAAGACGATGTCCAGCATGGGGGTGAGATCGATGGCGGCCTCGTCGGCGCCGCTATCGCTATAGCGTTTTCTCATCGCAAAACTCCTTGCTCATGGCCGGGGCCCTGCCCCGGCCATTGCTTCCTGCGTTAACCGTGTTTCAGGTTGTCTTCCAGCTTGTCGACGGCCAGTTTGGCCTTGTGATCGAGCTGGTTCACAAAGAACAGACCCGAGAGAGAGGCGATCATGCCGGCCATGGTCGGGATGGTCGCCTTGGAGATGCCTGAGGCCATGGCTCGCGGTGAGCCGGTGCCGGTCACGGCCAGGGTATCGAACACCTGAACCATGCCGACCACTGTGCCGAGCAGCCCCATCAGGGGACAGAGGGCGATCAACACCTTGATGATCGGCATCCCCTTGTCCACCGCCATGGCAACATGCGAGACCATCTCACGCCGGATCTGCTTGGCAGACCAGGAGAGGTGATCGGTGCGCCCGAGCCATGACTGTTTGGTCTCTCTCACCTGTTTCGGGTAGACGGTGATGAAATAGAACCAGCGTTCCAGCAGCAGGGCCCACATCAGCAGGGTCAGGAAGAAGATGGCGACCAATACGTCGCCACCCAGCCCCAGGAACCGGCGGACGGACTCCACTTCTTCAATCAACCAGAACCACATGGATGACTCCTTAGGCTGCCTTGGCGTGCAGGCGCTCCTGATAACGGGCCACGAAACCGGCGCTCTGCTCTTCCAGCACCTGGATCAGGCGACGGCTCTGGGTGTTAACCAGGGTGTAGAGGAACAGCATGGGCACGGCAACGACCAGACCCTGCATGGTGGTGACCAGGGCTTCGGAGATGCCGCCGGCCATCAGCTTGGGATCGCCGGTACCGAACAGGGTGATGGCCTGGAAGGTGGCGATCATCCCCACGACGGTACCCAGCAGACCCAGCAGCGGGGCGACCGAGGCGATGAGCTTGATGATGCTGATCCCTTTCTCGAGCTTGGGCACGTTCTTGAGGATGATCTCGTCGAGCTTGGACTCGAGATCCTCGATGTTGTCACCACGGTGGCCATGGTAGGCCTCCAGCATCTCGCCGATGGCATTGCCCTTAATGACGCTGTCAGACTTGAGCTGCTTGCGCATGGCACTGCCGATGAGGGAGAGGCGGGCACCGATGAAGAGGGCAAGCAGCACACCCAGGGCGCCCAGCGCCAGGATCACGTAGCCGACGGGGCCACCCTGATCGACGCGCTCCTTGAAGGTGGGGGATTGCACCAGCAGGGAGAGGATCACGCCGCGGGAGGGATCGATAAAGAGCGGCTTGACGCTGCCATCCGCCTGCTCGAAGTCGGCAACCGGCTTGAGCACGGCGCTGTCGGGCTGGCGGGCGAGTTGTTCAAACTTGCCGGTCTCGGGCACGAAGGTGAGGTATTTGCCCTCGGCCACGGTGTTGAACTCGCCGATCTGGGTGACGGATTGCTCGGCCTGGTTGCCCTCGCCATAGACGATGGTGGCCGGGAACTGGGTCACCTTGCCGGCATCGACCATGCGACTGAGGATGGTGGTCCAGAACAGGGAGAGCTCGTCAGAGGAGGGAAGCTCCTTGCTCTCGGCCAATTTGGTCAGCAGTTGGGTCTGATCCGGATGCTGCAGACGCAGGGCCGAGGCGTTGAAGATCCCCTTGAACTCGCCGGCGAACTGACGCAGTACCCCGAACATCTCACCCATGTTCCCGGCGCGCTGGCGCAGGGTATCGGTGAGTTCGGTCAGCTGCTTGTCGTTGGCATCGAAGCTGGTCTTGAGCTGTTCACCGCGCGCGATTTCGGCGTTGAGATCGGCCTGGGCCTTGGCCAGCAGCGAGGCTTGCTGGTTCTTGTCGGCCAGGAAGCGGGCCTCACGCTCGGCGTTGAGCTTGCTCTCGGCGGCGCTGTCGCTCTTGATCTGGCTGAGCAGAGCGTTGAGATCCACCGGTTTTTCAGCCGCCGTAGTCGGCATCGCAAAGAGGGTGGCGCCGGCGATCAGCGCGGCGACGGCATGTTTGATTCCTTTCATTACGCTTTCTCCGCAGTCTGGACCGGCAGCTTGATGAGGGCGGGAGGCGCCTGCTTCTTGGCGATACGCAGGCCCTGCTCTACGGCACTGCGATACTCATCGGGCAGGGGCTCCCACTGGCGGGTCTTCTTGTTCCACATGCCGGTCTCTTGTCCATCCGGGGACTGATAGAGCAGGGCGATGCGGCCGACGCGCAGGAACTCATAGGTCTTCTCGCTGCCATCTTTCTCCAGGCTGGCCTTGTAGGCCTCGATGGTGCGGCTGAAGCCCTCTTCGATCTGGTAGGCTTCCAGGATCTTGCGGTACTTCTCGGAGATGGTGACGTCGGCCCGGTTCATCAGATCGGTCAGCGCGGCGACGCGGTCTTCACGCTCCACCTTCTGGAACGGCAGATCCAGGGCGACGAACTGCTCCAGGGAGTCGATCATCTTGAGCATCAGGGGCACCACTTCGGTGCTGGTCTGATCGATCTGCTCGATCTGCTTTTGCATGGAGACGAGCTCTCCCTGCTGGGACTCGACCATCTTGGCAACCTGCTCGTTGTAAGCCTTGAGGCTATCGAGTTGGCGCAGGGCGGCCTTGTATTGCGCCAGAGCGGTGTCGGTCGCTTCGGCGTAGTTATCGATCTTTTGCTGAGAGGCCTTGGCGGCCTGATTGGTGGCGGCTTGAGTGTCGACGGCCTGGTTGGCCGGGGCGGCACTCGATGCAAAGCTGGTCAACAGGGCGGCCGAAATCAGGCTGCCGAGGAGCGCTTTTTTCATTGTAATAGTCCTTGTTTTCATAGGATTACCCTATCTCCATCACTTCCTTGGACCTGGGGTAAGGCCGGCCCGATGGGGCCGGCCTTGGTTCTGTCAGGCGGGTTGGCCTATCAGAATTTGTAGTTACCTTCGACGAAGACAGTACGACCGATCGGATTGTCATAATCGTTGGCAAAGTAGGGAGCGGTATCGCTGATGCGGTCAGCCGGCGGCGTCTTGTCAAACAGGTTGACGGCACCCAGGGTCACGCTTGCAGCCTCGTTGATCTGATACCCCATGGTGAGGTTCCAGGTGGTGAAGCTGGCGATTTCCGGGTCATACCCTTGAGCCTTGGCGTCTTCACAATCAGTGAAGTAGTAGTTGTTGGCAAAGGATGAGCACATACGGTCACGGTAGTTGGCAAACAGGGTGGTGGTCAGGTCACCATAACCCCAGCCAAGCTCCCAGTTACCCTTGTACTTGGGCGTGAACGGCAGATCGTCCACGGCGGCTTCACCGGCCTGTACGACACGCTCACGCTTGAGCTCGCGGGTCAGCGCCAGAGAGGTACGGAAGGTACCCATGGTGTCGGTCTCGTAGCTGTACTTCACCTTGAAGTCGAGGCCGGAGATCTTCTCGGAGGCCATGTTGACCGGACCGTAGCTCACCTTCACCAGCTTGCCGTTGGCATCGCGCTCAACCACTGCGCCCGGGTATTGGGACGGGTTGTTGATGACCTTCTGACGATCCGGGTCATTCACGATGTCTTCGAGATCGATGTAGTAGTAGTCGACGGTAAAGCCGAGACGCTCAACCGGCTCCCAGGCCAGGCCCAGGTTGTAGTTGTTACTACGCTCCTCTTTGAGGGCCTTGTTGGGGCCAGTCACCACGTCGTAGTACTGGGTGCCACATGCCTCAGCGATGTCCGGAGTGGACTTGTCACCCAGACCGGATCCGCCCTGTGCCAGGCAGTACTGCAGGTCAGAGCTGGAACCAAAGGCCTTGGTGTTGCCGCCAAACAGGCGCTTCATGTCGGGGGCCTTGAACCCTTGTCCCCAGCTACCGCGCAGCAGCAGGGTATCGGTGGGACGATAGGTCAGGGCGACCTTGGGCGTGAAGGCGCCACCGGTTTCCGAGTCGTCAAAGTAGCGGTCGTAGCGACCCGCCAGGGTCATCTCGACATCGGTGATGACCGGGATCAGCAGCTCACCGCCGAGACCGACCTGGTCGCGTTTGCCACCGCCATCGGTGCCACCCAGGCCGGAGAAGCCGTTAGCCTTGGTGATCTCGTCAGTGGTTTCACGGTAGTCGGTGTTGGTCCATTCGGCGGCCAGGGCGAAGCCCGAGGTACCGGCCGGCAGTTCGATCAGATCGCCGCTCAAGGCGCTGTTGAATGACCACAGCTTGGTGGAAGCATCCTTGTTGGATTGCCCTGTGTATTTGGCGACCGTGGCGGGGTCGATACGCTTGAAGAGGTCCACATCGCCTTGACGAACGGCATCTTCCAGGGTTTTCAGCACAGCAGGGTTGTCAGTAGTGACATCCTGAGTGGCGTAGCCTGCGTAGGCTTCCCAGTCATACTTGTCGGCCAGGGTGCCGGTCAGCCCGGTCGTGAAGGCGGTGGCATCAGAGGTGGTATTGCTCTGGCGCGGCCCGAACTCGACGAGGCGGCGGACGAAGGAGCCATCTTGGCCATAGGGATTGCCGGCATCGGCGGCGGTCACCTTCACCTCGAGCGGGTTGGGTTCAAACTCAGAGTTGGTCTCTTTGGTTCCCCAACGCAGCTCCGCCATGGCGGTGACGTTATCGGTGATGTCGTACTCACCGCGGCCCATCAGATCATATTGCTTGTCTTCGGGCTTGAGGGTGCGATCGCCGGCGCGGTTATAGCCACACTTGCCATTGGCCAGCTTAACGGCGTTTTCACCGATCAGCCCGGCGCAATCGGCAACGGTATCAACCAGGGCGCCGCTGGGCTTCTGGAAGTTGACCCCGTAGCTGGAGAAGCTGCTAAAGTCAGAGCGGTCGGACTTGTCCGAACCGGCCCAGTCGCGGTCTTTGTTTTTGAGGATTTCGTTGCCGGAGAACTGGCCAACGACCATGGTGCGAGCGCGCTCCCATTGGGAACCAGCGACGATGTCTACGCGGCCGTGCTGGTAGCCTCCTTCGGTGGTGTCGCCGAATTTGGCTTTGACTGCTGCGCCGTCGAAATCTTTCTTCAGGATGAAGTTGACGACACCGCCGATGGCGTCGGAGCCGTAGATGGCCGAGCCGGCATCGGTGAGGATCTCGACACGCTCGATGGCGGCAACCGGAATTTGACCGATGTCGGTGAAGTTACTGGAGCCATCTTGTGCCAGCGGGTACTGGGGCAGGCGACGACCATCGACGAGCACCAGCGTCTTCCCTGCACCCAGACCACGCAGGTTCACTGACTGCGCTGCCGGCGTGAAAGAGAAGGAGTTGGTCTGGTTCATGACGCCACTGTTTTGTGACAGAGAACCGAGAATATCTGCTGCGCTGTTGAAACCGCGAGCCTCGATATCTTTGGCGCTGATCATGGTCACAGGAGAGGGGCCTTCTACCTGGGTGGTAGAAATACGGGAACCGGTCACCTTGATCTTCTGGAGTTTCTCGACGTTCTGCCCCTCGTCGGCGGCAGAGACAGGGGGGGCTACTACTGCGGCGCTCGCAAGGGCGAACGCGACCGCAGCAGAGAGTCTGCTTTTCCTTAGCATCGCTTTTTCCTTCCTGATTGTTTGTCTTGTTTGCTTCCGGTCCACCCTTGGGTGGTCGCTATTACGCTTACCAAGTTTGCCGCTGGCGCGTCAATCAGGCTGTAACAAAAAGGATAACGAGATGTTCCTGGTGTGTTGTTTTGCGTGGTTGTTGATATACAGGTAATTATCTGGATTTGATGCGGTTAAAAGAGGCGAAATTCCTCTGTTTGGGCGAATGTCTGCAAAGATCCTACTCGTGGGGAACTTATTTGTCTTTAATGGGTCGTTGGTTAAAAAATTCTGATTTTTTGTTTTTGTTTGGTTTGATGTATTGTTTTTGTAGGTTTTTATCTTGCCTTTATAAAATTTTTCGCCTCACTAGCTCGGTTCTCTGAAAAGTGTTAGGTGTATTTTACTTTTCTTTTAAAAACACTGACTTAAGGTCTTTTTGTTGCAGGGTGGCAAGTGCGTCCCTGTGATGGAAATCGTTTTTCTGGCGGTGGTTTCATGGGGTTGCGTCAGCATTTTGTTTCAAATTGCACCGGCGGTGAAGAAACATTCGTTGGCGACTCGAATGTACTCATGATGCTTGATTTTTATTGCAAAGTTCTTACAGTGGCCCTGCGGGGCATCTGTGTTTCGCCAGATGGCCCGAATAGTAATGCCAGGAAGGATAGATTGGTCATTGGAATTGACTGATCACTTATTAAAACAACAAGGACGAGGTCGCAAGACGCCATGCTGTCGTACTTTCTACGTCGGGCACTGCTTATCATCCCTACGTTTCTGGGCATCACCCTGCTCGTCTTCACCATTACCCGTTTCGTTCCCGGTGGTCCGGTAGAGCGCATGCTGTTGCAGGCTCAGGTCGCGCAGGGGGAGGGGCATCGCTCCACCGCCAGCAAGGGAGCCCAAGCGCTTTCCGATGAACAGATCGAAGAGCTCAAGGCCTTCTATGGGCTCGACAAGCCGATGCTGGTGGCTTACTGGGAGTGGCTGCAGAAGCTGGTGAAGCTGGATCTGGGGGAGTCCACCCGCTATTACGAGCCGGTGTGGGATCTCATCAAGGACAGGTTACCCGTGACCGCCTTCTTCGGGGTCGCCACCTTTCTCTTGAGTTATCTGGTCTCGATACCGCTCGGTATCGCCAAGGCGCTGCGTCATAACAGCCGCTTCGACTCGGCGAGCTCGATGTTTATCTATACCGCCTATGCGCTGCCCGCTTATGTGGTGGGGATCTTCCTCATCACCGTCTTCGCGTTCCATCTCGAATGGCTACCCATGGGTGGCTTCCCCGGCGATGACTACGAATATCTGGAGAGTAACTGGGACAAGGTGACGACCGTGTTTACCCATGCCTTGCTACCTCTCATCGCCTATGCGATCGGTGACTTTGCCGTGCTCACCATGACCATGAAGAACAGCCTGATGGAGAACCTCTCGGCCGACTACGTGCGCACCGCCGTGGCCAAGGGGTTGCCGTTTCGCAAGGCGGTCACCCGTCATGCCATGCGTAACAGCCTGATCCCCATTGCCAGCCACTTTGGCAGCGTGCTGACCGTCTTCTTCGGCGGCTCCTTCCTCATCGAGACCATCTTCAACATCGACGGCATCGGCCTGCTCGGTTATGAGGCGATCGTCGAGCGCGACTATCCGACCGTGATGGGCATATTGGCCATTACCTCGGTGTTGATGCTGCTGGGCAATATCCTCTCGGATATCTGTGTTGCCCTGGTCGATCCACGCGTACGCTTCGGGGAATAAGCCATGCAACTGAGTCCCGTTACCCGCAAGAAACTCAAGCGCTTCGCCTCGATCAAGCGCGGTTATTACTCCTTCATCCTGTTCTCGGTACTGGTACTGCTCTCCTGTGCCGCCGAGATGCTGGTCAACAGCCGTGCCCTGGTGGTGAGCTATCAGGGGCAACTCTACTTCCCCACCTATGGTGACGTGATCCCGGGTCATCGTTTCGGTCTCGACTACGACTACGAGACCAACTATCGCCAGCTCAAGGCCAAGCTGGCCGCCGAGGATCGGGGTGACTGGGTGCTGCTGCCCCCTGTGCCTTGGAACCCCTATGAGCAGGACTTCAAGGAAGATGCTTATCCTCCTTATGCACCGAGCCTGGCCGATCGCCATTTCCTCGGCACCGACACTAGCGGACGTGACGTGCTGGCACGCCTGGTGTACGGCTTTCGTATCGCCATTGGTTTTGCCTTTATCGCCCTGGTCGCGAGCTACGTCATCGGTGTTTCCGTTGGTTGCATGATGGGCTTCCTCGGTGGGCGTTTCGATCTGGTGATGCAGCGCTTCATCGAGATCTGGTCCCAGGTGCCCTTCCTCTACGTCATCATGATCCTGGTGTCGCTCACCAAGCCCAACTTCGGCCTGTTCGTCGGCATCAACGTGCTGTTTGGCTGGATGGGGATCACCTGGTACATGCGGACCCTGACCTACAAGGAGCGGGCGCGCGACTACGTGATGGCGGCGCGGGCGCAAGGTGCCGCCACCGGGCGCATCATCTTCCACCATATACTGCCCAACACCCTGGTGATGGTGGTGACCCTGGCCCCCTTTGCCGTGGTCGGCAACATCTCGACCCTGACTGCGCTCGACTATCTCGGTTTTGGCCTGGCGCCGCCGACCCCGAGCTGGGGCGAGTTGCTCTCCCAGGGGATCAACAACCTCGACGCCATCTGGATCGTGAGTTCTGTGGTGGCGGCGGTGAGCACAGTGCTCATCATGGTCTCTTTCATCGGTGAGGCGGTGCGCGAGGCGTTCGATCCGCGCAAGTTCACCCGTTACGAGTAACGTTTTCTAATCACTATCTGGTGCTACGCCGCAATGCGATGCTTTGGAGTTCAAGGATGAATAATAAAATCAAATGGATAGGCGGCTTTTTGCTGCTGGTGAACGGCACCCTGGTGTGGGCCGAGGCCTTGCCTGCCGGGCTCATCTGGGAGACTAACGACACGGATCCCGTGTTCGCCTCGTCGGACGCCAAGCAAGGGGGCACGCTGAACCTCTACGTGGACAGCTTCCCGCTCACCTTCCGCACCGTGGGGCCCGACTCCAACGGTTCGTTCCGCTCCTTCATCCAGGATAACCAGCTGCGCCTCATCAGCTTCCATCCCAACACAGGCAACCCGATCCCGGCGCTGGCGACCCACTGGGCGATTGCCCCGGACAACCAGACCGTCTACTTCAAGCTCGACCCGCGCGCCAAGTGGTCCGATGGCAAGCCGGTGGTGCCCGAAGATTACACCTTCGGTTACGAGATGATGCGCTCGCCCCACATCAAGGGGCCCTGGTTCAACAACTACTACACCACAGAAGTGATCGAGGTGAGCAAGGTTGACGAGCACACCATCAAGGTCAAGGCGGGCAGTGCCAAGGGCAAGCTGGATCTGCTCAACACCACAGAGCTGTGGCCCCAGCCCAAGCATTTCTACAAGCTCACCCCCAACTGGGTGAAGCAGTACAACTGGGCCATAGTCCCGACCACGGGCCCCTACGTCATCAGCGACGTGAAGAAGGGGAAATCGGTCACCTTCAGCCGCCAGAAGGATTGGTGGGCCAAGGATGATCGCTTCTTCCAGCACCGCTTCAACATCGACAAGGTGCACGTCAAGGTGATCCGCGATCAGAACATAGCGTTTCGTCACTTTCTGAAAGGGGAGCTCGACAGCTTCGAGATGATCCAGCCCACCTGGTGGCACGAGAAGGCCAAGGGACCCGAGTTCGACAAGGGTTACATTCAGAAGGTGATGGCCTACACCGACACCAAGCAGGGTGGCCAGGGGCTGCACTTGAACACCGCCGTGCCCCGGCTTGCCGATCTCAACGTGCGCCTCGGCATCGAGCACGCCATCAACATCGACAAGATGATCGCCACCGTGCTGCGCGGCGACTATGTGCGTGCCACCACCTTCGGTTCGGGCTTTGGCCCCTTCACCGACATGACGCTGCCGGCGCGCGCCTACGACGTGCAGAAGGCCCGTGACTACTTCGCCAAGGCCGGTTACACCAAGCAGGGACCGGACGGCATCCTGGTCAATGACAAGGGCGAGCGCCTCACCCTGGCGGTCACCTTTACCGTCTCCGAGCACGCCAAGCGTCTGAGTTTCCTCAAAGAAGAGGCCAAGCGTGCCGGCCTGGATCTCGAGCTCAACCTGGTCGACGGCGCCACCGGCTTCAAGGCCATGCTGGAGAAGAAGCACGAGGCGGCCTGGCTCGGTTGGGGCGGCGGCGGCCTCTATCCCCAGTACTGGGAGTCGTTCCACTCGGATAACGCCAACAAGCCCCAGACCAACAACTTCTTTAACGTGGCCGACAAGGAGCTCGATACGCTCATCAATGCCTATGGCAAAGAGTTCGATCTGGACAAGCGTGCCGATCTGTCGCGTCAGATCCAGCAGCGCATCTATGATCTCGCCATCTTCGTGCCTGGCTATGCCCTCAACTATGTGCGTGCCGCCAGCTGGCGTTATGTGATGCTGCCCAAGGTGCCCGCCACCAAGAACACCCCGGATCAACTCTACTGGCCCATGGACGGTTATCCCCACAGCTCCGGTGGCCTGCTCTGGATCGATGAGAGCAAGCGCACCGAGGTCGCGGATGACAAGGACTCGGGCAAGGCACTGGAACCCGTCGTGCTGATCGACAAGAGCTGGCAGCATGGTTGAGGAGACAGGCATGGAGCAGAGCAAGCCCCTGCTCGAGGTGAGAGACCTCGCGGTGGAGTTCAGCGTCGATGACGGGAGTGTGCGGGTCCTCGACGGCGTCAGCTTCGCGGTGCGTCCGGGCCAGACCCTGGGGATCGTCGGCGAGTCGGGCTGCGGCAAGAGCGTCACCTCGCTCGCCATCATGGGGCTGTTACCCAAGCCCCATGGTCGCGTGGTGGGCGGCTCCATTCGTCTGGAAGGCGAAGAGCTGCTGAATCTGCCCACCGAGGCGCTCTATCAGGTACGCGGTAACCGGATCTCGATGATCTTTCAGGAGCCGATGACGGCCCTGAACCCGGTCAAGACCATAGGGGAACAGCTCGCCGAGGTGTATGAGCTGCACCGTCCCGACTACGATCGGCGCCAGCGCAAGGAGGCGGCCATCGCCATGCTGCGCAAGGTGGGGATCCCGGAGCCGGAGCGGCGCTACAGCAACTACCCCCACAACCTGTCGGGGGGCATGCGCCAGCGCGTGATGATCGCCATGGCGCTGGCCTGTGAGCCGGCCCTGCTCATCTGTGACGAGCCGACCACGGCACTGGACGTAACCATTCAGGCCCAGATCCTCGATCTGATGAAGGAGCTGCAAGAGCAAAATGGCATGGCCATCCTCTTTATCACCCACGATCTCGGCGTGGTCGCCGAGATGTGTGACGAGGTGGTGGTCATGTATGCTGGCCGCGCCGTGGAGCAGGCGGACGTGTTCGAGCTGTTCGAGCGTCCATGCCATCCTTATACCCATGGTCTGATGGATTCGATTCCCCGACTCGAAGACGAGCCCAAGTCCCTGCTCAAGACCATTCGCGGGCAGGTGCCTTCCCTCGCCGAGATGCCGGCCGGTTGCCGCTTCTCCAATCGCTGCCCTCATGCCACCGAGCTGTGCGTGGGTCAGGTGCCGGCCATCGAGCTACTGACCCGTGACCACAGCGTGGCCTGCCATCACTGGAAGGAGGTGAGAGCATGACCCAGCCACTGCTCACCATCACGGATCTCAAGCAGCACTTCGCCATGGGCGGGGGCTTCTTGCAGCGCAAATACAAGGTCTATGCGGTCGACGGCATCAGCCTCTCCCTGCGTCGGGGCGAGACCCTGGGGCTGGTGGGCGAGTCCGGCTGCGGCAAGTCCACCCTGGGGCGTACCCTGCTCAAATTGTTCGAGCCCACGGCTGGCACCATTACCTTCGAGGGGCGCGACATCACAGCGCTTTCGCCCAAGGAGATGCGCTCATTGCGCCAGGAGATGCAGATCGTCTTTCAAGACCCGATGGAGTCGCTTAATGCGCGTCACACGGTCGGTCAGATCCTGGAGGAGCCCTTCATCATCCACGGTAAGGGCACCAGTGACGAACGGCGTCTCTGGGTGCGCGAGTTGCTCGAGAAGGTTGGGCTGCCTGCCACCGCCGCCGAGCGCTACCCCCATGAATTCTCCGGTGGTCAGCGTCAGCGTATCGGCATCGCCCGCGCCATCGCCCTCAAGCCCAAGCTGCTGGTCTGCGACGAGGCGGTTTCGGCCCTCGATGTCTCGGTACAGTCCCAGATAGTCAACTTGCTGCTCAGCCTGCAGCGGGAGATGGATCTCGCCATGATCTTCATCGCCCACGACTTGTCGGTGGTGAAGCACATCTCGGATCGCATCGCCGTCATGTATCTGGGGCGCGTGGTCGAACTGGCCGAGGCCAGCGAGCTCTATCAGGCGCCGCGCCACCCCTACACCCAGGCGCTCATCTCGGCTATTCCGGTGCCGGATCCCCGTCGGCGCAGCCAGCGTATTCTGCTCACCGGTGATGTGCCGTCTCCCATAGCACCACCGCCGGGTTGCCACTTTCACCAGCGTTGTCCCTACGCGAGCGAGCGCTGCCGCAGTGAGGCGCCAGCCCTGACGGGTGAGGGGCACCAGGTGGCCTGTCACCACCCTCTGCCAGCCAGCGGGCAACATAATCAGGTGTACCTCGATCGCGCGATCTGAGGTGATGGAATGAAATAATGGGGCCCTGGGCCCCATTTTCGTCTGTGTGTGGAGTTTCAGGTTGGCCTGAACAGGCCTGGGCGGGTCAGTGCCTTGTGGGCACTGCGGTCATGATGTTTGTAATTTTACAACAAAGTGGTGCTTAGGCACCGTAGCGGAAGTAGTAGTTGCGGGTTGCCGGCGCGTAGGCGACCTTCTCGTTGCGACCCTTGTCTGTCACCCCTTTCAGGTGGAAAAGCACGGCCAGATGTTCAAACATAACTCACCTCTTTGTGGTTGATGTGACCTGCGTCACAAGAACAATCCTAGGTGGATTTGTGAGCTGGATCAATAAAATTTGTTGTTTATTTACAGAATTTTCTGGAAAGGGTTTTCATAGCAAACCTGCTTATGGAGGCGTTTTCGAGCGACGCGGTCCCGTCTTCTGAAGCGTCACCGGGGGAAGAGGGGAAAATACGAGGCCGTTCATGCTGCGGCTTGATATTCGCTGTTGCAGACCATGATGCTATTATCATGGCGCGATAATTCGGACCCGTTTTGGTCTATTTACCAAATGGGGCAGTTGAGCTAATTCCGCAGGCGTCCGTAATAGGGCGTAATAGATAATAAATAGAGAGGTCTGGCTGGAAATGAGAATGAGAGCCCGACTACTCTTTTTATGGTCCTCCCTGGAAGCATGGCCATGTTACCGAGTGAACTCATGATTGACGCGCTGTTGACCGATGTCGAGATAGCGATAGAGCCTCATGCAGAATATGAAAATGACGAGCCAATGTTGACGGCTGAAAATATTGATATGTTGCTACGAGAATAAATCTTCAGGCTTCATACGCCATATCGCGTCGCCTCAAATCGGTTCAGCAGTCGGTGTAATAGATAACAGAGTGCCAGTGTGACCACTATGGCCACGCCAATACTGCTGACCCGATAGAGGGCGCTAAAGACCAGATCCCGATGAGGGGACAGGTATTGCCCGAAGAGGATGCCAAGGGTGGTGAGGGCACCGAAGCCGACGCCGGAGCCCCCTTCGGTGACGTGGACTCGCCCCAGTAGCATGCACCCCAGCCAGAGCAGGGGGGTGACCAGCAGCAACACCCCCGACCAATCATAGAGCAGCAGTTGCATTCCCAGTCCCACGCCGACCCCGAGCAGGGTACCCAGGGCCCGTTTGCGGGCATAGGTGAGGGCGCCATTCCAGTTCATGGGAAAGAGCAGCATCAGGGTGGTGGCCTGGGCGGACATGGAGTCACCGAGGTCGCAGACCTGAAACACCACGAAGGAGAGGGTGGCCAGGGTGGCGCCCAGGAGTGTCTCATGGCGCAGGCGGTGAGAGGGCTTGGGTGCCGGCGCCGGGCTTGCCGGTGGCTCGCTATCGGGAAAGAGTGAGACCAGCAGCCAGGCGACCATGGCCGAGAAGGCGTTACCCATCAGGGTACTCAGGAAGAGATCGTTGAGATCCGTGCCGGGGTAACTGGCGAAGTGGAGCATGATGCTGAGGATCAGGACACCGTTGGCGCCAAAGAGAAACAGGCTGCCCCTCGCCATGCAGGCGAAACGATAGAGGAACAGCCCAAAGACGATGGGGATCATGAGTAGCGGGTGTCTGCCGAAGAGTCCACCCAGCAGGCCGACCTCCAGGATACTGACGAGGGCCGCCGCCAGCAGTTGCAGGGTAACCTGGCGGTTGAGGGTCGGCACTGTGCCCAGCAGCAGCATGGGAGTGACGGTGAAGAAGACCCCGTAGTTCCAGTTCATCACCTTGCACAGGAGAAACCCCAGGGTGGCGCCGCCGGCGATACGCAGGCAGCGGCGCAGTTGGTCCCCGCTGAGGGGAGCGGCGAAAGACATGCAGGCTCCTCGAGGTGCCGACCCCGTATCGACGGGGTGGCGGTTGGCTATCAGTAGATGTAGTGCAGCAGGCTGATCAGGGTGATCTGGGCCCTGGCCATCAGGGCGAGCAGGGGGCTCTCGGGGAGCAGCTGCACGGTGGCGCGCGCCCCGGAGGGGAGCCGGGCCGGTTCTGCGTCATCCAGGCGCAGGCGCAAGCGTAGCCGCTGGGCATCCCGCACCCAACGATCCGACTGGCTCGGCGTGGCGAGCTGGCCGTTGGCGTCAAACTGGCCGGCGCTCACCCCGGCATCCAGGCTGTCGATATGGGCCGGGTAGAGGGCGCCCGGTCTGCCATCGAAGACGACCAGCGCCCTGTCTCCCTGATCGGCGCCGCGTAGCGCCTTCTCGCGAAAATCGGCGATGACCTCCAGCTGATCGGCCACCAGGGCCAGCAGCGGGTTGCCGGCGGCGGCATAGGCTCCCTGCTCCAGTTGCAGGTTGGTCACCACTCCGTCCTGCTCGGCGTTGACCTTGCTGTAAGCCAGGTTGAGGGTGGCCCTTTCCAGATTGTTGTGTGCCTGACGCAGACGCAGGTTGGCCTCGCCTGATTCGCCGCGGCTCACCTTGAGCTGCTCCAGGCTGGCCTGACTCGCCTCCAGGGCCGCTTGCGCCGTACGCAGCCCGGCATCGGCATCCTCTTTCTGCTGCTGGGCGATGAGGTGACGTGCATAGAGGGCATTCACCCGGCGCCCCTGACGCTCGGCCAGCTGGTAACGGGCGCGTGCGGCGCTCAGATCGGCGTCGGCAGCCGCTATGTTGGCATCGAGCCTGGCGTTTTCCTGTCTGGCCTGCTCCAGGGCCAGCTCTGCGTGCTCAACCGCCAGTCTGAAGGGCGCCGGATCGAGTTCGAACAGCGGCTCCCCCTTGTGCACCTGCTGGTTGTTATGCACATGGATGGCCATCAGTCGTCCACTGACCTGGGGGGCGACCTTGACCACGCCGCGGGTGGCCATGGCCTGGGGGGTCATGGGCATCTTGAGATCGGCCAGCAGGAAGTAGGCAAACAGCAGGGCAAAGGCGATGGCGCCACCTCTCACCCAGCGGGCAAATTGCTGATCAGGCGTCATCTTGTTGTGACCCCTGTTCGTTGCGCCTGGCCAGGCGGGCCAGGGCATTCTCGGTGATCTTGCCCAGGGTAAGCTCGAAGCGGGCCAGCTCGGCCTCGTCGACGTTCCCGAGCAGATCGTGACGGGCCTGCATGATGCGTTGTTCCATCTGGGCGAGCAGTTGCAGGCCGGCATCGGTCAGGCTGACGATGCGGGCGCGCTTGTCCTCGCTACAGCAGTGGCGGCTCACCAACCCCTGCTCTTCGAGCTGACCCAGGGTGCGCATCAGGGAGGCGACCTCGATCTCGAGGGCGTCGGCCAGACTCTTCTGGCTGATGTGATCGCCCAGACGCTTGAGCTTCCAGAGGGCGGTCCAGCGGGGATAGGTGAGGCCGAGGGGCAGCAGCTCCTGATCGGCCACTCGCCCCCACAGACGGTAGAGGCGACCGAGGCGTTCGGCCAGCGAGAGTTCGCGCAGGCGTTCGAGAGAGTGATCCATGGGGGACTCCATTTACTTAGCGTGCTAATAATTTATCTTTGTTAGCGTGCTAAGTAAATGGTTTTGTGATGAGGATCACGGCTACCTCCTTGGAGGGGGCTGTGTTGGCGTTAAAGGTTTCAATGATTTTATTTGGCTTTGGCGGGGGGTTAACCGACAGGAGGGGCCCGGGCCCCTAGAGTGTGCTCGATCACACACAGTGCTGGAGCATAACAATGAAAGACCTCGCTACCCCCAACTCTCTCGGCGGCTGGCAGATCGCCGGCATGCCGATGCAGCTCTTCTTCGGTTTCTCGGCCTGCGTACTCTACGCCGGCTGGAATGGCACCCTGCCCCTTGGCATGGTGGGCGCGCTGGCGCTCATGTTCGTGCTCGGCACCCTGCTGACCGAACTCGGCGAGCGCATCCACCCGGTGCGCGAATACCTGGGGGGCGGCACCATACTCGCCATCTTCGGCGGCGCCGCCCTGTTTGAATACCGGATCCTGCCTGCCGAGGCGGGGGCGGTGATCACCAACTTCATGAAGGAGGGGGGCTTTCTCAACTTCTTCATCGCCAGCCTGGTGACCGGCTCCGTGTTCGGCATGAGTCGCGCCCTGCTGAAAAACGCCGCCATGCGCTATCTGCCGGTGATCCTCGGCGGCGTGGTCGTGGCCCTGCTGGCGGTCGGCAGTGTCGGCGTGTTGCTCGGCTATGGCTTCAAGAGCGCGGTGCTGCTCATCGGCCTGCCCATCATGGGCGGCGGTATGGGGGCGGGCGCCGTGCCCCTGGTCGAGATCCTCTCCGGCCCTATGCACCTCTCCAGTGCCGAGCTGCTCTCGCGCATGGTGCCTGCGGTGGTGATCGCCAACACCCTGGCGATCCTGGTCGGTAGCCTGCTGGCGCGTATCGGCCGCCGCTATCCCTCTCTCACCGGCAACGGTCGCCTGATGATCCGCGAAGAGACCGCCACCGCCGAGGAGGTGACCCGCACTCCGACCCTGGAGAGCCTCGGCATCGGCCTCTTCATCAGCTCGAGCATGTTTGTGCTCGGCTCCCTGCTCGGCAAGTTCATCCCCATGCACCCCTTCGCCCTGATGATTCTGGCGGTGGCGACCATCAAGGTGAGCGGCCTGCTGCCGCGTCGCTACGAGGAGGCCGCCGCCGACTGGTATCAGTTTGTTGTCACCAACCTGACTCCCTCCCTGCTGGTGGGGATTGGCGTCGCCTACACCAGCATCCCCGAGCTCATCGGTGCCTTCTCCGCCCAGTACTTCGTGCTGGTGCTGGTCACCGTGCTGGGGGGCGCCCTGGGGGCGGCTATCGTGGGCCGGATGATCGGCTTCTACCCCATAGAGGCCGCCATCACCGGCGGCCTGTGCATGGCCAACATGGGCGGTACCGGCGACGTGGCCGTGCTGTCGGCGGCCCAGCGCATGAACCTGATGCCGTTTGCCCAGATCTCCTCGCGGCTCGGCGGCGCCTTCATGCTGATCCTGGCCACCCTGCTCATCTCCCTGTTCGTGTAAGGAGTCCATCATGAACGACACCCTGATGGGCACCAGCCTGCCCTATGCCGAACGCCGCCGTCTCGGCCTGATGGGGCGCATGCCCCATAAAGAGGAGTCGCTGGCCCAGCAGCGCCGCCGTATTCATCGACTGGTACAGGCCATGCAAAGCCCGTTCGATCAGCATCTGCTGCTGCGTCAGCTGCAGGAGGACAACCCTGTGCTCTTCTACGATCTGGTGCGCCACCACCTGCCGGAGCTCTTGCCCATCATCTACACCCCGGTGGTGGGAGAGGCGTGCCAGCGCCACAGCGATCTCTACCTGCGTAGCCACGGCCTCTACCTCTCGTGGCACGACAGGGACGATCTCGACGCCATCTTCGACTCGGTGGAGCAGGAGGTGGATGTCATCGTCATCTCCGACGGAGAGCGGGTGCTTGGCCTCGGCGATCTCGGCATCGGCGGCATGGGGATCTGCATCGGCAAGCTGGCCCTCTACAGCGCCGCCGGCGGCATAGATCCGGCCCGTACCCTGCCCCTGTGTGTCGACGTGGGCACCAACAACCCCGAGCTGCTGGAGGATGACTCCTACCTCGGCTGGCAGGCGCCGCGCATCGACGGGGAAGCTTACTACCACTTCATGGACAAGGTGGTGGCCGCCATTCGCCGCCGCTGGCCCCAGGTGGTGTTGCAGTTCGAAGACTTTGCCGGCAAGCATGCCGCCAACCTGTTGGCGCGCTACCGCGATGAGCTGTGCATGTTCAACGACGACATCCAGGGCACGGCGGCCGTCACCTCGGCCTGTGTGCTGGCTGGCCTGCGTCAGGCGGGACGGGCCCTGGCCGATACGCCTGTGCTGATCGTCGGCGCCGGCGCCGCCGGCTGCGGCATCGCCGCCATGTTGGCGCAGCTGGCCGGTGGCAGTGACACCATCTGGCTGTTCGATCAGGAGGGGGTGGTGAGCCGCGATCGGGCGGATCTCACGCCGGGCCAGCGCCCCTTCGCCCGACCCGCAGAAGAGGCCAGTGGCGATCTGGCGGCGGTGATCCAGCGTCTGCGCCCCGGCGTGCTCATCGGGGTGAGCGGTCAGGGCGGACTCTTCACCCGTGCGGTGCTCGAGACGATGGGGGAGGTGAACGAGCGACCGGTGATCCTGCCTCTCTCCAACCCGACCCGCAGCGCCGAGGCGACCCCGCAGCAGGTGTGGGAGGCGAGCGGAGAGCGCGCCCTGATCGCCACCGGTAGCCCGTTTGCCCCGGTGCCGGTGGGAGAGAGCCTGCGCAGCGTCTCCCAGTGCAACAACGTCTACGTCTTCCCCGGCATTGGCCTCGGTGCCACCGCGGTGAAGGCGCGGCGCATCAGCGACGGCATGTTGCTGGCCGCGGTGGAGGCGGTCGGCGCCTATCCACTGGAGGCGGGTCGGCTGCTGCCTCCCATCGAGCAGGTGGGCGAGGTAGCTCGCGCCGTGGCGCGCGCCGTGGCCCTGGCGGCCCGTGCCGAGGGGCTGGCCGAGTTTGACGGGGATCCGGCTCCCGTCATTGACCGGGCCTGGTGGCGCCCCCATTATTGGGCACTTCGCTGACATGCAAGGGCATCCCATGAAACTGCGCCACCAGGTCCTGCTCCTCTCCCTGTCGGTCTCTCTGCTGCTGCTCCTGGTGCTGGGGACCCTGCTGGCCCTCTTCATCCGTCATCTGGTCGAGAATAACCTGGAGGAGAAGGGAAGCGAGCTGGCCCGCATTCTGGCCGGTGACGAGCGGGTGGTGGTGGCCCTGCAACGGGGGCACGACGCCACCCTGCGCGACTACATAGAGGGGCTCAGCGCCCGCACCGACGCGGCCTACATGGTGGTGACCGATCGCCACGCCATTCGCCTGAGCCATCCCAACCCGGCGCTGGTGGGGGGGCGTTTTCGCGGGGAGGATATCTGGTATGCCCTGCACGGTCGCCAGAGCTACTGCTCGCGGGACGTAGGCACCCTGGGGCCGGCCATTCGCTGCTTCTCCCCCGTGCTTGGTGCCGACGGTCGCCCTATCGGCACCGTGGTGGTCGGTTATCTGATGCAGCGGGTGGAGGCTGTCTATATGGAGCGCCTCTCCCTGGTGGTGGGGGCCATCCTCTCCCTGCTGGGGGCCGGCTTCTTGTTGGCGCTCGGGATCCAGCGACGCCTGAAGCGCACCCTGTTGGACCTGGAGCCCGAGACCATAGCGCGGCGCTTCGTGGAGCAGGAGTTGGTGCTCGAGAGCATTCAGGAGGGGATCATCGCCATCGACCGAGAGGGGCGGGTGAGCATGCTCAACAGTGCCGCCTTCTATCAGCTGCGCCTGCCTGGGCCGGGGCGCCAGTCTCTGGTGGGGCAGTCGCTGGCTCCCCTGGTGCCCTATCTGGCGACCAGCCTGACCCGGGCGGAAGGGGAGATCCAGTTCCAGGTGCACGGGGAGAGCTTCGTCGGCCGGCTGCAACAGATAGGCCACGGTGGTGCCCGCCTGCTTATCTTCAGCCGCCCCGAGGCGGCCGGCAGCCTTGCCTCCCAGGTGACCCACCTGCGCCAGTATGCGGAGCTGCTGCGCATGCAGACTCACGAGTTTGCCAACAAGCTGAGCAGCCTCTCCGGGCTCTTGCAACTGGGGCACGTGAGTCAGGCGGTGGAGCTTATCCAGCGTGAAAATGACGAGTGCCAGGTGCTGCTCGGAGATCTGCTGCGCGCCGTGCAGGACAAGCCGGTGGCAGGCCTTATCCTCGGCAAGTTCAGCCGGGCCCGGGAGCTGGGGGTGCGCCTCGAGCTCGATCCCGACTCCCATCTGGAGGAGTACCCGGTCTCGGTGTCGGCGGATCTCATCACCCTCATCGGCAATCTGCTCGACAACGGTATTCGCGCCGCTCGGGCCAACCGGGAGCGGGTCGCACCCAGAGTGCTGCTCTCGCTCGACGATCAGGGGCGGCGTCTGGTGATCGAGGTCGAAGACAGCGGCGCCGGAGTCGACGAGGCGCTCGCCGATCACCTGTTCGAATACGGGGTGAGCCGTCAGAGCGGCGATCACGGGGTGGGGCTGTTTCTGGTCAAGGAGACGGCCGAGCGTCATGGGGGTGTGATAGAATGGCGGCGCACCGCTGCCCGAACCACACTGTTCGGCATTTATCTCGACAAAGAACAACTAGTGTAAGACATGGAGTCAATAACCAGCCTCATCATCGAAGATGATCCGCGCATCGCCGCCATCCTGGCCGATCTCGTCGCCAATCGCCCCGGTTTTAGCCTGCTTGGCAGGGCCGAGACCCTGACCGAGGCAGAGCAGATGCTCAACGCCACGCCGATCCAACTGCTGCTGGTGGATGTCTCCCTGCCCGATGGCTCGGGTCTGGAGTGGGTCGCCAACCTGCGTGCCCGGGGCATCGACAGCCAGGTGATCATGGTTACCGCCGCCAGCGACGTGGCCAGCATCCAGCGAGCCCTCAACCTGGGGGTGCAGGATTACATCATCAAGCCCCTGCGCCTGTCGCGCATCCAGCAGAGCCTGGCCGAGGTGCAGGCGCTGTGCCGTCGGCTGGCCGAGCGCCGCCACCTGGATCAGGGGGATCTCGACCGTCTGCTCGGCAAGGGGCGCCCGCGGGAGAGCCGCGACACCCCCAAGGGGATCGACGCCATCACCTTGCGTCAGGTGCTCGACCTGTTGGCCGGTGAGCCGGAGAACACCTTCACCACGGATACCGTCTCCCTGCGCCTCTCCTTAAGTCGCACCACGGCGCGCCGCTACCTGGAGTATCTGGAGTCGGAAGATCGGCTGGAGGTGGAGCTCAACTATGGTCAGCGTGGCCGCCCCGAGCGACGTTATCGCTGGCGCAAGGATCTGTAAGCAAACGGGAGCCATCGGCTCCCGTTTTTCATGCGGCGGCGGCGAGCCTGGCCCGGCGCGGCCGGTACTGGCTCAAGGCCACGCCGCTCAAGATGAGTCCCCCGCCCAGCAGATGGAAGCCGTGTACCGGCTCACCCAGGCTCAGGGTGGCCATGAGGGCCGTGCACAGGGGCATCAGGTTCATGAAGATGGCGGTACGCTCCGGACCCAGGCTGGCGAGGCCGCGCATCCAGCAGTAGGCGGCAAACAGGGAGGAGGCGATGCCGGCAAACAGCACCAGGCCCATGGCGTCCGGTGTGATGGCCAGGGAGTCTGCGCTGGCCGCCACAGGGACCAGCAGCAGCACCGCCAGCAGCACCTGAAGGTAGAGGTTGAGCCAGGGGCCGAAGGGGGGCTGCCAGCGGCGCAGCAAGAGACCATAGAGGGCATAACTGGTGGTGCCGAGCAGCATGAGCCCGTCCCCCGGGTTGATGCCGGCGTGCAGCAGCGCCAGAGGTTGTCCCTGACCGAGCAGCCAGAGCACCCCGAACAGGGAGACGAGCACGCCCACCACGGCCTGGCGGCTGGGACGGGTGCCGAAGAAGAGGGCACCGAGCACCACGGTCAGCAGGGGGATGAGAGAGCCGATCACTCCCATGTTGGTCGCCGAGGTTTGATGCGCGGCATAGTAGGCGAGGCATTGATAGAGCACCATGCCGAGCGCTGCCAACACCAGCAGCTTGCCGAGCCAGGGGCGCAGCTCACCACGCCGGCGCCACAAGAGCGACAGACAGAAGGGGGAGAGCGCCAGGGCGGCGACCACCCAGCGATAAAACGAGATGGCGGCCGGGTCGATAAGGCCGGCCGCCGCCTTGGAGGCGACGGTATTGGCCGCCCAGATGAGGACGGCGAGCAGGGGGAAGAGTTGCGGCATGATGGCTCCTTGGTGGAATAGAAGCAGTCTAGCCTTGTCTTTTATGAGATAAGTAGCGTAAATGAGACATCTGATAACCGGTTTGGGACAATCTCATGGGTACCCTCACCCTGGCCGAGCAGGATCGCCTGCTGGCCGCCCCCCACCCCCTCTACTTTCGCTATAGCCAGATCCAGGGGGGCAACGCCTGCGCCGAGCATGCCCACCCCTGGGGCCAGCTCAGCCTCATCAGCCTCGGCATCATGGTGGTGGAGGTGGCTGGGGAGCGGCTGGTGGCCCCGCCCGATTACCTCATCTGGGTGCCGGCGGATGTGCCTCACTCCGCCTATAACGAGCAGACCCTGGACTACACCTCCATCTACGTGAGCCACGAGCTGGCCGCGCGCCTTCCGGGGGAGCCGGTGCTGCTTGCCCTCACCCCATTGCTGCGCGCCCTGCTCGACGACTTCACCCAGCGCCGAGTCGGCCACACCCGGGAGGAGTGGGACAGGTGTCAGGCCGAGCTCTTCATCGAGAAGCTGGCGCGCACCCGCTGTCAGCCGAGCTACTTGCCCCAGAGCCGCGATCGCCTGCTTGCGCCTCTGCTGGCGGCCCTGCAGGCGGCGCCGGAGGACAACCGCACCCTGGCCGAGTGGGCCACGTCGTTGCATACCACGGAGCGCACCCTGGCACGGCGCTGCCAGAAGGAGCTCGGCATGAGCCTCGGGCAGTGGCGCACCCGGCTGCGCATGGTCAAGGCCCTGGCCTGGCTGCGTGGCGACATGCCGGTGCAGGAGATCGCCTGGCGCCTCGGTTACACCTCCACCTCGGCCTTTATCGCCATGTTCCAGCGCGAGCAGGGCTGCGCCCCCCAGCGCTACCGCCAGCAGTTGGGCGGTGGCGCCTGAGCCTGCCCCGCCGCAGATAGCAGAGTCAGAACCGGTGGCAGAGTGCACCGATCACATGGGGAGATATTTTTGCAGGGTACGGCTGTACACCCCCTTGCCTTTGGCCATCTCGTCGACCAAAAAATCGATCAATTTGCGCCTGGCGAGCGGCATGTAATGGCGGGAGGGATAGATAAGCCAGCAGCGTCCCAGAGTGGGAGCGACCTGTGCCAGCAGTCTCACCAGCAATCCCTGCTCGACCAGAGGGTCACACATTTCGGCCGGCATACAGACGACGCCCTGACCCAGTAAGGCCGCTTCCATCATCAGTGAGGGGTGATTAAGGATAAGGTTGCCCTGCAGACGCAGATTGCCGGATATGGCCCGTGGCAGGGGATCAAACAGTTTCCCGTCCTGCATTCGCAGGCGGATCACGTTGTGCTGTTGCAACTCTTCCAGCTTGGTGAGGGGAGCCGAGTGCGCTAGGTAATCGGGACTGGCGTAGAAGCAGAGTCGGGTATCCAGCACGGGGCGGGCGATGAGAGTAGAGTCTTCGTGCATCTCGCCCAGGGCAAAGGCCAAATCCAAGTGGTGACGCGCCATATCCAAGCGCTCCGGATGGGTGAGGATCTCGATGCTGACACCCGGATGGCGTGCCATGAACTCGAAGATGAGCTCCCCCACGGCCAGCAGGTGCGGGATCGGCAGGAGGTGAATGCGCAGGTGCCCGGCTATCTCGGTGGCGGGCTGGCTCACCTCCTGAATCGTGCTCTCCAGTTCTTCTATGATGGGCAGCGTGCGTTCATAGAAGCGTTCACCTGCCTGGGTCAGGCTCATGAGGCGGCTCTGGCGGTGGAACAGTTTCACGTTGAGCTCATCTTCCAGGTTCTTCAGGCGCCGGCTCACGCTGGACTTGGGCTGGTTCAGCATGTCGGCCGTGGTCACCAGCCCCCCATTCTTGACGATGAGGTGAAAGAGTTTCAGGTCGTCTGTACGCATCATTTAGTTCTGAAAAATGGAACCCATGGTTTCATTTTATCCTGTTTATCGAGACTTTGGCCAAGGCTACATTACGCCCCCTCTGATTGATGTAGTGAGGGTGTGGTGTTGAGACTGACGATGAGAGCGCTCGGCGTGCTGCTGGCGATGGTGACCCTAAGCGGTTGTGGCGAGGCGCAAAGCTCGGTGGCGGCGCAGGCCGTGGTCAGGCCGGTTAAATTGATGGAAGTGCAGGATGAACGGAGTGGAGGCTGGCGGCGATTCCCGGCAACCGTCGTCGCCAGCGAACAGGCTGAACTGGCATTTCGTATCAATGGCCAGCTGGTAGAGCTGAATCTGGTGGAAGGGCAGCCGATTCGGCAGGGCCAGTTATTGGCGCGCCTCGATGACAGAGATGCTCGCAACACTCTTCTCAATCGCGAAGCGGACTATGAGCTGGCCGATGCCGATTTTCGCCGCAAGGCGGCGCTGCTCGAGCGCAAGTTGATCTCTCAGGCCGATTACGACCGTGCCAAGGCCACCCGCAAATCGGCCCTGGCGGCCCTCAACAGCGCCCGGGATTTGCTCTCCTATACCCGTCTCGAAGCCCCCTTCAGCGGTATCGTCGCCAAGATAGAGCTGGAGAACCACCAGATGGTGCGGGCCAACGAAACCGTGATGGGGGTGCAGCGCAACGATGCCATCGACATCCGCATCCAGGCCCCGGAATCCCTGGTGGTCTCCTTCTCTGGTGCCTCGGCGCCACTCAAGCAGAGCACGCCGCTGGTGCGTTTTGCCGCCGACCCCGATCGGACCTACCCGGTGCACTACAAGGAGCACGCGACCAAGGTGACCTCGGGTACCCAGTCCTATGAGGTGGTGTTTACCCTGCCACGTCCGGCCGCCCTCAACCTGCTGCCGGGGATGAGCGCCGAGCTGCAGCTGCAGCTGCCGGGAGCCGAGGCGATGGATGCGGTGGTGTTGCCCCCCGCGGCGATCGACAGAAGCGATAAGAACGGTCAGGTTCGGGTGTGGCGTTTCGATGAACAAAGTGGTCGCGTCTCTTCTGTACCTGTCACTCTGGGGCAGGTGCGTAGCGACGGGATTGAGGTGCTCGGTGCACTCAGCCGTGGCGAACGAGTGGTGGTGGCTGGCAGCCAGCAGCTGAAAGAGGGCATGGTGGTGAAGCCATTGCGTTGGGAGCGTGGGGTCTAAGCCATGAACATAGCGCACTTCTCTATTCGCCATCGGGTCATCAGCTGGATGTTTTCCCTGTTGTTGCTGGTCGGTGGCAGCCTCTCCTTCCTCGGGCTGGGTCAGCTGGAGTTTCCCGAATTCACCATCAAGTCGGCGCTGGTGATCACTCCCTATCCGGGCGCCTCTCCGCAGCAGGTGGAGGAGGAAGTCACCCTGCCGCTGGAGGAGGCCATCCAGCAACTGGCCTACGTCGACCACATCACTTCGATCAATGGGGCCGGGGTCTCGCAAATCGAGGTGGAGATCAAGGAGCAGTACGACAAGCACGATCTGCCCCAGATCTGGGACGAGCTGCGCCGCAAGGTCAATGACCATGCCGGATCTCTGCCGCCGGGCAGTGGCAAGCCGCTGGTGGTCGATGACTTTGGCGATGTCTTCGGGATCCTGCTCAACGTCACCGGCGCCGGCTATGAGTACCGCGAGCTGGAGAAGTACACCGATCTGCTGCGGCGCGAGCTGGTGCTGCTGCCGGGGGTGAAGAAAGTTTCCGTGGTGGGAGCCCCGCAGGAGCAGGTGGTAGTCGAGGTTTCCCAGGCCAAATTGGCTGCGCTGGGCCTGGATCAGGCCTACCTGCATAACCTTATTCGCAGCCAGAACGTGGTCTCTAACGCCGGCCGGGTCTGGGTCGACGGGCAGCGTATCCGCATTCATCCCACCGGGGAATTCGGCGATCTGCAGGAGATGGAGCACCTGCTAATCAGTCCGCCGGGCAGCGATCATCTGGTCTATCTGGGCGACATAGCGCGCATCTACAAGACCGATGAGGAGAGCCCGCGCCAGCTCTATCACAGCAATGGCATGCCGGCCCTCTCGCTCGGGATTGCCTTTTCCTCCGGGGTCAATGTAGTCGAGGTGAGTCAGGCCATTGAGGCCAAACTGGCGACCATGGAGGCCGCTCGCCCCATCGGCATGGAGATCAACACCGTCTACAACCAGGGCAAGGTGGTTGAGACCTCGGTGCAGGGTTTTCTCATCAACCTGGCCGAGTCGATCGCCATCGTGATCGGCGTCCTGCTGGTCTTCATGGGCCTGCGCTCCGGCCTGTTGATGGGCGCTATCCTGCTGCTGACCATACTCGGCACCTTCATCGTGATGAAGGTGCTGGATATCCAGTTGCAGCTCATCTCGCTCGGGGCCCTCATCATCGCCCTGGGGATGCTGGTGGACAATGCGATTGTGGTGACCGAGGGGATCCTCATTGGCATTCAGCGTGGCCAGACCCGGTTCGAAGCGGCTGGACAGGTGGTCAAGCAGACCCAGTGGCCGTTGCTCGGCGCCACCGTGATCGCCATCATCGCCTTCGCCCCCATCGGTCTTTCCGATAACGAGGTGGGGGAGTTTTGCGGCGATCTCTTCAAGGTGCTGCTCATCTCCCTGTTCTTCAGTTGGATAACGGCCCTGACCCTGACCCCCTTCTTCTGCTCCCTGCTGTTTAAAGATGGCCAGGGGGGCACCGAAGAGACGCAGCCCTATCAGGGAATCTTCTTCACCCTCTATAAGGGAACCCTGACGCTGGCCATGCATTTTCGCAAGATGACGTTGGCGTTGGTGGTATTCGCCCTGGCCCTCTCCATCCTGGGCTTTGGGCAGGTGAAGAATGTCTTCTTCCCTGCCTCCAGCACGCCGATCTTCTTCGTCGATGTCTGGCTACCGGAGGGGAGCGACATCCGCGCCACCGAGGCGCTGATGGGGCGCATCGAACAGGGCCTGCTAGATATGCAAGCCCGTGAAAAGATGGGGCTGGTCAACGTGACCACCGTCATGGGGCAGGGGATCCAGCGCTTCGTGCTGCCCTATACCCCGGAGAAGAGCTACCTCGCCTACGCGCAGCTGGTGCTTGAGATGAGCGACCGGGAGAGCCTGGATCGCGCCATAGGCAACATCGGCAGCTACCTCAGGGAGGCATACCCCGAGGCCGAGTTCAGGGTCAAGCACATGGAGAATGGCCCGGCACCGGCGGCCAAGCTGGAGGCCCGCCTCTATGGTGAGGATCCGGCCGAACTGCGCCGCCTGGCCGAAGAGGTCAAGCAGGCGATGCGCAGTGAGCCTGCGGTGGACAACATCCGCCACACCTGGCGCAACCCGTCGCCGATGATCCGCCCCCAGCTGGCCAGCGCCACGTTGCGCGAGACTGGCATCAGCAAGAGCGATATCGATGAGGCGTTGCTCATCAACTTCAACGGCAAGCAGGTCGGTACCTATCGCGAGGGCAGCTCGCTGCTCCCCATCGTGGCCAGAGCGCCGGACGAGGAGCGACTCGACGCCGACAGCCTGCTCAAGTTGCAGGTGTGGAGCCGTGAGCACGAGACCTTCGTTCCCATGGGGCAGTTGGTCTCCCGACTCGATACCGAGTGGGAAGATCCCCTGATCCTGCGCCGCGATCGCATGCGGATGCTGGCGGTGCTGGCAGATCCGGCGCTCGGTTCGGGGGAGACCGCCGATTCTGTGCTGCGCAAGGTGCGCCCCAAGGTAGAGGCGATCGCCCTGCCGGCGGGTTACCGGCTCGAGTGGGGGGGGGATTACGAGACTTCCCGCGATGCACAGCAGAGTATCTTCAGCTCGCTGCCCATGGGTTTCCTCACCATGTTCCTCATCACTCTGCTGCTGTTTGATTCGGTGAGAAAGCCGCTGGTCATCTGGTTGACCGTGCCGCTGGCACTGATCGGCGTGGTGAGTGGTCTGCTGTTGTTTGATGCGCCGCTCAGCTTTATGGCGATTCTGGGACTGCTCAGCCTGAGCGGCATGATCATCAAAAATGGCATAGTGCTGGTGGATCAGATCAACCTCGAACTGAGCGAAGGCAAAGCCCCCTATCAGGCGGTGTTTGACTCCGCAGTCAGTCGGGTGAGGCCAGTCGGCATGGCTGCGGTTACCACCATGCTGGGGATGATCCCCCTGCTGTTCGATGTCTTCTACAGCGCCATGGCGGTGACCATCATCTTTGGCCTGGGTTTTGCCACCCTGCTAACCCTGATAGTGTTGCCAGCGGCCTATGTGTGGATGTTTGCCATTCCGTCCGAGCGAGCCGCAACGGACTGAACACATGTAATTCAGAGTGGAGTCCTTAGTGATTCCGTAGCCTTTCCCCAGGCCTGGCCTGGGGTTTTTTATGGTGCAGGACGAACTTGTCAGGGGACGATCCCTGCCAGTACGGGGCATCAAGAAGGGCGCCGCGGGCGCCCTCTGTCTGGGTGTTGAGTGGCTTAGAAGAAGCCGAGCGGGTTGATGTCGTGGCTCACCAGCAGGTTCTTGGTGTTCTGGTAGTGGTCCAGCATCATCTTGTGGGTCTCGCGCCCGATCCCTGACTTCTTGTAGCCGCCGAAGGCCGCGTGGGCCGGGTAGGCGTGGTAGCAGTTGACCCAGACCCGGCCGGCCTGTATGCCACGCCCCATGCGCCAGGCCAGGTTGCTGTCGCGAGTCCACAGGCCCGCCCCCAGGCCGTACTGAGTGTCGTTGGCAATGGCCAGCGCATCCGCCTCGTCCTTGAAGGTGGTGACCCCGAGGGCCGGGCCGAAGATCTCCTCCTGGAACACCCGCATCCTGTTCTGACCAAAGAAGATGGTGGGCTGGATGTAGAAGCCCCCCTCCAGCCCGCTCACCCTGGCCGCACCGCCGCCCAGCAGCATCTTGGCCCCTTCGCCGCGGCCGATCTCCATGTAGCTCAGGATCTTGTCGAACTGCTCGCGCGACGCCTGGGCGCCCACCTGGGTATTGGTGTCGAGGGGGTTGCCCTGCACTATGGTGCGGGCGCGGGCCAGCACCCGGTCCATGAAGTCGTCGTAGATGCTGGCCTGCACCAGGGCGCGGGAGGGGCAGGTGCACACCTCGCCCTGGTTGAAGAAGGTCATCAGCATGCCTTCCACCGCCTTGTCGATGTAGCTGCTCTCGTGCTGCATCACGTCGGCGAAGTAGATGTTGGGGGACTTGCCACCCAGCTCGACTGTGGAGGGAATGAGCCTGTCGGCGGCGCAGCGCAGGATATGGGCCCCCACCTCGGTAGAGCCGGTGAAGGCGAGCTTCTGGATCCGGTCGCTGGTGGCGAGCGCCTGGCCCGCCTCGGCGCCGAAGCCGTTGACCACGTTGACTACGCCGGGGGGCAGTATGTCCTTGATGAGATCCATCATCAGCATGATGGTGACCGGGGTCTGCTCGGCGGGCTTGAGCACGCTGCAGCAGCCGGCCGCCAGCACGGGGGCCAGTTTCCAGGCCGCCATCAGCAGCGGGAAGTTCCACGGGATGATCTGGCCGACCACGCCGATGGGCTCCTTGAAGTGGTAGCTGACGGTGTTCTGATCCAGCTCGGCGGCCGAGCCCTCCTGGGCGCGGATGCAGCCGGCGAAGTAGCGGAAGTGATCCACCACCAGCGGCAGGTCGGCGGCCAGGGTCTCGCGCACCGCCTTGCCGTTCTCCCAGGTCTCGGCGATAGCGAGCACCTCGATGTTTTGCTCGATGCGATCGGCGATGCGCAGCAGCAGGTTGCTGCGCTCGGTGACGCTGGTCTTGCTCCAGGTCGGGAAGGCCTTGTGGGCGGCGTCCAGCGCCAGCTCGATGTCGGCGGCGTCGGAGCGGGCCACTTCGCAGAACACCTTGCCATCCACCGGCGAGACGTTTTCGAAATAGCGGCCGGCGCGCGGCGCCACCCACTCACCACCGATGAAGTTGTCGTAGCGGGACTTGAAGTTGACGACCGAGCCGGCCTGGCCGGGAGCGACGTAGATCATGGAGTCTGTCCTTGTGTTGGATGCTGTAGTGGCCCGTTCAATGGGCGAGGGGATAACGCAAGGGGTGTGCCAGGGGTTGCGACCTTAGTCTCAAACGTTAGAAAAACGTAACAAAATGCCGGGTGCCGGCGTATGGTGAGGCGGGCGTGCGGGCTATCTTAGCCCCGGCCCTGTCTCGGGATGCGACACCTGTCGCACGCCCCTGTCTCGTTTCGCTACAGTCGCAAGGAGGCCCCATGACCCACCCCGTGCTACCCGATCCCATTCGCCGCTCCTGGCTGCGCTGTCAGGAGATGGGCTTGTAGCCGGGGGGCGAGGCCGAGCTCGATCTGCTGGCGCGTGGCGAGCTCTCGGCCCGTCTCGAGGGGGGGCGCGATCTGATCGACTGTTTTCGCCGCTACGTCTTGCCCCTGTTCGAGCAGCTTCAGGCCGGGCGCCCCTGCCGGCTGCTCCTGTGCGACACCCAGGGGGCTATCCTCGACGCGGGCGGCAGCCCGCTGTTCGAGCGCCAGGCCGAGCGGGTCTTCTTGCAACCCGGCGCCTGCTGGGGGGAGGCGAGCAAGGGGACCAACGCCATCGGCACCGCCCTGTGCGAGGGGAGCGAGGTGCAGGTGCTGGGGGGCGAACACTTCTTCGAGCGCCACCGCTTCCTCGGTTGCAGCGCCATGCCTCTGCTCGGGCCGGACGGCAACACGGTCGGGGTGCTCGATCTCTCCTCCGAGGCGGGGGGCCATGGCCACGACATGCTCGGCACCGTGCGCCTGCTCGCCATGACACTGGAGAACGCCCTGCTGGCGGGACGCCCCGGGCGCCTGCTCGATCTCGAGCCCCAGAGCCCCTGGTCGGCGCGTCTGCTGCTGGGGGAGGATGGCGAGCTGCTCGGTGCCAATCGGGCGGGGCGGCGCTGGCTCGAGCGCCATCCACTGGCGTCGGCGCTGGCCCCTCGCGTCAGTCGGCGTGTGGCGCCGCCAGAGAGCCGCGCCGAGGGGGGGCCAGAGCCACTGCGGGTGGCCGGGCGCATGTTGGCGCGCGGCATCCCCTTGCTCATCGAGGGGGAGACCGGCAGCGGCAAGGAGCATCTGGTGCGCGAACTGCACCTGGCATCGGCGCGTGCCGCCGGCCCGCTGGTGTGCGTCAACTGCGGCGCCCTGCCGGCAGATCTGGTGGAGGCCGAGCTGTTTGGCTACGTGGGTGGGGCCTTCAGCGGTGCCCGCAGCCAGGGCAGCCAGGGCTACCTGCGCGCCGCCCACGGCGGCATCCTGATGCTCGACGAGATTGGCGAGCTGCCGCTCTCGGCCCAGACCCGGTTGCTGCGGGTGCTGCAGGAGCGCAGCGTCACCCCGGTCGGCAGCACCCGTCCCGAGCCGGTGGACTTCTGGCTGGTCTCGGCGAGTCACCGCGGCCTCAAGGAGATGGTGACGGGCGGCCAGTTTCGCGAGGATCTCTACTATCGCCTGTGTGGCTGGCACCACAGGCTGACCCCGCTGCGCGACTGGCCGGTGGCGGCGCGGCGCGCCCTGATGGGCCGCCTGCTGGCCGAGATGGAGCCTGGGATGGGGCTCTCGCCAGAGGCCGAGGCCCAACTGCTGGCTCATCCCCTGCCCGGCAACGTGCGCCAGCTCAAGCAGCTGCTCGAGGTGGCCTGCGTACTGGCCGACGGAGCGGCGCAGATTGCCCCCTGTCACCTCACTCTGCCGGCCGACCCCGAGCCCGCCCCGCGCACCCTGGCCGAGGGGCGGCGCAGTCAGGCCGAGGCGACGCTGGCCGCCTGTGGCGGTAACCTGAGCGAGGCGGCAAGGCGCCTTGCCATCAGCCGCTCCACCCTCTATCGCCTGCTCAAGTGTTAAGGGATTGTTTCATTGAGGGGGCTCGGTAGAATGGGGTGGCGGTTTTATCGCCACCCCTTATCTCTCTATCCCCTACTAACAAGAGCAAGGAGCGCTCCATGGCCCGTACCCCCTTCGACTGGCAAGACCCCTTCTTTCTGGATGACCAGCTGAGCGACGAGGAGCGGCTCATCCGCGACGCCGCCCGCGACTACTGCCAGGCCCGCCTGATGCCGCGGGTGCTGGAGGCGAACCGGCGCGAGCAGTTTGACCGCACCATCATGAACGAGCTGGGGGAGCTGGGGCTGCTCGGCGCCACCCTGCCGGAGCAGTACGGCTGCGCCGGGGTCAATCACGTGGCCTACGGCCTTATCGCCCGGGAGGTGGAGCGGGTCGACAGTGGCTACCGCTCGGCCATGAGCGTGCAATCCTCCTTGGTGATGCACCCGATCCACGCCTATGGCGACGAGGCCCAGCGCCAGCGCTGGCTGCCGGGGCTGGCCCGGGGTGAGCTGGTGGGCTGCTTCGGCCTCACCGAGCCGGACGCAGGCTCGGATCCGGGCTCTATGAAGAGTCGCGCCGAGCGGGTCGACGGCGGTTATCTGCTCACCGGCAACAAGATGTGGATCACCAACTCCCCCATCGCCGATCTGTTCGTGGTGTGGGCCAAGCTCGATGGCGAGATCACCGGCTTCGTGCTGGAGCAGGGGATGGCGGGGCTCTCGGCCCCCAAGATCGAGGGCAAGTTCTCCCTGCGCGCCTCCATCACCGGCGAGATCGTGATGGAGCGGGTTTTCGTGCCCGAGGCCAACCGGCTGGCCGGGGTGAGCGGCCTCAAGGGGCCGTTCGGCTGCCTCAACAAGGCGCGCTACGGCATCGCCTGGGGTGCGCTTGGCGCCGCCGAGTTCTGCTGGCACGCCGCTCGCCAGTACGGGCTGGATCGTCAGCAATTCGGCCGCCCGCTCGCCGCCACCCAGCTGTTTCAGCTCAAGCTGGCTAACATGCAGACCGAGATTGCCCTCGGCCTGCAAGGTTGCCTGCGCGCCGGGCGCCTGATGGACGAGGGGCGCTGCCCGGTGGAGCTGGTGTCCCTCATCAAGCGCAACAGCTGCGGCAAGGCGCTGGAGATAGCCCGCGTCGCCCGCGACATGCACGGCGGCAACGGCATCAGCGACGAGTTTCACGTCATTCGCCACCTGATGAACCTGGAGGCGGTCAACACCTACGAGGGGACCCACGACATCCACGCCCTGATCCTCGGGCGGGCCCAGACCGGCCTGCAGGCGTTCGAGTGATGGGGCCCCTTGCCGGTGTGCGCGTGCTGGATCTCAGCCGCGTGCTGGCCGGCCCCTGGGCCAGCCAGCTGCTTGCCGATCTCGGCGCCGACGTGGTCAAGGTGGAGGCCCCCGGGCGCGGTGACGACACCCGCCATTGGGGCCCGCCCGAGCTGGTGGCGGGGGAGGCGGCCTACTTTCATGCCGCCAACCGGGGCAAGCGCTCCATCGCCCTGGATCTGGCGCGCGACAGAGACACCCTGCTGGCATTGGTGGACCGTGCCGACGTGGTGATCGAGAACTTCAAGGTGGGTGGGCTGGCGCGCTTTGGCCTCGATTACCCTAGCCTCAAGGCCCGCCGGCCGGCGCTCATCTACTGCTCCATCACCGGCTTTGGTCAGGACGGGCCCTGGGCCCAGCGACCCGGTTACGATCTGCTTATTCAGGGGCTGGGCGGATTGATGAGCATCACGGGTCAACCCGACGGGGTGCCCGGCGGCGGGCCGGTCAAGGTGGGGGTGGCGCTCGTCGACATCCTCACCGGCCTCTACGCCACCATCGGTATCCAGGCGGCCCTGCGCCATCGGGAGCGAACCGGGGAGGGGCAGCAGATAGATCTCGCCCTGCTCGACGTGTCGGTGGCGGTGCTGGCCAACCAGGCGATGAATTATCTCGCCACCGGTCAGGCGCCCGGGCGCCTTGGCAACGGCCACCCCAATATCGTCCCCTACGACGTCTATCCCACCCGGGATGGCCACCTCATCCTGGCGGTGGGCAACGACGGCCAGTTTGCTGCCCTGGCGGCCCTGCTGGGGGAACCCGGGTGGGCGCAGGACCCTGACTTTGCCACCAACGCCGCCCGGGTGCGCCAGCGCCACCGGCTCAACGCCCTGATTGCCGAGCGGCTGCTGGCACGCAGCAGCGCCGAGTGGAGTGCCATGCTGGAGGCGGCCGGGGTGCCGGGCGGTCCCATCCTCACCCTGGATGCCCTGTTCGCCCTCGAGCAGGGGGCGGTGCGCGGCTGGGTGCAGCAGGTGCAGCGCGGCGAGCAATCCTTGCCCACCCTGGCCAACCCGCTGCATCTGTCGGCCACCCCGGTGCGCTACGCTCGCGCCTCGCCGGCGCTGGATGGAGACCGGAATAGCGTGCTGCGCGACTGGCTCGGGCAAGGCTGAGCGCGCCAAGGCGCGCCAACTCTGCTATGGTGGCGCCCATTGCAGTTCAATCTATGTGAGTCGATGAGCGTTATTTTGGGAATCGATCCGGGGTCGCGGATCACGGGGTACGGAGTGATCCGGGTGGTGGGCGGCAAGGCGGAGTACCTGGGGTCGGGCTGTATCCGCACCGATCTGGGTGAACTGCCGAGCCGTCTCAAGCAGGTCTACGACGGGGTGAGCGAGATCATCACCCAGTTCGCGCCGGCCGAGTTTGCCATCGAGCGGGTCTTCATGGCCCGCAACGCCGACTCGGCCCTCAAGCTCGGCCAGGCCCGCGGCAGCGCCATCGTGGCGGCGGTCAACGCCGGCCTGCCGGTGAGCGAGTATTCGCCGACCCAGATCAAGCAGGCGGTGGTGGGCACGGGGGGCGCCGACAAGAGCCAGGTGCAGCACATGGTCAAGCACCTGCTCAAGCTGCCGGGCACTCCCCAGGCGGACGCCGCCGACGCGCTGGCCATCGCCCTGTGCCACCTGCATACCCGCCAGAGCCTGATCCGCATGGCCGGCCGGGTCAGCGGCGCGGTCGGCGGACGTTTTCGCTGACCCTGGGATGACGCAGAAAAAAGAGCCGTAAGGCTCTTTTTTCTTTGCGTGTGTATCTGGGGCTATAGCCGGTTGCGGCTG
This sequence comes from Aeromonas diversa CDC 2478-85, assembly GCF_000819805.1. Taxonomy (GTDB): domain Bacteria; phylum Pseudomonadota; class Gammaproteobacteria; order Enterobacterales; family Aeromonadaceae; genus Aeromonas; species Aeromonas diversa. Next base: position 73,333 of record NZ_CDCE01000008.1, read on the forward strand.
CCGAGCGCATCCCGATAGCGCTGGTAGAGCAGGGCGATGCGCTCGACGTAGGCACGGGTCTCGGCGTAGGGGGGCACCCCCTTGTGCCGGTCGACGGCGCCCGGCCCCGCGTTGTAGGCGGCGGTGGCCAGGCGCACGTCGCCATTGTACTGACGCAGCAATCCGGCCAGGTATTTGACCCCACCGAAGATGTTCTGCTCGGCGAGGAAGGCATCCCCCACCCCAAGATCGCGCGCCGTGCCCGGCATCAGTTGGGTCAGCCCCATGGCCCCCTTGCGCGACACCGCCATGGGATTGAAGGCCGACTCGGCGTGGATCAGGGCGCGGATCAGGGCCGGCTCGACCCGATAGGCGCGCGCGGCGGCCTGTATGGTGGCGGCAAAGTCCTGCACATAGAGACCGGTGTGATGCCAGTCGATAGGGGAGGCGGGGTCGCAGGCGAAGCAGTGCTCAAACACCAGCACCTCGTACTTGCCCTGTAACGGGCTCTGATCCGAATAGCTCACCACCCCGTTGGGCTGCTCATATTTGTAGACCTGGATCAGCTCCTTGGCGCCGGGCTCGGGGGCCTGGGCCGTGATCGAGTCGGCCGTGGTGATAAAGGTCACCTCGGCCGGTTGCGGGCTCCCGGCCAGGGCCAGGGAGCACCAAAACAGGGGAAGCAGGCGAGTAATCAAGACGATGACTCCTTTCATCGTGTGACCCTCTACAGCATCGGGCAGAAGGGCGGTGAAATCCAGTCCACCGCCCCTTGGCTAGATCCAGCCCAGGGCGGCGATCTGATAGATCCAGACCATGGCCAGCAGGGTGCCGACCACCCCCATCACCACACCGATGACGGCCATCTGTTGGCTCTGCACCAGGCCGGTGGCGTGGGCCAGGGCGTTGGGCGGGGTACTGATGGGCAGGGACATGCCGAGCGACACCGACAGGGTCACCGCCAGGATCAGGGTATGGGCGCCGCCCCACTCGGCCAGCTCGGGCATGCCGGCGGCGAGCGCCGCCACCAGCGGCAGCAGCAGGTTGGCGGTCGCCGTGTTGGACATGAAGTTGGCCATCACCAGGGCCAGCAGGCAGGCCCCCACCAGCACCGCCAGGGTCGAGTACTCGTGGAACGGGATATGGGTGATGAGTCGCTCGGCCAGACCACTCTCCTCGAGTGCCAGGCCGAGGGCGATACCGCCCGAGACCAGCCAGAGCACGTCGAGGGAGATCTTGTGCAGGTCTTCCTTGGTGATGATGCCGGTACAGACGAACACCGCCACCGGGATCATGGCCACCACATAGGAGTTCATGCCGTGCATGCCGCCGAGCAGCCAGAGCAGTATGGTGACGATGAAGGTGATATAGACAATCCAGGGTTTCACCCCCTGCAAGAAGCGCCCCTCCAGCTTGAGCTCGACGCGTTGCAGACGGCTGGGGAAGAGGCGAGTCAACAGGAACCAGGCGAGCAGGAGCATGAGCACCACGAAGGGAACGGCGAAGCCCATCCACTGGCCGAAGCTGATGGCGTGTTCGCCGGTCAGGTACTTGAGGGCTACCGCGTTGGGTGGGGTGCCGATGGGGGTGCCCATGCCCCCCAGGTTGGCGGCCACCGGAATGGCCAGCACCATGCCGGTCTTGGCCGGATCCTGGTCGGGGAAGAGGGCCAGCACCGGGCCCAGGATGGAGAGCATCATGGCGGTGGTGGCCGTGTTGCTCATAAACATGGAGAAGATGGCGGTGATCAGCATCAGCCCCAGCATCACCACCTTGGGGTTGGCGCCAAACGGGCGCAGCAGCACCCGCGCCAGGTTGATGTCGAGGCGATACTTGGTGGCGGCGATGGCGAGGAAGAAACCGCCGAGAAACAGCATGATGACCGGTGAGGCGAAGGTCGCCATCACGTCCGTGTAGGGAAGCAGGTTGCCAAAGCCCTCGCTCCCCTTGCCGGCGGTGAAGAGCCAGATCCCCTTGTCCGAGAGCAAGAGCAGCTCGAGCACTATGATGAGCAGCGAGGTGGCATAGATGGGGATGGGCTCGAGGATCCAGCACAGGGCCGCCAACACGAACAGGGCGATCACCCGTTGCTCGATGAGGGTGAGTCCGGGCAGGGGGATCCAGTGCGTCGGGATCGCCATCAGGAAGAAAAAGAGCAGCAGGGGCAGCCACAGCGAGAGCGAGCGGGACATGTTGACTCCACTTAGCGGTAGTAATGGTGGAATCATTCCATAAAACAGCGGCTTGGGGGTCAATTGCTCCCCCGAAATGCGACGGGGGTAACGGCGTGTCCCGATTTTTGTGAAGTGGGCTGTGGGTTGAACAAATCTCGAGCGGTGCAATTGACGGCGCCGCGGGGAGAAAATCACACTCAATGGGACCCTCATGACCCAAGGAGTGAGCATGACCCCCATCTCTCCCACCGCCGTGGCCCGCCTGATGGCCCGTGAAGAGGCCCGTTTTCTCGCCGCCAATCCCAACTCGGTCGCCCTGGCCGGCCGGGCTCGGCACAGCCTGTTCGGCGGCGTCCCCATGCACTGGATGAGCGATTGGTCCACCCCGGTGCCGCTCTTCGTCAGTCAGGCCCAGGGGGCGCGGTTTACCGACGTGGACGACCACGACTACGTGGACTTTTGCCTCGGCGACACCGGCAGCATGTTCGGCCACTCCCCGCTGCCGGTGGCCGAGGCGATAGCCCGTCAGGCTTACCTGGGGCTCACGACTATGCTGCCGGGGGAGGACGCTGTGGTCTGCGGCGAGCTGCTGGCCGAGCGCTTCGGCCTGCCCCTCTGGCAGGTGGCGGCCACCGCCACCGACGCCAACCGCTACGCCCTGCGCTGGGCGCGCGCCATCACCGGGCGCTCCGTGGTGCTGGTATTTGACGGCTGCTACCACGGCACCGTGGAGGAGACTATGGTGCGGTTGCGGGAAGGTAAGACAGTCGCGCGTTCCGGTCTCATCGGCATGGGGTCGGATCCTGCCCTCGCCAGCCGCGTGGTCCCCTTCAACGATCCGGCGGCCCTCGAGGCCGCCCTGGCACCGGGGGACGTGGCTGCCGTCTTGTGCGAGCCGGCCATGACCAACATCGGCATGGTGCTGCCGGACCCCGGTTTTCACCACACCCTGCGCGAGCTCACCCGGCGCCACGGCACCCTGCTCATCATCGACGAGACCCATACCCTCTCGACGCATCCGGGGGGCTGCACCCGAGCCTGGAGTCTGGAGCCAGACCTGCTCACCCTGGGCAAGGCGATCGCCGGCGGCCTCCCCTGCGCCGTGTTCGGCTTCACCCAAGAGGTGGCCAGCGGGATGGCGGCGGCGCAGGACAGGGCGGCGAGCGGGCACGGCCACAGCGGCATGGGCACCACCTTGTCTGCCAACGCCATGGTGATGCATGCCCTGCGCGCCAACCTGACCCGGGTCATGACCCAGGCCGCCTATGCCCACATGTTGCACGAGGCGCGTCGCCTGGCCGAGGGGCTGCGCCGCCTAATCGAGCGCCACGCCCTGCCCTGGTCGGTGACCGAGCTGGGTGCCCGCTGCGAGTTCCAGTTCTGCCCGGCGCCGCCGCGCACGGGGGCCGAGGCGGAGGCCGCCTTCGACGATCCCTTGCAGCGGGCGCTGCACCTCTACCTCATCAACCGGGGCATTCTCATCACCCCGTTCCACAACATGATGCTCTGCTGCCCCGAGACCCGCAGCGAGCAGGTGGACCAACTGCTTACCACCTTGGACGAGGCCATCGCCGCCTTGTTGGCCGGAGATGGACTCGATGCGTGACAGAGGAACCCTGGAGGAGGCCGAGGCCTTCCTCGCCGCCCATCCCGAGGTGGAGGCGTTCGAGATCTACCTCATCGATCTGGCCGGGATCGGCCGCGGCAAGCTGCTGCGCCGGGAGGAGCTGCTGCCCCTCTATCGTCACGGTCGGCCGCTCCCCTCGAGCATACTGGCCCTCACGGTCAACGGGGAGGACGTGGACGAGACGGGCCTGGTGTGGGACGTGGCGGACATGGACTGCCTGGCCCGCCCGGTGGCGGGGTCGCTCACCCTGCTGCCGTGGCGGCGGGTGCCGACCGGGGCGCTGCAACTCACCCTGGATCCGGTGGCCGGGCTGCCGGCGGCGCTGGCCGATCCGCGCCACGCCCTGATCCGGGTCATCGACACCCTGGCAGCGCGCGACCTCAACCCCGTGATGGCGGTGGAGCTGGAGTTCTACCTGCTGGATCGTGAGGATGACCCCTTCGGCCGCCCCCAGCCGGCTCGCCTCGGGGACGGGCGGCGCCCGCGCGAACCCCAGGTCTACGGGGTGCGCGAGCTGGCCCTGCTCGAGCCGTTTCTGGCCGATCTCTACGCCGCCTGCCGGCTTCAGGGGTTGCCGGCGCGCACCGCCATCTCCGAGTATGCCCCCGGTCAGGTGGAGATCACCCTGGAGCACGGCCCGGCACTGCTCGCCCTCGATCAGGGGGTGCGCTACAAGCGGCTGGTGAAGGGGTTGGCCGAGACCTATGGCATGCAGGCCTGCTTCATGGCCAAGCCGTTTGGCCATCTGGCGGGCAGCGGCATGCACCTGCACGTGAGCCTGGCGGATGCCGAGGGCAACAACCGCTTCGCCGCCGAGGACCCTCACGGTACTCCCCTGCTGCGCGCCGGGATCGGCGGCCTGCTCGAGAGCCTGCCCGAGTCGCTGCTGTTCTTCTGCCCGCACGCCAACTCCTACCGGCGCTTCCAGGCCCACAGCTATGCGCCGCTGGCCCCCACCTGGGGGGTCAACAATCGCACCGTCTCCCTGCGCATCCCGGGCGGGCCGCCCGAGAGCCGGCACCTGGAGCACCGCCTCTGCGGCGCCGACGCCAACCCCTATCTGGCGGCGGCCTGTGTGCTGGCCGGCCTGCTGCGCGGCATAGAGGCGCAGAGCGATCCGGGTGCGCCCGTGGTGGGCAACGGCTATGCGATGGGGGGCGCCCCCGTGCCCAGCTGGCAGGAGGCGCTGGCGACGGCGCGCACCAGCCCCTGGCTCGAGAGGGTGTTTGGCGCCGACTTCATGGGGGTGTGGCTCGCCATCAAGGAGGCGGAGCAGCGCCGCTTTCTCGCCGAGGTGGGGGAGCAGGACTGGCGCTGGTATCGGGACACCGTCTAGCCAGCGGGCGCCGAAAGGCGCCCTTTTTCTTTGCATAACCTTTATGTAACATCGACTGGTCAGAGCACTCTCCATCGCCCGAGGCGGTGGATCCCACACCCAACACTCAGGAGAGAGACATGTTCAACCCATGGACGGGATGGCTGCGCCTGTTTGCGACGTCGGCCCGTTTGGACAGGGCCGCCCAGCGCCAGCAGGAGACGCGCCTCTTTTTCGGTTTTATCGCCTTTCTGGTTGGCCTCTACAGCCTCATCAAGTGGAGTCATCACGGCCACGACGAGCTGGCCTTCACCTCCCTGCTGCTGATGGGGGGCGCCCTGGCCTCGGGCCTGTGCGGTCGCCTCGGGCTCGGTGAGCGGCTGGCCGGCGGCCTCGCCATGGGGGCCATGGTGCAGCACGCCCTCAATATCATCTGGCAATCGGGTGGCGTGCCTCACTCCTCCCAGCTCTACTGGATCCCGCTGCTCATCCAGGTGAGCTTCTTGTTGCTGGGGCGCCTCGGCGCCGTGAGCTGGAGCGCCCTGCTGCTGGGGAGCACGGCCCTGATGGTGGCCCTCAATCGCAGCGGTTATCCGGTGCCGCACCTCGCCTTGCCCGAGCGGGAGCTGGCGGTGGAGATCTGGTCCGGCGCCCTCCTGCCCCTGCTATTGTGCGCCTGCGCCCAATACTTCACGGTGCGCCAGCGAGACAGGGCCCTGACCGAGGCTAGCCAGGCGCTCAGCGAGAGCGAACGGGTCGCCAACCTCGCCACCCGGGGGCAGGAGCAGCTGGGCGCCGTGGTGAGCCGCGCCGAGGAGGGGGCCGGCCGGTTGGTGAGCTCGGCGGCGGCCCTGGGCCACACCAGCCGTTCTCTGGCCGAGTCGGTTATCTGTCTGCATCAGGGGGCCGAGCAGCAGGTGGATGTGAGCGACGAGATCCGCAGCCAGCTCGAGCGCATGGGCGCGGATCTCGGCGCGGCCAACCGCTTCGTGGGCGAGGTGGCCGCGCGCACCCGCCAGGCCAGCACCCTGGCCGAGCAGGGGGCCGGTGCCCTGCACCGCAGCGAGCAGGCGATGAGCCGCATCCTGACCAGTCACGACGAGATCGCCGCCATGACCGGCATCATCACGGGGATCGCCGATCAGACTAACTTGCTGGCCCTCAACGCCGCCATCGAGGCGGCCCGGGCCGGGGATCACGGACGCGGCTTCGCGGTGGTGGCCCAGGAGGTGCGCGAGCTCTCGGCCCGCAGCCAGCAGGCGGCCAATGAGATCCGCGCCCTGCTCGGACGCAGCCATCAGGCGGTGAGCGAGGGTCAGGGGGTGATCGGGGAGTCGGGGGCCATCATAGGCCAGATCCTGGAGCGGATCGGCACTGTGGCCAAGGACGTGGGGCAGCTCGAATCCCTGATGGCGCGTCAGGACGCCAGCCTGGCCCAGGTGGCCGCCGCCGGGGTGCAGGTGGCCGAGGTGGCCCGCGAGACCGCCTCCACCTCGGGGCAGATGCGCGAGCGGGAGGCCGAGCTGGCCCAGCTCACCGCCGGACTCGAGCACCTCTCCCGTGAGCTGAGCCAGGTGGTGGCCGGCGCCGCCGCCTAAAAAACCAAGACCCGCCGCGGCGGGTCTTTTCGTTGCTCCCTAGAGACCGTGGTTGTTGAGCGGCTGCCAGGCGCAGCGGCGCTGACCCGACCCCAGCTCGTCGAGCCAGAAGCGGCTGCAGTGATTGTCATAGCTGTAGCTGCCGACGTTGACCTTGTAGCCCCCCAGCGTAGTCCCCTGCAAGGAGCGGAACACCCCGTTGTAGAGCAGGGAGAAGTGCAGGTGCGGGCCGGTCGAACTGCCCCCCTCGCAGAGGGCCTGGTTGCGGTCGCTGGCGTAGGTACCGAGGCGAGTGTTGGCCTCCACGTAGTCGCCGCTGCGCACCGCTATGTCGGCCATGTGGTAGTAGTTGGTGGCCCAGCCGCTGGAGTGGGTCACCCGCACCTGGCAGCGGGAGAAGACGGTGACGGTGCCGCTGTTGGCCGCCGCCACCGTGTAGGTGGGGCTGCCCCAGCCCGGCCAGTCATAGGAGGCGTCGATGGAGGAGAGCGGAAAGCCCGAGCCCGAGTGGGCGTGGGCGCCGTTCACCTTCCAGCTGTAGCCCTGACGCCAGGGCATCTGGAACAGGCCGGCGAGCAGGGGCGCCGGGGTCGCCTTGGGGGTCGCCGCACTATAGAAGCTGCCGCGCCCGAACAGCTGCTCGTACACCTCGGCCAGGGGCGGGTGGCCGCTGCCCGGCAGGGTCTGCAGGGCCAGGGCGGTGGGGGCGATTGAGCGGGTCACCCCCTTGGGCCGGCGCTCGGCCAGCTCCCGCGCCTGATAGAAGCGCTCCGAGAGGGTGCGCGCCATGGCGGCGAGCTGGGGGGTAAAGCCGCGCTCGCCGACCGCCATGCCGAAGGGCTGCTCGAAGGCGCGCACCCTGGGGCGGCTCAGCAGCTGGCTGCGCTGCTCCATCAGGGCCAGCAGCAGCTGGGGGTTGATGCTGGTGGCGCCGGCCCAGTGACGGATCGTCTCGAGCCGCGGCAGCAGGTGCGGCGCCTCGCGGCTCAGGTAGCCCTCGAGATCGAAGGCCAGGGCCGCCTCACCGTAGACGAACAGCTGCTCGTCCGGCGCTGTGACATCAGCCAGGGCGGCCACCTGTTCGGCGGCGGTGAAGTGGTGGCTGGGCAGGGGGGTGTGCAGGTCGGTCACGGCGAGTGGGGCGCCGAGCAGTAATACGAGGGATCCGGGCATGGTGCTCTCCTTGAGGGTTAACCGGATCGCCACAACAGGCACCAGGTGCCAGGCGACACCTCACCATAGCCTCAAAAGAGCGGCAGGCCACCCCGGGATGGGGTGGCCTGCCGGATCTGTCAGGTTACTCCTGCAGCCACATCCGCGCCGAGCGGGGCGGAATGGCGAGGCGTACCCACTGGCTCTGGACCTGGATCACGGCGTTGGCGTCCAGCACGTCCCGGTAGTTGCGATACCAGTTCATCTCGAACTTGCCGGTGTCGAGCCAGTACTCCTGCTCGCTGTCGCACTTGTTGATGCCGACCAGCCCCGTCTTGCCGCGCTTGAGCAGCACGAAGCAGTCGCCGCTGCCGACCAGCTGCTGGGGTTGCCCCTGCACCGCGTTGTGGAAGCGGATCATGCCCTTGAGGTCGCTGCGCTTCCAGTAGTCCTGCCAGCGCAGCCCGTCCTTGTCCTGGGTCTCGCCGTGGTCGGAATAGACCATGGGGGTGCCACCGTCGCGGCCGAGCAGGTAGGCGTAGGCCAGCTTCTCGTCCTGCGGGTTCAGGATCTGGTAGCGGAAGCCATCGTTGGTGGGGATGTCGTGGGTGATGGCGAAGGTGACGGCGCGGCTGCCCGGCAGGGCCTGGCCATAGGCCCCCGGATCGGCGAGCTGGTTCATGCTGCCGCCATAGGAGAAGGCCGAGCGGATCGAGGCAAACAGGGGGAAGTCATAGGCCCCGTGCTGGGTCGAGTCGAGATAGGGGCGCAGGAAGGTCTCGTAGTCGCCGGAGCCGGCGCCGCCCGTGGTGATCACCTCGCCAAACACGTGCATCCCCGAGGTGATCTCGCCGGTGAAGATGGCACCTATCTGGTAGGCGTCCATGTGCTTGACCGCATCGATGCGAAAGCCCTTGAACCCCATCTGCTTGAGAGCCTTGAGGTAGGCCTGCTGCTGGCTCACCACCCAGTTGTTGGGGTCGAGATCCGGCAGGCCCCGATCGCCGGCGCCGCCGCACAGGCGCCAGAACTGCACGTTGCCCGGATCGCTCCAGTTGCTGATGCACCCCTCGGGGTGGAAGTCTCCGCCCGAGAGGAAGTTCTGACCGAGATCGCCAAACAGCTTCTGGCGCTCGAAATAGGCGGGGTTGGCGGCGTATTGGCCGAGCAGCTCCTGGCCCGGGTAGTTGAGATCCTGCCGCTTCCAGGTCTCGTTAGCCATGTGGTTGAGCACCACGTCGGCGTAGACGGCGATGCCGCGCGCCGACATGGCGGCGATCAGCTGCTCGATCGCCTGCTTGTTGCCGAGGGGGTTGTCGATGAGGCGCAGATCCTGGGGTTGATAACGCGCCCACCACTCGTTGCCCGAAGACTTGAGGGGGGGTGAGACCAACACCATCTTGTAGCCTGCCGCCTTGATGGCGTCGGCCTGCGCCGTGATGTCGGCGTATTTCCAGTTGAAGGCGTGGAGGATGACATCCGCCTGCGCCAAGGGGGTGGTCAGCAAGGAGGCTGCCACCAGAAGGCCCGCTGTGTGTTTCATTATTTTTTTCTCCGTGTGCGCCCTGAGGGCAAGGAGAGAGTGGCGTGACGGGCGAGGGGGCAACAAGGGAGGGACGGCGGTTTTGTGACCAGCCTCATGACCCCCTTCGACGGGATGTGAAGGGGATCATGAAAACGAATTCAAAACGCTATTAATCAATCAGTTAGTTGAGCTTGGGCGGTCGGACTCACTCGATGGCGAGCAGCTCCACGTCGAAGATCAGGGTGGCACCGGGCGGGATCTTGCCGGCGGAGCGGTTGCCATAACCCAGGTGGGAGGGGATGAATAGACGCATCTTCTCACCGGGGTGCATCAGCTGCAGCCCCTCGGTCCAGCCGGCGATCACCTGGTTGAGACCAAATGTGATGGGCTCGCCGCGGGCGTAGGAGCTGTCAAAGACGGTGCCGTCGAGCAGGCTCCCCTCGTAGTGCACCTTGACCCGGCTGGTGGGGCCGGGGCGCTCGGCACCGCTCCCCTCGTTCAGGATCAGGTATTGCAGCCCGGAGGCGGTGCTCTGAACCCCCTCCTTGCCCTTGTTCTCGGCCAGAAAGGCCTCGCCCTGGCGGATATGCTCGGCCGCCTGCTTGCGAGCCTGCTGGCTGGTGAAGAAGTAGAAGGCCAGGCCGATGGCGGCAACCAGCAGCAAGAGTTTCATTAATCGGACTCCTTGAAGGGGGGAAACGGTCGTCATCTTAGCCTGATCCCGGGGGCGACTGCCACGCCGGGCGGTGGGTGAGGGCCAGCAGTGGGAGTGGGCTCACGCCCCGACCCTTGATCCAGGTCAGGGAAGCGGCAGATCTCCTTGCGGCCTCGGCAAGGCTTTTTAGACTCAAGAAGGGAGTCCATACACAAGGAGGAGTACCATGAGCCTGTTACCGTCCCGTGCCAGCCTGTTTGACGATCTCTTTCGGGACCTGGCCTCCGGGTTTACCGTCAAGCCCCTGCACGGGGACCCGCTGCCGGCTCAGGTGAAGCTGGACGTCAAGGAGTCCGACTCGCTCTACACCGTCCTGGCCGAACTGCCCGGCGTGCGCAAGGAGGATATCCACCTCGACATTCAGGGGCGCGTCGTCACCATTCGCGCCGAGGTGCGCCAGCACGACAGCCAGGAGCAGGACGAGCGCCCGCTACGCAGCGAACGCTACTACGGCAGCATTGCCCGCAGCTTCGAATTGCCGATGGATGTCACACTCGACGGCGTCAACGCCCGCTTTGATAACGGCCTGCTCACCCTGAGCCTGCCCAAGCAGAGTAACCCCCAGAGCGGCCAGCGCATCCCTATCGAGTAGGCGCCCGTTCGGGCGTGCGAGCGAGATAGTGAGGCCTGCCCTCCGTCACCAAGCCCCCGTCCGGGGGCTTGTTCTTGTGTGCGCCCAAAAGCAAGAGACCGGCGCAGGGCCGGTCTCTTGTCATCGCGGGGGGCGAGCGCCTTAGCGGTAGTAGGCTTCGACGGTGCCCTTGAGGGTGATCAGCATGGGGTTGCCATAGCGATCCTTGGCCTTGGGGGAGGGGATCTTCACCCAGCCTTCGCTGATGCAGTACTCCTCGACCGTGCTGTGCTCCTTGCCGTTGAGGCGAATGCCGATCTCGTGCTCGAAGCACTCGGCCACATAGTGGGGGCTGCGCGGATTGGCCGCCAGACGATCCGGCAGGGCCGGTTTGGTTTGGGTGTCGCTCATGGTAATCACCTGCTCTCGATAAAGGGCGCCATTGTAGACAATGGCTATCGCCTGCTCAAGGTAGCCCTACTCTCTGTGAGGAGCTCGGTCGAGCGCCTGGCCTACGACGCCTCATGATGCGGCGTTGCCGCAGGGGACGCGAGGGCGCTGCCCTCGACGGGGTTTCGCCCTGCCCTTTCGGGGGCGCTCGGCCAAGTTCCTTGCCTATGCCGCATAGGGTTTCGCCCGCCCTTCGGGCTGTGGCGAGTGACTTTTCTTTGCGTGGCCAAAGAAAAGTCACCAAAAGAAAGGCCACCCCCGGCAAGTCGTCCGCTACGCGGATTCCCTCGGCTCATTGATCGGGTCGGTCGTACCGCCGCACACGGCACGTTCATGTGCCGCCTGCGGCTGCGTCGTCCTCCCTGACGGCGCTACTGACCCGCTCAACTCACCTCGGCGTCTTGCAGGGGGCGGCAATACCGTGCCCGACAGTGACCAAGAGGCTTTAGCGAGTCGGTTGGCCGCTACGCGGCGCTCAAAATGGTGGGTGTCCCAATTTCAGGCCATGTTTCCCGCGAAGAAACCTAACGCCCGCTTGTATGGAGATGGTATTCACCTGACAGTTGCCCACAAAAGGGAGTGGTCATACGGCTTCAAACCGGATAACAAAACGGTACCCCTACCGTGTTATCTGGAGTCACCGTATGACCACCAACGAGAAAGTAGCACGTCGCAAACTCAGCCTGCTAGAGCTCGCCAAAGAGCTCAATAACGTCAGCAAAGCCTGCAAGCTCATCGGATACAGCCGCCAGCAGTTCTACGAAATCCGGCGCAACTACCAGACCTATGGCGCCGAGGGCTTGCTCGACAAACTGCCCGGCTGTAAAGGGGCTCATCCCAACCGGGTCGCTCCCGAGATTGAGCAGGCCATCCTCGATTACTCACTGACCCAACCTACCCATGGACCGTTGCGGGTCGCGCAAGAACTCGCTCTGCAAGGCATCAACGTCAGTGCGGGTGGCGTGCGTGGCGTGTGGCAACGTCACGATTTGCTCTCCAAACATGACCGCTTGTTGCGCCTCGAGAAAACCCATAGGGAGCAGACCATTGAGCTCAATGACGAGCAAATTCGCCTGTTAGAGCGCTTCAGTCCCGAGTTCCGCGAACGCCAGATAGAGGTCCACTACACCGGGGAACTGGTGGCGGTCGACACCTTCTTCGTCGGTGCACTCAAGGGGGTGGGCAAGGTGTATCTGCAAACCGTGCTGGACTGCTACAGCCGCCACGCCTGGGGACGGCTCTACACCAGCAAGCTGCCGGTGACGTCGGTCCATGTACTCAACGAAACGGTGCTGCCGTTCTTCGAAGCCCATGAGGCACGGGTCTATACCATCTTGTCGGACAATGGGCGCGAGTTCTGCGGGCGCCCTGACCATCATCCCTACGAGCTGTTCCTGCAACTGGAGGGGATTGAGCACCGGACCACCAAGGTACGCAGGCCACAGAGCAACGGCTTTATCGAACGGCTGCATCGAACCTTGTTGGATGAACACTTCCGTATCAAAGGGAGGACAACCTGGTATGAGTCGGTGGAGCAGATGCAGACAGACCTGGATAGCTATCTGGAGCACTACAACAACCAGCGACCACATCAGGGCAGGATGATGGAGGGTCAGACCCCCTACAGCATGTTCAAAAAGGGACTGAAATTGATACCGAAGGAAGTGCACTCTAAAGTAGCGTAAACAAGACACCGGTTTGAGGCCGGTGTCAGGTGATAACTAGATCTGTACAACGGGATGGGGAACGACTATCCAACGACGGATTTGATCAACAACGCCGGTTAGATTGCATAACTTTATCTGAAACACGGCTCAAACTGCCATGAACCCAACTAGGGATCGACTCCTTTGTGGGAATGAGTAAGCCCTTTAGGGTGCGATTGGCCTGCCGCCCATAACTGAATCGGAATCTGTTCTGCCAGATGCAAGAGCAGTAATACAAGAGCTCTTCAGTCGTCATTTCAAATTTTGGTACTAAGTAAGCTGAGTCACGCCCGGAATAGAAGGGAACTTCTTGCAGAAATGTTGATAAAACGCCATTTCCTCCTAGTGCACAGCTGAGCACGCCGCCAAGAATCGGAGGCAGGCCATCAATGGGCGCGACATACGCAGAAACGCCGTTATTCCCCATAACGCGAGACACAAAAGGAATACCGCCTTCGGCCTTGGAGAGCAGCTGAAGACGGTTTAGCTCAAGTGAATGCCCATATCTGACTTCAAAAAGGTCTTGCACTCGAACAAGCGCACTTTTTTCGCTGTGTTGCGCAGTCTCATAAGAATCAGCACTTAACGTCTTCATACGTGCAAGCTCAGCCCATAAATCGGTGGCTTCGGCGGAATGTACCCAGCTAGGAATATTTTCCGGTAGTTCAATCTGCTTTAGACGGTCCCCTTTGGGTTTTCGGCCGTAAGAGAACTTATATCTGTTCATCGTAATGCAACGAGCGTAATAGACTTTCTCGTTGAACGTCATTTCGCGTTTTGGCAACAAGGCGGAAACATCGCTATTGCAAGCAAACTTGAACCGAGATACGTAGGAGTAGCTATGACTACCCTCCCCGTTTGTCGAGACAAATAATGTGTTTTCGGGGTAAATGTTTTTGCTACCAACTTCTGACTCCGAAACCCATCCGGCAATTGTCCGCTGCTGTGTACTTGCGGGACGCAAATACGGCACATGATTTTCAGCCGGGGTTGGCGAGATAGACAATCCAGAACTTACGACGCCATTTCGGATATCAAACAAGTCTTTAAGCTTCATCAGCAGCCTCCTCGGAAGCGCCGCCCTGAATGTCTAGCATCAGGTTGAATAGCATGAATTTCTTCAGATCAGCCTCGAAGCTTTCCTTGGTTAGCGAGGAATAGTCCGTTTCAATGTACGCTTCCGCACACCATTCATCGTTGGCGGTTACTTTGAAGGTGGCACTCTCACCAGCGTGAACCTCCCTGTTTCGGTACATCTCCACCCAACGGTCACGGATAGCAGGCCACACGTCATTCTGGTCGATGCGCCCTTTGTGTTTCGTTTTCACAAAGCCGTCATCGCGCCAGTAACCAAACCAAGTCTTACGGTCAGACTTCGCATGTGGTTTGCCTGCAATCCACACCATGATGCAAGTAACCGTGCCGACAGGGTAAAACAACTCCTGCGGCATCGACATCACAGCGTCCAGAGTGTGGCGCTTCATCAATTCTTCACGCACCGGGTTAGGCGAAATTGCACATGACATAGGAACAATCGCAACGCCCATTGCACCGGGCTCAAGGCAGTCCAGCATCTGCTTCACAAAGTACAGCTCGTGCAGCTCCGCATCACTTTTTGACTGAGCGTAAGGAGGATTGAGCATCCCGATATTTGGCTTCAGCTGCTTGATGGAATTGATTACGGCGTCATCAAAGCAACTGGCCTGATGCAGGTTTGCCTTACCATCGCCTCGTAGAATCATGTTGCTGGCGGCCAGCGCGAACATTTTGGGGTTGTTCTCGATTCCAATCAGACGATTCTTCTTGATGTCAGCCCGCTCTTCCTCTGTGACCGCCTTCTTGAGCATATGCTGCATGGCGGAGATAAGGAAACCACCCGTTCCTGCGCAGATGTCGAGAACCTTGGATTCTGGGCCGACATTTGTAATCAGCGAGAAAAGTTCGGCAACATGCCGAGGGGTCAGAACGATGCCGAGAGCTTTTTTGTCGCCCGCAGTATATTTCAGGAACTCGCCGTAGAACTGCCCCACCACATCGAAGTCGTGATAGACGTTAATGTAGGGCCAGACGTTATCGCAGATGCGGTTGATGATTTCCTTGAACACACCATCCGGATACTCTTTAGCGGTCTTGCTGTCCGGCTTGCCAAGGTTGGGGTGAACTGCAATCGTGGAATACGGTTGCAGCATGGTGTCCTTCTTGGCCTGTGGAATGTCGGCCTTGTCCAGTTCCTTCTTAATTGCGCCTAGCCAGGCTTCCTGTACGTCTTCGGCAGGTAGTGCGCCAAAGGTCTTCATGAACGGCGCGTTCATCAGAGCAATCAGCGTGCCACTGACCAGAAGAGGTTTGTCTTCTTCAGAAATTTTGGCCTTCGTCCAAATTAACTCATGGAGTTCCTTGGAGAAGGCTAACAGGTCAGAGTGACGCTTCTTGGCGACATCGGGATCGAAAGACGCCAGTCGGTAGTAGTCGTCGTAGGATATGATATCAGTAACCCGAACTCCACTTTCGTTAACAAGCTCCTTGGCTTCTTTGCTGCCAGCAGGAACGAGGAAATTGGAGACCTTCATGGCACTTGCCGTAGCCCCGCTCACTGCAACAGCTAACACAGTGTAGTGTTTGGCAAGATGCTTGGCGTAGTGCAAAACACCATCCACTGCATATTCAACAGCCTTGTCGCGCGCCGGGCTCTCGTGTTTCCTCACATCCGGCTTGCACTCGAATACAATCAAAAACGCCGTATCCTTAAGATTTGAAATGATGAATTCAGGATATCCGGTGTTGCCTCTGGCGTTCTTGCTTGCCTTGGAAAGCAATGCTTTGACCTTGGCAATCTCGGATTTCTGCTCTTCCACAGTGATGCCGTTTTCAGGCTTGTAATATCCAAATTCACGCAATTTGTCACGGACAAGGTTTTCTGTTTTTCTTTCGCTTTTTGATGACATCTATCGTTCTCTGTGTGTCTTACAATCTAACAGTGATTAGATGGAAGGCGGTACTAATCCGTTAGCAGAGCATTCCATATAACTCCGTAAGATCTTCATTGCCGCCAAGTGAAAATCATCATTAAATCATAACATTATCCGCTCACCTTTGGTACCTGAGCGTATTCGCTTGAAGTCTTCTTTTTGCGCCACCATTACCGCGGTATAAAAAATGGTGAAATTAGAGTCACTGAAATTAGGACAGTCACCATGTGTCACCATGTTGAGTGGTTGTTTCACTCGCTTATCAATGCCCTCCGGCAAGGCTACCGCCCCTGAATTTCAGCCCCCAGTCTGCTGCTGTTAACCTGCGATCTTACCTTGGCCTGGCTCATGGGTGACTCCGACGAGACGGTTGCCAAACGGCTATGTTAGCGAGCGACACAGAAGAAGGAAGAGGGAGAAGATGATTTCCTGAGCAAGTTCAACAAATTAATTGGGATTGAGTGGGTGTTCTAATACGCCCACCACGTTGGGTGCCATGAAGCGTTCAGAAGGGCGGTAGCAGATACTCACCGCAAGCACGGGCGGGCACGGTATTGGCTTCCCCTCTGATTCGCCGAGGTGAAGCCATCAGGCCTGCTCGCGAGACAGGGATGTACACCTCATACATCAGCCGAGCTTGCGAAGGGGCAGGGTATTGGCTCCCCCTTCAATCCGCCGAGGGGAGGGCGCAAGGTCAGGAGCGGCATCAAGGATGATGGCGCAGCCGCAGGCGGCATAGGGATATGCCGTGTGCGGCGGTCCGTCCGACCTGGCGACCGAGTCGAGGGCAACCGCGCAGCGGTCGGATTGGCGGGGGAAGGCCTTCTTGGTGACTTCTTGGGCCAGCAAGAAGTCACTCGCCACAGCCCGCAGGGCGGGCGAAACCCCTATGCGGCGCAGCCGCATCAAAGGGCTTGCCATAGGCAAGGAGCTTGGCCGAGCTCCTGCTATGTAGCCTGTGTTCGCGTGGCCCCCCGGACTTTCCTATACCTATCTGTGTCGCACAGGGTGCGTTATGAACGTGAGAGCAAGGAGTGTTGGCATGAGAAGCAAGGTGTTATTGGCAGGGGTCATGGTGTTGTTGTCTTGGGCCGCAGTAGCCAAGCAGCAAGTGCTCCTGGTGGGGGATGATGACTACCCGCCCTACAGCTATAAAGATCCCTCCGGCAAGCCGGTGGGCCTCTATAGCGAGTTGCTATCGAAGGTATCGGCAGCAATGCCCAATTTTTCCATCGAGTTGAGAGTGGCGCCGTGGCAGCGGGCGCTCACCGAGGTGGAGCAGGGGCAGATCATGGGCCTCTACCCTCCCTACAAGCGGGAGGCGTTGCGCCCCTGGATGCACTACTCCGTTCCTCTGCTGGTTGAGACCGTCGTCGTGGTCTGCCGCAAGGAGGTGGCGTCCAAGTATCAGGGCGCGGCATGGCCAGAGGGATTCAGCGGGCTTAAATTTGGCAATAACACCGGCTTTCAAACCCCGGGCGACCGCTTCTTTGCCATGGTCAAGGAAGGAAAGATCACGCTGGATGAGGCGAAAACCACCGAGCAAAACTTGCAGAAGCTGATGGGCGGACGCATCGACTGCTATCCCAACGATCGGCGCGCCATCTCATCCGAAGTGGCTCGGCTAAAGCTCGATGCCAGTGACGTGGTCGAGGTGGCTTCGATTGGGCAGGAGCAGGGCTATATCGGCTTTACCTCGGTGCGGGATGGCTACCCTTATATGGACGCCTTCATCAAGGAGTTCAACGAGACGCTCGACTCGCTGCGGGCCTCGGGGGCGGTGCCGCCGCTCGAGTGAGGTCACACCGGGATGGTTTGCACCGTATGTGCAATCGAAGGGAGCCGCAGAGGCTCCCTTCGCCGTTTGGTTATTCGTTATTGCCCGAACGGCGAAGCCCTGCACGGGCGCCATCCCGCAGGGATAGGATGGATCCAGGTCCCCCTAATCGGGGATGGCGCTCTCGTAGCCGCCCATGGGGTTAATCGTCAGCGTCATACTCTCAATTATGGCCAACTCCTGACCGTTGAGGCTGGAGGTATCGAGAATAGGGGCCCGCGTGATGGCCTTGAGCGCCGCCTCTTCCAACGCCTTATTACCAGAAGACCAGATGATGCGGGGATGAGCCTGTCCCTTGCTATCTATGTTCATGCTGACCTTGACCGCATGACCGATATAGGACTCTTCAAGCAGCAGATAGCGTTCCAACAGGGGGACCAAGGTTGCCGACCATTGGGAGAGATGATCGCCCTTTGATGACGCGAGCTGGCGAGCGGCGCAATCGTCATTCCCGGTCTGATGGTTGATGGGCGTGCCGCAGCCGGAAAGGATTAATAGGCTGGCGAAAAGAGGAAGTAACTTCATGGTGTCCTTACCAATTCAAACATAAAGCGGTATTCATCACGGGGTGACGTTCAGTTCTATCTTTTTGACCATATCGAACTCTGCGGGAGTGAGTGACGACACGTCTATGACGGGTGATTTATCGATAGCAGCGAGCGCTGCCTCCTCCAGCCCCTTGTTACCGGAAGACCAGGTGATCTTTCGTTGGCTCACCCGGCCAAGCGGGTCCAGGGTGATGCTAAGCCTGACCGAGTGGCCAAAATACCCCTTTTTTACCCATAGGTTGGATTGCCATAGGCGCATTGTGTTGTTGCCCCACTCACAGAGTTTTTTCTCCATAGGGCAGCTTGGTGCCTCTTGGGCTGGCGTCACTTGCGGCGGGTCATGGGGGATGGGCGTGCCGCAGCCGGAAAGCATGGCGAGGATGGCGAAAAGAGGAGGTAACTTCATGGTGTCCTTACCATTATCGAAGAGTGTGAGTCGCGACTAACGGCATGATCCCTTCATACCTTAGAGCAAAGACTCAAGAGAGTAGCGCCAACGCCATGATGTGAAAAACATTATTAACGGGGTGCTGTCGTGCTCGTGCATGGGGAAGGCGATGGGCTCAATGAGACAGGTGTAACGTTGGCTCGCGAATGCTTTCAAGCAGCGACAAGGGCATTAAATGGGGGCAGTGTTGGATAGCCGCTGCGAGTAGAAGGGACTCGACGAAGGAGGCGGATCTGTGGGGTTGGCCGCTCGATGGGTGACTTCTCTTTGGCCAGCAAGCAAGAGTCACTCGCCACAGCCCGCAGGGCGGGCGAAACCCCTATGCGGCGCAGCCGCATCAAGGGGTCAGTCGTAGGCAAGAAGCTCGACCGAGCAAAACGGCGTGAATCCCAATGTCATTGGGCCGCATAGTCTTCAAGGCCGGTCACAGCTTATTGAAAAAAAAGACACCGGATTGAGGCCGGTGTCAGGCGATATAGCCGTTTTCTTACAAGATCTACAGTGAAGGGTGGTTCATTTCTGCAATATTCCACTCGAAGTAGTTACAGCGTTTAAGTTCGGCAATGCCATATAACCGCCCCATAACTCGCGATGGGCCTAGAATGGAATATTCAGATGTATAGAAAAGGTATACTGCCAACAGATAGTTGTTGATCAGCTCATCCAGCGAAGAAAATTGCTCATGTACTTGAGAATATAAGGTTTTCTTCAGTTCATCCCATTCTTGCATCGTTAAGAAACCGCAAGCAATGCCACTTCTCATCAACATGGCTGCGCGCTGTAGATTAAATGCAGCTGAGATATTAACCGATTTTTGAGAGGCTAATAGTTCTATGCCACAGCGCTTGGCCAGCACTGACAGATGGGCAAGTTGTGAGGCGTAGAGTGTTGCGTCTTCACGAGCAAAATTTCTTGGGTCAAGGAATTCAATTAATGTTTCATCAAGGTTTTTTTTGTTATCTATGTCATAACTGACACTCAAGGTGATTTTCTTCGACTCGATCATCTCTGAATTATGAGTGTCGCATTCTTCGATGCCGTTGATATAGTTTTTACCCGATTTACTCCCATTGCCGACATCCGAAATAGAATATAGGCTGCCCAGTTTAACCAGCAACATATCCATGTCATCTTTGCAGGGATGCACTATGCTGTGGTTGATGCCTGCTTTAATGTCATTGTTATCTGCCTTGGTTGTTGAGAGCGCACGCTGCTTTAAAAAGGTTCGCCCAAGGGGAAATATGCCAAGAAAAATAACAAAGCCAATAAATATGTTTCCAACCCATGCCATGCTCATCACGGCATCATAAATATCTCTGCTTGTATGGACTTCTAATAGACCAGGTAGAAAAGCCCAGGCAATCATTACAGCAGTGATCAGCGCAAAGGTGCGAAGAAGCACTTCAATATCTTTATAGAAAAACTTTAACATTATTGTATCCCATGACTTTTAGTGTGTTGCCTTAGCCATCAAGTATTGGTTTATTGATGTAAGACTCTGACAAAAGTTTTTATAATGTGTCATTACTCAATTTGGCCTCCTTTGAGGCTGCGCAAGGCATGGTACTCAATCGAGGTTAATAATGCCAATGGAGCTTGTGCGATACCTTGGGTGGCTTGAACACAGAGGGGCTTTTCCGTGGACGAGCCGACGATTGGCATCGGCTGTCCTTTTGAAAGGCCGAAGAGGATGCCACTGTCATTGCCGCTAGGTAGAGTGAGGAAAAAACGTCTCTTCAAAGGCTATGCTTGGCCGAGCTCCTCCAGGTGGGGACCACAGCAGAAAAAGAAAAGGGAGCCCATCAGGCTCCCTCGTTGCAAACCGCCACTCATGGCCAACGGCCGTTGAGCAACGCCAATCAGCGATTGGTCGCCGCCTTCATCCCTTCCACAAACTCCTTGAGGCGCACCAGCATACGGGCCGGATCCTGATGGTGGGTCTCGATGATCTTCACCACGGCTGAGCCTGAGATGGCGCCGGCAGCGCCGGCCTTGATGGCGTCACGCACCTGGGCCGGCTCGCTGATGCCAAAGCCGAGCAGGGCGGGCGGGGCATTAAACTCGCGCAGGGTGTTGATAAGCCCCTCAACCGGCATGCCGGCCTTGGTCTCGGCGCCGGTCACCCCGGCACGGCTCACCAGGTAGGTGTAACCGCGGCCGAGCTCGGCGACGGCTTTGAGGGTCTCGCCGTCCCCGTTGGGGGGGGCGATAAAGATGCTGTCGATGCCGAACCGGTCGGCGGCGGCCTTGTAGGGCGCGCACATCTGCACCGGCACGTCGGCCACCAGCACTGAGTCAACCCCCGCCTGCTGGCACTTCTCGTAGAAGCCGTCGATCTTGCGCACATAGACCAAGTTGGCGTAGACCAGCAGGCCAATGGGCAGACTCGGGTACTTGGTGCGGATGCGCCCCAGCAGCTCGAAGCAGCGATCCGGCGTGGTGCCGCCGGCGAAGGCGCGCAGGGTGGCACCCTGAATGGTCGGGCCGTCGGCCACCGGATCGGAGAAGGGGATACCGAGCTCGAGGGCGTCGGCGCCCCCCTCGACCAGGGCGTCGACGATGGCGAGCGACAGCTCGGGGGTGGGGTCGCCCAGGGTCACAAACGGCACGAAGGCGCCCTGCTTGGCGGCGTCGAGACGGTCAAACATATCCGCATAGCGATTCATTACAGGACTCCTTGTTTTTGAAAAATGTCGGCGACGGTGAAGATGTCCTTGTCGCCGCGACCGGAGAGATTGACGATGAGCACCTGCTCTTTTTCCGGCTCGCCGCGTGCCATCTTGAGGGCGTGGGCCAGGGCGTGGGAGGACTCCAGCGCCGGGATGATCCCCTCGGAGCGGGCCAGCTCCTGGAAGGCGTCGAGGGCCTCCTGGTCTGTGATGGAGACGTACTCGGCGCGGCCGATGGCGGCCAGGT
Source organism: Aeromonas diversa CDC 2478-85 (assembly GCF_000819805.1). Classification (GTDB taxonomy): domain Bacteria; phylum Pseudomonadota; class Gammaproteobacteria; order Enterobacterales; family Aeromonadaceae; genus Aeromonas; species Aeromonas diversa. Next base: position 94,863 of record NZ_CDCE01000008.1, read on the forward strand.
GGGCGTGCTGCGGGCCGACCGAGGGGAAGTCGAGGCCGGCCGAGACCGAATAGGACTCCTGGATCTGCCCCTGCTCGTCTTGCATCAGATAGGAGTGCATGCCGAAGAAGACCCCCTTGCTGCCGTGGCCGAGCGGTGCGCCGTGCTCGCCGGTCTCGATGCCATGGCCGCCCGGCTCGACGCCAATCAGGCGCACGTCAGGGTTATCGATGAAGTCGGCAAACATGCCGATGGCGTTCGATCCGCCGCCGACGCAGGCGATGACGGCGTCGGGCAGGCGCTCCTCTTTCTCGAAGCACTGGGCCTTGGCCTCTTCACCGATCATCTTCTGGAACTCGCGCACTATGGTCGGGAAGGGGTGCGGGCCGGCGGCGGTGCCGAGCAGATAGTGGGCGCTCTCATAGTTGGCGGCCCAGTCGCGCAGCGCCTCGTTGCAGGCATCTTTGAGGGTGGCCGAGCCCGAGTGCACCGGAATCACCTCGGCGCCCATCAGCTTCATGCGAAATACGTTGGGCTTCTGCCGCTCGCAATCCTTGGCACCCATGTAGACCCGGCACTTGAGCCCGAGCAGGGCGCACGCCAGTGCAGTCGCAACACCGTGCTGGCCGGCGCCGGTCTCGGCGATGATCTCGCTCTTGCCCATGCGCTTGGCGAGCAGGGCCTGACCCAGCACCTGGTTGGTCTTGTGGGCGCCCCCGTGCAGCAGGTCTTCGCGCTTGAGATAGAGGCGGGTCCTGGTGCCCTTGGTGAGGTTGCGAGTCAGGGTGAGCGGGGTCGGGCGCCCGGCGTATTCGGTCAGCAGGACCTGGAACTCGGCCTGGAAGGCCGGGTCGTCCTTGGCATCGACAAAGGCCTTCTCCAGCTGGAGCAGGGCCGGCATCAGGATCTGCGGCACGTACATGCCGCCAAATTCACCGAAGAAGGGGTTGAGCAGGGTCATGGTCATCTTCCTTATCAAAGCTGGTGCAACTGGTCGAACGCGGCGGCAAGCTTGCCCGCGTCCTTCACGCCGGGGGCAGACTCGACCCCGGAGTTAAAATCAAGGCCCAGGCAGCCCACCCGGGCCGCCTCGAGGGCGTTAGCGGGGCCGAGCCCCCCGGCCAGCATCAGGCGCGACTTGTCGAGCCCGGCGAGCAGGCCCCAGTCGAAGGCGACGCCGGTGCCGCCGCTCTGGCCGGCCACCTTGCTGTCGAGCAGCAGGCGATCGCAGGGGTAATCGAGGGCGGGCAGCGGCTCACCGGCCGTCACCGGCACCGCCTTCCAGATCTGGCACCCTTCCGGCAGCAGGGGGCGCAGGCGGGCGATGAAGAAGGCATCTTCCTCCCCGTGCAGCTGCACCGCCGCGAGCCCCAGCGCCTCGACCGTCTTGGCGATGGTCTCGGGCTGGGCGCCGCGAAACACCCCGACGTAATCGAGGGGGGCGCCGGCCATCACGGTGCGGGCGGCCGGGATGTCCACGTAGCGCGGGCTCTTGGCCACGAAGATAAGGCCGCCAAACACCGCCCCCGCCTGATAGGCCGCGGCCGCGTCCTCGGGGCGGGTCAGGCCGCACACCTTGTTCTGGCCCAGCACCAGTTTGCGCACCGCGCGGGGCAGGTCGGCCTCGGCCATCAGGGAAGAGCCGACCAGGAAGGCCTTGGCGTGGGGGCGCAGGCTGGCCACCTGGGCGCGGTGGTGGATCCCGGACTCGCTCACGACCAGGCGATCGCCCGGAATGCGCGCCGACAGGTGACGGGTGCGTTCGAGATCGACGCTGAGATCGCGCAGGTCCCGGTTATTGATGCCGATGACGGGGGCGCCGAGGGCGATGGCCCGCTCGGCCTCTTCGTCGTTGCTCACCTCGGTGAGCACCCCCATGCCAAGCTCGCGGGCGATGGCGAACAGGGTGCGATACCCCTCGTCGCTGAGCACCGAGAGCATCAGCAAGATGGCGTCGGCCTGGTAGTGGCGCGCCAGATAGACCTGGTAGGGGTCAATCATGAAGTCTTTGCACAGCACCGGTTGGCTGACCCGGCCACGCACCCGCGGCAGGAAGGCGAAGTCCCCCTGGAAATAGGGCTCGTCGGTCAGCACCGAGATGGCGGCCGCATAGGGGGCGTAGGCGTCGGCGATCGCCTCCGGGTGGAAGTCGGCGCGGATCAACCCCTTGGAGGGGGAGGCGCGCTTGCACTCCATGATGAAGCGGGTGCCGCCCTGGCGCAGGGCCCCCTCGAAGTCCCGATCGCTTGGGGTCAGCTGATGGCGAAAGCTCTCCAGGGGCTCTGCCTGCTTGCGCTCCTCCAGCCACTGCTGCTTGGCCGCGACTATCTTGCCGAGAATGGTCTGACTGAGGGAGGGGTGATTGAGCATGATGTGGTCCTTGTGCATCGATTCCATTATTCGGCGTGGCTTAAGGTGGCCAGGGCGCGGGCCAGCTCGGCGGCCTTGCCGCTCGCCAGCACCGCCAGCACGCGCTCGGCCCCTTCCTTCAGGCTCTTCACCTGGCCTGCCATCAGCAGCAGGGGGGCCACGTTGGCGGCGATGGCGGCGTTGTGGGCCGGCGTGCCCTGCCCCGCCAGGATGGCGGTGGTGATGGCCCGATTTTCTTCCGGTTCACCACCGGCGATGGCGCTCACCGGGTGGGTCTCGAGCCCAAAATCGGCCGGGGTCAGCAGGTATTCGCGGATCTCGCCGTCACGGATCTCGGCCACCTGGGTCGGGCCGTGGATGGCCACCTCGTCGAGGCCGGCGCCGTGTACCACCATACCCGTTTTCAGCCCCAAGGCCAGCAGGGTTTCGGCGATGGGGCGCACCAGCTCGGGGGCATAGACCCCCATCAGCTGATAGCCGGGACGGGCCGGGTTGATGAGCGGCCCCAGCACGTTGAACAGGGTGCGGGTCTTGAGGGCCTGACGCACCGGCATGGCGTGGCGCACCCCGGCGTGGTACTGGGGCGCGAACAGGAAGCAGACCCCCAGCTCGTCGAGGCAATGGCGCGCCTGCTCCGGGCTCATGTCGAGCCGGATCCCCATCTTGTCGAGCAGATCGCTCGAGCCAGACTTGCTCGACACCGAGCGGTTGCCATGCTTGGCCACTTTCAGGCCGCAGGCGGCGGCCACCAGGGCCGAGGTGGTGGAGACGTTGATGGTGTTGAGACCGTCACCGCCGGTGCCGACGATGTCGCAGAAGGCGTAGTCCGGACGCGGGAAGGGGCGGGCCTCGGCCAGCAGCGCCTCGGCGGCGCCGGCGATCTCCTGCGGAGTCTCCCCCTTGATCTTGAGGGCGGTGAGCAGGCTGGCCAGCAGCACGGGCTCCACCTCGCCGCGGATCACCTGACCGAAGGCGTCGCGGGCCTGTTCACGGCTGAGGCTGTGGCCCTGATAGAGGGTAGTGAGAAACTGATGCATATGAGCCTCCTTGCTTACTGGGGATCGCCGGCGCGGGTGATATGGGCCAGGGCCTGGGTCAGCAGACGGGCCCCTTCGCTGGTCAAAATGGACTCCGGATGGAACTGAAAGCCGAGGGCGCGATCCTCGGGCTGCTCGATGGCCATGGGCATACCCTGATAGTGGGCGGTCACCGTCAGCTCGGGGGGCACATAGGTGGCGACCAGGGAGTGGTAGCGGGCCACCGGCAGGGGGTGAGAGAGGCCGGCGAAGGGGCCGTGGCCGTCGTGCTCAATCAGGGAGCGCTTGCCGTGGACTATCTCGCCGGCCGGGCCGACCGTGCCGCCGTAGGCTTCGCACAGGGCCTGATGGCCGAGGCAGATGCCGAGGAGCGGCACCTTGCCGCGGGCCAGGGTAATGAGTTCGATGAGGCAGCCCGCCTCATGGGGGGCGCCCGGTCCCGGCGAGAGCACCAGCACCGCCTCGCCATCACAGGCGGCGATCTCCTCCATGATACGGGCGGCGGGCAGGCTGTTGCGGTAGATCCGCACCGGATAGCCGAGGGAGCGGAACTGGTCGACGAGGTTGTAGGTAAACGAATCGAAGTTATCGAGCAGGAAGATGTTAGTCATGGGTCACGTCCTTATGATGCTGTTCCTGCGGGGCGCTCAGGGCTTGAAGGGTGGTGCCGTGGCTGGCGGCGATGGCCGAGAGCACGGCGGCGGCCTTGGCGCGGGTCTCGTCCGCCTCGGCCTGCGGTTTGGAGTCGTAGACCACGCCGGCGCCGGCCTGCACGTGGGCGATCCCATTTTTGACGAAGGCGGAGCGGATCACGATGCAGGTGTCCATCTCGCCGTCACCGCTTACATACCCCACGGCGCCGCCATAGCTGCCGCGTCGCTTCCCCTCCACCAGACGAATGAGCTCGCTGGCGCGTATCTTGGGGGCGCCGGTCAGGGTGCCCATGTTCATGCAGGCCTGATAGGCGTGCAGGGCGTCGAGATCGGAGCGCAAGGTGCCCACCACCCGGGAGACCAGATGCATCACGTGGCTGTAGCGATCCACCTTGAGCAGGTCCTTCACATAGCGGGTGCCGGGCTCACTGATGCGGGCGATGTCGTTGCGACCGAGATCGACCAGCATCAGGTGTTCGGCCACCTCTTTTTCGTCCTGGCGCAGCTCCAGCTCGATGCGGCCATCCAGATCGGCGTTGATGGTGCCATCCGGGTTGAAGCCACGACGGCGGGTGCCGGCGATGGGATACATCTCCACCTGGCGGCTGGTGGCGCTGAATTTCACCGCGCTCTCGGGGGAGGCGCCAAACAGGGTGAAGCCCTCGTCCTGCACGAAGAACATGTAGGGGCTGGGGTTGGTCTGCTTGAGGCGGCGATAGGCGGCGAGCGGCGCGGGGCAGGGCAGGGAGAAGCTGCGCGACGGCACCACCTGGAAGATGTCGCCCTTGCGGATGAAGCCCTTGAGGCGCTCCACCTCGGCGCAGAAGCGCTTGTCATCCTGATCGACCGCGAGATTGCCGGTGACGACCGGGGCGGCCTGCTCCGGGGTCGGGGCGGTGGCGCAGGCCTCCTTGAGCTCGGCCAGACGCGCCGAGAGACGGCGATAGCTGGGGCCGAAGGTGTCGCCCCCGAACACGCAGGCCTGCAACCGGGTGGTCAGCATCTGGTGGTCTATGGTGATCAGGCTCTCGGCCACATAGAAGCAGTAGTCGGGGCAGTCGTTGCTCCCCTCTGGCACCTCGGGCAGATACTCATAGGCGGCGATCAGGTCATAGGCGAAGCTGCCGCCGAGAAAGAGGCTGCCCGCCTCCTGCTCGGTCTGCAGTTCGTTGATAAGGGTGCGCAGGGCGTCGAGCACTCCCACCGCCTTGAGGCGGCTGTCCTCATCCTGCGCCTGATCGGCGCGCGGGAAGGTGAGCAATAACTCACCGCCTACCCCTTGGCTGCGCTCAACCCCTGCCGGCAGCCGCTCGGCCAGCAGCCGTTGCAGCGGCTCACCGTTGGGGGTGAGGGGGCGCACCTCGACCCGCTGCCCCCGGCACTCCAGGCGCAGGCAGGCATCGGCCAGCAGCAGGCTCTGAGTGCCCGCCTTGCTGTCAATCTCGGCCGACTCGAGCAGCAGGGTGTTGGGACGTTCGCCGCACAGGGTGCGATAGAGGGCGAGGGGGTCGGCCACATAGGGGGCCGACAGTCGCAGGGATTCGAAGGTGCCGAGGGGAAGCGGGGTCATGGTTGCATCCTTTCAATCAGAGGTGGCGGCCGGCGGCCTGCACGAAGGGGGTCAGCTCGGCCACCAGCTGGCGGAACAGGGGCTCGGTCAGGGCCTGATGGCCGTCCGAGAGCGCCTCGGCCGGATTGAGGTGAGCCTCGACGATGACGCCGTCGGCCCCCACCGCGGCGGCGGCGCGCGACAGCGGGATCACCAGCTCGCGGATGCCGGTGCCGTGGCTCGGGTCGACCAGCACCGGCAGGTGGCTCTTCTGCTTGAGCAGGGCGACCGCATTCAGGTCAAGGGTGTTGCGGGTGGCGGTCTCGAAGGTGCGGATGCCACGCTCGCAGAGGATGATGCGATGGTTGCCGGCGGCATAGATGTACTCGGCGGCCAGCAGGAACTCTTCGATGGTGGCCGACAGGCCGCGCTTGAGCAGCACCGGCTTGTCGGTCTGGCCGACCGCGGTGAGCAGGCGGAAGTTCTGCATGTTGCGTGCGCCTATCTGCAGGCAGTCGACGTATTGGCACATGAGATCCACGTCGCTGGCGTCCATCACCTCGGAGACGGTGGGCAGGCCGTGTTCGCGGTTGGCCTCGGCCAGCAGCTTGAGCCCCTCCTCCCCGAGTCCCTGGAAGCCATAGGGGCTGGAGCGCGGCTTGAAGGCTCCGCCGCGCAGGGCCTGGGCCCCGTGGCGCTTGACCATGGCGGCCACGCTGTGGAGCTGCTCGCTCGATTCCACCGAGCAGGGGCCGGCGATCAGGGCGAAGGTGTCGCCGCCGACCGTGAGATTGCCGATCCGCACCTGGCTGTCGTGGGGGTGCAGCTCGCGGCTCACCAGCTTGTACTTGGAGAGGATGGGCTTGACCGACTCGACCATGGGGTCGGCATCGAGGTTCAGGCTCTCGAGCACGCGCTCGTCGCCGAGGGCCCCCAACACGATGCGCTCGGCGCCCGGCAGGTAGAGGGGCTTGAGCCCGGTGCGCTCGATGCGAGCGAGCAGGGTCTTGGCGTCGGTTTCGCTGGCGGTGGGTTTGAGTACGATGATCATGGCCTGGTTTTCCTTGTCTTTAATGTCGTTAAATCAGTGAGTTGGAGTGGTTTGGGTCAAGCCGCGCCATCGCCAGGTCAGTTTCATCGGTTTCATCGCTCGTCCATTTGCCGGATAATAAAAAAGCCCGCTGGTGTCAGCGGGCTTTTCTTGGGTTCTTTATTTGCTGTCAGGTTTTCAGGTACAGCAACGACCACACGCCCGCTATGAGGGAGTGTGCCACCACCAGATCAGGTTGAGGGTGAAGGTCGCTTGCATGAGTGAGAATACCTGTTGCCTTGCAGTTGAAGTGCCTACAGTAAAACGATATTCCGGCGAGCAAGTCAAGCCGCTTTTTCAGCCATGGAGCACCTCATCCCCTTGTTACGATTCGATCTGCACTCCCACACCACCGCCTCGGACGGCCATCTCTCCCCCAGCGAACTGGTGCGCCGCGCCGCCGAAAAAGGGGTGGGTGTGTTAGCCATCACTGACCACGACACCCTTGCCGGGCTTGATGAGGCGGCCGCCACCATCACCGACGAGGCGCTGCCCCTTCGGCTGGTGAGCGGGGTCGAGATCTCGAGCGGTTGGGAGTCCCACGAGATCCACGTGGTCGGGATCGGCGTCGATGTGAAAAATGACGGTTTGCTCACCTTTTTGGCCGATCAGGGTCGCCGCCGTCGGGAGCGGGCCGAGGAGATGGGGCGCCGGCTCGAAAAATGCGGCATCCCCGGCGCTTTCGAGGGGGCCCTGGCCCTGGCCGGTGACGCCGAGGTGACCCGTGCCCACTTCGCCCGCTATCTGGTGAGCGTCGGGGTGGCCGACTCCATGCAGAAGGTGTTCAAGAAGTACCTAAGCCGCGGCAACAAGGGTTATGTGCCGGCCCAGTGGCCCGAGATGGCGGCCGCCATCGCCATCATCCAGCAGGCCGGCGGACGCGCCGTGCTGGCCCACCCCAGCCGCTACGATCTCTCGACCAAGTGGCTCAAGCGGCTGCTGGTGGCCTTCAAGGGCGCCGGCGGTGACGCCATGGAGGCCTGCCTGCCCCAGCAGAGCCCGGCCGAGCGCGCCAACCTGGGCCAGTGGGCCGAGGAGCACGGCCTGCTCATCTCGGTGGGGTCGGACTTTCACTTCCCCCAGCCCTGGCTGGAGCTTGGCCGAGGCCTGTGGCTGCCCAAGCATGGCCGCCCCCTGTGGCAGGCCCACCCCGAGCTGTTCGGGCTCACCGCCGCCGACGTCGCGGCAGATGCAACCCCTTGAAAAGGGGCGCACAATAGACGTTTGTGGGCCGGCTTGCCGGGCCCGTTCGATGGCGGCCGCAGCCGTCCCATTGCGTGAGCAATCGCCGGGATAACCCCGGGAGGTACCATGAGTCAGCATTTTTACGTTCACCCCGACAACCCGCAGGCGCGTCTCATCAGCCAGTCGGTGCAGATCCTGCAAAGCGGCGGCGTCATCGCCTATCCGACCGATTCGGGCTATGCCCTGGGGTGCATGATGGGGGACAAGGGGGCGCTCGAGCGCATCTGTCGCATTCGCCGCATCGATGCCAGCCACGACTTCACCCTGATGTGCCGCGATCTCTCCGAGCTCGCCACCTACGCCCGGGTCGAGAACAGCGCGTTTCGCCTCATCAAGAACAATACCCCCGGTGCCTATACCTTCATCTTCAAGGCCACCAAGGAGGTGCCGCGCCGCCTGATGAACGAGAAGAAGAAGAGCATCGGCATCCGGGTGCCTGACAACAAGATAGCCCTGGCCCTGCTCGAGGCGATCGGCGAGCCGCTGCTCTCCACCACCCTGATCCTGCCCGGCTCCGAGATGGCCGAGTATGATCCGGAAGAGATCGCCGACAAGCTCGGCAAGCAGCTCGATCTGGTGGTTAATGGCGGCTATCTGGGCGAGCAGCCCACCACGGTCGTGGACTTTTCCGACGACGAGCCGGTGATCCGCCGTCGCGGTGCCGGGGACCCGACTCCCTTCGAGTGATGAGTACCCCCATCGCCCTGGTCGAGGGCAAGCCCTATACCGAGCTGCCGCAGGATCTCTTCATCCCGCCGGACGCCCTCGAGGTCTTCCTGGAGACCTTCGAGGGCCCCCTCGATCTGCTGCTCTACCTCATTCGTCGTCAGCAGCTCGACATCCTCAACCTGCCCATCGTCGACGTCACTCATCAGTACATGACCTATGTGGATCTGATGCGTGGCCTCAACCTGGAGCTGGCGGCCGAGTACCTGCTGATGGCGGCCTGGCTGGCCGAGATCAAGTCGCGCATGCTGTTGCCGCGCCCCCCCGAGCTCGAGGAAGAGGAGGGGGAAGACCCCCGGGTGGCCCTGGTGCGCCGCCTGCAGGAGTACGAGCGCTACAAGGTGGCGGCCGAGGGGCTCGACGCCTTGCCACGCCTGGAGCGGGAGATTTTTGTGGCGAGCGCCCTGCCTCCCGACTTTGGCGACTTGAAGCCGCTCGCCCCCGACGTCGCCCTGATTGAACTCGCCTTGACCATGCAAAGTGTGGTAAAACGCGCGACTCACTTTGAGCACCACCAGATAAAACGTGAGCAGATCCCGACCCGGGTGCGGATGGCCGAGATCCTGGCCAGATTGGCGCCCGGTGTGACCCTGCGCTTCGAGCAGGTGTTGCACGCCGACGAGGGGCGCATGGGGGTCTTGGTCACCTTTCTCGCCCTGCTGGAGCTGTGCAAGGAGTCCCTGATCTGGATCCTGCAGGCCGAGCCACTGGGCCCCATCCACTTTGCCCTGGCGGACGGGGCGAGCGACCCGGAGCATGAACATGGCCCTGCCCACTCCCCGGCTTAAGTGCCTCATCGAGGCGGCCCTGCTGGTGGCCGGGCGGCCGCTCAGCGTCGCCGAGATCAAGGGGAGCGTGCTGGCCGACTACCCGGTCACCCCCCGCTACGTGCAGCTGCTGCTGGCGGAGCTGAAACAGGAGTACGAGTCCCGTGGGGTGGAGCTCAAAGAGGTCGCCTCGGGCTGGCGCTTTCAGGCCCGTCAGGAGTATGCCGAAGAGCTCGCGCGCCTGTGGAGCGAGCGGGCTCCGCGCTATTCGCGCGCCGTGATGGAGACACTGACGCTGATCGCCTATCGTCAACCCATCACCCGGGCCGAGATAGAGGCGATCCGTGGCGTGGCGGTCTCGACCCAGATAGTCACCACCCTCAAGGAGCGAGGCTGGATCCGCGGCATCGGCCATAAAGAGGTGCCGGGCCGCCCCGAGTTGCTTGCCACTACCCGCGAGTTTCTCGACTATTTCAATTTGAAAAGCCTGGATCAGCTCCCCGAGCTGGACGAGGCACAAACCCCGTTGTCGGCGTCATTGGCCGAGAGCGCACAACAATCAGGTAAACCCGATGAGTGAAAAACTGCAAAAAGTGCTGGCCCGTGCGGGTCACGGCTCCCGTCGTGAGATGGAGGCCCTGATCACCGAGGGTCGGGTCAGTGTGGATGGTAAAGTCGCCACCCTGGGAGATCGCGTCGAATCCAACGCCGTGATCCGGATTGACGGCCACACCGTCAAGACCAAGCCCGCCGAAGATCTGATCTGCCGCGTTCTCGCCTACCACAAGCCGGAAGGGGAGATGTGTACCCGTCACGATCCGGAAGGGCGTCCGACCGTGTTCGACCGCCTGCCGATCCTCTCCGAGGGGCGCTGGATTGCCGTCGGTCGTCTCGACGTCAACACCTCTGGCCTGCTGCTCTTCACCACCGACGGTGAGCTGGCCAACCGCCTGATGCACCCGAGCCACGAGGTGGAGCGCGAATACGCGGTGCGTGTGTTCGGCGACATCAACGAGGCCATGTTGCAGCGCCTGCGCAAGGGCGTGCAGCTCGAAGATGGCATGGCCAAGTTCAACAAGATCAAACCGGCCGGCGGTGAAGGCCTCAACCAGTGGTTCAACGTGACCCTGACCGAGGGCCGTAACCGCGAAGTGCGCCGCCTGTGGGAATCTCAGGAAGTACAGGTGAGCCGCCTGATGCGTGTGCGTTACGGCGACGTCAAGCTCGACCGCGCCGTGCCGCGCGGCGGCTGGCAGGAGCTCAAGCTCACCGAGGTGAACTACCTGCGCGCCCTGGTGGGCATGCAGCCGGAGACCGAGTCCAAGGTCGACGTGCACGCCGACAGCAAGGCCAACCGCCACAAGCAGGCCGCCCAGATCCGTCGCGCCGTCAAGCGCCACAAGGAGCTGCAGTCCACCGCCGGTGGCCGCGCCCGCACCCCGGCCTCTCGCCGTCGCCCCTCTACCCGCAACTCGGGGAGCGGTCAGTAAGCTGACCCAGGAGGTTGCCGGCTGACCGGTGAGCCCTGGATGATAAAAAACCCGTCGAATGACGGGTTTTTTTGTGGGACTAGCGGGGGAGCTCGGCCAAGCTCCTTGCCTATGGCTGGCATCTTGATGCGGCTATGCCGCATAGGGGAGGGGGCAATCAGCGCGGCGCATTGCCATCATCAGGTAAGGTATGCGGCTGCGCCGCATGGGACGCGAGGGCGTTGCCCTCGACGGGTTTCGCCAGCCCTGCGGGCTGTGGCGAGTGACTTTTCTTTGCGTGGCCAAAGAAAAGTCACCAAAAGAAAGGCCACCCCCCGGCAAGTCGTCCGCTACGCGGATTCCCTCGGCTCATTGATCGGGTCGGTCGTACCGCCGCACACGGCACGTTCATGTGCCGCCTGCGGCTGCGCCGTCCTCCCTGACGGCGCTACTGACCCGCTCAACTCACCTCGGCGTCTTGCAGGGGGCGGCAATACCGTGCCCGACAATGACCAAGGGGGCTTTTGCGAGTCAGTTGGCCGCTCGCTCAGAGCGGTGGGTGTCCCAATTTCCCCTAAAGCCGTCTTTATAAAACCGATTGGTGAGCTTAGCTAGCAGAATCACTTAATGTTCGCCATAACCGGCAGTGAAAAGCGGTGCGACGAACGATCGCCGCTTTTCACTGTCCGCGTTGGTGGCGTCGTTAGGTTACCTCTATGCAATGGCTGGTAGATCCGCCAGTTCCAACAAGTCCTTCGGCTCTTGATTGGCTAACCAAATGAGAAATCCACGATCAACTACATTGAGCTTCAGATTAGTCTGGTCATAGTCAAGCACGATGGGTTTGATGTCCTTCTTGACCTGAAGCGACGCAACAGATTGCAGAGCCTGAGTGAGATTGCCCAGATTGAGACTTTGACCTTCTGGATGATGCTGACGGAGCAAATCACGCATGTATCGATACGTGAGACCGTCCCCGAGTACATCGGTACTTGCGGTAAGCACGGGATACAAGAGCCACTTATACATCTGTAGTGCTGTTTCCTGAAATCCGCCCGCAAACAGAGTTATGAATGAGTTGTAGCGCCCAGTCTGCTGGTTTACGACTTGCTGGATCAACGCGTGAACATCAATATCCGCTCCAACGTCGGTCAGATGCTTGTCTTGCGTAAAGTTGATTTTTTCGGCGATGCACGCCTGATAGCACGCTTCTTGAACAATATAGACGCTGTCGAGACAGCCACTGAGCACTGCTGATTTGAAAGATTCAGCGAACGAGATGTTTAGAAGTGACTCGCCGACCGAAATGACCTCTCGCAGTTCATCCGCCGTCCATTGATCCGCATTGACACCAACGATACGGCCCGTTAAGTCACCGTTGTACACGGTGAGCCTTCCTTCCTCCAGCCACACTCCGACGATGATGAAGCAAAGTTTGGATTGCTCATGAAAGGCCTTTAGGGCGACCGCGAAATCCTTCTGTGTCTCGATAGGCAGATAGTGGAAATCCTCAAGAACGACGAAACGATTAAATTCCCCCAGCGCACCGATGATGTCGTTCACATCCTCCGGATCAAGCTCTAATGGAGCAGTCGTTTTCGATGAAGAACTTGTCGTTTCTTTGTCTCCGCCAGTCTCAACTCCGACACCTAGAACACCTGCCTTAAAACCCGCAATAATCTTATTCTTCCCCGATGTGGTCTTCGTGGTGGATTGCGTGACCTCATACCCTACGCGTTTCAAGATTGCGGAATGGAGCTCAGCAATACTCCACTTATTTGAGCAATGAACGACGATGTAATCATCGTCCTTTAGGCAGTGTTTTCGAAGAGAAGTTTTCCCCTGCTTCGAGCTGCCATAGATAATCAAATGTTTATCGCGGGTTAGATTGGTGACGAAAAATTCGTCCACCGCCTCCCGGCTTACATAGTTCAGCGGCAAGTCTCGGCCGATCCCGTAGACGTCGGCGGTGCGATGTTTGATCTCTGCGTTCATGTTTCCTCCCCTATGCGAAATGGTGGGTTAGCTTTGCAAGCAGACCTAACGTTTGACGTGAGGGACCGCCTGCAAGCGCAGCTTGCAGGCGGTCCCTCTCGACGGAGTGGTTAGGCAATTGCGTACCCAGACGCTTTTAGGTCTTTAATGACGCTGTATGCAACTTCTTCGATGCTGTTTGTGAATTTCTTGTAGATCATTCCACTTACATCACTTGGCAGCGATACATCACCCGTATAGAGGCAGCAGACTCTTGATCTTCCGAGCTTTCCGACGAAGTAGCCAAATTCAAATATTACGTTCGGCCTTGCTCGAAACTCTTTGACTCTGTCCTTTTCGTCTTTTGACTCCTCTGACTTTAGGTATGCAACTTCGTCAGGTGTAAGCAAAATGAATGCGTATCCAACATCGCTGTGCTTTTCAAATTTTTCGATGATAGTTAAACCTTCATCTGCTTGTCGATGCAGCACGACTGGATCAAGCCCAATCTCGTGTAGAAAAACTTCTAGGTTCGTTTTTGCGATGTCGTCGCGCCCATGTACAACAAAAACTTTCTTTGACTTTGATGGAGCGTTTTGTGAGGCCGCGTTTGTCGCAACTGATGACACATGAGAGTTGTTGAGTGGAATAAGCTCTAATCTCTCAATTATTGAATCTAGGCGATGTACTTTCCCGTCGATATCTTTGTACAAATCCGCAACTTTTTCACCGAGCGACGGATCTTGCATGCCAATAAATACACCCCCGAACCAACTTGAATACTCATCTGCTAGTTCTTCGGTGGTGAACATTCTTTTAAGAAGTTCTGTGTTAAAGGAATTCCACTTACTGTACTCATTTCTGGTAGTTTCGAGCGAGTCGTGTGAGGCTATCTGCGTCCGCTTTATCTCAAGACCTTTCTGTATTCTTTCTTGAAGCTTTGATTTTGCCTCATCTCTAGACATGAGGAGTTCTGCGGGTTGCTTTGGTTCCGCAGGGGTGCTCTTCTTTCTTGTTGCCAAAGTAATCTCCTTCAATGCCTAACGTTTGGTTAAGGGGCCGGCTTTAGCCGGTCCCGAGTGAGCGAAGCGAGCGACTTGAACAAGTAGTTAGAACTCATGGGCGCACCGTTAGCTGATAATTCTCCAAGTGTTTGGATAGCCACTGGCTGAATGCTTGCTCAAGGTTTGGGAAATGTTCTATTTCGGATTTCTGGCCGCGCTCATAGTAATAGACAGAAAAACCTTGTTCGGCTTCTGAAAGCCAGTAACCCTCGTTTCTTGGCTGAGTCACCACAAAGCACTCTAGGCTTCGCCTTTTTGCTTCCTCAATAATTTCTTCAAATGAAACACTCCATACCCCAGAAAGTAAGCCCCACTTACCATCAAGATAGCGGGCAACCACATTGTGGAAGTTCCCTGTTAGGGCAGCGTCAATTAATACTTTCTTCGGGGGCGACTCCATACCAACTCCTGGGTTCTAACAGTGATTAGATGGAAGGCGGTACTAATCCGTTAGCAGAGAATTCCATATAACTCCGTAACACCCGCATCGCCGCCAAGTAAAAATCATTATGAAATCATAATGTTATCCGCTTTCTTCTCATGCTGGGCGTATTCCCTTGACGTCTTCTTTTTTCACCATCACTGCCACTGTGTGAAAAAAACAGTGCATGGGTTGCTCATAGAAAGCGCCGCCAAACCACGCCGGCGTAAACAGCTCAGAAATCAGCATCAGGCCGTCACCATGCTGAGTGGGTCGTCGTGGACAACGTTCGCTTATCCATTTCATCCGGCAAGGCTACCGCCCCTGAATGACAGCCTCCAGTCTGCTGCTGTTAACCTGCGATGTTGCGTAGGCCTGGCTCATGGGTGACTCCAACGGGCCTTGTTGCTCAAATCGGGGAACTATCGGTCATCTCGGTGATCTGATCCTGTAGAGCAGTCTCCGAGAGCATCAGATGGGCAAGTCCAAGCACAAGATCAGCAACTGGCAACAGTACAACCAAGCCTTGGTGCAACGCGGTTCGTTGACCATCTGGATGGACGAGCAAGCCATTCAGCAGTGGCATTGCCAGCGCCACCATGGCCGCCGAGGGCGGGGGTTCCACTACAGTGACACCGCCATTGAGACGGCCCTGATGCTAAAAGGCTTGTTCAAGTTGCCGCTGCGCGCCCTGGAAGGCTTCATTAACTCGTTGTTCCAGCTGATGGCGGTGCCTTTGCGATCGCCGGACTACAGCTGTATCAGCAAGCGCGCTAAGACCGTCGACATCAAGTACCGCCTCCCCAGCCAAGGTCCGGTGGCTCACTTGGTCATTGATGCCACCGGCCTCAAGGTCTATGGCGAAGGCGAATGGAAAATTCGCAAACACGGCAAGGAGAAGCGACGAGTGTGGCGCAAGCTCCACCTGGCGGTGGATGCCACAACCCATGCGGTCATCGCTGCCGAAGTCAGTCTGGAGACGGTGGCGGATAACGAGGTGCTACCGACGTTGCTCAACCCCTTGCGACGCAAGATAAAACAGGTCAGCGCCGATGGCGCGTATGACACCAAAGCCTGTCATGCGCTACTGCAAAAGAAGGGGGCGAAAGCCACCATACCGCCAAGAAAGAACGCTGCGCCGTGGGAGGAGGGCCATCCCCGCAATGAGGCGGTGACGGCGCTCAAGTCTGGTGAACTGAAGCAATGGAAGAAAGACGCCGGCTATCACCAGCGCTCGATAGCCGAGACCGCCATGTACCGGTTCAAGCAACTCATCGGGCCGAAGCTGAGCCTACGGAGCTACAACGCCCAGGTGGGCGAAATCCTGGCTGGCGTGAAGGTGATGAACACGCTGATAGGGCTTGGTATGCCTGTTCGCCAGCCAGTGAATTGAGTGGCCATCGACGGGATGGGGAACGACTATCCAACGACGGATTTGATCAACAACGCC
>NZ_CDCE01000009.1 GCF_000819805.1 Aeromonas diversa CDC 2478-85
GGGGTGCGCAGCTCGTGGCTGGCGAAGCGACTGAACTCCTGCTCGCGGGCAAACACGGCGCTCACCTCTCGCTTGCCGGCCAGCAGGGCCAGCTCTATCTCCCTGAGCTCTTGCCAGGGCGCATCCGGGGTGAAGTCGGCCTGCTCCGGCGTGAGGTGGGCGACCCGCTGGCGCAACCGGTTCAGGGGACCCGTGATGTGGCGAACCAGCCAAAAACCGAAGCCGAGGGCTGCCAGCAGCAGGCCGAGACCGATGAGGCGGGTCACCAGGTGCAGGCGATCCTCGTAAGGATCCAGATAGTCATCGGCGTCGTCGTTGAAGACCAGATAGAGCAGCCCCTTGCCCGAGGGATGCCGGGCCACCAGGAAGTGTTTGTCCTCGTCCCCCAGCTGGTGCTCATAGAAGCCTGGGGTTGCGTAGGGCCTGAGCCAGACCGGCAACCGGCCGGCCTCGGTCCAGTAGCTGGAGAACTGGCGCGGACTGGGGGCGGGCGCCGCTGGGCCGAGGCGCAGCCAGTCGTCCCCGTAGCGGGTCACCTCGGCCTGCAGCCAGTGGTGCAGGCTCAGCTCTTCCATCTTGTCCTCGGCCACCAGCATCAGGCCCGAGACCAGCAGCAGGAAGAGCAGGCCGGCCCCGCCCAGGGCCAGCATCAGACGGCGGCGCAGGCTCGGCAGGCTCATGGGGCGATCAGCCGGTAGCCCTGGCCGTGCACCGTCTCCAGCATGGGGTGATCAAACGGTTTGTCGAGGGCGCTTCGCAGGGCATAGATGTGGCTGCGCAGGGCGTCCGAGTCGGGCTCCTCTTCCCCCCAGATGGTGTCGAGCACCTCCTGGCGAGTCACCAGGGCCGGGGCGCGGCGTGCCAGCAGGGCCAGGATCTGAAACGGGATCTTGCCGATCTTCAGCTCCACTCCGCCACGGATGGCGCGGCCGCTGCGCGGATCCAGGGTGAGATCCCCCACTGTGAGTTGCCCCACGTCGCAGCGTGGACCGCGCAGGTAGAGGGCCTGCAGGCGCACCTCCAGCTCCTCCATGGCGAACGGCTTGACAAGGTAGTCGTCCCCCCCGACGCGAAACCCCGCCAGCTTGTCTTCCAGGGCGTCACGGGCGGTGAGGAAGATGACCGGCGTGGCGATCCCCTGCTCGCGCAGGCGGGCCACGGTGCTCAGCCCGTCGAGGCGCGGCATCATGACGTCCATGATGATGACGTCGAAGCGTTGCTCCGCCAGCAGTTGCAGGGCGGCCTGCCCGTGATAGGCGCAATCGACCGTGTGGCCGGCCAGCGCCAGATAGTCGAGAATGGTCTCGGCGACCTGAGGATTGTCTTCCACCACCACTATTTTCATGCTGAGATCTCCCCGCTTCACGTTGCTTTCACACCCCAGGCGCGACCCTGTCTGTCGCCAGTGTAACCCCGAGGATCCCCATGCTGAAACGTCTCTCTCTGTCTCTCCTGCTCGTCTCCCTCTCGGCGTTGGCGCAGGGGAGCGAGTTCAAGCTGATCGGGCGTACCAGCTGGCAGCTCGGCGAGTTGATGGTCAACGGCATCCCCTTCGTGATCGACGAGCAGACCCGTTTCAAGGACGGGCTGAACGAGGACGACCTCGGCGGCACCTGGGTCGAACTGGAGGGGGTGGTGCAAGAGGGGCGTAACCTGGTGCGTGAGATAGAGCCGCTCGAGGAGGATGAGGATCTCGATCTCCAGGGTAGGGTCGAAGGGGGGAGGATTTGGGGCTACTCGGTCCAGGACGGCTCCCTGGCCCCCTTTGAGGGGCGCTGGGTGGCGCTGGAGTGCCGCTTCGACGGGATGCGCCTCTCCCACTGCCGCGAGGATGACTGACAGATTTCGCAGGGGGCATCCGGCGTTGACCAAACCCATGCTTGAACTTCGGTTCGACATGGGTTTTTTGCTATGTGGCTGAGAGAGAGTGCCTTGCTGGCCGCGCTGCTCTGGGTTGAGGTCGCAACGGCCGGCGAGCTGTGGCTGGTGGAGCTGGAAGGGGACGATGGCCTCACGCTGGACATGATGGGGGCCAGGGTGGAGCGCGGCAGTGCCCCGGTCTGGCGAGCTGGGCGCCTCGATGGGGAGCCGCTGCGGCCCGGCGATCGTCTGGCGCTCTGGGTGGAGCAGGGGGTGGCCCTTCGCATCGAGGTGCAGGAGCATCCGGCACCGATTCGCGACCCCTGGCGGCGGGGGCAAGACAGGGTGGCGAGCCTGGATGGCAACGAGCTCACCCTGGCCCACCTGGGGCGAGTGACCTGGGATGAGCGAGTGGCCTGGGTCAACGGGAGTGCCGCGGATCTGGCACCCGGGCGTGAGTTGGTGCTGACTCGCGATGGCGCAGGTGTCCTGATCGAGATCCTGATCGTCAATCCCGAAGAGTAGGCCGGGTGGTGCCGTGGCGGTGATAGTTTCGCCAGCCGCGTCCCCCATCTTGGGGACGCCACCGCCGAGGTGATTGTTGCTCCCCTCGCTTTTCTCCATGATGTCGCCTCGTTTCATCACTGGATCCTCGCGATGTCGTCCTCACTGCTCGGCTCCCTGAGCGGCTTGCTGCCCTTCCTGGCCTATTTTCTGCTGGCCATGGTGTTACTGGCGCTCTTTGTACGCCTCTATACCTGGCTCACTCCCCATCACGAATTTGCCCTGATCCGGGCCGGCAATCCGGCGGCCGCCACCGCCTTTGGCGGGGCTCTCATCGGCTTTGCCCTGCCGCTCTCCAGCGCCATCAGTCACTCTCTCTCCCTGCTCGACTGCGCCATCTGGGGAGTGATCGCCCTGCTGGTGCAGGTGGGGGCGTTTATGGTGATGCGGCGGCTGCTCAAAGGGTTGCCTGAGCGGATCGCGCAGGGCGAGATGGCCAGTGCCATCCTGGTGGCGGCGGCCTCCCTGGCCGTCGGGCTGCTCAACGCCGCCTGCATGACCTACTGAGGGGCCCATGAAGAGCAACAACAAGCGCAGTAGCCGGGTGGCGCTGGTGATGATGGTGCCCACCGCCTCCCTCTGGTTGCAGGGGTGTAACGAGCGTCCCGAGCTGGCCTATGTCTACTACTCGGCCCAGGCCTGTGCCTCTTCCCCCGAGAATGATCCCGCTCAGTGCCGCCTGGCCTTCGATGAGGCCCGTGCCCGGCATATGGTGCGAGCCCCCTATTATCCCGATCGTACCGAGTGTGAGGCCGATTTCGGTGTGGGGGGCTGCGACGGCCAGGTGCCCCGCATGCGGGCGTTTCTGGTAAGCGGCGTGGCAATAGGCGCCACGCCCAATCCGAATATCCCGGCTCAGCCCCTCTATCAGCGCATCGACGAGCCCTACTCCCTGCGTACGGCCCAGGGGGTCGGCCTGCCGGCCGCGAGTGGCCTGGTGCAGGTGTGCCAGAGTGCGGTCACCCTGGAGCCGGCGCTCGCCGTGCGTCGGGGCGGCTTCGGTGGTGAGGCCGCGCGGCGTGCGGCCTATTGTCAGAGCAATGGGGGCTAGGCGTGGAGCGCATCTCGCTTACCGAGCGCGCCGACTGGCGCGAACAGGCTCACGAGCTTGGCTTCGAGTTTCACACCTTCGACGGAGAGCCCTATTGGGATGAGAGCGCTTACTATCGCTTCACCCTGCGCCAGATAGAGGATGATCTGGAGGCGCCGACCGAAGAGTTGCACCAGATGGCCCTCTCTCTGGTGCCCGAGATAGTGGCCAGCGAGGCACTGCTGACCCGGCTGGATATCCCGCAGTATTGCTGGCCTGCCCTGGCGGACTCCTGGCGGCGGCGGGATCCTCACCTCTATGGCCGGCTGGATCTCACCTACGACGGGCGTGGGCCGGCCAAGCTGCTGGAGCTCAACTACGACACGCCCACCTCCCTCTATGAGTCCGGCTTCTTCCAGTGGATCTGGCTCGAGGATCAGGTGCGTCGCGGTGCCCTGCCGGCCGGGGCGGACCAGTTCAACTCCCTGCAGGAGAAGCTGCAGAGCGCCTTTGCCACCCATGGGCGCGGCACGCCCCTGCATTTTACCTGTGTCGGCGATAACCTGGAGGACAGAGGCAATCTCGATTATCTCATCGACATCGCCCTGCAGGCCGGGTGTGATGCCCGCTTCATCGATCTGGCGGATCTCGGCGAGCTGGCCGGCCAGTTGGTGGATCTTGAAGAGGCGCCGATCCGCCAGATCTTCAAGCTCTACCCCTGGGAGTTTATGGTGCGTGAGCCCTTCGGCCAGACCCTGCTCACCAGCCAGACCCGCTTCATCGAGCCGGCCTGGAAGATGATCCTCTCCAACAAGGGGATCTTGCCCCTGCTGTGGCAAGCCTTTCCGGGCCATCCCAACTTGCTGCCCGCCTTCTTCGATGAGCAACCAAGGGCCAGCCTGGCACCCGGTTGGGTGCGAAAGCCTCTCTACTCCCGTGAAGGGGCCAATATCGAGCTGGTTGATCATCGAGGCGAGCATCTGCAGGAACCTGGCCCCTACGATGACTCGGGTTATGTGCGTCAGGCGTTTCACCCGCTGCCTTGCTATGCCGGCAGTTACACCCTGGTCGGCAGCTGGGTGGTGGGCGATGAGGCGGCCGGCATCGGCATCCGGGAAGATGCCACCCTGATCACCAAAGACAGCTCCCGCTTCCTGCCCCATATCATCATCGACTGACAACGCATCGCTGAGTCTGTCACACCCCCGAGGGGGCGAGCTGCCCCCTCTCTGCGTTCAGCCTGGTCATGCACTCATCGATAAAGAGTCGCGCCTTCATCGGTCGCCGCCGGCCGGGCCCTGGCATGGGTCTCGAGGGGCGGTTGCAGTCGGTGAGCGATGATATTCAGGCCAGTGGCGTGCCGGTGAAGAGAGAATTAAAAGCGACGATATAGACCGCCATCAATGAGTGCGCTTTCCATCTTATCGATGGGTGGCCTAATTCTATATAAAACAGCCGGCTGGGAATATTTAGCGCAGTAAATATCAATGTGATCAATAAAGTTTTTGCTCTATTAAGTTATGTGTTTATTTGTGCTTTGTTGTGGAAATGTGCCGATGATCGCGTATTGTCTTTCCCACGACTGATATTGTCGTTCTTCCGCACGACTTAAAAATAACAATAACGACCCTCTGTTTAATTAACCTATCAATAAAAAGGGGTTGCTATGAAAGCACTCAAAATAACTGGCTTGTCATTAATGATCTCCACCGCCCTGATCGCGCAGGCCCAGGCTGCGGAGCCTGTCTATCCCGATCAGCTGCGTCTCTTTTCCCTTGGTGAAGAGGTATGCGGCGAAAATTATCGCCCGATTAACCGGGAAGAAGCGCAGAGTGTCCGGAATAATATTGTGGCCATGATGGGCCAATGGCAAATCAGTGGATTAGCCAATGGCTGGGTCATTATGGGCCCCGGATATAATGGCGAAATTAAACCAGGCAAGGCCTATAATACCTGGTGTTACCCGACCAGTCCGGTCACGGGTGAAATACCTGTTCTGCCTGCGCTGAATATTCCAGACGGAGATGAAGTCGACGTGCAATGGCGTCTGGTACACGACAGTGCCAATTTCATCAAACCGGCCAGCTACCTGGCCCACTATCTCGGCTACGCCTGGGTGGGAGGGAACCACAGCCAGTACGTGGGCGAGGACATGGACGTGACCCAGGACGGTGACGGCTGGCTGATCCGCGGCAACAACAGCGGCGGCTGCGACGGTTATCGCTGCGGCGAGAAGAGCAGCATCCGGGTTAGCAACTTCGCCTACACCCTGGATCCCGAGAGCTTCAGCCACGGTGACGTGACCCAGTCAGACCGCACCCTGGTCAAGACGGTGGTGGGCTGGGCGGTAAACGACAGCGACACCCCCCAGTCGGGTTATGACGTGACCCTGCGTTACGACACGGCCACCAACTGGTCCAAGACCAACACCTATGGCCTGAGCGAGAAGGTCTCGACCAAGAACAAGTTCAAGTGGCCGCTGGTGGGCGAGACAGAGCTCTCCATCGAGATTGCCGCCAACCAGTCCTGGGCCTCCCAAAACGGCGGGGCAACCACCACCTCGCTCTCCCAGTCGGTGCGCCCGACCGTGCCTGCCCACTCCAGGATCCCGGTGAAGATCGAGCTCTACAAGGCGAACATCTCCTACCCCTACGAGTTCAAGGCCGATGTCAGCTACGACATGACCCTGAACGGCTTCCTGCGCTGGGGCGGCAACGCCTGGTATACCCATCCGGACAACCGGCCGACCTGGAGTCACACCTTCGTCATGGGACCGTTCAAGGACAAGGCGAGCAGCATTCGTTACCAATGGGACAAGCGTTACATCCCGGGTGAGATGAAGTGGTGGGACTGGAACTGGACCATACAGCAGAACGGTCTCGACACCATGAAGAGCTCCCTGGCCAAGGTACTGCGCCCGGTGCGCGCCAGCATCACGGGTGACTTCCATGCCGAGAGCCAGTTCGCCGGTAACATCGAGATCGGTGCGCCCGTGCCCATCGGTGGCGACAGCAAGGTGCGCCGTGCCCGTAGCGTGGACGGTGCCAAGACCGGGCTCAAGCTGGACATCCCGCTCGATGCCCAGGAGCTTGCCGAGCTGGGCTTCGAGAATGTCACTCTCTCGGTGACCCCGGCTCGCAATTAAACAAGCACACGCAGCGTAACGACCAGACCGGGCCCAGTGCCCGGTCTTTTTTCGCACTGATCGGAGTTGTTAATGGGTTGTACTTTGCAAAACCCCACTTATACTGGCGCCATCTTGTCGGAGTGCTGACCGTCGAACGACGCTAAGCTGAGACCGTTAATTCGGGATCCGTGGAACCTGATCAGGTTAAGACCTGCGAAGGGAAACAAGGGTAACTTGCGGGTTACCGCGCCGGGGCAAACCTTCGCTCATCAGGAGCAGGGCCCCACCCGTCAAGGGCTCCGCCCGCGATGGCTCAGGCGCACAGGGGGAGGCTGTCCCGTCCGGTTGTCCATCAGGCGCCAGGTTTCCAGACTAGGGAAACACCGGGATAGCAGAGCTGGGAAGATCCATGCCCGACTCACTCCCCCGAGCACATCCCGCCGCAAGTTCATCTTCTCCTCGAACTCCAGACAAGCAAACACCCATAACTTCAACCAGTTAATGTGAGTTTTGCTATGTCTACCAATGTTTCTGATACCACCAAATCCAGCCGCCGCGAGCAGCGATCCAGCGCCCAGACCTTTATCGACAACCTCAAGGGGATGGCTCACCCCAACTCCCGTCGCATCTTTATTGAAGGCTCCCGCCCCGACATCCGGGTGCCCCTGCGGGAGATCCAGCTGGCCGATACCTTCGTTGGCGGCACCAAGGAAGCCCCCCAGTTCGAGCCCAACGAGCCGGTACCTGTCTACGACACCTCGGGTCCCTATGGGGAAGAGGCTGCCCCCATCGACGTGCGCCGCGGCCTGCCGCGCCTGCGCGAACAGTGGGTGCTGGAGCGCGCTGACACCGAAGCGCTGGAGGGGCTGAGCTCCACCTTCACCCAGGAGCGCCTGGCCGACGAGGGGCTGGATCACCTGCGCTTCGAACACCTGCCGAGCGCTCGCCGCGCCAAGCCGGGCCGCCGGGTGACCCAGCTGCACTACGCCCGTGCCGGCATCGTCACCCCCGAGATGGAATTTATCGCCCTGCGCGAGAACATGGGTCGCGAGCGGGTGCGCTCAGAACTCTTGCGCACCCAGCATCCGGGTCAGGGCTTTGGCGCCAGACTGCCCCAGAACATCACCCCTGAGTTCGTGCGGGGTGAAGTGGCCGCCGGCCGCGCCATCATCCCCAGTAACATCAACCACCCGGAAGCCGAGCCCATGATCATCGGCCGCAACTTCCTGGTGAAGATCAACGCCAACATCGGCAACTCGGCGGTCACCTCCAGCATCGAAGAGGAAGTGGAGAAGCTGGTGTGGTCCACCCGCTGGGGCGCCGACACCGTCATGGATCTCTCCACCGGCCGCTACATCCACGAGACCCGCGAGTGGATCCTGCGCAACAGCCCGGTGCCCATCGGGACAGTGCCCATCTACCAGGCGCTGGAGAAGACCAACGGCATCGCCGAAGACCTCACCTGGGAGCTGCTGCGCGACACCCTGCTCGAACAGGCCGAGCAGGGGGTGGACTACTTCACCATCCACGCCGGCGTCTTGCTGCGCTTCGTGCCCATGACCGCCAAGCGCCTCACCGGCATCGTCTCCCGCGGCGGCAGCATCATGGCCAAGTGGTGCCTCTCCCACCACAAGGAGAACTTCCTCTACGAGCACTTCCGCGAGATCTGCGAGATCTGCGCCGCCTACGACGTGAGCCTGTCGCTGGGTGACGGCCTGCGCCCGGGCTCCGTCTACGACGCCAACGACGAGGCCCAGTTCGCCGAGCTGCGCACCCTGGGCGAGCTCACCAAGATCGCCTGGGAATACGACGTGCAGGTGATGATCGAGGGCCCCGGCCACGTGCCCATGCACATGATCGAGCGCAACATGACCGAGCAGCTTGAGCACTGCCACGAGGCGCCCTTCTATACCCTGGGCCCGCTCACCACCGACATCGCGCCGGGTTACGATCACTTCACCTCCGGCATCGGCGCGGCGCTCATCGGCTGGTACGGCTGCGCCATGCTCTGCTACGTGACCCCCAAGGAGCACCTGGGCCTGCCCAACAAGGAGGACGTGAAGCAGGGGCTGATCACCTACAAGATCGCCGCCCACGCCGCTGACCTTGCCAAGGGCCACCCGGGCGCCCAGATCCGCGACAACGCCATGTCCAAGGCGCGCTTCGAGTTCCGCTGGGAAGATCAGTTCAACTTGGCGCTGGATCCCGACACCGCTCGCGCCTATCACGACGAGACCCTGCCCCAGGAGTCCGGCAAGGTGGCGCACTTCTGCTCCATGTGCGGGCCCAAGTTCTGCTCCATGAAGATCACCCAGGACGTGCGCGACTACGCCGCCAAGCTGGAAGCGGTGGAGATCAAGATGGTCGGCATGGATGGCCAGCAGGAGCGGGTGGTGGCCGAGGTGGAGAGCGGCATGGCCCGTAAGGAGACGGAGACCTTCAAGCAGGCCGACGTTGAGAGCGGCATGGCGCGGATGGCGGAAACCTTCAAGGAGACCGGCGGCGAGATCTACCACCAGGCGGCAACCCTGAAGCAGGCCGCAGGGGAGGAGGCGTGAGCAGCGAGCGCGGGGCTGTCAGCCCCGCCGACCTGACAGCAGTGACGGCGGCCCGTCCCGTGGTCTGGACCATAGCGGGTTCAGACTCCGGCGGCGGCGCCGGCATTCAGGCCGACCTGCACACCCTGCACGACCTCAGCGTGCACGGCTGCTCGGTCATCTCCGCCATCACGGCCCAGAACTCGGTGGCGGTGAAGATGGTCGACCCCGTGTTGATGCAGACCTTCACCGCCCAGATCGACGCCCTGGGGCTGGATCTGCCACCCGCCGCTATCAAGGTAGGTCTGCTGCCGACCCGGCTGCACGTGGAGGTGCTGGCCCGCCGGCTCGATACGATAAGCGCCCCCTTTGTGGTCTACGACCCGGTGGCCATCGCCAGCACTGGCACCCCCATGGCGGAGCCCGGCATGCTGGCGGCGGTGCGCGAGCACCTGCTGCCGCGCCTCTCCTTGATCACCCCCAACGGCCCCGAATTGGAGGCCCTGACCGGCCTGCCGGTCAGCAGCCCCGAACTGGTGCGCCTCGCCGCCCGCCGTTTGCGTGAACTCGGCGCCCGCGCCGTGCTGGTCAAGGGCGGCCACCTTGCGTGGGGCGGAGATCTCTGCCTCGACTACTACCAGGACGAGACCCGCGAATTCTGGCTTGCCGAGCCGCGCCTCGATACCCGCCACGGCCACGGCACCGGTTGCTGCTACGCCAGCGCCATCGCCGCCGTGGTGGCGCAGGACTACCCGGTGGAAGACGCCATCACCCTGGCGCGCGCCTACCTGCAACAGGGCTTGGCGGCGGCGCAGGGAGTGGGGGCGGGCCCCGGCCCCATCGCCCATCTGGGCTGGCCGACCAGCCTCGCCCACTTCCCACGCGCCGTGCTGGCGGGGTCAACCCTGGATCGTCGTTTCGGCCTGTATGAAGCGAGCAGCTCCCGTCTGCCGCAGGGCCCCTTCGCGCCGACCGAACACAACCTCGGCCTCTATCCGGTGGTGAACTCGGTCAAGTGGCTCAAGCGCCTGCTGGGGGCCGGGGTCAAGACCATCCAGCTGCGCATCAAGGACCTGCCCGCCGCC
Organism: Aeromonas diversa CDC 2478-85; assembly: GCF_000819805.1. Taxonomy (GTDB): domain Bacteria; phylum Pseudomonadota; class Gammaproteobacteria; order Enterobacterales; family Aeromonadaceae; genus Aeromonas; species Aeromonas diversa. Next base: position 10,204 of record NZ_CDCE01000009.1, read on the forward strand.
CAGGTGGCGCCGGCCATTGCTGAGGCAGTAGCGCTCGGTCGCCGCCATGGGGCGCGGCTCTTTATCAACGACCATTGGCAACAGGCCATTGAGGCGGGGGCCTGGGGCGTGCACCTGGGGCAGGAGGACATGGAGACCGCCGATCTCGCCGCCATTCAGGGGGCGGGGCTGCGCCTTGGCATCTCCACCCACGGCTACTTCGAGCTGATGCGCGCCCGCGAGCTGGCCCCCTCCTATATAGCGCTCGGCCATATTTTCCCGACCAACACCAAGGCGATGCCTTCGCGCCCTCAGGGGCTGGCGCGGCTGCACCGCTACCGCGCCCTGATGTGCGACTGGCCGACGGTCGCCATCGGCGGCATCAGCGAGGCGCGGGTCGCGGCGGTCAAGGCAAGCGGGGTCGGCAGCATCGCCCTGGTCTCGGCCATCACCGCCAGTGACGACTGGCAGGGGGCGACCGAGCGGCTGCTGGCCGCCGTGGGGGCGGGGGACGAGCCACGCTCGGCCAGCGTGATACGGGAGGCAGAACATGCTCTCTGATGCGGAATACCTCAGATATGGCCGCCAGCTGATGCTGGCGGAAGTGGGCGAGGAAGGGCAGGCGCGGCTGAAAGGCAAATCCGTGCTGATCGTGGGCCTCGGCGGGCTCGGCTCGCCGCTCGCCCTCTATCTGGCCGGTGCCGGTGTGGGCACCCTGTGGCTGGCCGATGGCGATACGGTGGATTCCAGCAACCTGCCGCGCCAGATCCTGTTCGACTCTGATGCGGTCAACCACTCCAAGGCGGAGCTGGCCCGCGAGCGGTTGGCCGCCCACAACCCGCTGGTGGAGCTGATTGCCATCAATCAGCGGCTCGATGCCGCCAGCCTGCCCGGTTTTGTGGAAGAGGTGGATCTGGTTGTCGACTGCTGCGACAACCTGGCCACCCGCCAGGCCATCAACGCCGCCTGCGTGGCTCAGGGAAAACCCTGGATCTGTGCCGCCGCTGTGGGCTGGCAGGGACAGCTGATGGCGCGAAGCCATGTAGATCACGCCTGCTACGCCTGCCTCTATCCGCAGGATACGAAAGTCAGTCAGAGCTGCGAGACCAGCGGCGTCACCGGCCCGCTGGTCGGGGTGATGGGCTCCCTGCAGGCGCTGGAGGCGCTGAAACTGCTGCTCGGCCTGCCGAGCCCGGTCGCCGGCACATTGCGCCGTTTCGATGCGCTGGCCCATCAGTGGCAGACCCTCACCCTGGCCCCCGACCCCGACTGCCCGGTTTGCGGGCAGCGCCGATGCCCGACACACGATAAGGAAATCACCCCATGACCTTGACCATTCGACTCAATGATGAAGCCCAGCCGCTGGCGGCGGGGCAGAGCGTGGCCGACCTGCTGGCGGCGCAAGAAGTTAATCCCCAGGGGGTGGCGGTGGCCCTTAACGGCGCCGTGCTGCCCCGTGGCCGCTGGGCCGAAACCCGTCTCAATGACGGGGACGAACTCCACCTCTTCACCGCCATTGCCGGAGGCTGAACCATGATGCTCGCAGTCCCATCTTCGAGTGCTCTGCCTTGCGGCGGGGCCTCACCTCTTCTTATCGCAGTGGCCGGAGGCTGACATGCTCAAGATAGCCGATCACACCTTCTCATCGCGCCTCTTCACCGGCACCGGCAAGTTTGCCCGCCCGGAACTGATGGCCGCCGCCATCGAGGTGAGTGGCTCCCAGCTCGTCACCATGGCCATCAAGCGCCTCGAACCGGGCAAGGCCCACGACGATATCCTCAGCCCCTTGCTGCAACTCGGGGTCAAGCTCTTGCCCAACACCTCCGGCGCCAAGACCGCCGCCGAGGCGGTGTTTGCCGCCCACCTGGCCCGCGAGGCGCTGGGGACCAACTGGCTGAAGCTCGAGATCCACCCCGATCCGCGCTATCTGCTGCCAGACCCCATCGAGACGCTCAAAGCCGCCGAGCAGCTGGTGAAAGAGGGCTTTGTGGTGCTGCCCTACTGTGGTGCCGACCCCGTGCTCTGCAAGCGGCTCGAAGAGGTGGGCTGCGCCGCCGTGATGCCGCTCGGGGCGCCCATCGGTTCGAATCAGGGGCTGGTGACCCGGGAGTTTCTCTCCATCATCGTCGAGCAGGCCAATGTGCCCGTGGTGGTGGATGCGGGGATCGGTGCGCCGAGCCACGCGGCCGCCGCCTTTGAGCTGGGTGCCGACGCCGTGCTGGTCAACACCGCCATCGCGGTGAGCGGCGACCCGGTTGCCATGGGCCGCGCCTTCGCGTTGGCCTGTGAGGCAGGCCGTAGCGCCTATAAGGCGGGTCTGGGGGCGCGCGGCGTGCAGGCCCAGGCCTCCAGCCCGCTCACCGATTTTCTGGGGGCCCTATGAGCGTGCACTTCGACCCCATCGAGGGCGTGAGTTTTCTCGATAGATGGCAGGCGCTGGAGTGGGACGATGTGGGGATGCAGGTGCGCGCCAAGACCGCCTCGGACGTGGAGCGGGCGCTTGCCAGTTCGCGCCGCAGCCTGCATGACTTTATGGCGCTGATCTCCCCGGCTGCCGAGGCGTTTTTGCCGCAGATGGCGGCCGAGGCCGAGCGGCTGACTCGCCAGCGCTTTGGCAACACCATCGGCTTCTATGTGCCGCTCTATCTGTCGAACCTATGCGCCAACGACTGCACCTACTGCGGCTTCTCCATGAGCAACCGCCTGAAGCGCAAGACCCTGAGCCTGGAGGAGATAGAGCGCGAGTGCCTCGCCATCAAGGCGCGCGGCTTCGACAGCGTGTTGCTGGTGACCGGCGAGCACGAGACTAAGGTGGGGCTCGCCTATTTCCGCGAGGTGATGCCCATCATCCGCCGCCACTTCAGCACGGTGGGGATGGAGGTGCAGCCCCTCTCGCAAGACGAATACGCCGAGCTCAAGACCCTCGGCCTCGATTCGGTCATGGTCTATCAGGAGACTTACCACGCCCCCACCTACGCCCGCCACCACCTGCGCGGCAACAAGCAGGACATCGCATGGCGACTCGCCACGCCGGACCGGCTGGGCCGTGCCGGCATCGACAAGATAGGGCTGGGGGCGCTGATCGGTCTCTCCTCGGACTGGCGTGCCGACAGCTACTTTGTCGCCGAGCATCTCGCCTGGCTTGAGCGCCACCATTGGCAGAGCCGCTATTCCCTGTCGTTTCCGCGCCTGCGCCCCTGCACTGGGGGGCTGGAGCCCGAGGTTGTGATGTCGGATCGCCAGCTGGCCCAGCTTGTCTGCGCCTGGCGCCTCTTCTCGCCGACCCTGGACTTGTCCCTCTCGACCCGGGAATCGCCGGCGTTTCGCAACGGCGCGGTGCGTCTTGGCATCACCCAGATGTCGGCCGAGTCGCGCACCCAGCCGGGGGGCTATGCGGACGGCGGTGAAGAGGAGCTGGAGCAGTTCGCCATCCACGACGATCGCCCTGTGGGTGAAGTGGCCGCCGCCGTACGCCAGGCGGGGTTGCAGCCGGTGTTCAAGGACTGGGAACCCTTCTTGGGCCGATAGGGGCGGCCGCGCCCCCCTTTGCCAGTGGCATCCCGGCGTTCAGCCAGACTCCGTGCCTGTGGCAAGCAGGCACGGCTGCGCCGTGAAATCGTAGGGGAGATTAGCCGTGAGGCGTAATCGTCCGTACCGTGTGATGGGGGAATGGCACGGCCTTGCCGTGCAGGACGCGAGGCCGCTGGCCTCGAAGGGGTTTCGCCCGCCCTTCGGGCTTGGGCGAGTGACTTTTCTTTGCGTGGCCAAAGAAAAGTCACCAAAAGAAAGGCCACCCCCGCTTATTAGCCCGACTTCGTCGGGTTCCTTCGGCTCACCCGCTTGTCCGACGGCACGCGCCGACGGGCCATTCATGGCCCGGCGCCGCTCGCTCGACATCCTGTCTCGCGGCCTGGACAAGCGGGCTCGCCTCAGCGAATAAGAGAAGGTAATACTGTTCTTACTCCATACTTTATGAGAATCCCCTCATTATCAAAATACTAATCTCGTATCTCCAAATGGGCCTCTTCCAAGTAGTGAACTTTGCCTGAAATATGTATGTTTCGAAGGGGGGATAAATGACTAAAGTTACATGCAGTGCAAAGCGGAATGGGATTTTACCATTTTATCTATTACCGTTTTTGTTATTTATCGCACGTCGCAACACTATATTTACATGGTGCCAGAAAGAATGCATTCAAACATCCACTGTTAGTCTGTTTATTATTAGGGAATATTCATCGTATTTATCTAGAGGCGACTTGCCAGCATCAAATAAATCATAAGTGAACTCAATGGTTGCCTTGTATCTAATGTCGTATAGGTTAATCTTCCACTCGTCGTCATCCTTATATTTTTTTGATGCCATCTTTTCTACAATGTCGTAAAAAACAAAATTTTCATCAAACATCATCATGTCATAATTATCAATTGCAAAGTTGCACGTGAAATCTATTGATAGCTTTCCTGATATTGAAAACAAATCATTTTCACTATCACCTTCTATAATTAGTTCATCAAGAACCTGATGATATAAAGTATTTTTATTTATGACAGGGTCGAATACTAGTTCCCCATATAACTCATCCTTATAAAGTATATTTTCTAATAAATCATCAACCAATTGCTCTATAAATGATTCAATTTGCACCTCGGAAATATTGGATTTTGATAAGTGGTTATTATTTTTATGCAAAGCTTGAATTAATGATGGCAAGTTATCAGTGACTTTGCAGTTATCGAACGAAAAGTCAGGGTGCAGTCCAACAATTATCGATTTTTCTTGCTTAGCTCCCGCAAAATCCTTTATGTTTTTTGTGTAAATTATACTTTTTGAATTTGGGTATTTTTCCATTACAGATAAAGCTAGCATGTAATCTTTATATCCTTGTTCTTTACCATTTTCAGTGAATGGATGTCTCAAGGAGTAAATAGCATTAACAATATTTTGATGCGATACTGAACTGTATGGGACAATATTTATTCTCTTGTCTTTTATAAAACTTTCAAGCCATGTCTTATATTCTGACTCCCTTTTCTTTATTGAGGAAAGCAATTTATCAAATGCAACTTCGTTAGCTTTCTTGTCGAGGAGTATTCTTGATAGCTTGGCTTGAATGTCACTGAGTTCTCTTAGTGTTTTATTGAACTCTTTGGTATATTGACCAAGACACTCATCGATTACGATTTGAGGGATGCAGATATTTGTTTTGTATATTCCTGCAATCTTAACAATTTTCTTCAGGTCGTTAGACCTAAGATTGTAATCTTTATGAAGTATATTGGTATCCAAAATTATATTGTCAAACATTGTGTCACCAAATTATTTCCGTTAGGTGCCATACTACATTTATATATTATGGTTTTGGGTTGTAGTCAGGCTAAGTGAGTTATAGTACGGCCAATATCTGTAATGTTGTATGTTGATGTTAATTCATGGTCCGTTAGGACTGAAAGTATATGTTTTAGTGAGATTAAAATTTTTGAAATATTTAAGCGGGATTAACGTCGCCGTATTACCAGACATTGAAATAGCTAGAACACTTTCATAATGAAATCCACCAGATGAGCTACCATTAGTATCAATCTCTGTTCCTAAGCTTTTTAGTGTTGTTAATTTTTCTGAATATTCTTGCATTTCCTTAAGAGATGCTCCTTTCTGAAAGGTATTACTCAAGATACCATCTGTGATAGCATGCTCAAAATAGTGGCTAACTTGAATTTCTAAATGTTTTTTTGTCCCTATTTTTCCTCCTATCAAAAAATGAGCTTGATAAGCAGGCATGTTTTTTAATTCATTCGCAGCCTTAGAAAAACCGACTTTACCGCCCTCATATTTCTTGAATTCTCCCGAAAGGTCAGAGAGAGTTTTTTTAAACTCCAGAATAAAATATTTAGAATCTTTACATACAACAGTGTCACCGATTGACTCAACATCACCATCTAAAGGCATAAAAAGGTTAAATACGCCCTTTTGGGCTGCCTCTAAGACAAATGTGTATTCAACCGTTTTTTCCCACCATTTCATTGAATTAGCCTCACTCTTAAGGACTACGGGTATACCCATTGTAATGGGTAAGGCAGTGTAACCCTGATGGGGGTTTGTATGAAGCCTATTAGTTTAAAGGTGTGATACCCCGCACTTTAATTTCTATTAGAGCAGTCTAATGACAGATCCTCTGGGTTTGTATCATTTATGTCGCAATGAATTTTTGTGTGTTTTTTCCACAGCGTAGTAATATTCCCGTCGCCAATCAGCTTCAGATTAATCTGCTCTATTGACCAATGTTACCAAGCGGGAGTATTGAGACAGGCTATAGTGCCGTTATCGAAGATTCTGGGACGAAGATTCTAAGATTCTGGGACACCCACCATTTTGACAGAGGCATAATGGCCTGCTTGGCTTGAAGCATCACTGCCGAGGAACTCGCCATGACTATCGCCCGCTCACGTCAAATCAGCCTGCAGGATACGCCCTACTACCACGTGGTGAGCCGCTGTGTGCGGCGGGCCTTTCTGTGCGGGGAAGATGCTCATTCGGGCCAGAGTTACGAGCATCGACGCCTGTGGGTGGTTGACCGGCTGGGCCAGCTGTCACGGCTCTTTGCCATCGGTATCTGCGCCTACGCGGTGATGAGCAACCACTACCACCTGGTGCTGAAAGTAGATGCCGAGCAGGCGCAGGGCTGGAGCGAGCGGGAGGTGGCCGAGCGCTGGGCCGGGCTGTTCCAGTGGCCGCTACTGGTACGGCGCTGGTATCAGGGGGATGCCCTGATTGAGCCTGAGCTCGCGGTAGTGCAGGGATTGATAGGGGAGTGGCGAGAGCGACTCTACTCCATCAGCTGGTTTGTGCGCCTGCTCAACGAAGGACTGGCCCGCCAAGCCAATCAGGAAGACAGCTGCAAGGGTCACTTCTGGGAGGGGCGCTTCAAGAGTCAGGCCCTGCTGACGGAGTCGGCACTGCTCGCCTGCATGGCCTATGTGGAGCTCAACCCCATCCGTGCCAAACTCGCCGACCGACCCGAGAAGAGTGACTACACCAGCATCAGCCAGCGCCTGGGAAGGGCCCAGACCACCGAGTTGCCACCCTTGCTGCTCCCTTTCGCTCAGAAAGGTAAACTCGAGTCACTCCCCTACACCTTCAGCGACTATCTGGCGCTGGTTGACTGGACTGGCCGTGCCATCCGCGATGACAAGCGGGGCCATATTCCCGAGGCAGGTGATTCTGGGACACCCACCATTTTGACAGAGGCATAATGGCCTGCTTGGCTTGAAGCATCACTGCCGAGGAACTCGCCATGACTATCGCCCGCTCACGTCAAATCAGCCTGCAGGATACGCCCTACTACCATGTGGTGAGTCGCTGCGTGCGGCGGGCCTTTCTGTGTGGGGAAGATGCCCACTCGGGCCAGAGTTACGAGCATCGCCGCCAGTGGGTGGTCGACCGACTGGGCCAGCTGTCGCGGCTCTTTGCCATCGGCATCTCCGCCTATGCGGTGATGAGTAACCACTACCACCTGGTGCTGAGAGTGGATGCCGAGCAGGCCCAGGGCTGGAGTGAGCGGGAGGTGGCCGAGCGCTGGGCCGGGCTGTTTCAGTGGCCGCTGCTGGTGCGGCGCTGGTATCAGGGGGATGCCCTGATTGAGCCAGAGCTCTCGGTGGTGCAAGGGCTGATAGATGAGTGGCGCCGGCGGCTCTACTCCATCAGCTGGTTCGTGCGCCTGCTCAACGAAGGACTAGCTCGTAAGGCCAATCAGGAAGACGGCTGCAAGGGCCATTTCTGGGAGGGGCGCTTCAAGAGTCAGGCCCTGCTGACAGAATCGGCGCTATTAGCCTGCATGGCCTATGTGGAGCTCAATCCTATCCGCGCCAAACTTGCCGACCGGCCCGAAGAGAGTGACTACACCAGCATCAGCCAGCGTCTGGGAAGAGCCCAAACCACCGAGCTACCGCCCCTGCTGCTCCCGTTTGCCAAGAAGGGTGAATCCAAGTCACTTCCCTACACCTTCACCGACTATCTGGCTTTAGTTGACTGGACCGGCCGTGCCATTCGCGACGACAAGCGGGGCCATATTCCCGAGGCGCTTTCCCCCATACTGGAGCGCCTGCAACTCGACGCTGACGACTGGCTCAAGCAGGTGAGGCTGTTCAAACGAAGCGGCATCCGGGCCATTGGTCACGGCGTGGCGCGAGAGCGTTACGCCCACCACTGCGGGCAGCGACGATGCCACCAGCCAACCCACTAATCTCGCTTCAAGTCGACTTTCCCTTCTGGCGCATCTCATGACATGAGTGCGGTCGCGTGGCCGCTCGGTGGTCTGTTTTTAGGAATTCACTCTCCCCAACGTTTGATGTTTGGCGTCTGAGGTCTCAAGGGGCCAAATCATCTCGGTAATGGATTGAGCTAACGCCTTCAGTAGAAAGGTGGGTGTCTAAAAAGAGGCTAATCTTGCAACGGTTGCAACTCGACGCTGACGACTGGCTCAAGCAGGTGAGGCTGTTCAAACGAAGCGGCATCCGGGCTATCGGCCACGGTACGGCGCGAGAGCGTTACGCCTACCACTGCGGCCAGCGACGGTGTCACCAGCCAACCCACTAATCTCGCTTCAAGTCGACTTTCCCTTCTGGCGCATCTCATGACATGAGTGCGGTCACGTGGCCGCTCGGTGGCCTGTTTTTAGGAATTCACTCTCCCCAACGTTTGATGCTTGGCGTCTGAGGTCTCAAGGGGCCAAATCATCTCGGTAATGGATGTGAGCTAACGCCAGCAGTAGAAAGGTGGGTGTCCCAAAAGAGGTTCGGTAAATGTTTCCCAAATAGATGGGCGAAGTGGAGAGTTCTCAAAGCTACCGTTTACCAATAAATTATCGCATTCGCTGGCGAAGCAAGTAAGACTGGTTACTAGTAGCGGATATACAAGTGCTTTCATATTTCACCTCAATACAAAATATCAGTTTAAAACAATTCTTCATAAATAAAACTCTCTGTCTGGGGTATTGGCTGGGTGTTTGTATCGGTATTTTTTATTTTTGCGCGATAACCATCTTATTCTTGATGCGGTGCCCTACGGTCATCTGCATTGAGTCTGGCTATCTTTTTCTTGCCACTTTTCCTACCGAACCCCAGGGTTCGGCTTTTTGTTGGCTGGCCTACGCTAACTGAAGGGTGCAAGCGGAGGGGTAAGCATGAGAGTCGGAGTCGTGGTGCTGCTGTTGTTGTTAACGCTGCCGGCTCAGGCGTTGACCATCGCCATGGTGCTGTGGCGGGGTGAGACCCAGGCCGAGGAGGGGTTTCGCGACGAGCTGGCTCGCCTTGGCTATCGGGCGCGCTTTGTCACCTTCAACGCCAATCTGGATCGCAACCTGCTGGCGACCCTGCTGCGGCAGCAGCTGCTGCCCAACATCGAGCAGTATGACTATGTCTACACCTTCGGCACCACGGCGACCCTGATGGCCAAGAGCCTAATGGGCGGGCGCAAGCCGCTTATCTTCAACGTGGTCTCCGACCCTTTCGGGGCTGGCATCCTCTCCGATGAGCCGGGGGTCAACCGCCAGGTGGCGGGGGTCAGCAATCTGGTGCCCATGGGGCTGCAACTGGAAAATGGCCGTCGCCATCTTCCCGCGGGGCGGCGGCTCCTGCTCCCCTTCAATCCGAGAGAGCAGAACACCCTGCTGCTGGCAGAGATGGTGATCCACGAGGCCCAGCGCTTCAACTGGCCGGTGGAGACCTGGCGCATAGTGCCGGTTGCCAAGCGACTCGACAGTGAGCTGGCGCGACTGGTGCACGATGCCGGGGATGCCATCGTCTATCTGGGGGCCGACAGCTATCTGCTCTCGGTGGCGCCGCGCCTGCTGGCGTCGCTAAACCGGGCCGGGATCCCGACCCTGTGCGGCGCCGAGCTGTTTATGTCTTACGGTTGCAGCGTGGGCACCATCAGCAGCTATGAGAGCCTGGGGCGCATGGCCGCCCGCATCATAGACCAGCACAGCCGCGGCACCCCGCTCGAGGCGATCCCCCTGCAACTGGATCCTGCGCCGCGCCTGATTCTGGGCGGGCGTGAGAAACCGGTGCCTTGACGCCCCCTCTGCCCTCTTCTTAGCTCAGTGAGGTGAATCAACCCGATGGAGAGTGGAAGATGAAAGCATGGATTGGCGGAGTGCTGTTGCTGTGGAGCCTGACCGGCGCCCAGGCGGCGACGGTGACGGCGGCGCAAGACCCCTGGCCCCCCTTCGTGATCGACGGGAGCAAAGGGATCTCGGTGGAGATAGTCAAAAGTGCCCTGGCAAGCCAGGGGCATCAGCTGGAGATGCGGATCATGCCCTGGGCCCGCGCCCTTTCGGGGGTGGAGGAGGGGAGCATCGACATCCTGGTGGGGGCCTGGTTCACCGAGGCGCGCACCAAGACCCTGCTCTTTAGCGACCCTTACCTCAATAACGAGGTGAAGTTTATCCAGCTGGCCGGGGGCAGCTTCGACTACAGCGGGCTCGACAGCCTCAAGGGCAAGAGCGTCGGCATCGTGCGGGGCTACGGCTATGGCGATGACTTTATGCAGGCGGATCTGAACCGGCAGGAGGCGGTGGATCTGCCCACCAACCTCAAGAAACTGCTGGATCATCGCATCGATCTGACCCTGGAGGACGAGGTGGTCGCCCGTGCCATCATGGCCCAGCAGGGCATGGACGCGGCCCAGTTCAGCTTCACGACCAAGGCCCTCTCGACCAACCCGCTCCACGTGGCCAGCGGCCTGAAAAATCCCAATAGCAAGCAGTGGATAGAGGCCTTCAACAAGGGGCTGGCGGCCATCAAGGCCGATGGCACCCTGGACAAAATCCTCGCCAGTTACGGGGTGAAATAGCCCGGCCTCGACGCCGCATAGAAGGAGCCGACACGGCTCCTTTTTTATGGCCGCACCTTGGCGGCGCCGAGCTCCTCTCGCAGTCGCGCCTGAACAAAGGTGATGAAGTGGTTGAGTCGGCGCGGCCGGCTCTCCCGGCTGCTGCCCATCAGGGCGACGATATCGACGGCGGGCGGCGCATAGTCGGGCAGCACGGGGACCAGGGTGCCCGCCGCCAGCTCGGGTTGCAGATCCCACTCGGAGCGATGAATGATCCCCAGTCCCTGCAGGGCCCACTGCTTGACCGCATCGGCCACGTTGCTGGTGAGGGAGGGAGAGACCCGGATGCTCGACTCCTCTCCCAAGGCGAGGTGGCGCAGGCGCCACAGGGTGCAATCCTCGTCGTTCTCCCGCAGCACTATGCAGTGGTGATGGGCGAGATCCTCCGGCCGGTGCAGCGGCGGCATGCTGGCCAGATAGGCCGGCGCGGCGCACAGCAGGCGGCAGGTTGGGGCTATCAGGGTGCGATAGAGCGGGCTCTGATGCAGATCGCCAATGTAGAACATGATGTCGGGTTGGCGCGGATTACCCTCCCAGGCGGGGCGATCCGAGAGGGTCAGATCGAGGGTCACATGGGGATGCTGGCGCCGGTACTCCCCCAGCAGGGGGGCGAGGCGTTTCTCCCCAAAGCCGATGGGCGCCAGTATATTGAGCTGACCCCCCAGCTCCTCGCGGCTGCTCTGAAGGCTCTCCTCCAGCGCCCGCATCTGGCGCAGCACCTCGCCGCCGCGTTCGGTGATGAGTCGTCCCTGGGGGGTGAGCCTGGGTTGGCGACCGCGCTCGAACAGACAGACGCCCAGGCTGGCCTCCAGCCGCTTGAGCTTCTGGGTCACATGCGGTGCCGAGACGTCGAGACGACGGGCGGCGATGGCAAAGCTGGGGCTGGTCGCCAGGGTGACGAGAAAGTGGAGATCCTGCAGGGCGATCATTAACCCACTCCTTAATGTCGGATTAACCGATGGGTGAATATCAGCCGGATGCTAGCACATGGTACCGTGGCGCCCAACCTCGTCCGTCACCCCCAGGAGAACCCATGACTCCCACCCTGCTCTCCCTCTTCACCGCCAGTTGCCTGGCGTTCAGCTTCTCGCCCGGTGCCGGGGCCATCGCGACCATGTCGCGCACCCTGGAGGGGGGTCGGCGGCTGGCGGGGTTTAACATCCTCGGCCTGCAACTGGCCCTGCTGCTGCATCTGTTGGTGGTGAGTGCCGGTCTCGGCAGCCTGGTGGCCGGCTCGGATACCCTGTTCCAGGTCATCAAGCTGATGGGCAGCGGTTATCTCTGCTACCTGGGCATTGCCAAGTTTCGTCAGGGAGAGGGGGCGTTGCGGCAAGGTGGGACCTCGCAGGGCTGTGCATGGCAGAGCCTGCGCCAGGGGTTTCTGGTCAACCTCAGTAACCCCAAGTCCATCGTCTTTCTGGTCGCCTTCCTGCCTCAGTTTGTGGGGGCCGGTGAGGGGATGGCCCACTACCTGCGCCTCGGTGCCATCATCATCGCCATCGATACCCTGGCCATGGTGAGCTATGCCCTTGGCGCCGGCTTGCTGCTTGGCCGGCTCGCCCGCCAGGGGCAGCTGCGCTGGCTCAACCGGGGGTTCGGTCTCATCTTTATCGTCCTGGCGCTGCTGTTGGCCCTCTCGGGGCGATAAAAAAGGCGGCCCGCAGGCCGCCTTGTCATCAGGGCTGGCGTACCAGCCGGTAGATGGCGTAGCCGGGGTGCTTGGAATCATCCGCCGGCAGGGTCGAGAGATACTGCAGATCGCTGCCCGCCAGGGCCTTGGCCTCCTCCCGCGGGGAGGAGTAGAGGCGCAGGTCGACGCTGGCCGGCAGGGCCTTCATGTGCCAGTTGCCGTCGGCGCTTGGGGAGAAACCACCCGGATTGGCGGTGGAGAGATGCACCAGGTACTCGGAGAGGATCTCGCGGGTTTCTTTGGGATCCTCGTGCACGATCACCTTGCTGTTGATGCCCGGGAAGTGGCCGCCGCCGCTGGCGCGGTAGTTGTTGGTCACCACGTAGAACATCTGGGCCGGATCGATAGGTTGCCCCTGATAGGTGAGGTTGCTGATGCGACTGCCGTCACTCACCTTGACCCCGTCCTTGTCATAGCGGGCCGGCTGGGTCACATCCACTTCATAGCTCACCCCGTCCAGCACATCGAAGTTGTAGGTACGGTACTGCTCGTTCACCAGCCACTGGGTGGTGGTGGCGGCCGGGTCGATGCGGTTGAACTGGCCGGCACTCATCTCCAGCCACTCCTTGACGGTGGCTCCGTTGATGGCGACCACCTGCAGGGTGTTGGGGTAGATGTAGAGATCCGAGACGTTGCGCAGTGAGATGTTGCCCGCCGGCACCCAGGTGAAGTCGGTGATGCCGTTGCGGCCACCGCGGAACGGCGCCGCCGCCGACAGTATGGGCCAGCTCTCCTTGAGCAGGCCGCTCTGGCGCAGGCTGTTGGCGTGCCAGCGCTGGGCGTCGCTCACCAGCTGGATCGAGGGGTCGTCCTGCACCAGGGCGAAGAAGCTGTGGATGGGCTGGGTGATCTGGCCGAGGGGCTCGTCGAGCCAGGCGTTGGTGGCATCGTGATCTGCCTGCACCAGGCCGGCGACCTTCTCGTCAACCGGGCTCCCCTCGCTGCTGTCGATCTTGCGCAGCTGGGCCTGGCTCGAGGCCACCTGCCAGCGACCCTCCTTGAAGGTGAGCTTGAGGTCGATGATGCCGAGGTGGTTGCCCCAGTAGCCGGGCATCACGGTCGGCACGCCGGCCAGGGTGCCCTTGTCGTTGTCGATGCCGGCCATGTCCGGGTAGTCGCCGGGGAAGTTCTTGTGGGCGTGGCCCAGCATCAGGGCGTCGACCCCCTTCACCTGCGCCAAGTAGTAGGCGGTGTTCTCCATCATCTGCTCACGGCTGGCGCCCGTGATGCCGGTGTGGGCCACCACCACCACCAGATCGGCCCCCTTGGCACGCATCTCGGGGATGTAGTGCTCGGCGGTCTCGACCATGTCGGCCACCACTACCTTGCCCTCCAGGTGGCGCTTGTCCCACTGCACCACCTGCGGCGGGGTCAGCCCCAGCACGCCGACCTTGACGGTCTGGGTCTTGCCGTTGGCATCCTTGACCTGGCGATCGAGCAGCAGGTAGGGGGTGAAGCGGTTGGCGCTCCAGTCGATGGCACCGCTGGCGTCGCGCTTGAAGGCACCGGCAGCGAAGACGTTGGCGTTCACATAGGGGAAGTTGGCCCCCTTGAGCGCCGCCGTCAGGTAGTCGAGGCCGTAGTTGAACTCGTGGTTGCCGAGGTTGCCCACGTCATAGCCCAGCTCGTTCATCGCCTTGAAGGCGGGGTGGGCCTGCTTGGCCAGGTAGTTCCCCTTCTCCTGCTGATCGAAGATGTAGTCGGCGAGCGGCGATCCCTGGATCAGGTCGCCGTTGTCGAGCAGCAGGTTGTTGGGGTTCTCGGCGCGCGCCTGACGGATCAGCAGGGCGGTGCGGGAGAGGCCGAACTTGCGGTCTTCCTTGTTCTGGTAGTAGTCAAAACCGAGCAGGTTGGAATGGATGTCGGAGGTCTGGATCAGACGCAGGGTCACGTCACCGGGTTGCGGTTGGCTGCTGTTGTCGCCCTGACAGCCAGACAGCAACAGGATGGCGGCCACCGCCCCCAGCTTGAAGTATTGTTCCATGATGATTCGCTTCTGTAGTTGTTATTGCCAGCGCGCGAATCATACCCGATTGAAATTACTGAAGATGTGAGATGGTTGGCAGTGCACGAAACCGGTTTCGGGAAGAGAAAGGCCCTGTAGATGCGTATGGAATTCTCCTTGTTACATGCCAAATGGAAAATTGTGCATCTCTTCTTGCAGTGTTGTGCGGACAGAACCCAACGCTTTTGCATAGGCTGCCAGCGACTTGACGGTATAGCGTGCCCGGCTGTCGAACCGTTCGTCACTGACCGCATTGTCCGATATGAGGAGGCTTTCACAGTGACGGAAAATCAAATGATCCGGGATAAAGCAGGCATGGTTATTTTTACTGCCAGTCATCCGTAGCTCACTGATCGGATAAACACCGTTCACGCTCGTTGAAACACTGGCGAGCAGTGCGGGTTTATGGCCCAACTCGTGCGAAGTGCACAGCATCAGGAAGTTCTTGAGGGCTGGCGTCACCATGCCATGCCATTCTGGCGTAATCAGCACGATTGCATCGGATTGCTTCAACTCTGATGCCAGGGCTCTCCAACTACCCCATTCTTCGCTGGCATTCCAGACCCCTTCATTCCATAAGGGGAAAGCAAGGGTGCTCAAATCCATGATGTTCGCGTCCAGGAAGCCTTCAAGACGAGCAAGGTGCTGTAAATAGGTTGCCGCCTTGCGACTGTATGAGTTTTCCCGGTGGCTTCCTGAAATAATACTGAGCTTCATTTTTCATCTTCCTTATGATCGTGAGGAGGGGACGGTGACTTCGTCGGTACAGACAGTTGTTGTGTCTGCGGACGCGTCATGTAAACAGAGGCAATAATGGCAAGTGCACCCACGAGCTGAAGTTGGGTTAATGACTGCTCGAGGATGAGATACCCCAGCAGGCTGGCAGACACTGGACTGAGAAATCCGAGGAAAGAGGTCGTGACAGGATTTAGTTTCTCGATGCCACGGAACCAGACCAAGTAACCAAAGACCCCGCCAACCAGACTCAGATAGGCATAGCCAGAGATATTCCAGATCGTCAGCACTTCAGGAACATCCTCATACCAAAGAGCGATGGGCAACAAGATCAGTCCACCAAGCGTCAATTGCCAGCCTGTGAAGCCAAGCAGAGACATGCCTTCGGGACGTCCCCAGTGTTTCGTCAATAAGATGCCAAGGGCCATGCTGCATGAACCGATTAATCCGAATGAGACACCCCATCCGTTGAGTTTGACGGTACTGTTAAGGACCAGCAGGCTGATAGCAAAGACACCTAGCAAGGCAGAAAGGAGATGGGGCAGGCTGAGTTTGCTTTGGAAGAAGATGACGCCCAATCCCATGACAATTAATGGCTGCACCGACATGACGAGCGCGGCTAGCCCCCCGGGTAAGTAGTAAGCGGCTGCAAACAGGCAATAAAAGAACAGGCCAATATTGAGTGACCCGAGCACGACGATTTTTCCCCACCACATGCCTACAGGACGGATCTTGCAAAACAGCAGCAGGATCAGACCCGCGCCAAGTGCCCGGATCATGGATGCCAACAGAGGCAGATCCTTTGGCAGTAATTCAGTGGTGACTATGTAGGTGCTGCCCCAGATGATAGGGGCCAGGGCCGTCAAAGCCACATCTATCAGGGTTTGATATGTTTTCATGGTTTTCCCCGGATAAAATCCAGAATAACGGTCACCAACATGGATGCGGGTAACTTCATTCATGGTGCTTTCCACAGGTGTTGTGTCCTGAAGAGCCAGCACGTTTCCGATAAGTGGCTCTGGCAGCATCGGTGCTAAATCGGATTCTTGGCTTTCGCCGGCACTAATGACGTAAACACCGCAGACACATCACAGAGGGGGGACGGGTAAGCGATGATTCCTTTCTTGATGATGCATAACACTTTTCCTTTTGGTGCTTGTGACAGGCAAGATTGGCGATAGAGTGAGTTTGCTTTTTAGTAAGTATCTTTTTGAAAAGGCACTTCTGAAAAATACTAGCCAACAATCTCCATGTCAAGTATCTTTCTTTGGAGGTATTTTGAGAGGTAATGATGCAATACGATCATGTAGACCGATTGCTGGTACAGTGGCAGCACCAGAGGCCAGATCTGGACTGCTCACCCATGGGGGTGCTTGGTCGACTCAGTCGAATGAGCAGAATTATTGACAAGAGAGTAAATGAAACATTTAAAAACAATGCACTAAGTGCAGTTGAGTTCGATATCTTGGCTACGCTGAGACGCTTCAATGAACCGATGACGCCAACCGGGCTTTATCAGACGCTGATGCTGTCATCCGGTGCAATGAGCACGCGCATTGAGCAGTTGGTACAACGGGGACTGATTGAACGTATTGCTAGTCCTGAAGACAGAAGAAGCTGTTGTGTCGTGTTGACGAAAGAAGGTAAAGATCTGATTGATAAGGCAGTTGAAGAGCATGTCATTAATGAAAAAGCCATCCTCGATCCGCTAACAGACGAACAGCGCGAGCAATTGGCCAATCTGCTCAGAGCCTGGCTGCTGACCAACGAGTCCTGATCCTTTAGCCTGCAACGGCGCAGGCTTTATTCAGTTCCCTTTCCAAAAAGGCCCCTTTCGGGGCCTTTTGCTTACTCGACGGTGACCGACTTGGCCAGGTTGCGGGGCTGATCCACGTCGGTGCCCTTAATGAGGGCCACGTAGTAGGAGAGCAGCTGCAGCGGCACCGTGTAGACGATGGGCGCGATCACCTCTTCCACGTGGTTGAGGTTCATCACCCGCATGGTGTCGTCGCTCTTGAAGCCGGTCTCGGCGTCGGCGAAGACATAGAGGATGCCGCCGCGGGCACGCACCTCTTCCACGTTGGACTTGAGCTTCTCCAGCAGGTCGTTGTTCGGCGCCACGACGATGATGGGCATCTCGGCGTCGATCAGCGCCAGCGGGCCGTGCTTGAGCTCACCGGCGGCATAGGCCTCGGCGTGGATGTAGGAGATCTCCTTGAGCTTGAGCGCCCCCTCCATGGCGATGGGGTACTGATCGCCACGGCCCAGGAACAGGCTGTGCTGCTTGTCGGCGAACTCCTCGGCCAGGGTCTCGATCTGCTTGGCCAAGGAGAGGCTTTCCTTGATGCGCTGGGGCAGGGCATGCAGGGATTTGACCAGGGTGGCCTCGGCGGCGGCGTCCAGGTTGCCGCGGCAGCGGCCGATGGCGGCCACCAGCATCAGCAGGCCGGCCAGCTGGGTGGTGAAGGCCTTGGTGGAGGCCACTCCAATTTCTGCCCCCGCGCGGGTCATAAAGGCGAGATCCGATTCACGCACCAGAGACGACCCCGGCACGTTGCAGATGGCCAGCGAGCTCATGTAGCCGCAAGTCTTGGCCAGGCGCAGGGCGGCCAGGGTGTCGGCGGTCTCGCCGCTCTGGGAGAGGGTCACCAGCAGGCTGCCCGGGCGCACCACCGACTTGCGATAGCGGAACTCGGAGGCGATCTCAACGTTGCAGGAGACACCGGCGATGGACTCGAACCAGTAGCGGGCCACCATGCCGGAGTGATAGGAGGTGCCGCAGGCGACGATCTGGATGTGCTCGACCTGGTCGAAGATGGCGCGCGCGCCGTTGCCGAAGGACTCGACCACCACGTGATCGAGGCCCAGACGCCCGTCCAGGGTCTGGTTGATGGCGGCCGGCTGCTCGTGGATCTCTTTGAGCATGTAGTGGCGATACTCGCCCTTGTCACCGGCGTCGTGGGAGATGTCGGATTCTTTTTCCTCGCGCACCACCGGCTTGCCGTCCACGTCGAACACCTGCACGTCGCGGCGGGTCACCTCGGCCACGTCCCCCTCCTCCAGGAAGATGAAGCGGCGGGTCACCGGCAGCAGGGCTAGCTGGTCGGAGGCGATGAAGTTCTCGCCGATGCCGCGGCCGATCACCAGAGGGGAGCCGGAGCGGGCCACCACCACACGGCTGTCGTCACGGGTGTCCATCACCACGGTACCGTAGGCGCCGCGTAGCTGCTTGACCGCCTTTTGCATGGCGGCGATCAGGCTCGGCGCCTCTTTCAGCTCGTGATGCACCAGGTGGGCGATCACCTCGGTGTCGGTGTCGGAGGTGAAGACATAGCCCAGGGCTTTGAGCTCCTCGCGCAGCGCCTCGTGGTTCTCGATGATGCCGTTGTGCACCACGACGATGTGCTCGGAGAGGTGGGGGTGGGCGTTGCGCTCGGAGGGCTCGCCGTGGGTCGCCCAGCGGGTGTGGGCGATGCCGGTGCCGCCGTGGACCGACTGCTCGTCGAGGGCCTTGGCCAGCTCGGCGACCTTGCCGAGGCGGCGCACCCGCTGCAGGGGGTGCTGGGCGCTGAACACGGCCACCCCGGCCGAGTCGTAACCGCGATACTCGAGGCGGCGCAGCCCCTCGACCAGGATCTCTGCCACGTCACGCTGGGCTACGGCCCCGACGATGCCACACATAGAAACTCTCCTTGCAAACGAAATTAGTGATTGAGGGGGGCGCAGATGAGCGTCACCCCCTGAGCCTGAATCTTCTCCCGGGCCTCGGGAGCCAGGGCGTCGTCGGTCACCAGGGTCTGGATACGGCCCCAGGGCAACTCGAGGTTGGGGATGCGGCGGCCGATCTTCTCGGACTCGACCATGACGATCACCTCGCGCGATACCTCGGCCATCACCCGCGACAGCCCCACCAGCTCGTTGAAGGTGGTGGTGCCTCGCTCGAGATCGATGCCATCGGCGCCGATGAAGAGCTGATCGAAATCGTAGGAGCGCAGGACCTGTTCGGCCACCTGACCCTGAAAGGACTCGGAGTGGGGATCCCAGGTGCCGCCGGTCATCAGCAGGGTTGGCTCGTTCTCCAACTCGCGCAGGGCGCCGGCCACGTTGAGGGAGTTGGTCATGACGATGAGGCCGCGCTTGCTGCCAAGCAGGGGGATCATGGCGCTGGTGGTGGTGCCGCTGTCGATGATGACCCGATTATGGTCGCGCAGCCGCTCGGCGGCGGCACGGGCGATCGCCTGCTTTCGTTTCGAAACCTGCTCAGGATTCTCCTCGGCCACCATCTCGGTGGGCAGCGGGATAGCCCCACCGTAACGGCGCAGCAGCAGCCCGCCCGTCTCCAGCACGGCGAGATCCTTGCGAATGGTCACCTCGGAGGTGGAGAAGTGCCTGGCCAGGGTGTCGACGCTGACTTCGCCCTGCTCCTGCACCAGGGCGACGATGGCGTGGCGACGCTGTTGAGTGTTACGTTTGGTCACTGAAAAAGTTTCGTTTCGAAAGAATTATGAAAGTTTAGCAGCGAGTTTGGGGAAAAGTGAAGCGCTTTAATCGCGAACGCAGTCTCGCCCGGCGCCCTTGGCGCGATAGAGGGCACGATCGCCGCGCAGGGTGAGCTGCTCCGGGGTGTCATCGGGCTGAAACTGGGCCAGCCCCATGCTGAGGGTGACCGGCTCCTGGTGCAGAGGAGGGTGGGCGTGCACCAGCTCTTGCAGCTTCTCGGCCACGGCTCGGGCCGCGTGCAGCGTAGTGCCGGGCAGTATGATGAGGAACTCGTCACCCCCCCAGCGGGCCAGCAGATCGATGCTGCGCAGATGCTGACCGATGAGGCGCACCAGCTCCTTCAGGGTGCGGTCGCCGGCGGCATGACCGAAGTGGTCGTTGATCCCCTTGAAGTTGTCGATGTCCAGCACGATGAGGGAGAGAGGTTGGCGAAAGCGGCGGGCACGGGCGCACTCCTGCTCGAGCACTCGCTCGGCCTGATAGCGGTTGGCAGCCTGGGTCAGGCTGTCGGTCTCGGCCAGACGGCGGTTCTGTTCGAGCTGCTCGAGCAGGGAGGCGTTGAGGGCCTGCAGCTCGGCGGTGCGCAGGGCCACTTGTCGTTCCAGGTTGAGGGTGTGGCTGCTGAGCCGCTCGAGTTGCGCCCTGCGATCCTGGGCGAGACGTTGACTCCCGGCCAGCAGGGCCAGGCTGCCATCGGGGTGACGGCTCAGGATGCGCATCCGCTCCTCGGTCCAGAGGTAGTCACCGCTCTGGCTCAGGCAGCGGTACTCGCAGCACACCTCGGTTCCTCCCTCCTCCATCAGCTGATCGAGCAGCGCCTTGATCCTGGCATGGTCATCGGGATGGATCAGGCGCTCTCGGGTGAGGAGGGGCGGGCAGTTTGGCTCATAACCCAGCATGCGATACCAGGAGGCCGAGCGTAGCACCTCCCCGCTGTTGGCATTCCATAGCCAGAGTCCATCGCTGACGAGATCCAGGATCTGTGCCTGGACTTGCTCGTCGAGCGTGGAGAACTGCAGCACTCCCTGCTTCTCCACTCTTATATTCCTTTTACCTGCGACCTCCGCCTAAGTGTAGGTCACAAGCCGGGGCGTTATTCCAGCAGGCGCTGCCACAGGGCGAGCACATGGCGGCGCTCCGCCATCAGCTGGTCATCCGAGACCCGGCGGGAGATCTCCGAGAGGTTGAGCCGGTGGCCCAGGTTGCGGATCTCCAGATAGGCGTGCTTGAGCCCTTCGGCCTCCTCCAGGGTCAAGACTCCGGTCATGACGCACTCGTCGAAGATACGCACATTATCGGACCAGCGGGTGAGTGGCTCCGGGAACTCGGCGGCATGGGCCAGCACCAGGAACTGGGCGATGAATTCGATGTCGACCATGCCCCCCGGCGACTGCTTGAGGTCAAACTCGCCGGTGCCGGCCTTGAGCAGGTGATCGCGCATCTTGGCGCGCATCTCGCGAACCTCTTTGATGAGTGTGGCCCGCTCGCGTTCGCGCGAAAGCACGGCCCGGCGCACCCGGGCGAATCCGGCCAGCAGGCGCTCGTTCCCATAGACGGGCCGGGCCCGCACCAGGGCCTGGTGCTCCCAGGTCCAGGCGTCGTGCTGCTGATAGTGCTCGAAGGCGTCGAGAGAGGAGACCAGCAGACCCGCGTCACCGGAGGGGCGCAGCCGCATATCGATCTCGTAGAGGATGCCCGAGGGGGTGCGGGTGCTAAACAGATGCAGCACCCGCTGGGCCAGCCGGATATAGAACTGGCGGCTGTCGATGGACTTGGCCCCGTTGGTGTAGCCCCCGGGTTCGCCGGTGTGCAGGAACACCAGATCGAGGTCCGAGCCGTAACCGAGCTCGATGCCGCCGAGCTTGCCGTAGGCGATCACGGCAAAGCCCCGCTCGCCACTCTCGGCCACTTCGGGCGGTACCCCATAGCGTTCGGTGATCTGGCTCCAGGCCTGGTTCACCACCTCCTCTATGATGGCCTCCGCCAGCCAGGTGAGGTGATCGCTCACCTTCATCAGGGGCAGGGCGCCGGCGATGTCGGCCGCCACGATGCGCAGCAGCTGAACCTGTTTGAACTGGCGCAGTGCCTCCATCTGCTGCTCCACGTCTTCTTCGGGGATGCGCAGCAGGAACTGGCGTAGTTGGGGCTTGTAGTGATCGAGCGGAGTCGGGTGATAGAGGTGCTGGGGATCGAGCAACTCGTCGAGCAAGATGGGGTAGCGAGACAGCTGGTCGCTCACCAGATGGCTGGCCGCGCACAGGCGCACCAGTTGTCCCAGGGCCCCCGGATTTTCGGCCAGCAGCTGCAGGTAGGCGCTGCGGGTGAAGATGCGAGTCAGCAGCTGACAGAGGCGATCGAACAAGGGGCCGGGCTGTGTCTGCTTCGCCACCAGCCGCAGCAGCTCCGGCATCAGCCAGTCCAGCGCGGCGCGTCCCTGAGGGCCGATGGGGCGGCGTGACGCCTCCTCCTTAAAATGGAGCAGATGGGTGGCGATGGCCTCACCGTCGCCGGCTCCCTGCTCCGCCAGCAGGGCGATGATCTCGTCGCGATCGAGCGTGGTGCGCCACAGATCCACCCACGCCTGCTCGAGGTGGGACGGCGCCTCTTTCTCCTCGCCCACCACCTTGACGAACTCGGCGTGCACCGCCGCCATCTGTTCGTCGAGGTGCGTCATCAGGCTGGCCCAGTCGGGTTGCCCCATGGCGTACACCAGGCGGGCGCGATCCCGCTCCTCGCTCGGCAGGGTCTGAGTCTGCTGATCGCCGATCTCCTGCAACAGGTTCTCGACCCGGCGCAGGAAGCGATAGGCGCCGAGCAGGCGCTCACTCTCCTCGCCGGTGAGGGCACCGCAAGCCGCGATGGCCGAGAGCGCGTCCGGCAGGTGGCGCACTCGCAGAGCCGGCTCACGGCCGCCGCGGATGAGTTGCAGCGCCTGCACGATAAACTCCACCTCACGGATGCCGCCGGCGCCCAGCTTGATGTTCCCCTCCAGCCCCTTGCGGCGGACCTCGGCGGCGATCATCGCCTTCATCTGGCGCAGGCCGTCGATGACCCCGAAGTCGATGTAGCGGCGAAACACGAAGGGGCGCAGCAGCTCGCCGAGTTCACGACTGTAGTGGCACTCGGCGCCGATCACCCGCGCCTTGACCATGGCGTAGCGTTCCCAGTTGCGGCCATGGTGCTGGTAGTAGTCCTCCATGGCCGCAAACGAGATGGCCAGCGGACCGGCGTCGCCGAACGGGCGCAGCCGCATGTCGACCCGGAACACCTGACCATCGACCGTGCTCTGGTGCAGGGCGTTGATGATGCGTTGACCCAGCTTGATGAAGAACTGCTGATTGGCCAGCTCACGGCGCCCGCCATGGGTGTAGCCGTTCTCGGGGAAGGTGAAGATGAGGTCGATGTCGGACGAGAAGTTGAGCTCGCCACCGCCCAGCTTGCCCATGCCGAGGATCAGCAGGGGCTGGGGATTGCCCTCGCCATCGAGCGGGGTGCCCAGCTCGCGGCACTGGAGGTGATAGAGCCAGTCGCGGGTCTGGCCTATCAGGGCATCGGCCAGCTGGGTGAGGTGGATGAAGCTCTCCTCCACCCGGGCCAGCCCCAGCAGCTCGCGCCAGGCGATCACCACCATATGATGGCGGCGAAAACGGCGCAGGGCCCGCTTCAGTGACTCTTCGTCCTGCACGTCGCCCAGTGCCTCGGCAAGCTGGGTCGGGTAGCGGGGCCAACGCTCGGCCTGCTCCAGCTCACCGCTCTGCAGCAGGGTCTCGAGCAAGGCAGGCTCCCGATGCAGGGCGTCGGCCACGAAATCCGAGAGACCGAGCAGGGTGAGCAGGGCGCCGCGAACCGGTTCGGTCAGGTTGGCACGCTCTGGCTGCTGATCCAGCAGGCGCTGCCAGTGGCGCTCGGCGAGGGGGAGGAGGGGGGCGGGCAGGGTCACGGCAAGGTTCCTTTGCAACTGACTATGCCCGCCAATCTAACACTCTGCCGCGCTAAGTCACAGCGCGGGGCCGGCTGTGGGAGTGCACGCACACAACCAGAGTGGCCAGGGTGCCACGGTGTCGTGGCACTCCGTTGTGACGGGAGGGATCAGTCCAGCTTAAAGGCCCGAATGGTGCTGTCCAGATCCCGGCTGTGGGCCTCTACCTGGCCGCTTGCCTCGAGCAGCTCGCGGATCACCACCACAGAGCCCTCGACGATCTGCTTGACCTGGGTAAGGTTGTCCTCCATCTCCTCGGCCACCTTGCTCTGCTGTTCGGCGGCGGTGGCGATCTGGTAGTTCATGTCGGCCACGGCGTGCACCCGGTTGACTATGGTGCCGAGCTGATCGCCGGCCCGGTTCACCTGCTCCACCCCGAGATCGGCCTGGGTCACGCTCTCGCTCATCAGCAGGGTGGCCTGGCGGGCGCCCTGTTGCAGTTGCTCGATCATCTGCTGGATCTCCACCGTGGCCGCCTGGGCCCGGTTGGCCAGGGAGCGCACCTCGTCGGCCACCACGGCAAAGCCGCGGCCGGCCTCACCGGCGCGGGCCGCCTCGATGGCGGCGTTAAGGGCCAGCAGGTTGGTCTGCTCCGAGATGCTGCGGATGGTGTCGACCACGGAGCCGATGCGCTGCACCCCCTGCTCCACGTCGCTGACCACGCCGGAGGAGCGCTGGATGTTGGTCGACAGGGCCGAGATGGTGGTCACGGTCTCGGCTACGTAGCCCTGTCCCTGTTCGGCCAGGGCGCGGCTCTCTGTGGTGGCGCGGGAGGCCTGCTCCGCATGACCGGCGACCTCGCGCACCGAGGCGGCCATCTCGCTCATGGCGCCGGCGAGCTGCTCTATCTGTTTGAACTCTTCGCTGATCGACTCGTTGGCCTCTTCCATGCAAAGGGTCACCTGAGAGGCGATCTCGCCGAGCTCCTTGCTGATGCTGCGCTGATTGCCGAACACCTCGCGCAGGTGATTCTGGGAGTGGGACACGGCGCGGGCTATGTCGCCGAACTCGTCTTTGGAGTTGAGCTCGACCCTGTGGCTAAGGTCTTGTTGGGAGAAGCGATGCAAGAGGCTCACCAGATAGTTTACCTGGCGCACCATGAGGCGGGAGCCGGCCAGCAGAAAGACCACGAAGAAGACCCCCATGACGGCCGTCTCCATCAACCCATTCCAGATGAGGCTCTGCGCCATCTGATCCGCCTTGCTGGCCTCAATGCCCCCCAGCAGCAGCGTCTCCTCAAGGTGACTGGCGTCGAACCAGAGTTTTGCCAGCAGCATCAGGGTGCTGACCACCATCAGAATCACTACCTTGGGCAGCAGACGAACATCACTCATGCGACGTTCGATGGCATTAAAACGCATCACGACTCTCCTTTGACAAGCGAATTCCCCTTTGACCGTCAGGATATCGGCATTATCTTGTTTTTTATAATTAATGTTTCAGCTCAATGATGGTTTTGTATGCGACATCACTCTAACGGCCTGAGGGCCATGGATCTCTTGATGGCTCTGCTCTCGGCCGTCTCTGTGCTGTTGGTTAGTTTGCGCTGGTTTTTCGGTAAATATTTCACGCCAGAGGCGCTCGCCCTCTTCTATGACGTGGACAACCTGCTCTGCCTGTTCTTCCTTGCCCACTTTGGCTATGGCCTGGCGCGCAGCGATCAGCGCCTCGCCTACCTCAAGAGCAACTGGCTCTATCTGCCGGGCAGTCTGCCCATGGTGGAGCATCTGCGCTGGGCACGGCTGTTGCAGCTCTATCGGGTGATCCAGCTGCTGCGCAGCAACCCGGATCTGCTGGCCATATTCCGCCGCGAGCGTAGCGAGACCCATCTGGCTGGTATCTTGCTGCTCTTCTTCATGCTGCTCGGCGTGGGGGCTGGCCTCATGTACTGGGTCGAAGGGGGTGTGCCCGGTAGTGAAATCAAGAGCCCCTATGACGCCTTCTGGTGGGCGCTGGTGACCCTCTCCACCGTCGGTTATGGCGACATAGTGCCGCACACCGACGAGGGGCGCTTCGTGGCCAGTCTGGTGATCATCTTCGGTGTGGGCGTGTTCAGCGCCATGAGCGGTTTCATGGCCAGCCTCTTTCTTCGGTCCACCAATAAGGAGACCCTGGCGCTGCAGCAGCAGATCCACCGTCTTTCCCAGCAGCAGGAGCTGCTCTTACAAGAGATCCGACAGATCAAGGAGAGCCAGCGCCGCGGCTGAGCGTCACACTCAGTTGCGGTTCTGCTTGTGGTTTGAGGGGGCTCCGGCTTACCATCCAAGCTGTTTTTCAACCAATACAGAGACATCGACATCCATGCGTGCCCTGATCGGGATCCTGCTTACTCTCGCTGCCAGCCACACCATGGCCGAGACTCGTTACATATCCGACAACATCTACTCCTTCATGCACGGCGGGCCGGGAACCCAGTACCGCATCCTCGGCAGCGTCAAGGCGGGCGAGCCGGTCGAGCTCACCGGCTCCAATGAGGGTGGCTTCGTGCAGATCACCGATGGCAAGGGGCGCAGCGGTTGGGTGAAGGGCGATGATCTGCAGACTGGGCCGAGCTTCCGTCAGCAGGTGGCGCAGCTCCAGCAGCAGGTCGATGAGCTCAAGGGACGTCTCAAGAATCTCAACGGCGATAACGAGCAGCTGTTTGCCGAGAAGGATGACACCATAGCCCGGCAGCAGCAGCAGCTCACCGAGCTGCAGACTCAGCTCAAGCAGCGGGACGCGCAGATGGCCAGCCTGAAAGAGCAGAACGACGCGCTCAACCAGAGCTATGACAACCGTGAGCACGATATGCAGATGGACTGGTTCATTCGCGGCGGTCTGATGGTGGGCGCCGGCATCCTGGCGGGGCTCTTGCTGCCCATGTTGCCGCGCCGGCGTCGTGGCGATCGCTGGATGAATTGAGCGAGTCACTGTGAATAAAGGGGGGATGCCAAGGCATCCCCCCTTTGCGTTGGCAGGGCAGGGAAATTGTATGCAATTTCCCGCTCTCTCTTCCCCTGACAGATGAGATGTTGGCCTTGTTGAGCCCTTATTCCGGAAAAGATGCGGGGAGATTAATAAAATGGCAACATTTTCATTTCATTGGCGGTCAAAGATTGTATACATTACCGGCGTTGCGGCGCCGTGCGCCATCCCATTGAGCCCCCAGGGTGTACAGGAAGACCCCATCTATGTTCAAAGCGACCCAAGTGCTTGCCCCCGACTACCGCCCCACCGATCTCGCCGCCCTGCGCGAGGCCATCACCCAGAACTACGTGGTGGACGAGAATGCCTACCTGACCGAGCTGTCGGCCATGCTGCCGAGCGATGGTGCCGCTCTCGAGCGCATCACCAGCCGCGCCCGCGCGCTGGTGAGCAAGGTGCGTCAGGAGAACGGTGCCGGCGATGGCATCGACGCCTTCTTGCAGGAGTACAGCCTGGATACCCAGGAGGGGATCATACTGATGTGCCTGGCGGAGGCGCTGCTGCGCATCCCCGACGCCGACACCGCCGATGCCCTGATCAAGGACAAGCTCTCCGGCGCCAACTGGGCGGCTCACTTTCGCAAGAGCGACTCTACCCTGGTCAACGCCTCGACCTGGGGCCTGATGCTGACCGGCAAGATCATCAAGCTCGACAAGAAGCTCGACGGCAACCCGGCCAATCTGCTGGGCCGCATGGTCAACAAGCTGGGTGAGCCCATGGTGCGCTCGGCCATGTACGCCGCCATGAAGATCATGGGCAAGCAGTTCGTGCTGGGCCGCGACATGAAAGAGGCCCTCAAGGCCAGCCGCAAGCAGCGCGAACAGGGCTTCACCCATACCTATGACATGCTGGGGGAGTCGGCCCTGACCATGCAGGACGCCGACAAGTACCTGACCGACTATCGCAACGCCATCGAGGCGGTGGGCGCCGAGCGCATCAGCGACGGTGGTCCGGCGCCTTCCATTTCCATCAAGCTCTCCGCCCTGCATCCGCGCTATGACGTGGCCAACCGCGAACGGGTGCTCGGCGAGATGTGCGAGCGTCTCATCGGTCTGGTGCGCCTGGCCCGGGAGCGGGATGTGGCCATCAGCATCGACGCCGAGGAGATGGACCGTCTCGAGCTGTCGCTGGACTTGTTCGAGCAGCTCTATCGCAGTGAGGCCAACCGCGGCTGGGGCAAGCTCGGCATGGTGGTGCAGGCCTACTCCAAGCGCGCCCTGCCGGTACTGTGCTGGTTGACCGCCCTGGCCCGCGAACAGGGGGATCTCATCCCGGTGCGTCTGGTCAAGGGCGCCTACTGGGACAGCGAGCTCAAGTATGCCCAGCAGGCCGGCCTGCCGGGCTACCCGCTGTTTACCCGTAAGGCAGGGACCGACGTCTCCTACCTCGCCTGTGCCCGCTACCTGCTGAGCGAGGCGACCATCGGCGCCATCTCGCCCCAGTTTGCCACCCACAATGCCCACACGGTCGTGACCATCCTCGAGATGGCCGGCGATCGCCAGTTCGAGTTCCAGCGCCTGCACGGCATGGGGGATGAGCTCTATCACACGGTGCTCAAAGAGAATCCGGGTCTGGCCTGCCGCATCTACGCCCCGGTCGGTGCCCACAAGGATCTGCTGCCCTACCTGGTGCGCCGTCTGCTGGAAAACGGCGCCAACACCTCGTTCGTGCACAAGCTGGTGGACCCCAACACCCCGGTCGACAGCTTGGCCGAACACCCGCTGCGCACCCTCAAGCGCTACCCGACCCTGGCCAACGATCGCATCCCGCAGCCGGTGAACCTGTTTAGCGATCGCAAGAACTCGAGCGGCGTCAACATGAACATCGTCTCCATTCAGCGTCCCTTCTTCGCCAGGCTCAAGGAGCTGGAGAGCAAGCAGTGGCAGGCCGGCCCCATCGTCAACGGCGAGACGCTGGTGACGGGCGAGCTGCAGACAGTGCTGAGCCCGCAGGACATCAGCCAGGTGGTGGGCAAGATCCGCTGGGCCGATGGCGCTGCCGTGGAGCAGGCCCTGGCCAGCGCCCACGCCGCCTTCCCGCGCTGGCGCGAAACCCCGGTCGCCGAGCGCGCCGCCACCCTGGATAAGCTGGCGGATCTGCTGGAGGCGAACCGCGAGCAGTTCATTTCGCTTTGCACCCGCGAGGCGGGCAAGCTGCTGCAAGATGGCATCGACGAGGTGCGCGAGGCGGTGGATTTCTGCCGCTACTACGCCCAGCAGGCCCGCGCCATGATGGGTAAGGCCACCCTGCTGCCGGGCTACACAGGTGAGCAGAACGAGCTGTTCTTGCAGGGGCGCGGCGTGTTCGTCTGCATCAGCCCGTGGAACTTCCCGCTGGCCATTTTCCTTGGCCAGGTTGCGGCGGCGCTCGCCACCGGCAACACGGTCGTCGCCAAGCCGGCCGAGCAGACCGGCCTGGTCGCCCACCTGGCGGTGACCCTGGCCCACCAGGCCGGCATCCCGGGTGACGTGTTGCACCTGCTGCCGGGCGATGGCGCCAGCGTGGGGGCCCGCTTGACCGCGGATCGCCGCATCGGCGGCGTCTGCTTCACCGGCTCCACCGAGACCGCCAGACTCATCAACCAGACCCTGGCCAACCGCGATGGCGCCATCCTGCCGCTGATTGCCGAGACCGGCGGCCAGAACGCCATGATCGTCGACTCCACCGCCCTGCCCGAGCAGGTGGTGCGCGACGTGGTGAGCGCCGCCTTCCAGAGCGCCGGCCAGCGCTGCTCTGCCCTGCGCGTGCTGTTCCTGCAAGAGGAGATCGCCGACCGGGTGCTGGAGATCCTCACCGGTGCCCTGCAGGAGTTGAAAGTCGGCAACCCGGCCGAACACGACACCGACGTGGGCCCGGTCATCGACGCCGAGGCCAAGGCGACGCTGGACCTGCACCTGGCCCGGATGATCCCGAAGAGCCGTCTGATCGCCCAGGCCCCCATGCCCAAGGCGACCCTGGAGGGCTACTTCGTACAGCCGACGGCGCTGGAGATCCGCTCCATCAGCGAGCTCGAGCGTGAGCAGTTCGGCCCGATCCTGCACGTGGTGCGCTACGCCGCCAAGGATCTGGATCAGGTGATCAATGAGATCAACGGCACCGGCTATGGCCTGACGCTGGGGATCCACAGCCGTAACGAGTCCCATGCCGAGGCACTGGCGAGCCGCATCAACGTGGGCAACGTCTACATCAACCGCAACCAGATTGGCGCCGTGGTCGGGGTCCATCCGTTTGGCGGCCAGGGCCTCTCCGGCACCGGTCCCAAGGCGGGCGGCCCCCACTACCTGCACCGCTTCGTGACCGAGAAGACCCGCACCATCAACACTACGGCGGTCGGCGGCAACGCCACTCTGCTGGCGATGGGCGATGCCTGATTCGGGCGACATAAAAAAACCGAAGCATCTGCTTCGGTTTTTTTTTGATCGCGGGTGCTAGCACCAACGAGCCCTGCGCAGGGAGGTGAGCACATGATCCTCCCACTGGCCGTTGATCATCAGATAATCGCGCGCCAGTCCCTCGCGCTCGAAGCCGAGCCTCTCGAGCAGCCGACCGCTGCGTTCATTGCGTGGTATATAGCACGCCATGATCCGGTTCAGCCGGTGTTCGCGAAACATATAGGAGAGGGCTGCGCTCAAGATCTCCTGCATCAGCCCCCGCCCCTGCTGATTGGCGTCGAGAGAGTAGCCGAGGTGGCACGCCTCGAAGGCGCCGTGGATGATGTTGGTGAAGTTGCAGCTGGCTATCATCTGCCCCTGCGGATCCAGCGCGACCAGATTGACGCTCTGGCCGTTGAAACACTGCTGATAGCTGTCGCGCAGGCGGTTGCTCCAGTAGGGGAGCGTGTAGAAGCCTTCCGGACGCAGGGGCTCCCAAGGCTCGAGATGGTGCCGGTTGCGCTGGTAGTAGTCGAGGATGAGATCCGCGTGATCCGGCGTCAACAGGGTGAGGTGGCAACGCGCCGTGGTCAGGTGAGGCAGGTTGTTCATCACTCCCCCCGCTCATGGCGCCATTCGCCGCGCAGCAAGCCGTAGCAGGCGTGGTCGACTATGCCCTGGGGGAGCTTCTCGGCGTGGCGCAAGACCCCCTCCAGCGTAAACCCGAGTCGCTCGCAGACGGCCCGGCTGGCGACGTTGTCGACGGCAGCCCGGATCTCGACTTTCTCCATCCCCAGTTCGTCGAAGGCATGGTGGATCAGCGCCTGACAGGCGCGGGTGATGATGCCGTTACCCTGCCAGCGTTCGGCCAACCAGTAGCCAATGGTGGCCACCCCCAGCTGGTGATCGAGTCGGTTGTAGGCAACGACACCGACCAGCTCGCCCTGATATTCGATGGCGCAATTCATGCTCTCGCTCCGGGCGAAGGCCTCGATGGCGCGGCGGATAAAGAGTGAGGTGTCTTCCGGTTTCTGAATAAATGGTGGCCAGGGAAGCCACTGGCTCAAGTAGTCCCGGTTGTCGTGGCACAGGGCAAACAGCTCGGTGGCCATGCCGGGTTGCAGGAAGAGCAGGGAGAGCTCCTCATCCAGTGTCCAGGTGAACATCCTTCCCTCCTTTGGCAGGGTCGACCCGAACCGTCACTCTATCCAGTGGCCGCCGCCTCGCCAAGGGCTTTACCCCATGACAATGCCCCAAATGAGTGAGAATGTGACGACACCATTGATGAAAATGTTTTTAATGGGCCAGGGTGAAATTTTGTGCTGCAAAAATGACCACTTGGTAGTTCGAATTCTGTGCAGCCACATTTTCTGCTACCTCACCTTTCTAATCTGTAATTTGTTACAGGCACGCACCCGCACATCGGCGCTCTACCTTGTTTGAGCCGGCACGAGCCGGAATGACTCCCTCATCGACAAGGATATCGACATGAACAAAATCTATCTGGCTGTAGCGCTGGCCTGTTGGGGAAGTTCGGCTCTGGCGGCCGAACTGGTGACGATCGAACGGGTTGCAGGGCCACAGCAGGTATCGGCAGACGGCAAGGGTGTCAGCGCCCTGGTCGGCGGTGGCGACTACCGTGCCGTGCGGACCGTGACTCTGCCCAACGGGGAGAAACGGGTGCGTTTCGAGCAGACCTGGCAAGGAGTGCCGGTCTGGGGGTCTGCCTTGGTGGCCGAGCAGGGGGCCAGTGGCATCGAGCGGGTCTCTGGTCAGCAGCTGGTCGGCATCGAGCAGGATGTGGCCTCGGCCAAGCCGGCCTTCAACGCCGCCACCGCAGCCCAGAAGGCGCGTGGCGAGCAGAAAGGGGTTAACGAGAAGGTTCGCCTCTATGTGATGCAGGACGAGAACGGCCAGGCTCACCTGGTCTATCAGGTCTCCTATCTGGTCGAAGGGAGCGAGACGCCGAGCCGTCCCTTCGTCATCATCGACGCCCTGAGCGGCGCCGAGCTCAAGCGCTGGGAAGGGATCAACCATCAGGACGCCACCGGTCCGGGCGGCAACCTCAAGACCGGCAAATATTTCTATGGCAGCGACTATGGCCCACTCCAGGTGGATGCCAACTGCCGCATGAGCAGCACCAACGTCGACACCATCAACATGAACCACGCCACCACGGGGGGGTCGGTGCATCAGTTCACCTGTCCGGAAAATACGGTCAAGGAGATCAACGGTGCCTACTCCCCCCTCAACGATGCCCACTACTTCGGCAACGTGGTGTTCAACATGTACCGCGACTGGTACAACACGGCGCCGCTCAGCTTCAAGCTGAAGATGCGGGTGCACTACAGCAAGAATTACGAGAATGCCTTCTGGGACGGCAGCCAAATGACCTTTGGCGATGGCGCCACCACCTTCTACCCGCTGGTGAGCCTGGATGTGGCAGCCCACGAGGTGAGCCACGGCTTCACCGAGCAGAACTCCGGCCTGGTCTACTCGGGACAGTCGGGTGGCATCAACGAGGCCTTCTCCGACATGGCGGGTGAGGCGGCCGAAAACTTCATGAAGGGGAGCAACGACTGGCTGGTGGGCGCCCAGATCTTCAAGGGCAACGGTTCGCTGCGCTATTTCGAAGATCCGACCCGTGACGGCAGATCCATCGGTCATGCCAGTGATTACACCGACGGCCTCAACGTTCACTACAGCTCCGGTGTCTACAACAAGGCCTTCTATCTGCTGGCCAACAGCAGTGGCTGGAGTACTCGCAAGGCTTTCGAGGTGTTCGTGCTGGCTAACCGCCTCTACTGGGGCGCCAACGCGACCTTCGACAGCGGTGCCTGCGGTGTGACCAAGGCGGCGACCGATCTGGGTTACAGCGTGACTGACGTGGCGAGTGCGTTCCAGGCCGTTGGGGTCAATGCCAGCTGTGGCACCCCTCCGCAACCGGGTAACGTGCTGCAAAACGGGGTGCCCGTGACCGGGCTCACCGGCGCCTCGGGCACTCAGCTTAACTACACCATGACGGTGCCGGCCGGGGTCAGCGCAGTGACCTTCGCCATCAGCGGTGGTAGTGGGGATGCCGACCTCTATGTGAAGTACGGATCAGCCCCCACCAGCACCAGCTATGACTGCCGTCCCTACAAGGGGGGCAATGCCGAGACCTGTACCATGAATGCGCCCAAGGCGGGCACCTGGTATGTTCAGGTCAAGGGGTATAGCGCCTTCTCGGGCGTGACCCTGAAGGGCAGCTACTGATCCTGATGATCAGAGGGGCGCACTGAGCGCGCCCTATTCCACACCCCGCCAGAGGGCTGCCAGCCCTCTGGCGGCATTCAGTACTACCTCCTTGGCCGCGTTGGGGCGCTTGCCGCTACGCCAGGCCATCATCACCTCCCAGTGATCCTGCGGCAGATCCCCCACATCCAGACGGATCAGTCGGCCCAGTTCCAGATCCCGTGCCACCGCCAATGCCGGCATCAGAGTAATGAAGCCGTGCTCGAGGGCCAACTCGCGCGCGGCGCTGGCAGGCTGAATGGCATGCAGTGAGCGGGTCGGCTCCCTGAGTCGGCGCATCTGCTGAATAAAGACGTCACACCCTGCCCCCCACTGCTGGGGTGCGATGCGCTCGTTGGCGATATGGTGCAGTGTCAGCCCCTGCTGGCCGGCCAGAGGGTGCAGGGGGGAGGCGACCGCAATGATGGGGGAGCGGCAGAGCAGCTCCATATGCAGTCCGGCAACGGGAGGGCAGCGCAGCACGAAGCCGATGTCGCACTCACCGGTCAGCAGATCTTGCATGATCACTCCGGAGTGGTCCGTGTTACAGCGGATCTCAAAGGCGCCGTCAACCAGCTCCCTTAGCAGCGGGCTGAAGACGGCGGAAGTCAGGGAAGGGAGGCAGGCGAGCCGGATCCGTGGCAGTGCAGGTGCCCCCTGTATGGCCAGCCGCCCCTCGGCCAGTGCACCCAGTGCTGCGCGTGCGGCAGGAAGAAACTGCTCACAGGCCGGGGTCGGGGTGACACCACGCCGATGGCGTTGAAACAGCGAGGCTCCCAGCGTCTGCTCCAGCGTGGCAATGCGTTGACTGACCAGGGGTTGTGACCAACCGCGGATGGCGGCGGCCTGGCTGAAGCTGCCCAGCTCGGCCACATCGAGCAGCAGCTGCAGATCGTCCAGATCCAGTGACATAAATAATCCTGATATGAAATATAGCCAGTTGTCGTCTACCACTATATCTGACGCCGTCACACAATGAATCTGTCATTGAGTGAGAGGGTGTCATGGTCGATAGGGCAAGATATTGGGGGCGCTGGTTTCTGGCGCTGGATACGACGCTGGTTATCTTGGGATTTTTCGTGGTGATGCCCATGATCAGCCTGCGTTTCGTGGACCAACTGGGCTGGGCCGCGGGGCTGGTCGGGTTGGCGCTTGGCCTGCGCCAACTGACCCAGCAGGGACTCGGCATCTTCGGCGGTTCCCTGGCCGACCGCTTCGGCGCCAGGCCACTCATCGTCAGCGGCATGTTGCTGCGGGCCGCCGGCTTCTTCTCTCTGGCCTGGGCCGAGAGCGGCGCCATGCTGATCTTCTCCTGCTTCCTCTCAGGTCTCGGTGGCTGTCTGTTCGACCCGCCGCGTGCCGCCCTGGTCATCAAGTTCACCCGGCCGCGTCAGCGTGGTCGTTTCATCTCGCTGCTGATGATGCTGGAGAGCGCCGGCGCCGTGGTGGGGGCCCTGCTCGGCAGCTGGCTGCTGCGCTTCGATTTCACCTATGTCTGCCTGCTGGGTGGGGGCCTCTTTCTGCTGGCTGCCCTGTGCAACGCCCTCCTTTTGCCCGCCTACCGCCTCTCGGTCAAGCCGACGCCAATCTGGGAAGGGTTGGGGCAGGTCCTGGCGGATCGCGCCTTCTGTCGCCTGGTGCTGGTGCTCAGCGGTTACTACATGATGTGGGTGCAGATGATGCTCATCTTTCCCATCCTGGTTAAACAGTTGGCCGGCAGCACCACGGCGGTGGGGTGGATGTATACCCTGGAGAGCGCCCTCTCCCTGCTCCTGCTCTACCCCATCGCCAGGTTCAGTGAGCGGCGCTACCGGCTGGAGACCCGGCTGATGGCCGGCGTGCTGCTGATGACCGCAGGCATCGGCCTGGTGGCCTTCGTCAACACCCTGACCGGTGTCTTCGTGCTGCTTGGTTGCTTCTATCTGGGCATCATCATCGCCGAGCCGGCGCGGGAAACCCTGATGACGCGGCTGGCCAATCCGGCGGCGCGTGGCAGCTATATGGGCTTTAGTCGGTTGGGGCTGGCGCTGGGGGGCATGAGCGGATATGTGGGGGGCGGTGCCCTCTATGATCACGCCACCAGACTGGGCGAGCCGGCCTTGCCCTGGCTGGTGTTGGGGACCATAGGTGCCGTCACCTTGCTGCTGTTGGTCCGCTGTTTTGCCCGTCGCCCCGAGCTGCGGGCCCGGGCGCTGGCCTGAGGCAATAAAAAGCCGGTCCACGAGGGACCGGCAAAAAAGAAAACAGTAGGCATGGTGCTGCTTTCGCAGCGAGGACAACTTAGAAGTTGTATTGCAGGGCCACGGCGACCACGTCGTCGGTGTTCTGACCCAGTTTGCTGGTACCGGATACGGCGCCGTCGTCCAGCAGGTTGACCTTGTAATCAACGTACATGTTGAAGTTGTCGGTGAAGTTGTACCAGGCACCGATGGAGACGTACTCGGTATAGGTATCATCGATGCCGCGTGCATCGTCTTTCACGTCGGTACGCAGGTAGGCCAGAGACGGCTTGAACTTGCCGATGCTGTACTGGGCAACGGCTTCGTAGCCATCGTGCTTGTCGGCGTAGCCGTTCTCAACGAACAGGTGGTTTTCACCGTGGGCATAGGTTGCGGCCAGGTAGAGGTCACCGGCCGCGTACTTGATGCCGGCACCGTACAGTCTGGCATCGGAGTCACCACCGAAGGCGGCGTAACGCGCCTGCTCGTCGGTCTTGCCAGCCTGGTTGTAGGCGGCGGAGAGACCCAGACCCATGTCGAAGTCGTAGGAGGCGGCAACGGCAAAGCCTTCCTTGGAGCCCTTCTTGTTCCAGATGCTTTGGCCCAGAACCTTGAAGTCGGAGCGATCGGCATTCTGCGGATCGTTGTTACCGGTGAACTGGGCGCCCAGGGTCAG
Source organism: Aeromonas diversa CDC 2478-85 (assembly GCF_000819805.1). Classification (GTDB taxonomy): domain Bacteria; phylum Pseudomonadota; class Gammaproteobacteria; order Enterobacterales; family Aeromonadaceae; genus Aeromonas; species Aeromonas diversa. Next base: position 46,486 of record NZ_CDCE01000009.1, read on the forward strand.
GCCATTGTAGGTGTAGAGGTACTGGGCCAGGCCGTTGGTACGGCCGGTACCGAACACCTCGGTGCCCTTGCCCAGACCGTCACCACCCCACTCGGGCAGCACGTCGGTGTAGTCGTTCACGATGCGGAACAGACCGTCCTGACGACCGTAGCTGAAGGCGCCGAAGCGATCGTGCTTGATGCCAGCATAGGCATAACGCAGCTCGTCGTTGTCGGAGCCGGAGGTCGGCAGGTTGTACTCGACGAAGCCGAAGGCCTTCATTTCGGGGGCGATCTTGGTCTCACCGCGCATGTTCACACGGAAGTAGCTCTGATCACCTTCGGCGCCGTTGTCATCGGTGCCATAGTACATGCCCTGGGCACGGCCACCGATGTCGAGTTTGGTGTCGTTCTGGTCATAAACGGTGGCAGCCTGGGCGGTACCGGCCAGCAACAGGCTGGAGATGGCGATCTTCAGTGCAGTGTATTTCATAGTTTTAATCCTCTGATATCAACACTCAACAGACCTGTGCTCGGTCCGGGTGATCGGTGTTTCCGATGAGAGGACGATATACCGCCAAAGCTTGACTGAAGCTTAAAGAGTTGGTGATTAATAAGGCTGAACCGGAACGTAACGGCAGAATGTTGCGGTGTTTTGTGATATGGCTCGCAAAAAAAACGGCCCGCACGATGGCGGGCCGTTTTTCATTCTGGGGCGAGCTTACAGCATGATGCCGCCGAAGAAGAAGCCCAGCGCCACGGCCATGGCGATGGTGGCCACACCCGGTACGAAGAAGGGGTGGTTGAACACCGCCTTGCCGATACGGGTAGAGCCGGTGTCGTCCATTTCGACCGCGGCCAGCAGGGTCGGGTAGGTCGGCAGCACGAACAGGGCGCTCACGGCGGCGAAGGAGGCAATCGCGGTCAGCGGGCTGACGCCCAGCGCCAGGGCGGCCGGCATCAGTGCCTTGGTGGTGGCGCCCTGGGAGTAGAGCAGCATGGCGGCGAAGAACAGCACCACGGCCAGCAGCCAGGAGTACTGGTTCAGCAGGTCGCCGGCGATGAGCTGGATGGTGTCCATGTTGCCCTTCACGAAGACGTTACCCAGCCAGGCCACACCCAGCACGCAGATACAGGCGGACATACCGGACTTGAAGGTCGGCATGTTGGTGACCTGGGTCACGTCCAGCTTGCACACCAGGGTCATGATGGTGGCCGCGGCCAGCATGATGCCCATGATGGCGCCATCGCGGGGGATCGGCGGGTTGGCGATCAGGCCCACCTTGCCGGAGATGGCGGTGGCATAGGCCATGACGGCGACGATGGCGGCGACAAAGATCCACACCGACAGCTTGGCGTAGGGTTTGATTTCAAGCTGGGTGGCGCCACGCAGCTTGATGAGCCCCTTGGCCTTGCGCTCCAGATAGACTTCGTCCTGGTCCAGCGGCTTGCCCAGCATATTGGCGACGAAGGCACCCAGGATGCAGGCAATGAAGGTGGACGGGATGCAGATGGCCAGCAGGGTCAGGTAGTCCACGCCCAGCGGCTCCAGCATGCCGGAGAAGGCGACCACGGCGGCGGAGATCGGTGAGGCCGTGATGGCGATCTGGGAGGCGACGACCGCGATAGAGAGCGGGCGGGAGGGGCGGATGCCCTGCTCCTTGGCCACTTCGGCGATCACCGGCAGGGTGGAGAAGGCGGTGTGACCGGTACCGGCCAGCATGGTCATCAGATAGGTGACCACAGGGGCGGCGAAGGTGATGTATTTGGGGTTCTTGCGCAGGGCCTTCTCGGCCAGATGCACCAGATAGTCCATCCCGCCGGCCAGCTGCATGCAGGCGATGGCGCAGATGACGGACGCGATGATCATGATCACGTCCCAGGGGATGTAGGAGACCAGCTGGTCACTCGGGATCTGCACCCCAAGGCCCCAGGTCAGGACCAACACACCCAGACCACCGGCGAAGCCGATGCCGATGCTGCCTATCCGGGCCCCCAGATAGATAGCGGCGAGCACTACCAGTAACTCAATGCCAATCATGGTTAACTCCATTTTTTAGTTTTTGGTGACGCTGTGTGCTTGAAAAAGCCGATTCCCGAGTCATCTGGGTGCAGATCGCTCGGGAAGAGGCTTTATGGGGCGGGCATGCCCGCCCCATGACAGAGTTATGCCTGCTCGCGAGTGAAGCGCTTGGCTTTGTATTGCGGGTTCATCAGGTTCTCGATGGAGAGGATCTCGTCGAGCTGCTCGGCGGTCAGCAGGCCGCGTTCCAGCACCACTTCACGGACGTTCTTGCCGGTCTGGGCGCAGATCTTGCCGACGATGTCCCCTTCGTGGTGACCGATGAAGGGGTTCAGATAGGTCACGATGCCGATGGAGTTGAGCACGTGGTTGCGGCAGATCTCCGGATTGGCGGTGATCCCTTCCACGCACTTCTCACGCAGAGAGATACAGGCCTTCTCCATCAGGCTCAGGGATTCGAACATGGCCTGGGCGATCACCGGTTCCATCACGTTCAGCTGCAGCTGACCGGCTTCGGCGGCGAAGGTGATGGTCACGTCGTTACCAAACACCTTGAAGCAGGACTGGTTCACCACCTCGGGGATAACCGGGTTGACCTTGGCCGGCATGATGGAGGAGCCAGCCTGCATCTCCGGCAGGTTGATCTCTTTGAGTGCGGTACGCGGACCGGAGGAGAGCAGACGCAGATCGTTACAGATCTTGGAGAGCTTCATGGCCAGACGCTTGACCGCGCCGTGCAGCATCACATAGGCGCCGCAGTCGGAGGTCGCCTCGATCAGATCCTCGGCCGGTACATAGGCGCGACCGGTGATCTCGGCCAGGCGCTGAATGGCCAGTTGGGAGTACTCGGGCGGGGTGTTCAGGCCGGTACCGATGGCGGTGGCGCCCAGGTTCACTTCCAGCAGCAGCTCCTGGCAACGCTTGATGGTCTTGATCTCTTCGCGCAGGGTGACGGCGAAGGCGTGGAACTCCTGACCCAGGGTCATGGGCACGGCGTCTTGCAGCTGGGTACGACCCATCTTCAGGATGCTCTTGAACTCGGCAGCCTTGGCATCGAAGGCGGCGATCAGATGCTCGAGGGCATGCAGGGTGGTGTCAGTGCTGTCGACCACGGCGACGCGGAAACCGGTCGGGTAGGCATCGTTGGTGGACTGGCACTTGTTGACGTGGTCGTTGGGGTTGATGACGTCGTAGCGACCCTTCTCAAGGCCCATCAGCTCGAGGGCGATGTTGGCCAGCACCTCGTTGGTGTTCATGTTGACGGAGGTACCGGCGCCGCCCTGGAATACGTCGATCGGGAACTGATCGAAACACTTGCCGGTGTTGAGCATGACATCACAGGCTTCGACGATCTTGTCGGCGATCTCGGGGCGGATGGTGCCCAGCTCGCCGTTGGCGAGGGCAGCGGCTTTCTTGGTCAGCACCATGCCGCGAACGAAGGCGGGAACATCGGAAATTTTCTGAGAGCTGATCTTGAAGTTCTCAATGGCACGCAGGGTATGCACGCCGTAGTAAACGTCATTGGAAACTTCTTTGGTGCCCAGCAGGTCTTCTTCAATGCGGACGTTCTTGTTGTCGCTCATTGTGTTGCCTCAGAAATCAAAACAGATTGAACATTCCTCACAATGCGATGCGAGTTCCATGCGCAATTGTCATCCTGAAGCGTTGCACATCGTGTAGGGGCGCAGGGCGATGCCCTGAAAACTGACAATAATATTATCTCATTGTGGGTAGCTCAAATCAGACGCAGATCACTAAATTTAAAGTTTTCAAAAAAATAAATAACTGCCATTTGCCAGAATGGCCATGTTATCTAAACGATTTTCTATGCATTACAGTGAGGTGTTGAGTGTGAGCCGAGACTTGAAAAAGGGTCATCACACCCCCATTTAAGTTGGATACGAGTCAAAAGCGACAGAGGTCATCATGGGTAAACTGTTTTTCGGGCTGGTGGGTCTGGCCCTGTTGGAGATGACGGTGCTCATCCAGGTCGGCTCCGTCATCGGTGCCCTGCCCACGGTGGCCCTGGTGGTGCTGACCGCTCTGGTCGGTACCTCGCTGGTGCGCTCTCAGGGACTGCGTACCCTGATGGGGGCCCAACACAAGATGCAGCTGGGTGAGCTGCCTGGCCGCGAGATGATGAGCGGTATCATGTTGGCCCTGGCGGGACTGCTGCTAATCATCCCCGGTTTTGTCACCGACATAGTGGCCGTACTGCTGTTGCAGCCGACGTTGCGCAACCGGATTGCCGACAAGCTGATGGGCTCGGGCCGTTTCGTGGTCAAGGGCCCCTTCGATGCAGGCGCCGGGCGTCCCGCGTCGGATGGTCGCACCCTAGAGGGTGAGTACGAGCGAAAGGATTGAGTGCGTCGATAACAGAGGGGGCCGTGAGGCCCCCTTCTCATTTCAGGGGGTCTTGAGGCGGCAGAGGGCCTCGAACCGGTGGGCACCAAACAGATAGGCCAGCGTGCCCGCCAGCAGGTTGGCCAGCAGCATGCCGAGGAAGATGCCCTCTATCCCCTGTGCCGAGCCGAACCAGGCCAGAGGTAGCAAGAGCCCAAACAGGCGCAGGCCGTTGAAGAGCAGGGCGACGGCGGAGGCGCGCACTCCGTTGAGGGCGGAGGCCAGCAGCATCACCAGAGCCTGGCAGCCATATCCCAGCGGAACCAGATGGAGGTAACGGGTCATGGTCTCGACGACGGTTGGGCTCTCGCTAAAGAGGGTGGCCACCCAGGGGGCGACCAGCCAGACGACCGCATAGAGAGCGAGCTGGAACAGCAGCGCGAAGCGCATCGTCAGCATCAGGGCCGCATGGGCTCGCTGCGGGTTACCGGCCCCGGTGTTCTGCGACACGAAGGGGGCCAGGACCGAGGAGAGCGCCATCATGACGATGAGTAGCAGGGCCTCGACCCGCGATGCGGCGCCATAGGCGGCCACCACCTCGGTACCTAGCCCGGCGAAGATCATCATCAACAGGGCGTTGGCCAGCGGGTTGAGCATGTTGGTGAAGGCGGCCGGCAGGGCCACATGTAAGACGGCCTGCCAGTGCGTTTTCAGCCTTGGCCAGGGGGAGAGGGTGAGCAGCAGCAGGCGATCGCGCCGGTAGAGGATGCGCAGGCTCACCAGCATGGCCATCAGCCAGGAGAGCGAGGTGGCGATGGCCGCCCCCTTGATGCCGAGGGCCGGCACCGGACCCCAGCCGAAGATAAGCAGGGGATCGAGCAGGCCGTTGACCAGCCCGGCCACCGCCATCACCAGGCTGGGGGTCTTGGTATCGCCGGTGGCCCGGGTGGCGGCATTGCCCACCATGGGCAGCGCCAGCAGGGGAACCGTCAGATACCAGATCAGCATGTAGTCGTGGATCAGGGCGATCAACTGGTCACTGGCCCCCAGCAGACGAAACAGGGGGTCTATGGTGGCGGCGCCCAGTAGCGACAGGCTGCTCACCATCAAGAGCGTCAGCAGCAGGGCATCGGTGGTGAAACGGGCGGCTTCGTCGTGGCGCCCCTGGCCCAGGGTATGGCCAAGCACGGCAGAGAGACCGGCCCCCAGCCCCATGATGAGGGAGGTGACCACGAAGGTGACCGGAAAGGTGAAACTGACCGCCGCCAGCGCCTCGGTGCCCAGCAGACCGATGAAGAAGGTATCGATCAGGTTGAAGGCCAGGATGGCCACTATGCCGACGATCATGGGGCCCGTCATGCGTGCCAGCAGGGCGGGGATCGGGGCGTGGTGAAGTGGGTTGGGGGCGTGCACGGCGTCTCTCTTTGCAGGCGGGCCGCCGGGGCGGTTCGATAAAGAGAGTTCAATAGTACGTGAAAAAATTTTTTTTGTATCGCCCCTTGAAGGCAGGGCTTGAGCCCCCACATCTGGGAATATCAACGCTTTGGCCAGGTATGGCCATGTTAACGAAACAAGAGAAAACTCATTTTGGGAGAGTTATCGATGAAAATTCGTCCACTGCATGACCGTGTCATCATCAAGCGCATCGAAGCCGAAGCCAAGTCTGCCGGCGGCATCGTGCTGACTGGTACTGCGGCCCAGAAGTCCACTCGTGGCGAAGTTCTGGCCGTGGGCACTGGTCGAATCCTGGATAACGGCGAAGTGAAGCCGCTGGCCGTCAAGGTGGGTGACAAGGTGATCTTTAACGAAGGCTACGGTGTGAAGACCGAGAAGCTGGATGGTCAGGAGGTGCTGATCCTCTCCGAGACCGACATCCTGGCGATCGTCGAAGAGTAATCTCACCCTAACCCGTTTCATTGATAAGGATTGAACAAGATGGCTGCTAAAGACGTTAAATTTGGTAACGACGCTCGCGTAAAAATGCTGGACGGGGTCAACATCCTGGCCGATGCGGTCAAGGTGACCCTGGGTCCGAAGGGCCGTAACGTGGTGCTGGACAAGTCCTTCGGTGCCCCGACCATCACCAAGGACGGCGTCTCCGTCGCTCGTGAGATCGAGCTGGAAGACAAGTTCATGAACATGGGCGCCCAGATGGTCAAGGAAGTCGCTTCCAAGGCCAACGACGCCGCCGGTGACGGCACCACCACCGCCACCGTACTGGCTCAATCCATCGTCAACGAAGGCCTGAAGGCGGTCGCCGCCGGCATGAACCCGATGGATCTGAAGCGCGGTATCGACAAGGCCGTTGCCGCTGCCGTCACCGAGCTGCAAGCCCTGTCCACCCCGTGCGCCGACAACAACGCCATCGCCCAGGTAGGCACCATTTCCGCCAACTCCGACGAGAAGGTGGGCAAGCTGATTGCCGAAGCCATGGACAAGGTGGGTCGTGACGGCGTCATCACAGTTGAAGACGGTCAGGCTCTGGAAGACGAGCTGGCTGTGGTCGAGGGTATGCAGTTCGATCGCGGTTACCTGTCTCCTTACTTCATCAACAAGCCGGAAGCCGGTGCCGTCGAGCTGGACGACCCCTTCATCCTGCTGGTTGACAAGAAGGTCTCCAACATCCGCGAAATGCTGCCGGTACTGGAAGGCGTGGCCAAGTCTGGCAAGCCGCTGGTGATCGTGGCCGAAGATGTGGAAGGCGAAGCCCTGGCTACCCTGGTGGTCAACACCATGCGCGGTATCGTCAAGGTTGCTGCCGTCAAGGCGCCGGGCTTCGGTGACCGTCGCAAGGCCATGCTGCAGGATATCGCCATCCTGACCGGTGGTACCGTCATCTCCGAAGAAGTCGGTATGGAGCTGGAGAAGGCAGCCCTGGAAGATCTGGGTCGTGCCAAGCGCATCGTCATCACCAAGGAAAACACCACCATCATCGATGGCGTGGGTGAAGCCGCCGCGATCGAGGCCCGCGTTGCCCAGATCCGTCAGCAGATCGAAGAGACCTCTTCCGATTACGACCGTGAGAAGCTGCAAGAGCGCGTGGCCAAGCTGGCCGGCGGTGTTGCCGTGATCAAGGTGGGCGCTGCCACCGAAGTCGAAATGAAAGAGAAGAAGGCCCGTGTGGAAGACGCCCTGCACGCAACCCGCGCCGCCGTTGAGGAAGGTGTGGTTGCCGGTGGTGGTGTCGCCCTGATCCGCGTGGCAGCCAAGCTGGTTGACCTGCGTGGCGACAACGAAGACCAGAACGTGGGTATCAAGGTTGCCCTGCGCGCCATGGAGTCCCCCCTGCGTCAGATCGTCACCAACGCCGGCGAAGAAGCCTCCGTCGTGGCCAACAACGTCAAGGCCGGTGAAGGCAACTTCGGTTACAACGCCTACTCCGAGCAGTACGGCGACATGCTGGAGATGGGTATCCTGGATCCGACCAAGGTAACCCGCTCCGCCCTGCAATTCGCGGCCTCTATCGCCGGCCTGATGATCACCACCGAGTGCATGGTGACCGAGCTGCCGAAGAAAGATGCCCCGGCCATGCCGGACATGGGCGGCATGGGTGGCATGGGCGGCATGATGTAAGCCTTCCCCCCCTGCTTGACGAAGGGCCCGTGAGGGCCCTTTCTTTTTGCGACAGGAATAGCACTTTGCGGTGATAGGCCAGAAAAATAGGTCATGATTTGCCCCGACAGGCCGATAATGGTGTTGGACAGGAGGTAAACTATGGAAATTTCCGGATCCGGTTCTGCCAACTATGGCCAGGCTATCCTTGCGGCTAGCCTGGCCAAGAAACAGCAACAGCAAGAAGGGCAGGCTGCTCTGGAGTTGTTGCAGACTGCATCCAAGTCTGCTCCCGCTCCTCAGTCCGCCGGCGGTTCGCTGGGCAGCAACATCGACATTCGTGTCTGATGCTACAAAACAAAAGCCTCGGCAGATGCCGAGGCTTTTTTTATGGATGCGATTCAGAGCGCAAAGGGCGCCGGCGCCTCGAAGGCGATACGCTCGCCGCTGCGCGGGTGGCTTATCTCGAGGCGCGCCGCATGCAAATAGAGGTGCGGTGCGGCCGCCAGGGCCTCAGGGTGGGCGTAGAGGTTGTCCCCCAGAATGGGGTGACCCAGCTCCAGCATGTGGACCCGCAGTTGGTGTGAGCGCCCTGTGATGGGCGTCAGCTTCACCAGCGTGTTGCCATTCTCCACCCTCAGCTTCTGCCACAGGGTGAGGGCATGGCGCCCCTCCTCGAAGTCCACCTTCTGCTTGGGTCGGTTCGGCCAGTCGACGCACAGGGGCAGGTCGACCTGACCGCTCTCGTCTTTCATCTCACCCCACACCCAGGCCAGGTAGTGCTTGTCGGTCTCGCGCTCGCGAAACTGACGGCTCAGTTCCCGGTGGGCGTCGGGTGTGAGCGGTACCACGATGACACCACTGGTGGCCATGTCGAGACGATGGGACGCCGCCGCCCGTGGGAACCCCTCTTGCTGCACGCGCCACAGCACGCTGTCTTCGTAGTCGGCGCCACGGCCGGGGACGCTGAGCAGACCGGTTGGCTTGTTGACCACCATGATGTCGCGATCCTGATGCAGGATCTCGAGCCAGGGCTCCTTGGGCGGGTTGTAGTCGATCATCTCTCTCGCTCTGTCTGTTACTGGTGGGTGACCACGATGAAGCGGATGGCATCCAGCTTGAGCTGGGTCTGGTCAATCAGGTGGAGCAATTCTGCCTCCAACTGCTGCAGATAGGCCAGTTCGCTGTCGCGCACGTTGGGGTTGACCGCCTTGAGCTCGGTCAGGCGGGCCAGCTCTTGCTGCAGGGTGGCGACCATGCGGGCACGAGCGTCGGCGACGATCTGGGCCTTGAGCGGCTCGGCCAGCTCCTGCCCCTTGCCGATAAGGCCGTGGATCAGCGGCTGGGAAGTGGTCACCAGCTTGCTGCCCAGGTGACGGTTGACCGGGGTCAGCTGACGGTTAAAGGTCTCGAAGGGTACCTTTTCACCCAGGTTGTTGCCGTTTTTGTCGAGCAGCAGGCGGATCGGGGTCGGCGGCATGAAGCGGTAGAGCTGGGGATGGCTGGCCGACTCGGCCACGAACACCAGCTCGAGCAGGGTCGAGCCGATGGGCAGCGCCTTGTTCTTCAGCAGGGCCACCGAGGTGGAGCCGATCTCGGAGCCGAGGATCAGATCGATACCGCCGCGCAGCATGGGGTGATCCCAGGAGACAAACGCCATGTCATCGCGCGACAGGGCGGTCTCCCGGTCGAAGGTAACCGTCATGCCGTCCTGGGGCAGGCCCGGGAAGCTGGGCACCAGCATATGGTCACCCGGGGTCAGCACCAGGGCGTTCTCGCCGCGGTCATCCTGGTTGATGCCGATCTCGTCGAACATCTTGAGGGCGAACGCCACCATGGCGGTGTCGTCGTCTTCGGCTGCCAGTTGTTCGACCAGGGCGCGCGCCTTGTCGCCACCGCTGGAGTGGATCTCGAGCAGGCGATCGCGGCCGGATTCCAGCTTGGCCCTGAGCGGCTCGTGAATGGCGCGGGTGCGCTCGAGCAGGGCATCGAGGGCCTCTTCGCCGTTGTCGTTGGCCGCCAGCAGGGTGAACAGCTCCTCGCGTACCGCCTCAAACACAGGGCGGGCGGTCGGACAGGTCTGCTCGAAGGCGTCGAGACCGGCGTGGTACCAGCGCAGCAGGGCATGCTGAGAGGTGCCCTCCAGATAAGGGACGTGGATCTCCACCGTGTTGCGCTGACCAATCCGGTCGAGACGGCCGATGCGCTGCTCCAGCAGATCCGGGTTGAGCGGCAGATCGAACAGCACTAGGTGGCTGGCGAACTGGAAGTTACGGCCCTCGGAGCCGATTTCGGAGCAGAGCAGCACCTGGGCTCCGCCCTCGTTCTGGGCGAAGTAGGCCGCGGCCTTGTCACGCTCGATGAGGGACATGCCTTCGTGAAACACGGCGGCGCGGATCCCCTCGCGGGTGCGCACGGCCTCTTCCAGTGCGATGGCGGTAGCGGCCTCGGAGCAGATCACCAGCACCTTCTGCTGGCGTGCCGAGAGCAGCAGCTCCAGCAACCAGTCGATACGCGGATCGAACTGGGTCCAGGTGCTGCTGTCACCTTCGAATTGCTGGAAGATCTTCTCGGGGTAGAGGTAGCGCAAGGCGCGGGTTTGCAGATCGCCGCCATTGCCGCCCATCATGCCCATCACCTTGATGGCGGTCTTGTACTGATCCGGCAAGGCCATGGGATAGACGTTGAGGTGGCGTTCCGGGAAGCCCTGGATGTTGGCGCGGCTGTTGCGGAACAGCACGCGGCCGGTACCGTGACGATCGAGCAGTTTCTCTACCGCCTGCTGGCGGCTGGCTGCATCGCTCAGATCAACCCCGTCGAGTTGTTCGGCCAGCAGGGAGCGGGCGGCGGCGTCGAGTTCTGCGCCGTCGAGCAGGGCCTGGGCGGCGCTGGCGATGGCGCCGTACTCTTGCTCCTCGGCGAGGAAGGCGTCGTAGTCGAAGAAGCGCTCCGGATCGAGCAGGCGCAGGCGGGCAAAGTGACTCTTGTGGCCTAGCTGATCCGGGGTTGCGGTGAGCAGCAGTACGCCGGGGACCTGCTCGGCCAGGGCCTCGACCATCTCGTAGGCACGACTCGGCGCCTCGGCGCTCCACTCTAGGTGATGAGCCTCATCCACGACCAGCAGGTCCCACTCCGCTTCCAGGATCTGCTCGAAGCGGCGACGCTTCTTGCGCAGGAAGTCGAGGCTGCACAATACCAGTTGTTCGGTTTCGAAGGGGTTCTCTGCCTCGGCAAAGGCCTCGACGCAGCGCTCTTCATCAAACAGGGAGAAGAAGAGGTTGAAGCGGCGCATCATCTCGACCAGCCACTGGTGTTGCAGGTTTTCTGGCAGCAGGATCAGCACTCGCTTGGCGCGGCCCGAGAGCAGCTGCTGGTGAATGACCATGCCCGCTTCTATGGTCTTGCCCAGTCCCACTTCATCGGCGAGTAGCACGCGTGGCGCGTGGCGATGACCCACCTCATGGGCGATATAGAGCTGGTGCGGGATCAGGCTGACGCGGCCGCCGGCCAGACCCCGGGTCGGGTTGAGGCGGCGCTGATGCTGGTTGATCAGGGATTCGTAGCGCAGGGTGAAGCGGGACATACGATCGATCTGTCCGGCAAACAGGCGATCTTGCGGTTTGTTGAACTTGATGAAGTTGCTGAGGAACACCTCTTTGAGCGCGACGGGCTCCTGGGTGTCGTTGCGAGTGCCTACATATATAAGCAGGCCTTCTTTCTCCTGCACCTGCTCGACCGTCATGACCCACTCTTCGTGGCTGGTCACCTGATCGCCTTCGTTGAAGCGGACCCGGGTCACCGGGGCATCTTCCTTGGCATACATACGGTTTTCACCGGTGGCGGGGAACAGCAGGGTTATCATGCGACCCTCGACGGCCACGACCGTCCCCAAACCGAGATCCGTCTCTGTATCGCTAATCCAACGTTGGCCAAGTGCAAAAGGCATCAAATTCTCCAAAGCCCGAGAGGTGTGTCGTAAAGGGGCGCTATGTTACCCGAAGGCCAAAAGCGGATCATCCATCACGAAGCGCTCTGTCAGTAAAAGGTAGAAGAGAAGCCGCGGACGCTGAAATGCGGCTATTTAGACCATTTTGGCGGTTTGTTGTGCAAACAAACCGTTAGGCGTGATTTTTCTCAAAGTTCCTATTGCCACGGCGCGCGAACTCCCTATAATGCGCCTCCATCGACAGGGCAACGCCGCCACAGCAGCGAGTCGGTCGATGTGAGAAAAAGCCTTGAAAAATAAGGCTTGACTCACCAGGCGGGAAGCGTAGAATGCCACTCCCGTTGCGATGCAAATCGCACTGTTCTTTAACAAATTGAATCAAGCAATCTGTGTGGGCACTCGCAGGATTGAAGCATCAAAAACAATTTTTGATATTTCAATGTCTGATGAAGTGACCAAGCAAGACTTCTTTTGAAGTCAGCAACAGTTAATTCAGCAATTCATTGAGCCCAAACTTAAATTGAAGAGTTTGATCATGGCTCAGATTGAACGCTGGCGGCAGGCCTAACACATGCAAGTCGAGCGGCAGCGGGAAGTAGCTTGCTACTTTGCCGGCGAGCGGCGGACGGGTG
>NZ_CDCE01000010.1:0-83245 GCF_000819805.1 Aeromonas diversa CDC 2478-85
CTACCGCGAGTTCGGCAGGCCTTGGTTATCCATCCGCGCCGCACGGCGTGTGCACGCCGAGCGGCAGTACCATGCTCACCAGGTTATCCTCCATCGACACCTCGACCTTGAACCCGACCTTGCGCGCCAGGGTGACCATACCCCGATTGCTCGGCATGGTAATGCCCGAGAGCTGGCCAATTCCCTTGTCGCGGGCGTAGCGCACCATCTTTTCCATCATTACCCGGCCCAGCCCCTGCCCCTTGAGATCGGAACGTACCAGCACGGCGAACTCGGCATCTTGTCTATCCGGTGTCGACACGGCGCGCACCACCGCCAGGATCTGCTCCTGATAGGGAGGTTCCTGCCCAACGGCGACGAAGGCCATCTCCCGCTTGTCATTGATCTGTGCCTAGTGGTTTAACCTTTTCATATCGATCAAGAAGACTCAGCCACTGACTGGCGTGGGGACCGCTTCCCGTTGCGCCTCCAGGAACGGAGAAGGAACAGGATCGCTCAGTAGATGGCCGTCGTACCCTCTTCGGCCTCACTTGTAATGAGGCTGAGTATTCAGAGTCATCAGCTATACAGGCTCGCATCAGCGATCCTTCGGCAAGAGCGTGATTCGGCGCAGTGGCAGCTGGTAGAGGGTGAGTGCGCTTAATACCAGAGCAACCCCTGCGAGCTTGAGCGCGCCCAGCGGTTCCTGATAGAGGAGCACGCTCAGTATCAGAGTCCAGACGGGTTCCAGAAGCATCAATAGGGCCGCATGCGCCGTGCTCATCTGGCGCAGGGCCAGGGTGAGCAGCAGATAGCGCAGTGTCGTGGCAAGCAGCACGCTGGCGGAGAACCAGCCCCAGATGCCGGTGCTGATGGTTGTTGGCCATGATTCTGTCAACAGAGAGAGCAGTATGCCGAGCAGACCGGTGATCGCCAATTGGATGCAGGTGAGCCAGGTTGGCGAAATCGACTGGGCGAAGTGGCGGTGTACCGCTAGCTGGGTCCCCAGCATGGTCGCCGCTGCCAGAAACCAGAGCAGGGAGAGGGATACCCCCCACTGAGTGCTCCTGGAGAGCAATATCAAGCCCGCGATGGCAAGCGGCAGTGTGGCCCAGTATCGTCGTCCCGGACGCGCCTGGAAGGCTGCCCAGGCCGCTAGCGGTGCCATCAGGGTGGCGATGCTCATGATGAAGGCTCCGCTGCCGAGGGCATCACTCTGACTGATTGCCGTCACCCAAAGGAGCAGGCTACACCCCATCAGCACACCACAGGTGGCTGCACGCGGCAGCGCTCCTCTGGTTATGTCGCCTTCACGATATCGGGCCACGGGTAGCAAGAGTAGAGAGGCCAACAAAAACCGGCTGCCAATAAAGCCGGCAGGGGGCAGCTCACGTATCGCTTCCTTGGAGAAGAGCCAGCCGGCCGCAGCCAGCAGGGTGGTAAGCAGCATGAGCAGAAACGCAGCGCGAGGCATGGGATATCCGTGGCGATCGGGTGAAGTGGAGAGCATAAAGAAAAGGCGTCCGCTATTGCTAGCGGACGCCTCATTTTTCAATGGATGACTGATGTCACATCAGTTCATGCCGTAGCGCTTGAGCTTCTTGCGCAGGGTACCACGGTTGATGCCCATCATGATGGCAGCACGAGTCTGGTTGCCACGGGTGTACTGCATGATCACGTCCAGCATGGGAGCCTCGACTTCGGAGAGGACCATATCGTACAGTTCCACCACTTCTTGACCATTCAACTGGGCCAGGTAGTTACGCAGGGCCTGTTGCACAGAGTCACGCAGGGGGCGCTGGGTCGGCTCGGCGGCGTGATTGTGAGTGGTCGTTACCAATGCATCAGAAGTCAGGGTTTGTTCGAACATATTCGGTCGGCTCTTATGTTATGCGTTAACCTAATCCATCGAAATACGCTTCAAGTGCCTCAAGTTGTGCCGTGGCACATTCCAGGCCATTGAAACGCCTACGGAATTCTCGGCCCGTCTCATCCCCGTCCAGATACCATCCCACGTGCTTACGAGCGATGCGTGCCCCCAGATAGTCACCGTAGAAACGGTGCAGGTTGGCAACGTGCTCCAGCATCAGGGCCCTGACCTCATCCCGCGGCGGCGGAGGCAGAAGGGTACCTGTGGCCAGGTAGTGACGGATTTCCCGGAAAATCCAGGGTCGTCCTTGTGCAGCTCGGCCGATCATCACGGCATCGGCACCGGTATAGTCGAGGACATACCGGGCCTTCTCCGGACTGTTGATGTCGCCATTGGCGACAACAGGAATCGATACGGCCTGCTTAATCGCCCTGATGGTGTCGTACTCCGCCTCCCCTTTGTAGAGGCAGGCGCGGGTGCGACCATGCACGGCAAGGGCCTTGATACCGCAATCTTCGGCGATTCGGGCGATCTCCACGCCATTGCGGTTATCCGGATCCCATCCTGTGCGGATCTTCAAGGTGACAGGCACCTCTACTGCATCGACCACGGCGCGGCAGATGGCTCTGACCTGGACCGGATCGCGCAGCAGGGCGGAGCCTGCCAGCTTCTTATTCACTTTCTTCGCCGGACAACCCATGTTGATGTCGACGATCTGCGCCCCGTGCTCTACGTTGTAGCGGGCCGCATAGGCCATCATCTCTGGATCGGCACCGGCAATCTGTACCGAACGGATACCACCTTCTGCAGCGTGGTCCATCCGCATGCGGGTCTTCTGAGAGTCCCAGACATCCGGATTGGCCAACAGCATCTCCGATACCGCCATGCCGGCACCCAGACGCAAGCAAAGCTCGCGGAATGGACGGTCAGTGACACCGGCCATGGGCGCGACGATCAGGGGGGTATCAAGCGTGTGGGGACCTATCTGCATTACTACGGTTACCATCGGCTTAGGGCGGCGTATATTACGCATTTTTTAGGCAGGAGAAAAGGTTAGTATTTGAGCGTCAGGCAACTTTTTTTCGGAAAAAAATGCCCTCCAAGGCTTGCAAAATCTGGATAGCTTGCAAATCAGCCAATTGGTGCCGACCCGCTCCAGATGAGGGGTGAGTCAATTGTCTTTTTCTGTCTGACGCACCTTTGCGCTATCATACGGCGCTTGCGCAGAGCAAAAGCTCTAGTCAATTTATTAACATCTACAGGGTGACCATGACAGCACGGATTATCGGGATGGGGGGCGCACTGCTGTGCTGCCTCCTGTCGGTCAGGGTAGGGGCCGCAGAGGTGACGTTTGCCGAGGCATGGAGCCGTCTGCAGCAGCAGGACGAGGGACTCGCCGCCGAACGGGAGGGGGTATCGAGGGCGCAGGCCATGCGCGAGGCCGCCAAGGATCTCTATCTGCCCAAGATTGACGTGGGGGCAAACTACACCCGCCTCGATCAGCCGGTGGAGATGGACCTGATGGATCTCAACCCCATCGCCAGTCATCCCGAGTTGCTCCAGATGCTGCCAGCCCTGCAGAGCATGCTAAATGGCATACTGGCCAGTCAGGGCAAGCCGCCGCTGCCCATGCCTCACCTCTCCCGCAATGATTTCATCACCCCTCTGACCGAGCAGAACGTGGTAACCAGCTCGGTCAAGGCGCTCTGGCCCCTCTTCGTCGGTGGCCGCATCGATGCGGTGCAAGATATTCGAGCGGCCCAGGTCAATGAGGCACGTGAGCTGCTCGCTATCAAGCAGCAGGCCAGCTTCGAGAGCCTCTCCCAGACCTATTTCGGCGTGGTGTTGGCCGGCCAGGTGGTGCAGACCCGCCAAGAGATAGAGCAGGGACTGACTCACCACTATGACCATGCCAAGAAGCTTGAGGCCCAGGGGCAGATCGCCCGGGTCGAGCTGCTCTCTGCCCAGTCAGCCCTGGATCGCGCCCGTATAGAGACCCAGAAGGCGCGCCGCAGCCTCGAGATCACCGAGCTGGCACTGTCGCGGCTCATCAAGCTCGACAGTGCCGAGCCGAGCAACCCCCTCTTCGTCAACCAGCAGACCCCCGAGCTCGCTCCCCTGGTGGAGCAGACGCTGGCGGTTCACCCGGGCCTTAAGATGCTGATGGCCAAGCGGGAGCAGGCCAAGGGGCTGATCCGGGTCGAGCAGGGTAAATATGCCCCCGAGGTGTTCCTCTACGGCAACTACAACCTCTACGAGCAGGATACCCTGGCGGCCAAGATGGCGCCGGACTGGCTGGTCGGGGTGGGGGTCTCCATGCCGCTGGTGAGTCGTGACGGCCGATCCGAGACGGTCGCCGCCGCCAAGAGCGCCGAGCTGCAGGTAAACCTCCTGGAGGCCAAGACCCGCCGCGATCTCGAGCTGCTGGTCGAGAAGACCTGGCGTGAGGCGGGTCAGGCGCTGGAAGAGTATCAATCCCTCTCCTCGACCCAACAGCTGGCCGAGGAGAACGTGAAGCTGCGCGACAAGGCCTTTGGCCAAGGGCTCTCCACCTCGCTGGATGTGGTGGATGCCCGTAACCAGCTGGCCGGGGTCAAGACCCAGCGCGCCGCTGCCGCCTATCAATATGTGGTCTCACTGGCGCGCCTGATGGC
This sequence comes from Aeromonas diversa CDC 2478-85, assembly GCF_000819805.1. GTDB lineage: Bacteria > Pseudomonadota > Gammaproteobacteria > Enterobacterales > Aeromonadaceae > Aeromonas > Aeromonas diversa. The sequence goes on from NZ_CDCE01000010.1 coordinate 4,504, forward strand.
CCTGGGCGGTGAGACCGATCAGTTCAGACACTACCAGCAAGAGCAGGGCATAGAGGTGACCCAATGAGCGCGTTGAAACAGAACATGGATTCCAAGCGTCCCCTGATCGTGCTCGGGGTCGTGGTGCTGACCGTCATGTGGCTGGGATGGCGCTTCTGGCTTGCCTATCAACCCGAGCCGGTGCGCCTGCAAGGGCAGATAGAGGCCCAGCAGTATTCTGTCTCTTCCAAGGTGCCGGGGCGCATCGACGAGGTGCTGGTGCACAAGGGGCAGCAGCTCAAGGGCGGGGATCTGGTCTTCACCCTGGCCAGCCCCGAGATCGAAGCCAAGCTGACCCAGGCCAAGGCCGGCGAAGCGGCGGCCGATGCCCTGGCCAAGCAGGCCGAGAAGGGGGCACGGGCCCAACAGATAGCGGCCGCCAAGGATCAATGGCAGAAGGCCAAGGCGGCGGCCGAGCTGCGCGGCAAGACCTATCAGCGGGTGGCCAGCCTCCATCGGGATGGGGTAGTGCCGCTGCAGAAACGGGATGAGGCGTGGACTGCCTGGCAGGCGGCCCGCTACACCGAAGGGATGGCCTGGCAACAGTATCAGCTGGCCCTCGAAGGTGCTCAGGCCGAGACCAAGGTGGCGGCCCGCGAGAAGGCCCGCATGGCCGCCGGCTCGGTCGCCGAGGTGGAGGCCTATCTCGCCGACACCCGCATCACCAGCCCGCACCAGGGGGAGGTGAGCCAGGTGCTGCTGCGCAGTGGCGAGCTGGCACCACAGGGCTTCCCGGTGGTGACCCTGCTCGACATGGACGATGCCTGGGCCGTGCTGCACGTGCGCGAGGATCTGCTGGCGCGTTTCCCCATGGGGCAGGAATTTGACGCGCGCATCCCGGCGCTTGGCGATGAGCCGCGCCGCTTCAAGGTGACCCACGTCGCCGTGATGGGCGACTTTGCTACCTGGCGCGCCACCGATACCCGCCAGGGCTTCGACATGCGTACCTTCGAGGTAGAGGCTCGCCCGGTCAATCCCATCCCGGATCTGCGGGTGGGCATGAGCGTGCTGGTCGAGCAGTAAATGGGGCGTGAACTTCGCCTGCTCTGGCAGGATGGCTGGGGGCGCATGCTGGCGCTCTGGCTCCCCTTGGGCATGTTACTGCTGCTCTGGTGGATCTTCTCGGCGGCCCTGGTACGGGATCTTCCCGTCGGTCTGGTCGATCTCGACAAGAGCGCCATGTCGCGCCAGCTGGCCCGCCAGCTCGATGCCTCTCCGGCCCTGCGTCTGGCCGACGAGTATGCCTCGGTGGCCGAGGGCAGCCGCGCCCTGCGCGGGGGCGAGATTTACGCCCTGGTGGTGATGCCCGCTCATCTGGAGCGGGATGCTCGCCTCGGCACCGGTCCTCGCATTACCGCCTGGAACAACGGTCAGTTCGTCTTGATCGCCAAGGTGGTCGCCAGCGCCCTGGCCCAGGTGGTGGGCACCCTCAACGGACAGGTCGGCGTGCTGCAGGCGCTGGCCGACGGCAGCGCCCTGCCGGGCGCCCTTGGCCAGTCGGTGCCCTTGAACGGTCAGGTGACGGCGCTCTATAACCTCAACTCCAGCTACGCCCAGTTTCTTCTTGGCGCCATCTTCCCGGCCGCCTGGCAGATCCTGCTCACCCTCTACGGGCTCAACGCCCTGGCACGAGAGGATCGCCTGGGGCTGAACTGGGGCGCCGCCGGGCTTTGGCCCGCGCTGGGGCGCAAGTTTGCCCTCCACTGGCTCATCGGTTGGGGCTGGGGCCTGGTATGGTGTGTGGGCCTGTACGGCCTGCTCGGCTATCCATTGCAGGGCTCGCCCTGGTTGCTACTCCTCGCCCTTGGCCTCACCAGCGGCGCCTGTGTCGCCCTCGGGATGGCCTTCTACGCCGGGATCCGCGACGCGGCGCGTGCGGTCTCAATGGCCGGCGCCCTCACGGCCCCCGGTCTTGCCTTCATGGGGATCACCTTCCCGACCGTCTCCATGGAGAGCTTCGCAACCTTCTGGCGCGCCCTGCTTCCCATCTCTCACTACGCCGATATTCAGGTGGCGGTGACAAGCCACGGGGCCGGACTGGCCGAGCTGGCGCCCCAGCTCGGCGTGCTCGCCCTGTTCTGGCTGCTGTTGCCGGTGACCGGCTACAGCTATCTGAAGGCGAGCCGCAAGGAGGCCGCATGCTAGGATTTCGCGATCTGTTGCGCCTCGAGCTGCGCAGCCTGCTGGCCGACCGGGCCATACTGTTGACGCTTTTTGGCGGCATCCTGTTTTACTCCTTTCTCTATCCCCAGCCCTATCTGCAGCAGACCCCGAGGGAGCAGGCCGTGGTGCTGGTGGACGAGGATGGCAGCCAGCTGGCCCGCCGTCTCGCCTTCATGGCCGATGCGACCCCCGAGGTAAGGCTGGTGGATCAGGTGGCGACGCTTACCGAGGCGCAGAGGCTGATCGACAGGGGAAGGGCGAGCGGCCTGTTGCACATCCCTCGCCACTTCTATCGGGACCTGATGCAGGGCCACACGGTGACCCTGAGCTACGCCGGCGATGCCAGCTACTTCCTAGTTTATGGCGCCATAGTGCAGGGGCTCGCCTCGGCAAGCGGTACCCTGGCGGCCCAAATCAAGGTGGCCAGATTGCTGGCCCATGGGGAACCCCTGCCCGGCGCGGCCAAGGGGTGGAGCGCGGTAGCGCTCAACCTGGTGCCCGTCTTCAACCCCACCATGGGATACGTGAACTACGTGGTACCGGCGGTCTTCCTGCTGATCCTGCACCAGATCCTCCTGATGGGGTGCGCCCTGCTCGGGGCAACCCAGAATCAGATCACGGTGCGCGGCGGTGAGGGTTACTGGCAGAGCGCCCCCCTGCTGCCGCTGCTGCTGGCCCGCACTCTGGTGATCGGCATCGGATATCTGGGGCCTGTCACCTACATGATGGGATTCTGCCTGCACCACTATGGGGTGGCGCGGGAGGCCAGTGCGGGGCAGGTGTTGCTCTTCCTGCTTCCCTTCGTGCTGGCGACTCTCTGGCTCGGGGTCTTGCTCGGCGCTCTCTTCGTGCGCCGCGAACTGCCGAGCCAGGTAGTGCTGGTCTCCTCGATGCCGCTCATCTTCGTGGCGGGCTTCATCTGGCCGGTGGAGATGGTTCCCCCCGCGCTTAACTGGCTGGCCCAGTGGGTGCCGAGTACGGCGGCGATCCAGGGGATGCTGAGGCTCAACCAGATGGGGGCGGCGCCGGATCAGGTGAGCCACTACTGGTGGCAACTGTGGCGTCTGGCGCTGCTCTATGGCCTGCTGGCCTGGTGGGCGCTCGGTTGGCGCCAGCGCACCCTGGCCGCCCCGCAAGCCAGCGCGTCGGCGTAGAGGCACTATCTGGCCGGCGGTGAACGAATGAAACGAAGGGGCCTGTGGCCCCTTCTTCTTATCCGCGGATCAGGGCGTCGTCGACGCAGCCGTAGATCCGGCCTATGTGCTGGGGATCCTGGATCAGGGCATGGGCCAGGCGTGCCACGTCGCTACGCCGCACCAGACCGTGCAGCTCTTCCCCTTGCGGGGCGAGACGGGCATGGCCGGTCGGCTCGCCATCCTGCAAGCCGGCCGGCCTCAGTATGGTCCACGCCAGGGCGCTGCTCTGCAGCCAGCTCTCCGCCAGCGACTTGAGGCGCACCTCGTGGCCGAAGGCGGCGCGGGCCCGCTCGGGCAGAAATGGCCAGCTGTCGCCACAGCCGAGGGAGGTGATGAGCAGCAGGCGGCGCAGGCCGCACTGCTCAAGGGTGTCGATCACCAAGCGGTTGCCCTCGAAATCGACCGGCCGCTCGGCGCGAAAGCTACCCAAAGTTGAGATGGTGAGGGCCTCCTCACCGGCTCCGGCACAGGCCAGGGCCACCGCCTCGCCATCCAGGGCATCCCCTTGCGTGACCCGCACCCCCATCGCTTCCAGCTCTACGGCCTGGGCCTGACTGCGTACCAGGGCGTGCACCTCGTGCTCCTGAGCGAGCAGATGGCGGGTGATGGCCAAGCCGAGACCACGGCTGGCGCCGAACAGCAAGAAACGAGACATTTATGAATCCTATCAATAAAATAGGGCGTCTCGATGACGCCCTTTTGTGATTAAATGAGAATTAACATCATTTGATGTTTTTTACAAGGATGACGTATGGCAACGCTGTTGTGGATGGCCCTGGGCTTGGTGTTTTTGGTGTTGGGGGCCGAGGCCCTGGTGAGGGGAGCCTCTCGTCTGGCTACCCTGGTGGGGATCTCTCCCCTGGTGGTGGGGCTCACCGTGGTGGCTTTTGGAACCAGCGCCCCCGAGCTTGCGGTGAGCGTTCAGTCGGCGCTGGACGGTCAGGCCGGCATAGCTGTAGGTAACGTGGTGGGTAGCAATATCTTCAACGTGCTCTTCATCCTGGGGATCTCAGCCCTGATTGTGCCCCTCGCCGTATCCCAGCAGCTGGTCAGACTCGATGTGCCACTGATGATTGGCATTTCGCTACTCGTGTTGGTGCTGGGTTGGGATGGTCGCCTCTCACCCCTCGAAGGCGCCTTGCTGTTCGCCGGTATCGTCTCCTACACAGTGTTCCTGGTGGTGCAGAGCCGTAAGGAGAGCAAGGCGATTGAGCAGGAGTATGAACAGGAGTTTGGTGCCAAAGAGGAGAACACCCCGCTCACCTGGGCGCGCAATTTGCTCTTTATCGTGGCCGGGTTGGCGCTGCTCATCATGGGTTCACGCCTGCTGGTGGAAGGGGCCATCGAGATTGCCCACTACTTCGGGGTGAGCGATCTGGTCATCGGGCTGACCATAGTGGCTGCCGGTACCTCCTTGCCGGAGGTGGTCACCTCTATCGTTGCCGCCCTGCGCGGGGAGCGCGACATCGCCGTTGGCAACGTGGTGGGGAGCAACATCTTCAACATCCTCTGCGTTCTGGGTCTCACCTCTATGGTTGCACCTGGCGGGCTTGAGGTCTCCGAGACCGCCCTGCGTTTCGACATTCCCGTCATGATCGCCGTGGCTCTCGCCTGTCTGCCGATCTTCTTTACCGGCTACACCATCGCCCGTTGGGAAGGGGCTCTCTTCCTGGCCTACTACGTTGCCTACACCGTTTGGTTGATCCTGAGTGCCACCTCCAGCACCCTGCAGGGCTCTTTCTTGGCTGCCATGACCGGCTTCGTGCTGCCGCTTACCGCCATCACCCTGGTGGTACTGGCCGTACGGGCATGGCGTGCGGGAAGGCAATAGGCAGGGGTAAGAGAGACGCAGAGATGCAACAGGGCTCCCGAAGGAGCCCTGTTGTTTAGCCGTGCTTGGTGCCCGAGAGGCGGCACCACTCTTCCTGGACCGCGGTCGGGTCCATGGTGAACCACTGGCCATAGATGGTCTCGAGCTCGGGGGCTTGGCTCTCCAGCACGCCGGAGAGAGCCATCAGGCTGCCCGGCTTGCCAAGGTCGGCGATGAGCGGCGCCAGCTCGCGCAGGGGGCCGGCCAGTATGTTGGCGACCACCACGTCGGCCTTGAGGCCGGCCGGCTGATCCGCCGGCAGGTAGAGCTCGAGGCGCTCGGCCACGCCGTTGCGCTCGGCGTTATCACGGCTGGCCTGGATGGCCTGGGGATCGATGTCGATGCCGATGACGCGCTCGGCGCCGAGTTTCAGGGCGGCGATGCCGAGGATGCCGGAGCCACAGCCAAAATCGACTACCGTCTTGCCGGCCAGATCCTGGCCGTCGAGCCACTTCAGGCACAGGGCCGTGGTGGGGTGGGTGCCGGTGCCAAACGCCAGGCCCGGGTCGAGCATGACGTTGACCGCCTCGGGATTGGGCACTTCGCGCCAGCTCGGGCAGATCCACAGGCGCTCGCCAAACTGCATGGGGTGGAAGTGATCCATCCACTCGCGCACCCAGTCCTTATCCTCGAGCTGCTCTACCTTGTAGCCGACCTCTTCGCCGAAGATCTGTTGGAAGAAGGCGACGATAGGGGCCGGATCGACCTCGGCATCGAACAGGCCCATCACCTCGGTCTCGCCCCACAGGGGGGTCTCTCCCGGCATGGGCTCGTAGACGGGCACGTCCTTGGCATCCATGAAGGTGACCGCCTGGGCGCCACGCCCCAGCAGCATGTTGCTCACCTTGTCGGCGCTCTTGGCGGTGGCGTTGATCCGAATTTGTATCCAGGGCATGGCATCGACTCTTAACAGTAAAAAACCGCGGGATTCTATCACCCGGGGGCGCGGGTGTCGAAAAGCAAAAAGGGAGCCTAAGGGCTCCCTCTGTCAGTCATGCGGGTTGGCAGGGCGGCATCAGCCGGCCATCTGCTTCTCCTTGATCTCGGCCAGCGTCTTGCAGTCGACGCACAGATCGGCGGTCGGACGGGCTTCCAGCCGGCGGATGCCGATCTCGATGCCGCAGTGCTCGCAGTAACCGAACTCGTCCTCTTCGAGCAGCTGCAAGGTCTTCTCGATCTTCTTGATGAGCTTGCGCTCACGGTCACGGGTACGCAGCTCGAGGGCAAATTCCTCTTCCTGCGCTGCGCGGTCGACCGGATCCGGGAAGTTGGCCGCTTCGTCCTTCATGTAATCAACGGTGCGATCCACTTCCTGCATCAGCTGATTACGCCAGGCCGCCAGAATCTTGCGAAAGTGCGTCTTTTGACGCTCGTTCATGTATTCCTCACCCGCTTGTTCCTGGTAAGGCTCTACACCCGCAATGGCCAGGGGGCCCAGAGATTTCCTGTTTTCGCCTGTTGGCATGCCCTGTCTCCTAATACTGCACGCTGCCCGTGCCATCCATAATTCGAGGCCGGTATCTATATCAGATGGGTAACGGTGTGGCAAACGAGCCTTTTCATTATTGTTACTCCATGCAGATTTATTCCGCCCCGTCGGCTCACTCTCCATCGGTTTCGAATGGAATAAAGCCTTGTGGTTCAATACCCTTGACTCCAACATGGGGCCGATAGCATAAAATTTCAACCCCTGCCTCTCTCGCCGCCGTAATGAGCTGACTATAGTGCGGATCGATATGGCTCGCCGGTTTCATCTTCTCGATGCCAGAGTGCAGCACCATAAAGAGCAGCACGGCGCGATGACCGGCCGCCTTCATGACCATCAGCTCGCGCAGATGCTTGGCGCCACGCGCCGTCACCGCATCGGGAAAGTAGCCCATGCCATCCTCCCGCCCGGCATCGAGCAGGGTGACCGACTTGACCTCCACATAGCAGGACGGGCGTGCGTCGTCCTCCAGCAGCAGATCGATGCGGCTCCCCTCTTCCCCGTATTTGACCTCGGGGCGCAGCCGCGCGTAGCCACCGAGCGGCCCGATCTCGCCCGCCTCGATGAGCTCGCGGGCGATCTGGTTGGCCCTGGCCGTGTTGACGCAGATGAAGTGGCCGCGCGGGCTCTGGGCGATTTCCCAGCTGTGGGGCAGCTTGCGCTTGGGGTTGCTCGAGGTGGAGTACCAGACCCGGGTGCCGGGGTCGGCGCAGCCGGTCATGGCTCCTGTGTTGGCGCAGTGCACAGTGAGGGTGGTGCCCGCGTCCAGTTGGACGTCGGTCAGGAAGCGTTTGTAGCGCTGGATCAGCAGGCCGCTTTCGAGCGGCGGGTGAAATTTCATGCAGAGACTCGCGATCGCAGCGGCCAGCAGGCCAGGGGCCGGTAACGGACCCCTTGCTCGCTACTGACCGACTGATAGAGACAGAAGCTGTCGGCGTGCAGGACGAAGGCGGGGGCCGGCAGTTCGGCCGGAGCCTCGCTTGCCTTGCGCGACAGGGTGACGTGGGGGTGATAGTGCTGCTCGCCATTACCCAGGCCGAGGCGTGCTCCCAGGCGTTGCAACTCGCGGGCAAACACTGAGAGTTCGTTGGGCCAGTGCGCCGGGCCAATCCAGGCTGCCTTGGCGCGGGCAAACCAACCGCAGGTGTCGAGGGTAATGGTGAGCGGCGGGCAGTGGAGCCGGGCCGCGCCCGCCATCAGTGCCGCACGCTGCTCTTCACTCGCTTCGCCGAGAAAGGCCAGGGTCAGGTGGAAGTTATCCGGGGGGACCGGCACACCGGGCCAAGGGCGGCCGTCCCGAAAGGCCTGGAGGGGGGCGGCCAGCTCTCGGGCCGGTAGTGCGAAGAAGAGTCGGGGCAAGGTAAAACCTCTCGGTACGGCGTCACGGCAGGGGCAAAGTGTGGCATCATAGGCGCCGTTTTTATCATGACGGAAGCGCTGATTTGTCGACCCTGCCGATCGCCGACCTGCTCCCCGCCATCGAGGCGGCCCTATCGACCCATAACCAGCTGATTTTGCAAGCTCCTCCCGGTGCAGGCAAGTCGACCCTGCTGCCGTTGGAGCTGGTGCGCCGGGAGCGGATAGCGGGGCGCATCATCATGCTCGAGCCGCGCCGGCTGGCGGCGCGCAACATCGCCAGCTACCTGGCCGCCCGGCTCGGCGAGAAGGTGGGGGAGCGCATCGGCCTGCGGGTGCGCGGGGAGAGCCGGGTCAGCCGGCAGACTCGCCTCGAGATAGTGACCGAAGGGGTGCTCACACGCATGTTGCAGCAAGACCCGGAGCTGACCGGCGTCGATCTGCTGATCTTCGACGAGTTCCACGAGCGCAGCCTGCACGCCGACACGGCGCTGGCCTTCGCCCTCGAGAGCCAGCAGGCCCTGCGCGATGATCTGCGCATCCTGGTGATGTCGGCGACCCTGGATGGCCTGCCGCTGGAGCGACTGCTGAGCGAGGCCCTGGTGCTGCGCTCCGAGGGGCGTAGCCACCCGGTCGAGTGCTTCTATCGGCCCTGGAGCCGCCAGCAGCGTCTCGAGCCCCAGCTCGGCGCCGTGGTGTTGGAGGCGCTGGCCAATCACGCCGGCAGTGCACTGGTCTTCCTGCCGGGGCAGGGGGAGATAGAGCGTCTCGCCGAGTGGCTGCGCGAGCGGGTGGCGGGGGACGTGGACATTGCCCCCCTCTATGGCCGGCTCGATATCCGCGCCCAGCAGGCGGCCATCGATCCGGCGCCGGCCGGGCGGCGCAAGTTGGTACTCACCACCAATGTGGCCGAAACCTCCCTCACCATCGAGGGGATCACCCTGGTCATCGACAGCGGCCTGGAGCGGCGTGCCCAGTTCGATCTCAAGAGCGGCGTGACCCGCCTGGAGACCCGCCAGATCGCCCGCGCCTCTGCGGTGCAGCGGGCCGGCCGTGCCGGCCGTCTCGCCCCCGGAGTCTGCTATCGCCTGTGGAGCGCCGAGCAGCAGGACCGGCTCGACGAGCAGAGTCCGCCCGATCTGCTGACTCAGGAGCTGACCGGCCTGATGCTGGAGGCGGCCCAGTGGGGTAGCCGGGTCGAGGCGCTGCCTCTGCTCGATACGCCCCCTGCCGGCGCTCTGGCGGCGGCCGAGGGGTTGCTCAGGTCGCTCGGAGCCCTGCACGGGGAGCAGCAACTCACCCCCCACGGACGCGCCATGGCACGCCTCGGCACCCATCCTCGTCTGGCGCACCTGCTGCTGCGGGCCGTAGAGCTCGAGGTCGAGGGTCTGTCAGGGATTGTCGCCGACGCCTGTTATCTGGTAGCCCTGCTGGAGGAAGATCTGCGAGGATCGGATCGCCTGTCTGTGCTGTTCGGTCGCCGTGCCGGTGGCTTGCGTGCCCAGGCCCAGCGTTGGTTCGAACGGATAGGGGCGCGTCCGACCCAGCCCGCAGGCCAGTGGCTGGGGCTCTTGTGCGCCCTGGCCTGGCCCGATCGCATCGGCCGGCTGCGTAGCGGCAGCCGCTACCAGCTCGCCGGTGGGGTGAGTGCCGATCTGATGGACGATCATCCCTGCACCGGCGCGCGCGCCCTGGTGGCGGTCAACATGGGTCAGAGCGATCGGGGCAGCCGCATCTTCGTGGCCGAGCCGGTCGAGCTGGACGAGCTGGTGCGCCACCTGCCCGAGCTGGTGGGGGAGCGCGACCACTTCGCCTGGGACGAGCAGGCCGACCGGGTGCGGGCCGAACGCCAGCGTACCCTGGGTGAGCTGGTACTCGGCAGTGAGCCGCTCGCTGCCTTGAGTGACGAACAGAAGGGGCGCTGCCTGCTCGACGGGGTGCGCCGCAAGGGGCTGCACTGTCTGCCCTGGGACGAGGCCAGCGAAGGCCTGCTGGCGCGCCTGCGCTGCGCCGCCGACTGGCTGCCCGAGCAAGATTGGCCCGCAGTGAGCGAGGCCGCGCTCACAGCCGGCCTCGAGCAGTGGCTGTTGCCGGCCGTGCTCGGCATGACCCGACTCGAGCAGTTGAAGCGGGTCGATCTGGTGGCCGCGTTGCGCGCCCAGCTGCCCTGGCCACTGCCGAGCTTGCTCGACGAACAGCTGCCGGTCTATTTCACCGCACCGACCGGCACTCGGGTGCGCATCCGCTATGTGCCGGGCCAGGCGCCGGCCATTCCGGTACGCATCCAGGAGATGTTCGGCCAGGCCAGCACCCCGTGCGTGGCCGGTGGCCGGGTGCCGCTGCTGGTGGAGCTGCTCTCGCCAGCCCAGCGGCCGCTGCAGATCACCGCCGATCTGGCCGCGTTCTGGGCCGGGTCATACGAACAAGTGAAGAAAGAGATGAAGGGGCGCTATCCACGTCACTACTGGCCGGATAATCCCCTGGAGGCGATGCCGACCCGCTTCACCAAGAAGCGGATGGAGCAGGGCTGAGCCTCAGGCTAACGACAACGAATCACCCGTTTGGGAAAAGTGGAATACATGGCAACGACACGCAAGAAACGACCGGTGAAGAAGGGCCCCGCGCGCCGCTCCCTGTGGCGCACCCTGTTTTGGCTGGGGGTCAAACTCTCCCTGGTGGTGGCCGCCTTCCTGGTGGTGTTTGGCATCTACCTCGACACCAAGGTGCGCGAGCGCTTCGACGGTGAGAAGTGGCAGCTGCCGGTGATGGTCTACAGCCGCCCGCTGGAGCTTTACCCGGGGCAGCGTCTGTCGCGCGACCAGATGGTACGCGAGCTCAAGATGCTCAATTACAAGCCGGTGCGCCAGCCACGCCAACCCGGTGAGTATGCCGTCGGCGCGACCAGCATCGATCTGGTACGCCGTGCCTTTGATTTCCTCGACGGTGCCGACGGGGCGCGTGGCATGCGTCTGACCTTCAACGGGCCGCGCCTTGCCGCCATCACCTCCCTCGACAAGGGGCGTCCCATGGGTTTTGCCCAGATGGACCCGGTGTTGCTCGACCGGATCAACACGGAGGATCGGGAGGATCGCCTGCTGGTGCGCATCGCCGAGGTGCCTGACAGCCTGCTGGTGACCCTGCTTACCACCGAGGATCGCGACTTCTATCAACACGGTGGCGTGTCGCCGGTGGCGATCATTCGTGCCATGGTGGTGAATCTTCTGGCCGGTCACACGGTGCAGGGGGGCAGTACCCTGACCCAGCAGCTGGCCAAGAACTTCTTCCTGACCCGGGAGCGCAGCCTGTGGCGTAAGCTGCAGGAGGCCTATATGGCGGTGATCATCGATTATCGCTACGGCAAGGACGAGATCCTCGAGGCCTACCTCAACGAGGTCTACCTGGGGCAGAACTTCTCTCAGGGGGTCTATGGCTTCGGGCTCGCCTCATATTTCTACTTCGGCATACCGGTCACCGAGCTCGACATCGATCAGGTCGCCCTGCTGGTGGGGCTGGTGAAGGGCCCCTCCTATTACGATCCCTGGCGTTTCCCTGAGCGGGCCAAGACGCGCCGCGATCTGGTGCTCAAATTGCTGGCCGATCACGGCAGCCTGACCGATGCCGAGTACCAGCTCGCCAGCGCCCAGCCCCTGGGGTTGATCCCCCGCGGCCAGATGTCCTACGGCCGCACCCCGGCCTTCATGACCCTGCTCAAGCGCGAGGTGCAGACCCAGTTTGGCCCCGATCTGCTCAAGCAGTCGGGGGTGAAGATCTTCACCAGCCTGGACCCCATCGCCCAGCACGCCGCCGAGCAGGCGGTCGAGTCGGGCCTGGCAACCATAGAGAAGACCCGCGGCAAGAAGAAGCTAGAGGCGGCCATGGTCATCTCAGACTGGCGCAAGGGGGAGGTGGTGGCCGTGGTGGGGGGGCGCGATCCCCGCTACGCCGGCTTTAACCGGGCGCTCGATGCGAGGCGCCAGATTGGCTCTCTGGTCAAGCCTCCCGTCTACCTCACCGGCCTGGCCAACGGCATGAACCTGATGACGCCGCTCAAAGATCAGCCGATCCGCATCCGTGGTCAGGACGGTCAGGTGTGGACGCCCCAGAACTATGACCGCAAGTTCCTCCAGAGCGTCCCCCTGATGGACGCCCTGGCGGGGTCGCGCAACGTGCCCACCGTGAACCTCGGCATGCAGGTCGGGCTCGACAAGGTGGTCGACACCCTGCACAAGCTGGGGGTGGAGCAGAGTATCCAGCCTTACCCCTCCCTGGTGCTGGGGGCGCTCACCTTGAGCCCGCTCGAGGTGAACCAGATGTACCTGCCCATCGCCAACCGGGGGCTGACTCAGCCCCTGTCGGCCATTCGCGGCATCGTCGATGGTGCGGGCAAGAGCCTCTACAAACCCAGCGTGGCGGCCAAGCAGGCGGTGGACAGTGACGCCAGCTGGTTGACCCTGTTTGCCATGACCCGCACCGTGAGCCAGGGGACGGCGCGCTCCCTGAGCGCCCGTTTCCCTGGGCTGACCATGGCCGGCAAGACGGGGACGACCAACGAGCTGCGTGACTCCTGGTTTGCCGGCATCGACAACAGCGAGCTGGTGAGCGTCTGGGTAGGGCGCGATGACAACACCCCGGCGGGGCTGACGGGGGCGAACGGTGCCTTGCAGCTCTTCTCGGGCTATATGGCGCAGCGCGGGGTGAACAGCCTGCAGCTCAACCTGCCCGAGGGGATCGGCTGGGCCAGCTTCTCCCGCGCCAGTGGCAGCCGGGTCGACAGCAGCTGCCCGGGCAGCGTCTCGGTGCCGGCCAGGTTGGCGACGCTGGGTGAGGCCATGTCGTGCGGCGGCTCACCCCAGAGCGTGCTCGACAACTGGTTCAACGGCTTCTTCCAGTGACGCTGACAGAGGCAGGAGGAGCGCCGCTGCTCGGCGCCATCCACCATGTGGCGATCATCGGTAGCGACTACGCCCGCTCGCGGGCCTTCTATCACGAGCTGCTGGGGTTGCCGATCCTGGCCGAGACCTGGCGCGCCGAGCGTCAATCCTGGAAGTTGGACCTGGCCCTGCCGGGGGGCGGTCAGATCGAGCTCTTCAGTTTCCCCTCGCCGCCGCCGCGCCCCTCCCGACCGGAGGCGTGCGGCTTGCGTCATCTGGCGTTTCGGGTTGCCAGACTCGAGCCGCTTATCGACCATCTCTGTGGCCACGGGGTGGCCGTTGAGCCGGTGCGGCTGGATGAACTGACCGGTCGGCGCTTTACCTTCTTCGCCGATCCCGATGGCCTGCCGCTGGAGCTGTACGAGAGCCCATGAGCAGTGCCATCCACGGGCATTTGACGCCGGGACGGATAATCGGGTGCATTTTTTGCCTGTTATAGTTAGTGGAGTTGCACGGAGGCGAACCATGACAGAGCAGGAAGACGAATCGGATCTGCTGTTTGTCGACGATGAGCCCACCTCGGAGGAGAAGGGGGTCGCACGCCCCCGCCTGCCTTGGGCAGTACTCATCGTCGATGATGAACCCGATATCCACGCCGCGACCCGATTGGCTGTGCGGGATATTCGTTACAAGGAGCGTGGCCTCGAGCTGCTCAGCGCCCACAACGGCGGCGAGGCAATCGCGATACTTAAGGCGCGACCCGACATCGCGCTGGTGCTGCTCGACGTGGTGATGGAGAGCGACGATGCGGGTCTCAAGGTCGCCCGGCGCATCCGCGAGGAGCTGGGCAACCATCTGGTGCGGATCGTACTGCGTACCGGGCAGCCCGGTCAGGCGCCCGAGAAGCAGGTGGTGCTCGATTACGACATCAACGACTACAAGACCAAGACAGAGCTGACGGCCCAGAAGCTCTTTACCAGCGTCATCGCGTCGCTGCGTTCTTACGAGAGTCTCCATGCCCTGGAGTGCAGCCGTCAGGGCCTCTCCAAGATCCTCGACGGTGCCGGCGACCTATACCGGCTGCGCTCTCTCAAGGAGTTTGCCTCCGGGGTGCTGCGTCAGGTCAGCGCCCTGCTGGATGTGGGGGCTGAGGGGATCCTCTGCGCCGAGCGGACTCGTCACGATGGCGAGTTGCAGATCCTCGCGACCACAGGCATCTATGACCCCTTGCTCGAAGGCGCCGAGCTGGCGCGCTTTCCCAATCTGATCAAGGCGCTCGATGCAGCCATCGACGGCAGCAACTATCTGGAGCAGAGCGGCGAGGCCATCTTCTTGCGGGCCCAGAACGGGCGCGAGTTTGTGCTTTGTCTGACCCCGGCCTGGCCGCTGGAGCCTATCGAGCAGGATCTGTTTGGTATCTTCTGCCAGCGGATCTCGGCCGCCTATGACAACCTCTACCTCAACCGTCAGTTGCTTAGCGCCCAGGAGGCGACCGTGGTCGCGTTGGCAGCCCTGGCGGAGTTTCGTGACAGCGATACGGGGGAGCATGTGTTGCGGGTACAGAAGCTCTCCGAGGCGATCGCCATGGAGTTGGCTACGTCGTCTACCTATGGGGATGAACTGACGCCACGTTTTCGCGAGATGATTGGCATGGCCTCCATCCTCCACGACGTGGGCAAGGTGGGGACACCCGATAGCATTTTGCACAAACCGGCCCGGTTCGATCCCGAAGAGCGTCGCATTATGGAGCAGCATGCCTCCATCGGCGCCAACATACTGGCCGATGCCGGCCGCATGGTGGAGGGGATGAGCTATCTCTCGCTCGGCGCCGAAATCGCGCGTTACCATCACGAGCACTTCGACGGCAACGGTTATCCCGAACACCTCAAGGGAGAGCAGATCCCCCTCTCGGCACGGATAGTGGCGGTGGTGGACGTGTTCGATGCCCTATTGAGCAAACGGCCCTACAAGGAGCCCTGGCCGCTGGAGCGGGTGCTCACCTATCTGGAGCAGGGCTCCGGCAGCCAGTTTGATCCTCAGGTGGTAGCGGCCATGTTGAAACTGGTCAGGGAGCAGCGCCTTCCGATCCCGCTTAGCGTCTATCAGGGAGAGAACCCCTAGCGCAGATCCATCCGGCGGCGGGGGGCCGGGCGAAATGGCCAGGCGAGGATGGCAAACAGCAGATCACCCAGCAGAGCCCCGAGCAGTCCCACCAGCAGACCACAGAAGATGGCGGCCTGGTTGAGGGGCACCAGATAGTTGTAGTGGTTGAGGGTATCTTGCACCAGAGTACGGTCGGCTGCGCTGGCGAAGTGAAGCAGTTGCCGATACCAGGGGGCCCCTTGCTGGGCCTGTTCACGTTCAAGCAGGGTGCGCTGGTCGACCAGACTCTGGATGCTGGTTGCATCCCGCTGTACGACGGGATCCGGGTTGGTGCGATAGTGCTGGATCAGTGCC
The DNA here is from genome assembly GCF_000819805.1 of Aeromonas diversa CDC 2478-85. Classification (GTDB taxonomy): domain Bacteria; phylum Pseudomonadota; class Gammaproteobacteria; order Enterobacterales; family Aeromonadaceae; genus Aeromonas; species Aeromonas diversa. The sequence continues at coordinate 19,942 of NZ_CDCE01000010.1, forward strand.
GTCAGGTTGCCGTCAAAGTGCTCGTCGGCATTGCTCTGAAACGGGATCAGGCTGACCTGAGCTTGTTGTAAACGGGCATCCACCCGCTGGAAGTAGAGTTCCAGCACGCCGGGGATCTGCACACCGGCCAGCAGGCCGAGGGTAAACAATATCATGCGAAGATAGCTGTGCATCGAGACAGTCCCTGTTAAGTATCAGCGGGCATACTAGATCGGATGACCCCGTGCGCCAAGTCTGAGCTCCCGGGTGGGACGGTTACATTTGCTAACGTTGTTCTGATCCGCCTCATGGCGACCAGGGGCTATCATATTGCCCCCTCAATCTGGCATGAGGTATTCAATGCACTCTCTTCCTCGTATTCTTATCTGGAACCTGCTGGGGGCCTTCATCGCCATGAGCTGGCTACTGTTGCCGGGCCATGGTATCTGGGCGCGCTGGGATTTCCAGATTTTCCACCTCTTCAACGCCCTGATCGCCGAGCCGGGTGGCTGGCGCCTGCTGACGGCCATCACCAACAACCGTCTGTTCGATCTGGTCTTTCTCCTCTGCATGCTGGGCTTACTCTTTTGGCAGTATCTGCATGCCGCGCTGGCCGGACGGCGGCGCCTGCTGGCCATGGGGCTATTGATGGTGGTGACAGCGTTTATCCTCAATCGCATCGGTCACCTGCTTCCGTTCGAGCGCCCGAGCCCGACTCTGTCGCTGCCCGGTGCCCTGCGCCTGACCGAGCTGGTCGATTTCCCGACCAAGGACGCGTCGAGCGACAGCTTCCCCGGTGATCACGGCCTGATGCTGATGATCTTCGCCGGTTTCATGCTGCGCTTCGCCCCGCGTTGGATTGGGCTGATGGCCTGCCTGATGGTGCCGCTGTTCACCCTGCCGCGCATCATGGCCGGGGCCCACTGGTTTACCGATATCTATATGGGGTCGCTGGCCATCACCATGCTGCTCCTGCCCTGGCTGCTGCTGACCCCCTTGGCGCCAGCCCTTATCCGCAGCGCGGAGAGAGGGTTGGCTCGGCTCGGTTGGTTAACCCCGGTACTGCGGGTTGCCGCAAGATAGACAAGCAAAGGCCGGGATTTTCCCGGCCTTTTGGTTACCATCGGGTTGACCATGAGTCGTCGCGAATGACTATAACCACTTCCGATGGGCAGGGAGCTCGTTGAACCCCCTAATGAATAGTAATAGCAGATTCATTTGCTAACGTAGAACGCTACCCCTACTTTTTGGCGGATTATTTTGTCGTGCCCCACTTCTCCTCGCTTCTGCACTGCCCTACAATCGCGGCCCTTTTGCAGGAGAGCCCTATGCTGATGACCCTCTTGCGCTGTCTCTTCGTGGCCGGCGCTCTCGTCTACATTGTCATCTTGCTGCGTGCCTGGTGGCAGCGCAGAGAGGATGGCAAGCTGGAGTCGACCCCCTTCTGGACCGTCGGTGCCATCGGTTGCTTTGCCAACTTCCTCGATACGCTCGGGGTGGGCAGCTTCGCGGTGAAGACCGCCTTCTACAAGCACTTGAGGCTGATCGATGATCGCCTGTTGCCGGGCACCCTCAACGGGCAGTGCGTGCTACCCACCATCACCCAGGCCCTCATCTTCATCGGTATGGTGCGGGTCGAGCCAACCACCCTGCTACCCATGATGGTGAGTGCGGCTGTCGGTGCTGCGGTGGGGGCTCGCTATGTCTCCTCGTTCGATCGCCAGACGGTGCGCATCGTGATGGCCAGCTCCCTGTTGGTGGTGGCGGGGCTCATCTTCGCCGGTCTGCTCGGCCTCTTCCCTCTGGGTGGAGAAGCCATGGGGCTCAGCGGTGGCAAGCTGGCCATTGCGATTGCAGGCAACTTCCTGTTCGGAGTGCTGATGAACGTAGGGATAGGCCTGTTTGCCCCCTGCATGACCATGCTCTATCTATTGGGGCTACACCCTATCGCGGCCTTCCCCATCATGATGGGCTCTGCGGCGCTGCTGAGCCTCTTCTCGGCCGGCACCTTCATCCGGCGTGGTGCCTTCGATGCCCAGGCGGTGGTGGCGGTGGCGCTGTTGGGGCCAATCGGGGTCTTGCTCGCCTCCTCCCTGGTGAGTGCCATGGATCTGGCCATGCTCAAGTGGCTGGTGGGGGCCGTGGTCATCTACACCGCCTGGAGCATGTATGCCGCCTGGCGCGGTGAGCGGCGGCAGCGGGCGGCGGATCTCTCGCCCCAGCCCAGCCACGGATAGCACAAGGCCGGCGTATGCCGGCCTTGTCGTATTAGCTGTGCCCGCTTGGGCGGGCGTCGCTCCCCATGCCGCCGCCCAGCGACTGGCACAGGCGCGACAGGGAGACCAGCAGGGCGCGGCGCTGCTCCAGCCAGGCGAGCTCGGCGCCGCGTCGCCGTCCCTGCTCGTCGAGCCAGGGTTGCACGCCGGTGGCGCCGGCCCGATAGCGGGTGCGCGCCAGCTGTTCACTCTCACGGGCCAGGTGCAGCTGCTCGGCGAGCAGGACCTCCCGCTCGTGGCCGATGCGGGTGTCGGTAAGGGCATTGTCCACCTCCACCAGGGCGTCGTAGAGCTGTTTTCTAAACGCCATCTCCGCCTGCTGGTAGGCGCCCTCGCTCCTGGCGACCCGCTGGCGGCCCTTCTCCCACTCGAGGAAGGGGAGGGCCAAACTGGCGCCCAGGCTCCCGGCCGGGTTTTGCAGCAGCTCGGCCAGGGCCTGGCTGCCACCATTGACCCCGGCGGTGATGCTCAGAGTGGGGTAGAGGCCGGCGCGCACCTCATCCCCCTCGGCCAGTTGCTTGCGCAGGCGCAGTTCGGCGGCCTTGACGTCCGGGCGGCGCGACAGCAGCTCGGCGGGCAGGCCGGGCGCGGGGGTGGGCAAGGCGTCCGGTAACGAAGTGGGGGTGACCGGCAGCGAACCGTGCGGCACGCCGAGCAGCAGGCGCAGGGTGTTGCGAGCGGCCTCCTGCTGGCGGGTCAGCTCGAGCTGGCTGGCCGTGCGTCCCGCCAGACTCTGTTCGGCCTGGGCCAGGTCGAGGCGGCCCACCGCACCGGCCCGGTAGCGGCTTTCGGTCAGCTGCCGGGTCTGGCGTGCGGCGGCGAGATCCGCAGCGCCGCTGGCGATGGCCTGATGAAGGTAACCCAGCTGCCAGTAAGCCTCCAGCGTTTTGCCAATCAGGGTGAGGCGAGTCGCTTCTCTATCTTCCCAGGTGGCCTCCACCTCCCAGCGGGCGGCGTCCTCTACCGCCGACAGGCGTCCCCACAAATCCAGTTCGTAGCCCAGGCGCTGGCTGCTGTTAGTTTCACGTTTACTGGCCTCGTGGCGGTTGAGGGGGCGCGAGGCGCTCATGCCCAGGGTGCCGGTCACCGAGGGGCGGGACTCCCCTTGCGCAAGATCGAGTCCCAGCTCTGCCTGGCGCAGGCGTAGCCCGGCGATGGCCAGATCCGGATTGGCCGCCAGCACCCGCTCGACCAGGGTATCGAGAGCCGGATCGCCGAAGGCGCGCCACCAGGTGTCGTGCAAGGTGGCGGGGGCCTGCTGGTCCTGCCAGCTCGTCGGCAGGTCGAGAGCGGGTCTGTGGTAGTCGCTGCGCTGGCTACAGCCAAGCAGCAGCAGGCTGCCCATCATGAGCACCAGGAGTCTTGTCATCATTCGCGGGCCAACGCCTCCACCGGATCGAGCCGGGCGGCATTGCGCGCCGGCAGGTAACCAAACAGTATGCCGATGAGACTGGAGCAGCCGAAGGCCATCAGCAGGGAAAAGAGTGAGAAGTGCATCTGCATGCTCTGCACCAGGGCGCCGAAAAGCAGGCCGATGAGTAAGGAGAGGCCGACACCGATGATGCCGCCCACCAGACTCACCATCACAGCCTCGATGAGGAACTGCTGCAAGATATCGCCGCGGCGGGCGCCGACCGCGACCCGAATGCCGATCTCCCGGGTGCGCTCTACCACCGAGACCAGCATGATGTTCATCACCCCGACGCCACCGACGATGAGGGAGATGAGGGCGATGGAGGAGACCAGCAGAGTCAGGGTCGCCGTGGTCTTCTCCACCGACTTGAGGATGGCGTCGTTGCTGAAGGTGAAGAAGTCCTGCTTGCCGTGGCGGCTGGTGAGCAGCTCGGTGATCCCCTGCTCGGCCATGGGCACGGTGATCCCGTCGGCCAGGCGCACCGTGATCTGGCTGAAGTAGTCCTGCACCTGGATACGGCTCATCAGGGTGCTGTAGGGGAGCCAGATCGTCAGGCTCTGGCCGCTACCCCAGCGGTTCTGCTCCTTGGCGACGCCGACGATACGAAGGGGGACCGTGCCGGCGAACACCACCTGACCGATGGGGAGGGCATCGCCAAACAGGCTCTTCATGGAGCCTTCGTCGATCACCGCCACCGCGGTGCGGCTGCGCAGATCCTCATCGTTGAGCAGGCGCCCCTGCACCACTTCTACCCCCTTGACCTCGAAGAAGGACGGGCTCACCCCGTTCAGGCTGCCCGACAGGTTCTTGTTGCGCCAGCGAACCTGAGCGCTGGTGGCAAGCTGAGGGGTGGCCCCTTGCAGGTAGGGTTGGCCGGTCAGCACCCGCAGATCGCGTTCGTTAAGGGTGCGAATCGAGGCCGCCTTCTCATCCCCCCAGCCGGAGCCTGTGAAGATGTCGATGGTATTGGTGCCAAGAGAGCTGATGTCGCCGATCACCTTGTTGCGCGTCCCCTGACCGAGAGCCACCACGCTCACCACGGCGGCGATGCCGATGATGATGCCTAGCATGGTGAGGAAGGTGCGCATGCGGTGCGCCTTCATGGCGTGCCATGCCATCTGAAACGCCTCGCGCAGGCGATCCACCCCGTCCCACCAGCTGCCCGGCTCGACCATGGGTTCCGGGGTGAGGGGCGCCGTGCGCGGCTGGCTGCCGCTGTCGCGGATCACCCGACCGTCTTTGAGCTCGATCACTCGCTCGGCATGGGCGGCGATGGCCGGATCGTGGGTCACCAGTATGATGGTATGGCCGAGTTGATGCAGCTCCTTGAGGATGGTCAGCACCTCGCGCCCGCTCTGGCTGTCGAGGGCTCCGGTCGGTTCATCGGCGAGGATCACCTCGGCGCCATTCATCAGGGCCCGGGCGATGCTGACCCGTTGCTGCTGGCCTCCCGAGAGCTGCCCCGGTCTGTGGTGGGCGCGCTCCGCCAGCCCCAGGCGCTCGAGCAGGGCGTGCGCTCGCTCCCGGCGCTCGCTGCGGCGGCTGCCGGCGTAGATGGCCGGGATCTCCACGTTGGCGGCGGCGTCCAGGTGAGGCAGCAGGTGGTAGCGCTGGAAGATGAAGCCGAAGTGGTGGCAGCGCAGGTGTGACAGGTCGAGGGCATCGAGATGGCTGGTCGCCTCGCCGCGGAAGCGGTACTGTCCTTCGCTCGGGCGATCCAGGCAACCGAGCAGGTTCATCAGGGTCGACTTGCCGGAGCCGGAGGCGCCGACGATGGCGACCATCTCGCCGGCCATGATGTCGAGATCCAGAGGGTGTAGCACGGTCACCTCCTGCTCGCCGCTCACAAAGCGCCGGCTCACCCCCTCGAGGCGAATGAGGGGCATCACAACATGATCTCCACGTCATGAGGCTCGGCCGGCATGCCACTGCCGAGGATCACAGATTCGCCCTCGCGCAGGCCGTCGACGATCTCGACGTTGACCTCGTCGCGCAGGCCGGTCTGTACGGTGCGCGGCTGTGTCTGCCCGTCGCTCAGTACCGTCACCTCGAAGCGATCCTTGCCCTTGGTGGTGCCGAGGGCGGTCAGGGGAATGGCCAGAATTCCCTCACGGCGACCCAGCACTATGCTCACCTGGGCTGTCATGGCAACCCGCAGCAGATGCCCGGGGTTGGGCACGTCAAACAGGGCGTAGTAGTAGACGGCGCTGTTGCTGGCGTTGGCGTTGGCGGTGTCATTGATGTTGGTCGGCGCCAGTTGCACGGTGCGCAGGGTCGCGTCATAACGGGTGTCCGGGTCGCCTATCAGGGTGAAGTAGACCGGCATGCCGGCATGGATACGGATGACGTCGGCCTCAGAGATCTGCGCCTTGATGGTCATGGTGTCGAGGTCGGCGAGCTTGAGCAGGGTCGGCACCACCTGGGCGGAGACCAGGGTCTGGCCCAGCTTGGTGACCAGGGAGAGCACTGTGCCATCCATCGGTGCCAGAATGCGGTTGTAGCCGAGCTCGGTGCGGGCGGTGGCCACCTCTATCTCGGCGCTGGTGATGGCGGTGCGGGCGTTGGCCACGTCTGCCGCGCTAGTGGCCTGCTTGGCCTCGGCCTGTTCCAGCTCGGCGCGGGAGGTGGCCTCGTCGCGGATCATGGCGCGTTGCCGGTTCAGCGCCAGGGTGTCCTGGCGTTGTAGCGCCTGCTTCATACGCAGGTCTGCCTTGGCACGGGCGAGATCCGCCTCGGCCTTCTTGAGCTTGTTCTGGGCCACGGTCGGGTCGATCTCGGCCAGCAGATCCCCCTTCTTTACCTGCTGCCCCTCATCGACCAGCAGGCGTACCACCTGGCCGTTGACCTGGGCGCCCACGTCAACCTGCTCGCGGGCTTGTAACACGCCGCTCGCCTGCACCGATTGCTCGATGTCCTGCCGTTGTACCGTTGCGGTGAGATGGCTGGGGGGCGGGGTGTGGGGCCAGAGCCAGCCGATCAGCAGGGCGGTGACGAGGGAGAAAGCGAGCAGCAGACGCCAGTGAGAGAGCAGCTTCTTCATGGGCAAGGTTCGTGTCGGTTGGGGAGGCCATCTTGCAGTGCCGCACTAAAGCTCCCAAGTGGAAAACTGTAACAAGGGTTAATGAGTGCTGACTCGACAGGGGGTTTTTTCACCCGATGGCGTACAGTGCGATCGCGGTGCGCTAAGATGAGGCGGACAATATTGTGCGAGGTGAGCCCATGAAAGGTTCCGTATTGCTGCTCTCGTTGGTGCTGGCCGCTCCGGCCTGGGCCGGCATTCAGATCGATGCCGGTGGCATCAAGATCGACTCCAATGGTATCCGCATCAACGTCGATGACGATAACGAGATGCAGAAATGGAAGGAGAGGCACAGAGGTGACTGCTCCTTTATCGATATCGGCAGCGTCAGGGTGGCCAGCGACGGGTGTACCGACAGGGACAAGGAGCATTGGAACCGCAGCATCCACAGTGGTAACAACCCTGGCAAGGGCCACGACAAGTCTTACAAGGGTAACGATGGCGGTGGCGTAAAAATTGAGCTCTATGACGAGGGCAGCAAGGGTAAAGGCAAGAACAAGTGAGCAGAGGGCGCCAGTGGCGCCCTCTCTCGTTAGAAGCTGGCCCCCAGGCTCAGGGTCTGGCGCCACTCCTTGTCGGGGATGGCGCTGCGTATCCCCTCGAACTCCAGATAGCCATCGTCCCAGGTGAGCTCACTCGACCAGGAGAGGCGCAGGTTATCATTCAGGTAGTAGCGCATTCCCACGCTGCCATCTATGGTGCGCCGATAGATCAGGAAGGTGGAGGGTTGCGACAAGTAGTGAATGTAGCGGCCCTCGCTAAACAGCTCCACCTTGCTCGTCTCAAGCCGCTGTTGGTAATCCCAACCTAGGGTCAGGGTGGGGTAGGCTGCGTGTTGGGAGCCAAACAGCAGCTCGGCATCGGGATCCGAATCCCAGTAAGCCTCGCGCAGGCCACCGAGCAGCAGAAACTCCAGTCGCTTGCGTTTCTCTTTCCAGGCGCGATAACCGGCGCCGCTGTTGTAGTCCACTCGCAGGTAGTTGTTCTCGAGCATGTCGAACTGGTAGTCCACAGTGGTGCGCCAGTACCAGCGATCGGCCAGGAAGTAGTCGACCCTGGGTTGCAGCCGGTAGCTGTGATCCGTGGTGGCACCGTTCGAGGTATCGTAGTCGTACTCCCCTTCCAGGCCATTACGCCAGCCGGGGTTCTCCATCTCCAGCTTGCCCTTGACGCTCAGGTTGTTGGTGCGGCTGGTGTTCTGTTTGATCTTGAGGCTCACATCGCTGCTGCCCGAGAGATGCCATTTCTCCTCATTGGGCCTGAGCAGGGTCAGATCGATCCCCTTCTTGCTGAGGGCCGGCGCCGCCTCTTGCTTGGCACGCCAGCGCTTGACCGCAGTGCGCGGGATCTCGACTTCGCCGCCGAAGGGGAAGGTCAGGGTCAGGCTCTCCTCACCGGGCGTGACTTCCCCGGTCAGGCGATCGCCGTTCTTGAGCCAGATGGTGTCGGCGGCGAGAGGCAGGGCGAAGATGAGTAGCAGCAGAGAGAGGATCGGATTCATAGGGTCGGCATCGAAAGGGGTCCTGCATCGAGCATGCCATAAAGAGAAGGGGGCGCGTAGGCCCCCTTCTTAAACCGCCCGGCAGGCGGACGAGCGTTTTCAGCAACAGCGCCCCGTCTTCACATGGGCGGGATCCCGGAGGATGCAGGCCATGTGGCGCAGATGCTGATGCCGGTGTTACTGCCGGTGCATCCGCACGAACTTCTCCATCAGCTGCTCTTCGGTCTCCACGTGGGCGGGATCCCAGATGATGCAGTCGATAGGGCAGACACTGATGCAGGTCGGCTTCTCGTAGTGACCGACGCACTCGGTGCAGCGACTGGGATCGATCTCGTAGATCTCCTCGCCGAGGCTGATGGCCTGGTTCGGACACTCGGGATCGCACATGTCACAGTTGATGCACTTGTCGGTGATGAGCAGGGACATCTCAGGCGGCCGAGTGGGGCTGACGGGTGTCCTCGCGCTCGCCGAGGTTGCGCAGCAGGATGCCGTAGTTAACGTCCACTTCCTTCGGGACCGGCACGTAGACCACGTGGCCGTTGCCCGGCGCTGTGTCGATGAGCTCGCCCTTGCGGTTCTGCATCTGCTCCAGATTGAAGCTGAGGTTGCCCTGCGGGGTCATCAGCTCCAGGCTGTTGCCCACCAGGAACTTGTTCTTCACCTCGACTTCCACCATGTCGCCGTTGCGACCGGTGATCTCGCCGACGAACTGCTGGGTGTCGGAGACCGAGTAGCCGTAGTCGTAGTTCTGGTATTCGCTGTGGTTGTGACGGCGCAGGAAGCCCTCGGTATAGCCGCGGTGGGCCAGGTTCTCGAGGGTGCCCATCAGGCTGCGGTCAAACGGCCGGCCGGCTACCGCATCATCGATCGCCTTGCGATAGACCTGGGCGGTGCGCGCGCAGTAGTAGAAGGACTTGGTACGGCCTTCGATCTTCAGCGAATGGACGCCCATCCTGGTCAGCCGCTCCACGTGCTCGACGGCGCGCAGATCCTTGGAGTTCATGATGTAGGTGCCGTGCTCGTCCTCGAACGCGCTCATGTACTCGCCCGGGCGGTTGGACTCTTCCAGCAGCACCAGCGCATCGGTCGGTTTGCCGGCGCCCAGGGTCGGGTCCACTTTCTGCACGGCAATCGGCTCCTGGCGGTGGACGATCTGGCCCACCTCGTCCTCTTTACCCTCGTGCACCTTGTACTCCCAGCGGCAGGAGTTGGTGCAGGTGCCCTGGTTGGGGTCGCGCTTGTTGATGTAGCCGGAGAGCAGGCAGCGGCCGGAGTAGGCCATGCACAGCGCCCCGTGAACGAACACTTCCAGCTCCATCTCCGGCACCTGCATGCGGATCTCTTCGATCTCGTCCAGCGACAGCTCGCGAGAGAGGATGGCACGGGTCAGGCCCATCTGATGCCAGAACTTCACCGTGGCCCAGTTGACCGCGTTGGCCTGCACCGAGAGGTGAATGGGCATGTCGGGGAAGGCTTCACGCATCATCATGATGAGACCGGGGTCGGACATGATCAGCGCATCCGGGTTCATCTCCACCACGGGGCGCATGTCGCGGATGAAGGTCTTGAGCTTGGAGTTGTGGGGCTGGATGTTGGCCACCACGTAGAACTGCTTGCCGAGGGCATGAGCCTCGTTGATGCCGAGCTGCAGGTTCTCGTGATCGAATTCGTTGTTGCGCACCCGCAGGCTGTAGCGGGGCTGGCCGGCATAGACGGCATCGGCGCCATAGGCGTAGGCGTAACGCATGTTCTTGAGGGAACCTGCGGGGGAGAGCAATTCTGGCTTGAACATGGGGATCTCTCTGGTCTGATTGCAAATCAGCAGCGAATACTATGTATTGCTGTTAAATCAAGTGGTTACTGCGTATCTGACGGCACGCCGTGCCCGTCTCGCAGGGGCGCAGAGTGTACCAGAAAAGCGTGAGCCGGATCTAAGTAATAATGGACTCTACCAGGGGGCTTGTCGTACCAGGATAAGGTGGCGAGCAAGGGCATTGTATCGTGCGAGGGTGCGAGATAGGGTGAGGGAGTGTGGGGCCAGATAGCTTAAGCCGAAACCGGATGCAGTTGCGGTTCGTTCTCTTTCTGTCCTCGATGAGCACCGCATTTTAGGGGCTCTCATGCCAGACACGGCTCAACATAGCATTCACCCGGCTGGGCGTATTGTCCGGTTTGAACCATGCTCTCTGCCTGCGGCTCAACGAGAAGAGGGATCACCGATGCGTATTCGAGAGGCCGAGCAGGCCGATGAGGTGGCGTTGGCGCGCCTCTTTCTGCGTGAACGGCGCAATACCTTTCACTGGGTGGCGGGGCATCACTTTCGCCTCGAGGAGTGGGCCGAGCAGAGTGCCGGTGAGCGGGTCTGGCTCGCCGAGCGCGGAGAGCGGATCGTCGGTCTGGTCAGTCTGTGGCCGGCGGATCGCTTTATTCACCACCTCTACGTCGAGGAGGAGAGTCGTGGTCAGGGGGTGGGGCGTGCCCTGCTCGAGCGAGCGCTGGCAACGGGCTCGGGTCCTGCCTCTCTCAAGGTGAGCGAAAGCAACTGGGCAGCCATCGGCTTTTATCATCGTCTCGGTTGGCAGGATGACTGGGAGCGGGGTGAGTGTCCGTTAACCGGGCCCTGGCGGCGGCTGGTGTTGCCCTGAGAGGGGGCCTGATGCCATCGAACAAGTAGCACACGGTGGCGGTAGACAGATAAACAAGAGGGGCGCAACTGCGCCCCTCATCTCTTCTGATAGCCTGTGAAGCCGTCAGTTTCTTATATTGATGTTGATGCTGAGGCTGTTGTTCGTGGTCGCAGGAATCGAGTCAAGCGGCTCAGTCAGTCCATTGTACAGGCTCTGGTTATTGCTCTGGGCCAGTACGAAGGCGACCAGGGCCCGCTCGCCGCGCCAGAAACTGCGCTCGTCAGCACTCAGGGCACTGTCATTGGCGTTGCTGCGGATCTGCGTGCTCCACTGGGAAATCCAGCCGATGATCTCTTCCCAGTACGCCGGCTTGATGGCCTTGCTCACCCCGTCAAAGGCAGCCCATGCCTGTTGCAGTTGGCTGTCGGAGTAGAACTTACCACTACCCAGGCTATAACCACCGTTCGAGGCGTTGAGTGCTTGCAGGGCGACACCATAAGGCTTGCCGCTCAGCCATGCCGTGGCCAGGTGATCGAGCATCGCCTTATCCAGGTTGATAGCCGCCTTGGCCATGGCCAGACGCTGTTCGGCACTGAACAGATTGCGAATGTTCTGAGTGGTGACCACGTCCCCGTAGGCGGCCGCCAGGCGCTGCTGATAGGCAGGCGTGTTGACGGTGTCAAACAGTGCCTTGATGCCCTGATTGGTCGCCCCATCGAACAGCAGGTTGGTGCTCTCCCAAGCCAGCACATTGCTGCTGTCAAAGCTGAACTTCCTGCCCTTGTAGTCCAGGCTACGCTCTGCCGGCTGCTCGGTAGAGGCGAGCGGCAGGGAGACATACTCGACCAGACGGCGGGAGTTCTCTTTTTGCAGGCTGTCGCCGGTATGGCCCCAGTTGATGATCTGGCCCAGCATTGCCTTGGTCAGGCGTGCATTGGAGGTGGATTCCAGTTTGAAGTAGTTGGCCAGCACCGCCAGCGAGGGATTCAACCCTTCCAGAGTGCGTTTGCTATCCCAGCGATACGGGCTGAAGGGAGAGACCTGATTGCCGTCCTTGTTCACGAAGACCGGCTGTTCGGGCTGCGCTTCTCCCAGCACCATGGCTCGGACCTGTTTCTTGAGGCGTTCTTCAACGCCGGGCAGATCGACCAGGGCCAACGCGTCACCGTTCTCGGTCCAGCGGCGGGTGTCACGGCTCACCAGATACTTCATGGCGATCAGCTTGTCAGGCCAGGCACCCAGCACATCCCGCTCGTTAGAGTAGGGGTGGTTGGGATCGTTGGGGCTGACAGAATCGAGCGGGACCCCATCACGGGTTTCAGAAAGAACCTGATAACCCTTGTCATGCTTGGCCAGAGCCTCGCTGAAGCCTGGTTCGAAGCAGCTGCCGGGGAAGGATTGACCGGCCGGCATGTCGAACTTCACCTCGCCATAGAGCTTGGTGAGGGGAATCTGGCTGATGCTGCCACTGCTCTCCTTGACCTCACACACCTTGTCCGGGCGGGCGATCACGTCCAGCATGAAGTCGGCTGAATCCATGGCGGCGCGGCCATAGGCGCAGAACCAGGCATCGCTCGGCGCCGCAGCGCTCGGGTTGCAATAGCGGGGGTTGGTCACGATGGAGCTCAGGAATTCACCCGGCTGTTCGTCGCCCGAACCATAGGCGTTGCGGAAGATGGTATCGATACGCTCGAAGTCTTCGATGAAGTCACGGGCTTCGGAGAACTCGTTCAGGCGGCCGACGGTGTACCCCAGGATGCTGCTATCCCAAAACTCCTGCTTGTCGAGGCGAGTGTTGCGGCGCTCATAGCTGTCGATGTAGTTCTGACGACGGAAGTCCATGATCTCGCTGAGGTTGGTCCCTTCATCGAAGCGCTTGCAGTTGCTGTTGAGAGAGACGTTGCCATCGGTACAGAAGTCATAGGGTTTGCGCGCCAGGCTGCCCTTCTTGAGCTGATCCTGGAAGGAGCTGTCGAGACTCTGCCAGGAGCTCAGGCTTTCACCCTTGTCGAGCAGGCTCTTGACCGCATTGAGCTGGCCGTAGCGAACCGATGCACTGTTGTTGAGATAGGCGAGATCCAGCTCGTGCAGCGGCAGCAGCACGGTCGGACGCGAGCCGGCTGGCTTGCCATTGGCATCCTTGGGGGCATCGCCGTAGGGCACTTCGAGCTGACGGGCATAGGCAAAGCGCAGGGCGGCGCGATCGTAGGGCCCGAAGATGGGCAGCTCGTCAAACTCGGAGGCCGCATAGTCCATGATGGAGCTGTAGGCCGGCACATGCTGCAGCCCCAGGCTCTTGGCCTCTTGCGGACTGTAGAAGTTCTTCTTGTCGCGTGAACCGGCGAAGTTATGGCGCAGGCCCAGGTTGTGACCGAGCTCGTGGACCAGGGTGGAGCGGTACATGTGGGCGGCGATGGCGTCGCTGATGCGCGTACGCTGCTCTTCGTCGAGGGCCTTCCACTTCTTCAGACGGGTCTTGGCCTCGTCCTCATAGAGGCTGGCATCCTGATAGTCGATGCCGGAGACCAGACCCTTGCTGGTGGCGGAAACCCAGATGGCCTCTTCACCGAAGGCATTGTTCTCGGACCAGCGCTTGAGACGTTCGGCATTGGCCTTGGCCAGGGTTTGCAGATCGCTATCCTGGTTGACCGGGGTGATGCCGAGAGTGGCCTTCTCCTTGCGCATGGGCTGCTGGGCGAAGCTCTTCTCCACCTGGGCCACCTGCTGCTCTGAGAGATCGAACCCGGCGCTCATGGCATTAGCCTGGTCGCTCAGCTTGGCCAGGTCGACCCCCGCCATGATGCCATCGGCCTTGAACTCCTGGCGATTGAAGCGGCGCGCCAGATCGTTCCAGACCCTGGGCACAGAGGTCTTGATCACGCCGGAGTACTGGTTCACGTGCGCCTTGACGATCTCGCCTGTGAGGGGGTTGGCGACCGAGGGACCGTAGCCGAGCAGGCCGTTGGCCAGGGGGCGGTCGATCAGGTTGATCATGCTGACGCGCAGATCGCCGACCTGGCGGCCAGCGGGGGCCGTCGGGTTGACGATCTTGAGCGGAGGCACACCGGTGCCGGCCAGAGACTGGTTGATATGGTGCACCGCGTCCATGGTCACATCGAGGAAGAGCTTGTTCTCCGGCTTGAAGAAGGTGTCGCTCAGGTAGTAGTCGATGGTGGCCTTGTCCGGGTTGAAGCGGTTGAGGTAGGCGCGCTTGCTGCCATCGGTGGCAGAGCCCTGCTGATCGAGCTTGTCAAAATCAGAGGTGAAGAAGCCAAACTCGCTCTCGTCATCCGGTGCATAGCGGATCGGCTTGTAGCCGGCAGAGGCGATCTTGTCGAGCTTGACCAGGGAGTAGTAGAAGCTGGTGGTAAAGGAGAGATCGCTCAGGCTCTGGTTGTAGTGATCGTCCAGGTTGCTGCGGTTGACGGTAAAGGTGCGCTCGAGCTCGACGTTGATGACGCCCTTCTCGGCATCCATCTCCCAACGCACCACGCGGGGGTCGGCGGTTTCGCTGATGCTGTCGTTGTTGTACCAGAGATCGATGGTGTTGATCTCGTGTCCCTTGAGATCCTTGAAGACGGGATGGAAGAACTGCTTCTTGTCCCAGGTGACGTTCTTGTCGGTGTTTTCTTCTTCCTTACGGGTGCACTCACCGTAGGAGTCTTCGGCGCAGCGATAGTCCCGATAGTCGCCCGGAATGGTGAGCACGGGGGCGACGTCGTTCCAGCGCGGGGGCTGACCGGGCGCCGTGGTGTCACGGTCCACTTCGACCACACGCAGTCCCTCTTCGACGAACTGCAGACGGACGACCTTCTCATCGCCCTGGAAGAAGGGGTCCATGTTGACCGCGTAGCGGGGCGCATCGGCGGTGGAGGGCACGTAGAGCCACAGCTCGCCGGTATCGAAGGCGCGCCATGCCTGCTGTTCGGCCGCCTTGGGGACCTCTTTGTAGGGTTCGTCGCCTGCGCCGCAGCCGAGCAGCAGCATGCTCACCGATGCTGCTATCAGTGTTTGCCTGAACATAAGGGTTTCCTTTCCTTTAGTTTTTTATGGTGGTCAGAAGCTGTAAGAGATCAGGGCCGACCAAGTCGCGTTGCGTTTGTCAAACAGCTCGATGGAGCCGGTGCCGCCACGTTCCAGGTCGTAGACGATGCCCGCATTGGAGTACATCAATCCGATGGACCAGTTGTCGGTCAGGTCGTAATAGACGCTCTCGGCGTGGATGTAGTCATCCTTCTGGCGAGCGCCCTGATAGGTGCGATGGGAGTTAAAGACCAAGCTGGCGTTGAAACTCCAGCGCTCCCAGCCGGTGTAATCGAGGCTCAGCAGGTTCTCCAGGGTCCACTCCTTGAGGGAGCGTCCGCCACGGGTCTGATACTCGTGGAAGTTCTTCATCAGCCTGGGTTGCCAGGTGAATTCGAGCCCGTCCAGCAGATTGGTCAAGTCGATAGAGAGGGGGGTGGCGACCCGCAGTGAGGTGTGCAGATCGTCCTTGCGGCTTTGCTCGGACATGGGCAGGCGCAGGCTTCCATCCAGACCCAGCGTGATGCTCTCGGTCAGGGTGAACAGATCGCTGTTGCCGTACTTGAGCCAGCCATCCTTCCAATATTGCCCCTTGGGGTTATCGAAGGAGTGGGTGCCGGCCAGGTTGATACTGGCCTTGCTGCCGTTTTCGAAGCGATAGTCGAGTATGCCGTTGAGGCCGGCGGTACGCATCTCGTTGTAGCTGCCGGGTTCGTAGAAGTTGCTGGTGTAGTCGAACTCCAGCGAGCCGCCCCAGTGGGAGTCGGTTTCACACTCGTTGGCCACCGCCGTGGCGGGCAGAGCCTGTAGCAGCAGGGCCGCAAGGCCTGCCGTCATGATCCTGATTGTCATTATTGTTGCTTCCATTGCGCCTGAACTTGCCTGCATCTCGGATGCAGGGAAAGAGGTTCTATCATTGCTCTGTGTGGCCGTCAAACGGATGTTTTTCGAGCGTTAAGGTTATTTTCACTCTTTACTTGTTGCGTTTGTACCGTGATTTTTTTTATTGGCAGTTGTTTATTTTGTTTTTTATCTCGTTGATGAAATAAGGTTATTTTTATTGTGTTTAGTGTTAATACTTGAAATGAAGTTTTGTGCTGAAATTTTGTTGTTCATTGATTTTATATGCTGTTTCATTGTGGGGCTCATTAGGGGCTTTTTTGCTGTGTGGCAGCCATCAGGGTACCGATATCTGGTCGATCTCCCTGGATCTCGGCGCGAGGGGAGTATGTCTACCCGATAGACCCGGATGTTGACAGGTTTTGTCGTGACCCTGCCGCAGTGCTATTATCTTGCGCTTAATTTCGCCTAGACGCCCATCATAAGGACGTGATCGTCAACGCATCCCTTCCCAGGCAAGTTGAGGATTACTCATGTCATTCAAAGATTTGGCTATCGGCAAGAAGATTGCCGTGGTCTTTTCCGTCGTCGCCGCCATCAATATGGCATTCGGTATCTATCTGCTCTCCGAGCTCGGCGGTATTCGCAGCCGGGTACTGAACTTCACCGACTCGACCCTGCCGAGCGTGCTCTCGGTGGACAAGCTCATCTACGAGATCTCCTACCTGCGCCGCGCCGAGTTCGCCATCCTGACCATTCCTGATCCTCAGGAGTTGCAGCGTCGCCTGACGCGCCGGGGTGAGACCATTGCCCGTATCGATCGTATGTTTGCCGATTACGAGCGCACCCTAGGTGACGGCCACGAGCGGCAGGTGTTCGACCGCGCCAAACAGGTGTGGCTGCGCTATCAAGAAGCCCTGCGCCCCTTCGAAAGCGAAGCAATGCGCGGCAACATGCAGGCCGCCCAGCCCGCCCTGATGAACACCCTCTCCCTGTTCGGCGAGCTCGAGAAGGCGATGGAAGGGCTGGTTGAGGTGAACCTCGGCTTTGTCAGCAACAACCGCAGCGATCTGCTGGCAACCCTCTCCCTGGTCAGCACCTCAACCCTGGCGAGCCTGGGGGCCATGCTCTTCTTCATGGTGGTGATGACCTGGTTCTTGAGCCGTCAGATCTGCCAGCCCCTCAGTGCCGTGGTTCAGCTCTCCAACGACATAGCGCGCGGCGATCTGACGACGCGCATCGATCGCCGTGCCATCGGCAACGACGAACTGGGCCGCCTGGCCGACGCCTCGCTCGCCATGCAGGATAACCTGCGCCGGCTCATCGAAGAGGTGGTGGCCGCCGTCACCCAGCTCGGCACTTCCATCGAGGAAGTGAGCGCCGTCTCCGAGCAGACCTCGGGGGGCGTGCGTGCCCAACAAGCCGAGATCACCCAGGTCGCGGCCGCCATGACCCAGATGAAGGCGACCGTGGCCAACGTGGCCGCCAACACCGAGATCGCCTCCGGCGAGACCAGCGCCACCAGCGAGCTGGTACGCCAGGGGGATCACGACGTGCAAGGGGTGATCGTCGCCAACAACCGCCTGGCCGAGCAGATTGGGGAGGCGGGCAGCCTGGTGGTCCAGCTCGAGCAGGAGTCCGGTCGCATCAACATGGTGGTCGATGTGATCCGCGACATCGCCGAGCAGACCAACCTGCTGGCCCTCAACGCCGCCATCGAGGCGGCCCGCGCCGGTGAGTCCGGTCGTGGCTTCGCCGTGGTGGCGGACGAGGTACGCACCCTGGCCGGTCGTACCCAATCTTCCACCGGCGAGATAGCCCGGATCATCGAGTCCTTGCAGCAGCGGGCCAACGCGGTGCGTCAGGTGACCGATCTCAGTCGTGAGATGATCGAAGAGTGTGTGACTCAGAGTGAGCGTACCGGCGCCGGCATCCGCCGCATCGCCGAGGCGGCGACCAAGATTGCCGACATGGGGATCCAGATCGCCAGCGCCTGCGGAGAGCAGGACGCGGTCTCCGACGAGCTGAGCCGCAATGTGGAGCGGATCAACGACTCGGCCAGCGAGGTGGCCCAGGGGGCCCAGCATACGGCGAGCGCCTGTGTCGAGCTGAGCCAACTGGCCGCGGGCCTGCAGCAGACGGTCAGTCGTTTCCGCCTGGTCTGATCACCGAACAATATAAAGAGCCGCCCATGGGGCGGCTTTTTTTATCCCAAGGGTTGTGCTGTTGGGAGTCATTTTGGTACCAATGAAGGCTTTCCCTACGAACATTCGCCCGATAGCGCGACAAGGAGTCTGTATGCGCCTGCCCCCCTTTCCCCCGCTGGTCTGGATCGTGATCTTGGGCACCTTCATGGTGCGCACCAGTTTCTTCATGGTCTGGCCCTTCCTCTCCATCCTGCTCTACCGGGAGTATGGTCTCTCGGCGTCCGGCATCGGGATGCTGCTGGGTGGCGCGGCCGTGCTCTCCTGCCTTATCGGCTTCTACGTTGGCTGGCTCTCCGACCGGCTCGGCCGGCGCACCATACTGCTGCTCGGCTGCGCCCTGTCATGTGGCGCCTACCTGTTGCTCGGATTTGGGCACTCCCTCTGGCTCATCGCCCTCGGGGTGTTTGGTTCGGGCCTCTCGTACGCCTTCATCGACACCCCGGGCAAGGCGCTGATGGGGGATCTGCTACCCGAGAAGGCGCAGCGCGAGCTGGCCCAGCACCTGCGCTACTTCCTGCTCAACGTGGGGGCGGGGGTCGGCCCCCTCATCGGCGTCATGGTGGGGCTGGGTGCGCGCCAGGAGACCTTCGTGGTGACGGCCGCCAGCTATGGCCTGCTCGGCATCGCCTTCTTGCTTGGCTTTCGCCGCGACTGCGCCGGTCGGCCGGATACCGGCCTCACCCTGGGGGCCATGCTCAGGGTGGTGGGGCGGGATCGCGCCTTCATGCTGTTCATCCTCGCCAACCTGCTGATGAATCTGGTCTACGCCCAGGTGGAGTCGCCGCTGATCCAGTACCTGACCCGCGCCGGAGCCCCCGAGGTGGAGACTCTGGTGGCCCTGCTGGTGGCCACCAATGCGCTCACCATCATCACCTTGCAGTTCCCGCTGCTGCACCTGACCCGGCGCTGGCGGGTGAGCCTGCGGCTGCAGTTCTCCATCTTGCTGATGGCATCGGCCCAGATGATGTTCGCCCTGTCGAGCCCGGCCCTGCTGTGGCCCTGGCTGGTGGCGATGTTCTTGCTGAGCGTGGGGGAGGCGGTGCTGTTCCCGCTCTTCAACGTGCTGATCGACGAAATGGCGCCGGCCCACCTCAAGGGGAGCTACTTCGGGGCCAGTGCCCTGGCCGGGCTCGGTTGGGCGTTCTCGCCTATGGTGGGAGGCTGGTTCTTGCAAGTGTGGGGCGGCCCGGCCCTGTTCGCCGTGATGACCGCGATCTGCATACTGGTGTTTGCCCTCTACGGGATGGGTAGCCGGGAGGCGCGTCCGTCGGCCGGGCCTGCCGGCTGCGAAGATTAGAAGGTGAGCACCTTGTCGGCGGCCAGGGTCCAGTCGGCCAGTTCACTCAGGGTGCCTATCTGCACTCCCTCGATGAGAGGCATGCGGCTCAGGCCACGGCCTTCGGCGCAGGTCTTGCAAAGGCGCACCGGCACCTGCTGGGCGAGCAGGATCTCCAGCATCTGGCGCAGGTTGTAGCCCTCGACCGGCGCCTGATCGGGCAGGGCGGCGGTGACCGCATCCGACATCAGGAACAGCTTGAGGGTGACGCCCTCACGCTCGGCCAGGGTGAGAGAGAGGCGCAAGGCGTTGAACAGGGATTCGCGGCCGTAAGGGGCGCCGCTGGCAATGACGACGATCGATTGAGTCATGACTGGGTTCCGGGGGCTGGAAAGTGCCAAGGTTAGCATGTCCAGGGAGTGCATAAGCACTCCCCGATCACATTCAGGCCAGGGTGAAGCGGCTGATGCGTTGCTGCAGATGCTGCGCCAGCTGGGCCAGCTCATGGCTTGCCTGGGCAGTGTGCTGCGCCCCTTGCGCGTTTTCGCTGGAGACGGTGTTGATGCTCTCGATATTGCGGCTCAGATCGGCGGTGACCAGATGTTGCTCCTCGGTGGCGCTGGCGATCTGGGTGTTCATCTGGTGGATGGTGCCGACCGAGCCGCGGATCTGGCTCAGTTGCTGGTCGGCCTCCCGGGCCAGGGTGACGGTCTCGAGCATGCCGGCACGGCTCTGGGTCATGGCACAGGTGGCGGCGGCGGCGCTCTCTTGCAGTCGCTCGATCATCTGATTGATCTCGGCGGTCGATGCCTGGGTGCGGCTGGCCAGGGTGCGAACCTCATCGGCCACCACGGCAAAGCCGCGGCCCTGTTCGCCGGCCCGGGCAGCCTCAATGGCGGCGTTGAGGGCCAACAGGTTGGTCTGGTCGGCGATGTTGCGGATCACATCCAGCACCTGGCTGATGTTATCGCTCTCCGCCTCCAGTCGGCTGACCACCTCGCCGGCTTGCTCTATCTCAGTGGCCACCCGGGTGATGCGGCTAATGGCGCCGGCGACCACCTCTCCTCCCTGTCGTGACGCATCCAGGGCCTGGTGTGCCACCTCGGCCGCACTGGTGGTGTTGCGAGCCACCTCCTGCACCGCGGAGTGCATCTGCTCCATGGCGGTGGCCACCTGGGTGATCTCCTGCTGTTGTTGACGCATTCCCTGGGAGGCTTGCTCCGAGATGGCGCTCACCTCTTCAACGGCGCCGCCGAGCTGGGTGACCGAGCTCGAGATCTCGCTGACCAGGTCGCCGAGGCCGCTCTTCATGCGGGCGATGGCACGGGCCAGTTGGCCAAGTTCATCGTGACCCAGGCGATCCTGGGCCAGCCAGTCGTCGAGCTCGCTGTGCCCCAGCCGGCCATCGGCCACCTGGGTTGCCTGCCGGGTCAGCATCTGGACCGGATTGCGGATCTGCCTCGTGAGCAGGGTGGCGAGCAGAATGACCAGCCCGGCGCCAAGAAGGGTAGCCACGGCGAGGCTGCTCAGGGCCTGGCTGTGGCTCTCCACGATCGACTGACGCCCCTCCCGGGCGTACTGGTGGTTGCGTGCCACCAACTGATCAAGAGCATCGCGCAGATCGCTGAAGAGGGGATAGCCTTCCTCCAGCAGCACAGTCGCCACCCGTTCACGATCTTCCTTGTCGATCAGCCCCCACACCCTGTGATGAAAGGCAAGATAAGCCTGCCAGCTATCCTGTACCCGCCGAAACAGGCGCCGCTCCTCATCGTCAAACAGAACCGATGTATAGCGATCTTGCAGCCCCTGCATGACCCCTGCCTGCTTGTCGATGATCTGCTGGTAGCTCTGGCGACGCGCCGGGTTATCCAGGGCGAGGAGATAGCCTATCTCGTAGCGACGCAACTCGGTGGCGGTGGCGTTCATGGCGGCGGCGAGATCCAGGCTGGGAAGAACCGCATCGCTCAGATCGAGCGCCCAGTGGTTCATGTTCCGGAAGTGTACAAAAGACAAACAGCTGATGAGGAAAAGCAGCAGCCCAAGGGAAGAAAGAGCCGCGGTAAGTTTCTGACCAATAGTCCAATGACGTAGTGACATGATGTCCTTCTCGGGATGATGACGAATGCGACCCGTTGCACGGGAAGTCGAGGGGGGCAGAAGAGCGATGATGCAGCCGGGCTCGCTTCTGTGGGGGGCTTTGGCCGTGTGGGGAGGCAGATTCTGGTGAGTGGCTGACGGCCTGTCAATGGGCTGGAGGGGGGCGCGAGGGGGCAGATCGGGATGATGGCGACCGGCTCACAAAAAATGCCACTGGTTGTCAATAGAATGTGGCTGAAATGAGTCTGAAGGTTATGATGATGGCACCTGTTGCGAAAGGAGAGTCTGATGAAATCCGTTATTCCGTTTGTGCTGCTGGGGGCCATGGCGGCTCCCGCTTTTGCCGATGAGTGCTCCCTGACCGTCGAGGCGGACGATGCCATGAAGTTCAACACGGCGGCCATGACGGTGCCGGCCACCTGCCAAGAGGTGACCGTGACCCTCAAGCACGTGGGCAAGCTGCCGGTGACCGCCATGGGTCACAACTGGGTGCTGGCGGCGACCGCCGACATGCAGGCTGTCGCCACCGAGGGCATGAGTGCCGGTGCCGCAAACAACTACATCAAGCAGGATGATCCCCGCGTCATCGCCCACACCAAGCTGGTGGGCGGCGGTGAGAGCACCTCTGTCACCTTCCCGACCAAGGATCTGGCCGGCAAGGATCTCACCTTCTTCTGCTCCTTCCCCGGCCACTGGGCCATCATGAAGGGCAGCTTCAAGGTGGGTTAATCCCGCCAGGCACAAAGGGCAGCTCAGGCTGCCCTTTTTTTTTCCTATTCGTTGGGTTGCAGGGTGAAAAAGGCGAGGGTGGCCCGCTTCTGACAGGTGAGCGCCAGGGCCGACTCGCCGCTGATGCTCAGGGTGTCGCCGCTTTGCAGCCCATGCCCGCCCGCCTCCAGGGCACCGTTGAGCAGGACCACCAGATAGGTATAGGCCGGCTCCAGGGTCAGGGTCAGGGAGAAGGGGAGGGTGAGTACCCGGGCGTTGGCCTTGATGCGTGCCGGTTTGTAGATGAGCCCGAGATCGGTCACCTCTTTTTTCAGCAGGGTGCAGTGGGTTGGCTCGCCGCCGTCGAAGTGGGCGATCTCGTAGGTAGCGTAAGGGTGGCCGTTGAGCACGAAACCGGCGCCCTTGATCGGCAGCAGGATGCGCGAGAAGCCCGGGAAGGGGGAGAAGGGGCCATCCTCACGGATCGGCGCCATGCTGAGGCGATAGTCAAAGTCGAGGGCCGCCAGGCTGGCGCCACTGGGGGCGACGAGGATCTCGGCGGTGGCGCCACGGCCGTTCTTCCACGGCATGGAGCGGTAGCGGGTCTGGGGAGTCAGGGTAAACACGGCAGGTCCTGGCACTGGGATGGGAGGCCAGAGATACCACGGGGCGGGCGCGATGGAAAGCCGGGGATGTGAGCCGGGTCCGGATTTGCACCGTTGCCGCCGCTACACTGGCGGTTTCGTCCCGGTTGGAGCCGTACCATGACCCACAAGATCATTCTGGATACCGATCCCGGCATCGACGATGCCATGGCCATTCTGTTTGCCGAGGCCCATCCGGGCGTCGAGCTGCTCGCCATCACCACCGTCTTTGGCAATGCCACCATCGAGGATGGCACCCGCAACGCCCTCTGGCTCAAGGAAAAATACGCCATGAAGGCGGACGTGGCCAAAGGGGCAGACCGCCCGCTGCTGCGTCCGCCGGTGGGGCCGACCACTATCGTCCACGGGGAACACGGCTTCGGTGATGTCGAGGCTGGCGCTGTGCAGGGGGGCCCCGACCCGCGCCCTGCCTGGCAATACATGATAGATGCCGTCAAGGCGGCGCCGGGCGAGATCACCCTGGTGGCCATAGGGCCGCTCACCAACCTGGCGCTGGCCCTCGAGCATGCGCCCGAGATAACCGGCCTGGTCAGGCAGGTGGTGGTGATGGGGGGGGCGTTCGGCGTCAACGGCCATCGGGGCAACGTGACTCCCTACGCCGAGGCCAACATCCACGACGATCCGGAGGCCGCCGACCGGGTCTTCACCGCCGACTGGCCCCTGGTCATCATCGGCCTCGACGTGACCCAGCAGAGCGTCTTCAGCGGTGCCTACCTCGATGCTCTGCGCGATGACGCGGGCGAGCCGGGTCGCTTCATCTGGGACGTGAGCCGCTTCTACCTGCGCTTTTATTCGTCGCGCATCGGCATGGACGGCTGCCACGTGCACGATCCGTCCGCCATCGCCTACGTCATCGAGCCCGGCCTCTTCACCCTGCGTGAGGGGCCGGTGCGGGTGGTCACCCAAGGACCGGCCATCGGCCACACGCTGCAGAAGTTTGATGGCCGGCGTCACCCGCACGACGAGTGGGCCGATTACCGGGCGCAGCGAGTCGGGGTGGCGGTCGATGACGCGGCCCTGCTGGCCCTCTATCGCGATACCCTGATCGCGTGGGGGCGTCGCTTGCCCTGATCCTGCTCAGGCAGCCCCTGTCGGGCTGCCTTCTCTCCTCCGCCTCACCGCCATGATGAATAAGAATCTCAGGTAGCGTTTGAGGCTTTTTATTTTTCATCTATCCCTCCTGATATTTCCGCATAAAGATGGTGTGTTAATAAGATGTTTCATGTGGTCGTCATGAGCGGATAGCTCCGCTTATTTTTCAGTCGGTTGAGATTATTTGTTGTGATTAATTTGTGGCTCTATTGGGTCTCAATTTGGTGGGTTTTTTAGAGGGGGTTTCTGAACGAGTGATGAAGGTCATTGAGTGGCATCAATGTTTGTAGGGTTTGCCAGGCATTTTTTTATCATTTTTGGTTTAAAAACAGCCTTTGTGCGGGTTTGTTGTACGAAAAAATTAATCTCTCTGCGGTGGCAGATTGAGCGCGATGGCGGGCGTTCGGAATAAATAGTGAGGGGTTGTTGCGATTAATTCTTCACGTTGTTAACGCAATGGGGTGTTGCAATAAAATAATGCATTTTGTTGATACCTATCCCCCTTTCGTATTAGAGGACGCAGTATGAGACCTTCTCGACTGATAAAAGGCGGTACCTCGCTGTCGGGAGTCGCATTGGGCTTGCTGTTGAGCGGTTGCGACACGGCCTTGATGAATCCCAAAGGGCAGATCGGTTTGGAGCAGAAGTCTCTGATCCTGACTGCCCTGATGCTGATGCTCATCGTGGTGATCCCCGTCATCATCATGGCCATTGCCTTTGCCCGTAAGTATCGGGCCGCCAACACCGGCGCCACCTATGCCCCCAACTGGGCTCACTCCAATAAAATCGAAGCGGTCGTCTGGACCGTTCCGGTCATTATCATCGTTATCCTGGCGACCATTACCTGGAAAACCTCCCACGAGCTGGATCCCTACAAGCCGCTCGAGTCTGAGGTGCAACCGATCAAGGTGGATGTGATCTCCCTGGACTGGAAATGGCTGTTCGTCTATCCGGATCTGGGCATCGCCACCGTCAATGAGCTGGCCTTCCCGGCCAACACCCCGGTTAACTTCCGCGTCACCTCCGGCACCGTGATGAACTCCTTCTTCATCCCGCAGCTGGGCGGCCAGATTTACGCCATGGCCGGCATGCAGACCAAGCTGCACCTCATCGCCAACGAACCGGGCGAGTACAAGGGCATCTCCGGCAGCTACAGCGGTGCCGGCTTCTCCGGCATGAAGTTCAAGGCCATCGCCACCCCGGATCAGGCCGCCTTTGACGCCTGGGTCGCCAAGGTCAAGGGCTCGCCCAAGCTGCTCACCACCATGGCCCAGTATGACGAGCTCGCCAAGCCCACCGAGTACCATCCGGTGGAGTACTACTCCAGCGCCGATCCCCAGCTGTTCGTCAACCTGATCAACAAGTTCATGGGTGACATGAAGCACGGCGAGCACGCTGCCATGCAACACGGCGAAGACCACGCCGCGATGCAGCATGACGCGTCCATGAGCCACGAAGGCATGGCGCATGACGCCTCCATGAGCCATGAGGGCATGGAGCACGGCGATGCCATGCACCATGAGGCCCAGGGCGAGCAGATGGACCACGCCGGTCACATGCCGGCCGACAAGACTGTGAAAGCGGGTACTAACTGATGTTTGGAAAATTAACGCTCGACGCCATTCCGTACCATGAGCCCATCATCATGGTCACGATCGCCTGCATCCTGCTGGGCGGTCTGGCCATTGCCGGGCTCATCACCTACTACGGCAAGTGGCAATATCTGTGGAAAGAGTGGCTCACCTCGGTAGACCACAAGCGCCTCGGTATCATGTACCTCATCCTCGGCATGATCATGCTGATCCGTGGCTTCGCCGATGCGGTCATGATGCGCACCCAGCAGGTCATGGCCTCTGCCGGCAGCGACGGTATCCTGCCGCCGCACCACTACGACCAGATCTTCACCGCCCACGGCGTCATCATGATCTTCTTCGTGGCCATGCCACTGGTGATCGGTCTGATGAACATAGTGGTGCCGCTACAGATTGGCGCCCGTGACGTGGCCTTCCCCTTCTTGAATAACGTGAGCTTCTGGTTCACCGCCGCCGCCGTGGTGCTGATCAACGTCTCCCTCGGGGTTGGTGAATTCGCCCAGACCGGCTGGCTGGCTTACCCGCCGCTCTCCGGCAAGGAGTTCAGCCCGGGGGTCGGGGTCGATTACTGGATCTGGAGTCTGCAGATCTCGGGGTTGGGTACCCTGCTGACCGGCGTGAACTTCTTCGCCACCATCATCAAGATGCGCGCCCCGGGCATGACTATGATGCGTCTGCCGGTCTTCACCTGGACCGCCCTGTGCGCCAACGTGCTGATCATCGCCTCCTTCCCGATCCTGACCGTCACCATCGCCCTGCTGACCGCAGACCGTTACCTGGGTACCCATTTCTTTACCAATGACATGGGTGGCAACATGATGATGTACATCAACCTGATCTGGGCCTGGGGTCACCCCGAGGTGTACATACTGGTGCTGCCGGTGTTCGGTATCTTCTCCGAAGTGGTGGCCACCTTCTGCAAGAAGAAGCTGTTCGGCTACACCTCCCTGGTGTGGGCGACCGTCGCCATTACCGTGCTCTCCTTCGTCGTCTGGCTGCACCACTTCTTCACCATGGGTTCCGGCGCCAACGTGAATGCCTTCTTCGGCATCACCACCATGATCATCTCCATCCCGACCGGGGTGAAGATCTTCAACTGGCTGTTCACCATGTACCGCGGTCGCATCGAGTTCACCTCGCCCATGCTGTGGACCGTCGGCTTCATCATCACCTTCACCATAGGTGGCATGACCGGGGTACTGCTCTCGGTGCCGGCCGCCAACTTCGTGCTGCACAACAGCCTGTTTTTGATTGCCCACTTCCACAACGTCATCATCGGCGGCGTGGTGTTCGGCTGCTTCGCCGGTATCACCTACTGGTTCCCGAAGGCGTTCGGCTTCAAGCTGGATGACACCTGGGGCAAGCGCGCCTTCTGGTTCTGGATCGTCGGCTTCTTCGTGGCCTTCATGCCGCTCTATGTGCTGGGCTTCATGGGCATGACCCGTCGCGTCAGCCAGCAGATCGACCCGGAATTCCACCCCTGGCTGGTGGTGGCCGCCGTCGGCGCCGCCCTGATCGCCATCGGTGTGCTGTGCCAGGTGATCCAGCTGATCGTCAGTATTCGTGACCGTGAGCAAAACCGCGATCTGACTGGCGACCCCTGGGGTGGCCGTACCCTGGAGTGGGCCACCTCTTCCCCGCCTCCCTTCTACAACTTCGCCATCGAGCCGAAGGTGAAGGGCCTGGACGCTTTCTGGGACGCCAAGGAAGACGGCAGCGCCTTCAGACAGCCGGCCAAGTACGCGCCGATCCACATGCCCAAGAACACCGGCGCCGGCGTCATCATTGCCGCCTTCAGCGTGGTGCTCGGCTTCGCCCTGATCTGGCACATCTGGTGGATGGCGGCGCTGGGCTTTGTCGGCATGATCGCGACCTGGATCATCCACAGCTTCAACGACGACGTGGACTACTACGTCCAGGTTGACGAGATCGAGCGCATCGAAGCGCAGCATTTTGCCAACATCAACAAGGTGGCTTAACTCCATGGCGACTGACGTTTTACATCACACTCACGGTGCCCATGAGGATGGGCACCATGATGCCGGCGCCAACAAGGTGTTCGGTTTCTGGATCTACCTGATGAGTGACTGCATCCTGTTTGCATGCCTGTTTGCAACCTATGCAGTCCTGGTCAACGGTACCGCCGGCGGTCCGAGCGGCAAGGACATCTTCGAGCTGCCGTTCGTGCTCGGCGAGACCATGCTGCTGTTGCTGAGCTCCATCACCTTCGGCTTCGCCATGCTGGCGATGAACAAGGACAAGGTGGCGACGGTCAATACCTGGCTGTTCATCACCTTCCTGTTCGGTGCCGGCTTTATCGCGATGGAGATCTACGAATTCCATCACCTGATCGCCGAGGGCTTCGGCCCGGATCGCAGTGCCTTCCTGTCGGCCTTCTTCACCCTGGTGGGTACCCACGGTATCCACGTGACCAGCGGTCTTATCTGGATCATCGTGATGATGGTGCTGGTAGCCAAGAAGGGGCTGACCGAGCGCAACCGTTCCCGCCTGATGTGCCTGAGCCTGTTCTGGCACTTCCTCGACGTGGTGTGGATCTGCGTCTTCACCGTGGTCTACCTGATGGGGGCAATGTAAATGAGTCATTCTGTTGACAATCATGGCGCCAGCCACGGCTCAGCCAAGTCCTATATGATCGGCTTCGTGCTGTCGCTGATCCTGACCGGCATCCCGTTCTGGATGGTGATGGACGGGGGCTTCTCCCACCAGACCACCCTGCTGACCGTGGTCGGCATGGCGGTCGTGCAGATCTTCGTGCACCTGGTCTACTTCCTGCACATGAACACCTCCTCACAGGAGCGCTGGAACCTGACCGCCCTGGTGTTCACGGTGATCATCATCGCCATCGTGGTCGTGGGTTCCCTGTGGATCATGTACAACCTCAACGTCAACATGATGGTTCACTGAGGTTGGCTGTGATGATGAAGCAATACCTGCAAGTGACGAAGCCGGGCATCATCTTCGGTAACCTCATCTCGGTTATCGGTGGCTTCTTGCTCGCCTCCAAGGGGAGCCTGGATGTGCCCCTCTTCATCCTGACCATGGCGGGTGTCTCCCTGGTGGTCGCCTCCGGTTGTGTGTTCAACAACTACATCGACCGGGACATAGACCGCATCATGGAGCGCACCAAGAATCGCGCGTTGGTGAGAGGGCTGATCGCCCCTGGCGTATCGCTCTGGTACGCCACCGCGCTCGGCATTGCGGGCATTGTACTGCTCTACTTTGCGGCCAATCCGTTGGCCGCCTTGCTGGCGGTGCTGGGCTTCATTGTCTATGTCGGGGTCTATAGCCTCTACATGAAGCGCCACTCGGTCTACGGCACCCTGGTCGGCAGCCTCTCCGGCGCCGCGCCGCCGGTCATCGGCTACTGCGCCGTGAGCGGCCAGTTCGACTCAGGCGCCATGATCCTGTTGGCGATCTTCAGCCTGTGGCAGATGCCCCACTCCTATGCCATCGCCATCTTCCGCTTCAAGGACTACCAGGCGGCCAACATCCCGGTGCTGCCGGTGGTGAAGGGGATTGTCGTGGCCAAGCACCACATCACCCTCTACATCCTGGCCTTTATGGTGCCGACTCTGATGCTGTTCCTCGGCGGCTACGCCGGTTACAAGTACCTCATCGTTGCCGCCGCCGTGAGCGTCTGGTGGTTGGGGATGGCCCTGTCGGGCTACAAGCAGGCGGTGGACGACTCCCTCTGGGCGCGCAAGCTGTTCCTGTTTTCCATTGTCACCATCACTTGTCTCAGCGTGATGATGTCGGTGGACTTCCAGCCCGAGGCGGCACCTGTGCTGGTGAGCATGTTGCCCTGATTGCATATCGCGTAGAATCCAGAGCCGGGAACCTCCCGGCTCTGTTGTCTCTGGGGTCATCTCCCCCGGTCCGTTTTCCAACGCGCCCAGCGCGTGCATCCAAGCAAAGAGGCCGTTATGAACGATTTCACCATGACCCGCGGCGAGCGGCGCGCCACCTGGGCGCTCGGTGCCGTCTTCTCCCTGCGCATGCTCGGCATGTTTATGGTGCTGCCGGTGCTGACCACCTATGGCATGAGCCTGGCCGGTGCCACCGAGGTGCTGATTGGTCTGGCCATCGGCGTCTATGGCATGACCCAGGCGCTGCTGCAGATCCCCTTCGGCCTGCTCTCCGATCGCATCGGCAGAAAGCCGCTGATCGTCGGCGGTCTGCTGCTGTTTGCTCTCGGCAGCGTGTTGGCGGCCAACGCCCACTCCATCTGGGGCGTCATCGCCGGCCGCGCCCTGCAGGGCAGCGGCGCCATCTCGGCCGCCGTGATGGCGCTCTTGTCGGATCTCACCCGCGAGCAGAACCGCACCAAGGCGATGGCCTTCATCGGGGTGAGCTTTGGCATCACCTTCGCCGTGGCCATGGTGACCGGCCCCCTCATCACCCGGGCGGTGGGGCTCAGTGGCCTGTTCTGGCTCATCGCCCTGTTGGCGCTGGCCGCCATCGCCATGGTGCTGTGGGTGGTGCCGACCCCGGCGGCGCACCTGCTCAACCGCGAGTCGGCCATGGTGCGCGGCGGTTTTCGCACCGTGCTGACCAATGCGCGTCTGCTCAAGCTCAACGCCGGCATCCTCTGCGTGCACACCCTGTTGATGGCAAGCTTCGTGGCCTTGCCGCCGCTGCTGGTGCAGGCGGGGCTGGCGCGCGAGCACCAGTGGCAGGCTTACCTGGCCACCATGGCCATCGCCTTTGTCAGCGTGGTGCCCTTTATCATCTATGCCGAGAAGCGCCGTCAGATGAAACGGGTGTTCCAGGTCTGCGTGCTGGTGATGCTGTTGGCCGAGCTGGTGCTGTGGCAAGCGGGCAGCCAGCTGTGGGGGCTGCTCGCCGGCCTGCAGCTCTTCTTCATCGGCTTCAACGTGATGGAGGCGCTGCTGCCGTCGCTTATCAGCAAGGAGTCGCCCCCCGGCTACAAGGGCACCGCCATGGGGGTCTATTCGACCAGCCAGTTCATCGGAGTGGCGCTCGGTGGCAGCCTGGGCGGCGCCCTCTACGGCCACGGCGGGGCGACCCTGGTGTTCGCCGGCTGCGCCGCCCTGGCGTTGGCCTGGTTTGCCCTGAGCCTGACCATGAGTGAGCCCCCCTATGTGAGCAGCCTGCGCATCGTGCTGCCCGACGGAGTGAGCGCCGACGCGGCGCTCGAGCGGCGCATCCGTGCCTGCGAAGGAGTGAGCGATGTGCTGCTGGCGTGCGAGGAGCACTCTGTGTACGTGAAAATCGACACCAAGCGCATCAGTCGCAGCGAGCTGGAGCAGCTCGTCACCTTCTCGCCGCATCAATAAAAACGGCCTCCATCCGGAGGCCCGTTCTGTTTCTGGGGGCTCGGCGCTCGTAAGCGGCACTGAGCGACTCAGGTGCGCCCTTCTTGCATGGCGGCCAACTCCTCGACCGCCCGCCACGCCTCGTCGATGGCGGCGTGCGCATAGGGGCTCCAGCCTGCGTCTGAGTTGGCGATGGCGACTTGACCAACCGGCTGGCGTCCCAACTCAATCCAGCGCTCCGATTGTTCCTCGTCGTCAAACAGGGAGTTGCCCGCATAGGCGTAGCCATGAGACCAGCGGTTGACCGTGATGGCGAGAATGTCCTGCTCATGGTTGAAGCCGGCGCCCCCCAGCATGGCCTGAAGCTGTTCCCTGATCATCTGCTCGTGCTGCTCGAACGGCATGCCGAGCAGGTGGGCGCGACCGATGCGGGCCTGCTCACGGGCCGAGAGACCACTCCCCGCCTGGGTCGGCACATAGACCATGTGCAGGCAGACGGGTTGATCCGGGCGCTTGGCATGCTCATAACCGCCGAGATCGACCGGATAGTCGAGCTTGACCCGGCTATAGGGGGCCGCCGGGGCATAGATCTCGTGCACCCCCAGTTTGACG
Source organism: Aeromonas diversa CDC 2478-85 (assembly GCF_000819805.1). Lineage (GTDB taxonomy): Bacteria > Pseudomonadota > Gammaproteobacteria > Enterobacterales > Aeromonadaceae > Aeromonas > Aeromonas diversa. The sequence continues at coordinate 51,227 of NZ_CDCE01000010.1, forward strand.
AAGGCGTGCCAGTTGCGGATCACTACCTTGCTGTAGACCAAGGGCGCCTTGACGTTCTGGCGCAGCGCCTCCTTCTGGGGCGCCGGCATCTCGGGCAGCAGATGGGGGATCATCATGTTGTAGCCCGCCATGATCGCCTGCCGGGCGCGAACCCGGTGCAGCTTCCCTTCCCTGATGTAGGTGACATCCACTCCTTGGCGGCCAGCGGGAGTCCGCACGTTTTTCGCCTGCAGGGCCGTGCTGCCCAGGCGCAGTCGCACGCCATGCTGGGGTCGGTCGAGCTGGTCGTAGTCAAACCTGGCCAGCACCACGTCCTCCATGGTGTGGCCCGGGGCCACGCCGGGGATGAGGCGGCGCACCATCAGGCGAGCCAGGCTGGCGTTGCCGTCCGGGAAGTGGAAGATGTAAGGGTCGTCCAGCTCGGCCTGGGCCTCGGGGTCGAGGGGGAGCAGATCCATGCCACCAAAGCCCGGCAGGGCGCACAGGCGCGCATCGGTACAGGAGGTGGCATCGATGCCGACCGCCTGAAAGTCGTCGGTGCGCTGCTGAAAATAGGCGATCGCCCGCTCACTCAGCCCCACCTTGTCGCGCAGGAAGGTGCTGTAGCTATGGCTGTCCAGCCACGCCTCCTTCTGCTCCCGGGTCATGCCAGAGAGGTAGTCGCGCCGCTCCTCGTGCAGGGTCAGCAGGGCCGCCTTGTCGGCCTCATCCAGGGGAAAGTCGCCGATAAAGTCCGCCAGCGGTCGACCGTTGAGGCGATCGCGCGGTATCTCGTCGGCCACGCTGCGGCACGGATCGCCGCTCACCACCCGGTTGACGCCGAAGTGCTTCTCGTCGAAGAAGACCCCGCGGCTGAGGCCGAGATCCGGGTAGAAGGTCTGCCTGAACCCCTTGGCCAGTGCCTCGATATCGACGTTGAGATGCTTGAGTAACCCGAGCGCCACCGGACTGTAGACGGAGCGGGGTGATTGCAGGGACTCGCTCCCCCCATAGCCGATGCGCAGACCATCGGGGGTAGTGAACTCGTTGCGTTTGGCGTGGCCGCCGAAGTCGTCGTGGTTGTCGAGCAGCAGGATCCTCTGCTCTGCCCCGAGCCGTTGCCGATAGAAGCAGGCGGCCGCCAGACCGCTGATCCCGGCGCCGACGATCACCAGATCGTATTCCTCTTCGAGGGGGAGGTGGGCGAAGTCGTACTGCTTGCCTTCACGGGCGATGCCGTGGGCCGCCTCGAAGGACCCCGGGTGATTGCCGCGCAGGCCGGTGAGGGCCGGGGGATAGATCAGCGTCTTGTCGGCCAGGGTATTGCCGCCGGTAGCGGCGTTTAGCAGCTGAAGAGGGGCGACGCCAGATGCGATGGTGATGGCGATGCCGTTGAGAAAGTCTCGGCGTGTGATGCTCATGAACACTCCTGTGGGAAGGGGCCAGGCCCCGGCGAACAGGGCGCAGAATCTACCCGCAGCGCCGTTATGAGTCCACTGTTCCGATGAACGACTTGTTGGTGAACTGCTATTGAGTTGCGGCGTGTTTGTTGTGCACCTGAGTGAGAATGAGGTTGGTTGTGTCCCTCGCCCTGGACTCGATTGTTTCTATGTGATAGGTTCCGCCCGCCTCTTTTGGCAATTTAACTTATTGATACATATAAAAATCGGGATAAATATATGAAATGGTATCTTGCTGTTCTTAAGCAGTACGCCGTCTTTCGCGGTCGGGCACGCCGCAAAGAGTTCTGGATGTTCACCCTCATCAACCTGCTCGTCATGGCGGCGCTCTTTGCGGTGATGGCCATGGTGGGGAGCCCAGAGATGGCGGCCATGATGGGGTTCATCTATCCGCTGGCGGTCTGCTTGCCTGCCCTGGCCGTGAACGTGCGCCGCTTGCACGACGTGGATCGCAGCGGCTGGTGGATCCTTATCTCTCTGGTTCCTCTGGTCGGCCCCTTCATCCTGCTCTACTTCCAGGTCTGTGCCGGAACCCCGGGCCCCAACCGTTTCGGTGAAGACCCCAAGGCGGCCCTCCCGGGCTGATCCCATAGGGGATAGAAAAAGCCCGCCGATTGGCGGGCTTTTGCGTTTGGCCGAGGGACCCTTCGCGTTAGCAAGAGGGTTGGCCTCTTACATCAGAAGCTGTAGCTCAGGCCGACAGTGAAGAGGTTGATATCAATCTCAGTCTTGGCCTTGGCTTGGCCATAGGTGGAGTTCAGGGTGTACTCCAGCTCTGGACGCAGGTAGTCCCAGCTGGCGCGCAGCGCGAAGCGATCGCTGACCTGATACTGGGCGCCCAGACCGACGATACCGCTGATGTTGCTCTCTCGCTCACTGATATTGCCATAGTAGGGGATGTTGATGGAGAGATCGGCCGCATAATAGGCCAGGCCCCACTTGGCGAAGAGGTTGAAGCGGTCACCAATCGGCAGGCTGACCTTGGGCGCCAGGCTGAGATAATCCATGTGCTCGAGGGTGAAATATTTGCCATCGATAGCGTCGACCCCGCCGAGGGTGGCTTCCAGTGCGAAATAGGGATTGAACTGGTAACCGCCGTACAGGCCGCCGGTCAGGCGGCTCTTGTCCATGTCGAGTTTGTCGGTGTCAACGTTAAGCACGCCGCCCTGGCCTAGGGTCAGTTTTGCATCGTCCATCTGTACGTTGGCGGAGCCGACGGAGACACCGATATAGGGAGATGCCTGGACGCCTGAAGCCAACAGCAGGGTGGCGACAACACTGAATCTGCGCATGTTGTTATGTCCTTCAATTTAAGGGGGATTTTTATTGTTTGTGGAACAACCTGTGTGGCGACCGTCGTTGTGACGATCGGCACGAATATCGGGCACGATCGTATGCCGTGCCCGGCGGTGGCGATATCAGAAAACGCCCGGGCATTTTTAGCCACTGGACGAGGTACACGCGGGGAAGGACCCGGCCTGTCGGCCTTGAGGCGCCGCGCGGTGAGCCAACCCAAATGGGGGGAGAGGGAGTATTGTCCCTATGCAAAATAAGGGTGCTCTGATTAAGTCCCTGCTTTTCAATCGGTTAAACAGACATAACAGTATGGTGCCCATGACGGACAGGGCCGTAAAGGAGATGCAGTCGCATCCCGTTCTCTTTCACGGTAGCGGTGCGGAGTTTTTTAAGATCTGGGCCGTGAATCTCTGGTGACCCTCGGCATCTACTCGGCCTGGGCCAAGGTACGTACCCAGCGCTACTTCTATGGCAGCACCGAGCTCGACGGGGATCGCTTCGAGTACCTGGCCGAGCCCCTGCGCATCCTCAAGGGGCGGATCATCGCCCTGCTCTATGTGGTGGTGACCGGGATCCTCTATCACGTCTCCGCCGCGGGCGCCCTCGCGGTCTGGGCGCTGACGGCAGCCCTGGCCCCCCTGCTTCTGCGGTCATGGTCATGATGGGGGAGCTGGAGTCGCTGGGCGCGACCTTCATCGGGGTGATAGCCATCATGCTCGCCTACGGGGCCGGGCTCGGCTGGATGATGCGCGGCTCGGCGCTCTACACCATCCGGGGATTGAGATACGGAGAGCACGCCTTCGACGTCGATCTCTCCATGCAGACCTACCTGCGCGTCATGGGGGTCAGCACCTTGATTTGGCTGGTGGTCATGGGGGCTACTCTACTCCCTTCCCGATGAAAAAAACGTGAACCGTTTCGGCTATCGGGATGCCCCGCCTTGCCCCAGGCGCTCCTCCAGAAACGCCAGCCAGGCCCCCACCTTGGCGGGCAGGTGGCGCCGGCGCGGATAGACGCACCAGATGCCGTGCTCGGGCAGGGCATGGGTCGGCAAGAGGGGCACCAGGCGGCCCGCGGCGAGATCGTCCCCCACGATAAAGTCCGGCATGTTGCCGATGCCCAGGCCCGCCAGCAGGGCGGTGTGGATGGCGTCGCTGTTGTTGACCTCGAAGTTGCCGCGAGGGGTGACCGCCGCCTCCCCCTCGGGCCCCAGCAGCCGCCACTGGGTGCCGCCGCGAAACAGGGAGTAGAAGAGGCAGTTGTGGGCCTCGAGGTCCCTCGGGGTGCGGGGCGTGCCGGCCCGCGCCAGGTAGGCGGGGGCGGCGCACAGGGTGCTGTGACAAGGGGCGAGGCGGCGGGCGATCAGGCTCGAATCCTCCAGCGCCCCGATGCGCACCGCCACGTCGAACCCCTCGGCCACGAGATCCTGCTGGGCATCGCTCATCTCAAGCTGCAGCTGCACCTCGGGATGGCGGGCGAGAAAGTCGGGGATGAGGGGGGCGATGTGGCGCCGGCCATAGACCATGGGCACCGTCACCCGCAGCAGGCCGCGGGGGGCCACTTGCAGGGCACCGATGGCATCCTCCCCGTCGCTCGCCAGGCGCACCGCGTGGCGCACCGTCTCGAAGTAGCGATCCCCCGCCTCGGTGAGGGTGAGGGAGCGGGTGGTGCGATAGAGGAGCTGGCAGCCGAGGGTCTGCTCGAGCTGGCTCACCTTCTTGCTCAGGGCCGACTTGCTGCTGCCGAGCTGGCGGGCGGCGCCGGAGAAGCTGCCCGCCTCCACCACGGCGACGAAGGCGGGGAGCAGGGCGAAGGCATCCTGGTTCATGCTGTTCTCGTAATGGAAACAATGTTGTTCCAGCATGGCAGATTATCGCCATATCTAAAACAATTTACCCTGCTCCTGTGTTCAACCAAGGAGCATCCCATGATCCCCACCCTCATCGAGCGGCGCCCCGGGCGCCTCGACCTCGGCCAGGCCGTCGGCGCCCTGGCCGCCTTCACCGCCGGCCTGCTGCTGGCGCTGATGATCGCCCAGAACGGCGCCCTGGCCCGCGCCACCGACCCCTGGCTCGCGAGCTGGCTCGCCCACGGGGTCGGCACTCTGGTGGCCGCGCTGCTGTGGTGCCTGACCCCCAGGGCTGCAGGCCCGGAGGCTGCCCCGGGCTGGGCCTGGCTTGGCGGCCTGCCGGGGGCGCTCACCGTGGTGCTGGCGGCCCTGTGCCTCAACTCGTCCCTCGGCATGGCGGGCACCCTGGCGCTGCTCCTGCTCGGTCAGCTGCTGTTCGGTGCCCTGTGCGATGGCGCCGGCTGGTTCGGGCTGGCGCGCCGCCTCCCCTCTGGGATGGACGCGCTCGCCGCCCTGCTGGTGATGGCCGGCGCCCTGCGTATCGTGCTCGGTTAGGAGAAACACCATGACCATCCTTATTCTGCTGGGACTGCTCAACGGCGTGGCGGTGAGCCTGTCGCGCACCCTCAACGGCCGGCTCGCCGGCGCCCGGGGCGCCCTGATGGCGTCGCTCGCCAACCACCTGCTCGGCTTCGGGGTGCTCGGCGCCCTGCTGCTGTTGACGGGGGCCCCCTGGGGGCGCCTCGCCGGGCTCGATCCCTGGCTGCTGCTGGGCGGGGCGCTGGGGGCACTGTTCGTGGCCATCAGCAGCTGGGCCATCGGCCGGGTCGGTGCCCTGGCCTGCGCCCTGCTCATCGTGGCGGGGCAGCTGGTCGGGGGGGCGCTGCTCGATGCCCTGGCCGGGCGCCTGGAGGCGAGCGATCTGCTCGGTATCCTGCTGGTGCTGGCCGGTACCGGCCTGCAGCGCTGGCAGGCTGGGCGAAAAAACAGGCAATGACAGGCTGGGGCGAGCGAAGCCGAATTTTGTTTCTATATCGAATCGTTTTACCGCTTTTTATGTGACGAGGATCACTGTAGCATCGCCGCCCGGCCTGCCAGAGCCGTGATACGCCCTCACTGTTTGTCCGCTTTGGCGCCACCCGATACATGCCGTCACCCGGATGTGAATGACCCCAGGATGGGACCCGCCACTGAACCGCAGGTTTGGTGGTTCATGTGTCGCAGTGGGTCGGATCCTGTGCGATAGCTCCCCTCCTGCGACCTTTGCTCCACCACTCCTGCACCGCAACGCTTTGCTTCATAGGTGCAAGATGACTGTATTGTTGAGTCTGGTGGGCATGCTGGCCCTGATGTTTATCGCCTGGTTGGCCAGTGAAAACCGTCGTGCTATCCGTTGGCGCACCGTGCTGGGGGCCCTTGCCCTGCAGACCGGCTTCGCCGCCCTTGTGCTCTATTTCCCCCCCGGTCAGGTGCTGCTCGGCGCCATGAGTAGCGGCGTCTCTGCCCTGCTCGGCTTCGCCGACAGCGGCATCCGCTTCGTGTTCGGCGATCTGGCCACCGGCGGCTTCATCTTCGCCGTGCGGGTGCTGCCGCTGGTCATCTTCATCAGCGCACTCATCGCCGTGCTCTATCACTTCGGCATCATGCAGTGGGTGATCCGGGTGCTGGGGGGCGGCATTCACCGCCTGCTCGGCACCAGCCGCGCCGAATCCCTGGTGGCCACCGGCAACATCTTCCTCTCCCAGGGGGAGTCTCCCCTGCTCATTCGCCCCTTCCTCGCCAGCATGACCCGCTCCGAGCTGTTTGCCGTGATGACCTGCGGCATGGCCTCGGTGGCCGGCTCGGTGCTGGGTGGCTACGCCGGTCTGGGGGTGGAGCTCAAATACCTCATCGCCGCCTCCTTCATGGCCGCGCCCGGTGGGCTCTTGATGGCTAAGCTCCTGGTGCCCGAGCAGCAGCAGGTGAGCGAGCAGGTGGCCATCACCCTCGACAAGAGCGAATACAGCAACGCCATCGACGCCCTGGCGGGCGGCGCCCTGAGCGGCATGAAGATCGCCGTGGCCATCGGCACCATCTTGCTGGCCTTCGTCAGCGCCATCACCATGGTCAACGCCGGTCTCACCACGGTGGGCGAGTGGTTCGGCTGGAGCAACCTCTCGTTGCAGCAGCTGCTGGGCTATCTGTTTGCCCCCGTGGCCTGGCTCATCGGCGTGCCCAAGAGCGAGATGATGGCGGCCGGCTCGCTCATCGGTCAGAAGGTGATCATGAACGAGTTCGTCGCCTATCTGGACTTTGCCAACATCAAGCAGGAGCTCAGCGCCCACACCCAGATCATCGTCACCTTCGCCCTGTGCGGCTTTGCCAACCTGGGGTCGATTGCGGTGCAGCTTGGCTCCATCGGCACCATGGCCCCGGAGCGTCGTCACGACGTGGCGAGCCTGGGCCTGCGCGCCGTGCTGGCTGCCACCCTGGCCAACCTGATGAGTGCCACCCTGGCGGGTCTCTTCGCCACCCTGGGCTAATGTCCTGAAAAAAAAGCCCCGTCTCGCCGCAAGCGGGACGGGGCTTTTTTGCAACTAGCCGAGGCGGCTTCACACTCCCCACACAGTCGGGGGTTAGGGTGGCGCCACAATTCAAGGAGAACCCGATGTCACCTGCCACCCCCATGTCACGCCCGCGGCTGCTTGCCGTCTTTATCCTCACCGCTCTGACGGTCGTGTTGATCGCCCTCTACGCCAGGGGGCCCTTCTGGCGCGGCTTTCTCGGCGATGTGACCATAGTGCTGGTGCTCTTTAGCGGCGCCGGGCTTGTGGTGCGCCGCGAGCCGCGTCGACTGGCCCTCTGGGTGCTGGGTTTTTGCTTCGTGGTGGAGGGGGCCCAGGGGCTGCATCTGGTGGACCGGCTCGGGATCCAGGCTCACTGGCTCAGGGTCGCCATCGGCAACCACTTCGATCCCCTCGATCTGCTGGCCTACACCCTGGGGGCGGCCCTGGCCGCCCTGATTGGCAGTCACGCCTTGCGTCGCCCTGACGGGCCGGGCCAGCCCGAGGGGCCCGGGATCACTTGGCCAGGTAAGGGTCAAACTCCGGGGTGTGGCGAGACGCAAAGCCCTGAGGCGTCTTGATCACCAGAAACGCGGCCAGCCGGTGGTCCCTGGCATAGGCCATGGCCTTCTCTGGCCCCATCACCATCAGGGCCGTGTCGTAGGCATCGGCCTCGAGGGCGCTGGGCAGGATAACGGTGGCCGAGACCAGCTTGTGGCTGATGGGGTGGCCGGTCACCGGATCTATGATGTGGGAGTAACGCACCCCGTCGCGCTCGTAGTAGTTGCGATAGCTGCCCGCGGTGCTGACCGCCATCCCCTTGGGGGTGACCACGGCCTGGAAGGCGCCCGGTTGATCGGAAGGGTCGACGATGGCGACCCGCCACGGCTTGCCCTTGGGGTTGTGGCCCTGGCTTCGCACCGCGCCGGCGATCTCTATCAGATAGTTGTGCACTCCGGCCTGCTCGAGCAGCGTGGCGATGGCATCAGAGCCCGCCCCCTCGCCCAGGGTCGAGAGATCTAGATAGAGATCGGGCCGACGCTTGGCCAGCAGGGGCTGGCCATCACTGCCACGGCTCAGCTCCAGCTTGTCGATGCCCACCCGCTCCCGGGCGGCGGCGATCGCCTGCTGGTCGGGGGTCTTGTTGGGGCGCTTGTCCGGGCCAAAGCCCCACAGGTTGACCAGGGGGCCCACGGTCACATCCAGCTGACCCCGGGTGCGCTCTCCCGCCTCGATTCCCTGCGCCACTATCTTGGCCATCCGCTCGGGGATGGGGTGGGGCCGGGTATCTTGGGCGCGGTTGAAGCGGGAGATGACCGAGTCGGGGTCGTAGGTGGAGATCTCCCGGTTTATCTCCAGCAGCAGGGCATCGACCCGGCTCTGCAGGGCGCGCTCTCCGCCCGGGAAGGGATCGGCCAGGGTGACCGCATAGAAGGTGCCCATGGTGCGCCCCTCGATACGGGTCATCTCGGGCTTGGGCTGGCAGGCCTGCAGCAGGATCAGGGGCAGAAGCAGTAACAGAGAGCGGAACATGGGGACCTCGGTGCCACAAAGGGCCACAGGGTAAACCGGGATGCGGGGGAAGTGGGAGAGGGGGAATTAATCCCCCTTGGGTTAGGTTGGCGTGTCAGGGAAGGGCGATGCCGGCGACGGCCCGGCGTGGCCACGCTGCAGCAGGTCCCAGCGGTTGCCATAGAGATCCTCAAACACCACTACGGTGCCGTACTCCTCCACGCGCGGCGTCTCGCAAAAGTGCACGCCTCGCGCCTTCATCGCCTCGTAATCTCGCCAAAAATCATTGGTCTGCAAGAAGAGAAAGACCCGGCCACCGCTCTGGTTGCCGACACACTGCCGCTGCTTGGGGCCACTGGCCCTGGCCAGCAGCAGGTGCGTGCCGTTCGAGTTGGGGGGCGAGACCAGCACCCAGCGTTTCCCGCCGCCCAGATCGCTATCCTCAATCAGGGTGAAGCCGAGTTGCCGGGTATAGAAGGCGATGGCCTCATCGTAGTCATCCACCACCAGGGCGATGCACCCTATCTGCTGTTGTATCTCTGCTGTCATACGCCACTCACTCAGGAAACGCCCTATCTTACCCTCAGTTGCTTGAGCAGGGTGCGAATGAGCTGCCCCAGGTGCACCGGAATGATCACAAACAGGGCCATCCCCTGGTTAAAGCCGGGATTGAGGGTGCGGTAGTACTGGATGTCGGGCTTGTCGCTGGCGGCCAGGGAGGCGAGCTCTTCCTGGGTGTAGTGGCTGGCGCGCCCGACCCGCACCAGACAGCGCAGCCCGGTCGTCTCGCTTATCTCCCCCCCGGGGTTGAAGCGCTCGAAGAGCTCGCGCGAGCCGCTGTGCTCGGGGTGCGGCCAGATGATGCCGGTGCGTCTGGCCATGGCGCGGTACATGGCCGGGCTTAGCATGGTATCGGCGTAGTAGATCCGGCGCCAGGGACGGCGCAGCCACCCCTTGACGCTCTCCCACAGGGAGAAGGCAAAGGTATTGCCCCCGTTGCGATAGGCCGGCAGAAAGCCCGCCGAGGCGCGGATCACCGTCACCTCGTCCTCGTCGCTGAAGGTGAGCAGGCAATAACCCACCAGATCTGGCCCGTCGAAGTAGAGGCGCAGCTTGCGCTCGAAGGCATCGGGGCCATCGAAATACTTCTGCAAATAGGCCTCGGGCGCTACGCCGCTAAAGCTGGCCGTGATGATCCGGCTTATCCCCTCGCGCTGCGCCTGGGATAGCCAGCGCCGGGTTTGGGTCAGATCCTGTGTCGATAGGGTCATGGGATGTGCCTCGTTGTGGTCGGGTGCTCCCCCTGGGGGAGGTGCTCGGTCAAGCTTCTGGCCTATGGTGAGTATTCCAATCCCGGCGGGATTGCCGCTATGCGGGGTCTTGATGCGGCTATGCCGCATAGGGGGTTCGCCCGCCCATTTGGAGGAGCGCAGCCAAGCTCCTTGCCTGTGGCGAGCGGCTTGATGCGGCTATGCCGCATAGGGATTTCGCCCGCCCTGCCGGCTGTGGCGAGTGACTTTTCTTTGCGTGGCCAAAGAAAAGTCACCAAAAGAAAGGCCACTCCCGCTGATTCGCTCTCCTTCGTCGAGTCCCCTCGCCTCAGCCACAGCACCGATGGCCCGCGCCGACGGGCCTTCCCTGGCCCGCCGCCGCTCGCTCGACATCCCTGTCTCGCGACCTGGTGCAGTGGCGTCGCCTCGGCGAATCAGAGGGGGAGCCAATACCGTGCCCGACTGTGACTGGGGCGGTAGATCGCCGGTCTATTGGCCGCTACGCGGCACTCAGAGCCGTGGTCCCACGCCGGAAAAACATGGGCTTGTCACGTATCCAGCTCTGCCACCATAACTAAAACGTTATGCCCCTTGTATTCAACTTGCTCAATTGGCATAAATCCACAGCTGGAGTATAAGCCACCCGATAACGCCTCGGTTTGGAGGTATAACTTTTTAATACCTATTTTTTTCGCGCGTTGAATTATATTCTCTGTTAATGCTCTGCCAATACCATTACCCCGTGAACCTTCGTCAACGTAAACGCCACCGAGCCAAAATTCGTATTCAGGGTATATATCCATCTCTCGAATTTTTAATTCTGCCGCGCCCAGTAGTTCGTTGTCTTTCTTGGCAATGACGAGTAATGGGGCCGATTCACGATTAACTGATTTTGAGAGTTTGTTTTTTACGCGGTCAATGGTTACGCCAGGAATAGCGCTTATCCACTCGTCAAAATACCATTTAGCAACCGTATCCAACGCATTGAGATTATCCGCGAGCAGTTCTAGTTTCATAATAATTCCAGTGAGGCGTAACGTTAGGGGGGGGCAGTCACCATTTTTGTTCTCTTGGCCACCTGGTGGGCTCAGAATGGTGGGTGTCCAGTTTCTTCATCCTTCCGGTTCATCGGTATTTCATTTTGGGCATTTAACGCCTGGCTCTGGGGCTGCATGGAGCGTAGCGTAATGCAGTCCATAGCAGCCGCTGTTTACATTTTTTTCTCTATCGAAGAGTAGCTGTTCGCTGGTTTTGTAAATGTCTGACCAAGTACCACCAAGATTGGTGTAAGGTATTAGCTTGTACTCTTCATCATGCACTTTTAAGAAGACGACATTAATGCCTGATGATTGGTGGAGTTTGATGGCTTCTGATTTAATGCTATCACTCGAATTGCAACCTAAATAGATGCATTTAATACTGTTGAGTGGGGTTTTTGAAACGTATATTTCATTTCCTAATGCATCTTTGATATTTAGGCTTTTACATTCAGACAATGGCTTGGTTATTCTGATTTCATTTTCGTACGACCAAATGTCAGATTTAAAATACAGTTCTTCGATAGCCACATACTCATTTTCATACAAAAGCTTAGCGTCAATGATTGGCCTGCGAGGAAGATAGTGAACTGAACTAGAATTTTTGATGAATTCACTATCTGGCTTAAACTCAATTACTATGCCTTGGTGTGACTCTGCATAGTGCGCCCACATTAGGAAGTTCGCCGGCATAAGTGTTTCTGCTTGTGTAAGACACAAGATGCCAATTTTTTCATTTAGTTGCGAGAAGATGTTCTTCCCATCTAATTTTCGTGATTGAGTTTCTACCGTGTGGTTGGTAAGAAGATACTTCTCATAAGACGATTGGTGTCCATGTATTACGAACTGGCATGGCCGCTCCTCACCCTCAATAAATCCCTCATCCAATACATGAAATTCTGGCTGTAACTCGAACGGATCATTAAATGCTTTGGGCTGAGAGAATCTTATTGTTTGGTCTTTGAGGAAACACTCCGCAGATAAATTCCCCAAGTATTTATATGTTTTCACCCCGACTCCCTATGTGGCACCGAGAAATGTAACGCTCTGCTAAGGGGTGAGCAACGCAATAGTGATGCCGACGCAAACCACCTTAATCACTAAATTCAACGTATTGTAAAAATGCCACGCGTTGCGAATCCCTCTTGAGCAGCTTGTTAGCTTTGTTGTTTCGGTGGCCTCAATTTCTTGTCATTGTACTTGGGTAAGTGACCGTACGCCTCGAAATACCAAGCAAAAGCATCGTATTCCGCTTTAACTACTTCACCCATTTGTTTGAGGTCATTCGATGAAGGTTCTTTCGTGTTACAAAGAAAAGGCAATACAGAGACAAACAACCTCTTAGCTAATTGTTCACCATCTGGAAAATCATATCGTACTCGCTCACAACCTCCATGCTTGCCACCTCGTTTGTCTCTTAAGGAATTATTAAACTGTTCCAGACGCCCTTTAATTCCTTGCACCGAGTTACTCATGCCGAAATAAACAATATCATCTAAAATATCAAAGCTCCTTCCCTCTAAATGTGCATCACTTATTGATATTGCATAAATTCCTGGATATTTAATCTGTTGATGTTCATTACGGTTATCCCATAATTTCCACGTAGAAAACTTCAATGCTATCTCCTAAATGCTAACAGTGATTAGATGGAAGGCGGTATTAATCCGTTAGCGGAGAGTTCCATATAACTCCGCAACATTTTTATCGCCGCCAAGTAGAAATGATTTTGAAATAAGAATGTTACCAGCTCACCTCTAGCAGCGGGACGTATTCGCTTGACGTCCTCTTTTTGCGCCACCATGACGACTGTATAAAAAACAGTGCATGGGGTGCTCATAAATAACGCCGTTAAACCACGCCAGCGTGAACAGATCAGAAATAAACATGCGGCCGTCACCAGTGGATCCCAGTGGGCAACTCTCGCTTATTCATGCCATTCGGCAAGGCTAGCATCCCTGAATGACGGCCTCCCGTCAGCTGCTGTTAACCTGCGGCGTTGTTTTGGCCTGCTTGGTGGCGGCTATCCCAGTGCTTCGACAGCAGCAAGTGCAACAGAGGGGCACCCATCATTGTTGCCAAGGCCCCTCATCGCTCGCGATCTATTGGCCGCGACGCATAGAACTGTGGGTATCCTGGCATTCGCTTCCGTACTTACTAATAACCAAGATACTTTTTGTTTGGCATTTCACCTTTAAAGAAACCCTCAAATACTAATTGTAACCGCTCACGACGTTGGTATAACTGATCTTGATTAATGTGCTTAATTTCGAAGCCATCATTTGGATCAAAATGACAGCTTATAGATTGCGACAAATAGCTGTAAATGCGCATTGCAGGCCAGAATACTTCTCTTGGAATAGAGCTTTGACCTGCGTACCTCTCGCATGCTTCATAGAGGTAATTTTCTAATTTGTAGTATTCTTCATCATCCCAAACATGGTTCTCGTGAAAAACACCAACAAAAGAGCCCTCTGAGTATTCTTTACTCCAGGAAAAATTCCTATTTATTTCGTTCATGCTTACTTACTGCTAACAGTGATTAGATGGAAGGCGATATTAATCTGTTAGCAGAGCATTCCATATAACTCCGTAACATCTTTATCGCCGCCAAATAGAAATGATTTTGAAATCAGAATGTTCGCGGGACGTATTTGCTTGACTTCCTCTTTTTGCGCCACCATTACGACTGTATAAAAAAGTGCATGGGTGGCTCCGGTGAGTCGGTTGCCAAACAGCTATGTTAGCGAGCGAGGTGGGGGAAGAGGGCCAGGGTTGTTGCCTTCGCTGGATCAATCAATTGATCGATCAAGTTGGGATGGCCAGCCTGCTTGGTGGCGGCTATCCCAGTGCTTCGGCAGCAGCAAGTGCAACAGAGGGTCACCCATCGTTGTTGCCAAGGCCCCTCATCGTTCGCCGATCTATTGGCCGCGGCGCATAGAGCTGTGGGTGTCCTGGCATTCGCCTGAGCAAATAGTTAGACCACGTTGCGACGTGCGGCTTCCAAATTTCGAACGAACTCCTCCTTGTTGCGAGGAGAAATCATGACCGACTTGCCACGCCCATATTCGATTCGCAACCTATCCAGCGACAGCGCCGGACTCGACAATGGGCTGTTGGTGGGCGTGATATTGACGATCTCGCGGAGTGGGATGCGCAGCCGGATGGGCCCGGAGCTGACGAACAGCGTGTCACCTTCTAGCCGATAGTAGGTGGTCGTGAGCAGCCACGTAGGCAAACCGGCGCCGACCGTCACAGCAACCAGCGCGATCGGCCACGCCAGTGCTGTTGGTTCAACGCTAAGTGCCGTCACTGCGCCTGCCAAGGAGGCAAGCACAGCAAATACGAGCACGACAGCGAGCCAGGTGTCGATCTTCGAGCGATAAAGGATTGCCATAACGTTTCCTGTGCGATCTAACGTTGGAAATCAGCCAGCCGCTTTAGCGGGTCGGCTGCATTGATGTGTCAGCTTATTTGCGGACGTGAGCTTGATATACGGCTTGATTCCAAGGGAGGCCATAGAAGCCGTCCTTGGCCAGAGCCAGGGAGTCCCCCCTTTTTGACGCCGTTGTGGTCATTAAAACTAGGAGGGTCACTATTTTGAGTGGCGCAGTGAACGCCACTTGCTTATCAATTTCATCAGGCATGGCTACCGCCCCTGAATTACAGCCTCCAGTCTGCTGCTGTTTCCCTGCGCGGTTGTTCTGGCCTGGCTCATGGGTGACTCCGACGAGACCGTTGCCAAACGACTATGTTAGCGAACCAGGCTGGGTTGGAAAGAGGCTGCGCGTTATTTCCCGAGCAAGATCAATAAATTGTTTAATGGTTATGAAACGGGGCATCAGAAGGGGCCTCTTGGGCCCACAAGACGTCACTCGCACGGGCCCGCAGGGCGGCGAAACGCCTGCGAGGTTGTCGCCCTCGTCTCCTATGCTGCTGCGTCACCTCAACGGGCCGGTCGCCGGGCAGGAGCCTGGCCAAGCCCTTGATGGCCCGTTATCCGCCAGAGGCCTGGCTGGTTAGCCGCCGCTTAATCCGTTCTCTTTTCTGGCTTTAATGATGTCGGCCTTGTTCTCAGCGACATATTTCTTGAACTCCATGAAGTTGTCTTCAACCTCTCGGTAGATCTCGGGGAATCGACTCTTGGGGGTAAAGGCGTTCTCGTGTTCAGCATTCCACGCAATCGCCTTCGTGATGAGTCGCTCCCAGTTGTCTGCATCGGAGCCGGCATATTCATTGATGGGTTGCCCGACTACCTGCATCAGGGATGAGTAAAGCGCGGGCTCTCCACTGGGCTCTAAATCCGGGTTTGCCATCAGATGGGCGCGATAGCGCATCTGTCCGACGTAGTACCAGACGACCGCCTCATCTTTTTTGCCCTGGTTAAAGAGCTCGGCCGCCAGCTGGATGTAAGTGACCGGATGTTTTTGGGTAATACCATTGAGCATCTCGCTGGCAGAGGCCTGGCGCTCGCCAATCTGGCATGTGGCTTTTTCGGGATAAGCGCAGGCGGCGATGAGGCATACAGCAAGAAAACAGGACACGACATTGTTCATAACATCATCCGTGGTAAGTGGTGGCAGCGAACGCGTCGCCAGTGGGCAACACCCAAGGTTGGGCTGGGGAATGGGTAACCGCGGCTCGCTGGTTGCCAAACGGATATCTTAGCGCCCGTGGCCGAATAAGGAAGAGGGTGATGGGCGTTTCCTGAGCAAGTTCAGTCGATTAATCGCTATTGGTCGGCACTGGCGCGGCAACAGATGCAGGCAATCGGGGGCCATTTGAGGTATCAGCAGGGGCTGGGTATGGGCCCCCCCTTCAATCCGCCGAAGGAAGAGGGAGTCAGGTGAGGGGCTTGAGCGAGCCCCTGCGAGAGTCTACTCGGCAGACACCGTTATCTCCTGGCACTGGCTATCCGGTTGGCCATAGCGCTCCAGCAGGGCTTCTTTACCCTTGGTCCAGAGCGAGAGGTTTTGCCCCTCGTACTTGGCGCCGCTGGCGGTGCGCACGTTGAAGGCGAGCAACTGCTGGGGGGCGGCCCCTTTGTCGCTCAGGTTGATGACGGCAGCGCTCTGGGCCGTCTCGTTGTAGAAGTAGACGGTGAGTCGGGTGTCGCCGCAGCGATAGCCGACGGGGGCGGGCACCATCACCTGGCCACCCTTGATCTGCAGCGCTGCGATGCGGGTGAGGTAGTTTTGCTCGACGCAGGCGCGCACATCGCTCCCCTTCCAGCACTCGTTGCGCCCCTTGATCCAGCCGCGCTGCATCGCCTTCTCCTGTTTTTTCTCCTCGTCACTCATCCCCTTGATGGCCTTGGGCCAGAGGGCGCTGAGCTGGTTGTCGAGGCGGGCGAGGGCGGCATCCTTGCAGATGAGCTGCTCCACCTCGCCGCTCGCCTTGGCGCAGTCGAAGGAGGGGGCGGCCAGGGCCGTGAAGGGGAGGGGCAGCAGCAGGGCGATGAGGGGACATTTCATAACAGAGGCTCCATCGGATTGGTGGCATAAGGCTACTCCAATCCGCACCATCTTGGCAGCGCCTGCACCGGGCACTGCGAAGCGGGCTGTCGGGCCCAGGTGGTGCATCCCGGCCAGATGACAGAGATAACAGCACACTCAGAGCGGCCCTGCGTCTCAGGCGGCTGCCAGGGTATGGCGGCAGCGCCAGGCCTTTTCATGGAAGAAGAAGATCAGGGTGTTGACCGAAGGCTCGACCAGGGCCATGAGACCGCCGGTCAGCAGCTCACCGCTCAAGAGCCAGGCCACGGTGAAGGCGACCGAGAAGTGCACCAGGGCAAAGCTGGCCGTCTTGGCCTGCAGGCTGTGCTCGGGCCTGAACCACTGCCACCCCTTGTCGTGCAGGTAGAAGGCCACCGTGTTGACCATGGGCTCGATCAGGGCGATCAGGCTGGCGATCAGCAGCTCGCCCGTCAGCAGCCAGGCCAGGGTAAAGGCGACGGTAAAGTGCAGTCCGGCGAAGCTGATGGTCTTTTTCATGATGGTCTCTCCCTCTTTGCTTGCTAGGCAGTATCCACCAATCAGTTCGCAAATGATATCTATTATCATCTATTGGCTCGTTCGGTCTTGCCTATCGATGGCCCCGTATCGCAGAGGTGGGGTCAAGGGATGCATCTGTGCTCGGGGCAAGGCGCTCCTATCGATATCAATGCCAACCTGCCGCGGTGAGGGACTCGGTTCATGGGGATGTTATCGGTGCGGGAATGAGGTGGGGCGGGAATGCCACTACGCGGGGGAGCCTGCCCTTTAGGGGGAGAGCTGCCGAGCTTTAGACCTGCGACGAGTCCTTGACTGCGGCTGCGCCATCATCCCTGACGGCGCGACTGACCTTGCTCCTTCCCCTCGGCGGATTGGAGGGGGGTGACAATACCGTGCGTGACCGGGGCGGCAGAGCGCCGAGCTGTTGGCTGCTACACGGCGCTCAGAACACGGCGCTCAGAACGGTGGGTGTCCCAACATTCGCCTTGGTGTCCCGGAATCGGTCCAAGACCGTGCCCGTCAGTGATTGAGGGGGCGCTCGCCGATCTGTTGGCCGCTACGCGGTGCTCAGAACGCTGGGTGTCCCATTTGATTGACGAACCGATAAGCCCCTTCGGTATCACGGCGCTATTCCAGGGCCCGGTAGCTCACCTGGTCATTGATGCCACCGGCCTCAAGGTCTATGGCGAAGGCGAATGGAAAATTCGCAAACACGGCAAGGAGAAGCGACGAGTGTGGCGCAAGCTCCACCTGGCGGTGGATGCCACAACCCATGCGGTCATCGCTGCCGAAGTCAGCCTGGAGACGGTGGCGGATAACGAGGTGTTACCGACGTTGCTCAACCCCTTACGACGCAAGATAAAACAGGTCAGCGCCGATGGCGCGTATGACACCAAGGCCTGTCATGCGCTACTGAAGAAGAAGGGGGCGAAAGCCACCATACCGCCGAGAAAAAACGCGGCGCTGTGGGAGGAGGGGCATCCCCGCAACGAAGCGGTGACGGCGCTCAAGGCCGATGAACTGGAGCAATGGAAGAAAGACTCCGGCTATCACCAGCGCTCGATAGCCGAGACCGCCATGTACCGGTTCAAGCAACTCATCGGGCCAAAGCTGAGCCTGCGGAACTACAACGCCCAAGTGGGCGAAATCCTGGCTGGCGTGAAGGTGATGAACAAGCTGATAGGGCTTGGTATGCCTGTTCGCCAGCCAGTGAATTGAGTGGTATCAACGGGTTGGGGAACGGCCATCCAGCGACGGATTTGATCAACAACGCCCCTTAAACACCAAACGCAACGCATGGTAAAAATGCCAAGCGTTGCGAATCACTCTTAAACAGATTGTTAAGTGCCACTTTCAATCTGCAAAGCTTCAATCACTTCTTTATTGATTTCTTTTGGCTTTATTTGTTCACCTAATTCATAAGTAACTTTCAAGTAATCCAATAATTTTTGGTGATTCCCCTTTAAACTTGGATAGAGAGCAAACAAACGTTGAGCCCACTGATATTCTTGGAACCCAGAAGAATAATATGTATTAGGATTGTACCCTGAATAGTCATACTTCCAAGTATTGTTATAGTTTGCTATCGCTTGTTCCATATCTCCGGATATCAAATATGTAAGCATAAGACCATAAGAAGTGTTTGAGGATAGCTCAAGAAGATCTGCTTGTTTGTATAGCGATAGTGAAAGCTGAAAGTACTCTCTAGACTTCTCTACATCATTAGTGGATAAATAGATCCAACCAAAAGAGTTTGCCATGTTGTAATCCATGGGTAGTTTCGTACCGATGAGTTTTCTAATTGACTCAGTATGATGTTGATACTTGTATGGTTTATCTGAATTCGCTATCGAGGTGAGGTAAGGGGTAACAACAGCTGTTAACATTTCGCTAGTTACTTTGTCATCTAGCATAGTTTTTAATGATTTCTGATACTCAAAAATTGCGCCATCATTATCAATTGACTGTGCGATTAGCAGCTGTTGATAAGGCTCTAATTTCTCAGCTACAAACTCTTCAAACTTACTTTCGATAAACACATAGCCACCATACAATGAAGCAACAATAGTCAACACCGCCACAGCTAAATTTGTAACCTTAGTTCCAAGGGATTCTTCCGCCATTTTATCCTCAAATTTTTAATCTATAATTGTAAAACTACTGCCACTGGCACTTAACAGTGATTAGATGGAAGGCGGTACTAATCCGTTAGCAGAGAATTCCATCTAACTCCGTAACATTTCAATCGCCGCCAAGTAAAAATCATCATTAAATCATAATGTTATCCGTTTGCTTCTTATGCTGGGTGTATTCGCGTGACTTCCTCT
Organism: Aeromonas diversa CDC 2478-85; assembly: GCF_000819805.1. Classification (GTDB taxonomy): domain Bacteria; phylum Pseudomonadota; class Gammaproteobacteria; order Enterobacterales; family Aeromonadaceae; genus Aeromonas; species Aeromonas diversa. The sequence goes on from NZ_CDCE01000010.1 coordinate 70,494, forward strand.
TTTTTCGCCACCATGACGGCTGTGTAAAAAAACAGTACATGGGTTGCTCATTGAAAGCGCCGCCAAACCACGCCAACGTGAACAGCTCAGAAATAAACATAAGGCCCGTCATCACCTTGGGTGGACCCAGTGGGCAGCTCTTGCTGATCCATTCCATCCGGCAAGGCTACCGCCCCTGAATGACAGCCTCCAGTCTGCTGCTGTTAACCTGCGATGTTGCGTAGACCTGGCTCATGGGTGACTCCGGTGAGTCGGTTGCCAAACGGCTATGTTAGCGAGTGGAGCGGGGGAGGAAAGCAGGAGACGATGGTTTCCTGAGCAAGATCAATAAATTAATCAGCTTGAGTCGTGTTGGAGTAGATCAGCAATACCGAAGGGGCTAATCAGTTCGTCGTTCCAGTTATCAGCAAGAGCATCAGGGCGGCAGGGTATTGGCTCCCCCTTCAATCCGCCGAGGTGAGGGTGCAAGGCCAGGGACGATCAGTGGCTACATCAATGCATCCCGTATCGGTAAGAGTATCCGTGGGGCACGGTATTGGTTCCCCCTCTGATTCGCCGAGGTGAGGCCATCAGGCCAGGTCGCGAGACAGGGATGTCGAGCGAGAGGCGGCGGTCCAAGGATGGACCGTCGGCGCGTGCCGTCGGCCTGATGGCTGAGGCGAGGGAACTCGACGAAGGAGAGCGAATCGGCGGGGTTGGCCTTTCTTTTGGTGACTTTTCTTTGGCCACGCAAAGAAAAGTCACTCGCCACAGCCCGCAGGGCGGGCGAAACCCCGCATAGCGGCAATCCCGCTGGGATTGTGATGCTTGCCATAGGCAAGGAGCTTGGCCGAGTTCCTCCAAGTGGGCGGGCGAAACCCCTTCGAGGAGGAACTCCTCGCGTCCTATGCGGCGCAGCCGCATCAGAGGGCTAGGCATAGGCAAGGAGCTTGGCCGAGCGCCCCCTGCGTGCGGTGCAGCCGCATCAAAGGGCTGTCCATAGGCCAGGAGCTTGGCCCGAGCGCCTCACTCCTCCCGGCGACTCAGCCACTCGACCCGGTACCGGGCGCCGGCGCCCTGGGCCAGCCTGGCGCACAGGGGGTTGAGGAAGGACTCGATCTGCTCGTCCAGCATCCAGGGGGGGCTGACGATCACCATGCCGGAGCCGTTCATGCCCCAGTCCGGGGTCTGACCGGCCACTTCCAGCTCGGCCACCAGCACGTCGCCAAAGCCTGCCTTGGCGATGGCGCTGAGCATGTCGCGGGAGCGATCCGCCTCGCGCCCGAGGATCGGATACCAGACGGCGTAGATGCCGGTGGCCCAGCGCTTCTGCGCCTTTTTCAGGGTGTCGACCACCCGGACGTAGTCCTCTTTCAGCTCATAGGGGGGATCGATCAGCACCAGGCCGCGGCGCGGGGTCGGCGGCAGCAGCCCCACCAGCCCCTCGAAGCCGTCCCTGTGGTGCACTGTGACCCGCTCGTCCCCTTCCATGTTGCCGCGCAGGGACTCCACCTCGTTGTTGTGCAGCTCCATCAGCACCACCCTGTCCTGCTCGCGGGTGAGGCGGCGCGACAGCTCGGGGGAGCCCGGGTAGTAGGTGAGGGTGCCGTCATCGTTCATGGCGCGCACCGCCCCCAGGTACTCCTCAATGCTCGCCCAGCTCTGTTGCTCGCCCCACAGGCGGCCGATGCCGTCGGCATACTCGGCCTTTTTTTGGGCCCATTCGCCGCGCAGATCGTAGAGACCGCCGCCGGCGTGGGTGTCGAGCACGATAAAGGGTTTCTCTTTTTTCTTCAGGCTCGCCAGGATCAGGGCCTGCACGGCGTGTTTGAGGACGTCGGCGTGGTTACCGGCGTGAAAGGCGTGGCGATAGCTCAGCATGGGCTCTCTCTATAAAACGGGTACCTGTGCCAGGGGCACTGAGGTGCTTAATGGGGCGGGCGTAAGTGCCCGGGCCGGGTCGCGCCGAACTCGGCGAGCCGGGGGCCAAGGCCCAGGGTCATCAGATAGTGGCAAAGGGCGGCGCCGATGGCGAGTTGGCCCGCCGGGGCCTGGCTGGCGGCGGCCAACAGGCGCGTCTGCTGCTCGCGCTCCAGGGCCAGCTCGTGGTCCAGCAGGGCCCGGTAATCGCATTCGGCAAGCTGCGCCTTGAGGCGCCGGCGCAGGGCGCGAAATTCGCCGAGCACGGCCTCGAGGGGGGCGATGGCCGCCTCGAGAACATCCAGGGGCGGCGCCGCCTCACCCGCCTCGTCACACCAGGCGAGCAGCAGGGCCAGGTTGACGCTGCCGCCGGCCTGTTGCAGCGCCAGCCAGCTGGAGGGGGCGCGGCTATAACGCTCGGCCGCCCAGCTCCAGAAGGCCTGCGCCGTGGGCCAGTTACTCGGCGGCAAAGGCCTGCTCCATGGTCTCGAGCTCTTCCGAGAGGCTCATCCACTCGAGCTCGACCCCTTCCAGCTCTTCTTTGAGCGGCCCCTGGGATTTAAGCAGCGCCGAGAGTCTGCCCTTGGCGCTCTCTTCATAGATGGCCGGGTCGGCCAGCTGGCTCTCTATCTCCCCCAGCTTGCCTTGCAGCTTCTCCATGCTCGCCTCGAGCTTCTCGAGTTTCTGGCGCAGCGGCCGGGTCGCTTGCCGGAACTCCGCCTCGCGGCGCTTCTGATCCTTGCGGGCCACGGCCGAGTTGGCCGCGGCCGGGGCATCGGCGGGCTTGGCGCTCGCCTCTTTATCCTGATCGCCGAGCCACTTGTGGTAGTCGTCGAGATCCCCGTCGAAGGCCTCGACCCGGCCGCCGTGGACCAGGTAGAAGTCGTCGGTGGTGGTGCGCAGCAGGTGACGGTCGTGCGAGACCACCACCATGGCCCCCTCGAAGCCTTGCAGGGCCAGGGTCAGGGCGTGGCGCATCTCGAGATCCAGGTGGTTGGTCGGCTCATCGAGCAGCAGCAGGTTGGGGCGCTGCCAGGTGATGAGGGCCAGCACCAGACGCGCCTTCTCGCCGCCCGAGAAGGGGGCCACCTTGTCGAGCGCCTTGTCGCCGTGAAAACCGAAGCTGCCCAGGTAGTTGCGCAGCTCCTGCTCGGGCTTGTCCGGCGCCAGACGCACCAGGTGATCGAGGGGGGAGTCGTCCAGGCGCAGTGTCTCGAGCTGGTGCTGGGCGAAGTAGCCGATGCTCACCCCGGCGCTCACCTCGAGCTTGCCCGACAGCGGCGCGTTGGAGCCCGCCAGCATCTTGATGAAGGTGGACTTGCCCGCCCCGTTGCGACCCAAGAGGCCGATGCGCGAACCCGGCACCAGGTTGAGCTTGATCTTCTCCAGGATCACCTTGTCGCCGTAGCCGGCGCTCAAGTTTTCCATGGCGATAAGCGGAGTCGGCAGGGCGGCAGGATCGCGAAACTCGAAGCTGAACTCGGAGTCGGCGTGGGCGGGCAGGATCTTCTCCATCCGCTCCATGGCTTTCAAGCGGCTCTGGGCCTGGCGCGCCTTGGAGGCCTTGTAGCGGAATCTGTCCACGTAAGATTGCATGTGGGCAATCTCGCGCTGCTGCTTTTCGAACATGGACTGCTGCTGGGCCAAGTGCTCGGCCCGTTGCAGTTCGAAGTCGGAGTAGCCGCCAGTGTATTCGTTGAGCTTGCCGTTCTCGATATGGATGATGCGCCCCACCACGGCATCGAGGAAGTCCCGGTCGTGAGAGATGAGGATCAGGGTGCCCTGATAGCTTTTGAGCCACTTCTCCAGCCAGATGACGGCGTCGAGATCCAGGTGGTTGGTCGGTTCATCGAGCAGCAGCAGATCGGAGCGGCACAACAGGGCCTGGGCCAGGTTGAGGCGCATGCGCCAGCCCCCGGAGAAGCTGCGCACCGGTGAGGCGAGTTGTTCGTCGCCAAAGCCAAGGCCGTGCAACAGTTCGGCGGCGCGGGCGCGGATGCTCCAGGCGCCTATGGTGTCGAGCTTGCCGTGCAGGTCAGCCACCAGCATGCCGTCGTCGGCGGCCTCGGCCGCCTTGAGCCTGGCCTCCAGGGCGCGGTACTCCTTGTCCCCGTCGATGACGTAGTCGAGGGCCGAGCAGTCGAGCGCCGGGGTCTCCTGGGCGACGCCGGCGATCTGCCAGCCACTCGGCACGCTGCACGAGCCGGCGTCCAGGGTCAGTTCGCCACGGATCAGGGCGAAGAAGGTGGATTTGCCACACCCGTTCTTGCCCACCAGGCCGACCTTGTGGCCGGGGTGGATGGTGGCGCTGGCGCCATCGAGCAGCTTGCGGGCGCCGCGGATCAGTTCGACTTCACTGGCAACTATCATGGGGATTGGGTACCGGAAAGGGGTCGGAAAAAACGCGAGAATATTACGTGAAATGGCTCTGCTTTGCACTCTGGCCCACAATTATGGGAGCCGGACCCGGGTTAGTCGCCTGCCGGCGGTCGTAGAATGGAACCCACAACAAGCACAAACAGGAAGCTTCTATGCGAGTCGCAGAGATGATGTCTCCCGCCCCCATTGCCGTCGGGGTTGAGGACCCACTGTCCCAGTTGAGTGAGCTACTGCAATCGGTCACCTTTCATCACTTCCCCGTGTTGGCCGGCGGGGAGTTGGTCGGTGTCATCAAAGATACCGATATCTATCGGGCCATGGTGCTGCAAGGGGATACCGGTGCCCCCCTCATCGCCTCCCAGATCATGACGTCCCACCCCATCACGGTCGGGGCGCGCATGTCGGTACAAAGCGCCGCCAACCTGATGTTGAGTGAGGGGGTCTCTTGCCTGCCGGTGCTGGACAATGCCGAGTTGATCGGCATTGTCACCTGGAAGGATATGCTCAAGGCCTGTGTCGAGAGTGACTGCTTTCAGGGCTGAAGGGGCTCGACGGTGAGCCGGTGTGAGTCGGCTCCCGTGATACGCACCTTGCTGCCGGCCGGCAGGCTCTGATCGCAGCGCACCGTCCAGACGGTATCGTCCAGGTGCACCCGGCTGAGGCCTTGCTCGACCGGCTCTATCAGCAGCACTTCCCGCCCTACATACCCCAGCAGCCGCTGGTTGATCCCGGCGGCTGCGTCTTTTGGTGCCCGATCTTGCCCGTGTTGCCAGCGCCACCACAGCCAGGTGGTAACGATGCTCTGGATGGCGAACAGCAGCCACTGCCCCTGCCAGCCGAAGGGGATGATGAGCAGCAAGAGCCCCACCTCGAGGGCGGCGATGCCGGTCCACAGCAGCAGACCGACGCTGCCCATCACCTCGATGGCGAGCAGGGCACAGCCCAGCCCCAGCCAGTGCCAGTGAGAGAGGGTGGCGAGCCACTCCATCATGATTGTTGCTCCCCGCGCTTGCCGATCAGCTCGCCGATGCCGCCGATGGCCCCGATGAGCTGGCTCGCCTCGAGCGGCATCATGACAATCTTGCTGTTCTCGCTCTCGCCGATGCGGGTCAGCGCCTCGGTGTATTTCTGGGCCACGAAGTAGTTGACCGCCTGCACGTTCCCCTTGGCGATCGCCTGGGAGACCATCTCGGTGGCGCGCGCCTCGGCCTCGGCGGCCCGCTCGCGCGCCTCGGCGGCGAGGAAGGCGGCCTGACGTTCACCCTCGGCCTTGAGGATCTGGGACTGCTTTTCCCCCTCGGCCTTGAGGATCTTCGACTGGCGCACCCCTTCGGCTTCCAGAATCTCGGCGCGTTTCTGGCGCTCGGCCTTCATCTGGGCATTCATCGCCTCGACCAGATCGGTGGGCGGCTGCACGTCGCGGATCTCGATGCGGGTCACCTTGACCCCCCAGGGGGCGGTGGCGGCGTCCACGGTACGCAGCAACTTCTCATTGATGGTGTCGCGCTGGGAGAGCATCTCGTCGAGCTCCATGGCGCCTAGCACGGTCCGGATGTTGGTCATGGTCAGATTACGGATGGCGCTCATCAGATCGTTGACCTCATAGGCGGCGCGGTGCGCCTCGACCACCTGTACGAAGCTGATGGCGTCTATGGTGACGTTGGCGTTATCACGGGAGATCACCTCTTGAGAGGGGATGTCGAGCACCTGCTCCATCATGATGATGCGATGGCCGACCCGATCGACAAACGGAATGAGGAGGTTCAAGCCCGGGGTCAGGGTGCGGGTGTAGCGGCCGAAGCGCTCCACGGTCCAGTTGTAGCCCTGGGGCACTATCTTGATGCCGGCGCCCAGGGTGGCGATCACCAGGATCACGAAAATCGCCAAGACAATCAGGGATTCATTCATCATTTGGCTCCTTTTGGATGATAGGGGCAGCTTATACCTCTAGAGAGTAGAGGACTACTCCGCATTTGGTCCCCCGGCGTGTCCTGTGTCAGACCCTGCGTGGGCTCTTCTGTCGGGTTTGAATCATCCTTATATGACAAAAAGCTATAAATAAACGTTCTTTATTATTTTATGGCGATGCAGCAAGCCACTAGAGTGCCCTCATCAGGTATGAAGAGGTGCGAGATGGACTATTTGCCGATGTTTGCCAAGTTGGAAGGCCGTGCTGTGCTGCTGGTGGGCGGGGGCGAGGTCGCCCTTCGCAAGGCGCGCCTGCTGCTGGCCGCCGGTAGCCGTCTCACCCTGGTCGCCCCGGCGCTCGATGCCGGGTTTGCCGAATTCGCCGGGCGCTTCACCCACCTGGCCGAGGCGTTTCGCCCCGATCATCTCGACGGTCAGCTGCTGGCGGTGGCCGCCACCGACAACCTGGCGGTCAATGCCCTGGTCTATCAAAGCGCCAACCAGCGCGGCCTGTTCGTCAACGTGGTCGACGACCCCAAGCGTTCCAGCTTTATCTTCCCCTCCATCATCGATCGCAGCCCCGTCATGGTGGCGGTCTCGAGCGGCGGCAAGGCCCCCGTGCTGGTGCGCCTGCTTCGCGAGCGGCTCGAGAGCCTGCTGCCGGCTCACCTCGGCGGTCTCGCCGAGCTCTCCGGTCGCATCCGCGAGCGCGCCAAGCGGGCGCTCACTACCCTGGTGGCCCGTCGCCGCTTCTGGGAGCGGGCCTACGCCTCCAACACGCTAGGTGGCCTCATCGAGAAGGGGGAGTGGGACCAGGCCGAGGCCTGGTTGGATGACGAGCTCACCCAGTCCGGTCGCGCGGCGGGCGAGGTGGTGCTGGTCGGTGCCGGCCCCGGCGATGCGGGTCTCTTGACCCTCAAGGGGCTGCAACAGATCCAGCAGGCCGAGGTGGTGCTCTATGACCAGCTGGTCTCCCCCGAGATCCTCAATCTGGTGCGCCGCGACGCCACCCTGGTGTCGGTCGGCAAGAAGGCCGGCGCCCACAGCGTGCCCCAGGAGGAGACCAACCGCCTGCTGGTGGAATACGCCAAGGCGGGCCATCGGGTGGTGCGCCTCAAGGGGGGGGATCCCTTCATGTTTGGCCGCGGCGGCGAGGAGTTGCAGGTGCTGGCCGAGGCGGGCATTCCCTTCTCCGTGGTGCCGGGCATCACGGCCGCCGCCGGGGCCACCGCCTACGCCGGCATTCCGCTCACCCACCGCGACTTTGCCCAGAGCGCCACCTTCATCACCGGTCACTGCCAGGCCGAGGGCAGCCAGCCCGACTGGCCGGCCCTGGCCGCCGGCAACCAGACCCTGGTCATCTACATGGGGCTGATGAAAAGCGAGCACATCGCCCAGCAGCTGATGGCACACGGCCGCGCCGCAGATACCCCCATCGCCATCATAGAGCGTGGCACCACGGCCCGTCAGCGCACCCTGGTGGGCCGGCTCGATGAGCTGGCCACCCTGGCCGCCGGCGCCCAGAGCCCGTCGCTGATCGTGGTGGGGCAGGTGGTGCAACTGCACGAACAACTGGCCTGGTTTGGCGAGCGCGCCGAGCCGGCAACCCTCGGGCTGGTGAAGCTGGCCTGAGTCCGAATTGGGGGATACCCCGCTATTAATGACCGAGGAATCGACATGGACCGCGAAAGATTGACCCATTTAAAGCAGCTGGAGGCGGAGAGCATCCACATCATCCGCGAGGTGGCCGCCGAGTTTGACAACCCCGTCATGCTCTACTCCATCGGCAAGGATTCATCGGTCATGCTGCACCTGGCCCGCAAGGCCTTCTACCCGGGCAAGCTCCCTTTCCCGCTGCTGCACGTGGACACCGACTGGAAATTTAAAGAGATGATTCGCTTTCGCGACCAGACCGCCGAGAAGTTCGGGCTGGATCTCATCGTGCACAAGAACCCCGAGGGGCTCGCCATGGGCATCAACCCCTTCGAGCACGGCAGCGCCAAGCACACCGACATCATGAAGACAGAGGGGCTCAAGCAGGCGCTGAATAAATACGGCTTCGACGCCGCGTTCGGCGGGGCGCGCCGGGACGAGGAGAAGTCCCGCGCCAAGGAGCGGGTCTACTCGTTTCGCGACAAGCACCACCGCTGGGATCCCAAGAACCAGAGACCCGAGCTGTGGCGCACCTACAACGGTCAGGTGAACAAGGGCGAGAGCATCCGCGTCTTCCCCCTCTCCAACTGGACCGAGCTCGACATCTGGCAATACATCTATCTCGAGAACATCGACATAGTCCCCCTCTACTTCGCGGCCTACCGCCCTGTGGTGGAGCGCGGCGGCATCAAGATCATGGTGGACGACGAGCGCATGCCGCTCAGTGCCGATGACGTGGTGCGCGAGGAGCTGGTGCGTTTTCGCACCCTTGGCTGCTACCCCCTGACCGGGGCCATCGAGTCGAGTGCCGCCTCGCTGACCGAGATCATCGAGGAGATGCTGCTGACCACCTCGAGCGAGCGGCAGGGACGCCTCATCGACCACGACCAGTCGGGTTCGATGGAGCAGAAGAAGCGTCAGGGATATTTCTAAGGAGTTGCCATGAATTCTTACGTCAAGAGCGCCCTCGAGAGCGAGGGGATCGAGGCCTACCTCAAGGCCCAGGAGCACAAGAGCCTGCTGCGTTTTCTCACCTGCGGCAGCGTGGACGATGGCAAGAGCACCCTCATCGGCCGCCTGCTGCACGACTCCCAGCAGATCTATGAAGATCAGTTAAAGGCGCTCGAGTCCGACAGCCAAAAACTCGGCACCACAGGCGAGAAGCTGGATCTGGCGCTGCTGGTCGACGGCCTGCAGGCCGAGCGCGAGCAGGGGATCACCATAGACGTGGCCTACCGCTATTTCTCCACCGCCAAGCGCAAATTTATCATCGCCGACACCCCGGGCCACGAGCAGTATACCCGCAACATGGCCACCGGCGCCTCGACCTGCGATCTGGCGATCATCCTCATCGACGCCCGCAAGGGGGTGCTGGATCAGACCCGTCGCCACAGCTTTATCGCGAGCCTGCTTGGCATCAAGCAGTTCCTGGTGGCGGTCAACAAGATGGATCTGGTCGATTTTAGCCAGGATCGCTTCGACGAGATCAGCCGCGACTACCGCGCCTTCGCCAGCCAGCTCGACGTGGAGAGCATCCAGCTGGTGCCGGTCTCGGCCCTGGATGGGGACAACGTGGTCAATTCAAGCGCCAACATGTCCTGGTATCAGGGGGAGCCGCTGCTTGCCTTGCTCGAGAGCGCCGAGGTAGAGCAAGACCTGGCCCGCCATCCGGTGCGCCTGCCGGTGCAGTATGTGAACCGCCCCAACCTGGATTTTCGCGGCTTCGCCGGCACCCTGGCCTCAGGCATCCTGCGGGTCGGTGATCGCCTGGCGGTGCTGCCCTCTGGCAAAGAGAGCAGGGTGACGCGCATCGTCACCTTCGACGGGGATCTCGACCATGCCCTGCCGGGTCAGGCCATCACCCTCACCCTGGCCGACGAGATAGACATCAGCCGTGGCGATCTGCTGGTGGCTGCCGAGCAGCAGAGCGCGGTGTCGCGCCGCCTGCTGGCCCATATCGTCTGGATGGGGGAGAGCGAGCTCAAGAGCGGGCGCAGCTACGACATCAAGCTGGCCACCCGCAAGACCCGCGGCGAGGTGGCGACCATTCGCCACCGCATCGACATCAACAACCTCGAAGAGCACGCCGCCGATGAGCTCAAGCTCAACGAGATCGGCCTGTGCGAGGTGAGCCTGACCGAGCCGGTCGGGTTTGACCCTTATCGCGATATCCGCGACACCGGCAGCTTTATCCTCATCGATCGCCTGACCAACGTCACGGTCGGCGCCGGCATGATAGTGCAGGGGCTCGATGAGGTGGCGGCCAAGGGGAGCGTCAGCGAGTTTGAGCTCGAACTCAACGCCCTCATTCGCAAGCACTTCCCCCACTGGCAGGCGCTCGACATCAGTAAGGAGTAATCCATGACGTGGCAACAATCCCTGGTGCTGGGTCTGCTGGTTGCCCTGATCGTGCTGCTGATCCAGGGCCGGCTGCGGCCGGCCCTGCTCTTCTCCGGCGCCGTCCTCGTCACCTATCTGGTGGGGTTGGCCGACATTCAGGGGGTGGTGGCGGGCTATACCAACGGCTCCCTGCTCACCCTGGTGCTGCTCTTGCTGGTGTCGCTCGCGGTGGAGAAGAGCCGGCTGATGAGCTGGTTCGCCGGGGCCGTGGGCCGCGGCTCCTTTACCCAGGTGCTGACCAAGGTGTGGTTCTCCACCGCCTTCCTGTCGGCCTTTGTCAACAACACCGCCGTGGTCGCCTCCATGCTCGGGGCGGTCAAGCGCAACCCCGAGCACAGCGCCAGCCGGCTGCTGCTGCCCATGTGTTTCGCGGCCACCTTCGGCGGCGTGCTGACCCTCATTGGCACCTCCACCAACCTCATCGTCAACAGCTTCCTCGAGAAGATGGGGGCTAGGCCCCTTGGCATGTTCGACTTCTTCATGGTGGGGGCGGGGACATTGCTGACCGGCTGGATAGCCGTGATGCTGTTCGCCCGTCGCCTGCCGGAGCAAGAGGGCGAGTTTGACCGCAGCCAGGGCTATTTTCTCGAGGCCAAGGTGAGCGCCGGCTCCCCCCTGGCCGGGCGCAGCGTGAAGGAGAACGGCCTGCGTAGCCTGAAAAGCCTCTATCTGGCCGAGATCATCCGGGGGGATCAGGTGATCTGCCCGGTGCAGCCGGAGCAGGAGTTGCACGAGGGGGACATGCTGCTGTTTTGCGGCGACGTGGAGAGCGTGGGGGTGTTGCAGGAGATGCGCGGCCTCGAGCTCTACGGCGAGCATCGCCTCAACGGCCAGCATCTGGTCGAGGTGATCGTCAGCCACAGCTCGCGCCTGGTCGGCCAGACCATACGCGACGCCGAGTTTCGCACCCACTTCGATGCGGTGGTGTTGGCGGTGCGCCGTGGCGAGAGCCAGCTCACCGGCGGCCTGGGGCAGATTGAGCTGCACGCGGGGGATACCTTGCTGCTCGCCCCCGGTCCGCGTTTTGCCGGCAACAAGTCCCTGTCGCGGGAGTTTGTGGTGGTCAGTGGCATAGAGGCGTCGACCCGGCTCGATACCCGCCGCAGCGCCGCCGTGGTGGGGGGCTTTGCCGCCGTGCTGGCCGCCTCTGTGTTCGAGCTGCTGCCGCTGTTCAAGGGGCTGCTCATCATGCTGGTTGCGCTGCTGGCGACCCGCATCCTGACTCTCGACGAGATCCGCCGCCGCTTCCCGCTCGAGATCTGGCTGGTGGTGGGCGGGGCCCTGGCCCTGTCGGATCAGCTGGAGAAGACCGGGCTTGCCAACGTCATCGCCCGGTGGCTGATGGGGGAGTTTAATGGCGCCAGCCCCCTCATCGCCTTTATCGGCATTTATCTCTTCACCCTGGTGCTGACCGAGCTGATGAGCAACAACGCCGCCGCCGCCCTGGCCTTCCCCATGGGCTATCAGCTGGCGCTCAGCATGGATGTCTCGACCATGCCCTTCATCCTGGCGGTGCTGTTCGGGGCGAGCTCGAGCTTTATCCTGCCCTATGGCTATCAGACCAACCTGATGGTCTATTCGGCGGGCAACTACCGGATGCAGGATTACCTCAAGCTGGCCCTGCCGGTGTCACTGGCCTACAGCATTGGCGTCATCATCATGGTGCCCCTGCTCTTCCCCTTCTGAGGGCGGGGCACCCACACGCTTCGGGCCCGGCCCGACGGAGGATCAATGAACAATATCGTCTGGCACCCCCACGCGGTGACCAAGCAGCGCAGAAGCGACGCCAAGGGGCAGCGCCCCCTGGTCATCTGGTTCACCGGCCTTTCGGGGGCGGGCAAATCGACCCTGGCCGGCGCCCTGGAAGAGGCGCTGGCGGGGCTTGGCAAGCACACCTACCTGCTCGACGGGGACAATGTACGCCACGGCCTGTGCGGCGATCTCGGCTTTGACGAGGGGGCGCGGCGCGAGAACATCCGCCGGGTCGGCGAGGTGGCAAAACTCATGGTGGACGCGGGCCTGATTGTGCTCACCGCCTTTATTTCTCCGTACCGGGAGGAGCGCGACTTGGTGCGCAATCTCTTGGGGGAGGGGGAGTTTGTCGAGGTGTTTGTGGATGCGCCGCTTAGCGTGTGCGAAGAGCGCGACCCCAAGGGGCTCTACAAGAAGGCGCGCGCCGGGGAAATTATGAATTTCACCGGCATCGACGCCGCCTACGAGGCGCCGCTAAACCCTGAGGTGCACCTGCACAACGACGGCGCGCCGGTACCGGCGCTGGTGGAGGCCCTACTGGGGGCCCTGAGGCAGAGGGGGTTGATCGACTAGGTGGCGACTGGTGGGGAGCTCGGTCGAGCTCCGGGCCTACGACGCGCCTACGCCGCATGGGACGCGAGGAGTTCCTCCTCGAAGGGGGGCGCCCGCTCACCCGGAGGCGCTCGGCCAAGCTCCTTGCCTATGGCAATCATCACAATCCCTGCGGGATTGCCGCTACGCGGGGTTTCGCCCGCCCTGCG
>NZ_CDCE01000010.1:83413-149275 GCF_000819805.1 Aeromonas diversa CDC 2478-85
GCCCTGCGGGCTGTGGCGAGTGACTTCTTGCTGGCCCAAGAAGTCACCAAGAAGGCCTTCCCCCGCCAATCCGACCGCGATGCGGTTTCCCTCGACTCGGTCGCTAGGTCGGACGGACCGCCGCAGATGGAGCATCCATGCCCCGCTGCGGCTGCGCCATCATCCCTGATGGCGCTCCTGACCTTGCTCCCTCCCCTCGGCGGATTGAAGGGGGGGCCAATACCCTGCCCGGCCGTGACTGAGGGGGCTCTGTTTTGTTGGCCGCTACTCGGCGCTCGAAATGGTGGGTGTCCCGATTTTACCTATATGCATTTTTCGGTTACCTCACTAAACGCCCACTCTGAGAAGACCCTCTCAAGCTTGTACCGATCCATATTTTTTCCTTGATAAATACTATCCGCAACAATGTCATCTTGGTTTTCAACAAATTTCTTATATGCAAGCAGATACGAACTACAAAGCTCTTTAAGTTGCTCATTTTTATCTAAGATAAAAAATGGGAGCTTTATAATTGGAGGCTTTATCTGTGTAACAATAGGAGTACTTAAGTCGGGTTCGTCAGTATGAATTTTGCGCAAATGTTCGAATAGCGCATACGATAATGTGCCTTTGGTATAGTAAAAAAGATCACAATAAAACTTTGCATCTAGTCCATCTCTCTTTTCCGGGTGAGTTACATACTCGACATCAGGAAATGGAACGCATAAACCTTCATTTTGAAAGTGAACGACAGGCAACTCATGCATAACGGCATTTTTGTACTTAAGCAAATAATCGTACTTTACGGGTTTTTCAATTAGAGTATTTTGCCACCAAAAATTACCACCTCGATAATCATCTTCAGATATCGATATAGTAAAATCTGGATCCAACGCATAAAATGCACCATTAACTCCATTGTAGATCCAGTTATCTGTATCTTCTAGGAGCAGTTTAAAGCGAGCTGCAGCAGGTAAATCAAGCCCAAAACGCTCCAGCCACATTGCTTTAATATCTTGAGGGTTTGCACAAGAGTCTTTTGGTGTATTTGTGTCCTTTATCCGTGAATATACCGTACCTGCTCTGAGTATTTTATTGCGATGATTAACTTCTTTCGTAAAGTAGAAAGGCTTTAGCCTTTCATTTTTAATGCTCAAAACCGCTACAGATTTTTCAGCATATGGCTGCTGTCTTAGATAGCCAATAACATCGGCTTGAGAAAAACGACACTCCTCTGAGTCTAAGCCAACAACCTCAAAGTCATCATTTATACCGAATATCAAAAATCGATCGCCATCGTGAATCACGTTTGCCAAACACGTAATGTCATGTAGTAAGTCAAAGAGGTTATCATGAAATTTCTGTTTAAAATCCCACCACAGCCCCTCACTCTTTGACGAAAGTAGGTTATCTAACAGTTTTTCCATATTTCCTCATGATGCATATAACGTCGCGCTCTGCGTCAAATTTAAAGCGCAGCGGAAAATTTGTCCGCCAGCAGCGCCTTGTTAGCACTTCACTTCCGAACAATGACATCTGGCATTTTTAAAAAAGAACCATCACCTCTTCCATAATGGAAGAACCCCCATCTTTTTTCCGGATCAAGAAGATCAACTTTACATATGTGGTGATGGCTTGCTTTTACTGTTGGGGAAAATAGGCGAAATCGAAGCTCTTCAGTGTTTATCTCTACAATAAGCCCAGAAAAATCCAAGTCATAACAGCTTTCCAAAATCTTATGTGTATCACTTGGGAAATTTTCTTTGTATATTTCATTATATCGAGGTTGGAAATATCTGATCAACCCAGCTTCAACCAAGCATATTTGTTCACGCTCTGATAGATGATTTTTAATGATACTTCTAAAACGGTCCATATCTCGATAATCTGATATTACATTTCCTGCTCTGCCGTCCATTTGCGTGATTATTCTATATGGAGCGTACTCGAATGTTAGTATCTGAACTTCATATTCAGGGGATTCATATTGAGCTTGGGCTAAAATTTTCTGCAATGTCGAATGACTTTTTAATCTATCAAATGCTGTCCTTGTTCCATCACCAAATGCTTGCCCAACATATAGCACTTCGATATCACTAAGCTCTGTGTTTTCGAGATGCCATCCACTTCCCATACAAATAGCGCTAGCTGGAAGGTATCTTATTTCATTTCCGTCTTCATCTAGAGTTAATATTTCTCGATGTGGGTATGCTGAGAGTTTTACCTCGGTCGCCCCATCCAACAATGGAAACTCAAATGAAAACTTCTTTTCTCTTAAAACCCCTTCAATACGGTATATTATCTTTCCAGATAACACCCCATCCTGATATTTAAATGATTCCTTACAATAGGAAATAATCGGAGTTTTTCCTATTACATAAATATGGCAGTTATTTGCCACATCCTGCTCTTGCGCCCCCATAGTCCCGCCAGTCATAAACTGACTGGCTGATGTTAAAAGCCATCTAGCAGAGCACAAATTTACTGCAAACTCGGATAAAAACTTTTTCTTCGATTCTTTCATATCATGGTTCTCTAATATGGAGTGCATAACGCCCTGTTAAGGTGTGAGCAACAAAATGGTGGGTGTCCCAGAATCCGCTGGCGCAATAGCGCTCTCATTTCTTCTGCTCGAGCCTCACAGGCATCAGCTTCATTCTGAGAGCCTCTAAACTCAAAAATTTTCTGCCTTGTGACTACATCATGTAAAGAAAAAATCCAGAAACGGCAATTCTTTTCGTCATTAGAAAGAGTGCTATCGGCAAGGTATCAAAATGGTGGGTGTCCCAGAATCCTAATTCCTACACTCTGTAGAAACGCTTTCAAGAGCCTTTTTATCCACGATTTACGACCTACTCATAACGCCGTTGTAACCGGCAGATAATAGTTGGCTAAAATTTGTGAAGCACGAACAAAGCCAACTGTTATTTGTCCGCGTTTACGACTTTGTTAAATGCCCTATATAGAATTTGCTATATTAGCAACCTCTCGATAAAGAGCTCCTGCACTTGACGTAGCTGAGGTAAGATCAATATCTCTTTCTTTAAAATAATGGATACCCTGCGGTTTGCAATGGTCGTAAATTTCATTAAGCATTTCTGGGCTATGTCTTTGTACTATGTATATTCTAGAGTTTACATAGTTAGTAAATTGATTTGCCGTAATATCGATAAATTCATTCTCCACTTGAATCCATACATGACTTTTTACATCTGGATAGCTCTCATGATTATTCAAACACCATATAATCTTTGGTTCAAAACCTTTTTCTCTGAGGTACGCTGCCAGCATATTATTTGCAATATCGCATGAACCGAAAGGGAAAGAATTTAACTCCCCCCATCTTGGTAACATGAAATATTTGTGTGATTGGTAATCAACTACTTGCAAAAGAGCATTTCGAAATTTATGTATATATTCTTTCATTTGACTTCAAAGCTTAATTTGGGCATTTAACGCCGCGCTCAGCCGTAGACAAAAATGGCGCTTGTTTTGGAGCTTTTTGCAAAACAAGTGACAGTTTTGGCTGTCGGTTGCAGCGCCTTGTTAGCCATTTGACTTTAAAACATTAGCTAACTTCTCGATCGAACTATCTATTTGATCAGAACCAATTTCCAATTTAATAATAACTCTGGATCTTATTTGATCTGCAATATCAGTTCTACTTGGTGCCCAGTCACCGTACACAAAATCATCTAGAGTGATAGGGATAAGAATTTCTGAACCGCCTTCCTTGGCCTCTCGTTCAAGAACCCTTTCAATTTCATTTAAAACACCCGACCTCGCAAGGGATTCTTTGGAAGAAAATTGGGACAGTCACCACTTTGGTTCTGTTGGCCACTATGAGGCGCTCAGATGGCGGGTGTCCCAATTTGGTGCTTACTGAGCATCTAAAAAGAGCAATAATAAATATATTGTTCGTATTTTCACTTCGTCTTTGTCGATCAGAATAAGGTGCGATCATGCTGAAATCAGCAATCCCGCTGAGGCCACAAATGCAAGTGGATCAGGTCGGCATGGCACTATGGTAAAAATACTAGCTCCAAGTGTTATTGGTTTTTGCATAGCGTACGACCTGATATATTGCTATGTTTTCAGTTGCCAACAGCCTGATTATTTCAGGTATGCATTGAATGGGTAGCTCCATTTCATAGCCATGGGCCAAGGGTTCTATTTTTTCAGCACGTGCAGGGCCAAGAAAACCAGAGATGATTTTCTTGGCCATACCATCATGATCACGAATCTCGAAATAGACACGGTACATGTCAGATGTGTAATCCAGTGGTGTACCTATTTCTTCGGCCTCATATGGCGGTACTGCGTCTGTATTGTTCATGTTGCCTCTGAACTCTTTAATTTGTGTAATGTGCGAAAGACATTGTATGTTAAAATTTGGATAGTCACTATTTTGGTTCTGTTGGCCACAACGCAGCACTCAACACTATGGGTGTCACAATTTAGTGTTTGATTGAGACTCGGATCTGGAGTCGCTCTAATACCTGAATTAAGTCGTACCGCGGAGCTGCGTTGGATCGCATGAATTATTAGATTTTTCTGGCACGCACAAATAAAACGTCCTGAGAAGTGAAGTCGCTTTCCTGAACGAGGTCGGATTTTGTTTCGATAACAGAAAACCCGGTCTCCAAAAGCAATGACTCCAGTTTCTCAATTGTGAAGTAATGATCCCATAGCACATAGGTTGATGGTTCGCCTGAGGCGGGGATGACAATATATTTTTGTCCCCAAACCTGTTCTTTATCAAAATGCTGGCATTCTGACAGAACGTAACAGGGTGACTCTGACCAGAACCCACCGGCACTTACTTTTTCCCAAGAGAGTCCTGCTATTTTATTTTTCTAAATACCTTTTCCGAATACATCAAATACCAACACGCCCTCTGGGGTAAGTAACTGATAAACATTCAAGAGAAACGTTTTTTGTTGTTCGCTTGTCAATGCTCCAAAGTCACAATAGATACAGGTTGCTATATCAAAATCACCAATATCCATTTTTTCGAGGTAAGACTGATGATGATACTGAACATCCAGTCCTTTTTCTTTTCCTGACTCAATAGCATGCTTAATCGCTGATTCGTTAATATCCACACCTACAGCTGCCCATCCGCGAGCGGAAAACTCCTGAGTGTAAAGACCTGGTCCGCAGCCAAGATCAATAATAGAGCCTGTACCAGACTGATTTTTTAGAACCCAGTCAACGGTTGCTCTGATTGTTTTTGGCTTACGGCTCGCTGCATCAGAATCTGGATTTAGATGTGCTCTTAGCAGTTGCTCTCGAATATAGGGAGCCGACCAGATGTTTGCGTTTCCAGTTTCGTATAGTTCCATTAATTCCCTCGAAAATATAACTCCGCTCCAGCCTGATACGGAATGCGACATTAAATCAATCACTTTACATCTTGCCGCTGGATCTGAATGTATTCTCTTGACCTATTTTTTACGCAACCATTACGACTGTATAGAAAAAGCGAAGGCATTGGCTATGGCAAGCGTCGGCAAGGCTACCGCCCCTGAATGACAGCCTCCAGTCTGCTGCTGTTAACCGGCGATGTGGTGCAGGCCTGGCTCATGGGTGACTCCGGTGAGACGGTTGCCAAACGGCTATGTTAGCGAGCGAAGCGGGGGAGGGAAGAGGGAGATGATGGTTTCCTGAGCAAGATCAATAAATTAATCGGCCTAGGGAGTGCTGGGGTAGCGCCGTGATAGCGAGGGGGTTTATCGGTTCGTTGTTTCAGCGATCAGCAACAGCCGCAGAGCAGGGTATTGGCCCCCTTAAATCCGCTGAGGGGAGGGCGCAAGGTCAGGAGCGCCAGAGGGGCAAGATCTTCAATACCAAGTGCATCAACAACCGCTTCAGAGGGGCAGGGTATTGGCTCCCCCTTCAATCCGCCGAGGTGAGAGAGCAAGGTCAGGAGCGCCATCAGGGATGATGGCGCAGCCGCAGGCGGCACATGAACGTGCCGTGTGCAGCGGTCCGTCCGACCTAGCGACCGAGTCGAGGGAAACCGCGTAGCGGTCGGATTGGCTGGGGGTGGCCTTTCTTTTGGTGACTTTTCTTTGGCCACGCAAAGAAAAGTCACTCGCCAAAGCCCGCAGGGCGGGCGAAACCCCTTCGAGGGCAAGGCCCTCGTGTTCAAGATCCCCGTCGTAGGCAAGGAGCTAGACTGAGCTCCTCCAAGTGGGCGGGCGAAACCCCTTCGAGGAGGAACTCCTCGCATCCCATGCGGCGAAGCCGCATCAAAGTGCCAGCCATCGGCAAGGAGCTCGACCGAGCTCCTACGCGCTGAAGCGGTAGACTAGACCCCGTCGGGGTGCGGGGAGAGCCCCTTTCTGATGCGCTGGATCCCGGCTTCGTAGAGGCCATCCGGCCCCTCCTGATCCTCACGGGTATCGAAGATCTTGAGAAACCACATGTACTGACCGGGATAGCGGCTCAGCTGCTGCTGCACCATGTCGTTCATCCGGCAGGTGTCCGCCATCACATCGCCGCTGGGGTAGTTATCGAACGGCGCCTCTATCTCCAGCCGATAGCAGTGATTGGCCTCGTCATAGCAGGCCAGCAGCGGCACCGCCTTGGCGCCACTTGTCTCCACCAGACGGGGCAGGGCGGGCAGGGTCGCCTTCGAATGGCCGAAGAAGGGGGCAAAGATGCTCTTCTCGCGACCATGGTCCTGATCCGGCAGATAGAAGAAGCTGCGGCCGTTCTTGATGGTTCTGATCACCGCCTTGATGCCGGCGCTGCGCTCATACACCCGGCAGCCATTCTTGGCGCGCGCCCGGTTGAGGTGCCAGTCAAACACAGGGTTGCGCGCCCGCTTCATCATGGTGCACATGGGCACGCCGCGCCGGGTGAAAGCGTACCCCGCCGCATCCACCGGCCAGGTGTGCGGCACCACCAGGATCACAGGGCGTCCGGCGGCCTGCTCGGCTTCGATATGTTCCCAACCGTTCACTTGGATCCGGCTCATCAGATAGCGAGGGCTGCGCACCGTGAACTCGCCAAACCCCAGCAGGCTCTTGAGGCCGACCCGGATCGAGGTGAGTGCGATGGCGTCGCGCTCGGCCGGGGTCTTGTGCGGGAAGCAGATGGCCAGGTTGGTTCTGGCGATATAGATCTGCTTTTTCGAGATGCGAAACACCAGGGGCGCCAGCGCGACGGCGAGCCGGTCCCGCAGTCGCACCGGTACAAAGGCCAGCAACATCAGCACGGCCAGCGCCAGCCAGCTCAACCAGTAACGGGGATGCAGAAAACGGGCCTCGAACGAGGAATCAAAAACGGGATCGGGGGCAGACATGTCATGAGCCAGGCAAAATGGGGAGCTGCATTGTAGTCATCCCGACAGGTAATACCAGTTATGCCTTCAGCGCGTGCGACAAAAACGGGATCGCCGCCTCGAATATGCCACTGCATGGCCCCGAAAATTGGACAGTCACCATTTTGGTTCTGTTTACCACCATGCGGGGCTCAGAACGGTGGGTGTCCCGATTTCCTGCAATACCGAGTGCATCAACAACAGCTTCAGAGGGGCAGGGTATTGGTTCCCCCCTCTGATTCGCCGAGATGAGGCCATCAGGCCAGGTCGCGAGACAGGGATGTCGAGCGAGAGGCGGCGGTCCAAGGATGGACCGTCGGCGCGTACCGTTGGCCTGATGGCTGAGGCGAGGGCACTCGACGAAGGAGAGCGAATCAGCGGGGGGTGGCCTTTCTTTTGGTGACTTTTCTTTGGCCACGCAAAGAAAAGTCACTCGCCACAGCCCGAAGGGCAGGCGAAACCCCCTCGAGGAGGAACTCCTCGCGTCACATGCGGCGTAGCCGCATCAAAGTGCCAGGCATAGGCAAGGAGCTGGGCCGAGCGCCTCTCGGAAAGAGGGGAGAGAGGAGGGGGATTATCCCCCCTTCTCCTCCTGAGGTGGGGTGGCGGTCACCGTCACCTCGATGGCGAGCCCCTGGGCCAGCAGCACCTGCAGATCCTTGAGGTACTCCTCGAGCGTTGGCTCTTCGAGCAGACGGGCCAGCTCGTTGCCGACCGGAGTGAAGCGGTAGTAGATAAGCTTGATGTGGCCCTGCTTGCCATGCAGGCGCCAGCGTTGGTGGCTAAAGGCCAGCTCCAGCCCCTCGGCGGGCAGATCGCCCGACTCCAGCTCTCCCTTGTGCAATAGCCCCAGCTCGAACAGCTGCAGCAGGGCGTTGTAGGGGAGGCGGTATTTACCGAGCCCCATATGGCTGCTCTTGGCCCGGGTCAGCAGCCGGGCGCCCTGATAGAGGCCGGTGAGCAGGCGCCGCTCGTCACTGCCGGCATAGTGGCAGGAGAGGGCGCACAGGCGTTGAAACAGCATGGCATCGCGCTGGGTCATCTCCTTGAGGGTGGCCAGGGCGCGGATGGAGAAGCTGCCCGGTGTCACCACCTCGAGGGCGAAGATGCGCCCCCACAGCTGCTGCATGGGCACAGAGCCTATCTCTTCGGCCAGCTGCAAGAAGCGGGTCACCCAGTCCGGATCCGGCTCGCCCCCGGCCACTATCTCGCCGCAGTGGCGCTGGGCCATTACCATGATGGTCTCGAGGTTGCGCTGGCGGGTCGCTTGCTCGGCGGCGAGGCGAAAGGTGGCGCGCTGCTCGAAGGTGCTGTCGCTGTTTTTGGTCAGCATGCCGTCGATATGGCGGCTGCGCGCCAGGCGCAGGGTCTGCTCCTGGCTGCTCAATATGTTGGTGTTTTCCCGCTTGGGTGGGGGGAGATCGGACATGACGCATTCCCTGTGATGCAATGACGAGATGTTACTCCCGGATGGGCCATGAAAAAACCACCGCATGAGGCGGTGGTTTCGGTTTATGCCGCGGGCGGAGGTTACTCCTCGTAGGGGACCACCTCGACCGCCTCCATGGCGTAGGAGGCGGTGGCCATCTCGTGGGTCGAGCTCACCACCTTCATGGTGCCCTTGACCCAGATGGCGTCCCACAGGTCGTCCACCGGCGCCCCCTTGGGGAAGCGCACATAGACCACCTGGTTGGTGGGCGGGGCCGGCACGTGAACGCAGGCGCCAAAGTAGGGCACCAGCAGGAAGGCGGTGATGGTCTTGGCATCCCCCTCCAGCGGGACCACGAAGCCGGGCAGGCGCACCGGCTTTTCACTGAGCGCCTTGACCACGCCGCCGACCGGTTGCGGGGCTGACATGGGGTTCCCTTCATGGCTGACCGCAGGGGGCGGTGCATTGCGCTCGTTGGCGGGGATCAGGGCGTCCCAGTCGATGGTCTTGTACTGGGTGGCGCCGGCCGATCCCATCCAGAGCAGGGCCAGCAGGCCCAGTGCGATACGTTTCATCGGTATTCCTCTTGTCAGATCAAAAACGAATGCTCATGCCATCGCTCAAGGAGTAGCGGTAGGCGCGCCAGGCCGGCAGCAGCCCGATGACGAGGCCGGCCAGCCACACCAGCACGAGCAGCTGCCCTTCGCGCAAGGTGGGCAGGGTGAGGGGGAATTGCAGGCCATAGTGGCTTGAGAGCAGCGGCGCCGCGATAAGTTGGGCACCGTAGAGCAGCCCCAGCCCCATCAGGATGCCGATGCTGGTGAGGGCCACCGCCTCCAGGGCGAGCAGGGCAAACAGGTGGCGCGGCGTGGCCCCGAGGGAGCGCAGTATGGCGAGCTCGCGGCGCCGTTCGTTGAGCCCCGCCAGCAGGGTGGTGAGCATGCCGATGAGGCCGGCCACCACCACGAAGCCGGCGATGACAGCCAGCGCCGTCTCGGCCACGCTCATCAGCCCCCACAGCTCTTGCAGGGCGGCGCCCGGCAGGATGGCCATCAGGGGTTCGCTCGGCCAGGTGTTGATGGCGCGTTGCAGCTGAAAGGCGAGAATGCGCTGGTTCAGCCCCACCATGAAGGCGGTGAGGGTCTTGGGAGTGAGATCCTGGGCCAGCGCCTGCTCGGCGGAGACCGCCTTGCTGTGGCGCCCCGTCTCCCACCCCAGGTGGATCGCCTCTATGCCGGCGAGCGGCACATGCACGGTGCGATCGATGGGGGTGCCGGTGGGGGCCAGGATCCCTACCACCTTGAACGGCAGGTTGTCGTGCCGGGTGAACGAGGTGTTGCCGGCCCCGTGGGCGATGACGATGGATTGATCGAGCCGGTAGCCGAGCTTGCGCGCCACGTCGGCGCCGAGCACAGCCTCAAAGGGGGTCTCGAAGGGGCGCCCCTCGGCCAGGGTCAGGGGCTGCTGGCGGCCGTAGCGCAGGTATTTGAAGTAGTCCCCGTTGGTGCCGAGCACCCGAAACCCCTTGTGAGAGTCGCCGAGGGAGAGGGGGATGGTCCAGGCGATGCCGCGCTGGGCGCGGATCTTCTGGTAGGTGTCCCAGCCCACGTTGTTGGTGGGGTTGCCGATGCGAAACACGGAGTAGAGCAGCAGGTTCACCTGGCCGGAGCGGGCGCCGACGATGAGGTCTGTGCCCGAGACGGTGCTGGCGAAGCTGTCGCGGGCCTGGGTGCGCACCCGCTCCACCCCGAGCAGCAGGGTGACGCTGACGGCGACGGCGAGCAGGGTCAGGCCGGCGGTAAGCCGGCGGGCCCACAGGCTCTGCAGGGCGAGTCTTAACATTGGCTCCTCCGGTTCAGTTGGCGCAGATCTTCGACCCGGGGGAAGAGGGGCTCGAGGCCTGGGTCGTGGCTGACGAAGATCAGGGTCGAGCCCTGTTTGTCACACTCCTCAAACAGGAGCCGGATAAAGGCGGCCCGGTTGTCGCTGTCGAGGGCCGAGGTGGGCTCGTCGGCGATCACCAGAGGGGGGGAGCCTATCAGGGCTCGCGCGGCGGCCACCCGCTGCTGCTGGCCGATGCTCAAGGCGTGCACCGGGCGGGTGTGGAGCTCGTCGGGCAGCTGCAACGCGCGCAGCAGGCGGCGGGCCTCGGCCTCGGGCGGGGCGCAGAGGCGCTCGCGCTTTTGCGGCGAGAAGGTGAGGGCGCTGGTGACGTTCTCAATCACGCCGAGATAGGGCAGCAGGTTGAACTGCTGGAAGATGTAGCCGAGCTCGGCGGCGCGAAACCCGTCGCGGGCACGGGAGGAGAGCTGGGCCAGTGATTGGCCCAGCACCTCGAGCGTGCCGTGGTTGACGGTCTGAATGCCGGCGAGCAGCCCCAGCAGGGTCGACTTGCCCGATCCCGACGGTCCCTTGATAAAGACCCGCTCCCCTTCGAGCAGGGTCAGTGACGGGATCTCGAGCACGGGGTCGTGGCCCGGCCAGGCGAAGCCGAGATCACTGATGTTTACCACGGTACGGCTCATGGCTTACCAACCCAGGGTCTTGTTGTCGGGGGTCAGCTCACCGGCCACCTGGCCACCCGGGATCAAGCCCTGCACGGTCAGCTTCTCCAGGCTCGGGTAGAAGGTGAAGAGGCCGGCCTCGAGCCCCTTGAGCTCGGTCGGTTGTTGGCAGGTGAAGGTGTAGGTGGCGCCGAGATCAGCGTGCCCCTCGTGGTGGTCGTGATCGTTGGCATCATGATGGTCATGGTCATGGTCGTGCTCATCCTCCTCCTGACCGCCCTGAATCACCTGTTCGGTCAGGGTGCAGCCGGCGGCGGGAGTCGGGATGAACAGGCCCTCGGCGGCCTTGAGCCGGGCCAGGGCCTGGGCCATGCGGGCCTTCTCGTCGTCAGTTTTCGGTGCGTGCTCGAAGCCGATCAGGTCGGCGGCGGGGGTGGTCAGCTCCAGCATCAGCTGGTTACCGTCTTGCACCAGGTTGAGCTGGCCGTGGCCGTGCTCGTGGGCGCCGTGACCGGCACTGGCGTGATCGTCGTGGTGGGCGCTGGCAGAAAAGGCGGCAGCCGCCATCATCAGGGCGATAGTCTTCATAGTTACTCCTGTTAAATCAAAGGGATTGGTGCCATCAGAGGCTCGAGTAGAGGCGATTTAACAGGGGGGTGCCCGGATCGGGTAGTGGCCGGGGGCCGAGAGGGGGATGAATTCGTGCAGGCAAGGGGTGGCCTGCGGGGTGCCCGGCGGTGAGGGTAGTGCCGGCGCGGCAGTGCCGGGCAGCCACTTACCATCGAGATGGACGGCACAGAGTTGGCACAGATGGGGGTGATCGGGAGCCAGGCTGTCGAGCTGGTGCACCGCCAGGGCGGGTTGCATCCATAGCCAACCCGACAGCCAAAGCCAGAGCAGGGCGCGCATCTTGAACATCTTGATGGGGATCGCCCCTGCTCCTCTTGGTTAGATATGGGACTTGATCAGCCCCATGACCTGTTCAATATCGTTTTGTGCCAACTGGCCATCCTTGACGAACAGCACCTTGCCATCCTTGCCGACCAGCACGATGGCCGAGCTCTCCGGCGCCAGATCCCAGGCGTTGCGGGCCATGCCCTTGGCATCGAGCACCATGCTCGACCAGGGGAACTCTTTCTTGCTGTCCTCGGCGCTGCTCTTGACGAAGCCCGAGGTGCCCCAGATGGCATCATTGCTGTTGATGATGGTGACCGTCTGGTACTTCTCATGGGGCAACTTGGCGGCCTTAATCGCCTCGATCATCGGGGCGTTGAGCTCCTTGGCGCTGGAACGACCCGCGATGTGCTGGATCAGGTAGACCTTGCCGGTGAGCACGCCGCTCTGCCAGGGCTGGTAGGCGATATCCTTGCCACTGAGCACCAGCTCGCCACTGTCGCTGATCTTGACGACCGGAACAGGGGTGGATTCCTTGATGTTGTGAGCCATGGCCAGGGGCGACAGCAGCGCCAGGGTAAGAGCCAGGTGTTTCATCCTGATGACACTCCTTTTGTTATGTTATAACGGTTTGAGCCCAGTGGGAACGGGCAAAATGTATCCTAATCTGATCCGACCTGTTTAAAAAGTGTTAAGTGGTGTGGCCGGCATCATGAGGGGACGCAGCATGCCACGGGGAGCGGCAAATGCCACTGCCCCTGCTACTGGTTGGATCAGTGGATCAATAGAGGGGTTCGCTGACCAGAGGGATCTTCGACAGCATCATCTGTTGCACCAGCACGGGAGAGCCGGTGAGCAGCACATGGGGTTGGCTGTTGATCTGGACCGTCTCACCCTTGATGCCACTGTCGGCCGTGATGGCGAGCCAGGCGGGGGAGACGCTGCCGACGCTGATATCGGGGTAGATGATAGAGAGCGAGTAGTCAGGCAGCAGCTCGGCCAGCAGGGCCGCCATCAGCAGGGCCCGCTCGTCGCTGTCGGCCCGGTTTTGCTGAAGTGCCTGCAGGGGAGGGGCGAAGTGATCCATCTGCTCTTTGGGGCTGGGGATGGCCGCTATCCACTCCTGAATCAGGGCGACGCTCTTGGCGGTGTCGGGCTGGATAAACTGCCTGGCCAGGGGCTGCAGCGCATGCTTGAGCTGATAAAAGAGCTGGGAGTAGTTGGGGCGCACACAGGGCAGACGCCGATCGGTCGGGTGAACGCAAGGGGTGATGCGCAGGGCATAGAAGGCATCTTCCTGATATTGATGGTATGCCTGCCAGAAGATGATGGACTCCGGGCTCTGATCTCGCAGGGCGAAAGCCTGCTCGAGGTTGGCAAACTTGACCGCTCCCTCCGGGCTGAGCCGGTTGATCTCGGCGAGGGTCCCCTGCAGCTTCTCTCCCATCTGGTCAAACAGGGTCTCGAGGGGAAAGTTGAGGGCCTTGTCCAGGGTGACCATCTCCAGGCGGCTGGCCTCGAGCGCACTCTCATCGGCCGAGAAGGTGATGTGGTGTTTGTGGCCATCCGGTGAGTGCCATTGCCACTGCAGGGTCAGATTTTCGGCCTGAGTGAAGGGAGAGAGGGTCATACTCAGCAGGACAGGGAACCACTTCATGGCTGTTCACTCCGTAGTGACCCCTTGACGGCGTGTGCCAAGGGAATAAGTTAATTTCTAGGTGAATCCGTACGGCGATGGAGCACTATCTGTCTGCTTTCTAAACAAGCTCATGAAATCGCTGTTCTTTTTTTTCTAAAAAAAATCGGTATGGGAGGAGAAATGGGCGCCTGGGGATCGGGTCTGTTGTTGGTGGCACTGGGCATGGCGGTGCCGGCCATGGCGGGGAGCGTGACCGTGACGCGCGGGGATCAGAAAGTGGATGCCTTTGCCCTGCGCGATCAACTGGCGCGTGAACACGAGTGGCAGGAGTGGCTGCGCCATCAGGAGGCGCTCAAGTGGCTCGAGGTGCTGCCGGTCAACTGTGAGCTGGTGAGCAAAGACGATGGCAGCTATCGCTGTGGCGGGGAGTGGTATCGGCAATACAACCAGGACGGCAAGGATATCTACATTCGCGGCGAGCCGCAGGCTCCGGCCACGCCGCGCACCGTGCCGGACGCACCGCACTAGGTGAGGCCAGAATGCAAAAGGGGCGCCCGTGGGCGCCCCTTTTTCGATCACGCCTTACTTCTTGGCGCGCTCGACGGAGGAGAGGATCTCGGCCTCGGCTTCGGCCTTGTCGCCCCAACCATCAACCTTGACCCACTTGCCGGCTTCCAGCTCTTTGTAGCGCTCGAAGAAGTGCTGGATTTGGGCCTTGAGCAGCTCAGGCAGATCGTTGACGTCCTGGATGTGGTCGTATTGCTTGGTCAGCTTGGAGTGCGGAACGGCCACTACCTTGGCATCTTGACCGGATTCGTCGGTCATCTTCAGCACGCCAACCGGGCGGCAGCGAATGACGGAGCCAGCCAGCAGCGGGTAGGGAGTCGGAACCAGCACGTCAACCGGGTCACCGTCCAGGGACAGGGTGCCGTTCACGTAGCCGTAGTTGCACGGGTAGAACATGGGGGTGGCCATGAAGCGGTCAACGAAGATGGCGCCGCTGTCCTTGTCGACTTCGTACTTGATCGGGTCGGCGTTTTGCGGGATTTCGATGACGACGTAGATGTCTTCGGGCAGGCTCTTGCCGGCCGGTACCAGGTTCAGGCTCATGACGTTTCCTTAAAACGGTTGAGGCGGAAATAAAGTGCAGACGCACATTATAGCGAGCTCGCTTCAAATGACCATATCAGGCGCCTCGCGCCATCCTTCCCGTGCCAAACCGGGGGCGTGATTGCTAGAATGGCGCCCTACTGACATGAAAAGGAAGCGGTATGCACATTCACATCCTCGGGATCTGCGGCACCTTCATGGGCGGTCTGGCCGTGTTGGCCAAGCAGCTCGGATACCGGGTCACCGGGTCGGACGCCAACGTCTATCCCCCCATGAGCACCCAGCTGGAGCAGCAGGGGATCGAGCTCATCGAAGGCTATGACCCCGCCCAGCTCGATCCGGCGCCGGATCTGGTGGTGGTCGGCAACGCCATGAGCCGTGGCAACCCCTGCGTGGAATATGTGCTCAATCGCAACCTGCCTTATGTCTCCGGCCCCCAGTGGCTGCTCGAGCACGTGCTCAAAGATCGCTGGGTGCTGGCCGTCGCCGGCACCCACGGCAAGACCACCACCGCCAGCATGCTGGCCTGGGTGCTGGAGTACGCCAAGCTGGAGCCCGGTTTCCTCATCGGTGGCGTGCCGGGTAACTTCCCGGTGTCGGCACGGCTCGGCGCCGCTCCCTTCTTCGTGATCGAGGCCGACGAGTACGACTGCGCCTTCTTCGACAAGCGCTCCAAGTTTGTTCACTACCGCCCGCGCACCCTCATCATGAACAACCTGGAGTTCGACCACGCCGACATCTTCCCTGACTTGGCCGCCATCCAGCGTCAGTTCCACCACCTGCTGCGCATCGTGCCGGGCACCGGGCGGGTCTTCTATCCCAAGGCCGATGCCAACCTGGCGGCGGTGCACCGGATGGGCTGCTGGAGCGAGGTCGAGCTGGTGGGGGAAGACGCCACCTGGCGCGCGGTCAAACTCAAGGCCGACGGCTCCGCCTTCGAGGTGTGGCTGGACGGGCAGAAGCAGGGTGAGGTGCACTGGTCCTGCATCGGCGAGCACAACGTCAACAACGGTCTGATGGCCATCGCCGCCGCCCGCCACGCCGGGGTCATGGTGGAGCACGCGATCAAAGGCCTGTGCGAGTTCCAGTCTCCCAAGCGGCGCATGGAGCTCAAGGGCGAGGTGGCCGGCATCCGGGTCTACGACGACTTTGCCCACCACCCGACGGCGATCGCCACCACCCTCGGCGGCCTGCGCGCGCGGGTCGGCGGCGAGCGCATCCTGGCGGTGCTGGAGCCGCGCTCCAACACCATGAAGCTCGGGGTGCACAAGGAGGAGCTGGCCGGCTGCTTTGGCGATGCCGACGAGGTGTTCTTCTTCCAGCCCCCCAACATCGGCTGGGATCTGGGGGAGGTGACCCGTCACATGGCCAAGCCGGGCAAGGTGTTTGGCGATCTGGAGACCCTGGTAAACCGGCTGGTGGCCGAGTGCCGCGACGGGGATCATATTCTCATCATGAGTAACGGTGGCTTTGGCGGCATTCACGACAAGCTGCTGACCCGCCTCAAGGAGTATCACGGCCTGGCATGAAACGCATCACCCTCGCCCTGACGGGCGCCTCCGGCGCCCCCTATGCCCTGCGCCTGCTCGAATGTCTGGTGCAGGCCGACTATCGGGTCTATGTGCTGGCCAGCAGCGCCGCCCGGGTGGTGCTCAAGACAGAGCAGGGCATCGACTGGCCCGCTTCGCCCCAGGCCCTCTCGGCGCGCTTGTGCGCCGACTACGGCGCTCGCGAGGGGCAGATCGTCGCCTGCGGCAAGGAGGAGTGGTTCTCGCCGGTGGCCTCCGGCTCGGCGGCCCCCAAACAGATGGTGGTCTGCCCCTGCTCCATGGGGACAGTATCTGCCATTGCCCACGGAGCGTCGGACAACCTCATCGAGCGGGCGGCGGATGTGGTCATCAAGGAGCGCGGCCAGCTCATTTTGGTGCCGCGCGAGACGCCGTTCTCGGCCATCCACCTGGAGAACATGCTGAGTCTGGCGCGTCTCGGGGTGACCATCATGCCGGCCGCGCCGGGCTTCTATCACGAGCCGCGCAGCATCGATGACCTGGTGGACTTCATGGTGGCGCGCGTGCTCGATCATTTAGAGGTAGAGCACACCCTGTGTCAGCGCTGGGGCTATTCCCCCACCTAGGGGCGCGGCATGAATATGAGAAGGGGGCCTGTGAGCCCCCTTTTTCGTTTTCAGAAGTGATAGAGCCAGGAGACCCCTCCGAAGTAGCCCCCGTAGTGTTGGTTCCATTCACCCAAGTTGGCCTCTTCCCCCAGATAGAGGTAGTCCTCATCGCTCACCCGCTCGTAGCGCAGATCCAGCTTGAGGGCCTGGCGTTCGTCCAGCTGGTAGAGGGCGTAGCCGCTGAGCCGGTGCAAGGTGCTGGTGAGATCCGGATAGTCATAGCCGGCACTGGCTTCATTGCGACCCCGTCCATAGCTGTAGCTGTAGTCGAGCCCCAGGGTCAGATCCCGCTCCAGAGCTTGCTTCTTGGTGAGCCCCAGCCCCACTGTGGTGATCTCGTCGCGCACCAGGGTCTGATAGGGAGCCCAATCGGGGGCATAGCGGTAGGCGTGTTGCTGATCCGACGCTATCCACTGCTGATTGAGGAACAGGCTGAGATCGAGTCGCTCGGGCAGCGACCAGTTGGCCGCGAGATCGACCCCATAGTCCCTGTCCTGGCTGCGCCCGATATCGGGCTCGGGATAACTGTCTTCGGCCCACCAGGCCTCTGCCGTGAGGGCCAGGGGGTCGTTCACCTGCCAGGTGAGATCCCCCCTGAGTTCGGCCCTGTCTCTGTCGGCCAGATAATATTGACGCAGGGTAGGACTGCCGCCGCTATCCCCCAGCCACTCGGAGCCGGTGCGGCGGCTGAGGCTTAACTTGGTGCCGGCGCTCAAGGGGCCGACCGGCTGGTAGCGGCCTCGCACAAAAATGGTGTGCAGATCTGTCTCACGCCGATCGGCCTCGTCCCGTTGGTCGCCCCGGTAGAGATAGCCGCCCTCCAGCTTGAGAGTGCGGGAGAGGCGATAGCTGGCGCCAAGCTCCCCCTTGCTGTGGCTGCGGTCGGTCAGGGGACGCTGCCGACCCGTCACCACGTAGCGATCCGACTCATCCTGGCGGTCATAATGCTCGGCACTGGCCTTGAGGGTGAGCGCCCGGGATATCCGGTTGAGCCAACGGGCGTCGGCCTGCCAGGTATTCACCCGCCCGTTGAAGTTCTGTTGGGTCACCGGCGTGTTGGCAAAGGGATTGAGGCCGCCGCTGGAGGTGGCCTGACTCATCATGACTCGCCCGGTGAGGCTCTGGCGATCCCAGTTGCTCCTCCCGGAGAGGGTGAGGCGGTGGTAGTCGTTGTCGGGTTCATAGGCGCGATCATTGAGATAGGGGTTGGCCTGGCTGCCGTAGTAGAGAGCCTCATGCTCGTTGGTGTAGAGAGAGCCGTAGTAGCTGAGATCGACCAACCACCCCTTGGCGAGGTAACTCACCCCTGCATCCATCAGGGTCGTCTTCTGATCCTGAGGTATGGGGAGCCATCCCGGCATGGCGCCGAGCCCGGGCAGGGTGCTGGTGTAACCGGTCAGGGTGCTGCGCCGGGTCTCATGGCGCAGGCTGGCATGGGGCTGCCAGGGGCTCTTGGGGGTGAATTTCAGACCGAGTGAAACCTGCTTTCGCACCGTCTCCTTGTCAAACGGGGTGAGGGGGCCGGCCGAGAGGACTCCCCCCTCACCCTGATAGACGCTCACCCCCCGGTTCCAGTAGTAGGGGCTCTCGCGATATTCGAAGCGTCCCCTCAGCCCGTCGTAGCGGCCCGCCTCGGTGGCGATGGAAAAGCGCTTCAGACCAAGGTCGGTCGCCTGCATCTGGCCATATTCGCTCCCCTCTCCCCGGTAGTGGAGGTCGGCGTTCAGGGTGCCAAGCATTCCCTGGTCATAGTTGGTGGGCACCCAGTTGCGAAAGCGGCTGGCGCCGTCATCGTTGAGGTAGCCGACGCCAACCCCGACCTCCCCGTGCCAGCCCTGATAGGGCTCGCACGCGTTGCAGCGCCAGCGCCCGGTATCGGCTTGCTTGGCCTGTTGCAGGGCATAGTCGTCGGCGGCCTGGCTGGCGAAGACCGTCAGCAGGGGCAGGCAGAGAGTGTAGTGGCGCATGGCTCCTCCTCAGCGTCTCAGGCTCTGGCCGTTGGGGTGATTACTGCCGTGAACTTGCCCGTGGCAGTTGAGGCAGCTCCCGCCCCGCACCTTGAGATCCCCCTCGGGGATCGCCATATTGGCGTGGGGCTCGCTGTGGCACTCCTGGCAGAGTTGTGGCAGTCGTTTCTTGAGCAGCGCGCCCTGGATAGCGCCATGAGGCTCATGGCAGAGGGCGCAGTCCTCGTTTGCCGGCTCGTGCTCCCAGAGGAAGGGACCACGCTTCTCGGCGTGGCACTCGTAACAGGCCTCGTTAGTCGAAGGCTGCTTGAGATCGGCCGGGTTGATGGATTGGTGCGGGTTATGGCAGCTGGCACACGCCATAGCCCCGTTCTGCAGGGGATGGCTGGATCGCTTGTGCAGATCGGCCTTCTCCTTGGCGTGGCAATCGGTGCACACGGCCGTCTGAGTGGTGCTCTCGCTCATGGGGTCTTTGGCCTGGTGTACCCGGTGACAGCTGGTGCAGGTGAGATCCTCGCTGGCGTGGCTGCTGGCATGCCACCCCATGCGCCGGGTGTCGGTATGGCAGGAGAGGCAGACGCTGTTTTGTTTCTCGGCCGGGACGGGAGAGTTGGGCCCGAAGGTGATCATGGGTTCTCTCGGCTCTCCCTTGCGCGGATTGCGGGCGTGATTGCCAATCGGACCGTGACAGGCTTCACACTGACGATCCCCCATGGGGCCGTGAGCGTTGCCCGGATTGCCGTGCACCGAGTGAAAGATACCGGTCGCTGGCTTGTCCGACTCCGCATCGTGGCAGCGCAGGCAGGTGTCCGCCCCCTTGGTCGAGTAGCTCCCCTGGTCGAACTTCTTGTCCAGCACGGCCTCAACCTCTTCACGGGGATCGGCAGCCTCAACCACGGCCATCATCCCCATCAGCAAGCAGAGCGCCAACCCCCAGGTTATCGTCCTTGTCATCTCGTGACTCCCTCAATGTGCCGAGCGGGGTTGCCCCCGCCCGGGTCTTTAGTTAGCGCGGTAGTCGTATACCTTGTGGACCTTGTCGACCCCCTGTTCCTGGCCCACCGCGTGGCAGCTGGCACACTGCTCGGTGCCACTGGCGGCGGTGGCACTGTCGGCCCCGAACACGGCACCATTGCCCTGCATGTGAGTTGCCCACTCATCGCCGCTGGCCGGTGTGGTCGCGTTGACCAGGCCGAGGGGGGACTTGAGGTGACAGCTGGCGCAGACCACCAGGGTGGGGCTGAAGTACTTGGGATTCTTGTTGTCCGCCGTGGTCGTGGCGAGCGAAGGCCTGGCGTTCTGCTGGTTGGGCAGGTTGTATTGGGCCTGGGTGTGGCAGTTCTCACAGTTGTTGATGACACCGGGGAAGCGTGACTCCCCGTCCCGGTGAGAGCCCATGGCGTGGAAGGAGTGGACGTGGTACTTGAGATCGGCCGGGAAGCCGGCATAGAAGGCGGCCCGGGTCGCATTGTGGCAGCTGGTGCACTGCACGAAGTCCTTGGCGTTGTGATTGCTTTCGTGCACCGTCAGATCCTTGTGACAACCGTTACAGTTGGCGCGGTTGACACCGACCGGCTCCTGATAAGAGACCGGGCTGCCCCCGAGATCGAAGGCCCCATGAGCCACGTTGGCGGCGATGGTGTGCAGGTCGGCGTCTTCCGGATTGCCTGAGCGATCCACCAGGGAGCTGCACTGGGCCAGACTGGCCGGGTTACCATTTTCCAGCGCCTTGCGATCGGCGCACAGGGCCATCTCAGCATTGGCGACCACCAGCACGGCGTTGTCTGCCGGTACCTTGGTCATGCTCTTTTGGCACAGGAACAGCCCATCGCCCTGCGCACTGCAGCCGCTGGCCATGTCGATCCGGTTTTCGGAGTAGCTGATGGCATCCCCCTGTCCATTGTCCCAGTTGACCAATACATAGGCTCTGCCGGTGGCCAGGAATGGCTTGAGCTCGTCGAGGCTGTTGAACCCGACGCCGTCTTTGGTCAGGCGCACCTCGACCAGGATATCGGGGGCCTGATAACGGGCACTCTCGATGGTCATCTTAAGGGTATCCCGGCCGGCCTGGAGCACGGCCAGACGACCCTCATGCATCACCTTCACCGAGGCCTGCCGCACCGTCGGATTGGGGCCGTGGCAGTTGGCGCAGTACATCTCGGTCGAGGCGAAGTGGTTGGCGCTGTGGTCCTCGTGGCAGGAGCCGCACGTCTCTGTACTGGGGACGCTGAACCAGTTGTTGGCCTGAGGCGTCTGGCTGTTGCTGTCGTCATGGCAGGTCGAGCAATTGCGCAGTTCTTGCGGGAAATGCACCCCCGACAGGGTGCCTGCGTCATTGGCCCCATAGATGTGCTTAGTGTCGCGAAAGCCATAGACCATGTACTGACCGCCGTCGGTCGCTTCAACCTGGGGCAGATCCCGGCCGCGGTGGATCTTGTGCAGCATGACCCTGAAGTCGAGACTGACTTCGTTCTTCTCCACCTTGTTGACGAAACTGCGACCATACCCAGTGTTGCCCTGATTGTGGCAAGTGACGCAGAAGGGGACCTCGACCCGGCCCCCCCCGTGCAGGGCCAGCTTGTCGTGGCAATTGTTGCAGCTCTTGGTCTCGGCTATGGAGCGGCTGCTGACGGGGCTGCCATCGGGCACCCAGTCATAGGTCGGATTGCTGATATCGGAACTGTCGGTGGCCGCGAGCTGGATCCCGAGCCGGGTGGTTCGGCTGGTGACAAACTGCAGGGGGTGGCCATTGACCGGATCGGTATCGGCGCCATAGGGGACTTGCTTGATGAGATAGGTATAGCGGCCGTCACCGTGGTCGGTCAGGGTCGCGTTGGCGGCCGGGTTGGTGGTGGGTTGGATCACAGAGGGGACGCTGGAGGCGCTGTCAGCCGGTCGATTGCGAGTCCGGTTGAGCAGGCTCTGCCAGCGGCTGATGCTACCGGCACGCCCCTGCTCCTCTTCGATCAGTTGAGCCAGGGTGACGGCGGGGGTGAGCCCTGTGATGGGGCGCCCCTGGCTGTCCATGACGCTGAACTCGACGGTCAGGCTGCGGCTCTGGGCATCGTAACGGGGCGAGGTAATGGTGACGCCGGGTTTCCCACTGGGGGGAGGGGTATTCTTGTCGCTCTCACCGCCACCACATGCCACTACCCCCACCACCATCAGGGTAGCGATCACTGCATTCCAGATTTTCATATTGTTGTTCCTTTGATGCAGGCCCGGCATCGGCCCAGCTCCATTCCTTGTGACACTGCTCAAAAGTGCTTTTGTTTTTCCTGCCTTGCTATCGCCATGGCGTGTGCGCCATCTCACGACCTTGTCCATTAAAAAGGTAGGTGATTTGCGCTCGTCTATTCTCACAATGATGTCAATAAGGGGCGTTTTGTGACCGAGTGAACGGATTGAGCGGTAGCAACAGGGAGCAGAAACAGATGAAAAAAGCGATGGCAATGGTGTTGTTGCTGGGGGGGATGCAGGCGGGCGTCGCACAGGCGGCGGTCGAGGAGATGGCCAAGGAGTGCGATGCCTGTCATGGCCCCAAAGGGATTAGCCTCTCTCAGGCCATCCCCACCATAGGCGGGCTGCCTGCCGTGAACCTCGGCGAGCAGATGCGAACCTATCTGGAGGGGCGGCCCGCCAAGCGGGTGAACCAGGTGTCGGGGGATACCAGTAAGGCGGGGGACATGACCCAAGTGATGAAGTCCTTGTCCGATGCGCAGATCGATGCCCTGGCGGCCTATTATGCCGCACTCCCCTTCGTCCCGGCCAAGCAACCCTTCGATGGGGCCAAGGCGGCGGCGGGCAAGGCGCTGCATCAGGCCAAGTGCGAGAAGTGCCACACGGGAGGGGGGCGTAATCCGGACGATGAATCTTCCCTGTTGGGGGGGCAGATGAAGGAATACCTGCTCTACTCCCTGCATGAGTTCAGGGAGGGTAAACGCGATGTGGACAAGAGCATGAACAAGGCACTCGCGGCCATGAGTGAGGCCGATCTGGCAGCCCTGGCCGAATACTACGCCAGCTTGCAGTGAGGAGGGGCCGGTGAGCGACAAACCGAGTCTGTGGCGCCGTCTGTGGACCATACCGGGAGCCCGCTGGCGGCTCGGTGTGCCGCTGGGAGGCCTGCTCGCGTTTCTGTTGGGTGCGATAGCGCTGGCCGGGTTTAACGGTGTGCTGACTTATACCAACAGCAACGAGTTTTGCTATAGCTGCCACCTGGGGATGGACAGCATAGTCACTGAGTATCACGCCTCTGCCCACTTCAAGAATACCCAGGGGGTGGTGGCGGCCACCTGCGGCGACTGCCACGTGCCCCATGAGTTGCTGCCCAAACTGTGGGTCAAGATCCGGGCCACCAAGGATATCTATCTGAGGCTGAAAGGGGAGATCACTCCGGACAACTTCGACAAGGAGCACAGGGCCAGATTGGCAGCCATCGCCACGACAGAGTTCAAGGAGAGTGATTCGCACACCTGCCGTTTTTGCCACGATCCGGCCAGGATGGACCTGGAGAATCAATCCAAGGTGGCGGCAAGGCGTCACAAGGGGATGGTGGCGCGGGGAGAGACCTGCATCGATTGCCATGCAGGGATAGCCCATCAACTGCCTCGGGGCGAGTGACACGGGCACAAAAGAATGAAGGCGGCCTAAGGTCGCCTTCACTCCGATCACCGGCGATTCATTATTTGATTCAGGCCAGAGCGAGGGCCTGGGGGACACCGACTTTAATGGGGGCGGTGACGTATTGGTAAACGGTTTCAACGACCTCACTGCGCAGGGGGCGCTCGGGGGCGTTGATCATCTGCATCATCAGGTAGCCAAAGCTGGTCAGGATACGGGCCAGGGCGAGGGCACTCAGTTCGCTCTCGATCTCACCGCGATCGAGGGCCTTCTGCAGACGGGGGGTGATGTGTTCGAGGATCTCGTCCAGCAGTTTGACGTAGCGTGGCCACACCTCGTCGCGGACGGAAGAGCTCCACTCCAGCCAGATGTTGGCGTGGTCGGGGCGATCGTAGGCCACGTCGACGAACAGCTCCACATGACGGCGAATGCTGTCACAAATGGGGTGGTGGTCGCCGTAGGCTTCGGTCATCAGCTGACGAATGAAGGTCTCGACCTCGCCGAGCACCTCATCGACCAGCTCTTCGCGGGTGTTGAAGTAGTTGAAAACGGTCGCCACTGACACCTTCGCCTCTTCGGCAATTTCGGCATGTCCGGCCCGACCGATACCGCGTCGGGAGAACACTTCAATGGCACATTCCATGAGTTGGGAACGGCGAGCCACCGGCGAGAGCCGGGTGCGCCGTCTGATTTCTGCGCGTGGTTCCATCATATTGTCTTTCTTTTATTGGATTTATGGTTGTATGAATCTGTCGTTGTCGACTTAGCCTGTGATCACTGAGCACTTTACCAACTAAATTAATCTGGTTAAAGAGTGATGTGCCTGACGACACAGATGACAGATGTTACAATTTGCCACTTTCGAATCGAGAAGCGTCATGTGTGGGACATGACACGGTTGGAGTGAAACATGAAACATACCGTTGAGGTAATGATCCCCGAGAGTGAAGTGCAGGCCCGTATCGTCGAGCTGGGCAAGGCCATCACCGAACACTATCAGGGCACCGACGAGCTGGTGCTGGTGGGTCTGCTACGCGGCTCCTGCGTCTTTTTGGCCGACCTGTGCCGTCACATCGAACTGCCGGTGAGTCTCGATTTTATGACTGCATCCAGCTATGGCACCGGCATGCACAGCAGCCGCGACGTGCGCATCCTCAAAGACCTGGATGATGACATCAAGGGCAAGGATGTGTTGATCGTCGAAGACATCATCGACACCGGCTATACCCTGAACAAGGTGCGCGA
The DNA here is from genome assembly GCF_000819805.1 of Aeromonas diversa CDC 2478-85. Taxonomy (GTDB): domain Bacteria; phylum Pseudomonadota; class Gammaproteobacteria; order Enterobacterales; family Aeromonadaceae; genus Aeromonas; species Aeromonas diversa. The sequence goes on from NZ_CDCE01000010.1 coordinate 108,310, forward strand.
GATCCTCTCTCTGCGTGAGCCCAAGTCGCTGACCATCAGCACCCTGCTCGACAAGCCTTCCCGTCGTGAGGTGCAGGTGCCGGTCGAGTGGATTGGCTTCGCCATTCCCGATGAGTTTGTGGTCGGCTGCGGCATCGACTATGCCCAGCGCTATCGCAACCTGCCCTATATCGGTAAGGTAGTGCCTCAGGAGTAATGGGCACCCAGGCGCTTCGGTGGCGCCCGGCAGCAGAGGTGGCCCAGTGCCGCCTCTTTTGTATGAGGCAACGACAAGATTGCCGTGCATGAGCAGAGGACATGATGAAAGCACTGGAAATCACGGAACTGAGAAAAACCTACCCGGGAGGCGTCGAGGCGCTCAAGGGGATCGATCTCTGCGTCGAGGAGGGAGACTTCTTCGCCCTGCTGGGCCCCAATGGCGCGGGCAAGTCGACCACCATCGGCATCATCAGCTCGCTCGTGAACAAGAGCGCCGGCCAGGTGAAGGTGTTTGGCCATGACATCGACCGGGATCTGGAGAAGGCCAAGGCCCAGCTCGGCCTGGTACCCCAGGAGTTTAACTTCAGCCAGTTCGAGAAGGTCGGACAGATCGTCATCAACCAGGCGGGCTTCTACGGTGTGCCGCGTGCCGAGGCGAAGATCCGCGCCGAGAAGTACCTGCGCCAGCTCGACCTGTGGGAGAAGCGGGACATGCAGGCGCGCACCCTCTCCGGGGGCATGAAGCGGCGCCTGATGATAGCCCGCGCCCTGATGCACGAGCCGAGGCTCCTCATCCTCGACGAACCGACCGCCGGGGTCGACATCGAGATCCGCCGCTCCATGTGGCAGTTCTTGCGCGATCTCAACCGCCAGGGGGTGACCATCATACTCACCACCCACTATCTGGAAGAGGCCGAGATGCTGTGCCGCAACATCGGCATCATCGACAAGGGCCGGCTTATCGAGAATACCAGCATGAAGTCCCTGCTCGGCAAGCTCGGTCGCGAGACCTTCCTGCTCGATCTGACGGCCGAATGCCCGGCGGCCCTCGAGCTGCCCGGCTATCACTGCCGCTGTGTCGACAGCCGCACCCTGGAGGTGGAGCTCGACAAGAGCCAGACCCTCAACGGCCTCTTCGCCGCCCTGAGCGAGTTGGGGATCGGGGTGCAGAGCATGCGTAACAAGGCCAACCGGCTCGAGGAGCTGTTTGTGCGTCTGGTGGAAGAGGGGAGAAAAGCATGAATTCGCAGGCCTACTGGATCGCCTTCAAGAGCATTCTGGCCAAGGAGGTCACCCGTTTTACCCGCATCTGGGTACAGACCCTGGTGCCGCCGGCCATCACCATGAGCCTCTACTTCGTCATCTTCGGCAACCTCATAGGGTCGCGCATCGGCGAGATGGGCGGCTTTAGCTATATGGAGTTCATCGTGCCCGGCCTCATCATGATGTCGGTCATCACCAACTCCTACTCCAACGTGGCCTCTTCCTTCTACAGCGCCAAGTTTCAGCGCAACGTGGAAGAGCTGCTGGTGGCCCCGGTGCCCAACTACGTCATCATCGCCGGCTTTGTCGGGGGCGGCGTGGCCCGCGGTCTCTGCGTGGGGCTGATCGTGACCCTGGTGTCGCTCTTCTTCGTGCCGCTGCAGATCCATCATCTCTTCAGCGTCTGCGTCACCGTGCTGCTCACCTCCATCGTCTTCTCCCTGGGCGGGCTTATCAATGCGGTGTTCGCCAAGAGCTTCGACGATATCAGCATCATTCCCACCTTCGTGCTGACGCCGCTCACCTACCTGGGCGGCGTCTTCTACTCCATCACCCTGCTGCCCCAATTTTGGCAGGGGGTGTCCCAGGTCAACCCCATCATCTACATGGTCAACGCGTTCCGTTACGGCTTTCTCGGCATCTCGGACGTGCCGCTGACCACGGCCTACCTCATCATCGGTGGCTTCATCGTTGCCCTCTATACCCTGGCCTGGTGGCTGGTCTCGCGCGGCATCGGTTTGCGCCACTGAGGCGGGTTTGCAAGGAACAAGGCGCTGCGGCGCCTTTTTTATGCGTGTCGCACCGGCTCGACCCTGACAAGGGGCGGTCGCACCGCCCATATCCTTCATTTTCGTGGGGTCGATCATCATGGGGTGGATTGTCAAACGACGACAAGTTGTTAGACTAGTTGCCTACCCATTAAGAGGTGTTTTATGGCGTGGCGCCTTCCCGCCCGACTGCTTCTGGGGGGCTTTTTCCTCCTCTCGGCGATCTTCAAGACCCTCTCTCCCGCCCTCTTCGTGCAGCAGATCGATGCCTTCGGGCTGGTGTGGTCTTCGCTGCAACCCGCGGTGGCCTGGGGGGTGATCGCCCTGGAGGCGTTGGCGGGCGGCGCAGTGATCATGGGGCGGCGCTGGGGCGTCTGGCTGATGATCGCTCTGCTGCTGATGTTTATCGCCGTGCTCGGATACGGCGTCGCCATCGGTCTCGACATCGCTTGCGGGTGCCTCGGCAAAGCCGATCTGGGCTCATTGCCTCAGGCTATCGGGCGCGATCTGCTGATGCTGGCCATGGCGGCCGCTCTGCTCTTTCCATCTCGCCCCTTCTCTCTCCCAACCAAGGAAGTGTCATGATGAAAACCCGTTCCCTCTCCCTGCTCGCCTCGCTGGTGGCGGCCTCCCTGATGCTGGGCGGCTGTGGTGACAATCAGTTCGAGCAGGAGGTCAAACTGGAGCAGAGTGCGGTGCAGCTGGCCAACGAGACGGCGCAGGGCCACTACCAGCTGATGACGGTGGCCGAGCTCAAGGGGCGTATGGACAAAGGGGAGGCCATGGTCATCCTCGATACCATGCCGCTCGATGCTTCTTACAAGAAGGGGCACATTCCGGGGGCCAAGAACTTCGTCTTCGTCAAAGAGGCCAAGGCCGAGCCGGTCTGGAGCGAGATAGTGGAAGGGGAGGGGAGCGAGGCGCAGCTGCTGGCCCTGCTCGGTGAGGACAAGGATCGCCCCCTGGTGATCTATTGCGGCTTCGTTCAGTGCGGGCGCAGCCATAACGCCGCGGCCTGGGCCGTGGCTCAGGGGTATCGCCAGGTCTATCGGGTGCCGGGTGGCATCTTTGCCTGGAAAGGGGCCGGTTACCCCCTCGCTACCGACTAAACGAAAGACCCGCCATCCGGCGGGTCTCTTCTTGGTCAGCCTCCGGCCCGCAGCGGGCAGAGGCGAGGGCGTGCGCGTTACAGGGCGACGCACTGATTGTCGATGAGGCGTGCCTTGCCCAGGAAGGCGGCCATCAGGATCACCGCCTCGCGGCTCTGCTCATCGAGCGGGAGCAGGGTGCGGGCATCGACGATGTCGATGGCGTCGGTCTTGAAGCCCGCCTGGTCCAGGGCGCGGGCGCCGTCGCGCACCAGGGCCTCGAGGTCACGCTCGCCGGCGGCCAGTCGGCTCGCCAGGGTTTGCATCACCTGGGCCAGGGTCGGGGCGATGGCGCGCTCGGCAGCGGTGAGGTAGCCGTTGCGTGACGAGAGGGCCAGGCCATCGTCGGCGCGCACCGTGGGCACGCCGACGATCTCGATGGGCATGGCCATGTCGTCGACCATCTGGCGAATGAGCGCCAGCTGCTGAAAGTCTTTCTGACCGAAACAGGCCACGTCGGGCTGCACCAGGTTGAAGAGCTTGGTGACGACCGTGCTGACGCCGCGGAAATGGCCTGGGCGCAGGGCGCCTTCCAGCAGGGCAGACAGACCCGGCACCTCGACGAAGGTCTGGTTGGCCAGCCCCTTGGGATACATCACCTCCGGGGTTGGGGTGAACACCAGATCGGCGCCGGCGGCGCGCAGGGCGTCGCAGTCCTGCTCCAGGGTGCGCGGGTAGTTGGCCAGATCCTCGGCCCGGTCGAACTGCATGGGGTTGACGAAGATGCTCACCACCACGCGCTCGGCGCGGGCGCGGGCCTCGGCCACCAGGGTCAGGTGCCCCTGGTGCAGGTTGCCCATGGTGGGCACGAAGGCGATGCGCTCGCCGGCGCGGCGCCAGGCGCCAAGGGTGGAACGAAGATCGGCGATCTGTGAGACAACCAGCATGAGATGAACTCCTAAGCTAAGGGGGCCTGTGGCCCCCTGATGTCAGTTGAAGCAGTGCTCCGGGCCGGGGAAGGTCCCCTCGGCCACTTCCTTGATATAGAGGCGGACCGCGCCACGCAGGTCGCCACCCTGGATCAGGAAGTTCTTGGTGAACTTGGGCACATAGCCAGAGGTGATGCCGAAGGCGTCGTGCATCACCAGGATCTGGCCGTCGGTGACCGGGCCGGCACCGATGCCGATCACCGGGATGCGCAGGGCCTTGGTGATGCGCTCGGCCAGGGAGACCGGCACGCACTCGAGCACCAGCAGCTGGATCCCGGCCTCTTGCAGGGCCAGGGCCTGGCGGTAGATCTCCTGGGCCTGGAACTCGTCACGCCCCTGCACCTTGAAGCCGCCGAAGACGTGCACCGACTGGGGAGTCAGCCCCAGGTGGCCGCACACCGGCACCCCGTTGCGGGTCAGGTGGCGAATGGAGTCACACAGCCACTCGCCCCCCTCCATCTTGACCATGCGCGCACCGGCGGCCATCAGGCGGGCGGCGTTCTGGTAGGTCTGCTCCGGGGTGGCGTAGCTCATGAAGGGCAGGTCGGCGATGACCAGGGACTTCTCGGCACCGCGGGCCACGCAGCGGGTGTGATAGACCATCTCGTCCATGTTGACGGCGAGGGTATCGTCGCCCCCTTGCAGCACCATGCCGAGGGAGTCGCCGATGAGCAGCACATGGGCTCCCTCGTCGTCGAACAGCTTGGCGAAGCTGGCGTCATAGGCGGTGATGGCGGTGAACTTCTGTCCCTCCTGCTTCATCTTCAGCAGGGTGGCGGTGGTGATCTTGCTCATAAAGGCTCCTACACGGCAGGGGCCGGCGCCACGACCATGAGGCCGTTACGCGGGCACTGGGCAACCAGATCTGACAGGGACGAGCCACAGGGCAAGCTGAGACGGGGGGCTACTTCGTGCAGGGGGAGCAGCACAAACTCCCGAACCTTCATGCCGTAGTGGGGCACGGTGAGACGCTCGTGCTCGATGACGGTGTCACCATAGAGCAGCAGATCGAGATCCAGGGTGCGGGGCCCCCAGCGCTCATCCTTGCGAACACGTCCCTGTTCCAATTCGATACGTTGCAGTTCATCCAGCAGCGCCAGGGGGGCGAGGGCAGTCTCCAGGCCGACCACGGCGTTGACGTAGTCGGGCTGGTCCTGCGGCCCCATGGGCCGGCTGGCATAGAAAGATGACGCCAGTACCAGTCGGCTCTCTGTCACCTGGCGCAGGGCCTCGACGGCGCGCTGCGCCTGCTCGAGGGGGGCGTCCAGGTTGGAGCCGATGGCGACGAAGGCGAGGGTCATTACTCGGTGGCCGGCTTGCGGCGACGCGGACGACGCCGGCGGTTGCTGCGCTTCTTCTCACCGCGCGGCTCGTCACGGCTGGCGTCCCGTTGCAGCTGCTGACGCGACTCGGGGGCGGACTCCACATAGCGCTCCCACCAGCTGGCCAGCTCACCGAGGCCTCGTTCGACCCGGTTGCGCAGCAGCAGGAAGTCGTAGGCGGCGCGGAACTTGGGGTGCTCCATGGCGCGTTCGGGGTGGCGTCCCTGGCGACGGGTCAGACGGGTCTGCAAGGCCCAGATGTCGCGAATGTCGGTGGTGAAGCGGCGTGGCACTGCGATGACGCGGGTCTGGTTATCCAGCACCTCGTTGACCGCCATCATGAAGGCGTCGTGCCAGGGCAGGCCACTCTCGTTCTCCAGCACCCGGGCACGGCTCTCGACCGGTCCCCACAACAGGGCGGCGTAGATGAAGGCAGGGGTGACGCGCTTGTCGTCCTGCACCCGCTTGTCGGTATCGATCAGCGCCTGCTCGATGAAGCGCTCGCAGACCGAGTCCCCGTTCGGGGTCAGCAGCGGAGTCAGCTGCGGGAAGAGTTGCTGGAACAGGTTGTAGTCGCGCAGCTGGCGATAGGTCTCCAGGGCATGACCGGCCAGGAACAGCTTGAGGGTCTCCTCGAACAGGCGGGCCGCCGGGATATCCTGCAACAGGGGCGCCAGCTCGCGGATCGGCGCCGCGGTGCGCGGGCTTATCTGCATATCGAGCTTGGCGGCAAAGCGCACCGCCCGCAGCATTCGTACCGGGTCTTCCCGGTAGCGGGTCTCGGGGTCACCGATGAGCTCCAGGCGACGGGCCTGCAGATCCTCCAGGCCCCCTGCGAAGTCGTGCAGGGTGAAGTCCTTGGCGCTGTAGTAGAGGGCGTTGACGGTGAAGTCGCGGCGCTCGGCATCCTCTTCGATGGTGCCGTAGACGTTGTCGCGCAGCAGCATCCCCTCTTCGCTCTGGGCGGAGATGTGACGGCTGTTGTTCACCTGATGGTGGTGGCCGCGGAAGGTGGCCACCTCGATCACGTCGCGGCCAAACACGATGTGAGCAAGACGGAAGCGGCGGCCGATGAGACGGCAGTTGCCGAACAGGGCCTTGATCTGCTCCGGGGTCGCCTCGGTGGCGATGTCGAAGTCCTTCGGCATCTTCCCGAGCAGCAGGTCACGGACGCCACCACCGACCAGATAGGCCTCGTAGCCGGCCTTGTTCAGGCGGTAGAGTACCTTGAGCGCATTCTCGCTGATCTCCTTGCGCGAGATGGAATGCTCATCGCGGGAGAGGATGCGGCGTTCATGGATGACGGGGGCTTGCTGCTCGGATTCCATCGGCATGCCGCCCTCTTCCTTGCCTAGCACCTTGCGGCAAAAGTTTGCGATCTGGGAAAAAATGGTACACCTCGATAACTCTGTTTGACGGGAGGCCAAAAAATAGCGGCCTATGATAGCTCAGGCCCGACCAAATGAAAAACCATCTAGCCCGTCACGGGCGATGGCAGGCTGATCCGGTGCGGTACCCGTGCCAGTTGCCAGTGGTGGATGGCCCACTCGAGCAGCCGGGCCGGCGGGGCCCCGTGCAGATCGCCGGGGGCCGGATGGCCGAGAAAGGCCAGTGCCGCCAGCAGAGGGGCGCCGGGGTCGTCCGGCAGGGCTCGGGCATGGTTCTGCTTGGAGAGCTTGTTGCCATCGGGCTGCACCGCCAGCGGCAGGTGCACCCAGGCGGGGACGGCGGCACCCAGGCGCTGATAGAGGGCTATCTGGCGCACCGTGGGCTCGAGCAAGTCGGCCCCGCGCACCACCTCAGTGATGCCGCTGTCCATGTCGTCGATGACCACGGCCAGGTTGTAGGCGTAGAGACCGTCGCGCCGGCGCACGATGAAGTCTTCTCCGGCCAGGGCCGGTGCCACCTCGATACGCCCTTGCAGGGTATCGTCGAAGTGATAAACCGGGTGGCGCTGGCGCAGTCGGGCGGCGCAGCCCGCCGGGCCGAGCCCCAGCTCGCGGCAGGTGCCGGGATAGAGGCCGCCGGCGGCCGCTATCTCGCGCCGGGTGCAGCGACACCAGTAGAGATCGCCGCTCTGGTAGAGGCGTTCGATGATCTCGTCGTAACGGGCATGGCGCCGGCTCTGGTACATCACCTCCCCATCCCAGGTCAGGCCGTAGCGCTCCAGGGTGCGCAGAATCAGGTCGCTCGCCCCCGCCATCTCGCGCGGCGGGTCTATGTCCTCGATGCGAACCAGCCACTGTCCTCCCTGGGCTCGTGCCTGCAGATAGCTGCCAAGGGCCGCCACCAGGGAGCCGAAGTGAAGGGGGCCGGAGGGGGAGGGGGCGAAACGCCCGACATAGGGTGGTGTCATGGTGTCAAGGAAGTCGTCGCGCGGTTGGGGTATGCATTCTGCGCCCCTGACAGAAAAACTCAAGCCTGCTCGCCATCGACCTTGGGAGAGTGGCACGCATCTTGTAATGCTGCTGGGCTGTGGATGGCAGCATCCACCCTTGCTCTTGGCGAATCCGTTCGCCTTCCGTCATGGTTTGGCCGCCTTTGGGCGGCCATTTTTTTACGTGGCGCCGATGTTGGGGGTTGGCACGGGACCTGCAAACTCTTCGGCGTCCTGCCCGCAGGATGTGTGTGTTCATTTCAGGTATTGGACTGGCCAGCCGGCCAGTCCGTTTTTTTTACCTCAGCGTGAGCCTGCCTCTGCCCCATGATGGGGCGCCTTTGCGTCCTGGTTGTGCAGGTTACGGCTGTCGATGGCCAATTTACCTATCATCTGGCCCCCCTCGAGGATGCGATGAGCCTCTGCCAGGCTGGCCGGGGTGAGTCGCGCCAGGGTACGGGTCAGGGTGGTGCGCACCAGGCCCTCGTCCACCATGTGGGCGACCTCCCCCAGCAGATTCCCTTGGCGCTGCATATCCCCGGTCTTGAACAGGGATCGCGTGAACATAAACTCCTGGCTGAAGGTGACGCTCTTGGCCTTGAGCAGGCTCATGTCCCAGGGCTCGGCCGACTCGGCGATGGTGCAGATGTGGCCAAAGGGGGTGATGAGATCGCTCATGCTCTGCCAGTGTTGCCCGGTGGCGTTGGTGCAGAAGATATAGTCGACCCGATCGATCCCCTCTTCGGCCAGCGACGCCGGCAAATGGTGATGGTTGACCACCTTGTGTGCCCCCAGGCTCATGACCCAGTCGCGGCTCTCGGGGCGCGAGGCGGTGGCGATCACCTCCACATGGGGCAGCAGGCGGCGCGCCAGCTGGATGGCGATGGAACCCACTCCACCGGCGCCGCCGATGATGAGCAGGCGTCCCTGACTCTCATCGTGCAAGCCGATGCGCTCGAACAGGCTCTCCCAGGCGGTGATGGCCGTGAGCGGCAGGGTGGCTGCCTCCACATCGCTGAGGCGTTGCGGGGCGAGGGCGACGATGCGCTCGTCCACCAGTTGCAGGGCGGCGTTGCTGCCGGGGCGGCTGATGTCGCCGGCGTACCAGACCCGATCGCCCACCTTGAAGCCGGTCACAGCACTGCCGATGGCGATCACCTCACCGACCGCGTCCCAGCCCAGCACCCGCGGGGTTGGCTCGACCTTGGCCTTGGGGGCACGCACCTTGACGTCGACCGGGTTGACCGAGACGGCGTTGACCCGTACCAGCAGATCCCGGGGGCCGGGCTCGGGGGCGGGCAGATCGGCCTCGATGAAGCAGTCGGGGTGATCGCTCGGCAGATAGTGGGTCAGGGCAATGGCTTTCATGTGTGCGGCTCCGTGGCTTGGGGGGAATTGGTGGCCACTCTAGCGCCTGTTATTATTCCGATTAAGTTGGGTAATCCATAAAGAGTGTTCGTATAAATGAACAATCAGCCGCTCGATCTGATGGGACTGTTTGCCGTACTGGTGGAGCAGGGGAGCTTTACCGCCGCCGCCGAGCAGCTCGGCATGCCCAAGTCTTCGGTGAGCCAGAAGCTGGCCCGCCTCGAGGCGCACCTCGGGGTACGGCTGCTGCAGCGCACCACCCGGCGCCTGCACCTCACCCCGCAGGGAGAGGCCTATTATCAGCACTGCCGGGTGATACGGGAGCGGGCGAGTCAGGCCGCCAGGGAGATGAGTCTGTTGCAGGAGACGGCGATCGGACGGCTGCGGATCACGGCGCCCGAGGCGACCGGCATCCTGTTGCTCGGTGGCTGGTTGGCCGGGTTTCAGCAGGCTTACCCCGGGGTCAGCATCGAGCTGGTGCTCTCCGACGAGCAGCGGGACCTGATAGGGGAGGGATTCGATCTGGCGATGCGGGCGGCGCCGCTCAAGGATTCAAGCCTCATCTGCCGCAAGGTGGGGTCGGTGGCGCGTCATCTGGTGGCGGCGCCCGCCTATCTGGCGCGGCGAGGGGAGCCCCATACCCTGGCCGAGCTCAGTCAGCACGAGTGTCTGGTGCACCACTCTCTGCCCCTGTGGCCTCTGGCAGAGCGGCCCTTCATGCCCCCCTCCCGCACCCAGAGCAACAGCCTGCTGGCCTTGCATCAGATGGCTCTGGGCGGGGCCGGCATCGCCCTGCTGCCGCACCACCTGTGCGGCGATGCCTTGCAGGCCGGAACCCTGTGCCGGGTGCTGCCACAGCTGGCGATCCCCGATAACCCCTTCTACTTCGTCTACCCGAGTCGGGAATATCTGGCGCCAGCCCTGGTTGCCCTGATGGAGTGGGTGCAGCAGCGGCTCCCCTTCGCCCGTCCTTACTCCTGAGCGGGGTGGACCGGGTGGTTGCCGAGGGGAACCGACTGGCGCTCGGCCAGCATGCGGATCTGGGCCTCGATGGGCCCGGCGTTGGGGCCCAGCACCAGTACCAGTTGATGCTCGTTGATGACCATCCAGGAGAGGCAGCCGAGCTGGGGTAGCCGGCTCTGATCGACCCGCCCCATGCTCTCGACCCGCAGGCTGAGCCGGGTCAGGCAGACGCTGATGGCTTGCAGGTTGTCGAGCCCCCCCAGGGCCTTGAGGTATTGAATGGCCAGCATCTGAGGATCCCCCGCGGGGGCGCAGGCCGCCGTGGCATGGCCCAGGGGGGTGAGCTGGCACAGCTTCTCCCCGCCCAGCAGCAGCCAGAAGGTGAGGGCATAGACCACGAAGAAGAGAATGCCGATGGGGATGAGCCAGAAGGCGTTCACGCCGCTCGGGGCGCACAGCAGCAGATCGAGCAGGCCGGCCGAGAAGTAACTGCCCACCTCGATGCCGATCATCTTGCACAGGGCCAGGGAGAAGCCGGTCAGCAGGGCATGGGCCAGAAACAGGCGTGGTGCCGTGAAGGCAAACAGAAACTCGATGGGCTCTGTGATGCCGAGCAAGGCCGAGGTGAGGGCCAGGACCAGCAGCATGCCCCCCTGGGCGCCCTTGGGCCTGTGCTGCCGGTGCAGCCAGATGGCCAGGGTCGCACCCGGCAGGCCGAACATGATGATGGGGTAGAGGCCGGCGACAAACTCGGCGTGAGGGGGCAGAGCCTGGGCCAGGGCATCCAGATCGCCGGTGCCGATGCCGACCAGGCTCCCCAGCACCTGGTGCAGGCCGAAGGGAATGAGCAGCCGGTTGAGCACCCCGTAGCAGAAGGCCCCGAGCGGTGTGTCGAGCAGCCGCTGGGCGAGCAGCACTATGCCCTGCTCGAAGGCGGGCCAGAGACCGGCGAGCGGAAACACCAGCAGCAGGCAGGCGAGGGCCGACAGCAGCATGGCCAGCGGCTCGCCTTGCAAGGGATGCAGCACGCGCGGCAGCCGCAGAGCCATGGCCCAGGGCCAGCAGAGGGCGACCGTGATACCGGCCAGCAGGCCGCACATCATGTCCGCGTGCAGATGCGGCAGCAGGCTGTCCATGGCGCTCGAGAGCAGCAGATACCCCACGGCACCGGTCAGCGCCTGGCCGCCGTGGCCGCGTTCGCTCAGGCCAAAGGCGATGGCGATGGCATAGATGAGGGGCATCTGGCCGAACAGGGCCTGGCCGGTGAGGCTCAAGACGGGGAGCTGCAGATCACCTAGGCGGATCAGCAGGGCCGCCAGGGGCAGCAGAGAGACCGGCAGCAGCAGGGCGTAGCCGAGCCGCTGCAGGGTCTTGGTCAGGGGGCGAGTCAGGTGCATGCCAGGGCTCTGAAATGTGATGCGGCGCACAGTTTACCCTAGTCATCCCCATTTGGGGATAGCGTTTTCACCCCCTGGGGTCACGACTCCTCGAACAGGGCGCGTACCTCGGCCTCGGGCGGCGGGGTCAGCCGCGTGACGATCACAAAGGCCAACAGGCCGGCCAGCAGGCTCGGCACTATGGGGTGCACGCCCCAGGGCTTGATGGCCAGTTGGTTGAGCAGACCATAACTGATGGCGCCGGCCAGCATGCTGGCGAGCGCCCCGGCGCCGTTGGCCCGCGGCCAGTAGAGGCCGAGTACCAGGGGCCAGAGGAACACCGCCTGCAGGCCGCCGAAGGCGAGCAGGTTGAGCCAGATGATCATCTCGGGGGGCTTTAGCGCCGCCACCAGCACCAGGGCGCCGAGGATCAGGGTGCACAGCAGGGAGAGACGCGGCACCTGGGCCCGCATCCGCTGCTCGCTCGGGCGCACATAGTTGATCCAGAGATCCTTGACCAGGGTGGCCGAGGCCTGAATCAGCTGGGAGTCGATGGTCGACATGATGGCGGCCATGGGGGCGGCGAGGAAGACCCCGGCGAGCCAGGGGGGCAGCACCTCCATCATCAGCGAGGGCATGATCTTGTCCGGACTATCCATGCCGGGCAGGATGGCGCGCCCCAGGGCGCCGGCCAGGTGCATGCCAAACATGAGAAACGCGCTCACCAAGGTGCCGATGAGAATGCCCCGGTGCAGCGCCTTGCTGTCGCGATAGCCAAAGCAGCGCAGGGCCGAGTGGGGCAGGCCGATCACCCCGAGACAGACCAGCACCCAGAAGCTCAGCATGAAGGGTTGGGTCAGCATGTCGCCGGCCCCGGAGGGGCTGACCAGCTTGGGGTCGATCTCCTGCAAGCCGTGGATGAGGTTCGGCAGGCCATCCCCGGCCACCAGAATGCCGCCGAGCAGGGCGGCGGTGCCGATCACCATGATGAGTCCCTGCAGGGCGTCGGTCATCACCACGGCGCGAAAGCCGCCGATCACCGTATAGAGCAGCACGCAGCCGGCAAACAGGAACAGCCCCTGCTGGTAGGAGAGGCCGGTGGCGGTCTCGAGCAGGCGCGCCCCGCCGATAAACTGCACCACCATGGTGGCGATAAAGGCGAGCACTATGGTGAGCGAGCCGATGATGACCACGGCGCGGGAGCGGTAGCGGGCCCACAGCATGTCGTTGATGGTCACCGCATCGACCCGGCGGGCTATGATGGCGAACTTCTTGCCGAGCACCCCCAGGGTGAGCCAGACGGTGGGCAGCTGGATCATCGCCAGCAGCACCCAGCCGAGCCCCACCTTGTAGGCGGCGCCCGGCCCGCCGATGAAGGAGGAGGCCGAGGTGTAGGTGGCCACCAGGGTCATGGCGAGCACCAGGCCCCCCATGCTGCGATTACCGATGAAGTATTCGCTCATGAAGTTGTCGCCGCCGCGGTGGCGGCCGGCCCAAAAGCCCACGGCCAGCACCAGCAGCAGATAGATGACGAGGGGCAGCAGCAACTCAGGATTCATCGCCGGGCTCCGTGTCGTTGAGATCCACCTCGACGAAGAGACGCTCGACCATGAAGGCGCACAGGGCGATAAACAGCAGGGGCATCACCATGCAGCTGAGCAGGAACCACAGAGGAATGCCCCACAGCGCGATGGCCTCGGGGACGGCGTACGCGCTGGCGTACCAGGCGATGAAGTAGAGCAGGGCCAGCCCGAGACAGAGCAGGGCTTCCCGGCGGGCGAGGATGAAGCGGTTCACCTTGGCCTCCAGCAAAACGGGGGGCGCAGAGGATAACAAAAAAGGGCCGTGTCGCCACGGCCCTTTTGGGGAGAGTCCTTACAGACCCAACTTCTTGTGCAGGTAGTGGATGTTGGTTCCACCGTGCTGGAAGTTCTCGTCCTTCATGATCTCTTTTTGCAGCGGCACGTTGGTCTTGATCCCCTCGACCACCAGCTCGTCGAGCGCCTGGCGCATGCGGGAGATGGCGACGTCGCGGTTCTCGCCGAAGCAGATAAGCTTGCCGATCATCGAATCGTAGTAGGGCGGCACCTTGTAACCTGCATAGATGTGGGAGTCCCAACGCACGCCCAGACCACCCGGCGCGTGGAAGCGCTGGATCAGGCCCGGCGAGGGCAGGAAGGTGGCCGGATCCTCGGCATTGATCCGGCACTCGATGGCGTGGCCACGAATGCGGATGTCCTGCTGGGTGATCGACAGGGGCTGGCCGGCGGCGATGCGCAGCTGCTCCTTGATGAGATCCACGCCGGTGATCTGCTCGGTGACCGGGTGCTCTACCTGAATACGGGTGTTCATCTCGATGAAATAGAACTCGCCGTTCTCGTAGAGGAACTCGAAGGTACCCGCACCGCGGTAGCCGATCTCGAGACAGGCGCGCACGCAGCGCTCGCCGATGTTGCGGCGCATCTCTTCGGTGATGCCCGGTGCCGGCGCCTCTTCGACCACCTTCTGGTGGCGACGCTGCATGGAGCAGTCACGCTCGCCCAGATAGAGGGCGGTACCCTGGCCGTCGGCCAGTACCTGGATCTCGATGTGACGCGGGTTCTCGAGGAACTTCTCCATGTAGACCATGTCGTTCTTGAAGAACTGACCGGCCTCGGACTTGGTCAGGGCGATGGCGCCCGCCAGCTCGGCCTCGCTGCGTACCACGCGCATACCGCGACCACCGCCGCCGCCGGCGGCCTTGATGATCACCGGATAGCCGATGCGCTTGGCGATGGCGGCGTTACGCTTGGCGTCGTTGTCGACCGGACCGTCGGAGCCCGGCACGCAGGGCACGCCCGCCTTCTTCATCGCCTCGATGGCGGAGACCTTGTCCCCCATCAGACGGATGGTGTCGGCACGCGGACCGATGAAAATGAAGCCGGACTTCTCGACCATCTCGGCGAAATCGGCGTTCTCGGAGAGGAAGCCATAACCGGGGTGGATGGCCACGGCACCGGTCACCTCGGCCGCGGCTATGATGGCCGGGATGTTGAGGTAGGAGTCGGTACTGGCCGGCTTGCCGATGCAGATGGACTCATCGGCCAGCAGCACGTGCTTGAGCTCGCGGTCGGCGGTGGAGTGCACGGCGACCGTCTTGATCCCGAGCTCCTTGCAGGCGCGCAGGATCCGCAGGGCGATTTCGCCCCGGTTGGCGATGACAACTTTATCGAGCATGTGACGTCCCTTATTCGATGATGAACAGCGGTTCGTCAAACTCCACGGGCTGGCCGTTCTCGATCAGGATGGCCTTGATCACGCCGCTCTTGTCGGATTCGATCTGGTTCATCATCTTCATGGCTTCGACGATGCACAGGGTATCGCCGGCATTGACCTGCTGACCCACTTCCACGAAGGCCTTGGCCTCCGGGCTGGAGGAGCGGTAGAAGGTACCGACCATGGGGGAGCGGACCAGGTGACCACTCGGGGTGGCGTCGGCGGCCGGGGCGGCAGCAGCCGGAGCGGCGGCAACCTGGGCAGCCGGGGCGGCCATCTGCGGCATGATCATCTGCGGGGCGGCAGTCACCTGACCGCCGAAGTTGCGGCTGATGCGCACGGACTCTTCGCCCTCGGAGATCTCCAGTTCAGCGATGCCGGACTCTTCAACCAGTTCAATCAGTTTCTTGATCTTGCGGATATCCATTAGCATTCTCTTTCTTCTTTTGTCTGTGCGTGAAGATTATGCGGCGCGCAGATGACGCACGGCCGCGGTTAAGGCAAACTCGTAGCCGGCCGCTCCCAGGCCACAGATGACGCCTTTGGCGACATCGGAGAGATAGGAGTGGTGGCGGAAGGGCTCCCGTGCATGGACGTTGGACAGGTGCACCTCGATAAAGGGGATGGCCACCCCCAACAGGGCATCGCGCAGGGCGACGCTGGTGTGGGTGAAGGCGGCGGGGTTGATGACGATGAAGTCGACCCGGCCCATGGCCTGATGAATGGCCCCGATCAGTTCGCTCTCGGCGTTGGACTGCAGGTGCTCAAGCTCGACCCCCAGGGTATCGGCCTGTGCCTGCAGATCGGCGACGATGTCGGCCAGGGTCTGGCTGCCGTAGATGCCCGGCTCCCGTTTACCCAGCAGATTCAGGTTCGGGCCGTTGAGCACGAGAATGCGGTGTTTTGGGGCCATGTTCGCGTATCCTCGGCGAAATTGCTGCGATCTTGCGGGGTTTTTATCCCAAGAGAGCAAAGTAGCCATTTTTTGTCCGATCGAGTGTGCCGTAGCACACAGATTTCGCAATTATATTGATTTCGTGAAAAATCACAGCATTTTACTGGTCTAATCTCTACATTAGTCTCTTTTTTGAACAGGTGGCCGGTTTGACATGAGCCCTGACAATGTTTCTAAATGGGCCCTGCTGATTGGACTGTAGAGGAGATCAAGCGATGAAACCCCTTCTGGTTTTGATGGCCGCCCTGGCCTTGGGAGGATGCGCGGTGAGCACCGGCAACGGGATGGAACAACTCAAGGCGCATCAGTGGCAACTGACCGGTGCCAAGGGTGACACCTTCACCCTGCAGGTGGCCGGCGAGCGCCTGGCCGGACGCGGTGGCTGTAACCGTTACTTCGGTGCCATCGAGCGGCTCGATGCCAGCACCCTCACCCTGGGCCCGGTCGGGGCAACCCGCATGATGTGCGTCGAAGGCGATCTCGCTGCCCGCGAGGGGGCGTTCTTCACCACGCTGGGGCAGGTCAAGGGCTACGCCGTGGCAGGGGATCGCCTCGAGCTCAAGGGCGCCGACGGCGCCGTGCTGCTCACCTTGGAGCGCCGGGGCGCCGCCCAATAACCCCCCAAGGGCCGCCGCCGCGGCCCTTCGCCTTTCCCCTTATGCGACGCTGGCTGTCGCACTTGCCTCGCCCGGCAGGGCATGCGCCCTGACACGCCTCGTCATCCCCCCCTCTGATACTTGAAGCGTTTCTTGCGCCGGTAGGGGAAGACATCCTCGATATGGCCGTCGCGGATGCGCCGCTGCTGCTCTTGCCAGAAGCTCGCCTCGAACATCTCCTTGTGCAGGGCCAGCATGATCTCGCGCACCCTGGGCTTTTGCAGCAGGAAGGTGGCGAACTCCTCGGGGAAGATGTCGCTCGGCCCCACCGAATACCAGGGCTCGGCGCACAGCTCATCCTCGGGGTAGCGCGGCGGCGGGATCTGACGGAAGTTGCACTCTGTCATGTAGCAGATCTCGTCGTAGTCATAGAAGACCACCCGGCCGTGCCGGGTCACCCCGAAGTTTTTAAACAGCATGTCGCCGGGGAAGATGTTGGCCGCCGCCAGCTGCTTGATGGCGTTGCCGTACTCCTCAAGCGCCAGTCGGGTCTGTTGCTCGTCGGCCTGCTCCAGATAGAGGTTGAGCGGGATCATCTTGCGCTCGGTATAGAGATGCCTTATCACCAGTTTGTCGTGGGTGATGGTCAGCGCCGAGGGGGCCACCTTCTGCAGCTCGGCCAGGAGGTCCGGGTGGATGCGCTCGAGGGGGAACTCGAAGTTGGTGAACTCCTGGGTGTCGGCCATGCGCCCGACCCGGTCGTGCTGCTTGACCAGCCGGTACTTCTCTTTGACCTGCTCGTGGCTCACCTCCTTGGGGGGGGTGAACTCGTCTTTGATCACCTTGAACACCACGTCGTAGGAGGGGAGGGTAAACACGCTCATCACCATCCCCTTGATGCCGGGGGCGATGACAAACTGCTCCCGGCTCTGGGCCAGGTGTTGCAGGTAGTGGCGATAGAGCTCGGTCTTGCCGTGCTTCTGGCAGCCGATGGCGTTGTAGATCTCGTAGTCCGCCTTGTTGGGGAGGATCTGGCGCAAGAAGGCCACATAGAGGGCCGGCGCCGGGGCATAGACCATGAAGTAGGCGCGGGCGAAGCCAAACACGATAGAGGCGATATCGGGCTCGAAGATGACGGTGTCGACGCTGATCGCCTCGCCGCTGTTGAGCAGGGGCAGCAGGAAGGGGAACACCTGGCCGTCGCAGCGCACCAGCCCCACCAGATAGGCCGCCTTGTTGCGATAGAACACCTCCTTGAGCATCTCCAGGGTGAAGGGGCGCTCTTGCAGCACGGCCGGGCCGCTCTCGGCCAGGTGGCGGCAGATATCCATGATGTCGCGCCGGCTGTCCTCATAGGGGAGGGTGAAGCGCACGTCGCTCAAGATTTGGTTCAGGGTCGTCGGCAGGCTGGTGGCATCGCTCTGGTAGCGGCGCAGCAGGGTCGAGAGACTCGGGTTATCGCCGCGGGAGAGGAAGCGGTGGATGTAGAGGTTCTCGTCCTTGATGTTGCGATGGCGGAAGATGCGCCGATAGACGGAGTTGAAAAACGACTCGGCTACCTCGAAGTTCTCACAGCCTGGCAGCAGATCGCTAAAGGCCCCCTTGACCCGCTTGAGCAGCTCCTGATTGACGTGGTGCTCGCCCATCATCTGGCGGATAGAGGCGGCGGTGGCCCCCACGTGATAGTCGTAGAGGCGGATCCGCTCACGCCCGGCGAGCTGCACCCCGAGCCAGTCACAGTGCTCGAAGCGGCTCTTGGCGCCGCGGGTGATCTCGAGAAAGCGGCTGTAGAAGGCCTCGAAGCGCTGCAGTATGGTCCTCGCGACCTCCTGCTCCAGAGTCGGTTTCATTCATCACCTTCCTTGTGGCTTTTTTGGCCACTATGGCAAGCTTCAAACGGCTGTTCAAGTGGCATTTTTGTGGCGGAAACGGTAGATTTCGCCCCCTATTTGCCCGAGAGGAATCCCCCATGAAGCTCTATTTTGTGCTGGTGTCGCCGGCCCGTCCCGAGAATGTTGGCGCCGCCGCCCGTGCCATCAAGACCATGGGCTTCGACGCCATGCGCATCGTCGCAAGCCAGGCCCACGAGGCCGAGCAGGCGAGCTGGGTGGCCCACGGCGCCCAGGAGGTGCTCGCCTCGGCCGAATCGTTCGATACCCTGGAGGCGGCGCTTTCCGACGTGGATCTCGCCATTGCCACCACGGCCCGCCAGCGTGGCCGCTATCAGCACTACCTGACCCCGGCGCAAATTCGCGAACAAATTGCCGCGAAAAAGCTGGAAAAAGTCGCCATTGTGTTCGGTTGTGAGGAGTCGGGGCTCTCCAACGAGCAGCTCGGCCACTGTGACCTCATCAGCTATCTGCCGCTTAGGGTCAGCTACCCCTCGCTCAACCTCGGCCAGGCGATCATGCTGTATGCCTGGGAGCTCAGCCCCCTGCTCGACGCCCCCGAGGCGCCCGCCGACGAGGCGGTGAGCGAGGCCCAGGTCAGGGTGCTCAAGGGGACCACTTCCGAATTACTCGGTGAACTGGGGGTTTCGCAGGATGAAAAACTGCATCACTGGGCGATGGACCGGATTCCCATGCTGCCCCAGCGCGATCTCAACATGCTCCATCTCTTGTGCAAGGACCTTGCCCGTCGCCTCGGTCTGAAAGATTGAGTTGACAGCCCAAGGCCCCTCGGGGTATTGCTAAAAGCACTTTCGATTCAGAGATGTCGTTCATGGCTCAGCGTCAACGTATCACCACCACCATTATTACTACCGGTACCACCATGGGTGGCACTGGGGTCGGCTGATACGCGAACGAAACAGGTTCAAACATCACCAAAAGGCCCGTACCACCCAGTACGGGCCTTTTTGTTAGGCAAATTACAGGGAGAGAAGAGATGCGAGTGTTGAAGTTTGGTGGGTCCAGTCTGGCGGATCCCGAGCGTTTCCTGCGGGCCGCCGAAATCGCCATTAACACCCATAGCCAGTCCCAGGTGGCCCTGGTGCTGTCGGCCCCGGCCAAGGTGACCAACCACCTGGTGGCCCTGGTCGAGCAGACCAGCCGCGGCATGGACGCGAGCCAAACCCTGAGCGATATCCGTGCCATCTTCGAGCGGGTGCTGGCCGGCCTCAAGAGCGCCTGCCCGGCGCTGGATGACGCCAGCCTCAAGGCCCGTCTGGACGAGGAGCTCGGCAGTGTCGAGCGCATGATGCGCGGCATCGCCCTGCTCGGTCAGTGCCCGGACAACGTCCAGGCCCGCATCCTGAGCCGTGGCGAGAACCTCTCCATCGCCTTCATGACCGGCCTCTTGCAGGCGCGCGGCATCGAGACCGGCTTCATCTGCCCCGAGCAGCTGCTGGTGACCGACGGCAACTTCCTCGAGGCCCACGTCAACATCGAGGCCTCCCGCCAGCGCTTTGCCGCGGCCGGGCTCGATAACCAGCGCTTCTACCTGATGCCGGGCTTCACCGGCGGCAACGACAAGGGCGAGACTGTGCTGCTCGGTCGCAACGGCTCTGACTACTCGGCCGCCGTGCTGGCCGCCTGCGTCGACGCCGAGTGCTGCGAGATCTGGACCGACGTGGAGGGCTGCTACAGCTGTGACCCGCGCCTGGTGCCGGACGCCTACCTGCTCAAGACCCTCTCCTACAAGGAGGCGATGGAGCTCTCTTACTTCGGCGCCAAGGTGCTGCACCCGAAAACCGTCGCCCCGGTGGCCCAGTTCCAGATCCCGTGCCTGATTAAAAACAGCTTCAACCCCCAGGGCCCCGGCACCCTGATCGGCCCCGACAGCGGTGACGATGGCCTCAAGGTCAAAGCCATCTCGGATCTCTCGGGCATGAGCATGTTCAACGTCTCCGGCCCCGGCATGAAGGGCATGGTCGGCATGGCCGGCCGCATCTTCGCCGCCGTCTCGCGCGCCGGGGTCAGCATAGTGCTCATCACCCAGTCATCCTCCGAGTACAGCGTCAGCTTCTGTATTCACAGCTACGACGAAGAGAAGACCCGCAAGGTGCTCGAGCGCGAGTTCGCGCTGGAGTTCAAAAACCAGCTGCTCGAGCCCCTCGAGGTGGTCAGCAACCTGGCCATCATCTCGCTGATCGGTGACGGCATGCGCACCAGCAAAGGCATGGCGGCGCGCTTCTTTACCTCCCTGGCCCAGGCTTCCATCAACATCGTCGCGATCGCCCAGGGCTCGAGCGAGCGCTCCATCTCGGCCGTGGTGCGCGCCGGCAAGGTGGCCGAGGCCATCAAGGCCTGCCACCAGAACTTCTTCGGCAGCCAGCAGTTCATCGATCTCTTCATGATCGGCGTGGGCGGTGTCGGCGAGGCCCTGGTCGAGCAGATCCGCCGCCAGCAGCCGGTGCTGGCCGAGCAGGGCATAGGCCTGCGCGTCGTGGCGCTGGCCAACAGCCGCCAGATGGTGAGCTGCCCCGATGGCCTCAAGCTCGACAACTGGAAGGCCCAGCTCGCCGAGGGGCGTGGCAGCTTCACCCTGGAAGAGGTCAAGCGCCTGGTGGAAGAGAGCCACATCATCAACCCGGTGATCGTCGACTGCACCTCGAGCGAAGCCGTGGCCGCCCAATACGCCGACTTCCTGGCCGCCGGTTTCCACGTGGTGACCCCGAACAAGAAGGCCAACACCGGCTCCATGGATTACTACAAGGCCCTGCGCCGCACCGCCCAGCAGACCCGCCGCAAGTTCCTCTACGAGACCAATGTGGGCGCCGGCCTGCCGGTCATCGAGAACCTGCAAAATCTCATCAAGGCGGGCGATCGCCTGCGCGCCTTCGACGGTATCCTGTCGGGCTCGCTCTCCTTTATCTTCGGCAAGCTCGACGAGGGCATGGCTTTCTCCGAGGCGACCCAAATTGCCCGCGGCAACGGCTTCACCGAGCCGGATCCGCGCGATGACTTAAACGGCATGGACGTGGCGCGCAAGCTGCTCATTCTGGCCCGCGAGGCCGGCATGCCCCTCGAGCTCGCCGATGTGCAGGTCGAGCAGGCCCTGCCGCCCGGCTTCGATGTGAGCGGCGATGTGGCGTCCTTCATGGCCCGCCTGCCCGAGGCCGACGGCTGGTTCCGTGACCAGTTCGCCGCGGCCCAGACCGAGGGCAAGGTGCTGCGCTACGTGGGCTCCATCGAGGGGGGCAAGTGCAAGGTCGCCATCAAGGCGGTCGGCCCGGACGAGCCGCTCTTTAAGGTCAAGGACGGTGAGAACGCGCTCGCCTTCTTCTCGAGCTACTACCAGCCCATCCCCCTGGTGCTGCGCGGCTATGGCGCGGGGGCGGACGTGACCGCCGCCGGGGTGTTTGCCGACATACTGCGCACCCAGAACTGGCAGCAGGAGATCTGATGATGAGTGCAGACATGCGCGACAGCGTGGTGGCCTATGCGCCGGCATCGAGCGCCAACTTGAGCGTCGGCTTCGACGTGCTGGGGGCGGCGCTGGCCCCCATCGACGGCTCCCTGCTCGGCGATCGGGTGCTGGTCGAGGCGGGGGACGCCCCCTTCTCCCTCGCCGCCGTCGGGCGCTTTGCCCACAAGCTCCCCGATGATCCGAAAAAGAACATCCTCTATGACTGCTGGGTCGGCTATGGGGAGGCGCTGCAAAAACAGGGGCTCGCCCTCAAGCCCCTGCACATGGTGCTGGAGAAAAACCTGCCGGTGGGCTCGGGGCTCGGCTCGAGCGCCTGCAGCGTGGTGGCGGCGCTGGAAGGGCTCAACGCCTTTCACGGCCATCCCCTTGGCGAAGAGGCACTGCTACTGCTGATGGGGGAGATGGAGGGGCGCATCTCGGGCTCGGTCCACTACGACAACGTCGCCCCCTGTTATCTCGGTGGCATGCAGCTAATCGTCGAGGAGGCGGGCATCATCAGCCAGGGCATTCCGGCCTTCGACGAGTGGTACTGGGTAGTCTGCTACCCGGGCACAGTGGTGTCGACCGCCGCGGCGCGCGCCATCCTGCCGGCCCAGTATCGCCGCCAGGACTGCCTCACCTTCGGCCGCCGTCTGGCCGCCTTCGTGCACGCCAGCTACACCGGCCAGGAGCCCCTGGCCGCCAGCGTGCTCAAGGATGTGATTGCCGAGCCCTACCGCGCGGCGCTGATCGAAGGCTTTAACGAGGTGCGCGATCACGCCGCCCAGAACGGGGCCCTGGCGACCGGTATCTCGGGCTCGGGCCCGACCGTGTTCTCGGTCATGAAGGATGCCGCCCAGGCCGAGCGCCTCAAGCGCTGGCTGGAACTCAATTTCGTCAAAAATGAAGATGGTTTTGCCCGTGTCTGCAAACTCGACCTGCAAGGGGCACGGATCACAGGAAGCGAGCTATGAATCTGTACAACATCAAGGACAACAGCGAACAGGTGAGTTTTTCCCAGGCCGTGCGCCAGGGGCTGGGACGCGGTCAGGGGCTCTTCTTCCCCGAGGTGATCTCGCCCCTGGAGGACGTCGACGCCCTGCTCGATCTGCCCCTGCGCGAGCGCTCCATCCGCCTGCTCGGCCATCTGCTCGGTGACGAGGTGAGCGAGGCGACCCTGCGCCAGATGGTCGAATCCGCCTTCACCTTCCCGGCGCCGCTCGCCAAGGTCAGCGATCGCATCCACGCCCTGGAGCTGTTCCACGGCCCGACCCTGGCCTTCAAGGACTTCGGCGGCCGCTTCATGGCCCAGTGTCTGGCGGCGTTTCGCACCGATGAGAAGATAACCATACTCACCGCCACCTCGGGCGACACCGGCGCCGCCGTGGCCCACGCCTTCTATGGGCTGGCGGGGATCGAGGTGGTGATCCTCTATCCCAAGGGCAAGATAAGCCCGCTGCAAGAGAAGCTCTTCTGCACCCTGGGCGGCAATATCCGCACCATCGCCATCGAGGGCGACTTCGACGCCTGCCAGGCCCTGGTCAAGCAATCCTTCGATGACGAGGCGCTGAAAAAAGCCATTGGCCTCAACTCGGCCAACTCCATCAACATCAGCCGCCTGCTGGCCCAGGTCTGCTACTACTTCGAGGCCATCGCCCAGCTGCCCAAAGCCGAGCGCGCCAACGCCGTGGTGAGCGTGCCGTCGGGCAACTTCGGCAACCTCACCGCCGGCCTGATCGCCAAGGCGCTGGGGCTGCCGGTGAAGCGCTTTATCGCCGCCACCAACGCCAACGATACCGTGCCCCGCTACCTCAAGAGCGGCGTGTGGGAGCCGCACCAGACGGTGGCGACCCTGTCGAATGCCATGGACGTGAGCCGCCCCAACAACTGGCCGCGGGTCGAAGAGCTGTGTCGCCGCATGGGCTGGGCCCTGGAGACCCTCAGCTCTGCCATGCGCAGCGACGAGCAGACGGTCGATGCCCTCAAGCGCCTGCACGCCGAGGGATATCTGTGCGAGCCGCACGGCGCCATCGCCTGGGACGCCCTGCAAAGCGAGCTGAAAGAGGACGAAGTGGGGGTGTTCCTCTGCACCGCCCACCCGGCCAAGTTCAAAGAGAGCGTGGACGAGATCCTGGGTCTCGATGTGCCCCTGCCGGGGCCGCTCGCCAAGCACGCCGAGTTGCCGCTGTTGTCGGTCACTCTGCCGGCGGAGTTTGAGCGGTTAAGGGCGTTTTTGGTGGACTAAGCCAATAAAAAAATCCCCCGTCTTTTGCAAAGGCGGGGGATTTTTGTTTTCGTTGTGTGGGAGAGCGTCGATGGGGAGCTAGTCCCCTACAGCATGTTCAAAAAAGGATCTGAAAATTATAACGAAGGAAGTGTTTTCTAAAATAGCGTAAACGAGACGTCGATTTTAGGCCGGTGTCAGGTGATAACTAGACCGATACAGCCTGCCTTCTATTTTTATTGGTTATCATCTTCATTATGTTTGCTATTGCATCATCTATTCTTCGATTGTTCTTGTTTTGGTGGCTTCTTATTTTCAACATGCGAATATAGTCATTGGCGATGTCTTTTATATTTGATGTTGTATTAAACTTGATTAGTAGCTTAATGTGGCCCTCTGCTAAAGTAACCAATGGATAGTCTGTGTCATCATTATAGTTATTAGAATCCAAGCGAAGTAGAATTTCCTCAGCTTCACTTACATTTCGCATAGCTTCTTCTTTAGTCTTAAATTCAGCGCATATCAATAGCTGTTGTGCATATGCATGTTCTGTTTGCTTCATTTTCCATGATGTTACCGCATTTCTTAGTATTTGTAGTGCTGTGTCATGTCTTTTAAAATGACGTAAAGATAAACCATACTGGAGATAAAAAAGACCATCTAACTCAAAATACTTCTCATGATCTTTATATAGACTTAATATGTCGGCCTCACTGCCATGATAGTAATTTTTTATAAAATTGTGATTTATTGCATATTTAAATATCATGAGAACGCTTCTGGATAAATTTCTAGATATAGGTCGCTGTGTTCTGGTTAGAGACATTAGCAATCCACGAATCGCGTTATCTTTGATGTTTAAAGTTACTTTCCCGTCGAAAAGTTTGTCCATATAGATTGGATGTCGTGCCCTTAATTGATTGTTGCTTATATGAACAATACCATGCATGGATGAAATTAATGTTTCGAAATGGGTGGTGACTTTCATATGTTCGAGAGCGGATAAGCATAGATCCTTAGGGAACTCTAAGCTATGTATTGTGGCAAGGCCAATCAAAACAAGGAAAAGCTTTTCGTCATCTGAACTTAAGTTGTTAAAATCGTTTTCTATTATTTTTTCAAAGCCATACCCTGTTGTCAATTCCATTAAGCCAATTAAGAGTTGTTTTTTTGATCGCCGCAATAACTCTTTTACTCTTCGATCTTCAGGGAGTTTTTCGATTCTAGACCATGGTCCATAGAGGCGTAGTTTTTCAAGAATTCTCTTTGCATCATCTTTGGTAATTTCATTAGATAATGTTATGGTAGGATTATAACGTTCTAGTTGCCTCTTTATTCTTCTATGCCATACATTTGTGCGTTCTCCACATATGAATATGGCATTATTAATTTCTGTTGACTCTAAGCACTCGATTAATCCGTCAATTACAGTTGACACTTTATCTATTACAAAGTAATACTTATTAGGAGTTAGCTTTTCTATATTTTTAATTTGATGCAGTAAGTTGCTGATCGGTTCTTTTAGGTAGAATACAGTATGTCCTCTCATGTTAAGATCTTTGGCTGTGCTCATTAAACAGGTGCTTTTCCCTGAGCCTGCTGGGCCATGGATTACATGTAATATATTGTCTTCGTTTATGCTTTCCATGAACTCATCATAAAAATCAAGATGTGCAGGTATATCATCTGATATTTCTTCCCATGTAGGTTTGAATCCATAATAAAACTCCCTTGTTCTACCATGATTTTTGTCGAAACTTGGCTTGAGTAGTTTTTCGACAAATGAGATGTTCAATTTTTGTTGATCATCATCATCGCTGATGAATTTGTATCCTGGATTTCTCGCCTCAGCTATATCCATAAGTTTAGGTGCAGGCGATAGTTCTTTTCTAATCCAGTTTGCAAAGTCATTTAATGTAGCACATTCATGATGAATGCCCATTGATGATAATGACAATTTGTCTATAGTGGTTATTTCCGGTGTTATTATCAATGAATCGTTTTTGTTCGCTTGGCCATTCCAACAAGATTTGTAGTATTCCAATTGCTGCTTGAATAGAGGCTCATCCAGTTTTGTTCCAATGAATATAAACTTGTAGTTAAGATAATCCCGGCCAAGTTGTTTATACCATTCACTAGGGTTGTTTGAAGCCGCTGCATATTCAAGAGGGGAGAATATTAAACCATCTTCGAATTTATTGATGCATCCATTGAGCTTGATAATGTCTACACATGATAAGGTCTGGTCTATCTCACTCCATATTGATCGAGTCGTTTTTATTGATATGCTCTGTTTTGATTCTTTATAAAAAGCCTTTTCCAAACTATCATCTATGTTTAGAGTATATATTCTTGACCATGGTATTTTTGCTATCTCTGTCAAATCATTGGATGGCTTTGTCCCTTCAAAACGTTCACAAAGAATAGATTTTAATCGTGCGCCTAAGGAATGTTTTGCGATTTGATAAACTTCTGGTAGCTTACCAGGTTCATATTCAATATCTAGTGCATCACATAGCTCTTTGGATAAACCTTCTGCCATTAAAATAGAGTTGCCTCGCTTGTCGAGCGAGTCAAATGACGCCCCTGCGCCTAATAAAAGCATGCAATTTCCATTTAAAATACTCTTCTTTATATTGTGGTTCATATGTGTCCGCAATTGGGTGTGGTTGAAGGGGTTAACATGGACACCCATCGTTGTTTGGGGTTATTGGGAGTCCGGCTCTACAGTTGATGGATGTTTGTTGAAGCGGGAGGTGTGTGATGCCTCTGCCTCGTCGTAGCGAAGCTGGCGGATACGCCTTATTACCGTTGTTGCTCACGCCATGTCAGGCGGGGAATAACAATTTAAATCGGTCTCTGCACTCTATTTCTTTTAAGGCTGCCGGTGATTAATAACGCCATGCGCCTAAAGAAATCCAGAATAGGAAAGCGGCAGTACTAAAACAGTAAGTGCCGCTGTTATTGTGCGCCTGTGTCTGGCGATAAGTGCCTTGTTCCCGCCGCGGCCTTTTCGGAGTGAATGGATATCGACATTCATCTGGTGAGGCGGGTTAAACAGGGTGTTTTCTGCCTCTTTCCCGCGTCGCCTTAGGGTCAACCCCTAACGCAGCCAGGGGGTGAAGGTGATGCCGATCAGCAGCCCCTCTGGGCTGAGCAAGCGGGTGACGCTCTGGCCCCAGGGCTCTGCACGGTTGGCGACCAGCAGGCGATAGCCGCGCTCGAGCAGGCTCTGGGTGGCCGCGGCCATGTCGGCCACGTCGAACTCGATCCAGGCCTGGGGGACCGGCAGCTCGGGGGGCCAGCGCTCGTCACCAAAGCAGGAGAGCGCCGCCTGCGCCAGGGGCCAGAGGGCGAAATGCTTCACCCCCTCCAGCACGCCCGGATCCGGCAGCAGATACGCCTCGTTGCCCGGCATGGGCTTGAGGGGCAGACTCAGCCCCGCCACATAGAATGCCTGGCTCGCCTCAGTGTCGCGGGTGATGGGCCCGAATCCGGCGACAAACAGCACGCCCAGCCCCGCAAAGCCTTGCTCCATAGCAACCTCCTGTTGTGTACCCGTTGACGCGCCCGGCTTGCGTGGGCTCTTTTGTAGTCCAGGGGCGGTGCGGCCACGCCGGTGTGCCGCCTCCTGCTCTGTTACAAGGCGCTCTTCTCGCAGGTGGGGTTGCCCTCTTCATCGTGCACGCCGCAATCCCAGCGGTGGGTGCCGTCGCTCAGCACCGCATAATCGATCTCGGCGGCGTCGAGGTTGACCCCTTCGAGCTCGGTCAGGCGCAGGTTCATCGACCAGACCCGCTGCCCGTCGGTGACGAACTGATCCGAGAGGGCCTTGATGCGAGCGCTGTCGACCCCGGCAGGCAGGGGGGCTACCTTCTGCTTGCCGCTGTAGAAACCGTCCTTGGTCACCGCCGACGAGAAGTTCAGGCAGTGAAAGCTGGCGCCGTCCACCTCGGGCTGTTTCTCCCCCTCGAAATAGAGGGTGCCATCCAGGGTCGCCCAGCCTTGGCAGGTGTCGTGTAACCTGACGTCACCTTGGTGCGGGATCACCACCGTCTTGTCGGCCACATAGTAGTAATGGCGCCGATCGGCGGCCTGACCGTGGCCGGTCTTGAGACTCTTGGGATCGGCGCCGCTGAGCACCTCGCCGGTGACGAGAAAGACGTGGCGCCCGTCGCTATAGAAGGGGTGGCTCAGCGCCCTGAAGGCCTGGGTATCGACCTTGACCGCCACCGGCTCGCAATAGGCGTAAGCCTGGCTGCCACTTAACAGAAAGCTGCCCAGCGCCTTGGCGTTATCGAGGCTAAGCTCGGCCGGCAGCAGGCGCTCGTTGCAGTAATGGCGTCCCTGTGAGGCGGCAAGGCTAAAGTCATCGCCGCGGTAGATCACCTCGAAATCGGTCGGCGACGCCTTGGCCAGGGGTTGCCCCGGCTGGTTGCCATAAGGCTTGAAGAGAACGGTCTCACCCTCTGACTGATAGGGGGGTGAGACTTCGGCGTGGGCCATCAGTGGCAGGCACAGGGCGAGCAGAGCGCGGTAGTAAGGGGTCATAGGGCCTCATGGGAGAACGAAAGAGGCGCCGCGCGAGCAAACGCCACGCTACCGCCCCTGAATTACAGCTTCCAGTGCGCTCGGGGTCTCGGGAGGATAGGTCCCATCGCTGACGCCGGGCACCGGCCGCTATGATATTCAATCCGGTCTTGTCTGGGCCAGAAGTTCGTGGTCATTTGACGCTATTTGCCGTGGTTTGTTTGAACCCGATCAAAGTTCCGCGGCCACCAGGGGGGGCGCCCTTCGCCGGCGCGTGGTGGCGGGGTTACCTCTGAGCGAAAGCCAGCAAGCCGCCGGGCGACCAAAAAGCGGCCAGTTGCTTGATCTTTTGGGAAAAGTTATTTGCATTTTGGGGCCGGCTTGGGTAAAAATCTGCGCCACGGAGAGATGCCGGAGTGGCCGAACGGGATTGACTCGAAATCAATTGTGGTAGCAATACCACCCAGGGTTCGAATCCCTGTCTCTCCGCCAAATTGTAGTCCGAGATAGTCTGGGACAGTATAGAGAACCCGCATGGCATAAGGCCTTGCGGGTTTTTTAGTGTCCGGCGAAGTCCGATTGGATTTGCCTAAAACCGGTGTTTTTTGGTACATGTTTTGGTACATGACGTGCGGCATTACGATGGAGCGTGTACCAATGCCAAGAATTACCAAACCCCTCTCTGCCACTGAAGTGCGTAACGCAAAACCCCGTGAGATCGAATGGACTCTTTCAGATGGGAACGGCCTTGAGCTGTGTGTCTCCCCCAACGGGAATAAGCTGTGGCGCTTTCGATACACTCGACCAAATGGTTCACGTACCCGGATCTCGCTAGGCGCATACCCGGAGATATCGTTGTCGGACGCCCGTGATCAGGCAGATGCATACCGCCGGTTGCTTGCCAAAGGCAAAGACCCCCAGGACCAAAAGGCTGAAGAACGACTTGCAGCCAACCTCACCTTCCGCATTGTTGCCGAGGAATGGAGAGCGCTGCACCAGCGCAGGGTGACAGCTGAGTATGCCAAGGACCTGTGGAACTCATTGGAGCGGCATGTGTTGCCCGGATTGGGGCATATCCCGATCCAGCAAGTGACGGCACAATATGCAATCGCTGCATTGCGCCCTCTCAAGCTGGAGGAGAAGCACGAGTCTGTTCGACGTAGTTGCCAGCGTATCAACGAGATCATGACGTATGCCGTCAACTCGGGCTACATCATGGCCAACCCATGTGCAGGTATCCGTCAGGTATTTGATAAACCAACTAAGCAGCACTTGCCCAGTATCGAGCCAAGTCAGTTACCCGTTCTTCTCCGAGCAGTAAACCAAGCCAGCATTACCGTGATTACGCGTAATCTCATCATGTGGAGCCTCCATACCCTTGCTAGGCCGGGTGAGGCCGCAACAGCCCGGTGGGATGAAATTGACTGGGATGCCAAGGTATGGCGTATACCAGCCGAAAAGATGAAGCGTCGCCGGGAACATCAGGTACCTCTCACTGATCAGGCTCTCGATATTCTGCACGCAATGAAGCCGATATCGGGCAGGTTTCCCTACGTCTTTCCCGGGGAACGTAATCGACGTAGCCACTGTAACAAGTCAACGGTCAATATGGCTCTGAAGCGTATGGGATTCGCTGACAAGCTTGTCGCACATGGGTTCAGGTCACTTGGAAGTACGGTGCTCAACGAGCGAGGGTTTGCAAAGGATTTGATTGAAGTCGCACTGAGTCACATGGATCGAGACGCGGTACGTGCAGCTTATAACCGTACCGATTTCCTAGAAAGACGCAGGCCTATGATGGAGTGGTGGAGCAACCACATTCAGACTATGGCGCGTAGAGCCACTGAGCTTGACGAGGAAGAGCCCATGTTAGATGTCGATGCTTATAGCACCGAACTTGTTAATTGATGCTCGCAGACCTTATTGAGCTGTTTAACCTATCGAACGGCTCATATCATGAGGCCATTTGACAGTGTCATTGTGTCATTGTGTCATTGTGTCACGACATCACTGCGAGCTTCTTGGCCCATGTGGGTGTACGCTCGTTCTTGCTCTGACGCCGCTAAATCCTCCTAAGCGCTTGCTGGCCACGTGATAATGGGGCAAGTTCCCCCTTGTTTTTGGATTGTGCTTTAGAGCCTCTGAGGCGTTCTGGGCGAACAAGCGCTGTGCTTCCTCTTCTGCCTTGCTCGCAAGCTCGGGGGCGAGTGGGGGCTGCTCGATGCCTTCTCGTCCCGCCACATAGAGTGGTCCACCCACATCATCATCGTACCCATCGTCATTCTCATGGATGGCCCTCAAGTCGTCCTGAGTGAAGTCGTCGCCAAGCAACTGAGCTAGGCGCAGCCATACCCAAGATTGGTAGAGGTTGTCCCGGTCGTACTCTTCAATGAGGGCAAACATGGCCTGTGTATCGCCTCTGTGCGCTGCTTGCGTCAACCAGTGGTGGGCAGCTTGTTGGTTATCGTGTTCCATCGCGAGCCATGCGATGGCTGCCGGGTCGCTGACCGTGGCGGGGTCAATGTCAAAGATGCCGCTCTCCAACCTTGCTTCAGCCAGTGCATAGCGTGCCTCGACGATGCCACCTTGGGCGGCTTTGAGGGTGTGATGAAGCCAGCGTTGTTGCTGTTGCAGTACCTGGAGGGCGGGCGGAGTTTGATGGTCGGTATCAAGTTGCCCTATCAGTTCTTGTACTGCATCGACTGGCGCCGTGCTCGATGGTGGGGCTTGGTCGTGAGCGCAGTCATTCTCTGCTGCATCATCGGTCCCATTCTCTTCCCATTGGTCATCGTCATCCCAATCTCCCCCGTCTAACAGGCCAAGTGCTTCTACCTAGATGCTCGCCACGCGAGCGCGTTGCAGGTGCTGGCCAAGCAGCAACGACAGGGTTTGCGATTGAGGTAACGCGAGTTCTCGTCCCCGTTGCTCGAGCAAGGTCAGGTTGGGCTGACAGGGCCAGGGGGTCTGGTGCAACAGAATGGCTTCGGCCTGGAGGGAGGCATAACTGCGATAGCCAAAGGCAGCCGCAATAAGCTCATACAGATGGGTAGTCTTAAGAG
This sequence comes from Aeromonas diversa CDC 2478-85, assembly GCF_000819805.1. Taxonomy (GTDB): domain Bacteria; phylum Pseudomonadota; class Gammaproteobacteria; order Enterobacterales; family Aeromonadaceae; genus Aeromonas; species Aeromonas diversa. The sequence goes on from NZ_CDCE01000010.1 coordinate 139,770, forward strand.
TATCCACCGATGCGGTGATGAGCTGCTGGCGAGTGTCGTGAACGAACTGTTTGATGGTCATGATCCAATCTCCGAGTCCACGCTTCGGGTCAGGCGCACACGTGAGGTACCCTGATTTTCACAGACAGTTCCGATTGTTACGATGAAACAATCGGGGGTATTCAATGAAATCAAGAGAACACTATTCACCAGAGTTTCGCGCAGAGGCGGTTCGGCTGGTGTTGGAGCAAGGGCTCAGCCAGGCGGAAGCAGCCAGAAGACTCGGCATTGCCAAAGGCACATTGGCCAACTGGGTTGTTGCCGCCAAAGGGGGACAGGAAAAACCGGCCCCAGGAGGGCGTTCTGTCGCCGAGCTTGAAGCCGAAGTGGCCCGGCTACGCAAAGCGCTCGCACAAGCCAACATGGAGCGTGACATCATAAAAAAGGCCGCCGCGTACTTTGCTCAGGAGTCACTGCCAAGTACTCGTGGATAGCCAACCAGCAGGACTTCTATCCCGTTTCCGTTATCTGTCGTGTGTTGGAGGTCTCTCGCGCGGGCTTCTATCACTGGCGTCAACGCCCACTGTCGCCGCGCCAACAAGAGGATGAGCGGCTCAAAGTTGCCATTCGGGTGGCTCATTGCAAGACGCGCCAGACCTATGGCGCAGTACGATTGCAGGCCGAGCTGTCCGCTGAGGGACTTCACGCCGAGCGGGACCGGATTGGGCGACTGCGCCGCGAAATGGGGCTGTCTTGCAAACAGAAGCGTAAATTCAAGGCGACGACCCATTCCTCCCATTCCCTGCCGGTGGCGGAAAATATCCTTGGCCAGGTTTTTTCGCCCACCAAGCCCAACGAAGTCTGGACCGGTGATATCACCTATATCGCCACCGACGAGGGCTGGCTCTATCTGGCAGGCCTCAAGGATGTGTTTACCTGTGAAATAGTGGGCTATGCGATGGGAAAGAGAATGACCACCGGGTGGGTCAGCCAGGCCCTGTTTCGCGCCGTGCAGCAGAAGAGGCCGCCAGCCGGGCTCATCCATCACACAGACCGGGGTAGTCAGTACTGTGCCAAGGCTTACCGGGCTCTCCAGGTACAATTTGGCATGCAGACCTCTATGTCACGCAAGGGGAACGGCTTTGACAATGCCCCGATAGAAAGTTTTTGGGGTTCTCTTAAAAATGAATTGGTTCACCACCATCGATTCAAGATGAGAGCGGAGGCCAAGGCGGCAATTCAGGAAGACATCGAGATTTTTTATAACCGCCAACGTCGGCACTCACGACTTGGCAATGTCAGCCCGGCAGAATTCACCAAGAGCAGATGCTGGCAGTGCTGGCTGCAGAGGCTACCAGATGAGGGGGAATCCACTAGTGTGGTTGGACAGCTAAAACGTGCTATCCACGATTGGATGGTCCGGTTTATGTGAGCGATATGGAACTCACGGTCTGTGGTGCTGGAACACCCTTCAGAAAAGTCGCAAAATCGAAACCTTGTTGTTGATGGTTGTGTTATCTGTGGCGATCATGCGCCGCTAAGTGTTACTGAAAAACAGACCCTGAGTGGACTCGTTTTGGGCTGTCTGGTGGCCTGGGTTGAGAGTTTAAAAAATAATTGGAGAGCTGTATGTCGGTTGTAGAAGCATCATCCACAGGTGGAGTGATAGAGGGGGTGGATCCTTTTGTATTAACCTCCCTTGAGGCGATGCGAAAGAAGTTATTGGATCTAACCTCTCGCAATCGCCTGCTCAACTTTCCCCTCACCAATAAAGGGTCCGCACTGCGCATTGTCGATGAGTTGCCGGATCAGCTCTATGAAACACTCTGCGCGGAAGTCGCAATGGAGTTTGCGCCAGTCCCTGAACCAACCCGCCAGCAACTGCTGGAGCATGGTTATCTGAAAGTTGGTGAGGATGGTAAGGATGTCCAGCTAAGGGCCCTTCCGACGGCCAAGGATTGGGCACAGGTTTTGGGGATCAGCACCGAATTAGATTTACCTACTGGACAGCGGGATCCTGCCTCAGAAGTAAACCGGCCACTGCTGGAGCAGGCCCATGAGTTTATCTATCAATATGGCCAGGCCCAGGATGGGAAGCTGACCGGGATACGGGCTCAGTACACCAGGCAAGGGTTTAGCCTGCCAGAATTGACCGCTGCCTGCAGCCTTGCTGGTTATGAAGGGCTCGAGGATTTTGAGCGTCAGGCCAAGGCGGGAAAGACGCTCACTATATCGTCATCGCACCCCGGTCATGACGATAAACGGATACAGGTTCTGCTCTTCCCTGGAGAGCTTGAAGCTCGTCTGCGGGCCATCCACAACAAGGCTCAAACTGCCATAGAAGAGAGTGGTGCCAATATACTGTATCTGGCTCTGGGATTCCTTGAATGGTACGAGAGCGATACTTCGGATAAAGCACGCCTTGCCCCCTTATTCACTATTCCTGTGCGATGTGAACGTGGCAAGCTGGATCCAAAGGATGGTCTCTACAAATATCAGATCCATTACACGGGTGAAGATATTTTGCCCAATCTTTCCTTGAAGGAGAAATTGCAGGCTGACTTTGGGTTGGCCCTTCCTCTATTTGACGAAGAGCAAACTCCTGAGTCCTATCTCGCTGCGGCGTCAAACGTCGTTGGCAAGCATAAACCCAGGTGGTCAGTGAAACGCTATGGGGCGCTGAGCTTGCTCAATTTTGGCAAGATGATGATGTATCTGGATCTCGATCCCGCTCGTTGGCCTCAGGACAAACGCAACATCTTGGCTCATGAAGTGATCCGTCGCTTTTTCACCAGCCAGGGGGGAAGTGAAAACAATGCCGGCACAACGGGTGGATTAAGCCAGCTTGAGTATTGCATTGATAGCTACCCTGAGATTCATGACAAGATCCCGCTGATCGATGATGCGGATAGTTCGCAACACAGTGCGTTGATAGATGCCATCCATGGGAAAAACTTGGTCATTGAAGGTCCCCCCGGCAGCGGGAAATCACAGACGATTACCAACTTGATTGCAGCTGCCCTGCTCAATGGCAAGAAGGTGCTATTCGTGGCAGAGAAAATGGCGGCCCTGGAGGTTGTCAAACGCCGTCTGGATCGTGCTGGCCTAGGTGATTTCTGTTTGGAGTTGCACAGCCATAAGACTCATAAGCGTAAGGTGCTGGAGGATATCGAAGCCCGTATGATGCGTCAGGCAACGATGCCGACGACTGAAGAGATTGACGCCCAGATTACGCGTTATGAAGAGCTCAAGAGGCTGCTCAATGAATATGCGGTGTTGATTAATACCCAATGGGAGCAGACAGGAAAGACTATCCATCAGATATTGAGTGGCGCGACGCGCTATCGTCACAAATTGGATATCGATGCCACAGCACTACATATTGAGAACCTTTCTGGTAAAAAATTGGACAAGGTCACTCAGTTACGACTGACCGACCAAGTGGTGGAGTTTAGCCGCATCTATAAGGAGGTGCGTGAGCAGGTGGGGGCTGATGCAGAAATATATGATCACCCTTGGAGTGGCGTAAATAACACTCAAATCCAGCTGTTTGACAGTGCACGTATAGTGGAGTTGTTACAAGCCTGGCAGGCGTCTATTCTCCATTTCCAACATCATTATCAAGGTTTTTTAGACAAATGGATTTTGGAGGACAAGGGCCTAGATACGCTCTCCCATATTGAGCAACTGGTACAAGACCAAGAGCATCTACCTGACTTGAGCGGGGTTGAATTATTCGCCGCGCTTCCCGGCTTGGATAACTCGGACGCGATAGGAGGCGTTCGTCACTGTGTGGCCCTATTTGACGCCATTCAGGGCTGCTATAGTACTTTGAGTCAAGCCATTGAGCCCGAGAAGATCCGTCTGCTAGAGCAAGGTGAACCATGCGACTTTCCTCGTGAGGAGTTGGCAAAATATGGTGTTGCAGCAGATTTCACCCTCCATGACTTGATCAAGTGGCTTGAGTCCATCCAATCCATCCATGCCGAGTTGTCATTCATCTATGATCAGCTAACCGACTTCAAGAGTGCTTTACCTGACTGCCTCTCTGCGCATATCGATGATACCCAGCCTGGCTTAGTATTCTGTGCTGAGTTGTTGTCTATCGTGGGGGCTTTGCCTACGGAGCTCATCAGGGTACGTGACCCCCTGTTTGATGATGATGGTATCGATGCTGTATTGCTTGAGCTAGTCCAGCAGATTGAAGAGTTACGTCCTCTTAGGGATAACTTGTCCGAGTGGTATCAGTTGGACAGACTACCGTCCCACGAAAAACTTGCTCATGCTGTGGCTGTTATTCAGCAGGGTGGCTTCTTCTCATGGTTCAGGAATGATTGGCGTAATGCTAAAGCCTTGCTCACAGGGTTGTCTCGGCAGCCAGGAACCAAGTTTGCCGAGTTGAAACGTAGGTCAACCAATCTGGTGAAGTACGCTGAGTTGCTTCAGCGATTTGAGCAAAGAGCCTTCGGTAATCAACTCGGCAACGCATTCCATGGTCTGGACACGGATTGTGCACAGTTGCTGCAATTGCGTGATTGGTACAAGCAGGTCCGAGCTTGTTACGGTATTGGTTTTGGAAAGCGGGTTGCGATAGGCACTGATGTACTCGTTCTGGATGGAGAAATTATTAAAGGTGTCCATCAGGTCGAGAAGTCACAAATCAGCAAGAAAATTATGGTCTTGGTGAAACAGGTAGAGAATGAGGCCAAGTCGCTGCCGAACATTGCCCATCAACTGAAAGGTCATCCTGTCTGGTTAGGTGAAAAAGGAATATTGAGACAAACTTGCCAACAAGTGCAAGCAACGCTGAGTGTGTTGCAGGGATGGTTTGTCAACACGGAGGTGTCATTGGGCCAAATGACACATTTCTCCGATCTCTTACAAAAAATGTCGGCTTTGCAGATTGACCTTGAAAATAAGACACCGGAGCTGGGTGTTTTCGCGCAATTAGTCCCATTAACTGTTGGGGTGGATAAAGAAAATCGACAGGCGTTGGCTATTATCGGCAGCACGCTGAATCTGGCTGAACAACTGCTTGAAAACATAAAGTGTGCCTCATTGGCCACCAGGATTAGACATCTGGATAATGCGGACGAGTATGCGCGACTTCGTCGTGATGTTGCTGAAGTTGGCTTGCAATGGCATGGCCAGGCGCAACATTCTGCTCGATTTGCACAAGAAACAATGTTGGACAACGGCCAGTGGCTCAAGTCAACAGACAATTCATTGGGTGCATTATTAGAGCGGAATGAAAAGGCAATTCAACAGCCTCGCTGGTTGAATGGGTGGGTCAATTTTATCCGTTGCTACGAACAGATGCAGGAACACGGATTGCAACGGATTTGGTCTGCCGTACTTTCCGGAACACTCCCTGTTGAAAAGGTTGAACTGGGTTTGGCTTTGGCACTCTATGACCAGTTGGCCCGAGAGGTTATTCAGGCTCACCCTGAATTGATGAGGATCTCCGGTACCCAACGCAATGCCTTGCAAGCATCGTTCAAGGAGTACGATAAAAAACTTATTACGCTGCAGCGTCAACGCATTGCGGCGCAGATTGCTCGTCGCCATGTCCCTGAGGGCAATGCGGGAGGTAAGAAGAGTGAATATACCGAACTGGCACTGATCAAAAATGAGCTGGGCAAAAAAGCCAGGCATATACCCATCCGGCAGTTGGTCAACCGAGCGTGTAACGCTTTGGTTGCTATAAAGCCCTGCTTCATGATGGGGCCTATGTCTGCAGCTCATTATCTTGAGCCTGGACGCATGGAGTTTGACTTGGTGGTGATGGATGAAGCATCTCAGGTGAAGCCAGAGGATGCTTTGGGGGTTATCGCCAGGGGCAAACAATTGGTGGTGGTGGGGGATCCCAAACAGTTGCCACCAACCAGTTTCTTTGATCGGAGTGTGGATGGTGAGGATGACGATGATGCCGCCGCGCTCAGTGACACAGACAGTATTCTGGATGCCGCATTGCCTCTGTTCCCCATGCGGCGTTTGCGTTGGCACTATCGCTCTCGGCACGAGAAGCTGATCGCCTACTCCAACCGCCATTTTTATAACAGCGATCTGGTGATATTCCCCTCTCCTTATGCTGAGTCTCCAGAGTATGGGATCAAGTTTACCTATGTCTCGAAAGGACGCTTTTCCAACCAACATAACATCGAAGAAGCGCACGCTGTGGCTGAGGCTGTGCTTCATCACGCGCAGCACAGACCGGGTGAATCACTCGGTGTTGTAGCGATGAGTTCAAAACAGCGCGACCAGATTGAACGTGCTATCGATGAACTGCGTCGCAATAGGCCGGAAGTCGATAGGGCCATCGATGGTTTGTATGCCATGGAAGAGCCGCTTTTCATTAAAAACCTTGAGAACGTGCAGGGTGACGAGCGTGATGTAATCATCATTTCCTTTACCTATGGACCTGCTGAATATGGTGGGAAGGTTTATCAACGCTTTGGGCCAATAAATTCCGATGTAGGTTGGCGCCGTCTGAACGTACTCTTCACTCGTTCGAAGAAACGGATGCATGTCTTCAGCTCAATGCGCTCAGAGGATGTGCTGACGAGTGAGACTAGTAAACTCGGGGTCGTTTCTTTGAGAGGCTTCCTCCAGTTTGCTGAAAAAGGAATGCTGGACTCACAGATCACCCATACAGGGAAGGCACCAGATAGTGACTTCGAAGTTGCCGTAATGGAGGCGCTTAGGAGAGCTGGGTTCGAGTGTGAACCTCAGGTCGGGGTGGCCGGATTCTTTATTGATTTGGCAGTGAAAGACCCTGGCTGCCCAGGTAGATACTTGATGGGCATCGAGTGTGATGGTGCCTCCTATCATTCGGCCAAATCGGCTCGAGACAGAGATCGACTGCGTCAAGAAGTACTTGAGCGTTTGGGTTGGAAGATTAGCCGTATCTGGTCCACAGACTGGTTCAGTAATCCCGACGAGGTGCTCTCCCCGATTATCCGGAAACTCCATCAGCTCAAGACGTTGGAACCTGAGGTAATAGTGTCTTCATATGAGTACCAGGAAGGGGGCAAGCCTTCTGCAGAAACAAAAAAGGCTCACCAAGAGACATCTCCTATACCAGAGCTGGGACTCAAGGAGCAGCTTCGGTATTTTGCCAAGCATGTCATCGAGGTTGCGCTACCGGATGTTGATGATGATCGTCGTTTGTTGCGACCAGCCATGCTTGAAGCCTTGCTTGAGCATCAGCCTCTATCACGTTCCGAGTTTGTTGAGCGGATACCACACTACCTACGACAAGCAACAGATGTACATGAGGCTCAACGTTTCCTTGATCAGGTATTGGCATTAATTGATGGTGCTGATGTTGAAGCTGATGACGCAACGTTTGAGCCTGAATCGGCATAACCTGAGGTAATTAGAACAGTGACAGCTGTCGGTCAACGTGAACGCGCCACCGAACAGCAGGTAGTCCGGTTTTTTATTGAGGCGCTGGGTTATCGCTGTCTGGGCGATTGGCATATTCGTTGCGACAATCGTAGTGTTTAGCCCAGCCTTGCTGATGAGTAGGTTGGCTGGGCGTGGGGTGGATGAGGTGCTTATTCCCCGAGTCCTGCGTCAACTCTATGATGCCAATAAAGAGGTCTACCGCCTGTTGCGCTACGGTGTGAAGGAGAAGAGCGGGGCGGGTGAGCAGAATCAGACTGTCTGGTTGGTGGATTGGGCCAATCCTGAAGCTAACGATTTTGCCATCGCCGAGGAGGTGACAGTCGCAGGGGAGAATACCAAGCGACCGGATCTGGTGCTCTACGTCAACGGTATTGCGCTAGGGGTGATCGAGCTCAAGCGATCCACCGTCTCTATCGGTGAAGGGATCCGGCAAAACCTCGACAACTAGCAACAGGCTTTCATTCGCAACTTTTTCACCACCCAACAGTTGCTCATGGCAGGCAACGACAGCCAGGGCCTGCGATACGGCACCATCGAAACCCCTGAGAAATATTATCTGGAGTGGAAAGAGGCCGGCTCTTCACCGGATGGAAATCCGTTGGATCGCCACCTCGCCCAGCTCTGCGAGAAGGGGCGCTTTCTTGAGTTAGGTCACAACTTTATCGTGTTCGATAGCGGGGTGAAGAAGACCTGTCGCCATAACCAGTGATTTGAGCCAAGTCACGCCGGAAGCACTATCGGCCTTCGAACGACGGCTGAACTTGCGGCCGCGAAAGTGCCTTGGCTTTAAGTTGCCTCAAGTGATCTTTGACCAGTTGTGTAAGGCTGCTTGATTTTTGAACGGGCGTTGCACTTCAATGTTGAATTCACCGTCGCGAAGCCTGATTAGGGCCTCGATTGTTTGCAGCACCGGAATTGAAAAAATGCTGGGAATGTAAGCGGTCATTGGTGACCGATTCTGTATTCGCGGCGGCGGGAGGGGATACCGCCCCCCTACCTTGACTCGACCACCTCCCCCCCTCTGGCCCATCCAGCCCCTCTTATCCTTGATGAAACCGCAAGCTGACTCACCCTCGACTCACCCATCGTGGGTGAGTGGTAATATAAAGATGGACGGTTTATCTATAACCAATTGATTTTAATGGGCTGTCCCGTTCCTATGATAGGAACCGAACCATCTGCCTTGATGATGATGTCACCATGATTTTTAGGCGTCGCAGTGAGGGTTACCCAATGAACTGAGGCTGGCGAGATCTCGTGATACTGCGATACCAGGGGTAAGCCCGGTCGAAAGGGAATTAATATCGATTCTATTTTGATGCTTTTGTCCCCCTAAAGGGGGACTTAAATCTTGGGGCGGCAATCTTGCCAAAACCAAAGGACAGCATCATGAAGATCAATCATGAACTAATCGAGAAGGTATTTGGGAAGTCAGGGCGTTCACTCGAGCACATGCTGATGTGTGGTGACTTGACCGAGGAAGAGCTGCTGGAGTTCAGCCTTTTCGTTGCATCAGTTACCGTGCCCACGGGGGGAATCTTGGGTAAGTCCTTGATGGATAGCATCAAGCATGGGTTAAACCAGAAAGTGATTAGTGGTCTTAACCCGGCTCTTCAAGGACTGCACATTGCCCAAACCCAGCATGAGATGAAGGTCAGCGAGAGCGCCAAACGTAAAGCTCGTAAGGTCGCGTTGAATGGCGACGAAGTGCTTGAGCTGGCTTACTTGATGGCGGTTGCTGATGAGTACTTTTTCCAACAGCTTCGGACCCGTGTTGAGAATGACTGGCAGGCTAAGGTGTGGTCACAGGAGGAGTTGATCGCCCAGCTGACGCATAAGCGAGCGCATCTATTTGATGAGCAGGAAGATGACGAGCAATCTCGCCTCCATTAAGCGCAATCGGGGCCGCATTCTGCGGCCCCACATCCAAGGTTAATCACCGGTTGACTGACAGTCTTGTTCAAGTAGCTTGTCACGGGCCATGATGATGCGCTCGATTGGCAACTGGTACATACGTGCCTGCTCGACGCGTGGTAAATCCCTACCAGTTCCGTGGGAGAGGATGCCATGTTTGCGAAGGACTCGATGAACGAAGTCGGCGGTGAACCCAGAGAAGG
>NZ_CDCE01000011.1:0-249 GCF_000819805.1 Aeromonas diversa CDC 2478-85
TCAGGGGCGGTAGCCTTGCCAGATGGAATGGATAAGCGAGAGCTGCCCACTACTACCCACTCAGCATAGTGACGGCCTCATGCTGATTTCTGAACTGTTCACGCAGGCGTGCTGTGGCGACACTTTTCAAGACTGCTCTGAACGCTGTTTTTTTACGCAGCAGTAACAACAGCGCAAAAAGAAGAAGTCAAGCGAATACGCCCAGCACGATAAGCAAGCATGTAACGCCATGATTTAATGATGATTTTC
>NZ_CDCE01000011.1:508-1410 GCF_000819805.1 Aeromonas diversa CDC 2478-85
TCCATCTAATCACTGTTAGGGCGCACCCTGACAAACACAAACAAAAGGAGAAGAAGCAATGCCATTGAAGTGCAACAATACACAGATGCTTTTTGATTTCGTCAAAAACAAGCATCCAGAAGCCAAAATCAGTCACCCGAGCGGCCTGCAAACAAAATTTGATTTTCCTTGTGGCCTCATAATGAATGTATTTAATACAGGCTCAGTGAACTTCCAAGGAAAAAGCTTTGAAAATCACACTATGTCTGACCTTGTTAACGTTATTGAGGCAATAAATCGCTAACCAAAAACTTGTTTTAGCCAAGTTCCCGTCCTGCCATAACAAGTCATCCAAGGGGACGCCGTACCGGCGCCCCTTAATTCCAACGTTAGCACTCATCATAACTTCAAACTAAGGAGTAGAAATTGAAGTCATTTACATACATTGATAACTCAAATGTATTTATTGAAGGTCAAAGGACTGCAGCTGTAGAGAAGGGCATGGCTGTTGATCTTCGAGATTCAATGGAGCGAAGAGTTTTTGATTTTTCGTATAAGCTCGATTATGGAAAGCTATATGAATACTTGTGTGGTGATGGCCAGGAAGTAGGCTGCGCCAAACTTTGGGGCTCACCTCCACCATCAGACTCATTCTGGAAAATGGTCGAGCACAAAGGCTTTGAGGTTAAAACTTACGATCGAAATGCGGCAGGAAAAGAAAAGAAGGTTGATGTTGCAATAGCCCACCAAATAACCAAAGATGCTTATACTTTGATCGCAAGCGAAAAAGAAACCAGCGAAATCGTCCTTGTCGCTGGCGACAAAGACTATGTGCCTGTGATTGAAGACCTAAAATCCGAAGGCTTTACTGTTGTCGTGGTTTTTTGGGATCAAGCCGCTCAAGAACTTAAAGATGCAGCAAC
>NZ_CDCE01000011.1:1554-2710 GCF_000819805.1 Aeromonas diversa CDC 2478-85
AGTGCTAACAAGTTGCTGCAGTTGACGCCCTACACTCCGTTTGATTTGCGCTAGAAATACATTCGTGCAAATCAAACGCCATTCCGGCCACAACTGAGCAAGGCGTTTGGCCAGAAATCCATGTCACCATTTTTGTGAGCCGCTGTTGTCGTCAAAACTGAAGGGAGATTGATTGTGAAGATTCTAAAACTGTGTGCCATAGCTCTTGTGACATGTGTCTCAGCATGTGCCACCATTCCGCCGGAGTCTGTAAGTTTAAGTAGCGAACTTGGAACTGGCATAAAAAAGCAGAGCGACGCTCAGATAAGCTTACTTAACCTCTACTTCGAGAGTAAGCGGAAAGAGCTAGATGAAGCTTTACAGAGAGCAATTGCTTCGTATTTTTCCACAATCGCGCCTTCCGGCGACGTTACCCTCACAACTAGCCAGTTGATGGACGTATCAAAAGACATAATCGCATTGAACAGCAAGAACGACTCAACTAAAGAGGCACTTGAAAAAGTGCGAATTGATCTAGTTTCAACAATTCAAGACAACTATTTGATTCTTAACCAAGCAAATTCTACTATTACTGGATTGCTGCAATCTGCCGTTTCAGTAAAGGATTCCACCAACAAAAGCATTCAGCTGGTGTCGTCAGCCACTGGGGGGAAAATACAGCTCGACAAAATTTTTTCTGAAATCGATTCTTTTGTTCAAAAGGGCGGAGTTGAGGCTGGCAAGGCGATCGATATCAACAACAAAATTCAAAGTTTAATCAACAATAAGTGAGGGTAGTGAAAATGGACAATACTGAATGGGCCGCACTACGTGCAAAAGCCAATCAAATCGCAAATGACCAATTTTCATCTGAGGCATCCGATATCGCCGGCCTCACTAAAAAGCAGGTGTCTGATGTACTTGCTGAGGCTGCCGTTAGCAAAGAAACCCTCGCGGATTTAATGGTCGTTGTCAGCGATGCAACTAAAACAAACCAGCAGAAGGCGGATGCTATAAAAAATATAAACGGCTTCGCGGAAGTTGCGGCCTCATTAATTGGAAAGTTGGCCTAACAAAGCACTCCAGCCGCCGTTTTGAGCGCCGCTTAGCGGCCAACAAACTGACACCAACCTCCATCGCTACAGACGGGCACGGTCTTGGCTCCCCCTCTGATTCG
>NZ_CDCE01000011.1:3027-60114 GCF_000819805.1 Aeromonas diversa CDC 2478-85
GGCGAAACCCCTTCGAGGACAAAGTCCTCGCATCCCATGCGGCAACGCCCTCGCATCCTATGTGGCAACGCCGCATCAAAACTTGCCATAGGCCAAGGAGCTTGGCTGAGCTCCCCCGCAAGTCCCATGCGGCAACGCCGCATCAAAAGCCACGTCGTAGGCCAGGCGCTCGGCCGAGCGCCCCCGCAAGGCCGGGCCCCTAGATCTGAAACCGCTCCACCAACCGATGCAGGGTCCTGCCGGAATCGGCCAGCTCCTCACAGGTGTGACGGGTCGCATCGGCCCCCTGGCTCAGCTCACCCACGATATGCTGGATCGCCACCAGGTTGCGGTTGATCTCCTCGGTCACCGCGTGCTGCTGCTCGGCGGCGCTGGCGATCTGCAGGTTCATGTCGTTGATGGTGGTGATGGCCCCGCTCATCTCGTCGAGGTTGGTCACCAGGGCGCCGGTTTCGGCCAGGGTGCCGCTGTGGCGGGCCTGGCTCTCGCTCATCAGGGTGCCGGCGGTGGCCACTATCTGCTGCAACCGCTGCAACATGGTGCCTATCTCCACCGTGCTCTGCTGGGTGCGAAACGCAAGCTGGCGAACCTCGTCGGCCACCACCGCAAATCCGCGCCCCTGCTCTCCGGCTCGGGCCGCTTCGATGGCGGCATTGAGCGCCAGCAGGTTGGTCTGATCGGCGATCCCCGAGATGACCCCCACCACGTTCTGGATCTGATCCGTCTCCCGGGTCAGGGTGCCTATCTGATCGTGGATGGCGTTGAGATCGGTGATCAGGTTGTCGATGCCGTCCATGGCGCGGGTGATCACCACCCGGGTCTGACGCGAGAGGTGGTCGGCATTGCCGGTGGCGGCGGCCGCATCCCCGGCGTTGCCCGCCACGCTGTGGGCGGTGGAGCTCATCTCTGTCATGGCGGCCACCACCTGCTCCGTCTCCTTGTGGTGCGAGCTCATGCGCGAGAGGTAGTCGCCGGACTGGCGTTGCAGGGTCTCAACCGACTGATAGACCCGATCCGAGGCCGAGCTCACCTGCTCGACCAGCTGGTGGATCTTCTCGATAAAGCCGTTGAAGCTGCGGGCGAGATCGCCGAGCTCATCGCCCTGGTCGAGGCGCAGGCGACGGGTCAGGTCCCCCTCGCCGTGGGCGAGATCGTGAAAGTTCGCCACCAGGGTCTGGATCGGCCGGGTTATGGAGCGCGACACCCAGAGGCTGCCGACGATGGCGAACAGGGTGAGCAGCAGCGAGGTGAGCAGGGTATCGCGCAGCGTGATGGCGAGCGCGGCCTCCCCCTCTTCCCGGGCCTTGGCCACCGCATCGTCGATGTCATCGATATAGAAGCCGGTGCCGAGCACCCAGCCCCACTGGGGCAACATGACCGCATAGCCGAGCTTGGGTTGCGGGCTCCCCTTGGAGGGCTTGTCCCAGATAAATTGCGAGTAGCCGTCGCCGCTCTGGGCCGCCTTGATGATATCGAGCAGCACCCGATTGCCTTCGCTGTCGGTCAGGCCAGAGAGATCCTTGCCCTCCAGCTCCGGCTTGACGCCGTGGGCCAGGTTGATCCCCTTGGTATCATAGACATAGAAGTAGCCGTCTTCGGCGTAACGCAGGGTTCGCAGTATGGCCTTGGCCTGCTCACGCGCCTCCGGGGTGTCTTGGGCGAGCAGGGGGGCGATGGCGGTCTTGGCCATCAGCACGTGCTCGGCCAGCACCGCCTTCTTCTGGGCCAGGGCACTCTCGCGATAACGCTCGAGCTGGGCACTCAGATCCTGCTGCTCACGCCGCCAGAGTTCGATATTAAGCAGCAGCGCCATCAGCAGGATGGGGACTATGGCCAGCGTCAGGGTCTTTGCACGAATAGAGACACGATTCATTTCGCTATCACATCCTTGATTGAACATCTGATGGTTATCATACGAGACCATCTGAACCCTGACTGTTAACAAGCTCAAGCCTTTGACACAAGCGCGCCGACGGCCCCCCATTCGGTGGTGGCGCCGCCGGGCAGAACGAGAGTGGGGGGGGGCGCTCAGGGTGGTCACGAGAGCGCCGAGGGGAAGGGGTTTGCGCCCCAACAGGGTGCTTCGGCGGCCCTATCGCAGCGAGCCGGCGATCCGATAGGCCTCGAGCTCCAGAGGCGCGTTGTTGTAGCCGTAGATAAAGAGCTGCATCAGGTATTGCCGGGTCAGCGCCTCTCGGCCCAACCTCTCCCCCTGATGCACATGGACCAGCTCGTGCGCCAGCAGCTCGCGATCGTGGCGATAGGGGGTCTTTATCCAGATGCCGTAGCCATAGGTGTAGGCGCCCATGGCCGGCGAGCTGTAGCCATACCGCTTCGCCAGAGGCAGGAGCTGCGGATCCGTCGGCGAGGGCAGCGCATCCACGTAATAGACCCGCACCCGCTCCACCTCGCGGATCCCAAGCGATCTGGCCAACGCCTGCTGCTGGTCATCGAGCGCCACGCCGTTGGCCATGGCCGCAGCCTCGCTCTCTTCGACAAAGCGGTTGGCCGCAGGCAGCAGCAGGTCGAGCTGCTTGAGCAGCTCGGGGGGAGGATTGGCATAGATAGCATCACGGTTAATACACCCGGACAAGGCCATCAGGGCGATCGCCGCCAGCCAGACTCTCTTCATGACTCCACTCCTCTTGCTCACTCGCCCATGACACAAAGGCCTCTTGCGAGGCTCATGTAGAGTACCCGTTCGAGCCGCACTTGATACGCTTAAATAGCAAAAATGATTGGCTAATCAAACTATTGCGAATCGCTCGGTGACCGACGATCGCGCCAAGGCCGGGGCGCTCACCTGGCCTCACCCGCGCCGGCGCAGTAGCATAGGCCTCCCACCACAGAGGAGAAGAAGATGGAGTACCCAAGAGTCGGGGTCGGGGTGATCCTGGAGAGCCCGTCAGGATTGATCCTGATGGGGCGACGCAAGGGAGGCCACGCCCCCTATTGGTCGATCCCCGGCGGTCATCTGGAGTTCGGCGAGACCTTTGAGACGGCGGCAGCGCGCGAAATAGAAGAAGAGACCGGGTTTCGCATCGAGGCCCCCCGGGTGGTGGCGCTGACCAACAACCTGGAGACCTGGCGCGAGAGCGGCCTGCACTATGTGTCGGTGATCCTGCACGCCAGGGTGCAGGGTGAGCCCGAGCTGCGCGAGCCGGACAAGTGCGAGGGGTGGCACTGGTGCGATCCGCACGCCCTGCCCGAGCCCCTGTTCGACGCCTGCCGCCAGGGGGTGGCCGCCTGGCTGGCCGGGGCTCTCTATCTGCCTGATGCGTAACCTGATTGTCATCAATTTGTCATATGATGGCGCCACCAATCATAGGGGGTGCCATGCTGACCATCTTTATCCGTTTTCTCACCCTGGGCTGTCTCGGCTTCGGCGGACCGGCCGCCCATATCGGCCTGTTTCGCCAGACCTTCGTCGAACGCCTGGGCTGGCTGAGCCAGGGCGAGTTTGCCGAGCGACTGGCCCTGTGCCAGCTGCTGCCCGGCCCGGCCTCGAGTCAGCTCGGCTTTGCCATCGGCCATCACAGGGCCGGACTGCCGGGGGCCCTGGCCGCCTTTGTCGGCTTCACCCTCCCCTCGTTTGCGCTGATGACGGCCCTGGCCCTGCTCGGTGGCCACCTGCTGGATCGGGCCTGGTTTCCACTCTTGCTACAGGGGCTCAAACTGCTGGCCCTGGTGGTGGTGGCCGACGCCGTGCTCGCTATGGGACGCCAGTTCTGCACCACGGCCCTGCGTCAGGGGCTGATGGTGGGCAGTGCCGCCGCCCTCTGGCTGCTACCCCATCTGGCCACCCAGTTCGCCGTGCTGCTGCTGGCCGCCGCCATCGCCGCCTGGCGCAAGGAGCCGACTCAAGGGCGCGCCCCCCTGGCCCGGCCGGGCTGGGGCTGGCTGACCGCCTTCTTGCTGCTGCTGATCGCCCCTCCCCTGCTCGGCATGCAACTCTTCGCCGACTTCTATCTGGCCGGATCCCTGGTGTTTGGCGGCGGCCATGTGGTGCTGCCCCTGCTGCAACAGACGGTGGGCGCGAGCCTGGGGGAGAGCCAGTTCCTCGGCGGCTATGCCCTGGCCCAGTTGGTGCCCGGCCCCATGTTTACCCTGGCCAGCTATCTCGGCGCGTTAAGCCTGCCCGAGGCGCCGCTGCCGGGGGCCCTGCTCGCCACCCTGGGCGTCTTCCTGCCCGGCTTCTTGCTGCTGCTGGCCCTCGCCCCCCTGTGGCAGGCCCTGCTGGCCCGCCCCCGCTGGCAGGCGGCGGCGGCCGGTCTCAATGCCGCCGTGGTGGGGCTGCTGCTGGCAGCCCTCTACCAGCCGGTCTTCACCAGCGCGGTGCAGGGGCCGGCCCAGCTCGCCCTGGCCGCCATGGGGCTGTTTGCCCTGCGGGTGCTCAAGCTGCCGATCTTGCCGCTGGCGACCCTGATGGTGGGGCTGAACGCCCTGATTTAGCCTCCCAATCGGGAGGCGCTCGGCCAGGCTCCTGCTGGCATCTTGATGCGGCGCTGCCCCTTAGAGCGCGAGGGCGCGGCCCCCGAAGGGGGTCACCGCTTGGTCAAGCGCCGAACCTGCTGTGACGGCGATGTTGATGCGGCTAAGCCGCATAGGGGTTTCGCCCGCCCTGCGGGCTTTGGCGAGTGACTTTTCTTTGCGTGGCCAAAGAAAAGTCACCAAAAGAAAGGCCACCCCCAGCCAATCCGACCGCGATGCGGTTTCCCTCGGGTCAGTCACAAGGTCGGACGGACCGCCGAGCAAAAGCGGAGCTCGGCCAAGCTCCTTCGCCTGTGTCAGGCATCTTGATGCGGCTACGCCGCATAGGGGTTTCGCCCGCCCTGCGGGCTATGGCGAGTGACTTTTCTTTGCGTGGCCAAAGAAAAGTCACCAAAAGAAAGGCCAACCCCGCCGATTCGCTCTCCTTCGTCGAGTCCCTTCGACTCGCCGTCAGGTCCGACGGCACGCGCCGACGGGCCTTCCATGGCCCGCCGCCACTCGCTCGACATCCTTGTCTCGCGGCCTGGACCTGCCACCTCCTCTCAGCGAATCAGAGGGGAAACCAATACCGTGCCCGACTGCAACTGGGTTGGTAGGTTGCTGCTCTATTGGCCGCTACGCGGCGCTCAAAATGGGGGGTGTCCCAATATCTCTCGGCGGACTGAAGGGGAAGCCAATACCCTGCCCCTCTGATGCTTTGCACGGGTTGCAGTGTTCCAGCACGACCCAATCTCTATCAATTTATTGAGCTTGCTCAGGAAACCATCGTTTCCCTCTTCCCTCCCCCGTATCACTCGCTAACATAGCCGTTTGGCAACCGTCTCACCGGAGTCACCCATGGACCAAGCCAGTGCAACCTCGCCGGTAAAAAACAGCAGGCTGGAGGCTGAAATTCAGGGGCGGTAGCCATGCCGGATGGCATGGATAAGCAAGTGGAGCGCTCACTCAACATGGTGACGGCCTCATTTTAATTTCTGACCTGTTCACGCAGGCGTGCTTTGGCGACTGCGCACTGTTTTTCACATAGTAGTAACAGTGGCGCAAAAAGAGGACGTCAAGCGAATACGCTCGGACACCTGATGTAATCTGCAATGTTATGATTTCATAATAATTTTTACTTGGCGGCGATTGAAATGTTACGGAGTTAGATGGAATTCTCTGCTAACGGATTAGTACCGCCTTCCATCTAATCACTGTTAGGTGAGCTTGCATCAGTTTTGGCTCTTTATTATAAGGTTGATTGTATTTATGACAGAGCAAGAAAGTATTCAATATCTAAATGTCGGGGTTGAGTCTGCGCCCATTCAAACTCATTTGGGTATAATACAAAATGTCATTCAAAGGATGGCTGCAAATAGTTCTGCTTGCAAAGCTTGGTGTGTTACTTTGGTCTCGGCGATATTGGTGATAGTTGCGGATAAAGGGAAACCTGATTTCACTTATATTGCATTTCTTCCAACGGTAGTCTTTCTTGCATTGGATGCTTATTATCTATCTTTAGAAAAAGCATTTAGACAATCATATAATGACTTCATAAAAAAATTGCATGAAAGCAAGCTGACTCAAGAAGATTTGTATTCAGTGGTGCCTAAAGGCAATCTATCTAGTTTGCAAATTCAATCATTAAAATCCTTTTCTGTATGGGGATTTTATATATCCATTGTTGTATTGATTTATATAACAAAAATAATAGCTATAGGTTAAGGTATTTATTATGGTTCAATTTACAACATTTGATGACCTCAGACGGTTTAATACAAACCTCCGGTCTAACTCTCAGGCCATATTGAAAGCCTCTAGAACTAAAAGCAATAAAGATACATTCTTATCTCACTCATCAAAAGATGCAGAGTATTTGCCAGGGGTTATCGAGCTACTAGAAAATCATGGGGCTTCTGTTTATTGTGATTTAGGTGATGACAGAATGCCTGAAACACCTAACCCTGAAACAGCTTTGATAATAAAAAATCAGATTAAAGAAAGTCGAAAGCTAGTCGTATTTGTTACCACCAATAGCAAAGACTCCAAGTGGGTTCCTTGGGAGCTAGGTATTGGTGATGCGAGTTTATCAATGTCTAATGTTGCGTTATTGCCGGCTGCAACTACGAGTTACGAACAAACTTGGGCAAAGCAAGAGTATTTAGGTATTTATCGTCATATTGTGTGGGGACAGATGCAAGGTGACGCCAAATTTTCATGGTTAGTTTATAACTATCATGACAATACAGCGACAAGGTTACGTGATTGGCTTAGATAACCGCTCACCTAACAAACGCTTCAAGAGGGACAGCCAACGCGCGGCATTTCCATTATGCGTCGGCTTGTATGATTACGGTGTTATGCTGAAGCTTGGTAGTAGCGTTGTCTGCCCCTTAAGCGGGCGTTAGCACTCAAAGCCAGCCATTCTGGATGCCATATGAAAATCCTTAATAACGAAAATAATCTAGCCACTTTCCTTAAGGGTATTCGTGAGCGAGAAGTTATCATTGTCTCTGCTTTCGCTAGCGGTACAGAAAACATTGTTGACTTACTCCTAGATTGCGGAAATAGGTTGGAATTATTGGTTGGAACCATAAACTCATTTTCATCTCCAGACTTCTTTGAATATTGTAAAAACATTGAAAATGATAATTTTTCTCTTTCTGTTGATTTTAGATATCAAAACAGCGTTCATTGGAAGCTATATTTGATTAAGCCGGCAACGGTAATAATAGGAAGCGCCAATTTTACTAATACCGGATTGAGTCTGAAGAGAGATACGTGTGTCGTGATAGAGAATAAGGCTCTACTGGAAAACTATATGGAAGAATTGGCCACAATGAAATCGTCAAGCGATGTCGTTAGTTGCAATCAAAGGCGTTTTCATAACGATCTCCAAAAGTACAGAGAAAACCATCGCCGCATACAGGCTGGACGAGCTAGATCTGTACAGGCGAGCAATGGAGATGAGTGGCTTTCCGAAGAAGAAAATCAGCTAATACCTGTTTTTATTTGGGATTCTAGGCATACCAAAGCCACTATTGAGGAAGCACATGAGCTATTGAAAGAGGACTCAGATGAAGGGTCAGCCTCCATGTTACGGGATTTCTTTACTTACGCCTGCAATGAGTCAAATCTCCCATATAGCCAAGGTGATCTTGTGCTTTGTATGAATAGTAATGGGTCATACGCAGATTTCTATTCGTTCGATAGAATCCTCTATGAAGATGGACTTAACTATATTTATTCATATAAGCAAAAACGTTATACGCGTCCATTCCGATTAAGCAACGAAATCAAGAGAGAGATTAAAAATAGAGTTAACGATTGGTTTAAACGAGAGGTTACAGAGCTTGGTAGAACCGAAATCCAAGATTTGATAAAAAGTGCTAACAAAGCATTGCAGCGGACAAGCCGCTGAATGCGGCGTTAGCCTAGGCGTTTATCCGCTATGAAAAACTGGATAGCCAATACAAAACTCAATGCTCTACTAGACGATGATTCTCATAATTTGGATTACGTGCAAGTCAGACGAGTCTTAATAGAGTACTGCGAAAAGCATCAAGAAACTTATCCTTTTGAAATTTTAGACAAACCGCTTGCGTATTTAGGCCAGCACAAAAAATCAGAAACCAACCATGAGATGGCCCACGCAGAACTAAGCATTGCCGCCGCAGAATATTGCTTCAGTCTTAATGAAATTGCCGAAACTCTTCTTGAATTAATCGATGCAGAGCATCTTACTTTGGAGCAGGTAAAAAACATCATTAACCATATTTTCGAAGCATATTCTTGCAATGAAAGCCCTGAGGAGTTCATCGAAAGAGAAGTTGCGTATTTATGCGAAAAGCTACCCTTCATCATCACCGGCTAACAACTGGTTCAAATTGCTCGCTTCGCTCACTGGGACGGGCTAAAGCCCGCCCCTTAACCAAACGTTATAGGAGGGAAGGATGATTCCTACGAATGTTGAATCAACGCAAGAAAGAAAAAGGATAGTAATAGCTAAGGAAACGTCAGTCGAGGCGTACAAAGCGTATACTTGGGGGGATTACTATCCCAAGCGTTGGAAGTCACTAATGAAAAATGAGAGCAGCAATGCAGGTTTCAACTTCTACGCATTTTTGCTTACGTATAAATGGTTCTTTTTCAGGAAAATGCCTGTATTTGGTGTTGTTCTTATGTTGTTAGAAATTGCTGCGACAGTTGGCGGCAATTTAGCAGTGAGCCACTTTAGAGTTAGTCATGAATATGCTTTAATCATTGTAGCAGGAAGCCTTGTAATATTAATGCTTTTTAGCGGTTTGGTTGCAAATCGAGTTTATTTCAATCAAGCAAGAAAGGTTATAGAAAGCTACATCTCTTCAAGAGTTCCGGATGAATACTTTGGAGAGGCCTTGCGGTCTGATGGTGGCACTAGTTTAGGTAACTTTCTGCTCTCCGTCTTTGTTAGTGGTGTAGTTTACTCAATGCTGAACGCTGGCTAGTTATCCTATAACAATCGCATTAAACATCGCCCCCTGTGGGGGCTGGACTCGCAAAACTCGCTCGCCGTTTATGCGGGACGTTAAGCGTACAGTAGCCGAATAATGGAATTAGCATGAAAATAAAATCGATAGATATCGAAGGCATTGGTGGAATCAAAAATCTACACATCGATTTTGATGATCATATGAACTTTATTTGTGGTCCCAATGGTATAGGAAAGACTACAATTCTAGAATGCGTTGCTCATTCGTTTTCAGCGAACAATACGAATATTCTTAAGAGAAACGTCTCAAGTGATCAAGGAACATTCAAATCGATTATCGAAACAGAAAACGGTGATCAACAATCAAATGTTCAAATCGCTGACTTTGACCCAGATAAACACTCTAGCATTAGAGGTTTGCACCAGTACTCGGAAAAACTACTTTCTCTAAAAGTCACTAGAACATTTCAATATCAACCCCTTCAAGCAGTTGCGAAGGACACAAATAAAAATATAAACACGTCTTTTGAAGAGGCTAAATACGGCGTTAACATTAGCGAAGTCAAGAATTGGTTTGTTAACCGGTACTTATACTCAGCACATGAAGGAGCGTTGACTGAAGAACAGTTGCACAACCTAGAAATAGCCAAAAAGGCCTTTTCATTACTAAGCGAAGGGTTTAGCTTTAAAAAAGTACTCGCTTCATCTAATGAAATAATGATCGATTCTCCAAGCGGCGAAATCTATTACGAGTATTTATCATCTGGGTTTAAATCTTGCCTTTCGATTATTTTCGGAATTATTAAAGACATTGAACTTCGCTTTAAATCTCCTTGCATCAAAGCTGATGAGTTCGATGGAATTATACTAATAGATGAGCTTGAGCTTCATTTGCACCCCGAGTGGCAGTCAAAAATAGCTGGGATATTGGTTGATGTTTTTCCACAAATTAAGTTCATTACGTCAACACATAGCCCTCATATTTTGCAGAATGCGAAGCCTAATGAAATTATTGCTTTAGCTGCGAATGAAGATGGTGTTTATAGAAGGCAGTTGAGTGGAGGTTCATATGGCTTCCAAGGCTGGACCGTAGAAGAAGTTCTCATTGATGTAATGGGTATGGAGGATACAAGAACCGATACGTATAAAGACAAGCTTTCCGAATTCGAGAGGGCTATAACAGAAGAAAACTATTCTGCAGCTGAAGCAGCCTATCAGGAGCTAGACAAATTGCTTCATTCTGAAAATTATCTTAGGAAGCTCCTTAAGCTTGAATTGATTTCCATCAGGGAGGTTGGCGAGTGATTAAGTTGCAAAGAGCCCCCGCCCCCCCATACCTAAGTGCAGAAAAAGTCGCTGAATTAACCGCTGAGTTCAAAAGTAGCGGAAAGTCTGTGTGGAACCAGCACCATATCAAAGAGCCTCTACTCGCTTCTAGTTTTGGCAAGTGTGCATATTGTGAATGTCCACTTGAAACGGAAAGCAATTATATGGAGGTTGAGCATTTCGAAGATAAAAAAAACAATCCAGAAAAAGTCGTGGATTGGGAAAACCTATTGCCATCGTGCAAAAAGTGTAACGGTTCTAAGGGGGCTCATGATGTGGTGGCTGACCCAATTGTGAACCCCTATCGAGATGACCCAAAAGAACACTTGGCTCTTCGTCTATACAGATTGAGGGGTATTTCAGAAATTGGAGTATGTACAATTCAGGTAACAAACCTTAATCATTCAGATCGTTTGGTATTTAGTCGCTATAAAATCGGAGAAAAAATCAGCGAGCTTATTGAAACGGCATTTGATCGGTGGCAAGTATATCAAGAGGCCGGTGATACAAGATCAAAGAACAGACTTCTGGGTGTGGTTGAAGGTTTGTTAAAGGAGTGCGTACCACAGGCAAGTTATGCAGCATCAACAGCTACAATGTTATTGACGGATAGTAGTTTTCTAGAGCTAATTGATGAAATGAAAGCAGCTTCAGTGTGGTCGGAAGATTTAGAAAACCTGCTGCAGAATGCTTTGCCTATTGTGCTTGATTGCGCTTAACAAGCGCATGTTGTCGGACTGGTTTTCCGCTGCGCTCCAAACCAGCCGCAAATGCGGGCGTTAGGTTTATTGAGAGTATTATGTACCTACTTGACAGAACAAAGCTGAAGCTTGGAGATATCATTCTCACTCGTTCTAATGAAAAGAACAGTTCGCTAATTTGTAAAATTACTAAATCAGATTTTTCACATGTAATTCTATATGTCGGTGAATCGAGCTATATTCATTCTGATCCCTATGGTGTCCATTCTGGTAATATCCAACGGTTACCAGTAAAATCGGGACACCCACCATTTTGAGCGCCGCGTAGCGAGCCCACTTAGCCACTGCCGGGCACGGTATTGTTGACCCCCTGCAAGCCGCCGAGGTGAGTGGAGCGGGTCAGTAGCGCCGTCAGGGATGACGGCGCAGCCGCAGGCGGCACATGAACGTGCCGTGTGCGGCGGTACGTCCGACCCGCTCAACGAGCCGAGGGCATCCGCGCAGCGGACGGCTTGCCGGGGGAGAAGACCTTTGGTGACTTTGGGTCTTTCCAAAGTCACTCGCCACAGCCCGCAGGGCGGGCGAAACCCCTTCGAGGACAAAGTCCTCGCATCCTATGCGGCGCAGCCGCATCAAGTACTTGCCATAGGCCAGGAACTTGGCTGAGCGCCCCCTGAATGGTGGGCCTTCGAGGACAAAGTCCTCGCGTCCTATGCGGCGCAGCCGCATCAAGGTACTTGCCATAGGCCCTGGAGCTTGGCTGAGCGCCCTCGGAAGGGCGGGCGAAACCCCGCATAGCGGCAATCCCCCAGGGATTAGCAATTAGGACACCACCATTTTGAGCGCCGCGTAGCGAGCCCACTTAGCCACTGCCGGGCACGGTGTTGTTGACCCCCTGCAAGCCGCCGAGGTGAGTGGAGCGGGTCAGTAGCGCCGTCATGGACGACGGCGCAGCCGCAGGCGGCACATGAACGTGCCGTGTGCGGCGGTACGTCCGACCAGCTCAACGAGCCGAGGGCATCCGCGCAGCGGACGGCTTGCCGGGGGAGAAGACCTTTGGTGACTTTGGGTCTTTCCAAAGTCACTCGCCACAGCCCGCAGGGCGGGCGAAACCCCGCATAGCGGCAATCCCGCAGGGATTGTGACGCTTGCCATAGGCCAAGGAGCTTGGCTGAGCGCCCTCGGAAGGGCGGACGAAACCCCGCATAGCGGCAATCCCGCAGGGATTGTGATGCTTGCCATAGGCCAGGAGCTTGACTGAGCTCCTCCAGGATGGCGGGCGAAACCCCGTCGAGGACAAAGTCCTCGCTGCCCCCCCTCGTTGCCCGTCACGGGTCAACGCACATCCCCCCAAACCAGACATAAAAAAACCGGAACCCAAGGGTTCCGGTTTTCGTCACGCCAGTCGGGCTGGCAGAACGAGGCGATTAGGCCTGGTTCTTCACTTCTTTCAGACCGCGGAACGGAGCCTTCTCACCCAGCGCTTCCTCGATACGGATCAGCTGGTTGTACTTGGCAACACGGTCAGAACGGCTCATGGAGCCGGTCTTGATCTGGCCAGCGGCGGTACCAACGGCCAGGTCGGCGATGGTCGCGTCTTCGGTCTCACCGGAGCGGTGGGAGATGACGGCGGTGTAGCCGGCGTCTTTGGCCATCTTGATGGCAGCCAGAGTCTCGGTCAGGGAACCGATCTGGTTGAACTTGATCAGGATGGAGTTGGCGATGCCGTTGTCGATACCGCGCTTGAGGATCTTGGTGTTGGTTACGAACAGGTCGTCACCCACGATCTGGATCTTCTTGCCCAGCTTCTGGGTCTGGTAGGCGAAGCCTTCCCAGTCAGATTCGTCCAGGCCGTCTTCGATGGAGACGATCGGGAACTTGGCAGTCAGCTCTTCCAGGAAGTCGGAGAAACCGTTGGAGGAGAAGATACGACCTTCGCCCTTCAGGTTGTACTCTTTCTTCTCGGCGTCGTAGAACTCGGAAGCGGCGCAGTCCATGGCCAGGGTGATGTCGGTGCCCAGCTTGTAACCGGCAGCGGCAACGGCCTCGGCGATCACTTCCAGCGCTTCGGCGTTGGACTTCAGGTTCGGTGCGAAACCACCTTCGTCACCCACGGCGGTGTTGTAGCCCTTGGACTTCAGTACCTTGGCCAGGTTGTGGAACACTTCGGCGCCCATGCGGACGGCTTCTTTCAGGGTCTTGGCGCCAACCGGCTGGATCATGAACTCCTGGATGTCGACGTTGTTGTCGGCGTGCTCACCACCATTGATGATGTTCATCATGGGCAGCGGCATGGAGTAGACACCGGCGGTGCCGTTCAGCTCGGCGATGTGAGCGTACAGGGGCATGCCCTTGGCAGCGGCGGCAGCCTTGGCGTTAGCCAGGGAAACAGCCAGGATGGCGTTGGCGCCGAACTTGGACTTGTTCTCGGTACCGTCCAGATCGATCATGATCTGGTCAACGGTGGCCTGGTCCTTGGCGTCTTTGCCCAGCAGAGCTTGAGCGATCGGGCCGTTAACGGCTTCCAGCGCCTTCAGCACACCCTTGCCCAGGAAACGGCTCTTGTCGCCGTCACGCAGTTCCAGGGCTTCGCGGGAGCCGGTGGAGGCGCCGGACGGAGCGGCAGCCATACCCACAAAACCACCTTCCAGATGAACTTCGGCCTCAACGGTCGGGTTACCACGGGAGTCGATGATTTCACGACCGATCACTTTAACGATCTTGGACATGTTTCTTTCCTCAGGTTTCGTAAAAAAACAACAGAAATTATTAAGGAAAAGCGGCTGAGGCACAATGCCCCAACCGCTCCCGATTACTTCAAATTACGCTTCTGGTACTCACCCGCCGCCTTGACAAAGCCGGCAAACAGGGCGTGGCCATCACGGGGAGTCGAGGTGAACTCCGGGTGGAACTGGGCGGCCACAAACCAGGGGTGATCCGGGATCTCGATGATTTCCACCAGCTTCTTGTCGGCGGAGAGACCGGTCACCTTCAGACCCGCAGCCTCGATCTTCGGCAGCAGGGTGTTGTTCACTTCATAGCGGTGGCGATGGCGCTCATAGATGGTAGCAGAGCCGTACAGCTCGCGGACCTTGGAGCCGTCGATCAGGTGGCAGAGCTGGGAGCCCAGACGCATGGTGCCGCCGAGATCAGACTTCTCGGTACGGGTCTCGACCTTGCCCTCTTCGTCGACCCACTCGGTGATGAGACCGACCACGGGGAACGGGCTGTCTTTCTTGAACTCGGAGGAGTGAGCCCCTTCCATGCCCGCCACGTTACGGGCGTACTCGATCAGGGCGACCTGCATGCCGAGGCAGATGCCCAGATAGGGGATCTTCTGCTCACGGGCATACTTGGCGGCCAGGATCTTGCCTTCCACGCCGCGCTCGCCGAAGCCGCCCGGCACCAGGATGGCGTCCAGACCTTCCAGCATCTCGATGCCGCGGGTCTCGATGTCCTGAGAGTCGATGTACTTGATGTGTACGGAGAGACGGTTCTTCAGGCCGCCGTGCTTGAGCGCCTCGTTGACGGACTTGTAGGCGTCCGGCAGGGAGACGTACTTGCCCACCATGCCGATGGTCACTTCGGCGGTCGGGTTGGCCTCTTCATAGATCACCTGCTCCCACTCGGAGAGGTCGGCGTCCTTGCACTCGATGCCGAAGCGCTCGGTGATGTAGCCGTCGAGGCCCTGGGATTTGAGCAGTGCCGGGATCTTGTAGATGGAGTCGACGTCCTTCATGGAGATGACGGCGCGCTCGGGAACGTTACAGAACAGGGCGATCTTGGCACGCTCGTTGGCCGGAATGGCGCGGTCGGAGCGGCAGATCAGCACATCCGGCTGGATACCGATGGAGAGCAGCTCTTTGACGGAGTGCTGGGTCGGCTTGGTCTTCACTTCACCGGCGGCGGCCAGGTAAGGCACCAGGGTCAGGTGCATGAACATGGCGTTGTTGCGGCCCACTTCGGCGGCCAGCTGGCGGATTGCCTCGAGGAACGGCAGGGATTCGATATCGCCCACGGTACCGCCGATCTCGACGATGGCGACCTGGTGGCCTTCGCCGCCGGCGATGACACGTTCCTTGATGGCGTTGGTGATGTGCGGGATCACCTGGATGGTGGCACCCAGGTAGTCACCACGGCGCTCTTTGCGCAGCACGTCGGCATAGATACGGCCGGTGGTGAAGTTGTTGCGGCGAGTCATCTTGGTGCGGATGAAGCGCTCGTAGTGGCCCAGGTCCAGATCGGTCTCAGCCCCGTCCTCGGTGACGAACACTTCACCGTGCTGAGTCGGGCTCATGGTGCCCGGGTCCACGTTGATATACGGGTCCAGTTTCATGATGGTCACATCCAGACCACGGGCTTCCAGAATGGCTGCCAGAGAAGCTGCGGCAATGCCTTTGCCGAGGGATGAAACAACGCCACCAGTAACAAAAATATATTTGGTCGTCATGCTGAACCTGAAAGAAAGTTTAGGGAATGTTTAAAGGTGCTTCGGGGAGATGAAGCAGGACGGGGAAACAGTATACCAAACCCCCCACTCCCAAACAATGTGCAAAAATCTAACAGCCCGAGCGACGGGCTGTCTTGCGCCAAATCAACTTTCGTAAATTTCCTTCACCTGGTTCCAGGCGGCATCGAGTTTTTCCAGGGTGCAATCCTTCACCGCCAGCCCCTCTTGCTCGATCAGATCCTCTACCTTGCGAAAGCGCCGCTCAAACTTGGCATTGGCGCCGCGCAGCACCTGCTCGGGGTCATGGCCCAGATGGCGCACCAGATTGACGGTGGCAAACAGCAGATCGCCGAGCTCGTCGGCCACCCGATCCGGGTTCACGTCGGCCATCAGGGCCTCTTCCATCACCTCGTCGATCTCCTCGTGCACCTTGTCCACCACCGGGCCCAGGGTCTTCCAGTCGAAGCCGACGCTGGCGCAGCGCTTCTGGATCTTGGCAGCCCGGGTCAGGGCCGGCAGCGAGAGGGGGATGTCGTCGAGCACGCTCGGTTTATCCTTCTGCGCCCGCTCTTTGGCCTTCTCGGCCTCCCAGTTGGCCTTGACCGCCAGCTCGTCGCCGAGATGGGCATCGGAGAAGACGTGGGGGTGACGGCGAATCAGCTTCTCGCACACCGTATCGACGATGGCATCGAAGTCAAACAGCGCCTGCTCCTTGCCCATCTGGGCGTAGAAGATCACCTGGAACAGCAGATCCCCGAGCTCCCCTTGCAGCCCCTGCCAATCCTGGGTCTCGATGGCATCGGCCACCTCGTAGGCCTCCTCCAGGGTGTAGGGAACTATGGTGGCGAAGCTCTGCTGCCGATCCCAGGGGCAACCCTGCTCGGGGTCGCGCAGGCGGGCCATGATGGCGAGCAGGTCGGCAAGTTGGTAAGGCGGTTTCATGGGCTCCTCGACGGCTATCCGATAGAGAGTGACCGGCGCTTGGCCGGTCACTGGGGTTAGAGGCGTTTGACGCTGATCATATCCGGTAGCTGGCTTAGCTTGGCCAGGGCCCGGTTGAAGGCATCGATGTTGTAGATCTCCAGCTCCATGTCGATCTGGGCGGTCTGCAACTTGACGTTGGAGCGCGAGCGCACCCCCATCACGTTGATCTTCTCGTTGGCCAGCACAGTGGTGATGTCGCGCAGCAGGCCGGAGCGATCGTTGGACTCGATGCGGATGGTGAGCCCGTAGCCGCCCGAGTAGTTCTCACCCCAGATGGCGTCGATGATCCGCTCCGGGTTGCGCCGCGACAACTCTTTGAGCTGCTCGCAATCCTCCCGGTGGATGGAGACGCCGCGTCCCTGGGTGATGAAGCCGACTATGCTGTCCCCCGGTATGGGCTGGCAGCAGCGGGCGATATGGGTCATCAGGTTGCCGACCCCTTCCACCACTATGTGGTCACGCGCCTTGGGGCGGAACGGGGTGTTGGCCTTCTGCTCGAGCTTCTCGAGCAGGCGCCGCTCCTCCTCCTCGACACTCGGCTTGTTGTAGCGGGTATCGAGGTAGTTGAGCAGCTGGTTGATGCGCACGTCACCGCTGCCCACCCCCGCCAGCAGATCGTCGAGCT
The DNA here is from genome assembly GCF_000819805.1 of Aeromonas diversa CDC 2478-85. Classification (GTDB taxonomy): domain Bacteria; phylum Pseudomonadota; class Gammaproteobacteria; order Enterobacterales; family Aeromonadaceae; genus Aeromonas; species Aeromonas diversa. The sequence goes on from NZ_CDCE01000011.1 coordinate 20,055, forward strand.
CCTCGGCGTTGAAGCGCTCCAGGGTCAGCTTGTCGATCTTGGAGAGGGTGAGATTGTGGCGGTCGAGCTCCTTGTCGAGCAGCTCGCGGCCGGCGGCGATGTTCTTGTCGCGATCCAGCTTTCTAAACCAGGTGGCCACCTTGGCGCGGGCCCGGCTCGACCGCAAGAAGCCGGCGTTGGGGTTCATCCAGTCGCGGCTCGGGTTGGGCTCTTTCTGGGTGATCACCTCCACCTGATCGCCGGTCTGCAGGGCATAGGTGAAGGGCACGATACGCCCGTCAATCTTGGCGCCGATGCAGCGGTGGCCGATCATGCTGTGGACGTGGTAGGCAAAGTCGAGCGGCGTGGCTCCGGCCGGCAAGTCGATGACATCCCCCTTGGGGGTGAAGACGTAGACCCTGTCCTCGAACACCTGGCTGCGCAGATCCTCGAGCAGGGATCCGCTCTCGGACATGTCCTCCTGCCAGGCGAGCAGCTTGCGCAGCCACTCGATTTTGTCTTCGAAGTTGTTGGCCTTACCGCCCGCCTGCGCCCCTTCCTTGTAGCGCCAGTGGGCGGCGACCCCGAGTTCGGCATCCTGGTGCATCTGATCGGTGCGGATCTGGATCTCCACCGTCTTGCCCTCGGGCCCCACCACCACGGTGTGGATGGACTGATAGCCGTTGGGTTTGGGGTTGGCCACGTAGTCGTCGAACTCGCGCGGTATGTGGTGGAAATGGGTATGGACGATGCCGAGCGCCGCATAGCAGTCTTGCAGACGGTGGGTCACCACCCGCACCGCGCGCACGTCGAACAGCTCGGTGAACTCCAGGTGTTTCTTTTGCATCTTGCGCCAGATGCTGTAGATGTGTTTCGGGCGGCCGTAGACCTCGGCCTCGATCCCCGCCTCTTTCAGTGCGGCGCGCAGATTGGTCACAAACTCGCGAATATAGCGCTCCCGATCGAGACGCTTCTCGTCGAGCTGCTTGGCGATCTGCTTGTAGGTCTCCGGATGCAGGTAGCGGAAGGCGAGATCCTCGAGCTCCCACTTGAGCTGACCGATGCCGAGGCGGTTGGCGAGCGGCGCATAGATGTTGGAGATTTCCTGGGCCATCAGCACCCGGGTCTCCTCGTCCGCCTTCTTCGCCTCACGCAGGCAGGCGATGCGCTCGGCCAGCTTGATGACCACGGCGCGCACGTCCTCGACCATGGCGAGCAGCATGCGGCGCACGTTGTCCACCTGCTCCGGCGAGGTCTCGGTGCGCTGGGCGGTCTGCAGGGAGCGGATCGCCTCCATCTCCAGCACCCCTTCCACCAGGCGGGCAATCTTGGCGCCAAACTCCTCATCGAGCTTGTGGCGCTCCAGCAGCCCCGCCTCGGCGAAGGGATAGAGGATGGCCGCCTTGAGGGTGGCGATGTCCATGCTGAGCATCAGCAGGATGCCCACCATCTCGACGCCACGCACCAGCAGGCGTGCGGCTACCGCCTCATCGGCGAGGCCCAGACAGTATTGATAGAGGGTTCGCAACTGATCACGCTCGTTCTCCTTCAGAGAGAGGGAGGAGAGCCACTCTTCCAGAGTGAAGTTCTCTTTGAGGTGTATATCGCGAACCGAAACCATCTTTTGCATCCTTCTTTAGGGGGTCAGCGTGACCCCTCTCTAACGACACTCCCCTCTCTGGGGGCGCGACGGCCCTGATTCAAGACTTGCCTGACGGCATCAGGGCCTACCCGACTATTCCCTGACAAACAGGGCGATCGACTCCAGATGGCCGGTATGGGGGAACATGTCCAGCATGCCGAGGCGCTCGAGACGATAGCCGGCCTGGGTCAACACCTTGCTATCCCGAGCCAGGGAGACGGGATTACAGGAGACATAGACAACGCGACGGGGCGCAAGTTTCGCCACGTGTGGCATTACCTCGAGGGCGCCGGGGCGCGCCGGGTCGAGCAGCACCAGATCGAAGCCCTCCCGGGCCCAGGGCAGATCCGTGATATCCGCCGCCAGATCCGCCTTGAAGATTCGCACATTGTCGATGCCGTTGCGCGCCGCGTTGTGCTGGGCCCGCTCCACCATGGCCATCTCCCCCTCGACCCCCACGACCTCGCGGGCCTGGGCCGCAAGCGGCAGGGTAAAGTTACCGACTCCACAGAAGAGATCCAGCACCTTGTCGCCCGGTTGCACCGCGAGCCACTCGATGGCCCGCGCCACCATGGCGTCGTTGATGGTGCGGTTGACCTGGATAAAGTCCCCCGGCGCGAAGGTCAGGGAGAGCTCACCCAGGCGATAGCCCGGGGTCATGGTCTGACGCAGGGGCTCGCAGCGGTCGCTGCCGTCTTGCAAATAGAGATCCAGCTTGTGCTGCCCGGCGAACGCCACCAGCAGGACCCGATCCTGCTCATTGGGCTTGCCGGTGTGGCGCAGCAGCATCAGCAGGCCATCGTCGGCCTGGAGCAGCTCCACATGGCCGAGATCCCGCTGATTCTTGAGGCGACTGAGCAGATCGCGCAGGGGCGCGATGAGATCCGAGAGCGTCGCCTCGAGCACGGGACAGGCGGCAATCTCGACCAGCTCGCTCGACTGGCGACGGCGAAAGCCCAGCTGCACGCGGCGACTGGCCTTGTCAAACTTGATGGCCAGCCGGCAGACCCGGCGATAGGCGCGATCCGGCCCCGTCATCACGGGCTCGAGCTCGGGGGTCGCTATGCCCCCCAGGCGACTGAAGAGGGAGCGCAGCCCCTGCTGCTTGGCCTCGTGCTGGTGCGCCAGCGTCATGTGCTGGGTGCTGCAACCGCCGCACTCGCGATAGTGGGGGCAGAAGGGATCGATGCGCTCGGGAGCCGGGGTGATCAGCTTTTGCAGCTGCCCGTGGGCGTACTGCTTCTTCTGCTCGGTCAGGCGGACCTTGACCCGCTCGCCGGGCAGGGCACCCTCGACAAACACGGCTTTGCCCTCATGACGGCCCACACCCACACAGTGGTGGTCGAGCGTATCTATAATGCATTCAATGTGTTGGGGTTGCTTGTGGGTCTTCTTGGGGGTGAAAAACTGGGCCATAAAACTTGGTGCCTATAGGTGGCTATGTCATCATGTGGGAACCTACAGCCGGGCATTGTCCCACAAGTACCATTGTATGACCAAATACGGCCTGAGAGCCCGCGTTCTGGCATTCACCATCCTGCCTACCCTGCTGATCGGGGGCATGATGGCCGGTTATTTCTCCTTCCACCGCTACCAGCAGCTGGAAAATAACCTCATCAATCAGGGCATCAACATCATAGAGCCCCTGGCCATCGCCAGTGAGTACGGCATGACCCAGCACAGCCGCGAATCCCTCAAGCGACTGATCGGCTTGACCCATCGCAAGAACTCGCCGCTCATCAAGTCCATCGCTGTCTTCACTCAGGACCACCAGCTGTTCGTCACCTCCAACTACCACAGGGACTTCGCCCTGATGCGTCTGCCCAAGGGAGAGACGATCCCGCAACTGGCCAGCGTGGAGCGGCACGGAGATGACATCATACTGCGCGCCCCCATCCAGGCCGAGACCAGCCTGGATGGCTTCCCCCTGCCGAGCGAGAGCGAGCCCCCGGTCATCGGCTACATCGCCATGCAGATCACCACCGACGGCGCCTTGGTGCTGCAATACCGCGACACCTTCTTCGCCATCATGATGCTCATCTGCGGCCTGGCGGTCAGCGTGTTGTTTGGCTTCCGACTGGTCAAGAGCGTGACCCAGCCCATCACCGAGATGGTGCAAGCGGTGCACCGGATCCGGGAGGGGCGCCTCGATACCCGGGTCAGTGGCCAGCTCACCGGCGAGCTGGAGATGCTGAAAAACGGTATCAACGCCATGGCCAAGGCGCTCTCGGAATACCACGAGGAGATGCAGCAAAACATCGACCAGGCCACTTCTGATCTTCGCGAGACCCTCGAGCAGATCGAGATCCAGAACGTCGAACTCGACATGGCCAAGAAGCGCGCCCAGGAGGCGGCACGGGTCAAGTCCGAGTTCCTCGCCAACATGTCTCACGAGCTGCGCACCCCGCTCAACGGCGTCATCGGCTTCACCCGCCAGCTGCTCAAGACCAGCCTGACCCCGAGCCAGACCGACTACATGCAGACCATAGAGAAGTCGGCGCGCAACCTGCTTGGCATCATCAACGACATCCTCGACTTCTCGAAACTCGAGGCCGGCAAGCTGCAGCTCGAACACATCCCCTTCAGCCTGCGCGACACCGTCGCCGAGGTGATGCACCTGCTCGGCCCCAGCGCCCACGACAAGGGGCTCGAGCTCTCCTTGCTGGTCGCCCCCGAGGTGCCGGATCACCTCACCGGTGACCCGCTGCGCCTGCAGCAGGTGATCACCAACCTCACCGGCAACGCCATCAAGTTCACCGAGCACGGCAACGTGGACGTGCGCATCGAGCCCCAGCCCCATGCCCACAACGGCGTGGTGCGCCTGCAGGTGCGGATCCGCGATACAGGCATCGGCATCTCCCCCGAGCAGCAGCGCCAACTGTTCCAGGCCTTCAATCAGGCCGACTCCTCCATCTCGCGCCGCTACGGCGGCACCGGCTTGGGTCTGGTCATCACCCAGAAGCTGGTGCAGCAGATGGGGGGGCAGATCCAGATCGAATCGCGCCAGGGAGAGGGCTCGACCTTCTCCTTCAGCATGGATCTCGAGGTCTCGCCGCTGCCCTTCGACGACAGCCTGCCCCTGGAGAGCCTGCGCCAGCAGCGTATCTGGCTGCTCGAGCCGGACCCCTGCGCCCTCGCCGCCCTCAGCGCCCAGCTCGCGACCTGGGGTGTCCAGAGCCGTCCCCTGCTGGGTGACGAGACGATTCCGCCCCAGGAGCTGGTCATCATCGGCAGCGGCAGCCAGCTTCCCCCCGAGCAGGTGCTGCTGCGCCTCGATCAGCTGGCCGGCTCGCATCCGGTGATCGTGCTGCTGAGCAGCCACGACCCCGCGCTTTACGAGCTGATGCAGGAGCACGGCGCCCTGCACTGCCTCTCCAAGCCGGTGCATCACCGCAAGCTGCTGCACGCACTGCTGAGCGGCGAATCCATCGACACCGGCACGCCCCTGCTGCTGCAACCGCCCAGGCGCCGGCACGAGATCCGGGTGCTGGCGGTGGACGACAACCCGGCCAACCTCAAGCTCATCGCCGCCATGCTCGAGGAGATGGTGCAGGAGGTAGTGGTGTGCCATAACGGCAAGGAGGCGGTGAAGCTGGCCCAGGAGCAGCCCTTCGACATCATCTTCATGGATATCCAAATGCCGATCATGGACGGGATCAGCGCCACTCAGGAGATCCGTCGTCAGTCGCGCAACCTCGACACCCCCATAGTCGCGGTCACGGCCCACGCCATCGCCGGCGAGCGCGAACGCCTGATCCGTCAGGGGATGGACGACTATCTGGCCAAACCCATCGACGAGGAGGTGCTGGAGCAGCTCATCACCACCTTCTCGAGCCAGCGCCACCCGCGTACCCAGAGCCACCTCATCGACTGGTCGCTGGCTCTGCGCCAGGCCGCCGGCAAGGAGCCGCTGGCCCGCGAGATGCTGGCCATGCTGCTCACCAGCTTCGACGAGACGGCCCCCGTGCTGGATCAGGCGCTGGAGGAAGCGGTCGATGCCGACGAGCTGATGCGCCGGTTGCACAAGCTGCACGGAGGCAGCGCCTACTGCGGCGTGCCGGCCCTGCAACGGCTGCTGGCCCAGCTCGAGCAACAACTGCGCGACGGGGTGGGCGTCGACGAGCTGGAGCCCGAGCTGCTGGAGCTGCAAGATGCGATGGAGCAGGTGCGCCAGGAGGCGCCCCGCTATCTGGCCTGACCGGGAGCCCTGTTTTTCTGACTCAGGCCCCGGCAGATGGTAAAGTTGCACCCTATTCACAGGAGTCGACCTTGACCAACAACGATATTTTGCGCCGCCTGCGCTATGCCCTCAGCCTTGGCAACGACCAGATGGTCGAGATGTTTGCCAAGGGCAACCTCGCCATCGACCATACCCAGCTGCACGGCTGGCTGATGAAAGAGGCCGAAGAGGGTGAAGAGCAAGATGCGGGCTTCTCCCCCTGCCCCGATGCGGCACTGAGCCAGTTCCTCGACGGCTTCATCGCCGTGCGCCGCGGGGTAAGAGAGGATGCGCCCCCCCAGGAGATCCCCAACCGGATCAACAACAACCTGATCCTGCGCAAGCTGAGGATCGGCCTCAACTTCAAGGAAGAAGATATGCTGGGCACCCTCAAGCTGGCCGACTTCAAGCTCTCCAAGTCGGAGCTGAGCGCCCTGTTCCGTTCCCGCGACCACAAGCACTATCAGGACTGCGGGGATCAGATCCTGCGCAACTTCCTCATCGGCCTCACCGCCAAGTACCGCGGCTAACCCATGAGCCCCCCTCGTCACTCACTGGCAGCCCGTCTGTGGGCAGTATGTGGGTGGCGATGGGAGGCAAGCACGCCTCGCTTTGGCTGTGTCTGGTGCCTCATCTGGGTGCTGGCCGCCTGCCAACCCGCCCCCTATCGGCTCGACACTCGCCACGCGAGTGCCAACCAGGATGAGCGGATCCAGTTCATCATCCTGCACTACACCGACGAGGGCGACGAACTCTCCCTGCGGCTGCTCACCGAGCCGGCCCATCAGGTGAGCGCCCACTACCTGATCCCGCGCGATACCAATCAGCATCCCTTGCCTGTCTACCAGCAGGTGCCCGACAGCCAGCGCGCCTGGCACGCGGGCAAGAGCCGCTGGCAGAGTCAGGCCGGTCTCAATGCCGCCTCCCTCGGCATCGAGATAGTCAACCTCGGCTACCCGCCCGAGCAGGCACAGCTCCCGCTTCAGGCACGCCGGTGGCAACCCTTCGAAGAGGCGCAGATCGGCGCCCTGGCGACGTTGCTGCAAGAGAAGGTGAGACGTTATGGCATAGGGCCGACCCGGCTGCTGGGGCACAGCGACGTGGCGCCGGAGCGCAAGGTCGATCCCGGCCCCCGCTTCCCCTGGCAACGGCTGCATGAGGAGTTCGGGCTCGGCGCCTGGCCCGACGAGCAGCGGGTCACCGAGCGACTCAAGGAGCCCTTCCCGAGCGACGCCCTCCCCTGGCAAACGGCGCTGGCGCGCTACGGTTACGGGGTACCCCGGAGCGGCGAGTGGGACGAGGCGACCCGGCTCGTGCTGCGCGCCTTCCAGCTCCATTTTCGTCCGGCCCGGCCTGATGGGGAGCCTGATGCGGAGAGCTGGGCCCGCCTGAACGCGCTGCTCGAGCGTTACGCGCCGTAACGCCCGTCAGGGCAAGGCGATCCACTCCCGCCTCACCTCCTGATATACCGAGCTCAGTCCATAACCCTGCCAGATATCCGCCACCGAATCGGCAAACACCCCCAGGGAGAGCGACTCGCGCAGCGCCTTCAGGGTGGCAGGCGGCAGCTGAGGGTTGCAGGCCAGCCAGCGCTCGACCCGTGCCAACACCATGACGCGGCGGATCTTGCGCTCCTGCGGCGCAACCATCAGCTCGGGCAGCACGTCGCTGATCAGCAGATCGAAGCGACCTGCCTGCAGCATGGCAATCCCGCTCCCCGCCTTGGCCAGGGGCTCGTAGTGGATCGCCGCATTGTCGAGCAGCTCCCTCAACTCGGCCACATCGATGGCCCCTATGCTGTAGCCGCGCAGCGCCTCTATGTTGCTCAGGCTGCCGATCGTGCCCGATTGGGCGTACACGGCCAGGGTAATGGGGGCGATGCGGGCCACGTAGCGCAGGATCTCGGCGTTCTCGGCAGAGAAGTGCACCGCCAGCCCGCAGCTGTCGGGATCGGTGGCCAGCACCTTGAGCAGGCGCCGTACCGGCATCGGCAGGAAGCGCACCCGTATGCCGCGCTGCTGGGCCAGGCGGGTGAAGGCGTCGACATAGGGGCCGCTCAGCACCCCCTTCTGTAGCTGGATGAAGGGGGGATAGGCATCGGCATAGATGTTCAGTACGGGCGCCGCGAGCGCGAGCGGGCACCACAGCGCCAAGAGAAAGCACCAGACCTTCACCACCCCTCCTAACGATGTGTCACCAGCTCCACCGGGGTCTGCACTATGCCGGGCAGATCGGCCTGGGCCATCTTGCCGGCGAGGGCCTTGAGGGCCAGATCGAGGGCGTATTGCGCCTGCTTGCCCGGATATTGATCGGCCGTCGCCAACACGCGACCGTCGTCGATATAGGGCTGGACCCCGGGGATGTGGTCATAGCCGCCGATCAGCACCTTGCCCTGCAATCCGAGCTCGGCCACGGCCCGGGCGGCGCCGATCGCCATGTTGTCGTTGCTGCACAGCAGGGCCTTCACCTCCGGCACGGCCCTGAGCAGGTCGAGGGACGCGGCATAGCCCTGCTCCGTATCCCAGTAACCGCTGCGGATCCCTGCCACCAGCATGCCGGCGGCGCGCAGGGCGGCGCGAAACCCGTCGCTGCGGGCGCGGCTGTTGATGGCACCGGGAGGCCCCTCGATCAGCCCGACCTTGCTGCCCGGCGGGAGGGCCTTGGCCACCTGCTCGCCGACGCTGCGCGCCCCGGCGAAGTTGCTGGGGCCAACGAAGGGGATGTTGACCCCCTCGAGCACCAGAGCCCTGTCATCCAGCTTGTTATCCATGTTGATGACCAGGATGCCGGCCCGGATCGCCTCCATCAGCACTGGCAGCATGGCCACCGAGTCGGTGGGCACAACGATGAGGGCATTCACCTTCTGGGCTATCATCCGCCGGATGATAGCCTCCTGCCCCGTCACATCCACCTCCTGTTGTATGCCCTCGACGATCAGCGTCAGATCGTCCGGGTGGGCGGCGGCATACGCCTCGGCCCCCTTCGCCATCTCCACGAAGAACTCGTTGCGAACCGACTTGAGCACCATGCCGACGGACGGCGCCCCCCATGCTCCCCAGGCCGTTAGTGTGACCATCCCCCAGAACAAGACTCGGTGCCAGCGCTTGATCATGCGTCCTCCTGCCCAGTTGACCGCCCCCACGAGGGCCATGACACAGCTCAAGTGTATGCCAACCGAAGCGGGGGATGCCCGTGGACCGGCGCCGCTCATGCCAGAAGATGGCCGCGGCGCCCATAAGAAAAGAGAGGCCGATGGCCTCTCTTCATGCGTCCCGTTAACCGGTTTAACGATGCTCGCCGGTGAGCCCGCGCGTGACACACCAGCGGAGCCCCTCGGCAAGCCAGCCCAGCAACTGCACCAGGCCGAGGGGAATGGTCAGCAGCACCAACCAGCGCTGTGGCTCATTCAGGTCAGTCAGCCCCACCGACTGATACAGTAGCGGGGTAAGCAGGGCCGCCAACAGGATCACCCCGAGACGCCACTTCGATTCCGTGACTCGCATCTTGAACCTCAAAAGAAACCCATACGAAGCTCATGGTATCAGGGCGTCACAGAGCAAACCCTGCGCAGACTCACAGACCGGCGCGCGCCTCTTGCATCAGGGCTCGCATGTCGCTGACCGCCTTGGCCAAGCCGTCGAAGGCGGCGCGGCCTATGATGGCGTGACCGATGTTGAGCTCGATCATCTCGGGGATGGCGGCGATCGGCTTGACGTTGTGGTAGTGCAGGCCGTGGCCGGCATTGACCTTGAGCCCCTTGCCCGCCGCGTAGGAGGCACCCGCCTTGATGCGCTTGAGTTCGGCGTTCTGCTCGGCCTCGCTCACCGCATCGGCATAGCGGCCGGTGTGGATCTCGATGAAGGGGGCTCCGCTCTCGGCGGCGGCGTCGATCTGCACCGGATCGGCATCGATAAACAGCGACACCTGGCTACCAACGGCGGCCAGACGCGCCACAGCGTCCTTGATCTTGTCGAGCTGGCCGGCCACGTCCAGGCCACCCTCGGTGGTCACCTCGGTGCGCTTCTCCGGCACCAGGCAGACGAAGTGGGGCTTAAGACGGCAGGCGATGCCGATCATCTCCTCGGTGACCGCCATCTCCAGATTCATTCTGGTCTGGATGGTCTGGCGCAGGATCTCTACGTCACGGTCGGTGATGTGGCGGCGATCTTCGCGCAGGTGCACGGTGATCCCGTCGGCACCGGCCTGCTCGGCCACGAAGGCGGCCTGTACCGGATCCGGGTACTGGGTGCCGCGGGCGTTGCGCAGGGTGGCGATGTGGTCGATGTTGACCCCCAGATAGATCTCGCTCATTGACTACTCCTTGGATGAAACCTTGCGTTTGAGAAACAACTCCCGGCTCCTGAGGCGGCGATGCCCCAGATAGGGTTGCAGGGCCAGCCGGCTGAATCGCTTGGCGGCCTGCAAGATGGCCGGGCTATCGAAACGGTGCTCGGCAAAGGCGTGCAGATGAGCACCGAGAAAGAGGTTGGCGGGATCGGGTGTGCGCTCGCGGGCGACAAAGCCCAGCTCGCGCTCGAACCCGTACAGGCAATCGGGGAGGACGGGCGCCTCCTCGTCGGCGGTGATCTCGAAATCGACCGCGTAGCCGAGCGCCTCCAGCAGCAGGAACTCGAAGCGGCGCAGGGGCAACTCGGGCACCGGGGTGTCGACCAGCAGGGTCAGCGCCTCGGCATAGGCCTCGAATACCTCGGGAAAGGGGCTGCCGGACTCCAGCAGGTAATAGACCAGCTCATTGAGATAGAGGCCGTAGAAGAGGCGATCGCCGGCCAGACGGCGCGGCAGGCCGAGGGGTTCGGCGCGGGTCAGTGTCTTGAGATCGCCGCGTCCACGCCAGCTCAATGCGAGGCGGGCGAATGGCTGCAGCACCCCCTTGAGAGGGGAGCGGGCGGCGCGGGAGCCCTTGGCCACCAGGGTGAGGCGGCCCAGCTCGGCGCTGAACACCTCGACCAGCTGGCTGGTCTCCCGATAGGGGCGGGTGTGAATGACGAAGGCGGCGACCTGGTCGCCGCCGTCACGGACGCGGGGCTGCATGGGCATCCCGCCGCACGTCAGTCGTCACCGTAACCGAGACTGCGCAGGGCGCGCTCGTCATCGGCCCAACCGGCCTTCACCTTGACCCACAGCTCAAGGTGCACCTGGTTCTGGAACAGCCGCTCCATGTCCATGCGCGCCTCGATGCCGATGGTCTTGATCTTCTCGCCCTTGTTGCCGATCACCATCTTCTTCTGCCCTTCCCGCTCGACCAGGATCAGACCGTTGATGTGGAAGATGCCGTTATCCTCGACCTTGAAGCGTTCGATCTCCACGGTCACGGAATAGGGCAGCTCCTCACCGGTGAAGCGCATCAGCTTCTCGCGGATGATCTCGGCGGCCATGAAGCGCGACGAGCGATCCGTGATGTAGTCTTCCGGGAAGAAGTGATCGTTCTCGGGCAGCCACTCCTTGGCCCACTCGCGGATCTTCTCCACGTTGTCACCCTTGCGCGCCGAGATGGGCAGGACATGGGTGAACTTCATCTGGCTGCCAAGGAACTCCAGGTGCGGCAGCAGCGCCTCCTTGTCCTTGATCTGATCGACCTTGTTGATCGCCAGCACGATGGGACACTTGAGGCCGCGCAGCTTGCCCAGCACCATCTCGTCATCCTTGGTCCAGTGGGTGCCGTCGACCACGAACACCACCATGGCCACGTCGCCCAGCGAGCTGGTGGCGGCGCGGTTCATCAGGCGGTTGATGGCCCGCTTCTCCTCGATGTGCAGACCAGGGGTGTCGACGTAGACGGTCTGGTAGGCGCCTTCGGTGTCGATGCCCAGGATGCGGTGCCGGGTCGTCTGGGGTTTTTTCGAGGTGATGCTCACCTTCTGCCCGAGCAGCTGGTTGAGCAGGGTCGACTTGCCCACGTTGGGGCGGCCGACGATGGCGACGAAGCCGCAGTAAGTCATCTCGTGTTCGCTCATAGCAGCTGCTCCAGGGCTTGTTGGGCGGCGGCCTGCTCGGCCTTGCGACGGCTCGAGCCTATGCCAACCAGGGGAGCCCCCAGGCCGTCCACGTCACACTGGACGGTGAACTCCTGATTGTGGGCCTCACCCTTGACGTTGATGACGGTATAGGTCGGCAACGGTTTGCGATTGCCTTGCAGGATCTCCTGCAGACGGGTCTTGGGATCTTTCTGCTCGACGCCGGGCTTGATCTCCTCCAGGCGGCTGGCGTACCAGCCCAGCAGCAGGGTACGGGTGGTATCCATGCCGCTGTCGAGATAGATGGCGCCGATGATCGCCTCGACCGTGTCGGCCAGGATCGACTCGCGGCGGAAACCACCGCTCTTGAGCTCACCCGGCCCCAGGATCAGGTGATCGCCGAGCTCGAACTCCCGGGCCAGCTCGGCCAGGGTTTTCTCGCGTACCAGGGTGGCGCGCATGCGGCTCATGTCACCTTCCGCCACCTGGGGGAAGCGGTGGAACAGCTCCTCCGCGATCACCAGGCTGAGGATGGAGTCGCCCAGAAATTCCAGGCGCTCGTTGTGACGGGAGCCGGCGCTGCGGTGGGTCAGGGACCGAGTCAGCAGCTCGTCGTCGTTGAAGCTGTAGCCCAGACGGGACTGCAGCCGATTACGCTTGATGGTCATCACTTGATTGCGCCAATACGGTTGAAGCGGACGCCGGTCGGGATCCAACCCGGCAGCGACGATCCCTCTTCCCGTTCAAATTCAAAACTGATCCAGATGGCGACCGCCTTGCCGACCAGGTTCTGCTCGGGCACGAAGCCCCAGAAACGGCTGTCGGTACTGTTGTCACGGTTGTCACCCATCACGAAGTAGTGCCCCTCCGGCACCACCCACTCATCCGGGTAGGTCCCGCTCTGACGGTAGTAGCGGTCCACCAGATCGGGCATCACGGGGTTACGCAGGGTCTCATGGCTCACCGCTCCCAGCTGCTCGGTGTAGCGATCGAGCGGGATCCCCATCTGGGTAAATTCACCGCGCTGCTCAAACTTCACGTCCAGCTTCTTGAACCCTTCGCAGGTCTGCCCTTCCTCACAACGGGGGCGAATCATCAGCTCCTTGTTGCGATAGAGGATACGATCTCCGGGCAAGCCCACCACTCGCTTGATGTAGTCGACGCGTGGATCCAGCGGATACTTGAAGACCACGGCATCACCGCGCTGAGGGGCGCCGGTCTCGAGGAACTTGGTGTTGGTCACCGGATCGCGCAGGCCGTAGGCGAACTTCTCCACCAGGATGAAGTCGCCCACCAGCAGGGTCGGCATCATGGAGCCGGACGGAATCTGGAACGGCTCGTAGACGAAGGAGCGCAGGATCAGCACCAGGGCGATCACCGGGAAGACGCCACCGGTCTGCTCAACCCAGACCGGGCGCTCGGCCAGCTTGGCCAGGCTCTTGGCATCCTCGGCGCCGTTGGCACGGGCAACGGCCACCTTGGCGGCGCGCTGCTTGGCCCATACCAGCTTGTCGACGGTCCAGATGATGCCCGTCAGTACGGTGACGACGACCAGGATCAGGGAAAAGGTGCTCGCCATGAGAGATTAGTCCTTACCTACGTGGAGAATGGCCAGGAAAGCCTCCTGCGGCACGTCGACACGGCCCAGGGACTTCATCCGTTTCTTACCCTCTTTCTGCTTCTGCAGCAGCTTCTTCTTACGGCTCACGTCGCCACCGTAGCACTTGGCGGTGACGTCTTTACGCAGGGCCTTGACGGTGCTGCGGGCGATGACGTGGTTGCCAATGGCGGCCTGAATGGCGATGTCGAACATCTGGCGCGGGATCAGCTCGCGCATCTTCTCCACCACCTGGCGACCCCGGTATTGGGAGTTCTCCTTGTGGGTGATAATGGCCAGAGCGTCGATCCGCTCGCCGTTGATCAGGATGTCGAGGCGCACCATGTCGGAGGTCTCGAAGCGCTTGAAGCCGTAGTCCAGGGAGGCGTAACCGCGGCTGGTGGACTTGAGGCGATCGAAGAAGTCGAGCACCACTTCCGCCATCGGGATCTCATAGGTGAGCGCCACCTGGTTGCCGTGGTAGACCATGTTGGTCTGCACGCCGCGCTTCTCGATACACAGGGTGATGACGTTGCCCATGTACTCCTGCGGCAGCAGGATGTTGCACTCGGCGATGGGCTCACGCACCTCTGCGATGCTGGTCACCGCCGGCAGCTGGGCCGGGCTGTCGATGTAGACGGTCTCACCGTCGGTGGTGAGCACCTCATAGACCACGGTCGGTGCCGTGGTGATGAGATCCAGGTCGTATTCACGCTCCAGACGCTCCTGGATGATCTCCATGTGCAGCATGCCAAGGAAGCCACAGCGGAAGCCAAAGCCCAGGGCGGTGGAGTTCTCCGGCTCGTAGAACAGGGAGGCATCGTTCAAGGAGAGCTTCTCGAGCGCGTCACGGAACGCCTCATAGTCGTCGCTGGAGATGGGGAACAGGCCCGCATAGACCTGGGGCTTAACCTTCTTGAAGCCCGCCAGCGGCTTGTCGGCGCCATGCTTGGCCAGGGTCAGGGTATCGCCCACCGGCGCACCGTGGATGTCCTTGATGCCGCAGACAACCCAACCTACCTCGCCACAGCCCAGGCCGTCGGTGTCCACCTGCTTGGGGGTGAAGATACCGATGCGATCGACGCCCCAGGTCTGGCCTGTGCTCATGACTTTGATCTTGTCGTTCTTCTTCAGAGAACCGTTCTTGATGCGCACCAGGGAGACGACGCCCAGATAGGAGTCGAACCAGGAGTCGATGATCAGCGCCTGCAGCGGCGCCTCGGGATCCCCTTCCGGAGACGGGATCTTGGCCACTATCTCTTCCAGCACCAGATCGACGCCGAGGCCGGTCTTGGCGGAGCAGCGCACCGCGTCGATCGCGTCGATGCCGACGATGTCCTCAATCTCTTCGGCCACGCGTTCGGGCTCGGCCGCCGGCAGATCGATCTTGTTGAGTACCGGCACCACTTCCAGGTCCATTTCCATGGCGGTGTAGCAGTTGGCCAGAGTCTGTGCCTCAACCCCCTGACCGGCGTCGACCACCAACAGCGCCCCTTCACAGGCAGCCAGGGAACGGGATACCTCGTAGGAGAAGTCCACGTGGCCCGGGGTGTCGATAAAGTTCAGCTGATAGGTGTTACCGTCTTTGGCCTGGTAGTTCAGGGTCACACTCTGTGCCTTGATGGTAATGCCGCGCTCACGCTCCAGGTCCATGGAGTCAAGCACCTGAGCCTGCATCTCACGGTCGGAGAGTCCGCCACAGGTCTGGATCAGGCGGTCGGACAGCGTCGACTTGCCGTGGTCAATGTGGGCGATAATGGAAAAGTTACGAATGTGTTTCATCGAGCAATAATCACTCAAAAAAGGGTTGTGTCCGGATATGGAGGCAGGATTTTACTGGATAAGCGCACGCTCGGCCATTCTTTAGTCGGCCACCCCAGTAAAATCGCCTCCTGCGGGGCTTAAGGATGGAAACGGGTGGGGATGACGCCACCCAGCATACGGGGGGCATACTCCCCCTCGCCGAGGCGACGGGAAAGGTAACGAACCAGTAAAAAACCAGCAGCGCCGCCGAGCGCTGTGGTGAGGATGCTGACCCCTTCGCCGGCCTGAAGCAGGGGACGCAGCCAGAGTTGGCCGAGCAGTCCGCCCCCCACCAGGCAGAGCAGGGGAAGCAGATAGACCAGCAGGGCCCCCTGGATCAGGCTGTGCTGGGGGATGCCGATGCGGATCTGCTGGCCCACCCTCACCTCGGCGCACAGGCGCACCCGCACCCGTTGGGCGCGATTGGCCATGGCCTTGGCGACGGTGCCTGTGCCGCAGTCACTCTGCTGCTGACAGCTGTTGCAGGCGCTGCGCCGCTCGCAGCTGACCCAGGCGTGGTCGCCGTCGAGTTCAACCACGGTGGCCAACTCCTCGCTCATGGGATTCATTGCACCGCCTCGTTGCGTGAGATGGGCTTGATCGACTCGGCGATGCGCTTGGCGGTTTCGGCAGGCACCTCCCCGACCACAGTAATCTCAACCCCCACCTCGTTGACGAAGCTCACCAGGGTGGTTGCCCCCTGGCGGATCAACTGCTGGCGCACACTCTGTTTCGGGTCGGCGCGAGCGACGTAGACGGAGAGATCCACCAGGCCGTCGGAGGCCATCATGTAATCCACAGGGACATTGGTTGCCACCAACCGGTGACGATCCCGCGACTTGAGGGTGAAGCCGTCCGGCAGCCAGGTGATGCGCCAACCCAGATCTTGCTGGGGCGCCTGATAGGCCTCTTCCAGCGCCAACGCCGGAGGCTGGGGGGCGGCGGCCAGTTTACTGAGCCAGGCCGGCGGGGCCGTGAACAGATCGAGATCGACCCCCAACACCTGCTCCACCAGATTGCCCTCGCGATCGAGCATATCGACACGCAGCAGGAGCTGGCTCTCTTCGTCGATCCAGACCACAAAGCCATATTTATCTCCGTCACGGGGCACCAGCCGCACCACCTGGGAGACCTGGCCGGCGACGCGGCTGCGCCCGGCCAGCACCACGTCATAGGAGTGGATCAGCTGATCGAGCGGCACCCGTTGCAGTGAGCTCCAGATACCGGGGAAACGAGCCCCTTTCAGGGTATAGGGTGAGTGGCCATATTCGAAGAAGGTGTAATCATCGGCCCGCTGCAGAAACTCGATGTTTTGACCATCCAGATGGGTCAGGTGGGCCACCTGCTGCCCCTTGATGACGGCATGACTGTAACGAAGGGATTCGATACGACCCTGGCGGACCTTGACCATGGAGAGTTCGAAGTTGTGGGTGTGGGCGGCACTCTGCATCTGTTGCAGCAAGGCCTCGGCCGACGCAGGGTCGGCCGAGGCCTGGGAGCAAATCAGGAGCAGAGCGGCCGGTACTGCGAGGCGACTCTTGCGCACGAAGACTATTCCTGAACCTGTTGTGCCTGATGGAGACGTTGCTGGAGCTGATGATCGCGCAGGAAGGCGTTGATACGCTCACGCTGCTCGTTCATCTGCTGCTCGGTCAGCGCCTGCTGACGAGCACGGCTGTCATCCTTGGGATAGTGAACACTCACCGGGGCGGCATTTCCTCCCACGGGTATGGTGTTGAGCACGGGATTAACCGGTGCCACCGGATCCTGCACCTGATAGTGCTGCACCCCGAAGATAACGGCGGCAGCGACAGAGGCGGCGATAGCATATTGGCCCATCTGCTGGCCGAAGCGACGCACCAGCGGAATCACCTTGCCGCCATGACGCGGGGCAGCCGGTGTCGGCTGGGGCGCCAGCACAGTCGGCTCTGCCTCGAGAGCCAAGGCAATCTTGTCACACAGATCGAACTGCATGGTGTCAGGCAGCTCGCCCCGCATGGCATCACCGATGAGATGATAGCGTGACCAGCTGGCTTGCTGCTCGGCATCGCTCATGACCTCATCAATCGCCTGCCGACCCTGCTCACCGTCCAGCACCCCATCCATCAGGGCGGAAAGTTGCTCTTTGTTCGCCATAAGAAAACCTGTATCCCCAAGTTAATGTGCAATCAGAGGTTGCAGCTTCTTGTCGATCGCTTCCCGCGCCCGAAAGATTCTGGAACGCACGGTACCGACCGGGCACTCCATGATCTCTGCAATCTCTTCATAACTCAGCCCTTCCAGTTCGCGAAGGGTGATTGCCGTCCGCAAGTCTTCGGGCAGCGACTCTATGGTGGCGAAGACGGTCCGTTTGATCTCGTCGGTCAACGCCAGGTTTTCCGGTGTCGAGACCTCGGTCAAGGCCTCTCCCCCGTCGTAGTACTCTGCCTCGTCTGCCTCCACGTCACTGCTGGGGGGACGGCGCCCCTGGGAGGTCAGGTAATTCTTGGCCGTGTTCACGGCGATTCGGTACAACCAGGTATAGAAGGCACTCTCGCCGCGAAACGAGCCGATGGAGCGATAAGCCTTGATAAAGGCCTCCTGTGCCACATCGGGTACGTCGCCGGGATTGCTGACATAGCGTGATACCAGGTTGACCACCTTGTGCTGATACTTGCGTACCAGCAGGTTGAACGCGTTCTTGTCACCGCGTTGAACGCGCTCAACCAGTTGTTCGTCCAGTAGATTCTGGTCGCTCATTGGAGCCGTAAAACCCCCATCAGGTTATTGTTCTTCTCTTCCGGCCCTTCCTAAGCGCACTAGTTCAGACAGGGTTCAGCAAGGAAAGTTCGCTCGGGCGCAAAAAAATGTGATGCAGGCTGCATCCTGCCGGCCCCTTGGGCTACCATAGGGCCAGTTTTAACTCAGGCCAATGATACTTATGAAAGCAAGTGTTGAATACCTTTGCGACGTACTCATCATTGGTAGCGGTGCCGCCGGTCTCTCTCTCGCCCTGCGCCTGGCAGACTCGGCAAAAGTCCTCGTACTGAGCAAGGGGCCCATCAGTGAAGGGGCCACTTTCTATGCGCAAGGAGGCATCGCTGCCGTGTTCGACGAGACCGACAGCATCGAATCCCACGTCAATGACACCCTCAACGCCGGCGCCGGATTGTGCGACGCGCGTGCGGTCGAATTCACCGCCCGCCACGCCCGCGACTCGATCCAGTGGCTGATCGGCCAGGGGGTACCGTTTGACAAGGAAGAAGGAGAAGAGGGGGAGGAGCACTATCACCTCACCCGCGAGGGGGGCCACAGCCACCGCCGCATCTTCCACGCCGCCGATGCCACCGGCAAGGCGGTGCAGACCACCCTGGTCGATCAGGTGCGCCAGCACCCCAATATCCAGCTGATGGAGCGCTTCAACGCCGTCGATCTCCTCACCACCCGCAAGCTCGGCCTGCCCGGCAACAAGGTGCTCGGCGCCTATGTCTGGAACCGCAACAGCGAAGAGGTGGAGGTGGTGCGCGCCCGCTTCGTGGCCCTGGCCACCGGCGGCGCCTCCAAGGTGTATCAATACACCTCCAACCCGGACGTGAGCTCGGGCGATGGCATCGCCATGGCGTGGCGTGCCGGCTGCCGGGTGGCGAATCTGGAGTTCAACCAGTTCCACCCCACCAGCCTGTTCCACCCGGACGATCGCAACTTCCTGCTGACCGAGGCACTGCGCGGTGAGGGCGCCTACCTGCGCCGCCCCGACGGCAGCCGCTTCATGCCCGATTTCGACGAGCGTGCCGAGCTGGCGCCACGCGATATCGTCGCGCGCGCCATCGACCACGAGATGAAACGCCTCGGGGTGGACTGCATGTATCTGGACATCAGCCACAAGCCGAGCGATTTCATCATCAAGCACTTCCCGACCATCTATGAGCGCTGCATGGCGGTGGGGATCGACATCACCAGGGAGCCCATGCCCGTGGTGCCGGCCGCCCACTACACCTGTGGCGGTGTCATGGTCGACAAGCACGGTCAGACCGACATTCCGGGTCTCTACGCCATCGGCGAGGTGACCTACACCGGGCTGCACGGCGCCAACCGCATGGCCTCCAACTCCCTGCTCGAGTGCGTGGTCTACGCCCGCTTCGCCGCCGAGGACATCCTGGCCAAGCTGCCGGCGAGCGAAGAGCCGCCCGCCCTGCCCGCCTGGGACGAGAGCCAGGTGGACGACTCGGACGAGCGGGTGGTGATCCAGCACAACTGGCACGAGCTGCGCCTGATGATGTGGGACTACGTGGGGATCGTGCGCACCAACAAGCGCCTCGAGCGCGCCAAGCGCCGCATCGAGCTGCTCAAGCAGGAGGTGCAGGAGTACTACGCCAACTTCCGCGTCTCCAACAACCTGCTGGAGCTGCGCAACCTGCTGCAGGTGGCCGAGCTCATCGTCGAGTGCGCCATCCGCCGCAAGGAGTCCCGCGGCCTGCACTATAACCTCGACTACCCGGATCAGCTGCCCAATCCCAAGCCGACCATACTCACTCCCAAGCCGGAGTAACCAAGGGGCCCATCATGGGCCCCTTCTCGTTTCCCTCATTCGGGTGTGAATGAGTTCACACTTCCCCCACTCCGACCCATTTGTGGCAACACAAGTCTCTATAATGCTTGCGCTCCACCGGAGCATCATCTGTCTACGCTACGGAAAACCATAATGAAAACAATGATGAAACATGCCATCGCAGCCTCAGTGTCGCTCGCCTTGCTAGCTGGCTGCGACTTCTCTTTCAATAGCGACGATACTGACACCGCGGCCAGCACGGTCCGCTTTGCCACCTTCAACCTCTCCTTTGACCGCACCGCGGCAGGCATGCTCTCCGGCGAGCTGGCCCTGACCCGTTCGGCGCAAGACACCCTGCTGGCCCGTCTGGCAGAGGGTAGCCTCGCCGGCGCCGAGAAGACCCGCGCCCTCAACGTCCAGCAGATCCGCAACGTGGCCGAGATCATCCAGCGCACCCGCCCGGATGTCTTCGTGCTCGACGAGTTCGACAACGACGGCAAAGGCGAAGACACCCGGGATCTGAAGGCCTTCAACGACAACTATCTGGCTCATGCCCAGCACGCCGAGGTCAAGGCCATCACCTATCCGGTGATGGAGAGCTTCGCCACCAACACAGGTCTGATGAGCGGCTTCGATCTCAACAACGATGGCAAGGTGAACTCGGGTCCTGACGATGCCTGGGGTTTTGGCAACTATCACGGCCAGTACGCCTTCGCCCTGCTCTCCAAGTATCCGGTGGACAGCAAGCAGATCCGCACCTTCCAGAAGTTCAAGTGGAAAGACATGCCGGGTGAGCAGAACCCCATCATCGACGACTGCAATAACGCCAAGGCCCCGATCCCGGCCAATCGCCAATGCGGCGATCGCTGGTACAGCGATGATGCCTGGAATGGCTTCCCCCTCTCCTCCAAGAACCACGTCGATGTACCGGTTCGGGTGAAGACCGGTAACGGCGAGACGGTGATCCACTTCCTGCTCTCCCACCCGACGCCCCCCATCTTCGGCAACGCGGCGCAGCACAACCGCAAACACAACCGCGCCGAGGTGGATTTCTGGAATGACTATGTGGCGGGCGAGAGCTACATGGTCGATGACCAGGGCAAGACGGGCGGGCTCGCCAGCGGTGCGCGCTTCGTCATCGCCGGGGATCTCAACGCCGATCCGCAGATAGGTGATGGTGATCTCACCGCCATCCAGGATCTGCACAACAACGCCCTGGTCAATCAGGCGGTGAGCAACGGCCATCTCATCCCCACCAGCGAGGGGGGCCCCGAGTGCCTGGCAAGCAAGGTGTGCCAACGCAACAACAGCCGCCCGACTCCGGAGCGCATCACCAGCAGCAGCGGTCTGCAGCTTGACCACGTGCTCCCCTCGGCCAACCTGGAGGCGAGCGCCGCCGGCGTGTTCTGGCCCTCGAGCAGCCAGAGCGGCTATCACCTGGTCTACGGGGAGTTCGACGGCAAGCCGGACATCGCCAAGAAGGTCTCCTCGGATCACCGCCTGGTGTGGGTCGACCTCAAGGTGAAGTAACCGACGTCAGGCTCGATGAGCCCGAGTGCGGATCGCACATCTGAAGTGAAAGCAGGGGCCGGTGACACCCGTATGGTGTCACCGGCCCCGATGCGATGGGGAGCCCGTCCCCCATACCCACGCATCACCCGGCAAGCCTCTAGCCACTCGGCGTCGGCTCGGGTTGGCACCCGATGATCGAGCGCCACAATCCCCATGTGATTCCCGCCTTACCCACCCGGCGATGACCCCTCGATCACAGTTTTTGTGCGCCACACGCGCTATGGTCTGCACTCCCTTTTCGCCCTCTGGGCGCGTCTTCTATCGAGGAGTTCAACATGGAGCTACTACTGCTGAGCAACGGAAAAACCGACGAACACCCCGGCCTGCTCGGCTGGGCCCGGGAGCGGGTACAAGCCCTGTTGGCTCGCCACCATGTAGAGCGCATCTTGCTGATCCCCTATGCCGTGATCCGGGGAGACTGGGATCAGAGGGCGGCCGATCTGGCCGAGAGTCTGGGCGTCCAGGTGCAAAGCATTCACCACGCTGCCGATCCGGTGGCCGCCGTGCAACAGGCCCAGGCCATCTTCGTGAGCGGTGGCAACACCTGGCGCCTGAACCAACAGCTCCATGAGCTGGGGCTGGTGGTGCCGATTGCGCGGGCGGTACGCGAGCGTGGCGTCCCCTATGTGGGCTGGAGCGCCGGGTGTAACGTGGCCACCCCTTCGATCCGCACCACCAACGACATGCCGGTGTGCAGCGCCGCCGTGCTGCCGGCACTGGGGCTGTTCCCGTTGCAGATTAATCCCCACTATCTCGATGCCAGCATCAGCGGCCACATGGGGGAGACCCGTGACGAGCGCCTCGCCGAGTTCTGCGCCATCAACCCAAGCGAAACCGTGCTGGCCCTGCGTGAGGCAAGCCTGGTGCAGGTGAGCGACGATCGCATCGACTACTGGAGCGTGCGCGGCCAGAGCTACAAGCTGTTCCGCCATGGCGAAGCGACGACCGAGCATAACGACGTCACCCCGTTGGCGGCCCTCACCCCCTTCATGCCCGCCTGATCCTGCGGCCGAGGGTGGCCCCCTGGCCACCCTGCGCTGAGTGGTCCGGGGGCGCCGGGTTCTCTGCCGGGAGTCACATTCGCCGGCAAATGATAATGACTTTCATTTGGTTTGGGTGTTTACTCGAGTCATCCCATCCGCCAGAGGATTCACCATGCATACCCGTCAGGAACGCGACAGCTTCGGCCCCATCGAGGTGCCCGCCGATCGCCTGTGGGGCGCCCAGACCGCGCGCTCCCTGCACCACTTCGCCATCTCCAGCGAGCGCCAGAGCCCCGAGATCATCGCGGCGCTGGCCGCCATCAAACGCGCCTGCGCCCGGGTCAACCAGTCACTCGGCAAGCTGGACGGTGCACGTGCCTGCGCCATCGTCGCCGCCGCCGACGAGGTGCTGGCCGGCCAGCACATCGAGGAGTTCCCCCTCTCGGTGTGGCAGACCGGCTCCGGCACCCAGACCAACATGAACGTCAACGAGGTGCTGGCCAACCGCGCCAGCGAACTGCTCGGCGGCCCGCGTGGTGAGGGGCGCCTGGTGCACCCCAACGACGACGTGAACAAGAGCCAGTCGAGCAACGACGTCTTCCCCACCGCCATGAACCTGGCCGCGGTCACCGCCATCGAACGGCACCTGTTGCCGGCCCTGATGGCCCTGCGCGAGACCCTGGCCGCCAAGGCCGTGGCCTACGCCGACATCGTCAAGATTGGCCGCACCCACCTGCAGGATGCCACCCCCTTGACCCTGGGCCAGGAGATCTCCGGCTGGGTCGCCCAGCTCGAGCACGGTGAGCGCCACCTGCGCGCCGCCCTGCCCCACCTGTGCGAGCTGGCCCTCGGCGGCACCGCCGTCGGCACCGGCCTCAACACCCCGCCGGGCTTCGCCGAGGCGGTCGCCCGTGAGTTGGCCGAGCAGACCGGTCTGCCGCTCATCACGGCGCCGAACAAGTTCGAGGCGCTGGCCAGCTGCGACGGCCTGGTGCACGCCCATGGCGCCCTCAAGACCCTGGCGGCATCCCTGATGAAGATCGCCAACGACGTGCGCTGGCTGGCGAGCGGCCCGCGCAGCGGCCTCGGGGAGATCACCATCCCCGAGAACGAGCCGGGCTCTTCTATCATGCCTGGCAAGGTCAACCCGACCCAGTGCGAGGCGCTCACCATGCTGTGCGCCCAGGTGTTCGGCAACGACGTGGCCATCAACGTTGGCGGCGCCAGCGGCAACTTCGAGCTCAATGTATTCCGCCCCCTGGTGGCCCATAACTTCCTGCAGAGCGTGCGCCTGCTGGCCGACGGCATGGGGAGTTTCAACCGCCACTGCGCGGTCGGCATCGAGCCGGATCGCGCCCGCATCGCCGAGCTGGTGAGCCGCTCCCTGATGCTGGTGACCGCTCTCAACCCGCACATCGGCTACGACAAGGCCGCCGAGATCGCCAAGCGCGCCCACCATGAGGGGTTGAGCCTGCGCGAGGCGGCCATCGCCTCGGGCCACCTCAGCGCCGAGCAGTTCGACGCCTGGGTGGTGCCAGCCGAGATGACGGGCCCCAACGCCGGCTAACAACAAGGGGCGCCGCGGCGCCCCTTTTCATGTGCCCTACGCTGGGCTCATGCAGTTGAACATCCACTGCACCCCAAAGCGATCCTTCAGGCTGCCGTAGTAGCCGCCCCAGAACATCTCCTGCAGCGGCGTCTCCACCACCCCGCCCTCGGCCAGTGCCGCGAACAGGCGATCGGTCTCGCCCCGGCTGTCCGGCTCCAGATTGAGGTAGCTATGGTTGCCCTGACGCAAGGTGAAGCCCATGGAAGCGGCGGCGTCGGTGCCCATCAAGACGTGGCCGCCGAGGATCGGCAGCTCCACGTGCATCACCAGCCGGGCATCCTCCGGCGCCAGGGGCTGTTCCGGGCAGGGTGGGCCGTCGCCAAAGCGCATCAGGGGCATGGAGAACTCGGTGCCGAACACGTCGCGGTAGAAGGTGAATGCCGCCTCGGTCTGGCGATCGAAGTTGAGGTAGGTGCTGACTCTGGCCATGGTGGCCTCCTTGCCAATGAACCGGCCTCAAGCATAGCGGCCCTGCGCCAGGGCGCAGGGCGAGCGGGGGTCATGCCCCCTGAATGGTCACCAGGATGCGGCGGCGGCCGCCGTCGTTGCGGTGCTCGCCGAGCCAGATCCCCTGCCAGGTGCCGAGGGCCAGCCGCCCCTCTTGCAGCGGCAGGGTGAGGCTCACCCCGAGCAGGGAGGACTTGATGTGGGCCGGCATGTCGTCCGGCCCTTCAGCGGTGTGGCGATAGTAGGGGGCATCCTCCGGCGCCAGCCTATGCAAATGCGCCTCCATGTCGGCGCGCACGCTCGGGTCGCAGTTCTCGTTGAGGGTGAGAGAGGCCGAGGTGTGCTGCAGCAGCAGATGCACCAGGCCCACCCGGTACCCGGCAAGCTCAGGCAGTTGGGCCAGCAGCTCGTCGGTCACCAGGTGAAAGCCCCGCGAACAGGGTTTCAGGGTGATCAGACGCTGGCACCACATCAGACATACTCCATGAAGACCCGGGAGGTGAGCTTGGTGATGAGCTCGTAGGGGATGGTGCCGATGGCCTCGGCCACCCGCTCCACCGGCAGCCACTCGCCCCACAGCACCACCTCATCCCCCGCCTTGTCGGTGGCGCCAGGCCCCAGATCGATCGTGGTCATGTCCATGGAGACGCGACCGACCAAAGGCACGATGCGACCGTTGACCAGCACAGGCGTGCCATTGGGGGCCATGCGCGGATAGCCGTCGCCGTAGCCGATGGCCACCACCCCGAGGCGGGTGTCTCGCTCCGACACCCAGTTGGCCCCATACCCCACCGGCTCGCCCGCCTTGTGCTCACGCACCGCGATGAGCTGAGTGCGCAGGGTCATCACGGGTTTCAGGTCGTAGTCTGCCGCCACCGTGTCCGGGAACGGCGAGACGCCGTAGAGGATGACACCGGGGCGCACCCAGTCGCAGTGGGAATCCGGCCAGGCCAAAATGCCGGCCGAGTTGGCCATGGCGCGCTCGCCCAAAAGCGGCGCGGTCAGCTGGCTGAAGAGATCGATCTGCTCGCGGGTGGTGGATTGGTCCAGCTCATCGGAGCGGCTGAAGTGGGTCATGACGTTGAACGGCTGCACCACGTTCTTGCACTTGCCGAGGCGCTCGATAAAGGCGGGCATCTCCTCGGCACGTACCCCGAGCCGGTGCATGCCGGTGTCGAGCTTGAGCCAGGCCACCACGGGGGCCGGCAGTTCGGCCTGCTCCAGCGCCTCGAGCTGCTCCCAGGTGTGCACCGCGGTCTGCAGGTTGTTGGCCGCCAGCACCGGCAGGTCGTCGGCACTGAAGAAGCCTTCCAGCAGCACTATCGGTTTGACCACGGCGCAGGAGCGCAGCATCAGCGCCTCCTCGATGCGCGCCACCGCGTAGGCGTCCGCCGCCGCCAGGGTGCGGGCAACCGGCAACAGACCATGGCCATAGGCGTTGGCCTTGACCACGGCGATGATCTTGCACTGAGGAGCGTGGCGTTTAACCACGGCGAGGTTGTGGCGCAGGGCCTCGGTATTGATTTGGGCAGTTGCCGCTTTCATGGTTTTCCCTTACGAGAGCACAAATGGCGCAGCCCCCCGACGGGAGGCCGGAGGCCACCGCTCAGTAGTCGTGGCCGGACCGGCAGAATTGTCGAACCGGGAAAACAGACCCGGGTGGGGGCACAGACCCCGCGCCAGGGCGGTGGTGGCGAGCCTTAGGGGATGCTCGCCTTAGCCTTAATAGTCGTCATCAAACGCCGGGCCCGCGTAGTTGTCAAAGCGCGAGAACTGGCCCTGGAAGGTAAGCCGCACGCGGCCAATGGGGCCGTTACGCTGCTTGCCGATGATGATCTCGGCGATCCCCTTGTCGGGGCTGTCGTCGTGATAGACCTCGTCGCGGTAGATGAACATGATCAAGTCCGCATCCTGCTCGATGGAGCCGGACTCACGAAGATCCGAGTTGACCGGGCGCTTGTCGGCGCGCTGCTCCAGGCTTCGGTTGAGCTGGGAGAGCGCCACCACGGGGCACTGCAACTCTTTCGCCAACGCCTTGAGAGAGCGGGAGATTTCACCGATTTCCAGGGTCCGGTTATCGGAGAGGCTGGGCACCCGCATCAGCTGCAGGTAGTCCACCATGATCATGCTGATGCCGCCGTTGTCCCGCGCCACCCGGCGGGCGCGCGAGCGCACTTCGGTCGGGGTCAGACCCGAGGAGTCGTCGATGTACATCTTGCCCTTCTCGAGCAGGAGGCCCATGGTCGAGGAGAGGCGAGCCCAATCCTCGTCGTCGAGCTGACCGGTCCGCACCTTGGTCTGATCGATGCGCCCCACCGAGGCGAGCATACGCATGATGATCTGCTCGGAGGGCATCTCGAGGGAGAAGATCAGCACCGGCTTGTCGGCGGTGAGGGCCGCGTGCTCGCACAGGTTCATGGCAAAGGTGGTCTTGCCCATGGAGGGACGGGCCGCGACGATGACCAGGTCCGAGCGCTGCAGGCCGGCGGTCATCTTGTCGAGATCGTTGTAACCCGACGAAACCCCGGTGACCCCGTTGTGAGGGGTCTTGAACAGCTCTTCAATCTTGTCGACGGTCTGCTCGAGGATGAGCTTGAGCGGCTGGGGGCCCTCGTTGGCGCTGGTGCGCTGCTCGGCGATCTGGAACACCTTGGTCTCAGCCAAGTCCAGCAGATCGTTGGAGGTGCGCCCCTGGGGCTCGTAACCGGCCTCGACGATCTCGTTGGCCACCGCGATCATCTCGCGCACCACGGCACGCTCGCGCACGATCTCGGCATAGGCGCCTATGTTGGCGGCACTCGGGGTGTTCTTGGCGATCTCAACCAGATAGGCGAAGCCCCCCACATCCTCGAGCTGCTCCGAGCGCTCGAGCTCCTCCTGCACCGTGATGAGGTCGATGGGGCTGCCCGCGTTGGAGAGGCGAGACATGGCCTGGAAGATGAGGCGATGGGGACGACTGTAGAAATCCTTGTCGATCACCCGCTCGGCAACCCGGTCCCAGGCATCGTTATCGAGCATGAGACCGCCCAGCACGGACTGCTCGGCCTCGAACGAGTGAGGGGGAACCTTCAGCTGTTGTGTCTTGGCGTCTTTCTTCGCCGCCGCTTGTTCTGCCATAGGGGATCTGAATTGCTCGAAAGGAGGATGAATTCTACAAAATATCCCCCTCCACCGCGAGGCCCAATCAGATCGGACAGATCAACCAGATGGCAGGCACTGAGGCCTGACGCGACTTCTGCTTGTTGCGCTGCTTGCGCTCACGGCGGCTGGCTCGGCGAATTTTCATGATTTACGGCCCTCTTTACGATTCCGACACCCCTTTCCATTCATGAATAATTCATGCCAGTTCAGTTAACAATGGGTCATGCTGGCGATTCATGGGATGATTCGCAGCCTGCGATGCGAGGCGCATCGCCCCCTTGAACAAACGAGAGTGAAAAAGAGCCGACATGAAGAGAATGTTGACCCTGTTTGCCGTGATCCTGGCCATTGGCCTGGGGGCACCGATCGCCGAAGCCAAGAAGCTGGGTGGTGGCAAGTCCTTTGGCAAGAGCTACAAGACGGCACCGGCCCAGCCGGCCGCCAAACCGGTCGATAGCAAGAATCCGACCCTGGGTGCCCAACAAGGGGCTCCGAAGAAGAGCGGTCTGATGGGCGGCCTGCTCGGCGGCCTGCTGGCCGGCGGCCTGTTCGCCTGGTTGCTCGGCAGCGGCGCCTTCGAAGGGCTGCAGGCGATGGACTTCGTCCTGATCGCCGCCCTGGCACTCGGCGTCATGTTCCTGCTGCGCACCCTGCGCAAGGGCGGTGCTCCCCAGGCGTCCCAACAGCCTGCCTATGCCGGCTACCAGAGCGCCCCGCAGCAACCGGCCCCGCAAGCCTTCCAGGCCAATGCGGCCGCCCCCCAGGCGAGCGGTTTCACCGACAGCGACGTGCCGTTCCGTCTGCCCCCGGGCTTTGACATGAACGCCTTCCTGGCCGGCGCGCGCGATCACTACCGCACCCTGCAGGAAGCCTGGAACAAAAACGATCTGGAGAAGATCCGCGAGTATGTGAGCCCCGAGCTGTTCGACCAGCTCAAGGCCCAGCGCGCCGAGCTCTCCGGCGAGCAGCACACCGAGGTGATGTACGTCGACACCCAGCTGGTGCGCGCCGACCACGGCAGCGACTGGGCTCAGGTGAGCGTGCTCTTCACCGGCCGTTACATGGACCGCACCGAGAACGTCGAGGCGGACATCAAGGAGGTGTGGCACCTGGAGCGCGACCTGACCAAGGCCGGCGCCCCCTGGCACATCGTGGGGATCGAGGAGGCCTGATCCCTCCCCCGCACGCAAAAGGCGACCACTGGGTCGCCTTTTTTCATGGTGCACCGTTTTCAGCGCTCGGGCTCAGAGCCCGAGGAAGCGCACTATCTGGGCACAGTAACGCTCGAAGCCGACGAAGGCGTGGTTGCCCTCACACTCCATGGTGAAGCGGGCGAAGCGGTATTCGGCCAACGCCTGACGGCTGTCGAGTACTTCGTCGGCCTCCTGTTGCAGCACCCAGAGACGCTCGGGTGCCGTCACCGGCACGGCCAACGCCTCGAGCTCGGCCATGTGTGCCACCGTGAGGTCGTAACGCTCGCCTGTGTAGGGATTCTGCTGAGGGCCCAGGTAATCGGCGAGCAACTCATGGGGGCGCACCGCCGGATTGACCAGCACGGCGCGACAGCCGTAGCGTTCGGCCACCCGGGTCGCCATGAAGCCACCGAGAGAGCTGCCCACCACACCGAGCAGGGTCCCCTCGGGCAGGGCCTCGATGGCCTGCTCGATACAGGCCCAGGCCGCCGCAGGGGTCGAGGGTTGAGCCGGGATAACCACCCGGATGTCGGGGCGCCGGGCGGCCACCCACTCTGCTATCTGGGTTGCCTTGAGGGAGGCGGGGGAAGAGTTGAAACCATGCAGATACAGCAGTGCCGAGGCCACCTAGTACCCCCGCGCCTGGGAGTCAGGGATGAAGCTGCCGGCCGGCAGGCGCCACACCTGGGTATCGATGCGCCCGTCCGGATGCAGGGTCAGATAGCGCCAGCCCGGGCCAGACTCGTCCAGGGTGAAGTCGTCGCACAGGGGCTTGAACTGAATGCAGGTGGACGGAGAGGCGATGAGGCGAATCCCTCGGTGCACCTCGTCAAATTCCTGATGCACATGGCCAAATAATAGGGTCCGGGTCTGGGGATAACGGGCCAGCACGGCGAACATATCATCGGCGTTCTTGAGGTTGTGCTGATCGAGCCAGGCACACCCGACCGGCACCCCCTGATGATGCAAGGCGATCAGGGCATGCTTGTCCGGATGGGTGCGCAGGGCATGATCGAGCGCCGCCAACTGGTGATCGGCCAGCACGCCGTGGGGCTTGGTACGCACCTGGGTATCGAGCAGTATGATCTGCCAATGTTCGCCGACCAGCCACTTGGCCTCGCTGATCCCCGCCTCGTAGAGCTGCTGGGTCATCAGGGGGGCGTCGTCGTGGTTACCGGGCAACCAGTAGATCGGCTTGCCAAGGGGCGCCATCATGGTCGCGAATCGCTGATAAGACTCTGCCGTGTGATCCTGCGAGAGATCCCCTGTGGCGAGGATGCAGTCGAAGGGATGAGCGTTGGACTGAACGCGTTCGAGTACGGCCGCCAGGCTGTCGGCCGTACGCACACCGAGCAGTTGGCTGTCGGCGTTGGCAAAGAGATGGGTGTCGGTTATTTGCAGCAGGCGCACACACCCGTCGGGCGCCTGAAGTCGCTCTGTTTCCAAAATCACGCTTCTTCTAATGGATTAGATAATCTTGGCAAGAGTGGTGCCATGCCTGAGGCAGAAATTGAGCCACTCAGCCAGAAACTGGTTCACCTGTGCCTTCTCGTCGGGCTGGTGCATGCCGTCATTCGGGTAATCATATCGCGGTTGCAGGCGGGAAATCTGTTGGGCCGCACACACTTCCGCCATGCGCACATCATGATACAAACGAATCTCTGCCTGACTCTGTAGCCAGGACGGTAAATCGGGGTTGCACTGACTCAAGGCGACCCGGGTGGTGAAGCGGCTCTCTTCCAACACCTCGAGGTGAAAGAAGAGCCCGCCGGCCTGATAGCGGCGCTCGGCCCCGGGGACGAGATCCCCGGGCAACAACCGCATCAGGGTCATGTAGTTCACCTCGCAGGTGCGCTGCATGGTCCGCAGATCCGGCACATATTTTCGCTGTGCCTGTAACACTCAGTTTGCTCCTGCCCAACGGGCCTTCAACTGCTCATGATGAAGCTGCAACCACTGCAGCGCGATGACCGAGGCGGCATTGTCGATGCGTCCCGACTCTACCAGAGCATAGGCGGTCTCCCTGTCCAGAACATGAACCCGGATATCCTCCCCCTCCTCGGCCAAACCATGCAGCCCTTGTGCCGAGCTGGCATCAACCTCGCCGACAAACACCTCGATGCGCTCCGAAGTGCCCCCCGGGCTCACCAGATAGCTGAGGGCATGCTCGATGCGCGCGATGGTGACGCCAGCCTCCTCTTCGGCCTCCCGCCGGGCCACCTCATCGGCGGGCTCGCCCTCTTCGATGATGCCGGCGATCAGCTCCAGCAACCAGGGCGTCTGGCTGGTGGTGAGGGCACCGATACGGAACTGCTCCACCATCACCACCTGATCCCGGTGCGGATCATAGGCGAGCAGGGCGGCGGCGTGGCCGCGCTCGAACAGCTCGCGCACCATGGGTTCGGACCAGCCGCCGGCGAACAGGCGATGGCGCAGCCGATAGCTGTTGATCTTGAAGAAACCGTCGTACCCGCTGCGTTTCTCCAGCACTTCCACATCGGCCGGACCAAAGGTCACAACCGGGTGTTTCTCCACCATCTAGGCCTCCTGGCTTGACTTGAACCCTGATGAATCTAGAATCACGGGGCGTGAATGAACGCTCATTCATTTTCTCTGCGCCCACTTCAGAGTGGCGGATTCTAGCAGGATGGCGCGGGATGACTAAGTGTCAGTTTGTAAAACGCCCCCACAGAGGCTGCGACCGATTGACCTTGCCCCCCGGTTATCTGCAGAAATGGATGAAACGAAAGAATTTTTGCTTATAGTAGGGTCATTAAGCTCAGATAAAGCCCATGGGGGCATACTTGATCGCCCCTTACCGTCCGGCAACCGCTCAGGATCTACCAATAAGGTTATGGAATCTATGAAACGAACTCTTCTGTCCGTGCTTGTCATGCTGGGTGTCAGCACCGCGGCCCATGCGGAGAACCTCATCGACATCTACCAACAAGCCCAGGTCAAGGATCCTCAGCTGCTGGAGTCCAAGGCCAAGCGTGATGCCGCCTTCGAGAAGATCAACGAATCCCGCGCCGCCCTGCTGCCCCAGATCAACCTGGCCGGCACCGCCGATTACCAGAACACCACAAATGATATGGCCACCCGTACCCAGCTGGGTGCCCAACTGAGCCTGGATCAATCCATCTATCGCCGCAGCAACTGGGTGAATCTGAGCCTGACCGAGAAGGGGGCGACCCAGAGCGACGTCAGCTACAACCTGGAACAACAGGGCCTGATGCTGCGTACCTCCCAGGCCTATTTCACCGTGCTCAAGGCCCAGGATACCCTGGAGTTTGTCCGTGCCAACAAGGCCGCGGTAGAGCGCCAGCTCGAGCAGACCCAGCAGCGTTTCGAAGTGGGCCTTACCGCCATCACCGACGTCAACGAAGCCCAGGCCGAGCTGGATCAGGCCCTGGCCGACGAGATCCAGGCCGAGAATACCCTGGCCAACAGCTACGAGACCCTGCGCGAGCTGACCGGTGTCGACTACCGCAGCCTGGACGTGCTCAACACCGAGCGCTTCAGCCCGGTCAAGAGCCCCCTCAACTCGGATCAGTGGCTCGAGACCGCCCTAGACAAGAACCTGGCCCTGCACAGCGCGCGCATCGGCAAGGACATCGCCAAGGAGCAGATCGATCTGGCCAAGACCGGCCATGAGCCGACCCTGGATCTGGGCGCCGGTCTGGGTACCTCCAACAGCGACTACAAGATCGACAACAGTCCCCAGGATGGCACCATGGATCAGGCGAGTGTTGGCCTGACCCTCAAGCTCCCCCTCTATAGCGGCGGTGCAACCACTTCTCGCGTCAAGCAGGCCCAACACGCCTATGTGGCCGCCAGCGAGCTGCTCGAGAAGAACTTCCGCTCGGTGCAGAGCACGGTTCGCTCCTCCTACAACAACGTCAACTCCAGCATCGGCGCCGTCCGTGCCTATGCCCAGTACGTGGTCTCTGCCGAGAGTTCCCTCAAGGCGACCGAGGCCGGCTACGAGGTGGGTACCCGTACCATAGTCGACGTGCTCGACTCCACCCGCAAACTCTATCAGGCCAAGCAGAAGCTCTCCGAGGCTCGCTACAACTACATCCTGAGCATACTGCAGCTCAAGCAGGCGGCCGGGACACTGCAAGAGCAGGATCTGGTCGAGGTGAACCAGGGGCTGATGCCGGCCTCCGAGAAGAAGAGCAGCACCTAAATGGTGATGACCCAATGAAAAAGGCGCCGCGAGGCGCCTTTTTCATTTCCTTGTTTACCACGCGGTGGCATCGACAAAGAGGGGCAGCCCAGGCCGCCCCTCTCTGTCAGTAGTAACGGGGGCGCCGGTTACGGCGCCAACTCAACAACCAGCAGGCCAGCAGCACCAGCAGGATCCAGGGGGCGAGGTCGACGATGAGCGCCAGCATGCCGCCCACTATGCCAAACAGGACGAAGAGCCCCGTCACCACCACCATGGCCAGCAGGGTAAACCCCGCCAGCCCCATCCCGATCAGGACCACCAGCAGAACCAGAAACTCGACCATCAGGGTTACCTCCCACGGGCCAGACGGCCCTCTCTCAATCCAGCCAGCGCCGCACCTCGGCACGTGGCGACATCAGCACCATGCCGGCCAGGTAGAGGGCCAGCGCCAGGGGCGGCATCAACAGCAGGGCGAAGAGCGCCACCAGACGCACCGCCACTCGCGAGACCCCCAACCCCCGGGCAACGCCGGCGCAGACGCCGCCCAGCCGGGCATGCAGGGGATCCCGGCGCCAGCGGGTCATACCCGGCTCCCCTGGCGCTCACGCAGGCGGGCCAGCTCGCGCTCAATCTCGTCGGCCTGCTCCAGCTCGCGGAACTGGGCGGCGAGGGAGGCATTCTGCCCCCAGGTGGCGGCCTCAAGCTGGGCCTCGAGCTGCTCGACCTTCCCCTGCATGCCATCGAAGCGATCCATCAGGGCCTGCATCCTGCCCGTGTCGAGCTGGGCCTGCACCCTGAGACGGCTGCGCGCCGTCTCCTCACGCAGGGTCAGGCTCTTGCGCTTCTCTCTGGCCTCGGCCAGCTTGGCGCTAAGCCGCTCGCCATCGCTGGTCAAGCGGGCCTTGAGTTCGTTCAGGCGCCCCTGCTCCTCAGCCAAGAGACGCAGCTTCTCCTGCTCGGCCAACTTCTCGGCCAGGGCGGCGCGAGCCAGCTCCTCACGCCCCTTCTCCAGCGCCAGAGCCGCCTTCTCCTCCCATTGGGCTATCTGGCGCTCCAGATTCGCCTGATGGCGCTCAATCTGCTTGCCTTCGGCGATGAGGCGGGCCTCCTGGGTACGCATCTCGACCTGGGCCTCCTCCATCTCTTCGATCACCAGTCCCAGCAGCTTCTCGGGCTCCTCGCTCTTGTCGAGCAGGGCGTGCAGGTTGGCGTTAAGGACGTCGGTCAATCGGCGAAACAGGCTCATGGTCTTCTCCTTGTGGACTGTGATGAACACTCTCTAATTACAAGGAGCGTGCCATAAGCCATAACATCAACCATTTCAATTTGTTAGCAGCAGTTCGATGGTGATACGCCGCTAAAGATGGTGAAATTCACCAACTATCGCGGTGAAAAAAACCATAAAAAAAGGGAGCCACAGGCTCCCTCTCATGACCATGCCGATCACGCCGGACGCTTGACCCGACTATCGAGCTCGACCAGCTTCTCTTCCATCTTGATGCGGCACATCTCGGAGAGCTCGCGAATGCCGGCGGCACCGTGCTCATTGGGGCAGACGGGGGGCAGCATCTCGATGATCACCTCGCCGTTGTCCCAGCGATTGAGATCGACCTGACCGAAGTAGCTGGAGCAGATGATCGGCACCACGGGCACCTCGGCCTGCACCGCGGTGTGGAAGGCGCCGGCCTTGAACGGCAGCAGGCCGCGGCCCTGGGAGCGGGTCCCCTCCGGGAACATCCAGATGGAGGTGCCGCGCTGCTTGATGCGCGCGACCACCTGGCCGATGGTGCCGATGGCACGGCTGCGGTTGGAGCGATCGATCAGCACGTTACCCGACAGCCAGAACAGCAGACCGAAGAGGGGCAACCAGACCAGGCTCTTCTTGCCCACCGCCACCACGCCGGGCATGACGGCACCGGTCACGGTGAAGATGTCGTAGTTGCTCTGGTGATTGCACACATAGACGGCAGGCCCGATCCGCTCGGCCCCTTCGGGAAAGATCACCCTGGCCTTGAGACCAATCACGGGGCAGACCGCGTGATACATGCGGGCAAAGACAAAGACGTTATTGGGATGGCGCGGCCGCACCAGACAGAGCAGCAGGCCGAAGATAAACCAGAAGACGAGCAGCAGACCAAGCAGCAGCACGCGGGCGAGTTTGAGCATCGAACACCTCGGAATAAAACTGGGCGCAGTATACTGGCGTGGATTTTGGCGAACAAGCGTTAGCCAAACAGAGCCGACCACGCGCCTTGCCCCATTCGGGCCAGGCCGTTAGGATGAAGCCCCCTGTTCGACCCGGAGCGCCGATGAACCGCCCTCGCCTGGCCCGCCTCTTCATGCTGCTGACCGCCCTGCTGGTGCTGCACTGCACCCTGCAGCCGGCCCTGCGCATGGCGGCCCAGTTTGACGCGGCCGTCCCCTCGCCCGGGCCATGGGCAAGCGACGTCGCCTCGGACGATGTCCGGTCGGCACAAATCAGGGAGGCGACGCCGAGCCCCTGCTCCCTCATCGGCAAGCTGCTCTCGGCCGCCCCGTGGAGCGCCATAACGCCGCTGCTGCTGGCCTTGTGGGCGCTCTCCTGGCTGGCCCTGTTCGCGCCGCCGCGCCTGCGCGCCAGGCTGCCCCTCATCCCCATCTCGCCCCCCGAGCGGCGATTACACCTGACCTTGTGCAACTTCCGGGAATAGAGAGCCGACCCATCCGGTCTGTTATTTGTCTGTTTCTGGAGAACACCATGTTTCGATTGTTGACGGCCCTGATCCTGCTGATCGGGTCACTCTGGCTGCCCGCGCGGGCGGCCGACACCGGCTGGCTGAGCGAGACCAGCCATCCCCACGTCAAAGTGCGCCTCGAGCGCGACGGCGAGCGCGCCCTGCTGCGAGTTCAGCTGGCCGAGGGCTGGAAGACCTACTGGAAGAGTCCGGGCGAGGGCGGCATTGCCCCTGCCATCGCCTGGCAGGGCGACCCACGGGTGCAGTGGCACTGGCCCACACCGACCCGCTTCGAGGTAGCCGGTCTACCGGCCCAGGGCTACCCGGGGGATGTGACCTTCCCCCTCACGGTGACCAGTCCGGGCGAACTCGGCGGCACCCTGCGCCTGCCCAGCTGCAGCAACGTCTGCGTGCTGACCGATTTTCCCTTCACCCTGGGCGAGGGCGGCCCCACCGACGCCGACTTCGATCGCCGCTATGCCCAAGCCCTGAGCCAGGTGCCGCGCCCCCTGCCCAAGACGGTCCAGGTGCGAAGCGGATACCGCCCCGGCGAGTTGCAGATTGAGGCGACCCGCCCCGGCGGTTGGCAGAGCCCCGAGCTCCTCGTCGATAGCGTCGAGGGCGCCCTGTTTGGCGCACCGCGTTTCACCCTGGAGGGGGATCGCCTGCTCGCCGTGCTGCCGGTAGAAGATGAGTGGGGCAAGGCCGCCCCGGATCTGCTGGGGCGCCCGCTGCCCCTGGTGCTGGTCAACGACGGCCAGGGCTGGCGCCTCGATAGCCGCCCGGGCCCTGCGCTGGGCGAGACCGCCACGACGCCCCTGTGGAGCCTGCTCCTGCTGGCCCTCGCCGGCGGCCTCATCCTCAACCTGATGCCCTGCGTGCTACCGGTGCTGGCGCTCAAGGTCGGTAGCCTCACCCATCAGGGCGAGGATCCCCGCACGGTGCGCGCCGGCTTTGCCGCCTCTAGCCTCGGCATCCTGGTCTCGTTCTGGCTGCTGGCCCTGATGAGCACGGCGCTGCGCCTCACCGGGGCAGCGCTCGGCTGGGGCATCCAGTTCCAGAGCACCTGGTTTATCGGCCTGATGGTGCTGGTCACCGGCCTCTTCACCGCCAACCTGCTCGGGCTGTTTGAGCTGCGCCTGCCCAGCGCTCTCGCCACCCGGTTGGGGGTGGCCGGCGGTCAGGGGCGCCTCGGTCACTTCCTGCAGGGGATGTTTGCCACCCTGCTCGCCACCCCCTGCTCGGCGCCCTTCCTCGGCACCGCAGTGGCGTTTGCTCTGGGCGCCCCCCTGCCCCTGCTGTGGCTGGTGTTCACCGCCCTCGGGATCGGCATGGCGCTCCCCTGGCTGCTGCCGGCGCTCTGCCCGAGGCTGGCTCGCGCCCTGCCCAAACCCGGTCCCTGGCTGCGATGGCTGCGCCCCCTGCTGGGGGTCATGATGCTGGGCTCGAGCCTGTGGTTGGTGAGCCTGCTCGAGCATCACCTGCCGCGCTACCTGGTGCTGGCCCTCGGGGCTCTGCTGTTGCTGCTGCCGTGCGCGGCCCTGGCCCGAGTCAGCCGCCGCCACGGGGTGTTGGCCCTGCTCGCCCTGGTGCTGATACTGCCCCCGGCCCTGTTGGCGCTACGCGGTGCCAGCGCCGCAGTACGCACTGACGACGTGACCTGGCAGCCGCTCAGCGAAGCGGCCATCCAGGCGGCGATCGGCGACGGCAAGCGGGTCTTCGTGGACGTGACCGCCGACTGGTGCATCACCTGTAAGGCCAACAAGTTCAACGTGTTGACCGATCCTGCCGTGCAGGCGGCCCTGTCGGCCGGCGATGTGGTGGCCCTGCGCGGTGACTGGAGCACCCCGAGCGACACCATCAGCGCCTTCCTCAAGCGTCGCGGCGCCGCCGCCATCCCCTTTAACCAGATCTACGGGCCGGGCCTGCCCCAGGGCAAGACGCTGCCGCCCCTGCTCGACACCCCATCCACCCTGGCCACCCTGGCCGAGGCGAGAGGAGAGACCCCATGAAACCCATACTGATGGCCCTGCTGCTGGCCAGCGCCGGCGTGAGCGCCGCCCCCTTCACCCCGGAGCAGGAGGCGCGCATCCGCGAGCTGATCCGCGAGACCCTGGTGCAAGATCCCGCCATCCTCGACGAGGCCGCCGAGAGCTGGCAGCGCCAGCAAGAGGCCGACTACCAGAGCAATCTCAACCAGCTCATCAAGCGCCAGCACCAGCTCCTGTTCGAGAGCCCCACCAGCCCGCGGCTCGGGGCCAAGGCACCGGCCCTCACCCTGGTGCTCTTCACCGACTACAACTGCCCCTACTGCAAGCGCCTCGACCCCGAGGTGATGAAGCTTCTGGGCAACCACCCGGATCTGGCGCTGATCATCAAGTTCCTGCCCTTCAAGGGGGAGAGCGCGACCGCCGCCGCCCGGCTGGCCATCAGCCAGTGGCAGCGCCAGCCCGACGCCTTCCTGCCCCTGCACCAGACCCTGATGGGCAAGCGCGGCATGCTCGATGAGACCTCGATCCGGGCCGCTCTCAAGGCGACCGGCAACAGGGCGCTGAGCATGAGCGACGAGAGCGCCCGCGAGGTGAACATCAACCTGCAGCTGGCGCGCGAGCTCGGGGTGCAGGGCACCCCGGCCCTGCTCATCGGCAACCGGCTGCTGCCGGGGGCGGTCAGCTATGAGCAGCTCGAGCAGACCTTGCAGGACGCGCGGGAAGACGCCTCGTGAGGGCTCGTCGCTGGCTGCGCGAGGGGGCGCTGGCGCTGCTGGTGCTGGCCGCCTTCGTGACCCTCGCCGACTGGCTGCGCGCCCCCAACGGGGCGGCGCTCTCCGGTGAGCCCCTCACCACCCTCACCGGGGAACGGGTCGATCTCGCCGCACTGAGCCGCGACCGGCCGCTGCTCGTCTACGCCTGGGCCAGCTGGTGCGGAGTGTGCCGCTTCACCGGCGGCGCGGTGCAGTCCCTGCACGAGGACGGGGTGCCTGTGCTCGGCATCGCCCTGCGCTCGGGGGACGATCCGACCCTCACCCGTTATCTGGCCCGCCAGGGGTATGACTTTGCCAACGTCAACGACGAGCGCGGCGCCCTCTCGGCGCGCCTCGGGATCGCGGTCACCCCCAGCTTCCTCATCGTCAGTGAGGGCAAGGTGGTGGGGAGCACCACGGGGTGGAGTTCAGGCCCAGGGCTACGGCTGCGCCTGTGGCTGGCCCGCCTCACCCGATAACCCACGCCCGGCAACCGCCGGGCGTTTTTTCAGGCGCACACGGCGCGGGCGAAGGTCTGGGGCGGCGCCCCGAACTGCTGGCGAAACGCCGCCACGAAGGCGCTGGCGCTGCCATAGCCGAGGGAGTGGGCGACCGTGGTGCTGCTCTGGCCCTGGGCCAGCAGATCGATGGCGCCGAGCAGGCGCAGTCGGCTGCGCCACTGGCGAAAGGTCATGCCGGTCTCGGCGCGAAACAGTCGCTCCATGGTGCGCAGGCTGGCGCCGCACAGGGGGGCCAGCTCTCCCAAGGTTCGCGCCTCATGGGGATGGTTGACCAGCAGCCCCACCAGGCGGCGCAGGCGCGCATCGCGCCCGGCGGGCAGCTCGAGGGGGGCGGCGCGCAGGCGGCCGATCTCGTCGATGGCCACCAGCCCCAGGTGCTTGCGGGCCGTGGCGTCGCCAGGTGCGGCGGGCTCGGCCAGGCGCAGGATCACCTCGCGCATCAGGGGGGTGAGCAGCAGCATCAGGCCACTCCCCTCCGGGCGCACCGGGTAGGCGGCGTCGATGTAGAGGTTGCGGGTGCGGGCGGCGGTCTCGGTGACCACGTGATGATCGACCCCGCCCGGGATCCAGACCGCGTGGCTCGAGGGGACGATCCAGACCGCGCGCTCCGAGGTAACCCGCAGCACCCCCTCGGCGGCCCACAGCAGCTGGCCGCGCGGGTGGCGGTGGGGCTCTATGCTCGCCTCGGCCCCGAGATCGCGCCCGTGGCTGAGCACCGGGCGCACCGGGTCCTCCACGAAGGCGACATGGGAGGGGGGCAGCATTGGCGTATTGGCGATATGGTTTGGCATGATAGCAGTCTAACGCGTCATCGCGTCCTGCGCTATGCTGCTCCGGTCTTCTTATGGAGCCCGCTCATGAACGCCGTCCTGAAACCCCTTCTGCTGACCCTGACCATAGTCCTCTGCGCCTGGTTGGCCCTGCTGCCCCAGGGAGATCCCCTGGTCTATCGCGCCGGCGCCGTGGTGCTGCTGACCCTGGCCCTGTGGGGAACGGGTAGCCTGCCGCCGTTTCTCACCAGCCTCATCTTCTTCGCCCTGGTGCTGACCCTGGGGCTGGCCGAGCCGGCCCTCATCTTCGCCGGGTTTGGCTCCACCGCGGTCTGGCTCATCATCTCGGGCTTCGTCATCGGGGCAGCCATCACCCTCTCCGGCCTCGGCCAGCGGCTGGCCGCCCTGCTCGAGCCCCGCCTCGCCGGCAGCTATCCCCGCCTCATCGGTGGC
>NZ_CDCE01000011.1:60331-60774 GCF_000819805.1 Aeromonas diversa CDC 2478-85
CCCCCGCCTCATCGGTGGCCTGGCTCTGATGGCCATGTTGCTCGGCTTCGTCATGCCCTCCTCGATCGGCCGCGCCGTGGTGCTGGTGCCTATCGGTATGGCCCTGGCCGAGCGCGTCGGCTTTGCCCACGGCAGCCGCGGGCGCCTCGGCATCGCCGTCACCCTGGCGCTCACCTGCAACATGCCGAGCTTCGCCATCCTGCCCGCCAACATCCCCAACATGATCCTCTCGGGGGCGAGCGAGACCCTGCACGGCATCCACTTCGGCTACACCGACTACCTGCTGCTGCACTTCCCCATCCTGGGCCTGCTCAAGACCGGTCTCATCGTGGCACTGGTGCTGCTGATCTTCCCCGCCCGCATCACGCCGAATGAGCGCGCCGCCGCTCACCAGGCGGCCGAGCTGGGCCCCCAGGCGACCCCGGCGACCCGGCGCCGGGTCG
>NZ_CDCE01000011.1:60888-66700 GCF_000819805.1 Aeromonas diversa CDC 2478-85
GGCGACCCGGCGCCGGGTCGCCCTGCTGCTGCTGCTCACCCTCGGCATGTGGATGACCGACGGCCTACACGGCATCAACCCCGCCTGGGTCGGGCTGGTCACCGCCATCGTGTTGCTGCTGCCGCGGATCGGCGTGGTGCCCCCCAAGGCGTTCAACGGCGCCATCGACTTCGGCATAGTGCTGTTCGTGGCCGGCGCGCTCGGCCTCGGCGCCCTGGTCAACGCCTCAGGGCTCGGCGCCGAGGTGGGCGGCGCCCTGCAGCGCTGGCTGCCCCTGGCCCCCGGCCACGACGCCACCAACTTCGTCTCCCTCTCGGCCATGGCGGCCCTGACCGGGCTGGTGGCCACCATCCCCGGGGTGCCCACCGTGCTCACCCCCATGGCGCCGGATCTGGCGGCCGCCTCCGGCTTGTCGCTGCCCGCCGTGCTGATGACCCAGGTGGTGGGGTTCTCCACCGTCATCTTCCCCTACCAGGTGGGGCCGCTCATCGTCGCCATGCAGCTCTCGGGGGAGCGTCTCGGCGAGCTGCTAAGAGTCACCCTGCCGCTGGCCCTGCTCACCTTCGTGGCCCTGCTGCCCCTCGACTACCTCTGGTGGCGCCTGCTCGGTTGGTTGGGGTAAGCCGCTCAGAGGATAAAGGGCCATCCCGTGGGATGGCCCTTTTTTCGCCGGCACCTCAGGGGGCCACATCGGCGCGCAGGCGCGCCATCAGGGCCACCACCGCTGGCAGGCGCAGGGCATCGGGGGAGTAGCAGAGCCCGAGGCGGCGCTTGAGGGGCGGCGCCGCCAGGGCCACCCGAGCGCAGCCGGGGGCGATGAGCGACGCCGGCAGCCAGGCGATGCCGACCCCGGCGGCCACCATGCGGGCGGCCAGGGCCAGGGTGCCGGCGTGCTGGGGCCAGACCGGCGCCTGATTGCCGAGGATGGCGAGCAGCCGCTGCTGGGCATAGTGGTGTGGGCACATCACCCAGCACTCCCCGGCCAGCTGCTCGGGGGCGAGCGCCTCCTCTCCGGCCAGAGGGTGGCCGGGCGGCAGTGCCAGCAGGAAGGGCTCTTCGAGCAGGGGCAAAAACAGCTCGTCCTCGCAGCGCAGCGACTCGCAGCCCAGGCGCAGATCGCCGCAGCACCCCTCTGCCAGGGTGAAACGCAGCCCCTCGATGGCGGCCAGATGAGCGCTCAGCGTCCTCACCAGCTCCGCCCCCAGCTCCCCCTCGATGCCGACGGTGAGCTCGAGGTGGGGCTCGGCGGCGCGCAACGAGCGCGCCAGCGCCTCGGCATCGCCGATCAGCCGCTTGGCCCCGGGATAGAGGCGGCGCGCCGCCTCGGTCGCCTCGACCCCGCGCGCCTGACGGGTGAACAGGGCGGTGCCGAGCTCCTCTTCAAGCCCCTTGAGGGTGGCCGACAGGGTGGGCTGGGTGATGAACAGACGCGCGGCGGCGGCGGTGATGTTGCGCTCCTCGAAGACGGCGACGAAGGCGCGCAGGGGACGAATATCCATAGAAAAGACCTATGTCAGAGAGTGAAAAAAGCCATTTTTCACCGGGATTTTGCCTCTCTATAGTGGCCTCCAGCGCAAAAGGCATCAAGCCTTCCTATTTCTGATTGAGTGGAGAATCCGACATGACCCAGCCCCTTATCGTGATCACCGGCGCCAGCTCCGGCTTTGGCGCCGCCTGTGCCCGGCTGTTTGCCGAGCGCGGCTATCCCCTACTGCTGCTGGCGCGCCGCATCGAGCGCCTCGAGGCACTGGGGCTCCCCAACACCCTGTGCCGCCAGGTGGATGTGACCGATCGCGCCGCCCTGACCGCCGCGCTGGCCGAGGCAGAAGCCCGGTTTGGCCCGGCCGATCTTATCGTCAACAACGCCGGCCAGATGCTGCTCGGCAAGCTCGCCGAGCAGGACCCGAGCGAGTGGGACCGCATGCTGGATGTGAACGTGAAGGGGGTGCTCAACGGCATCCACGCCGTGCTGCCGGGCATGCTGGCGCGCCGTCACGGCACCATCATCAACATCAGCTCCATCGCCGGGCGCAAGACCTTCCCGAACCACGCCGCCTACTGCGGCACCAAGTTCGCCGTGCACGCCATCTCGGAGAACCTGCGCGAAGAGGTGGCGATGCAGGACGTGCGCGTCATCACTATCGCCCCCGGCGCGGCCGAGACCGAGCTGCTGAGCCACACCAGCAGCGATGAGATCAAAGCCGGTTACGATCAGTGGAAGGAGCACATGGGCGGCGTCATCTCGGCCCAGGATATCGCCGAGGCGGTGCGCTTTGCCTACGAGCAGCCCCAGCACCTGTGCATCCGCGAGATAGTGCTGGCCGCCACCCGCCAGGAGCCTTAAGCGCCCCACCCCATCAAGGAGCCTTAACGGCTCCTTTCTTTGTTGCCCCCGTCCGGGCAGTGGAGGCGCGCCGCCCGGCCGGGTAGAGTGGCGCTCGAGTGGTACCAACACAAGGAGACCCCATGATTCAGAGCCGACAGTGGGCAGAGGAGCTGCTCGCCTGGAACCGCCACCACCTGCGCGCCGAGGCGCCGCTGAACGAGGCGGCCATCGGCGAGCGCTTTGCAGAGCACTTCACGGTGCGCGCCAACGGCCGGGAGTACCAGACCGACCGGCCCGGCTACCTCGCCTTCTTGCAGGGGTTTCGGGCCAGCATCGCCACCATCGACTATCGGGTGCAGGAGTGGGTCTGCGAGCCGGGCAGCGCCGTGTTGGCGATGCAGGCGAGCGTGACACGCCTGACCGGCAAGACAGAGCGTTTCGAGGCCATCTTGCTGCTGCGTTTTGACGAACGCGGTCTGATCACCCTGTGGCAGGAGGTCTATCTGCCGAGCCCACAATGAAACAGGGGGCCCAGGCCCCCTGTATGTCGGCGCATCCC
Organism: Aeromonas diversa CDC 2478-85; assembly: GCF_000819805.1. Lineage (GTDB taxonomy): Bacteria > Pseudomonadota > Gammaproteobacteria > Enterobacterales > Aeromonadaceae > Aeromonas > Aeromonas diversa. Next base: position 63,774 of record NZ_CDCE01000011.1, read on the forward strand.
CCGAGAGACTAGGTGAGGTAGTAGCGCCACATCCGCACCGGCTCCGAATAGCCGACCCGGATGCAAAACGGCGAGAGGTCATGGTTGGCCTGATCCAGCGTCAGGCGCTGGTGGGCATCCTCTTCACACCACTGCACAAACTCGTCGCTGTTAAAGCTGTAGTGATCCCCGTGAAAGGCCCCGTGGGCCTCGATAAGCCCGATGGCTTTCTCCGTTTCCATGATTGGCCTCCTGGCACTCGGTTACTCTCTTCCAGTTTAGGCCCGGGAACTGTGGTTGGCAGCCCACACGCCAGGCACTCAAACGGCGAGTTGGGTGGCTCAGGGGACAATGCTCCACATGGCGCTCTCCATGCCGGTCTCACGAAAATCCATGACCACCGGATAGCGTTTGCCACACCCCTCGACCTCCCAACGCTCTTTCCAGTACCGGCTGCCGGGCTCCCCCTTGGGAAGCTGTAACACCACGGGCACAAACCGCTGCGGCGCATCGCAGCCCAACGCGGCCACCTGGCCCGCCACACCGACCATGGCATCCCGGATCAGTTGCTGGTTGGCCAGGGTTCCCTCCTGCACCGGCTGGAGGGGTTCGGCATGCAGCGGCACTATGCAAGCGACCAACCACAGTAGCGGAGCACATTTCATCATCTCACTTTCCTTGTTTCTACCAATGGCGACAACTCGCCTCAATTGAGGCTGACCATAATACATGGAAAGGAGAAGGAACAGATAGGGGGGCAATACCACACCCGACAGTGACGAAGGGGGCTTTGCAAGTCAGTTAGCCGCTACGCGGCGCTCAGAATGGTGGGTGTCCCAATTCGGTGCCGGCTATCACCAGCGCTCGACAGCCGAGACCGCCATGTACCGGTTCAAGCAACTCATCGGGCCGAAGATGAGCCTGCGGAGCTACAACGCCCAGGTGGGCGAAATCCTGGCTGGCGTGAAGGTGATGAACAAGCTGATAGGGCTTGGTATGCCTGTTCGCCAGCCAGTGAATTGAGTGGCCATCGACGGGATGGGAAACGACTATCCAACGACTGATTTGATCAACAACGCCTATCCCTGATGCCAAGTGGGACTCACGATCTCACGCAAGGGACTTGTTCGAGTCGAACCCTATCGCTTATAGTATAGATGATTTTGCCAAGTCTATAAGTTCATGTTTTGTGGCCAACCAGTCGCACAAACTGAGTTGGATTTGTCATAAAATTCCATTTCCTCGAACGAAAATCTATCATTTAAATTTCTGGTTTAGAATATGAAAAAAGTTTTATTGGCTGCAATAATAATTAGCTCTCATTCTTTTGCCAATACGGCATATGTACCTTTTAATAGTAAGTCTTCCGGAGGGAATCAGTCTTCAAGGACCTGTTTCTATATGACAAACATAGCAGATGTTGATGTTGATGCCACTTTTAGAACATTTAAAGAGGATGGTGTTGAATACTTGGGGGAGATTGTTTCAAATAAATATATTATTGCGTTGAACACCCCATTCAAATTATCACCAAAACAAACGGCAAGTTTTTGCTTACCACCGAAAGCTCCTAGTTTTGAAGGGTCTGGTCAAATAGATGTTGTAGCCTCTGATGGTATCGGAAGAGGGCAACTCATGGTTGCTCAAGGTCATTTTCTAATATATCTTTCCGGTAGCAATGCAACGACTTCCACCATCGTCATAAATGGCGGGATGCCATTCTAAATACAATGAAAAAAAATATATAGAAGGGCGCTTTTGCGCCCTTATTCATTACCCTTCCTGATTTTCCCCGGCCACCGGCTCGGCGCCGGCGACCGGTTCGATCTCGATGCGATCCACCCGCTGCAAGCCACGGGGCAGCTTGGCGCCGCGGCGGCCGCGCTCGCCACGGTAGTACTCGAGATCAGAAGGTTTCAGGGTCAGCTTGCGCTTGCCGGCAAACAGGGTGACCGACTGGCCGGCGGGCACCACGGCGAGCTGGGTGACAAACTCCTCGCGCGCCTTCACCCGGGCCGAGGGGATGCTGATGATCTTGTTGCCCTTGCCCTTGCCAAGCACCGGCAGGGTCGAGAGTGGGAACAGCAGCATGCGCCCCTCGTTGGAGATGGCCATGCAGAGATCGCTGTCCGGGCTCTTGATGGGCTGCGGCGCCAGCACCTGGCCCCCCTCCGGCACCGACAGCAGCGCCTTGCCGTTCTTGTTCTTACCGATCATGTCCTCATAGCTGCAGACGAAGCCATATCCCGCATCGGTCGAGAGCAGATAGGGCTCCTGCTCGCTGCCCATCACCACATGGTGCACCTCTTCGCCCGGGCTTAAGGCGAAGCGACCGGTGAGCGGCTCGCCCTGGCTGCGGGCCGAGGGCAGGGTGTGTGCCTCCAGCGAATAGCTGCGCCCCAGGGTGGAGAGGAACACCGCCTGCTGGTTGCTGCGCCCCAGGGCGTCGCACAGGAACTGATCGCCGGCCTTGTAGCTGAGGCCTGCGCTGTCTACGTCGTGCCCCTTGGCGGCGCGGATCCAGCCCGCGGCCGAGAGGATGACGGTGACCGGCTCGCTCGGGGTGAGCTCCTTCTCGGTCAGGGCCACGGCGGCGGCGCGCTCCACCAAGGGGGTGCGGCGATCGTCGCCGTACTTCTCGGCGTCGGCCAAGAGCTCCTTCTTGATGAGGGTCGAGAGGCGACGCTCGGAGCCGAGGATGAGCTCGAGCTTGCCGCGCTCCTCTTCCAGCTCTTTTTGCTCGGCGCGGATCTTGAACTCCTCGAGCTTGGCCAGATGGCGCAGCTTGAGCTCGAGGATCGCCTCGGCCTGGGTCTCTGTGATGCCGAAGCGTTCGATCATCACGGCGCCCGGCTCATCCTCGGTGCGGATGATGTGGATCACCTCATCGATGTTGAGGTAGGCGATCAGCAGGCCTTCGAGGATGTGCAGGCGGGAGAGCACCTTGT
>NZ_CDCE01000011.1:66889-101730 GCF_000819805.1 Aeromonas diversa CDC 2478-85
GGGAGAGCACCTTGTCGAGCCGATACTGCAGGCGGCGGCGCACGGTTTCACGGCGGAAGGTGAGCCACTCGGTGAGTATGGTCTTGAGATCCTTGACCTGGGGGCGGTTATCCAGCCCCAGGATGTTGAGGTTGACCCGATAGCTCTTCTCGAGATCCGTGCTGGCAAAGAGATGCGCCATCAGGCCGTCCACATCGATGCGGTTGGAGCGCGGCACTATCACCAGACGGGTCGGGTTCTCGTGATCCGACTCGTCGCGCAGGTCGGTCACCATGGGCAGCTTCTTGGCGGTCATCTGCCCGGCGATCTGCTCGAGGATCTTGGCGCCCGAGGCCTGGTGCGGCAAGGCTGTGATGACGATCTCGCCGTCTTCCAGCGCCCAGACGGCGCGCTGCTTGATAGAGCCCTTGCCGGTCTCGTAGATTTTGCGGATCTCATCGCGGGGCGTGATGATCTCGGCGTTGGTCGGGTAGTCCGGTCCCTGGATGTGGGCCATCAGGGCATCGAGCCCGGCCTCGGGGTTATCGAGCAGCTCGGCGCAGGCGTGAGCCACCTCGCGGGCGTTATGGGGCGGAATGTCGGTCGCCATCCCCACCGCGATGCCGGTCACCCCGTTGAGCAGTATGTGGGGCAGGCGCGAGGGCAGCACCTTGGGCTCTTTCATGGTGCCGTCGAAGTTGGGGATCCAGTCGGCTGTGCCCTGGCCGAGCTCGGAGAGCAAAATTTCCGAGAAGCGCGACAAGCGCGCCTCGGTGTAACGCATGGCGGCGAACGACTTGGGGTCGTCCGGCGCCCCCCAGTTGCCCTGGCCGTCCACCAGGGGGTAGCGGTAGGAGAAGGGCTGGGCCATCAGCACCATGGCTTCATAGCAGGCGCTGTCCCCGTGGGGGTGGTACTTACCCAGCACGTCACCCACGGTACGGGCCGATTTCTTGTGCTTGGAGAGGGCCGAGAGTCCCAGCTCGCTCATGGCGTAGATGATGCGGCGCTGTACCGGCTTGAGACCGTCGCCGATGTGCGGCAGGGCGCGGTCCATGATGACGTACATGGAGTAGTCGAGGTAGGCCTTCTCGGTGAAGGCGTGCAGTGGCTGACGCTCCACCCCGTCGAGGCTCTGCTCTAGGTCACTCATGGGTTCTTCTCTTGGTTATAGGGGGCGGCACTGGCCGCCCGAATTCGGGGGCACGGCCCGGGCCGTGCCGCTTGGAGTTACACCTCGGCGAGGTTGCCCTTCTCTTCGAGCCACTCGCGGCGATCGGAGGCACGCTTCTTGGCCAGCAGCATGTCCATCAGCTTCATGGTGGCCTCGGCGTCTTCCATGGTGAGCTGCACCAGGCGGCGGGTGTTGGGGTCCATGGTGGTCTCGCGCAGCTGCTTGGGGTTCATCTCACCCAGGCCCTTGAATCGGGTCACCATCACCTTGCCCTTCTTCTTCTCGGCCTCGACCCGCTCGAGCACGCCGTTCTTCTCGTCCTCGTCGAGGGCGTAGTAGACCTCCTTGCCGATATCGATGCGATAGAGGGGCGGCATGGCCACATAGACGTGGCCCTTCTCCACCAGGGTGCGGAAGTGCTTCACGAACAGGGCGCAGAGCAGGGTGGCAATGTGCAGACCGTCGGAGTCCGCATCGGCGAGGATGCACACCTTGCCGTAGCGAAGGCCGCTAAGATCGTCCGAGTCGGGATCGAGGCCGATGGCCACCGAGATGTCGTGCACCTCCTGGGAGGCGAGCACCTGGCCTGCCTCGACCTCCCAGGTGTTCAGGATCTTGCCGCGCAGCGGCATGATGGCCTGAAACTCCCGGTCGCGCGCCTGCTTGGCGCTGCCGCCCGCCGAGTCACCCTCCACCAGGAACAGCTCCCCCTGCATGGGGTCGGCGCAGCCGCAGTCGGTGAGCTTGCCCGGCAGGGCCGGCCCCTGGGTGACCTTCTTGCGTACCACCGTCTTGGCGGCGCGCATGCGGCGCTGGGCGCTGGAGATGCAGAGCTCGGCGATCTGCTCGGCCAGCTCGGTGTTGGCATTCAAAAACAGGCTGAAGGCGTCTTTCACCACGCCCGATACAAATGCCGCGCACTGGCGCGACGACAGCCGCTCCTTGGTCTGGCCGGCGAACTGGGGATCCTGGATCTTGACCGAGAGGATGTAGGCGCAGCGATCCCAGATGTCTTCCGGGGTGAGCTTGACGCCACGCGGCAGAAGATTGCGAAACTCGCAAAACTCGCGCATGGCGTCGAGCAGCCCCTGGCGCAGACCATTGACGTGGGTGCCGCCCAGCGCCGTGGGGATCAGGTTCACATAGGATTCGGCGAGGCTCTCCCCCCCCTCGGGCAGCCAGCACAGGGCCCAGTCCGCCGCCGAGCTCTCGGTGGCAAAGGAGCCGACGAAGGGCTGCTCCGGCAGGCAGGGGACGTTCTTGACCGCGTCCACCAGGTAATCTTTCAGGCCATCTTCATAGCACCAGGCGAGCTTGATGCCGGTGTTCTTGTCGAGGAAGGTGATCGAGAGGCCGGGGCAGAGCACGGCCTTGGCCTTGAGCAGGTGCTCGAGCTTGGAGACCGAGAATCTGGGGGAGTCGAAGTAGTGGGCCTCGGGCCAGAAGCGCACCCGGGTGCCGGTGTTGCGCCGCCCGCAGGTGCCGGTGACCGCGAGCTCGGAGGCCTTCTCCCCCTTCTCGAAGGCGATCTCGTAGACCTGGCCGTCGCGGCGCACCGTCACCTCGACCCGGGTCGAGAGGGCGTTGACCACAGAGATCCCCACCCCGTGCAGACCGCCGGAGAACTGATAGTTCTTGCCCGAGAACTTGCCCCCCGCGTGCAGCTTGCAGAGGATCAGCTCAACCCCCGAGACCCCCTCTTCCGGGTGGATATCCACCGGCATGCCACGGCCGTCGTCGATCACCTCGAGGGACTGATCCTCGTGCAGGATCACCTCGATGCTGCGGGCGTGGCCCGCCAAGGCCTCGTCGACGCTGTTGTCGATGACCTCCTGACCCAGGTGGTTGGGGCGGGTGGTGTCGGTGTACATGCCGGGGCGACGTCGCACCGGCTCCAGGCCATTAAGGACCTCAATGGCATCGGCATTGTATTGAGACATGGATTCTCGGGTCTGGGCAAAAGAGAGTTGATGGGAATCTTAACCCCTCCCCCGCAGGGGAACAAACTATGGCAGGGGTTAGTCGCCGAAAAGGGGGCTCACGACAGATGAATGGCGCGGGCCAGGGCGCGGTAATCCTTATCCTCGAGCTGATCGGCGAAGAGGGCAAGCCCACCTTGCTCGAAGCGAAGCCAGAGCAGGCCCGGCAAGACGCGGCAGCGCGCCGGCTGCCAGGGGTGCCCATCGCGCCAGAGCCGCTCTCCGTCCCAGGCCAGGATCGGTGCGGCGCGCCCCATGGCCAACCAGGATCGCCACAGGGCCAGCCCCCAGAGGGGAGCAAACAGCCCCCACTGCCAGCCGTCAAGCCAGAAGGGGGTCGGGGCGAGCAGCAGGAGATAGAGCAGTACGCTCACCCCCCGTCCCCGCCGCGACGGGCGCGGGTGCAGGGGGCTCAGGGTCACAGCTTGGCGTCGTGGCGAGCCTGGTTGCGCTGCAGGATGAAGGGCACCAGGGCGGCGAAGTCGGGGTCAGTGGGCACGCCGTGGCCCATGAACCACTTGAAGAGATCCGGGTCGTCGCAGGTGAGCAGGCGCTCGAAGGTCTTCTGCTGCTCCGGGGTGAGGGCGTCGTACTCGTGCTCGAAGAAGGGCATCACGATCACGTCCAGTTCCAGCATGCCACGGCGGCAGGCCCACTTGAGACGGGATTTCTCGGCTGGGGTCAACATCGACATTACTCCAAGTGAAAACGGGGGGATGGTAGCAGCCCGATTTTCCGGCTGACAAATTTTCCTTCCATCTTTACCATGACGGTCACATCTTTTGCCCCTGTCGGACACCCATCATGAGTAGCCAACTGCCTGTTTTTCCAGCACAACCCACCCTCTATGCCCTGCCCGGTTTCGCCGCCATCCGGCTCACCGGTGAGGAGCGGGTCAAGTATCTGCAAGGTCAGGTCACCTGTGATGTGGCGGCACTGACCCCGGGCCAGCAGACCCTGGGGGGGCACTGCGATCCCAAGGGCAAGCTGTGGAGCGACTTTCGCCTGCTCACCCTGGAGTCGGCCCTGCTGCTGGTGCTGCACCGCTCGGCCCTGGCCCGTGAGCTGCCCGAGCTGAAGAAGTTCGCGGTCTTCGCCAAGGTCGAGATCGTCGAGGCGCCCCACACATTGGCGGGCCTGGCCGGCACCGGGAGCGACGCCATGATGGCCGACAACTTCGGCCTCAGCGGCAGCGGCCTCATCCCGGGTGGCATGGCGGTGCGCCTCGAGGCCGACCGCTGGCTGCTGGCCAGCGAATCCCTGCCCGCTCTGGCCCTGCCCGAGGGGAGCGAGCGCGACTGGCTGGGCTTTGAGATCCTCGCCGGCCTGCCCCATCTCGAGGCGGCCCATCAGGGGGAGTACATTCCCCAGATGATCAACCTGCAGGCCCTGGGCGGCATCAGCTTCACCAAGGGGTGCTACATGGGCCAGGAGACGGTGGCCCGAGCCAAGTACCGCGGCGCCAACAATCGCGCCCTGTTCCTGCTCGAAGGCAACGCCAGCCGCATTGTGTCGGCCGGCGATACCCTGGAGATCCGCCTCGGTGAGAACTGGCGCCGCAGCGGCATGGTGCTGAACGTCTGGCAGGAAGGTGACGCCCTGCTGATGAGCGCCGTGCTGCCCAAGGACACCGAGGCCGACGCCGAGTTTCGCCTGAAAGAAGACGAGGGCTCGGCCCTGCGCCTGCGCCCCCTGCCCTACGAGCTGGTCGACTGATAAGGGGCTAGCCCCTGCCGCTGAAGAAGCCGCGCCCCCGCTAGCCCGGCGAGCGGTGAGGGGTGCGCGCCTGCAGCGCCTCTTTCAACCAGCGCCCCGCCTGCCCGAGCGGGCGGGCGCGATGCCACGAGAGCTCCAGCCCCAGGGTCGGCTGCCCCATGAAATCCGGGGTAATGCAGACCAGCTCCCCGCGCGACAGGGGTCCCTGCAACAGAAAATCGGGCACTGACGCCCAGCCCAACCCCCGCTTGGCCATCTCCAGCACCCCCAGATCCCCCTCTATCCACCACACCTGAGAGGCGAGCCGAAAGCGGTGGCGCTCGGCCCCATCGCGCCGCCCGGTCACCATCAGCTGGCGTGCCCCTTGCAGATCGGCGCGGGTGACGTGCCCCTTGCGCGCCAGCGGATGGCCCGGCGCCACCACCAGCGGCATGGTGACCGGGCCCAGGGCGTGCAGCGCTATCTCGGGGTTGGGGTGTAGCTGCTGATAGCTCACCCCGAGCTGGGCCCGCCCCGAGAGCAGCATCTCGGTGAGATCCTCGAGCAGCGGAAACAGCAACTCGAGCTCCACCGCCGGGTAGCGCTCGGCGAAGGCCTCGAGCAAGGGGCCGAGCCAGGGAAGCTGGGAGTCGTCGTCGATGGCCAGGGTCAGGCGCGGCTCGACCCCGGCGGCCAGCTCGCCGGCCATCGCCTCGAGGTGGGCGCACAGATCGAGCACCTGACGCGCCTCGGCCAGGATCCGCTCCCCCGTCGGGGTCAGGCGCGGCATCCGGCCGCTGCGATCGAACAGGGTGAGGCCGAGATCGATCTCAAGGTTGGCGATGGTGGTGCTCACCACCGACTGGGCCTTGCCGAGGCGGCGCGCGGCGGCGGAGAAGGAGCCGCTCTCGGCGGCGGCGCGCAGGGTACGCAGCTGTTCCAGATTGAGGTTCATCTATCGCTTTAACCGATACTTACTAACTTAGTCCCATAGTGAATGCTTGATAGATTGGGCGCAACCCTGCATCACCAATGAGGAATCCATCATGAGAACCGGTCCCGACCGCCTGCGCCACGCGATCTGCTTCGAACTTATCGGCGTGGTCATCACCTCAGTCGGCGCGAGCTGGATCATGGGCATGGAGGTCACCCAGATGGGGGCCATGGCCATCATGCTCGCGACCCTCGCCACCGCCTGGAACTATGTCTATAACCTGCTGGTCGACAAGCTGATGCTGCGCTACCTCGGCCGCCTCGAGAAGAGCTGGGGTGAGCGGGTGTGGCACGCCATCGGCTTCGAGGGGGGGCTGCTGCTGGTCGCCCTGCCGCTGGTGGCCTGGTGGCTGTCGGTCAGCCTGTGGGAGGCGCTGCTGCTGGATCTGGGCTTCGTGCTCTTCTTCCTGGTCTACGCCTTCGTCTACAACCTGGCCTACGACAAGATCTTCCCCATTCCCCAGACCGCCTGAACGCAAAGAGGCCCGCAATCGCGGGCCTCTCTCATCTCGAACCGGGGGATCAGGCGGCCGCCTGCTCCTGCTCGGCCACGGTCTCGATGCCGTTCTCGCTCTTGGCCACCACCACGCAGACGGCGGTGTCGCCCACCACGTTGGAGGAGGTGCAGAACATGTCGTTGATGCGATCCACCGCCATGATGATGGCCAGGGCCTCCATCGGCAGGCCGAGCTGCATCAGCATCACGCCGATCATCACCACGCCGCCCCCCGGCACACCACCTGCACCGATGGAGAGGATCAGCACGGTGAAGCCGATGGCCAGCAGATCGCCGGTGTGGATGGTGGCGCCGGTGGCGTTGGCCACGAACAGGGTCGCCAGGGTGATGTAGATGGAGACACCGGACATGTTCATGGTGGCACCGAGCGGCACGCCGAAGCCGGCGATGGACTTGGAGACACCAAACTTCTCAACCACGGTGCGCATGGTCACCGGGATGGTGGCGTTGGAGCTGGCGGTCGAGAGAGAGAAGAGCACCTGCTCGCGGGTCTTGCGGCGGAACTCGGAGGGTTTGACCCCGGCCATGGCCCACACCAGCAGGGGGTAGACCAGGAAGATCCAGACCACCAGCATGGCCACCACCAGCACCACGTAGCTGGCGACGGAGAGCAGAGTGCCCGCCTCCATGGTCGCACCCAGTTGCAGCATCAGGGCAAACACGCCGTAGGGGGCCAGCTTCATCACCAGGCCGACCAGCTTCATCATCACCTCGTTGGCAATCTTGAAGGTGTTGACCGCCGGGCCACCGCGGTGATCCAGGGCCTGGATCGCCAAACCGGTCAGGATCGCCATGAAGATGATCTGCAGCATGTCGCCGGAGGCAAACGCCTGGATCGGGTTGCTCGGCACGATATTCATGATCATCTTGCCGATGTCCGGGGTGGTGGTGTCACCGATATCGACGGCCTGGGCGGCCAGCGGCAGGTGGGCACCCAGGCCCGGCTGCAGCAGCAGGCCGACGGTCAGGGCGGCGGTGATCGCCAGCACCGTATTGCCGATGTAGAGGAAGAAGGTCTTGGAGCCGAGGCGACCGAAGCTCGCCACGTCCTTGAGTTCGCACACCCCGCACACGATGGAGATGTAGACCAGGGGAATGACCATCAGCTTGATGAGCGAGACGAACATGCCCCCCACACCGCTGGCGGTACCGACGACCCAGCCGTTCACCCACTCGTTACCCCCTAACAGGTATTGGATGGCGGAACCGAGTAATAGCCCCGCGAAGAGGCCGATGAATATCCGGGAGGAAAGCGACTTATCCATTATGAGAGACTCCTGCGTGTCTGTGTTTTCCGTGTCTGTCTGTTGTCGTTTTTTTAGCCTGCATCACCAGAATGGTGGCGCGACACAGATTTAACATCCATGAAACAATCTTTCCACTGGCAGCTAATATGACTAGCCTGACCTGTGAGTGGCCTCACAATAACAGCGTTAATCACCACATGGAACGGGTTGTGCAGCACATAAACCCGATCGAACCCCATAAAGATTCAGCTGCAAGCACTGAGGGATTACGATTTTTTCAGAATATATCACTACGAAATTGCGATCAGTTGGTTTTAAAAACCGAAGAAAACGCAACATCACAGCAACAAAAAAGTTAAGGGAAGGGAGAAAAAAGCGGGCAGAGGTGGCCGGTTTGGCAACCGGCCGGAGGGATTAAGCGGGGTCATCCTCCATCTCGGACTCGACCAGGCGAGCCTCGACATCGGTCAACGCCTGCTGCAACAGGGTGCGCGCCGCCAGCAGGTCGCCCTTGTGCAACCGCTCGAAGAGATGCTGTTGGATCACCCTGTGGAGCTGCTCCACCGTGACCGGCTCGAGCGCCTCCTTCTCCAGTTCTTCGTTGAGTTCGTCTGTGGTACTACGCAGCAAACCGTGCAACTGAGCCAGCACGCGTCGCTCTCCGTCACGGATCAGGCTCAGTCTGCGAGTCTGGTGCTGCTCTATGGTGTGCGTCATAAAACTCCTTGTATCTTCGACACATGCCGAGTCGGCAGAGTGATTCTGCACCCGCCGGGTAATGGCCGTCTATCACCCAATGAGGAGAGAGTGTCACTACTGTCATTTTTCCCCTCGGCTTGTATAGTGGTGAACCGATTTCTCTGACCCGTTTGTGCCATGACAGAAGCCATAGTGGTGCTCTGCACCTGTCCCGACGCCGCCAGCGCCGACCGCCTGTGCGAGGCGCTGCTGGACGCCCGTCTCGCCGCCTGCATCAACCAGCTTCCCGCCGTCACCTCGGTCTACCGCTGGGAAGGCAAGGTCGAGCGCGCCAGCGAGATCCAGCTGGTCATCAAGAGCGCGGCCCGCCACCAGGCTGCCATCACGGCCTGTATCCTGGCTCACCACCCCTATCAGGTGCCGGAGATCCTGACCCTGACGGTCAGCGGTGGCCACGCCCCCTATCTCGCCTGGCTGGACGAGGAGACCCGATGATCCGTCTGCTTCTGCTGCTCACCTGCCTGCTGGGCACCGCCCTGCCGACCCACGCCGCCTCGAGCGATCTGCTCGGCGCCCTCGGCATCGAGCAGGCCCCTCGTTTTCTCAAGGTAGACGAGGCGTTTCGCCTGGAGAGCCACCAGGAGGGCAACCAGCTGCGGCTGACCCTGCACATCGCCGACGACTACTACCTCTATCGCCACCGCTTTTCCTTCAAGGGCGAGGGGGTGACCTTCGCCGAGCCCGAGCTCCCCGCCGGCCTCCCCCACGAGGATGACTTCTTCGGCAAGAGCGAGATCTACACCCACAGCGTCACCCTCCCCCTCACCCTGCTCGAGGCGAGCCAGGGAGCGACGCTGCGCCTCTCCTACCAGGGCTGCACCGAGGGGCTCTGCTATCCGCCAACCGACCAGCTGGTGACCATAGCGCCCATCGCCGGCGCACCGCCCGTGCAGGACAGCGCCGCCCCGGCCAGCGAGCAGGAGCGGCTGGCCGCCTCCCTCGGCAGCCAGGGACAGTGGCTGAGCGTGGCCGCCTTCTTCGCCCTGGGGCTGGGACTCGCCTTCACCCCCTGCGTCTTCCCCATGTACCCGATCCTGACCGGCATCATCGCCGGGGCTGGGGCGCGCCTCTCCACCGGCCGCGCCTTCGCCCTCTCCATGGCCTATGTGCAGGGGATGGCGCTCACCTACACCCTGCTCGGGCTGGTGGTGGCCTCGGCGGGGCTGCAGTTCCAGGCCGCCTTGCAGGCGCCGGCCGTGCTCATCACCCTGTCAGTGCTGTTCGTGCTGCTCGCCCTCTCCATGTTCGGGGTCTACACCCTGCAGCTCCCCTCGGCGCTGCAAACCCGCCTCGCGGGTCTGTCCAACCGCCAGCAGGGAGGGCGCCTGGCCGGCGTCACCCTGATGGGCATGATCTCGGGGCTGGTCTGCTCCCCCTGCACCACGGCCCCCCTCTCGGGCGCCCTGCTCTACGTAGCCCAGAGCGGCGATCTGCTGCTCGGGGGCGTCGCCCTCTACGCCCTGTCGCTCGGCATGGGGCTGCCCCTGCTGCTGCTCGGCACCTCGGGCGGGCGCCTGCTGCCCAAGGCCGGCGCCTGGATGGACAGGGTCAAGCAGCTGTTTGGCTTCGCCCTGCTGGCGGTGCCCCTGCTGCTGCTCTCGCGCCTGTGGAGCGAGCAGATTGCCACCCTGGCCTGGATCGGCTGGGCCCTGCTGCTGTGCGGCTATCTCTATCACCACAACCAGCACGCCGCCGCGACCCCCTGGCGCAGCGTGCGCGGCTTCGTGCTGCTGCTCGCCATGATGGGCGCCGTGGTCACCGCCCACGACACCTGGCGCGGTGCGCCGAGCAAGGTGGCCGCCCCCGAGGCACCGCAATTTGTGCGCATCAAGACCGCCGCCGATCTGGCGGCGCGCCTTGAAGCCGCCCGCGGCAAGCCGGTGCTGCTCGACCTGTATGCCGACTGGTGCGTGGCCTGCAAGGAGTTCGAGCACAAGACCTTCAGCGATCCGGCCGTGCGCCGCCGCTTCGCCGACATGGTGCTGCTGCAGGCAGACGTGACCGCCAACGACGATGACGACGTCACCCTGCTCAACGATCTCAAGGTGCTGGGTCTGCCGACCCTGATCCTCTACGACCGGGCGGGTCAGGAGGTGGCGGGCAGCCGTATCACCGGCTTTATGGAGCCAGCCCCGTTTGCCCAGCGCCTCGACCAGGTGATCATCAACCCATCGCCGTGACGGTGCGGCGAGGTTTCCCCTCGCCCTCCCCCGTGGCACAATCGCGCCTCCCGTTTCGCGCTGTATTCCGGAGTATCGATGAAGAGATGGTTTTGGCTGCTTGCCCTGCTGCTCGGCGCGTGCAGCTCGGGGCCCAGTGAGGACGAGGTGAAGCGGCTGGTGCAGGCCCATCTGCAGGCCGAGCTCGGCAGCAGCCTGGTCGAGCCGGTTGAGCTGGCGATTGTGGAGAAAGAAGAGACCCAGGAAGGGCTTTACCGGGTGGCGGTGCGCTATCAGCTCCACTTCATGAAGGATTTTGCCGAGCTGGACACGACGAGCAACGACGATCTGGTCTACGACGGCAACGGCAAGTTTCATCAGGATCTGCCCCTGATGACCCTGGAGTCCCGCTATGGGGAGTTCAAGGCCGGGGAGCGCCGCCCCCAGGAGAGCACCCTCTGGGTGGTCCACACCGAGCAGGGGTGGCGACTGGCCGAGCCGGTCGCAGCGCCACCTTTCCCATAAAACCAAGGGCCCCGCAGGGCCCTTTTTGTTGCCTCATCAGCCCCCGTGATAGGGGCGAGAGAGCTCGTGCACCGCGTCGACGAAGACGCCGGCGTGGGCCGGGTCCACATCCTGGTGGATGCCGTGACCCAGATTGAAGACGTGGCCCGTGCCCTCGCCGAAGCCGGCGAGTATGGTGGCGACTTCCTCGCGGATGCGCGCGGGCGAGGCGTAGAGCATGGAGGGATCCATGTTGCCCTGCAACGCCACCTTGTCACCGACCCGGCGCTTGGCGTCCGCAATGTCGGTGGTCCAGTCCAGACCCAGGGCATCGCAGCCGGTGGCGGCAATCTGCTCGAGCCACTGGCCGCCGTTCTTGGTGAACAGGGTGACCGGCACGCAGCGACCGTCGTGCTCGCGGATGAGACCGTCGACGATCTTGTGCATGTAGTGCAGGGAGAACGCCAGATAGTCGCGCGGGGTCAGCACGCCACCCCAGGTGTCGAACACCATCACCGACTGGGCGCCGGCGCGGATTTGGGCGTTGAGATAGAGGATGACGCTGTCGGCCAGCTTGTCGAGCAGCAGGTGCAGAGCCTGGGGATCGGCATACATCATCTGCTTGATCTTGGTGAACGCCTTGGAGCTGCCCCCCTCCACCATGTAGGTGGCCAGGGTCCAGGGGCTGCCGGAGAAACCGATGAGCGGCACCTCCCCCTTGAGCTCGCGGCGGATGGTGCGCACCGCATTCATCACGTAGCCGAGTTCATCCTCGGGATCCGGTACCGGCAGCGCCTGCACGTCGGCCAGGGAGCGCACCGGGCGCTCGAAGCGGGGGCCCTCGCCCTGCTCGAAGAAGAGGCCGAGCCCCATGGCATCCGGCACGGTGAGGATGTCGGAGAAGAGGATCGCCGCGTCGAGCGGGTAGCGACGCAGGGGCTGCAGCGTCACCTCACAGGCCAGCTCGGCGTTGCGGCACAGGGACATGAAGTCGCCGGCCTGGGCGCGGGTTGCCTTGTACTCCGGCAGATAACGGCCGGCCTGGCGCATCATCCATACCGGGGTCATGTCGACCTCCTGGCGCAGCAGGGCGCGCAGGTAACGATCATTCTTCAGTTCACTCATCCCTACATCCAATCAGGTATCGAAAGTGCAACATTGTACCATCCCGAGCCCGTGGGCGGGACCGTCAAAGTGTGAGAGAGCGCAAACTCAGGAGGCCTCGCCCTCGATGGCCGCCAGGGTCAGCTCGATAAGCCGGCGGGCAATGGTGCCCCGGGGCGGCAGACGGGGCAGGGCCGCCGGAGTGAAGAAGCCCGCATCCACCAGCTCTTCTTCCTGCACCGTCAGCTCTCCGCTCTCGTAGTCGGCCATGAACCCCATCATCAGGCTGTGGGGGAAGGGCCAGGGCTGGCTCGCCACATAACGGATGTTGGTGACCCGGATGCCGCTCTCCTCGAACACCTCACGGGCCACACACTGCTCCAGGCTCTCGCCCGGCTCGGTGAACCCCGCCAGCACTGTGTACATAGGGTCCACCGGTTGATGGTGACGACGGTGGGCGGCAAGCAGGATCTCGGCGCCGCGGCGCACCGCCACTATGATGCAGGGGGAGAGGCGCGGATAGACGGTGTGCCCCTCGCGGCAGACCATGGCCCACTCCCGTGTGCTCGGGACCGAGGGGGCGCCGCAGCTGCCGCAGAAGCGGTGGGTGCGGCGAAAGTTCACCAGCTGCCAGGCGCGACCGGCGAGGCGAAAGGCCTCCTCGTCGCCGGCCTCCATCAGGGAACGCAGGGGGGCAAAGCCCTCTCCCGGCTCCCCTTCTCCCAGATCGAGCAGATAGCAGGGGCGCCCCTGCCAGTGGTCGAACAGCTCGCCCGGACGATCGACAACGCCGGGGGGCGTTCCCTCAGGCACACGGCCCGCCGCGAGCCATAGACGCGCCTCACCGCCAAGGATGAACCAGAATCCCGGCTCTCTATTCAACCCCATGATCTGCATGCCTTTTACTGATGAACGACGAAGGAGTCATGGTACTCCCGCGGAGCCAGCCTGCATATCCTCTTCATCCGGCTATTGACGCTCGCAGGGAATTTACATAGTTATAGATTTGTTAGAGTGCCGCATCGTGCATGCACCATGGAGGGGATATGCTGAGCAAACTGGAGCAGACCAGGCAGAAGTATGCGGGACAACACCGCGCCATCGATGCCTTTCTCGACGCCCGCCAGACCCTGCTGGTGGAGTACATAAAACTGGCGGGACTATCCGGGCAACGTAACAAGAGCCGCCCCCTCCCCTGTTGCACCGCCATCTCGCAGTTTTGCGATCTGCTGGTGGACTATGTCAGCGCCGGGCACTTCGAAATCTACGACCACGTGATGCACGCCTACGAAAATGCCAAGGGTGATCAACTGGTTCTCGCTCAAAGCATCTACCCCAAGCTGCGCGCCTGCACCGACTTCGCCCTGCGCTTCAACGACAAGTACGCCGAGGCCCAAGAGGACGACTTGCTGAGCCTGGACGAGGATCTCAACCGCCTCGGCCCGGTACTGGAGGAGCGCTTTCGCCAGGAGGACCAGCTGGTCAATGCGTTGCAACTGCTCGATCAGTTGACGACCACGACTCAGTAGCCGCCGTTTTTACGAGTCAGCTCACTGCCTCCTCCCTCGTGCTGGATTACACTTGGCAATGAGATGAACGCTCAACTATCGAGGAGAGCCCCATGTCCGAGCGCCGCCGCTTCTCGCGGATCCTCTACTCCACCCCGGCCCGATTGAGCCAGGGAGATCGCCATTGGCAGACCGAGGTCATCGACCTCTCCCTGCAGGGGGCCCTGATCCGCCGCCCGTCTGACTGGAGCCACGGAGAGAGCCTCGACTATCACCTCACCTTCCATCTCACCGGCAGCGAGATCGAGATCAAGATGGAGGTCGAGCTCTCCCATCTCGACGACCAGAAGCTGGGCTTCTACTGCCACCACCTGGATATCGACAGCGCCACCCACCTGCGCCGCATGATAGAGCTCAACGTGGGCGACGAAGAGCTGCTGCACCGGGAGCTCGAAGAGCTGCTCGCCGAGCACCTCGAACATCCGCACCCCTGATACGCGGGGCCTCGGGGCCCCGCCTTCGTTTTTACCGCCCCTGACAAGGCCCGTGGCGACCGTCACGCCGGGGGCAGCAACCCCGAGGCAGGACGCCCGATGAACTTCACCTTTCGCCAGATCCGCTACTTCGTGGCGGTGGCCGATTGTCTCTCGGTCAGCCGCGCCGCCCAGGAGCTGCACATCTCCCAATCCGCCGTGACCGGCGCCATCCGCGAGCTCGAAGAGGGGGTCGGCGCCACCCTGTTCGAGCGGGGGCCGCGCGGCATGACCCTGACCCCCCAGGGACACCAGTTCCTGCTGCACGCCCGCCGCATTCTCGGCGCCATGAGCGACGCCACTCACTCCCTCAAGGGGACGGCGAGCAAGGAAGAGGGCAGCCTCACCATAGGCGTCACCAGCCTGGTGGCGGGCTACTACCTCTCCGATGCCCTGGGGCGCTTTCGCCGCCTGTTTCCCGGGGTGCACATCGAGGTGAAAGAGGATGAGCAGGCCTTTCTCGAGCACCAGATCGTCAACGGCGAGATCGACGTGGGGCTCTTGATGACCAACCGCACCATCCGCCACGAGGCGTTCGAGACCGAGCTGCTGACCCGCTCCCCCTTGCGTCTCTGGCTGCCGGCCAACCACCCCCTGTGCGCCCAACCCAGCCTCTCGCTCACCGAGCTGGCCGGGGAGCCCCTCATCGCCCTCACCGCCGATCAGATGGAGCAGGTGATCCAGGCGGGCCTGCGCCGCTACGGCCTGCGCCCGCGTATCGTGCTGCGTACCGGCTCGGTGGAGGCGGTGCGCAGCCTGGTCACCAGCCACCTGGGGCTGGCCCTGCTACCGGATTTTGCCTATCGCCCCTGGTCCCTGGAGCAGGAGCGGGTCGAGGCGCGCGAGATCAAGGAGCCAATCCCGGCCATCGATATCGGCCTGGTGTGGCGACGCGGCTCCCACCTGCCCTGGGAGGCCAGGGAATTTATCGAGATCGCCAAGGAGCAGGGGCGGCTGCGCGCCCGCCTCGCCCCCGGCCGCTAGGCGCGCAGACCGCAGCGCAAAGCGCCCGGTGCTTGGCAGCGGCCCGGCGTAGCGCCATACGCCCGTCATCAGCCTCACACGACGTCGATATCACTTTTCTCGATAGCTCCCCGCCTAAAAATTGAAATTCTCATCGCGCGCTCCCTCTCCTACGCTCATTCGAGCGTTAACAGGATGTTAAATCACTACTAAAGAAGGAGATCACCATGAGGCTGACCGCACTCTGTCTCGGATTGCTGGCGTCGTCCCTGCCGCTGCACGCGGCGCAGCAGGGAGAAGGCCAGGTCGATATCGTCGCCTGGGCCGGCTACGTGGAGCGGGGCGAGACCGACAAGAACTACGACTGGGTCACCGGCTTCGAGAAGGCCACCGGTTGCAAGGTAACGGTCAAGACTGCCGCCACCTCGGACGAGATGGTGGCCCTGATGAACGAGGGGGGCTTCGATCTGGTGACCGCCTCGGGGGATGCCAGCCTGCGCCTCATCGCCGGTGGCAAGGTGCAGCCCATCGATCTCTCGCGCATCCCGAGCTGGAACAAGATAGACCCGCGCCTGCAAAACGCCACCTGGCACAAGGTGGGCGGCAAGCACTATGGGGTGCCCTACCAGTGGGGCTCCAACGTTTTGATGTACAACACCAAGGTGTTCCCCCAGGCACCCGACTCCTGGTCCGTGGTGTTCGAGCCCCAGACCCTGCCGGACGGCAAGCCCAACAAGGGGCGCATCCAGGCCTTCGACGGCCCCATCTACATCGCCGATGCCGCCCTCTACCTGATGACCCACAAGCCCGAGCTCGGTATCAAGGACCCCTATGAACTGAACGAGGACCAGTACAAGGCCAGCCTGGATCTGCTGCGCCAGCAGCGTCAGCTGGTGGGCCGCTACTGGCACGATGCCTTCGTGCAGATCGACGACTTCAAGAACGAAGGGGTGGTGGCGTCGAGCTCCTGGCCGTTCCAGGCCAACGCCCTGATAGCCGAGAAGCAGCCCATCGCCACCATGGTGCCCAAGGAGGGGGTGACCGGCTGGGCCGACACCACCATGCTGCACAGCGAGGCCAAGCACCCGGTGTGCGCCTATCAGTGGCTCGAGCACTCCCTCAACCCCAAGTTGCAGGGGGATCTCGCCGCCTGGTTTGGCTCTGTGCCCGTGGTGCCCGCCGCCTGTCAGGGCAACGCCCTGCTCGGGGACAAGGGGTGTCAGACCAACGGCGCCGACAACTTCGACAAGGTGCACTTCTGGCGCACCCCCACCGCCCAATGTCAGACCCAGGGCGCCTGCGTGCCTTACTACCGCTGGGTCTCCGACTACATCGCCGTGCTCGGCGGCCGCTGATCCTGCCGGGCCGGCCACGCCGGCCCCTCACTTCGGAGTCAATCCATGCACGCGGTACAGTTTGAACGGGTGAGCCGTCACTATGGCACCGTCAAGGCGGTGGACCAGGTGTCGCTCGCCATCGCGCCGGGGGAGTTTTTCTCCCTGCTGGGGCCGAGCGGCTCGGGCAAGACCACCTGCCTGCGCATGCTGGCCGGGTTCGAATACCCGACTGGCGGCACCATTCGCCTCTTCGGCGAGGCGTGCTCCACCCTGCCCCCCTACGAGCGCCCCCTCAACACCGTCTTTCAGGACTACGCCCTGTTCCCCAACATGAACGTGCGCGACAACATCGCCTACGGCCTGATGATCAAGGGGGTCGACAAGGCCAGCCGCTATCGCCGCGCCGACGAGATGCTCGAGCTGGTGCGCCTGCCCGGGGTGGGCGATCGCCGCCCGGGCCAGCTCTCCGGTGGCCAGCGCCAGCGCATCGCCATCGCCCGCGCCCTGATCAACCAGCCGCGGGTGCTGCTGCTCGACGAGCCCCTCGGGGCGCTCGATCTCAAGCTGCGCGAGCAGATGCAGCTCGAACTCAAAGCCTTGCAGCGCCAGCTCGGCATCACCTTCATCTTCGTCACCCACGATCAGCAGGAGGCGCTCTCCATGAGCGATCGCCTCTGCATCTTCAACCAGGGGCGCATCGAGCAGGTGGCGGCCCCCGAGACCATCTACGACACCCCGGCCACCCCCTTCGTGGCCCGCTTCGTCGGCAGCGTCAACCTGTTCGAGGGCGAGGCCGCCCGCCGCCTCACCGGCCACAGCGGTCAGGTGATGGTGCGCCCGGAGCGGATCCGCCTCGCCACGGCCGGCACCCCGGGCTGGTCCGGCGAGGTGCGCGAGGTGGAGTACCTGGGCCCCTACGTGCGCTACCGGGTGCGCATCGACAGCGACATCGAGCTCATCGTCAACCACCCCAACGAGGGGCAGGCCCGCCTGCCGCTCGGGGAGCGGGTCTCTCTCAGCTGGGCGGCCCCCGCCGTGCACGCCCTGGGAGCGACCCCATGAACAGTGCGAGCCTGACCATGCCAAGCCATGCCCCCCGCGCCCCCCTGCGCCGGCGCCTCTCGACCCTGCTCTACGGCCGCTCCGGCCTGCTGCTGGGGATCCTGCTCGGGCCCCCCCTCATCTGGCTCGGCCTCATCTATGCCGGCTCCCTCCTGATGCTGCTCTCCAACGCCTTCTTCGGCCTCGACGAGTTCAGCGGCCAGATCCGTTATGCCTTCACCTGGCAGAACTTCATCGACCTGGCGCGTCCGGAGAACCGGGACGTGATCCTGCGCACCCTGACCATGTCCCTGCTGGTGACCCTGGCCTGCGCCCTGCTCGCCTTCCCCATCGCCTACTACATGGCGCGCTACACCCGGGGGCGGCAGCGGGCCTTCTTCTACATCGCCATCATGCTGCCGCTCTGGTCGAGCTATCTGGTGCGGGTCTACGCCTGGAAGCTGATCCTGGCCAAGGAGGGGGCCATCAACTGGCTGGCCGGTCAGCTCGGGCTGGACGGCGTGCTGCAAGCCCTGCTGAGCCTGCCGGCCATCGGCGGCCCGTCGCTCTCGTTCTCGCGCCTGGGCACCTTTATCGTCTTCGTCTATGTCTGGCTCCCCTTCATGATCCTGCCGATCCAGGCGGCGGTGGAGCGGATCCCGGTCTCGCTCATCGAGGCGAGCGCCGATCTCGGCGCCACCCCGGGCCAGACCTTCCGCACCCTGCTGCTGCCCCTGGCGCTGCCCGGCGTGGTGGCGGGCTCCATCTTCACCTTCTCCCTGACCCTGGGGGACTACATCATCCCGGGCATCATCGGCAACTCCACCCTCTACATCGGGCAGGTGGTCTACATGCAGCAGGGCACGGCCGGCAACCTGCCGTTTGCCGCCGCCTTCTCCCTGGTGCAGATCCTCATCATCGCCATCTACCTGACGGTGGCCAAACGTCTGGGGGCCTTCGATGCGCTTTGACCGAGCCGGGAGCGGATTGCGCCTCGCCGCCTATGGCGGGCTCGCCTTCCTGCACCTTCCCATGCTGTTTATCTTCCTCTATGCCTTCACCACCGAGAGCAAGAGCTACCAGTTCCCGCCCCCCGGCCTCACCCTGAAGTGGATCGGGGTCACCCTGGAGCGGCCCGACGTGTGGCGCGCCATCCGCCTGTCCCTCGAGGTGGCGAGCCTCGCCACCCTGGTGGCGCTGCTGCTCGGCACCCTGGCGGCGGCCGCCATCGCCCGCAGTCGCTTCTTCGGCCAGGAGGTGGTGTCGCTCCTGCTGATCCTGCCCATCGCCCTGCCGGGCATAGTCACCGGGCTGGCGCTGCGCTCGGCCTACGGGGTGCTGGAGATCCCCTTCAGCTTCTGGACCATCGTCATCGGCCACGCCACCTTCTGCGTGGTGGTGGTCTACAACAACGCCCTGGCGCGCTTTCGCCGCACCCATAGATCCCTTATCGAGGCGTCAATGGATCTCGGGGCCGACGGCTTTCAGACCGTGCGTTACGTGATCCTGCCCAACATCGCCACGGCCCTGCTGGCCGGCGGCATGCTGGCGTTTGCCCTGAGCTTTGACGAGGTGATCGTCACCACCTTCACCGCAGGCCAGCAGACCACCTTGCCCATCTGGATGTATCAGGAGCTGATCCGCCCGCGCGATCGGCCGGTCACCAACGTGGTCGCGCTCATCATAGTCGCGGTCACGACCGTGCCCATCCTGCTCGCCTATTACCTGACGCGCGACGGCAACGACGCCGCTCGCTAACCACCAAGGAAGGTTTTCTATGAAGATATCGACCCAGCAGCTTATCGATGGCCAGTTCGTCACGGGAGAAGGCCAAAGCGAGCCCGTGCTCAACCCCGCCACCGGCGAGCTCATCGTCGCCCTGCCCGAGGCCTCCTTCGAGCAGGTGAGCCGCGCCGTCAACGCCGCCCAGCGCGCCTTCGGCAGCTGGCGCCACACCACGCCGGCCACCCGCAGCAACCTGCTGCTGCGCCTGGCCGCCGCCATCGAGGAGCACGCCGAGGAGCTGGCGGCGCTGGAATCCCTCAACTGCGGCAAACCTTACGCCGCCGTGCTCGGCGACGAGCTGCCAGCGGTGGTCGACTGCTTTCGCTTCTTTGCCGGCGCCGCCCGCTGCCTGCACGGCCCCCTGGCCGGCGAATACCTGGACGGTCACACCAGCATGATCCGCCGCGACCCCATCGGCGTGGTGGGCAGCATAGCCCCCTGGAACTACCCCCTGATGATGGCGGCCTGGAAGATGGCCCCCGTGCTCGCCGCCGGCAATACGGTGGTGCTCAAGCCCTCGGAGCAGACCCCGCTCACCGCCCTGCGCCTGGCGGAGCTGGCCAGCGAGATCTTCCCGCGCGGGGTGGTCAACGTCATCTGCGGTCGCGGCGAGAGCGTGGGGGCCCCCCTGGTGGAGCACCCCCTGGTGCGCATGGTGTCGCTCACCGGGGACATCGCCACCGGCCAGAAGATCTTGCAGAGCGCGGCGCGCACCATGAAGCGCACCCATCTCGAGCTCGGCGGCAAGGCGCCGGTGATCGTCTTCGACGACGCGGATCTCGAGGCCGTGGTGGCGGGCATCCGCACCTTCGGCTTCTACAACGCGGGGCAGGACTGCACCGCCGCCTGCCGTATCTATGTGCAGAGCAGGCTGCACGACCGGTTTGTCGCCGCCATGAGCGACGCCGTGGCCTCGATCCGGGTAGGCAGCCAGCACGAGGAGGGGGTCGAGATGGGGCCGCTCATCTCGGATCGGCAGCGCCACCGGGTGGCCAGCTTCGTCGAGCGGGCCGTCTCGAGCGGCCACATGGAGGTGACCACGGGCGGGCGGATGCGCGCGGGCAACGGCTTTTTCTACGAGCCGACCCTGATCGTCGGCGCCCGTCAGGAGGACGAGATAGTGCGCCGCGAGGTGTTCGGTCCCGTGGTCTCGGTGACCCGCTTTAGCGACGCCGAGCAGGTGGTGCAGTGGGCCAACGACTCGGACTACGGCCTCGCCTCTTCGGTCTGGACCCGGGATCTGGGGCTGGCCCACAGGGTGGCCGCAGGCCTTCAGTACGGCTGCACCTGGATCAACACCCACTTTATGCTCGCCACCGAGATGCCCCACGGGGGGATGAAGATGTCGGGCTACGGCAAGGATCTCTCCCTCTATGCGCTGGAGGACTACACGGTGCCGCGGCATATTATGGTGAAGTTGTAGCGACGCTCCGGGAGGCGCTCGGTCGAGCTCCTCACCTACGACGAGCATCACAATCCCTGCGGGATTGCCGCTACGCGGGGTTTCGCCCGCCCTGCGGGCTTTGGCGAGTGACTTTGGAAAGACCCAAAGTCACCAAAGGTCTTTTCCCCCGCCAACCCGACCGCTGCGCGGTTTCCCTCGGGTCGGTCACAAGGTCGGACGGACCGCCGCAGATGGGGCATCCCTGCCCCGCTGCGGCTGCGCCATCATCCCTGATGGCGCTCCTGACCTTGCTTCCTCCCCTCGGCGGCTTGCAGGGGGTCAACAATACCGTGCCCGTCAGTAGCGAAGGCGGCTGGTGTCAGTTGTGGCGCTCAGAACGGCGCCCACTTCTGCAAGGGGGAAGAGTGGGTGTCCTAATTTCCCAGGCACATCCAGCATGTTAGCCCGACAGGGGCCGAACAGTCAGCGTCTGTTGAGATCAGTTGTCGGGTAGAAATTTGCCCAGATCATCCAGTAAATGCCGGCCTTCATGCTCTCGACACGCGGCAGCTTAGCGTCGGCCGTTACACCAAAGAAGTCGACATGTTCAATGGCGTGGCCGGTGTCATTGTAGAACGCCACCAGGCTCTGATAATCCTTGTCGTAACAGATCACGACGGCTCTGCCGCCAATGCTGGTATTGATGAGATTGCCGTGTTGACGCACAAAGTCTTCGGTATAAGCCACATAATCATCCGCAACCGCTAATCCCCACACATGGGTCTTGTTGGCCAGACGATCATCCTTGTGCTTGATAGTCGGAAAGGTGGGCGAGTCTTTACTCGACTGATGTTTAATCGCCGTTGTGAAAATAAAATCCATGATGAAGTCATATACTGCCAGCACCGGATTTTTCCAAAAACTCACCCGCGTCTCTTTTGCCAGATAGTCATTGATGAACACTTCTCCGTTCGGATATGCCAGGGCAAACTTTTCAAATGGCATACGAAATGTGGGCCATTCACGCATCTTTGCATCAGAATTGGCAGAGTTAATGTCGCATTCCCGTTGCCCCCACAACTGCTGAATCGGCTCTCCCGAATTTTTGTCCCACATGACAAGGTTATTTTCCAGTTGATTCATCGGAGCTAAATCGAGTGCAACCCCGTTGAGTTCAGGAGTATATGCCACGCCTAGGTTGGAGAGTCCGCAGTAGGTCATCACCACGTTCTCACCTCCGATCGGCCCCGCTCCTGCCACATGAGGGCGCAACAGATCTTTATCGGAGTGGGCGCGAGCCTCACCATTGACTTCAAGCACAATCACACTCTCATCGTCGGCATAATAGCGCCGTGCTGCATCCACAGACACAAACATGCCGTCTTTCATCCTAGCCCGCATCATGACATGCGGGTTGATGTAGCCACTGTAATAGAAAAGAATGATAGTTCCGCTGAGCAGAAGCAATACTGACAGAGGCATTACCTCCGGCTCGGCAATGTAAATGACCCACGACAAGAATAGTGCTATCAGCGTCAACGCAGAATAACGGTGGCGATAATACCATACATGCATGGTCTTATTGCGCTCCGACTGGATGACCCACTGACTGATATCTGCCAACTCTTTAAACAGTAGACCTGATGCGAACAGGGCAACCCCATTACACAGGAGAAACAAGATAAGGCCGATGCTTTCAACTATCGTATTCATGGTTTTTACCTGCTGCACAAACATGTGTTTAGCAGAGGATAAAAACAGCGAGGAAGAAGAAAAAGAGGGTTAGCAGCAATGCTCTGTTGCTGAAATTGGAACAATCATCACGCCTCCAGCTGGGTCAACAGGACTGGAAGATGCTGACGGATGTCTTCAAGCAACAGTTTTACTTTGGCGGGAACGTAACGCCGAGAATGATAGACGCCATAAATCGTCTGCGCAAAGCGATACTTCCCATCGAATAACGCTTTTAACCTGCCCTGTTGAACTTCATGATTGGCAAATACCACGGGCAGACAACCAATGGCTTTGCCTTGTACGACAATATTGGTTAACAGGCGTGGCGATTGGACGCTATAGCGGGGAGGACGTAGTAAAGGAAGCCTTGCATGTGGCCAGCATTGTTGCATCGACGTTTCCTGAACTGCGATCGGCATATTGTTCAAAAGTGCCTCATCACTGAGTTGATGCCCATTTGTCCCCTCAACACCCATGTAAAGATCAAAATGCAGCTTCGCCAATGGCACGGCAATAAATGAAGAGTCGGGCTGTTCGCCCACCATCAGCATCAAATCAAAGCGTTTATCCATCAAATCCTGAGGGTTTTCAGGATATGAATGCAGTGTCAATGAAAGCGCCGGGTAACGCTCAAAAAAATCTGAAACTTGTTCGCTGCATAAATCGAAGAGATATTCGGCCCCATACAGGGTTAATGCCCCTGAATACTCCCCCTGTGACTTGGTTATCTGACGATGCGTTTCTTCGACCTGCCGCAATATCTGTTGTGCTTGATGCAGAAATACCTCACCGACCTCGGTCAGGGTCAATGAGCGGGTAGTACGCTCAAGCAATCGCATCTCTAGTGAGTCCTCTAACGCCCGAATGCGCCGACTCACTGTAGATTTGGGCAGATCATTGACTTCTGCTGCGCGGGTAAAGCTTTTTAGCTCAACGACTTGAACGAAAAGAGCGAGGTCATCCAGATTCATAATGGTGCATAGGTAAGCCGCAATAGATGCAGTATTACTAGGTGCTTAGCGGCTGGCAAGCCTGGGTGCTTCCCCCAGTTGAGTGATGGTGGCGCATCCGAATCGACAGGCCCGCTTCTTTCCTCACCCCCACTGTAGTGAAATTGGAACACCCAAAATTTTGAGTGCCGCGTAGCGGCCAACAGAGCAGCAAACTACCAACCCAGTCGCAGTCTGGCACGGTATTGTCTACCCCCTCCAATCCGCCGAGGGGAGGAAACAAAGTCAGGAGCGCCATCAGGGATGATGGCGCAGCCAAATATTGGGACACCCACCGTTCTGAGCGCCGCGTAGCGAGCCCACTTAGCCGCCGTCGGGCACGGTATTGGCCCCCCTGCAAGTCGCCAAGGTGAGTTGAACGGGTCAGTAGCGCCGTCAGGGAGGACGGCGCAGCCGCAGGCGGCACAGGGATGTGCCGTGTGCGGCGGTACGGCCGACCCGATCGACGAGCCGAGGGCATCCGCGTAGCGGACGACTTGCCGGGGCTGGCCGCTCGATTGGTGACTTTTCTTTGGCCACGCAAAGAAAAGTCACTCGCCAAAGCCCAAAGGGCTGGCGAAAAACGTCGAGGGTAGAGCCCTCGCCCCTCACTCACCCGATGCAATACGCCGCGCTGATTGCCCCCTCTCCCTATGCGGCAAAGCCGCATCGAGATCCCCGTCGTAGGCCAGGAGCTCGACTGAGCTCCTCCAGGTGGGCTGGCGAAAAACTTCGAGGGCAGAGCCCTCACTCACCCGGTGCAATGCGCCGCGCTGATTGCCCCCTCCCCCTGTGCGGCAAAGCCGCATCGAGATCCCCGTCGTAAGCCAGGAGCTCGACCGAGCGCCGGCGGCCACACCCCGGTTGGGGATTGTCCCTCGCCTTATCCCAAGCCCCATAATGGCCGCTCATTGGAGGAGGCCTGCATGTTTATCCTTGAGACCGAGCGCCTGAGGTTGCGCGATATGCGCCTCGACGACGAGGCGGCCTTCGTGGCCATCACCCAGGACGAGCGCTATCAGCGCTTCTATAGCGAGGAGGATGGCCGGGCGCAGAAGTACCGGGAGCTGACTCGACTGTTTGTCGAGCAGGCCGGCGAGCGCCCCCGGCGCGCCTATCAGCTGGCGATAGAGCATAAGGCGACGAATGCCCTGATCGGCACAGTCTGCCTGCGTCTGGAGAGCGATCAGCAGGCCTCGATGGGGTGCGGCATGGCGTGCCACAGCCAGGGACGCGGACTGATGCAGGAGGCGGCCTCGGCCCTGGCGGGCTTTGGGTTTGCATCGCTCGGGGTGCACCGCATCTATGCCGAGACCCTGTCCCGGAACCGGGCAGCCATACGGCTCTGCTCCTCGCTCGGGATGCGCCAGGAGGCGCACTTTCGCGAGCATCGCTACTTCAAGGGGCTGTGGTGGGACACAGTGGTGTTTGCCCTGCTGCGAAGCGAATGGTCCCATCAGGGCCGCGCGGCGCCTACTGAGCCGGCCACTTGCGGCTCACCCCATCCCCCAACCGGGCCGACTGATGAGTCGGCCGGCCCCCCACAGTGATGACCCACACAGGAAGATGATATGTTGAGCAACCGACACCTTGGCCTTCACGCGTTGAGGTCATCAGCGAGCCGACCCGTGCGCTGGCTGCTGTGGTCCAGCCTTGTAATGCTCTGCTGCCTCGCCGGCGAGGCCCAGAGCAAGGCGCCGGCCAATCTCGGCACCCCGCAAGACTACGCCCTTATCTACAACGGCCCGATCTCCGATCCGGACAGCAACGAGGCGATCGCCGCCGTGGTCAAGCAGGCCGGGCTCCCCGTGGTCTATCTCGACAACCTGGACGATCTCCCCGCCAGACTGGCGGGCGCCCGTCTGTTTATCATCGGTGGCACCGAAGATGACGTAGAGCCCCTGGTTCATCGGTTCACCCCGGCCATCGCCGGGGCGCTCAAACGCTACCTGCGCCAGGGCGGGCGCTATCTGGGGATCTGCGGCGGTGCCTTTGTCGCCTCGCTGGGCTGGGCCGACGAGGGCAACCATGTGAAGGCGCTCGGCCTGGTGCCTGCCGAGTCAGACGACTATGACGGGGACTTCTCCCCCAAGATCTATGACATTCGCTGGCTCGGGGAGGTGCGCCGCATGTACTACCAGGCCGGCCCCACCTTCGCCCTGAAGCCAAGCACCGAACCGGTGCGCGAGCTGGCCTACTTCGACGATGGCCGGATCGCCGCGTTGATGAGCGCCTACGGCAAGGGCAAGGTGGCCGTCTCCGGGCCCCATCCGGAAGCCCCCGACACCTGGAAAGCCAATGCGCAAGATGGCGATACCATGGAGTCCAATATCCACCTAGCCGTGGATCTGGTGCAGGCGCTGCTCTCCGATCGCCCCGTCCTTGCTCCCGCCCAGACAGGCCCGGTCAGCCTGAGTGCGGGGGCGTCAAACCCGCCGCCCACATCGCTTGAATAGCAACAGGGAGGCCGATGGCCTCCCTGTTTTTTTGTGCGGCACTCGGGCTCTCGGCCCGAGACATCACCCTTAGCGCTGGCGACCGTCGCCCAGACCGAAGGGGATGCGATAGTCGCTGCTCTCGTCGCCCAGGCTGACGCTCAGGGTGCCCTGGGTGCGGGACGGCAGGGCAATCGACTGGGTGCCTGCGCTCTTGGCGGGCACGGCGGCCAGCAGCTCACCGGTGGCATCGCGCACTTCCAGCATGCCGGCGCCGTGTTGGACGGCATCGCCATGCCACTTCACAAACAGCACGCCCGGGGCGGCGCTGAAGTCGGCCGGCACGGCGGCGTGGGCAAGGCTGGTGGTCATCAGGCCTGCAACGGCCAGCATCTTGATGAGGGTTCTCATGTTCGTTTCTCTCTATATGTGTATGTCATTGCCAAGGCCCCATGGGCCCGAATCAATGCATCCTTGCGAGAGGTCATTCAAATATTATGTTGCTCCTTCACATCCGCCACCGATTGAATTCTTGGGGTGCGCGTCTGTAACAACGGATTATTTGGCCACTTGGCACTCCGGCCTAAGCGATGAGTGCATGGTAACGGGGCACAGCCCCCATTGTTAGCGAGTTAATCTGGAACAGACATTCGAAATTTTTGAATTAGCTGTACATCCCGGATTCAGAGAGCGCAGGCGGCCAACAGCAAGGGCAGGAAGCCCTGCCCTCGCGCCTTTATGCGTCGCCCAGCTCTTCGGGCGTCATGGGCCGCAGCACCTTGCAGGGGTTGCCGGCCGCCACCACGCCCGCCGGCACATCCCTGGTCACCACGGAGCCGGCGCCGATCACGCTGTTGTCCCCAATGGTGACGCCGGGGCAGATGACTGTGCTCCCGCCCACCCAGACGTTGTGGCCGATGCGCACCGGCTTGCCGAACTCCACCCCCTTGATGCGCGGCGCCACCGCCACCGGGTGAGCGGCGGTGTAGATCTGCACCCCGGGCGCCAGCAGCACGTTGTCGCCGATGTGCACCTCGCACACGTCGAGGATGGTGCAGCCCACGTTGGCGTAGAAGTTCTCGCCGACGAAGATGTTGGCCCCGTAGTCGCAAAAGAAGGGCGGGTTGATGGCGCACTCCTTGCCACGGCCGCCCAGCAGTTCATGGAGCAGGGCATCGCGCGCCGGTTTCTCCTGCCAGTGGGTGTTGAAGGTGTGATAGAGCCTGCGGCAGCGCTCGCGCGCCGCTTTGAGCTCGGGGTCGCCCGCATCATAGGGCTCCCCCGCCACCATCTTCTGCCACTCGGGGCTGCGCACCGCCGCCTTCATCATCACCTCGCTCATCGCCTACTCCACCAGCCAGATCAGGGATTCATAAGGGCGCAGCATACCCGATTGCGGCCGGGCCGGGCTATCTGGGTAGTTGCCAAGCAGCAGGCGCCCCTTGCCGGTGGCCAGCTCCTCCGGCAGGGCGAAGGTGGCCGGCTCGCCGTAGAAGTTGCTCACCACCAGCAGGGTCTGACCGTCGGCGCGGCGGGCATAGGCCCAGATCTGCGAATGCCCCGCCAGCAGCTCCTGATAATCCCCCTGAGTGAAGATAGGATGGGCCTTGCGCAGGCGGATCAAATCCCGGTAGTGCCAGAACACCGAGTCGGTGTCGGCCAGCGCCGCCTCGGCATTGATCATCAGGTAGTTGCCGGCGGGCTTGAGCCAGGGGGTGCCACTGGTGAAGCCCGCATTGGCCGCAGCGCTCCACTGCATGGGCGTGCGGGAGTTGTCACGGGACTTGGCGCCGAGGATGGCCAGGATCTCGGCCTCGCTCACGCCTTCAGCCTGCTTGATGGCGAAGATGTTGCGGCTCTCCACGTCCTGATAGTCATCGATGCACTGATAGCCGGGGTTGGTCATGCCGATCTCCTCCCCCTGATAGATGTAGGGGGTGCCCTGCAAGCCGTGCAGTGTGCTGGCCAGCATCTTGGCGGCAACCACGCGATGTTCGCCCTCGTCACCGAAGCGGGAGACGATGCGCGGCTGATCGTGGTTGCACCAGAACAGGGCCGACCACCCCTTGCCGTGCATGCCGCTCTGCCAGTGGTTGAAGATGCGCTTGAGCTCGAGGAAATCGAACGGCGCCTTGGTCCACTTGTCGCCATTGGGGTAGTCCACCTTCAGATGGTGGAAGTTGAACACCATGGAGAGCTCGGAGCCATCCAGCGCGCCATAGCGCTGGCAGTGCTCCAGCGAAGTAGAGGACATCTCCCCCACCGTCATGGCGCCGACCGGGGCAAAGACGTCGCGACTCACGTCCTGCAAAAATTCGTGGATGCGCGGCCCGTCGGTGTAGAAGCGGCGGCCATCGCCACTGTCGTCGCTCGGGAACGCTTGATCCTTGGAGATGAGGTTGATGACGTCGAGCCGGAAACCGTCCACCCCCTTCTTGGCCCAGAAGTGGATGATGTTTTTCACCTCGGCGCGTACCGCCGGGTTTTCCCAGTTGAGATCCGCCTGCTCGCGGGCAAACAGGTGCAGGTAGTACTGACCGGTGAGCTCATCGAGCTCCCAGGCGCTGCCGCCAAATTTGGATTGCCAGTTGTTGGGCACACCGCCATCCACCGGATCGCGCCAGATGTAGTAGTCGCGGTAGGGGCTGTTTTTATCCCCCAGCGCCGACTTGAACCAGGCGTGCTCGGTGGAGGTGTGGTTGACGACGATGTCCATCACGATGCGGATGTCGCGCGCGTGGGCGGCGGCCAAGAGTGCCTCGAAATCGGCCATGGTGCCGTAGGCAGGGTCGATGGCAAGGTAGTCGGCAATGTCGTAGCCGTTGTCCACCTGCGGGGAGACGTAAACCGGGGTCAGCCAGAGGGCATCGACACCGAGGGTCTTGAGATAGTCGAGGCGGGCCATGATCCCCTTGAGATCGCCGGTGCCACGGGCAGCGGAATCCTGAAAGCTCTTGGGGTAAATCTGGTAAATCACGGCGCTCTGCCACCAGGGTGTTTGGCTCATGGGTCTTGCTCTTGTCTCGAATGAAAAAGGGAGAGGGCGACCCCTGCGGGTCGCCCTGATGTGTGGAGTCAAGCGCTGGCCTTAGCCAGCTTGCCGGCCGCCTGTTGGCGCTGGTAAACCAGCAGAGTCAGCACGATAGGCACGACGATGGCCACCAGCATGGCGATGGCATAGACGGCCCAGTATTGCGGCTGGATGGAGAGGATGCCCGGCAGGCCCCCTACCCCGATGCCGTTGGCCATCACTCCGGCGAAGCCGCAGATGAGGGCCGCGAGGCTGGAGCCCACCATGGCGCACAGCATGGGGAACTTGTACTTGAGGTTGATGCCGTACATGGCCGGCTCGGTCACCCCCAGATAGGCGGAGATGGCGGCAGGCACCGAGATCTCCCGCTCGTTCTCCTTGCGGCTGATGAGGATGATGCCGACCACGGCAGAGGCCTGGGCGATATTGGAGAGGGCGATCAGCGGCCAGATCGGGGTGCCCCCCATGCTCTGCATCAGCTGCAGATCCACCGCGTTGGTGGTGTGGTGGATGCCGGTGATGACCAGGGGCGCATAGAGGAAGCCAAACAGGGCGGCACCGATGGGGGCAAAGGAGCCGGTCATGGCGGCCTTGGCGGCAAAGCCGACGCCGTCACCCAGCCAGCGCCCGAACGGACCGATAAAGGCGTGGGCCACGATCACCGCCAGCAGCAGAGAAACGAACGGCACAATCACCAGATAGAGGTAGGCCGGAATGATGCGCTTCAAGTTGGTCTCCACCCAGGCGAGGAAGACGCCCGCCAGCAGGGCCGGGATGACCTGCGCCTGATAACCCACCTTCTGGATCACGAACAGACCGAAGTCCCACACCTCGGGAGTCTGCTGGCCGATGCCGTAGGCGTTCATCAGCTGGGGCGACACCAGCGTGATACCGAGCACGATACCCAGGATCTCGGAGCCGCCCATCTTCTTGACCGCAGACCAGCAGACGCCCACCGGCAGGAAGTGGAAGATGGCCTCACCCAGCAGCCAGAGGAAGGCGTGCACCTGAGCCCAGAACTGGCTGATCTCGGTGAGGGTGTGGGTGCCATCGTCGAACATCTTGATGTCGCCGATGACGTTGCGAAAGCCCAGGATCAGACCGCCGGTGATGATGGCCGGCAGCAGGGGCACGAAGATCTCCGCCAGGTGGGAGATGCCCCGCTCCAGCGGATTCATGTTCTGGCGCGCCGCCTGCTTGGCGACCTCCTTGCTACCGCCGCTGACGCCGATCTCTTCGGTCAGCGCCTTGTACCACTGCTCCACCTCGTTGCCGATGACCACCTGGAACTGGCCGCCCTGAGTGAAGCTTCCCTTCACCGCAGGTATGGTCTCGATGGCCTTGCTGTCGGCCTTGGTCGGATCGTTCAGGACGAAGCGCAGCCGGGTCAGGCAGTGGCTGACGGTTGCGATGTTCTCCTTGCCACCGATCTTGTCGATGAGCGTGGCCAGGTGCTGAGTGTTGATCTTGGTCATCGGGTCTTCCCTCTGTGACGCCGCATGGTGTGCATTACCCTGTGGGCTGGTTTTGGAATCGTTCCCAAACAAGATGAAACAGAAGTCACCGCGCAGCAATGGGAACGTTCCCAATTTGGGGTTGTGGTCACAAAAAGCGCAGCCTGCCCTGCTGGTATCAAGGCTAGGTCAGGCTGGGGGCTATGGTGGCTTGGGGGGGGTGACCAGACTCGATCTGTCCCAGCAGCTGGCGCGCGGCCTGCACGCCGGCACCCTTGTAGCCGAGATCCAGGCTCTGTGCGTTGGGAAACAGGAAACCGAGCAGGGGGTTGTTACCAAGGCCGGTGACCCGCACCTCGCTGCGTCCCTGCTCCTGCAGGTACTTGGCGGCGCCGATGGCCAGGGTGTCGCTGGCGCAGACCAGGGCCCGGGTGGCCGGGGTGAGCAGCTCGGCGGCCAGGCGATAGCCGCTCTGGTGGGAGAGATCCCCGAGCGCCAGCCGAGGGGTCAGGCCGTGTTCGGCGCAACAACTCAGGTAGGCATCGCGCCGCCGCGCTCCGGTGGTGAGATCCGCCTCGTCCACCCCCAGATAGGCTATCTCACGCACGCCGTCGGCAAGCAAGCCTCCCATCATGGTGCGGATGGCCCCCTCGTCGTCGAAGCAGACCGAGGAGAAGCCCGGCGCCTCGCGCGCCACCAGCACCAACTTATCCCGATACGGGCTCATGGCGGCGTAGTCGAGATCGTTGAAGGCAAACAGAATGATGCCATCCACCCCGCGCCGCTCCAGCACCGCCAGATGCTCCTCGACCTTGGCGGGGGAGAACTTGCTCTCCATCAGCACGGCGTCGTACCCCTCGCCGTAGAGGGTCTCGAGCATGCCGCGCACCGCCTGGTTCTCCGAGCCCGAGTCGAGCCGCGAGACTATGATGCCGACCACCCTCTGACTCTGGCTGCGCATGGCGCGTGCTGACTTGCACGGGGTGAAGCCGTGCTGGTCGATCACCTGCTCGACCCGCACCCGGGTCTCCTCCTTGACTCTGGGATCGCGGTTCAATACCCGAGAGACGGTCGACTTGCCGACCCCACAGAGGCGGGCGATATCGAGGATGGTGAGCTTCTTTTCCATGGGCAGCACTGACGCGAGGGGAAGGGCCCTATTGTTGTGATTTGCCCCCACAAAAACAAGCCGTTGGAGTTAGAATGGCCGCCTCTTCCTCTCAAGGACAGGACGATGGATCTGCTCGCCAGTCTGAACTTCTCCCTCTCCATTACCGGCCCCATCTGCCTGGTGCTGCTGCTCGGCATCGCCCTCAAGCGGCTGGGGCTGCTGCCCGAGAGCTTCATCGAGTCGGCCTCGCGCCTGGTGTTCCAGGTCACCCTGCCGGCGCTTCTGTTCCTCAGCATGGTGCGCACCGATTTTGCGACCATGCCAAGCCCCTGGCTCATCGTCTACGGCCTGCTCGGCACCCTCGCCGGCTTCCTGCTGCTGGAGTGGCTGGCGGCGCGCTGCATCGCCGCACGCGCCCTGCGCGGCATCTTCGTGCAGGGGAGCTTTCGCGGCAACATGGGGATCATGGGGCTGGCCTTCGTGCAAAACGCCTACGGACCCGAGGGGATCGGCGCCGCCGCCCTCTATGTGGGGGCGGTCACCGTGCTCTATAACATCCTCGCCGTCATTACCCTGACCCGCAGCCTGGGGGGCGGGCGCGGCACTCGCTCCATCCTCAAGGGGATCGCCAAAAACCCCCTTATCATCGCCATCGTTGCGGCGTTACCGTTTGGCCTGCTCGGGGTCCAGCTGCCGCCCCTGCTGCTCACCACCGGCAACTACTTTGCCAACATGACCCTGCCGCTGGCCCTGCTCTGCACCGGCGCCAGCCTCAACCTGCAGGCCCTGCGCGGCGGGGCCTTGCTCACCGGCTGGGCCACCGCCAACCGCCTGCTGCTGTTCCCCCTGCTGATGGTGAGCGGCGCCGCCCTGCTCGGTTTCAACCATCAGGCTCTCGGCATCCTGTTTCTGGTGAGCTCAACCCCGACCGCCGCCGCCAGCTATGTGATGACTCGCGCCATGGGCGGCGACAGCGCCCTGGCCGCCAGCATCATCGCCGTCACCACCCTGGGCTCGCTGGTCACCACCAGCCTGGGGGCCGCCCTGATGAACTATCTGGGGCTGATGGCTTGACCTTGCCCCGACCGGCAGGAAGAGGATGACCGGGTTACCCACAGGAGGAAGCACGATGATCGAACTGAAGGTTGAGGGGATGTCTTGCGGTGGCTGCGCCGCCTCTCTCGAGCGGGCCCTGGGCGCCCAGCCCGGCGTCACCGCCGTGAAGGTGGATTTTGCCAGCGCCACCGCCCGCATCGAGGGCGAGGTCGAGCGTGCGGCCCTGATCGCCCTCATCGAGGCCCAGGGATTTCACGCCAACTTAAACACCACTTTATAGGTATAAAATAGGTTAAAGTTCTGTATCAACCTGTTTTTTGGTGAGTTCAATCACAACGAACCGGGGATTAATGAGAAAAAATGCTGCGGTCTACCATCACAATAAGGAAGTCGCAGCATGTCCCTACCCCTTCGCAAGAGCCTGATCGCCGCCGTCCTCGGCATGACCCTCTCCCCTCTGGCCTTCGCCCTGCCGAGCGTGCACATCCTGGCCACCGGCGGCACCATCGCCGGCGCCGGCCAGTCCGCCACCCAGTCCAACTACGAGGCGGGTAAGGTCGCCATCGACACCCTGATCGCCGCCGTGCCCGAGATGAAGAAGGTGGCCGACGTGCAGGGAGAGCAGGTGGTCAAGATCGGCTCCCAGGACATGAACGACCAGGTGTGGCTCACGCTCGCCAAGCGGGTCAACGAGCTGCTGGCCAAGGATGACGTTGACGGCATCGTCATCACCCACGGCACCGACACCATGGAAGAGACCGCCTACTTCCTGAACCTCACCGTCAAGAGCGACAAGCCGGTGGTGCTGGTCGGCGCCATGCGCCCCTCCACCGCCATGAGTGCCGACGGCCCCATGAACCTCTACAACGCCGTGGTCACCGCCTCCGACCCCGCCTCCAAGGGGCGCGGCGTCATGGTCGCCATGAACGACACCGTGCTCGACGCCCGTGACGTCACCAAGACCAACACCACAGGGGTGCAGACCTTCGCCTCCCCCAACTTCGGGCCCCTTGGCTACATCCACAACGGCAAGATCGACTATCAGCGCAGCCCGGCTCGCCAGCACACCAGCCAGACCCCGTTTGACGTGAGCAAGCTCGACAAGCTGCCCCAGGTCGGCATCGTCTACAGCTATGCCAACGCCTCAGAGCTGCCGGCCAAGGCTCTGGTGGATGCCAAGTTTGACGGCATCGTCAGCGCCGGGGTGGGCAACGGAAACCTCTACCACACCCTGTTCGACACCCTGGCCAAGGCCAGCGAGAAGGGGATCCGTGTGGTACGTTCCGCCCGCGTGCCGACCGGCTCCACCACCCTGGATGCCGAGATCGATGACGCCAAGTACGGCTTCGTCGCCGCCGAGAGCCTCAACCCGCAGAAGGCGCGGGTGCTGCTGATGCTCTCCCTCACCCAGACCAAGGATCCCAAGCAGATCCAGCAGTACTTCCAGCAGTACTGATCGGCCAACCGGCGCGAGGGCGGGCCTGTCCCGCCCTCTCTCTTTGGTGTGTCAAAAACAAATTGGCACACCCTTTGCTGTAATGGGTCCAGGTGCCATCGTTTGGAAGGAAAAGAGATGAGACGCTGGATCCAACATTTTCATCAACTGGTTCAACTCAACTGGATCATGACCTGGCTGTTGCTCACCTGCAGCCTGATCCTGATCTTTCCAGAAGGGGTGATGAACGGCGCAATAAGCCGCTGGGGCGAGGCCTACGCCGGCTGGCTGGGGGTGGGCATGCTGATTGCCCTCTCCTATTTCGCCAGCCAGGGGCTGCTCATCGCTTGGGAATATCTGTGCGAGGAGTGGCAGGAGCGCCGCCAGCACAGCAACATGGAGCAGACCATCGCCTTCCTCGACTTCAACGAGAAGGCGGTACTGCGCGAGTTCGTGCTGCAGCGCAAGAGCGTCATTAATCTGCCGATCACCGAGCCGGCCGTCAAAAACCTGATGGACGCCGGGATCCTCACCTTCGCCTATGGCAAGCCCAATCGGGAGAAGGATGATGAGAACCAGATCCGCGCCCTGATGATCGCCCTGCCGGCACGCCCCCTGCTCACTTACAAGGTGCTGGGACTGTCGCGCGGCAAGATGAGCGAGGAGCAGGTGGAGCAGATCATGAGCGCCCGCCCCAAGTTTGCCCAGAAGGGGCTCTCACGCTAATCCCTCATGCAAAAAAGCCGACACCCAAAGGTGTCGGCTTTTTTTTGTCTTCATCCGGACTAGTTGAGTCCCTTTGAGCTGAACAGGGCCGCCTTGCCGGCGATAAACCCCACCCGGACCTGCCTCTGCTCATCACCCCACACACAGTCCGAGGCGCCGAGCGCCTCGTCACAACGCTCCGCCTTGCCCAGCACGGCGCTCACCTCTTC
>NZ_CDCE01000011.1:101897-102695 GCF_000819805.1 Aeromonas diversa CDC 2478-85
AGCACGGCGCTCACCTCTTCATAACTCATTCCCAGCTTCAGTCGATCGTAATGGGCCTTGTCGAGCTTGCTGCAACCTGCCAGCAGCAATACCAGGCCCAGCGCCAGCGTCATGCGCATAAGAGGCTCCTTGTTGCATCCTGTAGGGGAGAGTAAGGGGCGGCGAGGCGAGATACCAGTCCCACTGCCGGGAAGGCTCACCAGTGACGGACCGGACCCGTATCGAGGTGAACGAAGTTGTCGCCAGGGTAGTAACCGACCCCGCCCACCTTCAGTTGCAAGGCTGCCTGGCGCAGATGAGAGAGCGGTACGCCGGGGAGACGAACATCCACCGCCTGACCGAGCGTGTGATAGCTGCGCTTGGCCACACCCCGGCTGCGTTGCCGCTTGCGGCTGTTGGTGCTGGGCGAGCGATAGCCCGAGATGAGTTCGATTCGCCCCGTGCGGCCCAGCTTGTGCTGCAAGAGGAAGAGCTGATCGAACAGCTTGCGATCGATGGTAAACACCTCATTACGGCGGTAGTCGCGAAAGATATGGTTGAGCTCTGCCAATCCGTCCTGCAGGTAGCGACCGTTCTCCCAGTAACTTGCCTCTGTGTGTTCACCCGTGTTGAGGTTATGGATAGTGAGGGAGCGGTGACTGGTGCTGCGGCTGGCCAGCGCCGTCTGTGGCAACAGAGCGGCCGTCAGCAAACAGCCCGTCCCCAGCAACAGTTGACGACGACTCATCCCTTTTTCCAGCATGCTCCACTCACCCCTTGATTCAAACAACCGTCTGACACTACCCCCCCCCCCCCCCC
>NZ_CDCE01000011.1:102923-154920 GCF_000819805.1 Aeromonas diversa CDC 2478-85
CCCCCCCCCCCCGCCGCAGTGTCAAACCGACCGCTCAAAAAACGACACCCGGGTAACCCCGGGTGTCTCGAAGTGTGAATCCCCTCACGCCCCTCTCGGCTTAGAGAATTCGTTTGAAGCTGCCCTTGTCAAAGCCATAGATGTCGTTGCGAAAGTGCTGCACTCCCTCACCATCGACCCAGCTGCTCCAGTAGACGGTGAAGACAGGAATGGGATTGGCCAGCGGCATCCAACGGGTGGTGGTCTCCTTGAGCAGCCCCTTGATCTCCTCCATCTTGCGCGGGGTCGGCGCCAGCAGCAGCTCGGCCAGGTGCTCGGCCTTCTCCACCCGCACACAACCCGAGCTCAGGGCACGAGCCCCCTGCTCGAACAGCCCCATCTTGGGGGTCGAGTGCAGGTAGATGGCGTCGTTGTTCGGCAGGTAAAACTTGTAGCGTCCCAGGGCGTTGTGATCACCGGGCTTCTGACGCAGGCGATAGGGGAAACCGGAGGCGATGGCATGGCTCCACCCTTCGGGGGAGAGGACCACAGGATTCCCCTCGCCATCGATCACCTCGAGCTGCTGCTTGGCCAGATAGTCCGGATCCTTGGCCAGCTTGGGCAGTATGTCCTTCTTCATGATGGAGCGGGGCACATGCCAGGCGGGGTTGATCACCACGGAGCGGATCTCGCTGGCCAGGATCGGCGTGGCCCTCAGCTGCTGGCCGACGATGACCCGGCTGGTGAAGATCTCGCTGCCCTTCTCCACCACGCTCAGGCGGTAATCGGGAATATTGACCAGTACATAACGCTGATCGGGCAGGCGATCGACCACGTCCCGTCGCCACAGATTGCGCAGCAGCAGACGGGCTCGGGACTCGGGGTCCGTGTTGAGCCACTGCTGGGTCTGCCGACCGATGACGCCGTCGACGGTCAGCCCATGGCGGGACTGAAACGCCTTGACCGCCTGCAGGGTGTCGCCGCTGTACAACTCCTCTGAGACATGGGAACTGGGCAGATCGCCAAGCTCCACCAGGATCTTGCGGATCTCGGGCAAGGAAGGGGAACTCTCCCCTTCACGCAGAGTAGGGATAACCACACGGGGCCAGTCACCCGCCAGGGGCATGGCCACCAGCTTCTGCACCTCACGGCGCACCGCCTCATACTCGGCAACGGCGGGACGCAGAGCCAGCACCCCATCTTGCAGGCTCTGACCCGGTGCACGGGGCACAGGCTTGGAGAGATCCAGCGTCATGCTGCCAATCTGCTCGCGCGATACGAAGTCGAGACCACGCCAGATCTGCTGGAATCGACTCAGCTTGATGAATGCCTCGTCATAGACGGGGCCTCTGCGCGCCTCCGGCGTGGTGGCCAGCTGCCGCCAGAGGCGGACGAAATCGGGGTGAAGCTGCGCCAAGGCGGCCTCAAACAGCTGCTGTTGCAGCTCCTCACGCGCCTCATCCTCGGCGCCCCAGTTGTGGGAGAGACGCTCTGCCGCCTCGACCACGGGTGATGTCTCATCCGCCAAAGCGGCAGCGGCAGGCCATCCCCCCAACCAGAGCAGATTGAGCAGGGTCAGCCAAAACCTCATTCCCATAGATACCTCAACAACACACAATGGGACCGCGACGGATTCCTGCCGTCACGGTTCGGATCGCAGCGCCTCGGGGACGTAACGATGCAAGAGCGCATCATACTCCGGGCTCGCCATAAAGACAGCCAGCTCCTGATTGAAGCGGGCCACATCAGAGGGACTAAAACGCTGCTTGCTCATCATGAATCGGGCCGGCGTGACAAACACGGGCGCCGCAAAGGGAACTATCTTGCGCAGCAGCCCCTCCTGCTCCAGCGCCCAGCGGGTGGCCAAGGCATCCCCCAGAAAACCGTCTATGCGCCCACGCAGCAACTTGCCGTAATTTTGTGACTCATCCACCAGGGCACTCACCTGATGAGGGTAATGCGCCGCGAGCCGGGCCACCTCCTCACCGTAGTAAAACTCCTTGGTCAGGCCCAGTCTGCGTCCCTCGGCCAACCAGGCGGACAGAGAGGTATAGTCGTGCAGGTCATCTCGCCGAACCCAGAGCAAGGTCTTGCCGGGGCTGTAGGGCTCGGAAAACCAGGCATAACGGGCGCGCTCGTCGGTGATAAAGGCCTCCATGGCGATGCTGAGCTCGCCGAGCTCCAGCTCCTGCAGGTTGCGCTTCCAGGGGCGCTCGACAAAGATCACCTCGCATCCCAGTCGCCTGGCCACCCCTTGCAGTACCTCAACCCCATAGCCTTTCATGGCGTCGTCGGCAGCGCGAAAGTGATAGGGAGGCCACTGGTCATACCCCACCCGCCAGGGGGTGTCGCACAGCGCCCATGCCCGGGGGAGGATGCAGCCCCACAGCAGCATCCATACGACCCCTTTTTTGATGACTCTTACCATCCCTCTCCTCTCCGCCTCCCTGGCCATCCCTGGTAACGCCATCAGGCCAAACTGCGTGTTATCCAGCGCCTCTCAATGACACAATATGTTGGTTAAAGCGCGAGCAAAATTTATTTTTGTGATCCACTATGCTTTTTCCACAAATTGATTAGCATGTGCGCTGAAAGCCCTTGTGGGTATAGAAAGTAACCGAGAGTTGTCATGTACAGAAAAGCCGGCTTCGCCTCTGCCATCCTGGCCCTGAGCGGATTCTATCTCTACACCCTCTACCTGGCCGCCCACCCTCAGGTCAGCCTCTCCTATCGTCTCTATTATATGGAAGGCAAGACCCGCTTCTGGGAACACAACTCCGACATGGTCTACCACGCCGGTAATGAGCTCAACCTGAGCCAACCGAGTCGCTTCCTCTCCCGTGAGGGATGGGCCACCAAGCCGAACGCGGCAGGTACCCAGCTCGAAGGGCAAGGTGGTCTCTATTTCGTGCTGCCCACCCAGCCGGAGGCGCTGACCGTCCTCGCCAAGGTAGACAGCCCCAAGGCCGGCACCCTGATCAAGGTTGCCCTTGGCCACGACTGGAGTACCACGGTCAAGCTGGCCAAAGAGGGCCTCAATGAGGTTCGTCTCAGCCTGCCGGGCAACCTGCTGAGCGCCGATCCCAAACACCCCAACTTCCTGGCCATCTCCACCCCCGAGCCTCTCAACGTCCACTCGGTGCAGATGCAAGTGGCCCAATAAATCCTGTCGGCCTCACGTGTTGAGGCCGACCTACTTCACACTGTTTCATTGAACGTCGCACAATAAGCGTCACTCGCCTCACAATAAGGATATCTTCATGTCGAATACTTCTTTCCGACTCTCCTTGGTCGTGCCCGTCTATAACGAGGAAGAGAGTATCGATGCCTTCATCGCCGCCATCGATGCCGAGCTTGAGCCTCTCAAGGATCAGCTCGAAATCGTCTTCGTCAACGATGGTAGCCGTGACCGTACCCGCGAAGTGGTCGAGCAGGCCATAACCCGCGACCCACGCGTGACCCTGGTTAACCTGGCCCGTAACTTCGGCAAGGAAGCGGCCCTGACTGCTGGCCTGCACCATGCCCAGGGTGACGCCGTGGTCCCGATGGACGTGGATCTGCAAGATCCCCCCGCCCTCATTCTCGAATTTGTGAAGCTGTGGCAGACCGGCGACTATGACACCGTCTACGGCATCCGGGTCGATCGCAGCGCCGACACCCCCATGAAGCGCGTGACCGCCGGTGGCTTCTACCGCTTCTTTAACGCCCTCTCTACCCAGACCAAGCTGCCGGAGAACGCGGGGGACTTCCGTCTCATCGATCGCCGCGTGGTCGAGGCGATCAAGCAGTTGCCGGAACGCAACCGTTTCATGAAGGGGCTGTTCGCCTGGGCAGGCTTCCGCTCGGTCGGCGTCCCCTACGAGCGTCCGGCTCGCCATGCCGGTGAGACCAAGTTTAACTACTGGAAGCTGTGGAACTTCGCCCTCGACGGTCTGCTGAGCTTCTCCAGCTGGCCGCTGCGCGTGTGGAGCTATGTGGGGGTCACCATCTCCCTGTTTGCCTTCCTCTACATCATCAAGATTGTCACCCAGGTGCTCTTCTTCGGTGTCGATGTGCCCGGCTACGCCTCCCTCATGTCGGTGGTGCTGTTCCTCGGTGGCATCCAGCTCATCTCCCTCGGGGTGATCGGCGAATACATAGGTCGCATGTTTGTCGAGGTGAAGCAGCGCCCGGTCTACCTCATCGAGGGGGTCTACGGGGAGTATGCCCGCCGCGCTGCCGAGAAGGATGAGAGCGCCGCATGATCTCCCGTGATGAGTTCTGGCGTCTGGTGCGCTTTGGCTTTGTCGGTGGCGGCGCCACCCTGGTGGATCTGGGCACCTCGTTTGCCCTCTTCCGCCTCTGGCCCGGCATCTCGGAGCACCTGGTAACCACGGCGGCGTTTGGCGTCGCCTTCTGGTTCTCCTTCTTCGGTCATCGCTACATCACCTTCCAGAAGCAGGGTGCCGCCAGCAAGTTTCTGTTGGTCGCCCTCTTCTCTCTGGCGGTGCGTAACGTGATCCTCAGCGCCCTGTTGTGGGGCGGTCTGGCCGGCCTGCTGCCGGTGGTGATCGCAACCCTGACCGTGACCATACTGACCTATCTTCTCTCCCGAATCTGGGTATTTGCCTGATGAGTACTAGTGTACCTATGGGGCCCTACCGCCCCTCGCTGCGACTCAGCCCCCAGGACTGGTGGCTGGTGATCGCCGCCTTCCTGCTGAGCCGCATCGCCCTCTACGGGCTGGCCTACGCCGGCGTCCAGCTCTATGGAAATCCGGACCTGGGCCCCTTCCAGGCCTATTGTCAGTTCGACTGCGTCTGGTTCATGCGCATCATAGAGAACGGCTACGATCTCTATCCGCGCTGGCTGAGCAAGGGCAATGCCGCCAACTGGGCCTTCATGCCCCTCTATCCCATGCTGAGCAGCCTGGTCTCCGACCTGCTCGGGGGCGACACCCTGACCGCCCTGATGATAGTGGCCAACATCGCCTTCTTCCTCACGCTGCCCGCCATGCTGTTGGTGCTGCGCCAGCTCAAGCTCGGCGAGGGCAGTGCCCGTTTCGGGGTCTGGCTGCTCGCCTTCTCCCCCTTCTCGGCCTACTTCGTCTCGGGCTATACCGAACCCATGTTCATGCTCTTCATGCTGCTCATGTTCCTGTTTGCCTACCGGCAGCAGTGGATCCTGGTCGGCCTGATCGGGATCCTCATCTCCGGCACCCGCAACCTCGGTGTCATGATGGTCTTCCCTGTGCTGATTTTGGCCCTGCAGGCGTACGGCTGGCGCGAGTTCTTCCGCTTCACCGAGAATGCCTTCAAGGTGGTGCTCGCCCTCTGGTTGATCCCGCTTGGCCTGTTTGCCTACATGTTCTATCTCTACCACCTGACCGGCGATGCCTTCGCCTTCAAGCACATTCAGGTGGCCTGGGGACGGGGCATGGATAACCCCATCGACTGGTGGCTGAGTGGCTTCGAGCTGGGCGGGCGCAAGATGTACCTCTCCATCATGGTGATGTTTGGCTGGGCACTGAACCTGTGGCTGCTGAGTCAAAAACGCTGGGCCGAGGCGGCGCTGATGTTCATCTGCTGCACCATCCCCCTGATGACGGG
Source organism: Aeromonas diversa CDC 2478-85 (assembly GCF_000819805.1). Taxonomy (GTDB): domain Bacteria; phylum Pseudomonadota; class Gammaproteobacteria; order Enterobacterales; family Aeromonadaceae; genus Aeromonas; species Aeromonas diversa. The sequence continues at coordinate 108,491 of NZ_CDCE01000011.1, forward strand.
CCTCAACGCCATACCGCGCTACATGTTCGGCCTCTACCCGACCCTGCTGGCGATCGTGCTCATCACGGATCGCTGGCCGGCAATGCGCCCCGCCGTGCTGGCCGTGAGCGGCATGGTGGCCTCCTTCATCGCGGTTGCCTTCGTCAACGCCAAATTCTTTACGGTCTAAATCGAAACGGGGTCCTTGCGGCCCCGTTTTTTTATATCCCCTTGAAACCGTTGTCATTTCAAGGCGGCTCACAGTTCCGCATCCTGCCTGTCCCCCCTTGCCTTTGGCCTGCCTAGAATGGGCGCAATCCCGTTTATCGCCTGCTCAAAGGATGGTCTATGCGCCCCTCACTCACCCCGCTCTGCCTGGCCCTGCTGACGGCCCTGCCCGCCGCAACTCATGCCGAGACGCCTCTCTTTCTGACCATGGACGGCACTCAGGTTGCCACTCCGTTTAAGGGGGGCAAGCTGGTTCACGCCCTGGCCAAGGGCAGCTACCGCATCCAGATTGCCGATGCCGGGCGCAGCTGTGGCAGCACCTATGGCCCGAGCCAGAGTGCCCCGCTCCCGTTCGGCACGGTTCAAGCCATGAGCGACTGCGCCAAGGATCAGAGCTTCACGCTGCGGGTCATGCTGCCCGGGGAGTATGAGTTCACCTTCGATCAGGAGCACGCCACCCTCAAGGTGCTGCGCGCCACCAAGAAGACGGTCGTCAAGCGCACCCCACCCGAGGTCACCTGCGGTAAGTGGGACGGGGGACCGGTGACCGTCTCTCTGAAGGGGGTATGGCCAGAGGGCACCCGGCTGCGGGATGCCTACTCCGGCCAGGAGGGGGTCGTACAAGGGGGCAAGCTCACCCTGACCCCGTCGGCCAGCAGCGAGGGCGTGCTGTTGCTCGAGCCGGTCAAACAGGCGGCGAAGGCCCCCTTCAGCTGGGATCAGGCCAGCGTCTACTTCCTCTTGACCGACCGTTTCCACAACGGTGACCCGGGCAACGACCACAGCTTCGGCCGCCAGAAAGATGGCAAGGACGAGGTGGCCACCTGGCACGGCGGCGACTTCAAGGGGCTGACCGAGAAGCTCGACTACATCAAGAGCCTCGGCATGAACGCCATCTGGATCACCCCCATGGTGGAGCAGGTCCACGGCTTCATCGGCGGCGGCGAGCAGGGGAGCTTCCCCTTCTACGCCTACCACGGCTATTGGGCCCTCGACTTCACCCAGATAGATCCCAACTACGGGGATGAGGAGAGCCTGCGCACCCTGGTGGACGAGGCCCACAAACGCGGCATTCGGGTCATTCTGGACGTGGTGATGAACCACGCCGGTTACGCCACCCTAGGGGACCTGCAGGATCTTGGCCTCTCCTCCCTCACTGAGCAAAGTGGCAAGCTGCCGGAGCGCTGGAACAGCTGGACCCCGAGTGGCGGCCTCAACTGGCATGGCTACAACCAGTTCATCAACTACCAGTCCAATGACTGGAGCAAGTGGTGGGGAGCCGACTGGGTGCGGGCCGATCTGCCCGGTTATCCCAAGCCAGGTAGCGACGACGTGCAAGGATCGGTGGCCGGGCTGCCCGATTTTCTCACCGAATCCACCAAGGCGGTGGATCTGCCCGAGTTTCTCAAGCACAAGGCCGACACCCGCGCCAAATTTATCCCCGATGCGAGCGTGAGCGACTATCTCATCGCCTGGCACACCGACTGGGTGCGCCGCTTTGGCATTGACGGCTTCAGAGGCGATACGGTCAAACACCTGGAGCCCGCCGTCTGGGCCAAGCTGAAACAGGCGGGCAGCGCGGCGCTCAAGGAGTGGAAAGCGGCCAACCCCGACAAGAAGATCGACGATCTCCCCTTCTATCTGGTCGGTGAGGTGTGGGATCACGGAGTGAGCAAGGATCTCTGGTACGACAACGGCTTCGACTCTGTCATCAACTTCGACTACCAGAGAGAAGGGGCCCTCACTCACGCCCAGTGCATGAGCCAGGCCGAGGAGACCTATGCCTCCTATGCCAAGCGCATCAACGGCGATCCAGACTTCAACGTGCTGAGCTACATCTCCTCCCACGACACCAAGCTCTTCTTCGGGGATTATCAGGATGTGGGTCTGCAGAAGCGGGTCGCCAACAGCTTCCTGCTACTGCCGGGCGGGGTACAGGTCTACTACGGGGACGAATCGGGCCGAGGTCTGGCCAAGGATGGGGGCGTGTTCGATCAGGCCCTGCGCGCCGACATGAACTGGGGCGAACTCGGCCAGGGTGAGAAGGCGGGCCTGCTGCGCCACTGGCAGAAGCTCGGCCAGTTCCGTGCCACGCATCCGGCCATCGCCGCCGGCAGCCACCAAAAGCTCTCAGACGCGCCCTACGCCTTCGTGCGAGAGAAGGGAGAAGATAAGGTGGTGGTGGTCTTCGCCGGCCGCTCATAAGCCAGGAGGGGCTCGTGGGCCCCTCTCTCAGGCAGATACACAACCAGCAGACATAAAAAAAGCCGCCCGATGGGCGGCTTTCTCATGAGCGGGCCTTATTCGGCGGCCGGCTCTTCGGCAGCAGCGGCAGGAGCCGCAGGTGCGACTTCAGCGGCCGGAGCAGCGGCGTCGGCGTTGGCTTCCTTGATGGAGAGGCGTACACGACCCTGACGGTCCACTTCCAGTACCTTCACCTTGACCATGTCACCGATGTTCAGGTAGTCGGCCACGTTCTGCACGCGCTCTTCGGTGATCTGGGAGATGTGTACCAGACCATCCTTGCCCGGCAGGATGTTGACGAAGGCGCCGAAGTCGGCCAGACGAACAACCTTACCTTCGTAGATACGGCCTACTTCCACCTCGGCGGTGATGGCTTCGATACGACGGATAGCTTCCTTGGCGGCGTCGCCATCCACGGCGGCGATGCGTACGGTACCGTCGTCATCCAGCTCGATGTTGGTGCCGGTCTCTTCGGTCAGGGCACGGATCACAGAGCCACCCTTACCGATGACGTCCTTGATCTTCTCCGGGTTGATCTTGATGGTGTGGATACGCGGGGCGAAATCGGAGATCTCGTCGCGCGGGGCGTTGATAGCCTGGTCCATCACTTTCAGGATGTGCAGACGAGCGTCGCGCGCCTGCTTCAGGGCGATCTCCATGATCTCCTTGGTGATGCCTTCGATCTTGATGTCCATCTGCAGGGCGGTCACGCCCTCGGTGGTACCGGCAACCTTGAAGTCCATGTCACCCAGGTGATCTTCGTCACCCAGGATGTCGGACAGCACGACGAAGCCGTCTTCTTCCTTCACCAGACCCATGGCGATACCGGCAACGGAGGCCTTGATCGGCACACCGGCATCCATCAGGGCCAGGGAGGTACCACAGACGGAGGCCATGGAGGAGGAGCCGTTGGACTCGGTGATTTCAGACACAACGCGCACCACGTACGGGAACTCGTCGGCACTCGGCATTACGGCGGCAACGCCACGCTTGGCCAGACGACCGTGGCCGATTTCGCGGCGCTTGGGGCTGCCCATCATGCCGGTCTCGCCGACGCAGTAGGGCGGGAAGTTGTAGTGCAGCATGAAGCGATCGGCGCGGTTGCCGGTCAGCTCGTCGATGTTCTGGGCATCGCGCTCGGTACCCAGGGTGGCGACGACCAGAGCCTGAGTCTCACCACGGGTGAACAGGGCGGAGCCGTGGGTACGCGGCAGCACGCCGGTGGCCACGTTCAGGGCACGCACCATGTGCGGGTCACGACCGTCGATACGCGGCTCGCCACGAACCACACGACCACGGACGATGCGGCTTTCCAGGTTGTGGAACTCTTCGCCGATCTTCTTCGGATCCAGGGTCTCGTCGGCGGCGATCAGCTGCTCGATGACACGTTGCTTGATGCCACCGATGGTCTCGTAACGTACGGCCTTCTCGGTGATACGGTAGGCTTCGCCGAGCTCGGCGGTGGCCAGCTCGGCAACCTTGTCCTTCAGGGCCTGGTTAACGGCCGGAGCCACCCAGTTCCACGGCTTGGCACCGGCTTCGGCGGCGAATTCGTTGATGGCAGCGATGACGGTCTGCATCTGCTCGTGGCCATAGACCACGGCGCCCAGCATGACGTCTTCCGGCAGCACGGAGGCCTCGGATTCCACCATCAGCACGGCGCTGGCGGTACCGGCAACGACCAGATCCAGCTGGCTAGTTTCCAGCTCCTTCATGGTCGGGTTCAGCAGGTACTGACCGTTCATGTAACCGACGCGGGCTGCGCCGATCGGGCCGTTGAAAGGAATGCCGGAAACGGCCAGAGCGGCGGAGGCGCCGATCATGGCAACGATGTCCGGAGACACCTGCGGGTTCACGGACATCACGGTGGCTACTACCTGAACCTCATTGAGGAAGCCTTCCGGGAACAGCGGACGGATCGGGCGGTCGATCAGACGGGCGATCAGGGTCTCGCCTTCGCTCGGACGGCCTTCACGACGGAAGAAACCACCCGGGATACGACCGGCGGCGTAGGTACGCTCCTGATAGTTGACGGTGAGCGGGAAGAAGTCGCGGCCGGAGTCGGCCTCCTTCTTGCCCACCACGGTGACGAACACGCAGGTGTCGTCCATGCTGACCATGACCGCGCCGGTGGCCTGGCGGGCCATCATGCCGGTTTCGAGAGTGACGGTGTGTTGACCGTACTGGAATGACTTAACGGTAGGATTCACGTGAATTTCCTTTTATCAATTTGGCCTTTCAAATTCGCGCACAAGTATACTTGATTCGAATTAAAAGGTAAGCGGGGCAACCGGGGGCTTGTGCGTGCAGCAACGAAAAAAGGGGAACCTTGCGGTTCCCCTTTTTGCGTGAAATCTTGCCGTCGATTAGCGACGCAGACCCAGCTTGGCGATCAGAGCGGCGTAACGCTCGGAATCTTTGCGCTTCAGGTAGTCCAGCAGCTTACGACGCTGGGAAACCATGCGCAGCAGACCGCGACGACCGTGGTGGTCTTTGGCGTGCTGCTTGAAGTGGCCTTGCAGGTGGTTGATCTGAGCGGTCAGCAGGGCAACCTGAACTTCCGGGGAACCGGTGTCGTTGGCGCCACGAGCGTGTTCGGCTACGATTTGAGCCTTGATTTCAGCGTTTAGAGACATGAGTCTACTCCAGCTAAGAGTGTTTAAAGGTTCACAGCCGATCTCTAATTCAGCCGTGAAATGAGGGCGGTATCATACCATCTTTGCCACGCTTGGCAACGCTGCATGACACCTGCCGGGTATTACTCTTCGTCACCACCGAGGCGAACCAGACGACGGGGAGCCACACGGCCATCGTCGTCGATTTCGCCGACGCCGATGAACTCACGCTCCGGCCCGACCGTCATGCGTACCTGACCGCTCTGCGGGGCGCCCGCCACCTGGACCGCTTGGCCCTGGTTGACGTAGGCGGCCACGGCCGGCAGCAGGTTGACCTCGGGCAGGGAGGCCACGGCGGTATCCATCGGCAGCAGCAGCGGATCCAGATGCTCGCGCGGCGGCACTGTCTGGGCGCGGGCATGCTCCAGGATGCACTCGAGCTGCTCCAGGGTCAGCATTCGATCGTACGGATAGCTGGCCACCTGGGTGCGACGCAAGGCGGTGACGTGGGCGCCACAGCCGAGCAGCTCGCCGAGATCGTCCACCAGAGAGCGGATGTAGGTGCCCTTGCTGCAGTGCACCTCCATCTTGATCTCGTCCCCTTCCACGCTGATGAGCTTGAGCTCATAGATGGTGATGGGGCGAGCCTCGCGCTCGATGACGATGCCTTCGCGGGCATACTCATAGAGCGGACGACCGTTGTGCTTGAGCGCCGAGTACATGGACGGCACCTGCATGATGGGGCCGCGGAACTTGTCCAGCGCCTCTATGATGTCACCGGTGGCGACATTGACCGGACGCTCACTGACCACTTCCCCGTCCGCATCGCTGGTATTGGTGCGCACGCCGAGCTTGGCGGTCACCTGATAACGCTTGTCGGCGTCCAGCAGGAACTGGGAGAACTTGGTCGCCTCGCCGAGGCAGATGGGCAGCATGCCGGTCGCCAGGGGATCCAGGGCACCGGTGTGGCCCGCCTTGGCGGCGTTATAGATACGCTTGACCTTCTGCAACACATCGTTGGAGGTCAGGCCGGTCGGCTTGTCGAGCAGCAGGATGCCGTGTACCTCACGGCCCTTGAAACGACGTCTACGAGACATCTCAGGCGTTATCCTCAGTTGTGTCATCCGCCACATCGTCTTCACGACCGGATTCGGCCATGCGACGCTTGTCCTCACGGATGGTGTTGGTCACCAGGTTGGACATGCGCATCCCTTCCACCAACGTCTCGTCGTAGAAGAAGCGCAGCTCGGGCACCACGCGCAGACGCATGGCGCTGCCCAGCAGGCTGCGGATGTAGCCGGCGGCTTCGCCGAGGGCGGTCAGGGCCTCCTTGATGCGCTCGGGATCGTTGTCGAGCTGCAGGAAGGTGACATATACCTTGGCATAGTTAAGGTCACGGGAGACCTCTACGTCAGAGACGGTCACCATGCCAAAACGCGGGTCTTTCACCTCACGTTGCAGGATCAGCGCGATTTCACGCTGGATCTGCTGTCCGACCCGACGGGTCCGACTGAATTCTCTCGCCATGTTTTTACACCTGCGATAAAGGGGGGCCGCAGCCCCCCATCTTGAACCTTCGAATTACAGAGAGCGCTTGATTTCCACGGTCTCGTACACTTCGATCTGGTCGCCGACACGGACGTCGTTGTAGTTCTTCACCGCGATGCCGCACTCGTAGCCGTTCTTGACTTCGTTGACGTCATCCTTGAAGCGACGCAGGGACTCCAGCTCGCCTTCATAGATAACCACGTTGTCACGCAGCACACGGATACGGTTGGAGCGCTTGACCACGCCCTCGGTGACCATACAACCGGCAACGGCACCGAACTTGGGCGACTTGAACACGTCGCGCACTTCGGCCAGACCGATGATCTCCTGCTTGTACTCCGGTGCCAGCATGCCGCTCATGGCCTGCTTCACTTCGTCGATCAGATCATAGATGACGGAGTAGTAGCGCAGATCCAGGCTCTCGGCCTCGATCACCTTACGGGCAGAGGCGTCGGCACGGACGTTGAAGCCCACCAGGATGGCGCTGGACGCGGCCGCCAGGGTGGCGTCGGTCTCGGTGATACCACCGACACCGGAGCCGACGATCTTCACCTTCACCTCGTCGGTGGAGAGCTTGACCAGGGCGTCGCAGATCGCTTCCACGGAGCCTTGTACGTCGGCCTTCATGACCACGTTCACTTCGGAGACTTCGCCTTCGGTCATGTTGGCGAACATGTTCTCCAGCTTGGCCTTCTGCTGGCGAGCCAGCTTGACTTCGCGGAACTTGCCCTGACGGTAGAGAGCCACTTCACGGGCCTTCTTCTCGTCACGCACGACGGTGGCTTCGTCACCGGCAGAGGGAACACCGGAGAGACCCAGGATTTCCACCGGCAGGGACGGACCGGCTTCTTTGATCTCTTTGCCCAGCTCGTCGCGCATGGCGCGCACACGGCCGTACTCGAGACCACACAGCACGATGTCACCCTGACGCAGGGTACCTTCCTGCACCAGTACGGTGGCAACCGGACCACGACCCTTATCGAGGAAGGATTCGATGACCACGCCGTTGGCCATGCCGTCAACCACGGCCTTCAGCTCCAGTACTTCGGACTGGACCAGAATGGCTTCCAGCAGGTCGTCGATGCCCTGACCAGACTTGGCAGAGACGTGCACGAACTGGCAGTCACCGCCCCAGTCTTCGGACATGACGTCGTAACGGGCCAGTTCGGTCTTGACGCGATCCGGATCCGCTTCGGGCTTGTCGATCTTGTTGACCGCCACAACCAGCGGCACACCGGCCGCCTTGGCGTGCTGGATGGCTTCGATGGTCTGCGGCATCACGCCGTCGTCCGCCGCAACGACCAGGACCACGATGTCGGTCGCCTTGGCACCACGAGCACGCATGGAGGTAAACGCCGCGTGACCCGGGGTATCCAGGAAGGTGATCATGCCACTTTCGGTCTTAACGTGGTAAGCACCGATGTGCTGGGTGATACCACCGGCTTCGCCTGCGGCAACCTTGGCCTTACGGATGTAGTCCAGCAGGGAGGTCTTACCGTGGTCAACGTGACCCATGATGGTCACGACCGGCGCGCGCGGCTTGGCTTCGGAGGTCTCGTCACGATCGGACAGCACCGCCTCTTCCAGTTCGTTCTCACGACGCAGCACCACCTTGTGACCCATCTCCTCGGCGACCAGCTGAGCGGTCTCCTGGTCGATCACCTGGTTGATGGTGGCCATGGCCCCCATCTTCATCATCACCTTGATGACTTCAACGCCCTTGACGGCCATCTTGTTGGCCAGCTCGGCCACAGTGATGGTCTCGCCGATGATGACGTCACGGTTGACGGCCGCAGCCGGCTTGTTAAAGCCGTGCTTCATGGCGTTCGGGGTAGCCATCTTGCCACGCTTGCCCTTGCGAGCGCGCGGGTTGCGATCGTCGCGGTCGTCGTCGCGGCGGCCGGTTTTCTTCGGCCCCTTGGCGGCGGCGGCGCTACGGCGACGGCTCTCTTCCTTGCTGTCCTGCTCGTCTTCGGCGGCGCGGGCATGCATGGAGGTAGTGACGTGATAGTCACCGCTCTCGGTGGCACGCTTGGCCTCTTCCTCGGCCCAACGGGCCGCATTCTCTTCAGCCATCAGGCGGGCTTCTTCCGCCTTCTTGGCTGCCAGTTCTTCCGCCTTCTGAAGGGCGGTCGCTTCTTGTTGGCGCTTCAGTTCTTCTGCTTCGCGCTTGGCCATCTTCTCTGCCTCTTGCTGAGCTTTGCTATCGGCTGCGTTCGCTGGCTGCTGTTGAGCCTGGCGAGCCTTCTTCTCTGCCTCGATACGCGCCTTTTCCTCAGCTTCCAGGCGAGCCTGCTCAGCCACACGGCGAGCCTTCTCTTCCGCCTCGTTGCGAGCCTTTTCATCGGCCTCGCGACGAGCCTTCTCTTCCGCTTCCAAACGCGCTTTTTCTTCGGCTTCCTGACGCTGTTCGTCTTCCAGCGCCGAGCGTCTTACATAGGTGCGAGACTTGCGCACCTCAACCTGCACTTCCTTGCTCTTGCCGCCAGTACCCGGAACACTCAGGGTGCTCTTGGTCTTGCGCTGCAAAGTCATGCGGGCAGGGGCGGCACTCGCCTCTTCACCGTGTTGCTTCTTCAGATGAGCCAGCAGAGTCTGTTTCTCAGAGTCGCTGACCATGTCATCGGCCTTGCTCTTGTCGATACCGGCCGCAGCAAATTGCTGGAGAAGACGATCAACCGGCGTGTCGATGTCAGTGGCAAGTTGTTTTACTGATACGTCTGCCATTCATATACCTCCGTTGATCTCGTACTTAGGACTGCTCTCCGAACCAGCAGATGTTGCGAGCAGCCATGATCAGCTCACCAGCCTTCTCGGCGGTCAGCCCTTCAATATCAGCCAGGTCGTCGATGCCTTGCTCGGCCAGGTCTTCCAGGGTGCCGATACCACGGCCCGCCAGGGCGTAGCCGACGGCAGTGGAGAGCCCTTCCAGAGCCAGCAGCTCTTCGCTCGGCTCGACGGCTTCTTTAGACTCTTCGCTGGCCAGGGCCTTGGTGGTCAGGGCTGCCTTGGCACGGCTACGCAGCTCTTCGACCATGTCTTCATCCAGACCGTCGATGGCGAGCAGCTCGTTAACCGGTACATAGGCGATCTCCTCCAGGGTGGAGAAGCCCTCTTCCATCAGCATTTCGGCGAAATCGTCATCGATATCGAGGGTGCTGGTGAAGAGGTTCATGATGCGGTCGTTCTCGGCCTGGTGCTTGGTACGCATGTCCTCTACGGTCATGACGTTAAGCTCCCAACCGGTCAGCTGGGAAGCCAGACGCACGTTCTGACCGTTACGGCCGATGGCCTGGGCCAGGTTGGCGGCTTCCACGGCGATGTCCATGGTATGGTTATCTTCATCGACGATGATGGAGGCCACATCGGCCGGCGCCATGGCGTTGATCACATACTGGGCCGGGTTGTCATCGTACAGGACGATGTCGGCACGCTCGCCACCGAGCTCGGCAGAGACGGCCTGCACACGGGCACCGCGCATGCCGATACAGGCACCGATAGGATCGATGCGGCGATCGTTGGTCTTCACCGCGATCTTGGCGCGGGAACCCGGGTCACGGGCGGCGCCCATGATTTGAATCATCTCTTCGCCGATCTCCGGCACTTCGATGCGGAACAGCTCTTTGAGGAAGTCGGGGCTGGAGCGGCTGACAAACAGCTGGGAGCCACGAGCCTCGGGACGAACGGCGTAGAGCAGGCCACGAACGCGGTCACCCGGACGGAAGGTCTCGCGCGGCAGCATGTCGTCGCGGAAGATCACGGCTTCGGCGTTGCTACCGAGATCCAGCACCACGTTGTCGCGGTTGCTCTTCTTGACCACACCGCTGATGATGGTGCCTTCCTTGTCCTTGAACTGCTCAACGACTTGGGAACGCTCGGCCTCGCGCACTTTCTGCACGATCACCTGTTTGGCAGTCTGGGTGGTGATACGGTCGAAGGTGACGGATTCGATCTGATCCTCGACATATTCCCCCACCTGGATCTCGGGTTCTTCGACCTGAGCGGCTTCCAGGGTGATCTCGGCGTACGGGTTTTCCATCTCGGCCTGGTCGGCAATGACTTTCCAGCGGCGGAAGGTGTCGAAATCCCCGGTCTTGCGATCGATGGCGACACGCACTTCGATCTCGCCTTCGTACTTCTTCTTGGTCGCGGTGGCCAGGGCAGTCTCCAGCGCCTGGAAGATCTTCTCACGGGGAACGGCCTTCTCGTTGGATACGGCGTCAACGACCAGCAAAATCTCTTTATTCATGTGGAAAAGCCTCGTTAACCAAAGTGCGGAACTATGTTGGCCTTCTGGATGTTGGTGAAAGCCAGCACTTCGTCCTTACCATCTACCGTCAAGGTGATCATATCGCCCTCGACAGCCTTGATTACGCCTTTGAACTTGCGGCGGTTATTTGTTGCCATCCGAAGCGTTACCGCCGCCTCCTGGCCAATGTATTTCTCGAAATGGGCGACCTTGAAAAGGAGTCGATCAAGCCCAGGTGAAGAAACCTCGAGGTAATACTCCTCGCTGATGGGGTCTTCCACATCGAGCAGAGCCCCCGCCTGATAACTCACCTCGGCGCAGTTTTCGACAGAAACCCCATTCTCGCTGTCAATGTAGACACGCAAGGTGGAGTGCTTGCCGGCGCGCACAAACTCGATGCCCCACAACTCGAAGCCCAAGGCCTGGATCGGCGCCTCGAGCAGCTCGGTCAAACGTTGTTCCAACGTAGCCAAAGTCACCCTCCGAAAAACAAAAAAAGGGCATAAAGCCCAGGTCTGATCTATTCAGCGTAAAACGCACATAACAAAAAGCCCCGATATCAAATCGGGGCTTGGCGCTTTACCCTGATTGTCGCCTCGCAGCGACCGCATCCTGAGCAAAGGGATGCGTGAAATTTGGTTGCGGGGGCCGGATTTGAACCGACGACCTTCGGGTTATGAGCCCGACGAGCTACCAGGCTGCTCCACCCCGCGTCCGAAATCGTGCGAGATTATAGCCACATCAAAACTTAGCTTCAAGATTTGACTGGCTTCCTCAACCCTCAGGCTGAGGTCACTTCAATTGGTGCCGTGGGCGGGACTCGAACCCGCACACCCTAGGGCACTACCCCCTCAAGATAGCGTGTCTACCAATTTCACCACCACGGCATAAACTCTTAGTTGGGCACGTCAGCGTCTTTCTTTACCGGCGCTTCAGTTTTCTCAACCTGCTGAGGTTGTTGCAGGTTTTCCCAATCACCACCCTGTTTCACCTTGTGAGTAGACATGTTGCCGAGCACCAAGCTAATCACGAAAAACACGGTAGCCAAAATCGCAGTTGTACGGGTCAGGAAGTTGCCTGAACCTGATGAGCCGAAGATGGTATTCGACGCACCGGAGCCAAAAGAGGCACCCATATCAGCTCCCTTACCTTGCTGAACCATCACCAGACCAATCAGAGCCAGCGACACCAACAGATAAAGAACCAGCAGAATTTCGTACATTTCACTTACCTTTTAGCAAGGAGGGTCACCGCCCTACCAGGTTTTCAACGCCTCGTCGCTTACTCGCGGCAGGCTTGAATCCTCACTCCCTTGCGAAAGCGAGGCTGATAATATCGACCACCTACTTCACTGACAAGCACTTTTTTGAAGTTTTTGAATCGTTTGAACAAGATACAATCAAGGCGACTAAAAAGCCGCCTTGATTGATGATTAGATAGCCGATTTAACCCGTTCGGCAATCCGCTCTGCCATCACGCGCACCTGATCTTCGTGCTCGCCTTCCACCATGACGCGGATCAGTGGCTCGGTGCCCGACTTGCGCAGCAGCACACGACCGCGTCCAGCCAGCTCCTGTTCGACCAAGGTGACTTCGCCTTGTACCGCCTCGGAAGAGAGCGGATCTTGCCCTTCCCCATAACGCACATTAATCAAGATTTGTGGGAACTTGGACATGCCGGAGCGCAGCTTGGCCAGGGGCATTTCGGCGGCACGCATGGCCCCCAGCACCTGCAGGGCAGCCACGATACCGTCACCCGTGGTGGTCTGGTCGAGGCAGATGATGTGACCTGAGTTCTCGCCTCCGATACGCCACCCCCTCTCCTCCATCATCTCGAGGACATAGCGATCCCCGACCTTGGCACGAGCAAACGGAATGCCGAGGGTCTGCAGCGCCAGCTCGAGGCCCATGTTGGCCATCAGGGTGCCGACCACACCGCCTTTGAGGCGGCCATTACGCAGGGCATCACGGGCGATGATGTAGAGGATCTCGTCCCCGTCGATGATGTAACCCGTATGATCGACCATCACCAGGCGATCACCGTCACCGTCGAAGGCGACGCCAAGATCGGCCTTGCTCTCGATCACCTTGGCCGCAAGCGCCTCTGGCGCGGTGGAGCCGACGCCGTCATTGATATTGAGACCGTTAGGCTCACAGCCCATGGCGATCACCTCGGCCCCCAGCTCGCGAAACACGGACGGCGCGATGTGATAGGTTGCCCCGTGGCCACAGTCCACCACGATGCGCAGCCCATCCAGACTCAGCTTGGAGGGGAAGGTGCTCTTGCAAAACTCGATGTAACGACCGGCGGCATCCTCGATTCGTACCGCCTTGCCCAGCAGGGCCGAGTCGACACAGGTGAGGGGATGATCCAGCTCGGCCTCGATAGCCAGCTCCACCTCGTCGGGTAGCTTGGTGCCATCGGCGGAGAAGAACTTGATGCCGTTGTCGTAATAGGGGTTGTGGGAAGCGCTGATGACGATCCCCGCCTCGGCGCGGAAGGTGCGAGTCAGATAGGCAACGGCAGGCGTTGGCATGGGGCCGAGCAGCGTCGCCTTGAGGCCAGCTGCGGAGAGTCCCGCCTCCAACGCCGCCTCCAGCATATAACCGGAGATGCGGGTGTCCTTGCCGATCAATACCTTTTTGGTCCCTTTCTTGGAAAGCACCTTACCGGCCGCCCACCCCAGCTTCATCACAAACTCGGGTGTGATCGGATAGTCACCTACCTTCCCGCGCACGCCATCGGTGCCAAAATATTTTCTTGCCATTATTGTTGTACTCGTCTTACTCAAAATAGAAATCGCGGCCCGTCATGGTCATCCAGGCCACCCGCAGGGCATCCAGGGTCGGTTGCACATCATGCACACGGATGATGCGAGCCCCCTTCTGCATACCCAGAATGGCACAGGCCAGACTACCAGGAAGACGCTCCGGAACAGGGCGCTCAAGCAGGTTGCCTATCATAGACTTTCTCGACATGCCCACCAAGAGAGGTAGCCCCAGGGCGAGCAACTCATCTTGTCTCGCCAGCAACTGGTAATTGTGTTCGAGGCTCTTGCCAAATCCATAACCGGGGTCGAGCAGCAGGCTAGCCCTTGGCATCCCGGCATCGAGGCAGGCCGAGATACGGGCGTTAAAGAAGTCGGCCACCTCCCCCAGTAGATCCGCGTAATGAGGAGCCTGTTGCATGGTGCGCGGCTGCCCCTGCATATGCATGAGGCAGACGGGCACATCAGCTTCGGCCGCCGCCACCAGCGCGCCCGGCTCCTGCAAGGCGCGCACATCGTTGATAAGGTGGGCACCGGCACGGCAACCCTCACGCATCACGACGGCCTTGGATGTGTCGAGGGAAATCATCACCTCCAGCTCCCGGCTCAGCCGCTCCACTACCGGGATGACGCGGTCGAGCTCCTCCTGCTCGCTGACATCGGGTGCGCCGGGGCGGGTCGACTCACCACCGACATCGATCAGGGTGGCGCCTTGGGCGACCATCTCACGGGCGTGAGCCAGGGCCATGTCCAGATGATGCCAGCGTCCACCATCGGAAAATGAATCCGGCGTCACATTGAGGATGCCCATCACATGCGGGCGCTCGAGGGAGAGGCTCATGCCCTTGCTTTCCAGCAACATACGACTCCTTCTGTAGATTCAGGAAAAAGAAAACCCCGGGCAAGCCCGGGGTTTGTGGTGTGCGACTTACTGGGCCGGCAGATCGTTGGCCTTGTTGATGTCCGCATCCGGCTTGGCGCTCTCTTGCGCGACAGGTGCGGCATCGGCAGGCGCCCCTCCCTGGGGAGTATCGCCATGCTCATCGTGCCAGTTGCTGGGAGCGCGGACCTCACGACGCGCCATCAGATCGTCGATCTGCTTGGCATCGATGGTCTCGTACTTCATCAGGGCATCCTTCATGGAGTGCAGGATATCCATGTTATCGACCAGCATCTGCTTGGCACGATCGTAGTTACGATCGATGACCTGCTTGACCTCGGCATCGATGATGCGAGCGGTATCGTCGGACATGTGTTTGGCCTTGGCCATGCTGCGACCGAGGAACACTTCACCTTCCTCCTCGGCATAGAGCATGGGACCGAGACGCTCGGACATGCCCCACTGGGTCACCATCTTGCGAGCGATCTCGGTGGCGCGTTCGATGTCGTTGGAGGCGCCGGTGGACACCTTCTCGGCACCGTAGATCAGCTCTTCCGCCAGACGGCCGCCATACAGGCTGGAGATCATGGACTCCAGATGCTGCTTGGAGTGGCTCCAGCGATCCTGCTCCGGCAGATACATGGTCACACCGAGCGCGCGGCCACGGGGAATGATGGAAACCTTGTAGACAGGATCGTGATCCGGCACCAGGCGACCTATGATGGCATGGCCTGCCTCGTGGTAGGCGGTCATCTCCTTCTCAGACTCCTTCATGACCATAGAGCGGCGCTCGGCGCCCATCATGATCTTGTCCTTGGCTTTTTCAAACTCGGCCATGGAGACCACACGGCGGTTCTCACGGGCGGAGAAGAGGGCAGCCTCGTTCACCAGGTTGGCCAGATCGGCACCGGAGAAGCCGGGGGTACCACGGGCGATCAGGGCCGGGTTGACGTCATCGGCCAACGGCACCTTACGCATGTGCACCTTGAGGATCTGTTCACGACCACGCACATCCGGCAGGCCTACCACGACCTGGCGGTCGAAGCGGCCGGGACGCAGCAGCGCCGGGTCCAGCACGTCCGGACGGTTGGTCGCGGCGATGACGATGATGCCTTCGTTGCCTTCGAAGCCGTCCATCTCAACCAGCATCTGGTTCAGGGTCTGCTCACGCTCATCGTGTCCACCGCCGAGACCAGCGCCACGCTGGCGACCAACCGCATCGATCTCATCGATGAAGATGATGCAGGGGGCAGACTTCTTGGCCTGATCAAACATGTCGCGGACACGGGATGCACCCACACCGACAAACATCTCGACGAAGTCGGAGCCCGAGATGGTGAAGAAGGGCACCTTGGCCTCACCGGCGATGGCTTTGGCCAGCAGGGTCTTACCGGTACCGGGAGGACCGACCATCAAGACGCCGGTCGGGATCTTGCCGCCCAGCTTCTGGAATTTGCTGGGATCGCGCAGGTAATCGACCAGCTCCTTGACCTCTTCCTTCGCCTCGTCACAGCCCGCGACATCGGCAAAGGTGGTCTTGATCTGATCTTCACCCATCAGGCGCGCTTTGCTCTTGCCAAACGACATGGCGCCCTTGCCACCACCGCCCTGCATCTGACGCATGAAGAATACCCAGACCCCGATCAGCAACAGCATGGGGAACCAGGAGATGAAGATAGAGGTGATGAGGGAAGGTTCTTCGGGTTTGACACCCTCAACCTTCACATTGTGATTGATGAGGTCGTTGAGCAGTTGATCGTCCTGAGCCGGTATCACGGTCAGGAAGCGCTCACCACTGCGCTTGACCCCGTTGATGACCTTGCCGTCAATCCGCACTTCACGGATCTGCTCCTGGGTCACTTCCTTGACGAAACTGGTGTAATCCAGCTGTCGCCCGGCGGTATCACTGGGGCTGAAGCTGTTGAACACCGACATCAATACGACGGCGATAACCAGCCACAGGATTAAATTTTTCGCCATGTCACTCAAATCCGTAACCTCGCAGACTGACAGTTAACGACAAAAGTTAGGGTACTACAGTTTAAAACCGGTAGCCACAATGTAGACTTCCCGTGAACGGGCTCTTGATGAGTCTGGCTTGCGAATCTTGACGGCCTTAAAAATCTTTTTCATTTCATCCAGATAGGAGGTGAACCCCTCCCCCTGAAACACCTTGACCACGAAGGCGCCGTCGGGGCGTAGCACCTGATGGCACATGTCCAGGGCCAGCTCGACCAGATACATGGAGCGAGCCTGATCCACCTGCTGCGCGCCACTCATGTTGGGCGCCATGTCAGACATGACCACGTCCACCTTATCGGGTCCAACCCGCTCCAGCAGGGCAGAGAGAACACTATCCTCCCTAAAGTCCCCCTGCAGGAAATCGACACCGGCGATGGGATCCATAGGCAGAATGTCACAGGCGATGACACGCCCCCGCTCACCCACCAGATCGACGGTATACTGGGACCAGCTACCGGGCGCCGCCCCCAGATCCACCACCGTCATACCGGGTTTGAGCAAGCGATCCTTACCCTGGATCTCTTCCAGCTTGAATACGGCGCGCGAGCGCAGTCCCCTCTGCTGGGCCTTTTTAACATATTGATCATCAAAGTGTTCTTTCAACCAGCGTGTCGAGCTGGCGGAACGTTTCTTTTGGGTCATGATTTCCGACTTCAAAAAACCGCGAGGGTTATTACTATTGAGGGCTAAGTGGGGTTAGAATACGCCCCTTTCAACCCTGATTGACGAAGAAATTGCCATGACGCTGAACAACAAACAGAAACAGTATCTGAAAGGACTCGCCCATAGCCTCAAGCCGGTCGTACTGCTCGGGCAACATGGCCTGACCGAAGGCGTGCTGGCCGAGATCGATGTCGCCCTGGCGCATCACGAACTGATCAAGGTCAAGGTAGCGACCTCAGATCGTGAGACCAAGCAGTTGATCTTCGACGCCATTGTGCGCGAAACCGGAGCCATCAAGGTGCAGACCATGGGCCATATCCTGACCATCTATCGTCAGGCGCAAGAACCCAAGATCTCCCTGCCCCGCAAATAAAGAGAGAGCCTGGCTCTCTCCTCACCCTGCGACCTGCATGAAGCAGGCGACCAAGCTAGCGTCGCGCCTCTTAACCTGTGATGAATACAGAGTGAGAGGCGACCATTAAGGGCGCAGCACACACCACAAACAGATGGATTCTGCTGTACAGGGGGGTCGTGGGCGTCCGGAGACGCTTATCACGCCCCAACGCCTGGCCACACCTCAGCCCCTCATCCGCAACCTGCGGGATTCTTTGCAAACACCGCGTTTGCAGTATCGGTAGCATATCCTGATGGACAGCGCCATTAGCAATCAAAACGGGGAGCCTGGGCTCCCCGTATCACTCTCTATCGACTCAGAGATACTGAACGTCGAGTACCTCGTACTCCACATCTCCGGCCGGTGTCTTGACCACGGCCACGTCGTCCACTTCCTTACCGATCAAGGCCCGCGCGATGGGGGAATTGACCGAAATAAGGTTCTGTTTGATATCTGCTTCATCGTCACCCACGATGCGGTAGATGACCTCTTCGTCCTCTTCCACTTTAAGCAGGGTGACAGTCGCCCCGAAGATGACACGACCATTGTTGGCAATCTTGGTCACATCGATGACTTGAGCGTTGGAGAGCTTGCTCTCGATTTCCTGGATGCGCCCTTCGCAGAACCCCTGCTGCTCCCGGGCTGCATGATATTCGGCGTTCTCTTTCAAATCACCGTGCTCACGCGCTTCGGCAATGGCTTCGATAATCTGCGGGCGCAACACAGTCTTGAGATGTTCAAGCTCTTGACGCAGCTTTTCGGCGCCGCGCACAGTCATCGGAGTATGATTCATAGTCGAAACCTGGGTTACATAAAGACAGAGACAGCAGCCGGAAACCCGCCACTGTCATGGGTTGTGGGAGGGCATATTAATATGTCGCTCCCACAAATCCAAGTCGAACGGTCACTCTGCGGGCACAGAGAGAGGCTCGCTGACCTTGGGCTTGCCCTGCATGATGGCAATTTCCACACGCCGATTCATGCGCCTGTTCTCAATGGTGGTATTGGGTACCAGCGGGTGAGTATCGGCCATTCCCTGGACAATCAGGCGATTCTCGCCAAACCCCGGCACTTTGATCATCTGATGAGCGACCGCGACCGCTCGCTGGGTTGAAAGATCCCAGTTGGAGCTGTAGAGCTCGTTAGACGTCGGGCTGTTATCGGTATGGCCAGAAACGGTAATCTCCCCCGGCACATCCTTGAGCAACTTGGCAACCTTGGTGATCACCGGCCAAAACTGAGGCTGCAAGAAGGCAGAGCCGGCCGGGAAGGCTGCCTTTTCACGAATGCGAATGATCACCTGCTGTCCCAGCGCCTCAATTTCGATGGAATCGTCCTTGATCTGATCGTTAAGCTGCTGCGCCAATTGCTGGGCCAAGGCATTGGATTGCGCCTGCGCCTCGGCATTGCTGCTGGCGCTGGCAGCGACTTCCTTGCCTCGCCCACCGGCCTCGGAGCCATCCTGATTCTTCTGTCCGCCCGAGGTATCCTCTTTACCGGGCTGGAAATCGAGTTCGGTCTGGGTCAGGTCGACCGTCTGCTGCATCACAGTATCGATAGGGGTTGGTTCGGGACGACCGGGCCGAAACTCCTGGGCAATGACCGAGGTCCCCTTGGGGATGTCTTTGACCTCCAGAATATTTTGCACGCCGAATGCCTTCTCCATCGAGCCCGCAATCTGCTTGAACTTCTGCACATCCATCTCGGCAAACGAGAGCAGCAGCACGAAGAAGCACATGAGCAGAGACATCAGATCGGCGAAGGTACCCATATAAGAGGGCAGGCCGGGCGGTGGGCACTTACAGTCGGCCATATTTCTTACTCCCCGCCCACATCACGCTTGGACTGGTTGAGATAGTTTTTCAGCATGGCTTCGATGACCCTGGGGTTCTGGCCATCCTGAATCCCCATCACGGCGTCGAGGATGAGACAGCGGGACAACTTCTCCTCGCCACTACGCAGGTCCAGCTTGTCGGCAATCGGCAGCGCCAGCATGTTGGCCTCGATAGCGCCATAAAGGGTGGTCAACAGGGCGACCGCCATGGCCGGGCCGATCGACTTGGGATCGCTCATGTTAGAGAGCATCGCCACCAGGCCGACCAGGGTACCTATCATGCCCATGGCAGGACCGAGGTCACCTATGGTCTTGAACACCTTGATGGCAATGGAGTGGCGCTCGGCCGTCAGCTCGATATCCTTCTCCAGCACAGAGCGCACCACTTCGGCATCATGGCCATCGACCAGCATGTCGATCCCCTTCTTCATGAAAGAGTTGGGGATCTCGGCGGCCTCCAGAGCCAGGAAGCCCCCCTTACGGGCGGCGTCAGCCAGCTCAACCGATTTGGCGATAAGCTCCTCGAGCTTGTCGCTCTTGTACATAAAGGCCTTACCGGCGACCTTGAATGAAGTCAGAAACTGACCCAGATTGAACTTCATCATGGCGATGAAGAGTGAACCGAAGATGGTGATCATGACGGAGGGTATATCCACATACATGCTCACCGGCCCCCCCAGCAGCATGCCGTAGATCACCACCCCAAATCCCAGCACTACCCCGATTAAACTGCCCAGATCCACGTCGCTGCTCCTGTCGGCCCAAGAAAAACAGTAGTTATTTGAATTTACTGCGTAATGTACAACAGGTGACAAAGCCCTGTCGCCTCTGTCCCAGCTGGCTCACCTGTATCGGCACCAAGCTTTCTGAGTTTAACCCGCACGCCGCTTTCATCCTCCCCCGACGTCCACTCTGGTGTTACTATAAGGCGTTTTCCACCCCCCAGAGGACCAAGATGGCCAGCAAGAAGAGTGACCGCCTGAGTTTTGATGCCACCCTGGCGGAGTTGGAAGCCATAGTTCAACAACTGGAGCAGGGCTCCCTGCCCCTCGAAGACGCGCTCAAGCAGTTCGAACAGGGCATCAATCTGGTGCGCGCCGGCCAGGCCAAGTTGGAACAAGCCGAGCAGAAGATCCAGATCCTGATGAACGACAGCCACGGTCAGGCGTCGCTGGCCGAGTTCAAGCCTGGACAAGGAGAGGATTGAGTGTCTTTGGAACCCTTTACCGAACAACACCGGGCCCGCATCGATCAGGCACTGCAACACCACCTCGATACCCTGCCGCTGACAGCTCCGCGTCTCAAGCAGGCCATGTCCCACGGCCTGTTGCTCGGCGGCAAACGGGTACGCCCCTTCCTGGTTTACGCCGTGGGCGAAATGCTCGGGGTCGACCCACAGGTGTTGGACGGCCCTGCCGCTGCCGTCGAGTGCATCCACGCCTACTCGCTCATTCACGACGATCTGCCGGCCATGGACGACGATGATCTGCGCCGCGGCCAACCGACTGTCCACAAGGCCTTCGATGAGGCGACCGCCATCCTGGCGGGGGATGCCCTGCAGACCCTCGCCTTCTCCATCCTGGCCGATCACCCCATGGGCCCCGAGCTGCTGCCGAACCGGGTTCGCATGCTCTCCGAGCTGGCCCGCGCCTCCGGCTATGCCGGCATGTGTGGCGGCCAGGCGCTGGACATGGAAGGGGAGCGCCAACAGCTGGGGCTCTCCCAGCTGGAGACGATCCATCGCCACAAGACGGGCGCACTGATCCGCTGCGCCGTCACGCTGGGCGCCTTGTGCCGCCCCGATATGGACGAAGCGACACTGACCGCACTGCGTGACTATGCGGCCGCTATCGGCCTCGCCTTCCAGGTGCAGGATGACATCCTCGACATCATCGGCGACACAGCCACCCTGGGCAAGCCACAAGGCTCCGATCTTGCCCATGAGAAGAGCACCTATCCCTCATTGATTGGCATAGAAGGGGCCCGTGAGCTGGCCCGCGAATTACACCAGCGCGCCTTAACGGCGCTGCACTCCCTGCCCTACAATACGGACATTCTGGAAGCGTTCGCCGACTACATAGTCGAACGAACCCACTGAACGCTGGACACGATTCAAATAAAATGAGCGTCGACATCAACCACTATCCCAACCTGGCCTTGGCCGATACCCCGATCGAGCTGAGATCCCTCCCCCGCGAGCGCCTGCCCCTGCTCTGTAACGAGCTGCGCGAGTACCTGCTGCGCTCGGTGAGCCGCTCCAGCGGCCATCTCGCCTCGGGGCTCGGCACCGTCGAGCTGACGGTGGCCCTGCATTACGTCTACAACACCCCGTTCGATCGGCTGGTGTGGGACGTGGGACACCAGGCCTATCCTCACAAGATCCTGACCGGGCGACGGGATCGCATGCACACCATCCGCCAGAAGGATGGCCTGCACCCCTTCCCGTGGCGCGGTGAAAGCGAGTATGACGTGCTGTCGGTTGGCCACTCCAGCACCTCGATTGGCGCCGCGCTGGGCATGGCCGTCGCCGCCGAGGAAGAGGGGCTGGGACGCAAGGTGGTTGCCATCATCGGCGACGGCGCCCTCACCGCAGGCATGGCATTCGAGGCGCTCAATCACGCCGGCGACGTGCACAAGGACATGCTGGTCATTCTCAACGACAACGAGATGTCCATCTCCGAGAACGTGGGGGCGGTCAACAACAACCTGGCACGCCTCATGTCGGGCAAGCTCTACACCACCATCCGCGAGGGGGGCAAGAAGGTACTCTCCGGCATGCCACCGGTGAAAGAGCTGGCCAAGCGCGCCGAGGAGCACCTCAAGGGGATGGTGGTGCCGGGCACCCTGTTCGAGGAGTTCGGGTTCAACTACATAGGCCCCATCGACGGCCATGACATCGACGCCCTGATCGAGACCCTGCGCAACATGCGCAGTCTCAAGGGGCCTCAGCTGCTGCACGTCAAGACCAAGAAGGGCAAGGGCTACGAGCCCGCCGAGAAAGATCCCATCGGCTATCACGGCGTGCCCAAGTTCAACCCGGACGCGTCCGCCCTGCCCAAGAGTGGTGGCCAACCAAGCTTCTCCGCCATCTTTGGCCAGTGGCTGTGTGACATGGCTGCGCAAGATGAACACCTCATCGGTATCACCCCGGCGATGCGTGAAGGGTCCGGGCTGGTCAAATTCAGCCAGCAGTATCCGAGCCGTTACTTCGACGTAGCCATCGCCGAACAGCACGCGGTGACCTTTGCCGCCGGCCTCGCCATCGAGGGTAAGAAGCCGGTAGTGGCCATCTATTCGAGCTTCCTGCAGCGCGCCTACGATCAGGTGATCCACGACGTGGCCCTGCAGAATCTACCGGTGCTGTTTGCCATCGATCGTGCCGGTCTGGTCGGCGCCGACGGTCCGACGCATCAGGGGGCGTTCGACATCGGCTTCCTGCGTACCGTACCCAACATGGTGATAATGACGCCTTCCGACGAGCGCGAGTGTCGCCTGATGCTCTGCACCGGCTACCGCCACAACGGCCCGGCCGCAGTGCGCTACCCGCGTGGCAGTGGCACCGGCATCGCTGCCGGAGAGGATCTCGACACCCTTCCCATCGGCAAGGGGCGCATCGAACGAGAGGGCGGCAAGATCGCTATCCTGGCCTTCGGCACCCTGCTCTCCCAGGCCCGGATCGCCGCCGAGGCGCTGGACGCCACCCTGGTCGACATGCGCTTCGTCAAACCGCTGGACGAGGCACTGCTGCGCGATCTGGCCGAGCGTCACGAGGTGCTGGTGACGGTCGAGGATAACGCCATTCAGGGCGGCGCCGGCTCGGCGGTCAACGAATTCCTGATGCGCGAGCGACTGCTGCGCCCCGTGCTCAACCTGGGCCTGCCCGATCGCTTCGTCGAGCAGGGCACCCAGGAGGAGATCTACGCCCTGCTCGGCCTCGACGGCGACGGCATTCGCACCGCCATCGAGCGCTACCTGGCCTGATTGGCCGGATGCACGAAGACGGGCCCCACGGGCCCGTTTTTTTATGCCGCCTCAGGGCACCCAGTAGTGGGGATGGTCCTCGAACCAGGCCAGAATTAGTTCCTTGAAGCGGCGCAGCTTGGCCGGCAGGGGGCGCTGGGGGGCATGCAGCAGATACAAGGGGTGCAGGGCGCCGTGCCACTCGGGCAGAACCTGCACCAGACGCCCTGCCGCCAGCGCCTCCTCGACCAGCAGCAGCGGCGCCTTGGCCAACCCCACCCCGGCCTCGGCCAGGCGCAGTGCACTGCCATAGTGGTTGACCCGCACCGTGCCCTGCACCGTCACCCGCGCCTCCTCCCCCTGACGCAACAAGCACCACTCGTCCCAGGCCGGGTTGCTGCCCTGTAGCAGGCAAGGGCGCGCCGCCAGTTCGAATGGCGTCTGCGGCGCACCAACCCGGGCCAGCAAGGCGGGGCTCGCCACCACCAGATCCTTGAGGCGACCAATGTGCCGCGCCACCAGATCCTCCGGTAGCCGCTCCATGGCGCGCAGGGCCAGATCGCTCTGCCCCAGGGAGAGATCCTGAGGGGCATTGCTGAGATCGAGCTCGAGGCGCACCTGCGGGCAGAGCTGGCCGAAGCGTGCAACCAGATCCGCCACCAGGCGCTCGCCGGTGCTGACCGGCGCGGTGAAACGCAGCACCCCGCTCTCCTCCTCGGTCAGGGCTCGCACGCTCTGCTCGGCCTGTAGCTTGAGAGCGAAGATCTGCCCCGCCTGGGCATACAGACTCTGGCCGGCCTCCGTCAGTACCAGGCGGCGAGTGGTGCGCTGCAGCAACTGGGCACAGAGCGAGGCCTCCAGAGCCGTGACATGGCGGCTCAGGGCGCCCTTGCTCACGTCGAGGGCGTCGGCGGCGGCTGAAAAGCTGCCGTGGCGCACCACCTGATAGAAACTCTCGAGCTGGGCGATATCCACGATTAACTCCAAATTCGCAACAATGCGTTCATGTTAAGCGCTTTTTCACCAGATTGGTTCCTCTATGATGTGGTTCATCCCCAATCGTTCGTCCCCAACAAGGAGCTCATCATGAAACGCATCGTCATCGTCGGCGCCGCCGGCACCCTGGGCCGCGCCGTACACGCGGCACTGGCCGAAGGCAACGAGATCATCACGGTCGGCCGCAGCCGCGGCCAGGAGCGGGTCGACATGACCGACAGCCAGGCCTGCCGCGATCTGTTCGCCCGTATCGGTCTCTTCGACGCCCTGGTGGTCGCCAGCGGTGAGGTGGCTTTCGCGCCACTGACCGAGATGAGCGACGCCCAGTGGCAGCACGGCCTCACCAGCAAGCTGATGGGTCAAATCAACCTGACCCGCGCCGCCATCCCGCACCTGCGCGACGCCGGCTCCATCACCCTGGTGAGCGGCATCCTGAGCGACGAGCCCATCGCATCTGGCAGCAGTGCCTGCACCATCAATGGCGCCATCAACCACTTCGTGCAGGCGGCCGCCTGCGAGCTGCCACGGGGCCTGCGCATCAATGCGGTGAGCCCGACCGTGCTGAGCGAATCGATGGACAAATACGCCCCCTTCTTCCCGGGGTTTGTGCCGGTGCCCGCCGAGCGGGTTGCCCAGGCCTACCGCAAATCGGTGCTCGGGATCCAGAGCGGGCGCGTCTACCCCGTATTTGGATAATAAAAAGGGGCCTCCCGGTGGAGGCCCCTACTCGCATCAGCCAAAGCAAACGTTTGGCAGCTAAAGCCAAAAAATCACTCGATGAGGCCGTAATCGGTCAACACCTCGATGATCTCCTGCTTGGGGTTGGCGCTCAGGGCGATCGGGTGGCCCACCACCTTCTCGGCGATGCCGAGGTAGGTGCGAGAGATATCCATCATCACCTCGACCGGCAGCTTGTTGTTGTGTGCCAGGGCAAAGCGCTCGTCCATCCGGTTCTTGTTGAGCAGGATGTCCGGGTCCGGGAAGTGGGTCAGCAGCCATTGGCGGAAGCCTTCCTTGGACTGCTCGACGATCTGGCCGTCGCGATGGGCCGCACCGTCCCAGATGCGGGAGCTGTCGGGGGTACCCACCTCATCCATGTAGATGAGCTTCTCGTTGCCGGCGGCATCGGCCACGTAACCGAACTCGAACTTGGTGTCGACGAAGACCTGATCGATCTTGGCCAGCGCCTCGCCAATCACCCCAAACCCTTCCTTGAGCAGGGTCTCGTAGCGCGCGATGTCGTCCAGTGAGCGGAAGCCGAAAGCCTGGTAGTGGCGCTCCAGATCGGCGCGGGAGACGTTGACGTCATCGGCTTCGGGCACGCCCTCGAGTCCGCACAGCACCCCCTTGGTGGAAGGCGTGATGAGCAGATCCGGCAGCTTCTGGTCTTTCTTTAGCCCCTCGGGCAGGGTGATGCCGCAGAACTCGCGCTCACCGCTCTGATAGGCACGCCACATGGAGCCGGTGATGTATTGACGGGCAATCGCCTCGACGCGCACCGGGCTGGCCTGCTGCACGATCCAGACGAAGGGGTGCGGGATGTCGAGGATATGGCTGTCGGCCAGACCCTGCTCCCGGAACAACTTGAACCAGTGGCTGGAGATAGCATTCAGGGCCGCGCCCTTGCCAGGCACACCGGCCAGCCCCTCTTCCCCTTGCCAGATGCAGTCGAAGGCGGAGATCCGATCGCTGATCACCATGATGGCGAGCGGCGTGTTGGCCGGTACGTCGTACCCCTTCTCGCGAATGAGGCGAGCGCTGTCGGCAGCGGTCAGCCAGTAAACACTGCGCACCTTACCGGAGTGGACGGGACGGTCGGTACGGATCGGCAGGTCATCATTCACCGCCAGTACTTGATCTGCAAGACTCATGGTTGGTAACACTTCCTGTTGTGGGGGGATAACAAAACAGGGGCACTAGGCCCCTGTTTCTTATTCGGTTTTGTCTGCCATGGCCTTGGCGAAGGCCTTGGAGAGGGTGATGTGCATCTGCGACACCACGCTCGATTTGACCGGCTTCTTGTCCTCGTCGAAGAGGGTGATGGAGGTCTTGCCGCCCGTCATCTCGCCGAGCTGGAAGCGGTACTTCCCTTCTTCGAGATTGAACGGCTCGGCACCGGCCTGCTGCCAGAACTCCTTGCCCGGATCGTCGTACTCGACATCGATCCAGCCCAGAGACTGCTGGGTATCCTTGATGGTGAAGCCGTAGCCGGGCAACAGGCGGTTCACCCGCAGCCATACCTGTTCAAACGGCGCATCGGCCACCCAGGCACTCAGCTCGTTGTTGTCAAAGCCAAGGGCGAGGCCCATGCCGGTCGCAGACTTATGCTGCTCACGGCTCTTGAGCTGCTGGTCATAGTAGAGGCTGAACTGATTGAGGGCGCGCACCGCATAACGACGTGCCTCATCCTGGCTCAGCGTCGTGCTCTTCTCACCATCCATCTCCTCCTCGTGCTGCAGTACGCGAACCGAGACGTTGACCGAGTGGCGCACATCGTCACGCTTGAGGGTAAAGAGATAACGCTGACGGATCTGATAATCGTCATCCTCTTCACCCCAGCCGTCGAGGGCTGCGGTATTGGTGAACCAGCCGGTTTCCAGGGTACCCGCGTTGCGATCCAGCTGCTCGGTGGTCACACCAAACTTGGCCAGGAAGTTCATCAGGAAAGCCCAGGCATCGGACCCCACATCCTGAGAGGTGCTCAGGGCATAGTAGGCGATGGTGGGTTCGCCGGCGCCCTGCACGATCTGGCTGCCCGGAACCACAGTCAACAGCTGGGCTGGCGGACGAACATCGACCTTGGCTCCGGTCACCCCGTCGCGGCTCGACTCGGGGAGAGGTGGCACATCATAGTCGCTGCTGAAGCGCGGGGATTGCAGGCCTGCCGGGATGAGGAAGGCACGCCCTTCCAGCTTGGCCTCCTCATACTCGAAGCCGCGATTGGCCATCTTCCGCTCTTGCGGGCTGCTGCAGGCAGCCAGCATGGCCATGCTGATGACGCCCAGGGTCAGGCGTGCAGCGCGTACTCTTCCATTTGCTTTAGACACTCGCAATCAACTCCGCACTCTTCAGGGCCTGACGCATCGCCACCTCCCCCTCCGGGGTCAGGTCGGTGAGCGGCAGGCGTAGGGTGGCCGAGGCGATCAGGTCGAGCTGGGCACAGGCCCACTTGACCGGGATCGGGCTCGGTTCGATAAACAGGGTCCGGTGCAGGGCCATCAACCTCTGGTTGATGGCCTGAGCCACATCGGCCTCCTTGGCCAGGGCGGCGCGACACATGTCGGCCATCAGGGCCGCCGCAATATTGGTGGTGACGGAAATAACGCCGTCGCCGCCTTGCAGCATGAAATCACATCCGGTCTCATCATCGCCACTGTAGAGGGCGAAATCCGCTCCGCACAGCTCACGCAGCAGCGGGGTACGGGTCAGATCGCCGGTGGCCTCCTTGAGACCGATAATGCCGGCCTGGCTGGCCAGGCGACCCACCGTCTCCGGCTTGAGATCACAGCCGGTGCGACCGGGCACATTATAAAGGATCTGGGGCAGACCACTAGCCTCGGCGATGGCGCAATAGTGGCGATAGAGCCCCTCTTGGGTGGGTTTGTTGTAATAGGGAGTGACGCTGAGACCTGCCACCACGCCGCTTTGTTCAAACCGGCGGGCCAGTTCGATGGCGTGGGCGGTGTTGTTGGAGCCGCAACCGGCGATCACCGGGATACGCCCGGCAGCCAGTTCGACGCAGCGCTCGACCACGGCGATGTGCTCGGCCCCGCTTAAGGTCACCGACTCGCCGGTAGTGCCGACGGCGACGATGGCGCTGGTGCCGCTTGCCACATGATATTCGACCAGACGTGAGAGGCTGGGCCAGTCCACCTCACCACTCGGTGACATGGGGGTGACAAGGGCAACGATACTACCGCGCAGCATGGATTTTTCTCCTGAAATTCAGGGCCGTAATGGTAAGGCGCGGCAGTTGCAAAAACAAGGAGCCCCCACCGCAAGCGTGATACCATGGCGAAAATTTCAGGACGAGAGATGACCCATGACCCACTACCTGGTAGTGACCGCCATCGGCACCGACAGGCCCGGCATCGTCAATGAAGTGACCCGCCATGTAACCGACTGTGGCTGCAACATAGTCGACAGCAGGCTCGGGATCTTCGGACAGGAGTTCACCTTTATCATGTTGCTATCCGGCGATTGGAACAGCCTGATGCAACTCGAGATCACCCTGCCCCTGCGTAGCCAGGAGTGGGACCTTATTACCATGATGAAGCGCACCGAGCGCCATCAGACCCGCGATTACCCCCTTTCGGCCGAGGCGGAAATCCTGATCCGTGACGAGCCGGGTATCGTCGGACGCTGTACCCAGTACTTCAGCGCCGGCGGCTGGGACATTCACGCCATGCAGTCCGAGACCCTGGAGCAGACTCCTTATAACCTGCTCAAGGTCAACTTCGCACTCATGCTGGCCGAGGGACAGAGCACGACCGAGCATGAACAGGCCTTCGCCGACTTCTGTCGCGAGCTGGGCGCCCAGTCGTTTCGCATCGCCTTCAACCAACGACACGCCTGAATCGAACCACAAGGAGCACCCATGCAGATGCTGCAAGCCGGAGCCCAGGCTCCCGACTTCACCCTGCCGGATCAAAACGGCAACCCGGTATCCCTTCAGGACCTGCGCGGCAAGAAAGTGCTGGTCTACTTCTATCCCAAGGCCATGACCCCCGGCTGCACCACCCAGGCTTGCAGCCTGCGTGACGTTCAGGCCGATCTGGCCGCCCACAACCTGGTGGTGCTCGGCATCAGCCCGGACAGCGCCAAACGGTTGAAGAAATTTGAAGAGCGCGATCGGCTCAACTTCACCCTGCTGGCGGACGAAGATCATGCCGTGGCTGACGCCTTCGGCGTATGGGGTCCGAAGAAGTTCATGGGCAAGGAGTATGACGGCATTCACCGCATCAGCTTCCTCATCGACGAACAGGGCAAGGTGGCCCACGTCTTCAACAAGTTCAAAACCAGCGATCACCACCAGGTGGTGCTCGACTACCTGGCCGGTTAAGCCGCGAGTCAGGTGAAAATGACGCGGGGCCGGCAAATGCCGGCCCCGCTATTTTTTGTTATTGCAGCACCGCGAGATGCTGAAAAGAGACTGCCTTGGTGGTGGATCGCACTGGGCGACCGCCACAGTGTCAACCGTTTTACAGGCGCCCGCAAGAGTCCCACCAACGATTAATTCATCGCAGGCTGTTTTCCGGTATCCCCGTCATCCCCCTGCCCAGATCAAAAAATTCATTCCACAGATAGGTTATGGTGGCCCCAGTATCTTTCGAGCGAGACCGCACCATGAACATGAGCCACTCCGAGCGCCTGATCCTCAGCAACCAGTACGAGATCCTGGCCAAGCTCAACCCGCAGCAGGCCGAGACCTATCTGCGCGCCAAGACCATCGTCGAGCGCGGCTACGCCCTGCAGTTGCTGGAGCTGGAAAAAGGGCTCGGGCACCTCGACCGGGACACCTGCCAGGAGGTGATCGATACCCTGGAGATGCACCACGCCATGGCCGTCTCCTGGGAGAACCTCGCCGCCGAGGAGCATGCCGAGATTCCGCAGGCGCGCCTGCGCTTCATCGGGTACAGCCGCAGCCACGAGGGTGAGTTGGCCGACTACGTCTGCTTCCTGCTCGAGGTGGAGAAACGCTTTGCCGAAGTCGATTGCCCCTGCGAAGAGCTCTCCAGTGATGTGGCCATGCGCGGCAAGTATCAGCGCATGCTCACGGCCTGGCGAGCGTGTCCGCGCCACTACAAGCTCTCGGTGCAGGAGCTGCGAAAAATCCTCAATGCCTGATCGGGATCAGCAAAGGCGCCTGCGGGCGCCTTTATGCTATCCGGGTTGGATTATTCGTAGAGAAAGGACTTATCGAGTTGGTCGAAAGCCGCCCTGAGCGTCTCAGCCAACTCCTGATAGCGGGGATTGGCCACCAGTCGACGGGCTGGGCCACCCTGCTCACTCATGCGACCGTTGATCTCGCGATACCAGCTCGCCAGTGACGGCGGCAGCGGCGTGACGGCACGCCGACCAAGCCAGTAGTAACCCTGCAGAGGCAGGCTTAGCATGAAGAGGACTGTGGTGATGACGGAGGGCCAATAGAGGCCGTCTCCAAACTGGTACTGCAGCATGATGCAGATGACCACGACGGGGGGCAGCACCCTGGCACCAAATTCGATGGCATGAATCACCCGGTTTTCCGGGAAGAGGGAATTGAGCTCGGCACGACGCGGCCACACGGCGAGGTAGCGGCGGCCAATCTGTAATTTACTTCCAAAAAAATCCATCACAGGGCTCCTCTATGTCGACCAGACCACCACTTAAATCGCAAAACCTCAACTTTTTTTGATGTAAGCCAACAATGATTGAGGATGACTTTGTTATTTTCCAACAAACGGGTTATCCTTTGTGCGCCTTTTTTTGCGTGCCGGCCACGCCGTTCACGCCTGTCATCGGAGCCTTGTTATCACTATACAAGGCGAAGGCTGAAAAATGCCAACTCTCCCGATGACCCAACACCTGAACCGTCAGTCGCCCCGCGCCCGAGTCGGACGCCTGTATAACCATTCTGCGATAGGATTAATTCATGAGTAAGCTGGTTCTTGTTCTTAACTGTGGCAGCTCTTCCCTCAAATTCGCCGTCATCGACGCCAACACCGGTGATGACCTGCTCTCCGGCCTGGCCGAGTGCTTCAACCTGGCGGATGCCCGCATCAAGTGGAAGCTCAACGGTGAGAAGGGCAACGCCGATCTGGGAGCCGGTGCGGCTCACCAGGAGGCCCTGGACTTTATCGTTCACAAGATCCTGCCGCTCAACCCCGAGCTGGCCAAGAACCTGGTTGCCATCGGCCATCGCGTCGTGCACGGCGGCGAGCGCTTCACCTCCTCCGTGGTGATCTGCGACGACGTCATCGCCGGCATCGAAGCCGCCATCCCCTACGCGCCGCTGCACAACCCGGCTCACCTGATCGGCATCCGCGCCGCCATGAAGGTATTCCCCGAGCTGGCCGACAAGAACGTCGCCGTGTTCGATACCGCCTTCCACCAGACCATGCCGCAAGAGGCTTACCTCTATGCCCTGCCGTACAAGCTCTACACAGAGAACGGCATCCGTCGCTACGGCGCCCATGGTACCAGCCACTACTACATCAGCCTGGAAGCGGCCAAGCAGCTGAACAAGCCGGTGGAAGAACTGAACATCATCAACTGCCACCTGGGCAACGGCGGCTCCGTCTGTGCCATCAAGAACGGCCAGTCCGTCGACACCTCCATGGGTCTGACCCCGCTGGAAGGCCTGGTGATGGGTACCCGCTCCGGTGACATCGATCCGGCCATCATCTTCTTCCTGCACGACAAGCTGGGCATGAGCGTCGATCAGATCAACGCCATGCTGACCAAGGAGTCCGGCCTGATGGGTCTGACCGAAGTCACCTCCGACTGCCGTTTCGTTGAAGACAACTACGACAGCAAGGAAGAAGCCAAGCGCGCCATGGACGTGTACTGCTACCGTCTGGCCAAGTACATCGGTGCCTACGCCGCCGCCATGGACGGTCGTCTCGACGCCGTGGTCTTCACCGGTGGTATCGGTGAGAACTCCGCCCCGATCCGCGAGATCACCCTGGGCAAGCTGGGCCTGCTGGGCTTCGACGTCGACCACGACGCCAACCTGGCCGCACGCTTCGGCAAGGGCGGCGAGATCACCAAGGCTGGCTCCACCAAGGCTCTGGTTATCCCGACCAACGAAGAGTGGGTCATCGCCCACGACGCGCTGGAACTGGTCGGCGCCTAAGATTTAGCTGTAAAGCAAGGCCGCCTCAGGGCGGCCTTTTCCTGATCCCAAAACAATCAAGGGGTATAAAGTGGCACGCACTATTATGCTTATCCCGGTCGGCACCGGTGTCGGCGTGACTTCCGTGAGCCTCGGCGTGGTTCGCGCCATGGAGCGTCACGGTGTCAACGTGAGCTTCTTCAAGCCGGTCGCCCAACCGCGTCCGGGCGAAACCGGACCCGAGCGCTCCAGCGCCGTCATCCGCGCCGCCGCCAACATCAATCCGCCCGAGCCGTTCGCTCTCTCCTACGCCGAGAACATGATCACCACCAGCAACACCGATATCCTGCTGGAAGAGATCGTGGCCCGCTTCGAAGAGCACGTGAAAGCCAGCGGCGCGGAAGTGGTGGTGGTCGAAGGCCTGGTTCCGACCGACAAGCAACCCTTTGCCAACAAGCTGAACTACGATGTCGCCAAGGCGCTGGACGCCGACATGGTATTCGTGACCCATCCGGGCAACGACTCCAGCCAGAAGCTCAAAGAGCGCATCGAGCTGGCCTGCTCCAACTTCGGCGGCGTCGCCAACAAGCGCATCGTCGGCTGCATCATCAACAAGGTCGGTGCACCGGTTGACGAGCACGGCGTAACCCGCCCCGATCTGACCGAGATGTTCGAAGCTCACCACCAGGGTGCCGATCCGGCGCACAACCTGGAAGTGCTGCAAGTCTTCGGCAAGAGCCCGCTGCGCATCCTGGGTTGCATCCCCTGGAACACCCAGCTGATCGCCCCGCGCGCCAAGGATCTCGCCAAGCACTTGGCCGCCAAGATCATCAACAAGGGTGAGCTCGACGCTCGCCGCCTGCAGACCGTGACCTTCTGCGCCCGCTCCATTCACAACATGGTCGAGCACTTCCGTCCGGGCAGTCTGCTGGTGACCTCCGGCGACCGCTCCGACGTGATCGTCTCCGCCTGCCTGTCCGCCATGAACGGCACCAAGCTGGGCGCTCTGCTGCTGACCGGTAACTACCATCCGGAGCCGCAGGTGATGGCCCTGTGCCAACAGGCCATGGCCACCGGCCTGCCGATCATGATGATTGGGACCAACACCTGGCAGACCGCCGTCAGCCTGCAGAACTTCAACGTCGATATCCCGGAAGATGACCGCGAGCGTATCGAGCTGGTGCAGGACTATGTGGCCGGTCACATCGACAAGCACTGGATCGAGTCTCTCTCCGCCAAGTCAACCCGCTCCCGCCGCCTGAGCCCGCCGGCCTTCCGTTACCAGCTGACCGAGCTGGCTCGCCAGGCCAACAAGCGCGTGGTGCTGCCGGAAGGGGAAGAGCCGCGGACCATCAAGGCCGCCGCCATCTGTGCCGAGCGTGGCATCGCCCGTCCGGTGCTGTTGGGTAACCCGGAAGAGATCCGTCGCGTCGCCGATCAGCAAGGCGTGATCCTGACCGATCGCGTCGAGATCCTCGATCCGGTAGAAGTGCGCGAGCGCTACGTGAGCCGCCTGGTCGAGCTGCGCAAGAACAAGGGCATGACCGAAGTGGTCGCCCGCGAGCAGCTGGAAGACAACGTGGTGCTGGGCACCATGATGCTGGAGCGCAACGAAGTCGACGGCCTAGTCTCCGGCGCGGTACACACCACCGCCAACACCATCCGTCCGCCGATGCAGATCATCAAGACAGCCCCGGGCTCTTCCCTGATCTCCTCGATCTTCTTCATGCTGCTGCCGGATCAGGTGCTGGTCTACGGTGACTGTGCCATCAACCCGGACCCGAGCGCCGAGCAGCTGGCCGAGATCGCCATCCAGTCCGCCGAATCGGCCGCCGCCTTCGGCATCGAGCCACGCGTGGCCATGATCTCCTACTCGACCGGTACCTCTGGCGCCGGCGCCGATGTGGACAAGGTACGCGAAGCAACCCGCATCGCCCAGGAGAAGCGCCCGGATCTGGTGATCGATGGCCCGCTGCAGTACGACGCGGCCATCATGGAGAACGTGGCCAAGTCCAAGGCTCCGAACTCCCCGGTTGCCGGCAAGGCCACCGTGTTCGTGTTCCCGGATCTGAACACCGGCAACACCACCTACAAGGCGGTACAGCGCTCCGCCGAGCTGGTCTCTATCGGTCCCATGCTGCAAGGCATGCGCAAGCCGGTCAACGACCTCTCCCGTGGCGCCCTGGTAGACGATATCGTCTACACCATCGCCCTGACCGGGATCCAGGCTGCCCAACAGGACGCAGCCCAGGCCTGATCACCTCAGTGACGGTATAAACCCCGCTTCGGCGGGGTTTTTTTATGCTCGTTTGATCTCAGGGATCAACATGGTGGATCCGCGAGAGGATCCTGCGCCCCCTTGTCCCCCGAGGCCTAAGGAAAGAGCAATCACTCACCCACCGGCAATCCCTTGCACAAGGAGGCCACATTCTGAAACAGAAATAAAATCTTCATATAAATCATACAAATAAAAAGAGAAACACGGCTAATCTACAGAGTTTTCCACAGATTTTGTGGATAGTTTTCAGATCTTTTGAAAGAAAATAACGTCAACAAGCCTCGCACCAAGGCCCCGCCCGCCACCTCGGTCAGAGCCAAACAAGCTCAAGTAATACAACAACTTGTTCCCTTTTTTGGGAATGACTAGAGTAATGGGCACAGAGGTAAAGGAGCCGACATGAAGATCCTGATCACCGGAGGAACCGGTTTTATTGGCCGTAAATTGGTCGCCCTACTCAAGCAACAGCACGATCTGGTGATCCTGAGTCGGGATCGCCCACGCGCCTGGCAATTACTCGGCCACGATCTCGATATCATCGACAACCTGGATCGCCTCGACAATCTGGATGGCTTCGACGCCGTGATCAACCTGGCCGGTGAACCCATCGCCGCCGGGCGATGGAGTGAAGAGCGCAAGCAGCTGCTGTGTGACAGCCGCTGGTTGCTGACCGAGCAGCTGATCGATCTGATCCAGCTCTCCGAGATCCCCCCTCGCGTCTTGATCAACGCCTCTGCCGTCGGCTGGTATGGCCGACAAGGCGCAGCCCCCATCGATGAGTCGTGCCAGCAGCCTCACCTCGAGTTCACCCATCAGCTCTGCCAACGCTGGGAATCCCTTGCCCTGCAGGCGCGCAGCAGGCAGACCCGGGTTTGTGTGCTGCGGATCGGTATCGTGCTCGGCAAAGAGGGAGGGGCGCTGGCCAAGATGCTGCTACCCTACCGGCTGGGACTGGGCGGCCCCATGGGCTCGGGGGAGCAGATGATGAGCTGGGTCCACCAGCTGGATCTCGTACGTGCCATCCTGTTTCTGCTCGAGCACGAGGAGTGCCAGGGGATCTACAACGGCACGGCGCCCCATCCGGTGAGCAATCGACAATTTAGCAAGACCCTGGCCACCGCGCTGCACCGTCCCCACCTCTTGCACGTGCCGGCCACCCTGCTGCGCCTGACCATGGGCGAGGCGAGCGATCTACTGCTGACCGGTCAGGCTGTGCTGCCAACCCGGCTGCAGGAGGCGGGGTTTCGCTTCAACTATCCCGAGCTGGCACCCGCCCTCACCGAGCTGTTGGCCTGAACCCGGTAGAGACCGCGCAGTTAGAGCGGCTGTCCCATAGTACGTAATCGTCCACTCAGGGTGCCGCCGAGCAGATGGCGGCGCCACCCCTGACCGACCAGGGTCACCAGCAGCGCCCCCAGCAGGGGCAATCCCATCCAGATCTCGGGGTGCCAGGTGGCCGAGCCAGAGAACCACCACACCTGCAGGAAGAGCACGCCGCCCTCGGCAATCAGGGCGGCGCACAGTCCTGCAACGGCGCCCGTTATCATCAACTCCCAACTCAGCATGCCCGAGAGCAAGGGCCCCGACGCACCAAGCGTGCGCATCAGGATGAGCTCACCGCGCCGCGCCGCCAGGGATGCCTGGGTCTGGGCCAGCAATACCAGCAAGGCGGCGACCGTCACCAACCCCAGCATCAGCGCCAAGGCCCGGCTCACCTGAGCCGAGACCGCAGAGAGCCGCGTGATGAGATCCTCCACATCGATGAGGCTGACGGTCGGATAATGGCGCACCAGCTCCAGCTCCGCCGATTGCGCTCCAGCGGGTAACCGATAGCTGCCCATCCAGGTGAGGTTGAAGGGCGCCAGCAGATCCGGTGAGAAGATCATGAAGAAGTTGGGACGCAAGGAATCCCAGCGGATGGCCCGCAAACTGGTCACTGTGGCCGTGAAGGCACGCCCCTCTATGGTGAAGCCGAGAGTATCCCCCAGCCGGATGCCGAGCCTGGCCGCCACCTCGGCGTCCACCGACACCTGGCCTGGGCCATGTCGCCACTCCCCGGCCGTGATGCGATTGCCAAATGGCAGGGTCTCTGTGGTGGTGAAGTTAAGCTCGCGCTCTATACCCTCGCGCCCGGGTTTGCCCCCCGAGGCCACCGCCTCGCCGGCGATGCTGGTCAGGCGGCCGCGCACCATGGGGTAGAAATCTGAGGTCTTGGCGCCGGCCTCCTTGAGCAGAGCCAGCACAGGGATGCGCTCTTCTGGCATCAGGTTGACCAGGAAGCGGTTGGGGGCATCGGCCGGCAGATGGCGGTCAATGTCACCGATGAGGTCACTGCGCACCGCCCACAGCAGCCCCAGCAGCAGCAGGGCGAGGGAGAAACCGGCCAACTGGAACAGGCCGCGTCCGCGCTCGCGAGCCATGCGCCCCACCGCCAGGCGCAGAGAACGCGGCCCACCGACCCCTCGCCCTAACCGCAGCAATAGCAGCCCCAGCAGAGCCAGCAGTCCCATCAGCAGTGCCATGCCACCGATGAGACCCAGCGCAAGCAGACCGTCTCCCATCAATCCCCACACCAACAGGAACAGGCCGAGCAGTCCCACCGGGATGGCCCAATGGCCCGCGATGTCGGCCTCGACCTCTTTACGCAGCACCCGTAGCGGGGGAATGCGCAGCAGGCGCAAGAAGGGAATGAGGGAGAGCATCAGGGTGATGAAGAGCGCCACCGCCATGGCCAGGGCGAAGGGCCGCCACGAGGGCGGTGGCAGCTCGGCAGGCAGCAGCCCCTGCAACGTCATCAGCGCTATCCCCTGCACCACCAGCCCGAGCAACAACCCTATGCCACCGCCGATCAATGTCAGGCCGAGCAACAGAGCGCCGAGCAGGCGCCACAAGGTGGCGCGCGTTGCCCCCAGGGTCTTGAGCAGGGCCACCATGCCGGTCTGGCGCTCGGCGAAGTGGCGGACGGCGATGGCCATGGCCAGTGCGCCGAGCAAGACACCGGTGAGAGCGGCCAGACGAAAGAAGCGTTCGGCATTGGCGAGCGTTCTGCCGCTGCGGCTATCGCCACTCTCGGGTGTGAGCCAGCTTATCCCTGCCTCCTTGGGCCGCGTTCGATCCAGTGCGGGCAGCTGGTCACGCCCGGCCTGTAGCAAATAGCGCCACTCCTGACGGCTTCCCGGCAGCAGGGCGCCGATACGCACCAGGTCGGCCTCATGCACCAGCGCACGTGGCGCCAACTGGAAGGGGCTGAAGCCCTGATCCGGCTCCTCCAGCAGGGTGGCCGCCACCGTAAGGGTCGCATTGCCTACCTCGACCCGATCGCCCACGCGGGCACCGAGCAGCGGCATCAGGCGGGGCGACAACCAGATAGTTCCCGGTGCGAGCGTGACGACGGGGTCCCGCTTGAGCGAGCCGTAGAATGGGAATCCTGACGGTACGGCACGCAGAGAGGCGAGTTGGAACGCCTCTTGGTGAAACAGCATGGTGTTGAAGCTCACCGTGGTCTGCACCCGAGTCCCCGCCTGCTGCCAACCATCGAGTCGCGACTGAGGGAGTGCTCTGGGGCTGACCAGCACTCTGTCGCCCCCGATAAACTCGCGTCCCGAGGCCTTGAGACCCGCATCCAGCCGGTCGGCCAGGAGCGCCACGCTCACCACGCAGGTCACACACAGGGCCAGCGCCAACACAAACCAGCGCAGCTCTCCCTGCCACCCCTCTCGCCACAACAGACGCAAGGCCAACGGCTGGGTCATGCTCCCTCCTGTGCGACGAGTCGGCCGGCTGCAATCTCCAGACGGCGGCCACAACGCTGCGCCAACGCGGGATCATGGGTCACCACCAACAGGGTGGTGCCGTGTTGCCGATTAAGTTCGAACAGGAGATCTATGATGCGCTCGCCCGTCTTGCTATCGAGGTTACCGGTCGGCTCGTCGGCGAGCAGCAGCTCTGGCTGGCCGATAAAGGCGCGCGCCAGGGCGACCCGCTGCTGTTCCCCGCCGGATAGGCGTGGTGGCAAATGATGCAAGCGGGCGCCGAGGCCCACCTGTTCGAGCAGGGTGCGAGCCCGGGGCTCGGCATCCCGCTCCCCCCGTAGCTCGGCGGGAAGCATCACGTTCTCGAGGGCCGTCAGGGTCGGCAGCAGCAGGAAGGACTGAAAAACAAATCCCAGCTGCTCTGCGCGCAGGCGCGCCCGCCCCTCCTCGTCAAGGGCGCCGAGGTCCTGCCCCTTGATGAGCACCTCACCCCGACTCGGCAGATCCAGCCCCGCCAGCAGCCCGAGCAGCGTCGACTTGCCCGAGCCGGAGGCCCCGAGCAGGGCGACCGTCTCTCCTGCCTTGACTTGCAAGGAGATCCCCTCAAGGATGGTGAGGCGCTCCTGCCCGAGGGAGACCGTCTTTTCAACACGTCTAGCTTCGATAATGGGAGTCAATGTCATGGGGCGTATCCTGATTGCCTTGTTCTGTTATTGGGGATCCATCGCACTGGTCCAGGCGCAGAGTCTGCTGATTCTGGGGGACAGCCTGAGTGCCGGCTATCAGATGCCCGTGGAGAAGAGCTGGCCAGCCCTGCTCCAGAGCCGCTGGCAGAGCGAGGGGCTGGCCCATAGAGTCATCAATGTCAGCATCAGTGGCGAGACCACTCAGGGGGCCGTGGCCCGGCTGCCAAGCCTGCTCGAGGAGCACAAACCGGACTGGGTGTTGATCGCGCTGGGCGGAAACGACGGCCTGCGCGGCTTCCCTCCCCCCGTGACCAGGCGCAACCTCAAGACGCTGATCGGGGATAGCCAACAATCCGGTGCCCAGGTTGTTCTCACCCAGATCCGGCTCCCGCCCAATTATGGTGCCCGCTACACCCGGCAATTCGAACAGCTCTATCCCGAGCTGGCACAGGCTTACCGCCTCCCGCTCCTCCCCTTCTTCCTCGATGAAATAGCATTAAGGCCTGAACTCATGATGAATGACGGCATCCATCCCAAGGCCGAGGCACAGCCACAGATAAGGGACAGGGTCGCCGAGTTTCTTGCTCCCCTTCTGGCCCCATAAAACGAAGGGGGCTTATCGCCCCCTCTTCACATGATCTGCCGCAGCCGCTCCTGCGCCACCTGCACCAGCAGGTCGGGCTGGAACTTGGAGATGAATCGATCACACCCCACCTTCTTGACCATGGCCTCGTTGAAGCTACCGCTTAGTGAGGTGTTGAGGGTGATGAAGAGATCGGACATGCGGGGATCGCCGCGCACCTCGGCGGTGAGGCGATAGCCATCCATCTCGGGCATCTCGGCATCGGTGATCATCAGCAGGATCTCGTCGGTCACCTTCTTGCCGCTGTCGCACCACCCCTTGAGCAAGTCGAGCGCCTGCCGCCCATCCTGGCACTCGATCACCTGTAGCCCCAGCTGGCTGAGGGTATCACGCACCTGGGCCCGCGCCGTGCTCGAATCATCCACGATCAATACCTTGCGGCCATTCATCTCGGGCAGGATCTCCCGATCCAGCACCTCTTCGGAGATGGTGACGTCATAGGTGAGGATCTCGGCCAGCACCTTCTCCACATCGATGATCTCGACGATCTGCTCCTTGTCTCCCTCTCGCACCCGCGTGATCGCGGTGAGGTAGTTAGAGCGGCCAGCGGTGCGCGGTGGAGGCAGGATGTCTTTCCATGTCATGTTGACGATGTGGGCCACCTGGCCGACCAGAAAGCCCTGCACGGTCCGGTTGTACTCGGTGATAATCAGATTGGACTCGGTATCGGTCTGCATGGGACGCAGACCGATGGCGCCGCGCAGATTGATGACGGGGATCGAGGCCCCCCGGATATTGGCCACCCCACAGATGTTGTGATGAGAACCGGGCATCTTGTTGAGCGGGGGAAGCTTGACCACCTCACGCACCTTGAAGACGTTGATGGCAAACATCTGGTGAGAGCCGAGCCGGAACATGAGCAGTTCCAGGCGATTTTCCCCGACCAGTTGAGTTCGCTGATCCACTGAATCCAATATGCTTGCCATACAATCACTTCCATCCGGGCTCATGACAGTCTCTAGTATAGAGTCCCCTGCGCACGAAAGTCAGACGCTTTTTCCATCATCTCCCCTGCGCCATGAAAAAAAAGCGGGGACAAAGTCCCCGCCTATCTATTTGATTTAACTATTAATAAGTGCAGAGCTGTTTCCAGCTGCCGTCGCCGGCCTTGGGTTCACTGCTGGTCCACCAGTTAGCCTGCCAGACCGCCTTGCCGTTGGTCATACGGTCACCACTGTTGGCATGATCCCCACTTGGCCAGTTGGGATATGCCTTGTAGGCAGCAGGATCGATCTTTTGGCTGCTACAGGTGGTACCACCCGGGGTTTCACCACCACCACTGCTCCCCATGACCGCCTCAGGCAAGCCCGGGAAGTCACTCTTGAGACCGATGGTCTGGCTACCGCTCACGATCCGAACTCCGCTCGGCACGCCGGCGGCCGGCAGATAATAGGTCATCGCCACTTCCACATCGCTGCCCGGAGTCCAGGCCTTCCAGCTCGGCAGTGTCATGGCTACCTTGTGGAAGTCTTTCTCATTGGCGATACCGTCGGAGTTCTTGTTACCGCCACTCTCTACCACCTTCAGACCCATGCCACTCTGATCTGTGATGGTATCCGAGGTCGAGGTGGGAACCAGGAACTCGATGCGCGCGCCGCCCGGTATGGTCTGAGTCGAGCGGTTGGTCAGTTTCAGGGTCGGGTTGATGGGATAGTTGGAGTCCCCCTCCTTGAAGCCAGTCAGGCTGACGCCGATATCAAGCTGAGTGGTGGGTGCCGGCAGCGCGTTCTGGCGGGGGTTGTAGGGAGTTGCCTTGGCAAACTTCTCATAGGCCAGGGTGGTCAGGGTATCCCCAATCACATACTCCTTCTTGACCGGATCGAAGGCATAGTCACCGGCCATCTCCCAGAACATGACGCCACCCAGGCCCTGCTTGACGATGTAGTCGAGCTTGTGGCCCATGGACTGCTCATCTTCGGTGGAGAGGAACACCTTCTTCTGCTCGTTCCAAAGCCAGGGAACCTTGGCCTTGTCGTCGAAGTAGCGCACATACTGGCCCTGGATCAGATCCTGAGGATCGTTGGGATCGAGTCCCCAGGCCTGACCGTAGCTTGGCATGCTGGTGATACCGAGGTCGGCCGCATGTTCCAGGTTCTTGGCATGCCACATGGGCACTGCGCCGGCACCTATCTCCTTGCCACTCTTGTCGAGATCGTGCCAGATGTTGTCGATACCCATGGCGCCGTTACCACACGGAATATTGCCGCCGCCGGTCCCGGGCTGACATTGATTCTGGCTCGGCAGCGCCGCCTTGCCTCCCAGGCCGTGAGTACCGCCCGTGACCCCTTGCCAACCGCGGGTGTAGTAAGGCACGCCGATGTTGATCTTGCCGGCCGCCAGGGCACCGCGGAAGTAATGGGCCGCCCAGGCCGAGTTCAGGTAGCCGATGCCGCCAAACTGACTCTGGGTGTAGACACCCCAATGGGCCAGCTCGGAGTCTTGCTTGTTATCAAACAGGGCGGCGTTGTGATCGACAAAGTGGTTCCAGGCGCCGTGGAAGTCATAACTCATCAGATTGACGTAGTCGAGGTATTGAGTGACCTGGAAGTTCTCCATACCGCGCAGCAGGTAGGCCGAGGCCGGCGAGGCGATGGTGAGCATGTACTTACGACCGTCCTCTGCACCGGCGGCATCAAGCTTCTCGCGCAGGGTCTGCATCAGTACCTTGTAGTTACCGAACAGCTTGCCACGACAGAGATTCGAAAGGGGGAAGTCGTTGGGATTGCCCGCATCCTTCATGGAGGTGGGATATTCGTAGTCGATGTCGACGCCGTCGAAGCCGTACTGGCGAATGAAGCTCACCGCCGAATCGGAGAAGGCGTTGATCCCCGCCGTGTTGACGGTGCAATCTCCCTTGGTGGTGGCGCTGTAGAAGCCACGGGTATCGGCCCAACCACCAACCGAGATCAGGGTCTTCACATCCGGAAACTGCTTCTTGTACTTCGACAACAGGTTAAAGTGGCCCTGGTAGGCAAACTCGGGATCCATCTCGGCACCCTGCACGCCCTCCCAGGTCATCTTGGTTGCGGCATCATCGACCTTGATGAGGTGGCTCTGCTCATCCACCGCCGCGAAGGCGTAGTTGATGTGGGTCAACTTGCCCCAGGGGATGTCGCTCACCAGGTAAGCGGGCAAGCCATTCTTGCCGGTACGCCACGAGGTGAAGTAACCGATGACCCGGCGGGCATGATCGTCCCCCATACACTCGTAGCCATCGGGACGATAAACCTGACGGATATCGCAGGAGAGGTTACCGCCGGTCGGGGGTAAGGCGGCCTCTTCGACGTTGACCGTCACCACGGCCGACTCACCGGAGAGATTGGCCTGATCGGTCGCCACCAGCTTGAGGGCGGCACTCCCCTTGGCATCCGGAGTCCAGCTCACCTGCCAGGGGGCCGAGGTATCCTCGCCGACCCGCTTGCCACCCACGAACAGCTCCACCTTGGCCACGTCATTGTTGGCATCGGTCACGTTGGCGCTAACCGCCACACTGCGTCCCAGGGTCACCTTGGCTCCGGCGGCTGGGCTGGCGATCGCCACCTTGGGGGCTTCCGGAGCCGTTACCGCACTCACAGTGAAGCGACTGCTGCTCTCGGCCAGCACCTTGCCATCCTTGTCCAATGCCCGCGCCTTGAGATCATGGCTGCCGCCACCCACGGCCTTCCAGGCAGCCCCCCAGGGAGCACTGGTGGCCGTCGCCACCAGCTTGCCATCGATCTGGTACTCCACCCGGGTCAGCCCAGTGGTACTCCCGCTCAGGGTCACGGCAAGAGCGACATCGGCCCCTTCGCTGACACTGGCACCGCTGACCGGTGAGCTGACACTCAGACCAATCGCCGGTGGCAGGCTTCCATCATTGAACAGACGCCAGGCATCACCCCAGGTGACGCCGACCCCAGGCTCGTAGTGGTAGGGAGAGGCGCCACACCAGCCGGAGTAGGGGAACTCCTTGCACTGGTAGAGAGCACCGGCATTGCTGACCACGTCACCGGCGCTGTAACTCTTGCCGGCTTCATAGGGAGGATAGGCAGCCTGCGCCCAGGCAGGCAGAAAAGCCACGGCGACCAGCGCCGCCAGGCGGGTAGGGACAAAGTGGTTTTGCATTTTTTCTTCCTTGTTTCTTGGCATGGTTATCCAAGGCAAGGACAGACGCGGCAGGTCCACGCAGAGGCAGACAACTGGCATTGGACTGTGCCACTGCACCCGATGAGATCCTGGGAGGCCCCGCTACCCTGGGTCATATGACCGGTAGGCCGGAAGCTTTGCGTCCCGATCTTTCGATCGGTTTGCCCTTAACCTGGGTTCCGTCAGGAACGAATCGAGTATAGAAATTGTCCACATCACCGACAATCTTTATTCGCGGCAAGAAACAACCAAAACCGTCACTCCTCATTCGAAACCCAAGCCATTTAGCAATAAAAATCAGAGTGTTGGCTTCATCATAAAACAGGTGGTCAGCACCTCCCCATCTTGCAAAAGTGTGCAGCCCATCACTGGTCAGAGCTGACGGTCATGTGACAATTCGCGCCCCTGCTCCGGCAGGGCTACGGAAATGCTAAGAAAAAATTAAAGGAAATCATCATGCAAGCAACTCGAACCCTGCTCTCACTGGCGGTGGGGCTGGCCCTGGCCGCCCCCAGCGCTCACGCCGCCTTTGTCTGCCCTTCTGATCCGGCACAACTCACCACCATCCCAACTATCCAGGGAACGGGTTCCAGCAGCGCGCTGGCAACCAAGACGGTGACGGACAAAAATGGCAATATTACCGGAGCCATCAGTCCGGATACTGTCATGGTGCGCGGTGTCGTGACCACGCTGGGTCAAAGTCTGACCAAAGGTTTCTACCTGACCGACCCGGTAGGCGATGGTAATCCGGCCACCTCCGATGGCATCTTCGTGTACCTCAACGACAGCAAGTTCGCGACCAACTATCCGGACATCAAACCGGGTGCCGAGCTCTGCCTCGAAGCGAATGTCGAAGAGTATTACGGCGGC
Source organism: Aeromonas diversa CDC 2478-85 (assembly GCF_000819805.1). Taxonomy (GTDB): domain Bacteria; phylum Pseudomonadota; class Gammaproteobacteria; order Enterobacterales; family Aeromonadaceae; genus Aeromonas; species Aeromonas diversa. Next base: position 153,040 of record NZ_CDCE01000011.1, read on the forward strand.
ACTCAGCTCAAGCCGACCTTCGAAGCGAGCAAAGCCCGCCTGCAAGTGACCGCTCAGGGAGCGAACATCCCCACCTCTGTACTGCAAGTCAATGAAGGCGAAACCCTGGCCCAGGCCCTCAATCGCCATGAGGGAATGCGGGTTCGCCTCGATAGCACCAGCGATCTGCGCCTGACCCGCAACTTTAGTTTCGATTACAAGGTCTATCGCAACAACGTAGAGCTCTCCCACAAGGCTCCCTTGATCAAACCGACCCAGCTGCATGTGGCCAGCGGTGCCGATGCCGTGGCACTGGCTGCCAAGAATGGTGCCAACCGCCTGGTGGTCGAGTCTGATTACAAAGCACCGGATGGGATTATCCCCTGGTTCCCGGCTCTGGATGCGGATCAGGGCTATCTGCGTATCGGCGATCAGCTCGATGGCCTGGAAGGGGTCGTTATCTACAACAAGAACGCCTTCCGCCTGGTCGTGCCGAACGATATGACCCTGACCGCCGGCAATCTGCTACGTAGCCAGGAAGAGGACCGTCAGGCCGCCCCGGCACGAGCTCCCGGCAGCGACCTGCGGGTCGGCAGCTTCAACGTGCTCAACTATTTCACCAGTGCGCCCGAGATTGGCGGCGATCTCAACGTGCTGTGCAAGGACCAGGCGGATGCCGGCACGGATAAAGGCTGTAACCGCGGCGCCAAGACTCAGGCCGAGTTCGAGAAGCAACGCACCAAGATCGCCAACGCCATCACAGAGATGGATGCCGATCTGCTCGGTCTGATGGAGATGGAGAACAACGGTTTTGGCGATAACTCTGCCATCAATAACCTGGTGACCCGTCTCAACGAACAGCAGAAGGATGCCAGCAAGCACTATGCCTATGTTCGCCTGCCTGCCGCCCTGCTGACCGGCGAGAAATTCTTCGGCGGCGACGCCATCATGGTGGCCATGCTCTATCGCCCAGCCAAGCTCACGCCAGCAGGGGATGCCGCCATCGTCAAGATGCCGGAGCAGCGTTACACGGTCGGTGGCGTCGCCAAGAGCGCCGGCCAGCGCGACTCCCTGGTACAGAGCTTCATGGTTACGGGCAGCAAGGATCCCCTGACCCTGGTGGTCAACCACCTCAAGTCCAAGGGGTCCGGTTGCTTTGAAAACGGCGATGGCAAGAGCGAGCCGGCCGATCTGCAAGGCAAGTGCACCGAGTTCCGCGTCTCCGCCGCCAAGGTGCTGGGTGAGGCGGTCAGCAAGCTGCCCGGACAGGTACTGCTGGTGGGTGACTTCAACTCCTACGCCAAGGAAGACCCGATCCGCGTCCTGACCGACTACAACCCGGCCACCAGCGAGCGCAAGATTGTCTCTGCATCCCGTACCTTTATCGGCGAGCACCCCTACGAACAAACGGGCCGCGAGGTGACCAAGAGCTATGGTCTTGTCGATCTCAACGTCAGGTTCAACAAGGAGAAGGCCATCTCCTATAGCTATGATGGCGAGCTTGGTACCCTGGACTATGCCTTGGGCAACCCGGCCCTGACCCGTCGCGTCGTCGGCGTGGCCGACTGGCATATCAACTCGTTCGAAAGCAACCTGTTCGAATACGGCACCAAGTACACCGGCTCGTTGGCCAAGTCCGACAACCCCTTCAGCGCTTCTGACCACGACCCCATCATCGTCGATCTGAAGCTGGAAGAGGCCCAACAGCCCCAGAGCAGCGGGGGTGGCAGCATAGGCCTGGGCATGCTGGCCCTGTTGCCGCTGGCCTTCTGGCGCCGTCGCCGTTAAGTAAGCAGTAAAACAAGACCCGCCATCTGGCGGGTCTTTCATTGAGCGAGGTGCGGATAAACAAAAAGGCCACCGCAATGCGGTGGCCTTCGATATGGTGGAGCTACGCGGGAT
>NZ_CDCE01000011.1:155200-184869 GCF_000819805.1 Aeromonas diversa CDC 2478-85
CCAGCTGAGCTATAACCCCACAAGGTTGGCAATACTGCCCTGGGCATCGGGAACCTGGTGGAGCTACGCGGGATCGAACCGCGGACCTCTTGCATGCCATGCAAGCGCTCTCCCAGCTGAGCTATAACCCCAGCGTTCCAGATGTATTCGAGGAGAATTTGGTGGAGCTACGCGGGATCGAACCGCGGACCTCTTGCATGCCATGCAAGCGCTCTCCCAGCTGAGCTATAACCCCAACTCACCTCGGCGTCACCACACTTATCGTCTGGCAACGGAGGCGCATATTAGGCATCCTGGTCATTTCTGTCAACCATAAAAATGGCCGCCCGGAACCGTTCACTCACTTTTTGCTCTGTTCGAGTTTTTTACGACCAAGATGGCCAGAAAGTGCGCCATCCAAGCCGGAGTCAACGCCAGCTAAAACAACTCGACATGGGTCAGGAAACCAGGCGACAGCCCATTTCATCCCCTGCACGCCTGACAGCACGCTGACGGCTCGCACTTGAATCGCCATGTTCGTGCATCGAGTCGTCTGTGCGGCTCACTGCAACGCCGTACGGGGCACTCAGGCGCGCAGGGCTTGTAGTGCCGCCACGCGCCTTCACCCACAGCATCCCTCTTCTCTCCTTACCCACCACCGACTAGCGGTGCAACGCTTGTCGAAGCTCCTGCTCCTTTGCCTTGAAAAGCGCAAATTCTCGGGCATGTCGAGACTTGGCGACCGTGACCCACTGGACGCCAGTCTCATCCCCGAACCTGAACTCCAACATGAAGGCATAGCTCGCGCTGGCAAACATCCCCATGACAACGCCGGTAACAAACCCCAATCCAGGCAGTAGCAGGGTCAGTGCCTGGCCCTGACTCTCGGGGGGGACAAAGAGAAACAGGATGCTGGACGTGAGTAACCCCAGCAGCAACATATTGAGCAATTTGTCTCTCCAGGTCAGCCTCCTGGTCTGTACGCCAGAGACGCGGGTGAGATCGTAGGCGTCTCTGTTCACCGTCACCGTCTTCGTAGCAGGGTTTATCTCTATCACACAAGCCATGACATGTTTCCCTTTCGTTTAATAAACCGATCTAGTCCGCCCTATGCGCCTGTTGACGCATGGAACGGCGGTGATCCAATGACGGTGAGGCACTGTATAAGGTGTCATACGGACCGCACAGTAGCGCCGCCCTGGATAAAAAGCGAGTGGGGTGTGCTATCGCCGTCTCCCTTCTATCGGCCACCGTGAGGCCTATAAAAAACGCCCCCCATCTTGCGATGGAGGGCGTTTTATTCTCAGGCTATTGGACCAAGGCGGTCCAATGCTCAGCGATTACAGGGATTCTGCGGTCGCAACCACATTTTCCACGGTAAAGCCGAATTCCTTGAACAGCAGCTCGGCCGGTGCGGACTCACCGAAGGTGCGCATACCGATGATCTTGCCGCCAAAGCCCACGTACTTGTACCAGTAGTCGGCGATGCCGGCTTCGATGGCGACACGCTTGGTGACAGAGGACGGCAGGACAGACTCCTTGTACTCGGCGCTCTGGGCGTCGAACACGTCGGTGGCCGGCAGGGAGACCACGCGCACGGCATGGCCCTTGGCAGTCAGCTGCTCATAGGCGGCCACGGCCAGCTCGACCTCGGAGCCGGTGGCGATCAGGATCAGCTCCGGGGTGCCGGCGCAGTCTTTCAGGACATAACCGCCCTTGGCCACATTGGCCAGCTGCTCGGCAGTACGATCCATCTGGGCCAGGTTCTGGCGAGAGAAGATCAGGCTGGTCGGACCGTCCTTGCGCTCGATGGCGAACTTCCAGGCCACGGCGGACTCTACCTGGTCACAGGGACGCCAGGTGGACATGTTCGGGGTCAGACGCAGGGAGGCGATCTGCTCAACCGGTTGGTGAGTCGGGCCATCTTCACCCAGACCGATAGAGTCGTGGGTGTAGACGAAGATGGCGCGCTGCTTCATCAGGGCTGCCATACGCAGAGCGTTACGAGCGTACTCCATGAACATCAGGAAGGTCGCGCCGTAGGGAACGAAACCACCGTGCAGGGCGATACCGTTCATGATGGCGGACATGCCGAACTCGCGCACACCGTAGTGGATGTAGTTGCCGGCGGCGTCTTCGTTGGTCAGAGACTTGGAGCCGGACCACATGGTCAGGTTGGACGGAGCCAGATCCGCAGAGCCACCCATGAATTCCGGCAGCAGCTTGCCGAAGGCTTCCAGAGCGTTCTGGGAGGCCTTACGGGTAGCGATCTTGGCCGGGTTGGCCTGCAGGGCTTCGATGATCTTGGTCGACTCAGTCGCCCAGTTGGCCGGCAGTTCGCCAGTCATGCGGCGCTTGAACTCGGCAGCCAGCTCGGGGTGGGCGGCGGCGTAGGCGGCAAACTTGGCATCCCACTCGGCTTCCAGGGCAGCGCCCTTGTCGCGACCGTTCCACTCGGCAGCGATATCGGCCGGGATCACGAACGGCTCGTGGTTCCAACCCAGGAACTCACGGGCAGCCTTGATCTCGTCGTTGCCCAGCGGAGAGCCGTGGCAGTCGTGAGAGCCGGACTTGTTCGGGGAACCGTAACCGATGATGGTGCGGCAGCAGATCAGGGTCGGCTTGCCAGTCTCGGCCTTGGCGGCTTCGATGGCGGCGTTGATCGCCTCCGGGCTGTGACCGTCAACACCCGGGATCACGTGCCAGCCATAGGCTTCGAAACGCTTGGCGGTGTCATCGGTAAACCAGCCTTCAACATGACCGTCGATGGAGATGCCGTTGTCATCCCAGAAGGCAACGAGTTTGCCCAGACCCAGGGTACCGGCCAGGGAGCAAGCCTCGTGAGAGATACCTTCCATCAGGCAGCCGTCGCCCATGAAGGCGTAGGTGTAGTGATCCACCACTTCATGGCCGGGACGGTTGAACTGGTCAGCCATGGCCTTCTCGGCGATCGCCATGCCCACGGCGTTGGTGATGCCCTGACCCAGCGGGCCAGTGGTGGTCTCGACGCCCGGCGCGTAGCCGTACTCCGGGTGACCCGGGGTGCGGGAGTGCAGCTGGCGGAAGTTCTTCAGATCATCGATGGAGAGGTCGTAACCGGAGAGGTGCAGCAGGGAGTACAGCAGCATGGAGCCGTGGCCGTTGGAGAGGATGAAGCGGTCACGATCAGCCCAGGTCGGGTTGCTCGGGTTGTGCTTCAGGTGGCTGCGCCACAACACCTCGGCGATGTCCGCCATCCCCATGGGGGCACCCGGGTGACCGGAGTTGGCTTTCTGAACGGCGTCCATACTCAATGCACGGATGGCATTGGCAAGCTCTTTACGAGAAGGCATCGGTATCTCCTGCGATTGCTTCGTGTGATTGCCCAAATAGCAAGGCCGATATTCTCCCAGCAGGGCGAACGCGGTGCAAACACTATCTGGCCAGGGATCCCGGCTTTGGGAGGCCAATCGCTTTTCCGTCTAAAGAAAACGATTGATTTGTGAACACTTTGTTGGCGCATTCGGTCACGGGTCCGGAAAGGAAAATATTCGGCGCCGATTGGTCCCTTCTGGGGAAAATAGTACTGGCAATCGAGAGGGGCGCTATCTAAAATAGACGTCCAGATGTAGATACCTCTACAAGTAATCCGTCTTTATATGCGGTCGCGGCGGCGGCCCACAACTACAGGCAAGGTCATCATGGCAAAGCTATTTACCTCCGAGTCGGTCTCCGAAGGCCATCCCGATAAAATCGCCGACCAGATCTCCGATGCGGTACTCGACGCCATCCTGAAGCAGGACACCAAGGCGCGTGTCGCATGCGAAACCCTGGTCAAGACCGGTATGGTCATGGTGGCCGGCGAAGTGACCACCTCCGCCTGGGTCGACATCGAGCAGATCGTGCGCGACACAGTGCGCGACATCGGCTACACCCACTCCGACATGGGCTTCGATGCCGACTCCTGCGCCGTGCTGAACGCCATCGGCAAGCAGTCCCCGGACATCAACCAGGGCGTCGACCGCAGCGATCCGCTGGAGCAGGGCGCCGGCGACCAGGGCCTGATGTTCGGCTATGCCACCAACGAAACCGACGTGCTGATGCCGGCCCCCATCACCTACTCCCACCTGTTGGTGAAGCGTCAGGCCGAAGTGCGCAAGAATGGCACCCTGCCGTGGCTGCGCCCGGATGCCAAGAGCCAGCTCACCTTCGCCTACGGCAACGATGGCAAGATCCTCGGCATCGACGCCGTGGTGCTCTCTACCCAGCACTGCGACTCCATCAGCCACGAAGACCTGGTGGAAGCGGTACGCGAAGAGATCATCAAGCCGGTGCTGCCGGCCGAGTGGGTCACCAAGGACACCAAGTACTTCATCAACCCGACCGGCCGTTTCGTTATCGGCGGCCCCATGGGTGACTGCGGTCTGACCGGTCGCAAGATCATCGTCGACACTTATGGCGGCATGGCCCGTCACGGTGGTGGCGCCTTCTCCGGCAAGGATCCGTCCAAGGTTGACCGCTCCGCCGCTTACGCCGCCCGCTATGTGGCCAAGAACATCGTCGCCGCCGGCCTGGCCGATCGCTGCGAAGTGCAGGTCTCCTATGCCATCGGCGTGGCCGAGCCGACCTCCATCAGTGTCGAAACCTTCGGCACCGGCAAAGTCTCCGAAGACCTGCTGGTCAAGCTGGTCCGTCAGCACTTCGAACTGCGCCCCTACGGCCTCATCGAGATGCTGGACCTCAAGCGTCCCATCTACCAGGCCACCGCCGCCTACGGTCACTTCGGTCGCGCCGAGTTCCCCTGGGAGCAGACCGACAAGGCCGAGCTGCTGCGCGACGCCGCCGGCCTGTAATCGGCAAGCCGGAAAAAGGGAGCTTCGGCTCCCTTTTTGTTATCTGCCATGAACGCCACCATGCACAGCCTCATCACGGCACGGGTCGACGCCTGCTTTGCCCAGGCCGAAGACCGGCTCGGGCGCACCTTTCCGCGCCCCCTGGTGCGCTGCGACCTGCGCGGCCGCGCCGCCGGCACCGCTCGTCTGCAAACCTGGGAGCTGCGCTTCAACCCGACCCTCTATGCCGGTAACGAGGCTGTCTTTCACGCCGAGGTAGTGCCCCACGAGGTGGCGCACCTGCTGGTTTACGCCCTGTGGGGAAGCGGCCGCGGCAAGGCTCGGGTGCTGCCCCACGGTCGTCAGTGGCAATCGGTGATGCAGGAGATCTTCGGCCTGACGCCTCGGGTCACCCACCGCTTTGACTTGGCGCCGCTCGCCGAGCGCACCTTTGCCTACCGCTGCGCCTGCCGCGAGCACGCCCTCTCGGTGCGTCGTCACAACAAGGTGCAACGAGGCGAGGCGCGCTACCACTGCCGAGCCTGTCGCAGTGAACTGCACCCCGTCGGCTGACCCCCTGCCGAGGCCATCGTCCCTGTGGTAATCTCCCCTCCTCGTGCCTAACCCCATGAAGAATTAAGCGATTTTATGTTTCGATTGATGCTCATCATGCTCGGCGCCCTGGCCGCCGGCACCACCTCTGCCCAGACGTTTCGCGAGGCGAAGCAGGATCTGGTCAAGCTCCATCAGAGCCACCCCGTCACCTTCTACTGCGGCTGCAATATCAAGTTCAATGGCAAGAAGATGGCCCCCGACTGGGAAAGCTGCGGTTATCTGCCGCGCAAGCAGGCCGAGCGCGCCTCTCGCATCGAGTGGGAGCACGTGGTGCCGGCCTGGGCGTTCGGCCATCAGCTCCAATGCTGGCAACAAGGGGGCCGCAAGAATTGCGGCAAGAGCGACCAGTTCAACACCATGGAAGGGGACATGCACAATCTCTTCCCTGCCATCGGTGAGGTGAACGGCGATCGCGCCAACTACGGCTTCTCCGACTGGAACGGTAAACCCAACCAGTATGGCCACTGCCAGATGCTGGTGGACTTCAAGAGCCGGCAGGTGCAACCGCCCAAGGGGCCGGTGCGTGGCCAGATCGCCCGCGCCTACCTCTACATGAGCCAGCAGTATGGGCTGCGTCTGGCGGCGCAGCAGCGTAAACTGTTCGAAGCCTGGGATCGCCAGTATCCGGCCGAGGGCTGGGAGTGCGAACGCAACCGCCGCATCACCAGGATCCAGGGCAACAGTAACCCCTTCATCGACAGGCAGTGCCAATAAGCATGCGTATTCCACGAATCTATGAACCGGCCCGACTCGCATTGGGCCTCACACTCCCCCTCTCGGAAGATGGTGCCAATCACGTCGGCCGGGTGCTGCGCATGCAGCCAGGGCAAGAGCTGGCCCTGTTCAATGGCGGCGATGAAGAGTTCTCCGCCGTGATCCGCGCCGTGACCAAGAAGGGTGTCGAGGTGGAAGTGACCGCCGTCACCGATAACCGGGTCGAGTCGCCGCTGGCGATCCATCTGGGGCAGGTCATCAGCCGCGGCGACAAGATGGACTTCACCATCCAGAAGGCAGTCGAGCTCGGCGTCACCTGCATCACTCCGCTCTTTTCCGAGCGCTGCGGTGTCAAGCTGCCGGCCGATCGGCTGGAGAAGAAGCGCGAGCAGTGGCAGAAGATCGTCATCAGCGCCTGCGAGCAGAGTGGCCGCAGCCGGGTGCCCGAGGTGCGCATGCCGATGGAGCTCAGCGACTGGATGCGCGAGGAGACGGCGGAGCTCAAGCTCAACCTGCACCCCCGTGCCGAGTACAGCATCAGCACCCTGCCCGCCCCCGCAAACGGGGTTCGTCTGCTGATCGGCCCCGAAGGGGGGCTGTCTGAGCGGGAGATTGCTGATACGGTGGAGCACGGCTTCAAAGAGATGCTGCTCGGTCCGCGCGTGCTACGCACCGAGACGGCCGCCCTGACCGTCATCACAGCGCTACAGTGCCGCTTCGGCGATCTGGCCTGAACCGCCCGCCACTGCGGGCGCCCATACAGAAGGAAACTCGGATGACCATCAAACTTGGCATCGTGATGGACCCCATCTCGTCTATCAACATCAAGAAGGATTCGAGCTTCGCCATGCTCGAAGAGGCGCAAAAGCGCGGCTATGAACTCTTCTATCTGGAGATGAAGGATCTCTACATGGAAGGGGGCCGCGCCTTTGGCACCATGCGCCCCCTCAAGGTGCGCCACGACTATCAGCACTGGTTCGAACTCGGTGATGTGGTCGATCAGCCCCTGTCGAACCTGGACACGATCCTGATGCGCAAGGATCCGCCGTTCGACACCGAGTTCATCTACGCCACCTACATGCTGGAGCGCGCCGAGGACGAAGGCTGCCTCATCGTCAATAAGCCGCAGAGCCTGCGCGATGCCAACGAGAAGCTCTACACCGCCTGGTTTGCCGAGCACACCCCGACCACGCTGGTGACGCGCCGCGCCGACAAGCTGCGCGCCTTCCACGCGCAGCACAAGGACGTCATCCTGAAGCCGCTCGACGGCATGGGCGGCGCCTCCATCTTCCGCATGAAGGAAGATGACGCCAACGTCGGCGTCATCATCGAGACGCTCACTGCCCACGGGAATCAGTACTGCATGGCGCAGACCTATCTGCCCGCCATCAAGGAGGGCGACAAGCGGGTGCTGGTGGTGGACGGCGAGCCTGTGCCCTACTGCCTGGCCCGCATTCCGGCCCAGGGAGAGACCCGCGGCAACCTGGCCGCCGGCGGCCGTGGCGAGGCGCGCCCCTTGAGCGAGTCTGACTGGGCCATCGCCCGCGCGGTCGGCCCGACACTCAAGGATAAGGGGCTCATCTTCGTCGGGCTCGACATCATTGGCGATCGCCTGACCGAGATCAACGTGACCAGTCCGACCTGCATCCGCGAGATCGAGGCCACCTTCCCGGTGCACATCAGCGCCATGTTGATGGACGCCATCGAGCGTCGTCTCGGCAAGCGCTGACCGAAAGAGGGGGCCAGTGCTCCCTCTCCGGCCGCGGCAGCCATACTTACAGCACGCGAGAATCGATACAGAACCCGAGCATGCACACACTGCAAAATCACTTCCTGCTGGCCATGCCCAGCCTTAAAGACCCGTATTTCGAGCGCTCCCTGGTCTACCTGTGCGAACACAACGACGAGGGCGCCATGGGACTGGTCGTCAACATTCCCCTCGAGATGCAGGTCGATGAGCTCCTCGAGCAGGTCAAGATCGATCACCCCGCCACGCTCGAGCTGGAGCAGCCAGTGCTGCAGGGGGGGCCGGTGGCCAACGATCGCGGCTTCGTGCTCCACAGCCAGATGGCGGGCTTTGGCTCCAGCCTGGTGTTGAGCGACGAGCTGATGGTCACCACCTCACGGGACATTCTCGAAACCCTGGGTACCGACCAGGCCCCAAGCCACTGGCTGGTCACTCTGGGCTACGCCGGCTGGAGCGCAGGTCAACTGGAGCAAGAGTTGCTGGACGGCGCCTGGCTCATCGTGCCGGTCGATACCCGCCTCATCTTCGACACCCCGGTGCACGAGCGCTGGGAGAAGGCGGCCGCCAGTATCGGCATCAACACCCTGCACCTCTCCCCCCAAGTCGGCCACGCCTGACCACGCACCAGGATCTCCTTATGACATCACGCAGCCTGATGGGCTTTGACTATGGCACCAAGAGCATCGGCGTGGCGGTAGGCCAGGAGCTGACCGGCTCGGCCTCGCCACTCTGTTCGCTCAAGGCCAACGACGGCATCCCCAACTGGGACGAGATAGAGAAGCTCATCAAGGAGTGGCAGCCTGACCTGCTGATCGTCGGCCTGCCGCTCAACATGGACGGCACCGAACAGGAAATCACGGTACGGGCCCGCAAGTTTGGCAACCGACTGCACGGCCGTTTCGGCAAGCCGGTGGAGTTCAAGGACGAGCGTCTCACCACCACAGACGCTCGCGCCCGCCTGTTCGAGCGCGGCGGCTACAGGGCGCTGGACAAGGGGAGCGTGGACGCCGTCTCGGCCCAGCTCATCCTCGAGTCCTGGTTTGAGGCTCAGTACTGACTCATCGAGGATCCGCCACGACCCGGTTACGCCCCTTATTCTTGGCCTGATAGAGCGCCAGATCGGCCCGCCGGAGTAGCTCTTCCACCGGCTCCCCGGGCCGCCCTTCGGCCACACCGAACGAGGCAGTGACTCTGAGCCCGTCCGGCCAGAGGGAGGATGAGGAGAGGGTCTTACGCATCTGTTCGGCCAGCGCGACACCCCAGAAGAGGGGGCGCGCCGGCGCCAGCACCACGAACTCCTCCCCTCCCCAACGGCACAGCGTGGAGCCCTCTTCCAGACAGTAGGTGAGCTCGCTGACCAGCGACTTGAGCACCTCGTCTCCCACTGCATGCCCGCGACTATCGTTGATCCTCTTGAAGTGATCGATATCGATGAAGATCAACACCCCCTCCTGCCACTCGGTGAGCAAGCGCTCCCCCTCGCTGCGGCTGACGGCACCGGTGAGGCGATCGTAACGGGCCTCGTCACTGGCCAGTCGATAAAACTGCTCCAACTCCCGGTTGCGCTGGCGCGAGAGGCGCTCCCGCTCACTGACGCGTGCCAGCCGCTGGCGCATACCGCTGTAATCCAGCACCAGCATGGCCAGCAGCGAGAGGAACCAGAACAGCATCAGGCTACGATAGAAGGTCGAGGCCGGCAGCCAGGGACCGTGAAAACTGAGGGATTCCACCTTGAGGTGATAGCGTCCCGCCGGCGCCCCTGAGCCAGTCGCTATCTCGATGGCGAAGACCCGGCTGATGTCGCGCCCCTGTTGCATCAAGGGGATCTCGTAGTCGGTGAGCCACCAGGTAGCCGGCGTGAAGAGGGTCAGCGGGATCTCCACCTCACCCGGATAGGCCTGCAGATCGAGCAGGATAGCGTTGACCTTGTGCGAGACGGGATCGTTAGGTCGGGAGTAGGCAGGGTGGTAATTACGCAGGTAGATGCGCCAGGGTAGCTCCGCCGCACCCTGCGCCTGTAGCTTGACCCGCAGCGCCTCATAGCCCGAGAGGTCTATCCCCTTCTCGGGCGGGGTCAGCGTGATGAGGAGTTCACAGTAAGGCCAGCGGTAGTCGAGGCTCAGATCGCACGCCATCGCATCGCCCTCTTCCAGGCGCGCCACCGAAGTGCCACCAGCAGATCGGTCGTCGACGGTCGTGAAAGAGCCCACACCATCTGGTGCTACCCTCAGTTCCTTCTGCGGCCCCCATTCATAGGCCGCCACCAGCAACACGGTCAGCCCCATCAGCAGGGCCACCATCAGCCACATCCTTCTCAGAAGTCTCATTTGTTTCCCTATCCTCGACAGAGCGCCATTCTATCGAAAAACGGGCAACTATTGTGTGACAACTCTATAACTCTGGCGCCAACCGAGGGACTAAGCTCAAGTCGAGTGTGAAGAGAAGGAGGCGAGCTTGCTGGAATCACTGCTGACGACACTGGAGGGGGTCATATTGGGCAAGCCCCTGCAGATCCGCATCGCCCTGGTGACCCTGCTGGCCCGAGGCCATCTGCTGATCGAGGACCTGCCCGGCATGGGCAAGACCACCTTGGCCCATGCGCTGGCCCACGCGCTTGGGCTCGATTACCGCCGGGTTCAGTTCACCGCCGACCTGCTACCGGCCGACCTCATCGGCGTCTCCATCTTCGATCCGCCCGAACAGTGTTTTCGTTTTCACCCCGGCCCCCTCTTCACCCAAGTACTGCTGGCCGACGAGATCAATCGTGCCAGCCCCAAGGTGCAGAGCGCCCTGCTGGAGGCCATGAGCGAGACCAGTCTCAGCGTGGATGGCCAGAGCCACCCCTTGCCGACCCCCTTCTTCGTCATCGCCACCCAAAACCCGGCGGATCAGGCCGGCACCTATCCGCTGCCGGAGTCCCAACTCGATCGCTTCGCGGTGCGTCTCTCGCTGGGCTTTCCGGCGCGGGATGCCGAGCGAGCCCTGCTCAAGGGCGAGCAGGCCCCCTTGCCACCACCCCAACTGAGCGCCAGTACCTTGATGACCCTGCAGCAGGAGGTGGCACAGCTGCACGTGGCCGACGGCACGCTGGAGTACCTGCTCTCCCTGGTCGCCCAGAGCCGGCTCGACCCCGAACTGCCCCAGCCCCTCTCCCCGCGCGCAGCCCAGACCCTGCTGGCCGTGAGCCGGGCCTGGGCCTTCGTGGCCGGGCGCCGCTTCGTCACCCCGGACGACGTACAGGCCGTCTTCCCCTACGTCGCCGAGCACCGACTGAGAGGCAGCTTCGGCCTGCAGAAGGGAGAGAGCGCCCCCTTGAGCCAGCGCCTGCTGGAGCGGGTCGATCCGGAGCGACCATGACCCGCTGGCAGCAATGGCAACAGGGGTGGTTGGCGCGGCGCATCCCGCCGGCCCGTCAGATCACACTGAGTCGCCACAACCTCTTCATCCTGCCGACCCGGCTCGGCTGGCTGTTCCTACTCACCCTGTTTTCCATCTTCCTGCTAGGCGCCAACTACCAGAGCAATCTGGTCCTGCTGCTCGCCTATGGCATGGGCAGCCTGCTGTTGGTCACCATGCTGCTCACCCACCGTAACTTGAGCGGCCTGCGCCTCGCCGGCTCTTCCCCCCAGCTCGGCGAAGTGGGCTGCCCGGCTCCGCTCCCGATCACCCTGAGCGGCCACGCCAGAGCTCTGGTGATCACCCAAAACGACAGTCAGCTCCACCTGGCCGAGAGCCACTCGGGCGTGCAGACCCTCACCCTGGCACTGATGGGCGCGCGCCGCGGTCGCCTCCCGCTCGAGCGCCTGCGCATCGAGAGTTGCTACCCCCTGGGGCTGTTTCGCTGCTGGAGCCTGCTCGATCTGGAGCTGAGCCTCTGGCTCGCCCCCAGCCCCCTGGCAGCCCCCTTGCTGGATCCGGAGGGGGAGGGTGAACAAGATGATCAACACGTCCGCCCCGCTCCCATCGGGGATTTTCACGAGCTGCGCCCCTACCAGAGGGGAGAGCCCCAGAGCCGCATCGCCTGGCGCCAGCTGGCCCGTGGGCGAGGACTGCTCAGCAAGCGCTTCAGCGAGGGAGGGGGGGCGCCGGATTGTCTTACCCTGGGGCGAGTCAGAGGGGATCTCGAGCAGCGCCTCGCTACCCTGGCCTGGTGGTGCCAGCACCTGTGCCATGAGGGACACCCCTTCACCCTGGTCCTGGAGGCCCCTCAGGGGCCGGACGCCTCGGCCGCCTTCCTTCGGGAGTGTCGCTGGGCGCTGGCACGCTACGGAGCCGCCTGATGCTGGAGAGTCGACGTCTCTGGCTACTGGCCCTGCTGTTGCAACTCCCCCTGCTGCTGGCCCTCTGGCCCTATCTGCACGGCTGGGTCGTACTCGCCATTCTGGCCTGCCAGGGATGGCGAGGCCTGACCCTGTGGCGCGGCTGGCCCAGCCCTGCGCGCTACCTGCGCCTGCTGCTCACCTTCGCGGCGCTGGCCCTGCTGCTACTGGGCGCAAGAGGCAGCGGCCTGCTCGCGACCCTCATCAACCTGCTCTGCCTCGCCTACGGTCTGAAGTTTTTGGAACTCTCCCGCGAGCGCGACATGGAGCCCCTCCTGGTGGTCATCTTTTTCCTCATCGCTCTCTCCCTCATCGAGCGTCAGAGCCTGCCCTGGGCGCTGCTGCTCGGCGCCGTCTACCTGCTGGCGATCGGCGCTCTGGTGCTGGCCTGCTGGCCACAGGGACAATCCCCCCAAAAACCGGCCCTGCTCGCCCTCTTGCTGGCCTTTCCTCTCCAGGCCGGCCTCTTCTTATTACTACCCAGGCTGCCCCCCCTGTGGCAGGTCCCCCAGAGTCACCTGGCCCGCAGTGGACTCAGCGAGAGGGTCGCACCGGGGGAGATTGGGTCCCTGTTGCAATCCGGGGAGCTCGCTTTCCGGGTCACCTTTGGCGGCGCCTTACCGCTAGCAAGCGAGCGCTACTTTCCCGTGCTGCGCCAGGAGTGGTTCGATGGCGACGCCTGGCAGTTGGCGCCATCCCTGCTGGCCTGGCGCCGCAAGCAGTGGCCGCAGCCGGTCACGGCCACTGTCGCAGGCCCTCCGGGAAGCGATGAGTACGAGATCATCGCCGAGCCTCAGCGGCTGCGCTGGCTACCCGCACTGGAGAACCCAGTGCCACGCTCTGGCCCAGTGCAACTCAGTCCCGCCAACACCCTCTATCGCCTCGATGATGGCAGCCAACGCATCGGCTACCGGGTCACCAGAGGGGGACAGGCGCGGGCAGACGAGCAGGTTCGCCGGCGCAACTTGCAGCTCCCCTCCCAGGGGAACCCAATGGCAAGGGAGCTGGCACGGCAATGGCAAGGGGAGTCCCCCACGCGCCTTGCCGAGCGACTTCTGGAGCTGTTTGCCCGTGACGGTTTTGCCTACACGCTCACCCCTCCTCTGTTGGGCGCCGATCCTGTCGACGGGTTTCTGTTTACTCAGCGGCGCGGCTTTTGCGCCCACTACGCCTCGGCGGCGGCCTTCTTACTGCGCGCCGCCGGAATACCGGCACGTCTGGTAAGCGGCTATCAGGGGGGGGAGTGGAATCCGCAAGGGGGGTATCTGGCGCTCTATCAGTACGACGCCCACGCCTGGGTGGAGTATCTGGATGAACAGGGGAAGTGGCAGCGCCTCGACCCTACCGCCGTGGTGGCGCCGGAGCGCCTCACCGACGCCGAAGAGGCCGGGCAGGGGCTCCTCTCGCCGCTGCGCTATCGACAGTTGGCCTGGCTGACCCCGCTGCGCCTCTGGTGGGCCAGCGTCGACTACCACTGGAGCCGCTGGGTCCTCAACTATGATGCCAGCACCCTCTGGCAACGGCTGACGACCCCCTGGCCCTCTCTACGCCGTCACCTTCCCTGGCTGATCCTGGGGGGGCTGACCCTCTTCAGCCTGCCCCTGCTGCTGTTACTGCACGATGGCGAAGGCCGGGTGGCACGCCCCTGGCGCCCCTTGCTGCGACGCGCGGCGAGGCGAGATCTCGCCCCGCTGGCAGGCGAGTCCCTCCCCCTCTGGTGCGAGCGATTGGCCGAACGCTTGCCCGAGCTTGGCCACCCCTTGCGGCGGTGCGCCTGGCTTCATCGCCGTCTTCACTACGCCCCTCTCTCGACGAGGCAGCGCGGCCGCACGGCCCGCGCCCTGAAGCGCAGGCTGCGTCAAGTTGCGCGCAACTGGAGCGCCGCAATCAGAGGCTACACCGCTGACGACAAGGGATGAGTCATGCCTTGACGCCCTGCCGCACAGGAGCAAACGGTAGCCATGAAAAAGGGGAGCCAATGGCTCCCCCCGTTAACCCGTTCAGGACTTGGGATTATCCCAGATTCCGGGCTCCAGCTGACTGCGGATCTCAGGATACTTGTTGGCATCGAAGGTAGGCAGTTTGCCCAACTTGAGCTGATCGTTGTAATCCTTGGCCAACTTGATGGCCACACCGGAGAGCAGCAGGATGGCAATCAGGTTGACGATCGCCATCAATCCCATGGAGACATCTGCCATGGCCCAAACGGTGGGCAGTTCACCCACAGAGCCGAACATCACCATCGCCAGCACAACCAGACGGAACAGCAACAGGCCGGCCTTGTGGTTGTGCTCGAGGAAGATGAGGTTGGTTTCGGCGTAGGAGTAGTTCGCCACTATGGAAGTAAAGGCGAAGAAGAAGATGGCGGCGGCGATAAAGATGTTACCCCAGCTTCCCACCTGGGAGGAGAGCGCCCGCTGGGTCAGCTCCACGCCGGTTATCCCGGATCCTGGCTCAAACTGGCCGGAGAGCAGGATGATAGAGGCGGTGCAGGTACAGATAACCAGGGTATCCACAAACACGCCCAGCATCTGCACATAACCCTGAGAGGCCGGATGGGGCGGATAGGGAGTGGCGGTCGCTGCCGCGTTAGGGGCAGAGCCCATGCCGGCCTCATTCGAGAAGAGACCACGCTTGATGCCGTTGATCATCGCCTGGGAAATGGCATAACCCAAAGCGCCTGAACCCGCCTGCTCGATACCGAAAGCGGACTTGATGATCAGGGCGAAAACGCCCGGCAGCTCGGTGATATTCATCATGACGATCATCAAGGCCATGGCGATATAAGCCAGCGCCATGAAGGGCACCACCATCTCGGCGAAGCGAGCAATACCGCGGATACCGCCGAAGATAATCAGACCGGACAGGGCGACCAGAGCGAGGCCACTGGCCCAGTCGGGGATGCCGAAGGCGACATTCATGGCCTGGCTGATGGAGTTAGCCTGGACTGCGTTAAATACCAGACCGAAGGCGAGCAGCAGGCAGAGGGAGAAGACCACCCCCATCCAGCGCATACCGAGCCCCTTCTCCATGTAATAGGCCGGGCCACCACGGTAGTTGCCATCCTCGTCCTTTACCTTGTAGAGCTGCGCCAGGGCGCTCTCGGCAAAAGCCGTCGCCATACCGATGAAGGCAATCAGCCACATCCAGAAGATGGCCCCGGGCCCACCCAGATAGATGGCCACGGCCACGCCAGCCAGGTTACCCGTGCCGACGCGGGCAGCCAGACTGGTGCAGAGCGCCTGAAACGAGGAGATCCCCGCGTTATCCGACTTACGGCTGTTCTTCAATACGGAGAACATGTGGCCGAAATGACGCACCTGTATGAAACCGAGTCGAACCGTGAAGAAGATACCCACCCCGATGAGGAGGTAAATAAGAACCGCCCCCCAGAGCAGATCATTGAGCAGTGCAATCAGTGTATCCATAAGCATCTCGTTCTAATTAACATCCAAGACAGTAGCCAGTGGCCCCGTCTTATCCTGTCTGTCTTACTCATGTTTGAGCAATTTCTAAGGGGCCGGAATCTAGCACAGGGGGGGCTGATGACCTAGTCTCCCCCGCCAATTTCACTAAAAAAAGCCGAATTATTGTCCAATAAGGTCCGTTTAATGCGGCTATTGCATGCCCCAGGGAGGATGATTTCCGGCATATCTTCCTGGCGATGCAGTGATAAAACCGTTTCGCACCCTGCGGCTAAAAAGGGGCAAAAAACATCAAAACGTTTATATGTAGTAAAATTTCAAGTTCTTTTCATCACCATTATGGCGACATAGATCACATTACTTTATTCCCTTAAAAAAATAAGATTCTTGGACCGCTCGAGCCAGCATCGAAAAATAGGTAATTTTATTGTTTTTTTTCAATTAGATATGGATATGAAAGCCAGAACCTCGCCCCCATAGTACAAAGCATCGACAATCGTCCTACTTGCAGTGTCGCGGCCGGAGGTATTAAGTAGGCAGGCGCCGCCGTCAGCCCCTGCCGGCGTGCCGAATTTCGCGTTTTGCCGAGGGCCTGCTGTAATTAACTTTCAGGCAATCCGACGCACCACCCGGGAACGCCCCGACACAGAGAGATAGACATTGCTATGGCCGACAAACTCACCCAGCTGAAAGCCCTGACCACTGTGGTTGCCGACACCGGCGACATCGAAGCCATCAAACGCTACCAGCCCATCGACGCCACCACCAACCCCTCTCTGGTGCTGAAGGCCTCCGAGATTCCCGAGTACGCCCCGCTGATCGAAGACGCCATCGCCTGGGCCAAGGCCCAAAGCAGTGACAAGGCGCAGCAGATCATCGACGCCGGCGACAAGCTGGCTGTCAACATCGGTCTCGAGATCCTGAAGATCGTTCCGGGCCGTATCTCTACCGAAGTGGACGCCCGCCTCTCCTTTGACACCGAAGGTAGCATCGCCAAGGCTCGCAAGCTGATGCGTCTCTACAACGAAGCCGGCATCAGCAACGATCGCATCCTGATCAAGCTGGCGTCCACCTGGGAAGGGATCCGTGCCGCCGAGGTGCTGGAAAAAGAAGGCATCCAGTGCAACCTGACCCTGCTGTTCTCCTTCGCCCAGGCCCGTGCCTGTGCCGAAGCCGGCGTGTTCCTGATCTCTCCGTTTGTGGGCCGCATCCTCGACTGGTACAAGGCCAAGCACAACCGTGACTACACCGCCGCCGAAGATCCGGGCGTGGTCTCCGTTACCGCTATCTACGACTACTACAAGCAGCACGGCTACAACACTGTGGTCATGGGTGCCAGCTTCCGTAACACCGGCGAGATCCTTGAGCTGGCCGGTTGCGATCGCCTGACCATAGGCCCGGCACTGCTGGAAGAGCTGAGCAAGAGCGAAGGCGCCGTGGTACGCAAGCTTGAGTTCAAGGGTGAGCAGCAAGCCAAGCCCACCCCCATGAACGAGGCCGAATTCCGTTGGGAACTGAACCAGGACGCCATGGCGGTCGAAAAGCTGGCCGAAGGTATTCGCCTGTTCGCCGTCGACCAGGGCAAGCTGGAAGCCATGCTGGCCAGCAAGCTGTAATCAGTCGCGCCAAACGAGACCAAGGGCAGCCATCGGCTGCCCTTTTTCGTGCCTGTCACCAAGCTGTCACGCAAACGTTTTAATTTCCAGGTTGTTGTGATATATCGGTGGTGACAACTACAACAAATCTAGGAGGTGACCATGGAAAGGTTCGACTTCGATTTTGAAGATGTTGTTGAACCCGGTTCACGCAGCCGGAGCACGGGAAAAAAAAGGAAATGGAGAGAGATCGAAGCGCTTAAGGACAAGCATCGTCTGCAAAAGGAACTGCAGTCCATCGACATTGCCTACGATGGCGCACGCGACGATATCGACTTCTAAGCCTCTTAATGAGAGACCCCGCTTCGGCGGGGTCTCTGCTTTCAGGACACTCAGTGCAACGCCAAGCGCTCAGCCAGATCGTGAAAGTGCTGCGCGACCTCAGGACCAAACAGGGGATCGGCCTGGGCATGAACCAGCCAACTCTGCTCGAGATGACGCCAATCATCCTCGGTCAGCGACTCCCGCAGCAGGGGAAAGACCACCCTCTCCTCGTAGTTCATGTGGTTCTCTTGCAGGGTAATGAACTGCTCCAGCTTGGCGGTAAACTGCTCCAGCGGGATCACCGCATCGAGGAGAATCATCTCAACCATCTCCTTGAGCTCGCGACCACTGTCGATGAGCTTCTGGTGCTCCTCATGCAAGCGGTTCCCCAGATCACCATCGACGACTCGATACCTGAGGTAATAGTCGTAGATCATGTCTTCCTTGGGATGGTGGCGCTTGTCGGCAACCTCACCCAAATAATCCACTACATCGCGGATCAGGCGATAGCTCACCTTCTCCTCGGCCCGAATCGCCAGCAGCTTGCGCTTGAGCAGCGCCAGCAACTTGGCAATATTGACGTGTTCCTGATGCAGACTGGACAACATGGCGGCACTCCTTGCGCTGAACATGAAAAGGATTCTTTACCCGTATTATATGCGCAATAAATGAACCATCTTTGAATCCGGTCAAGCTATCGGCAGACGGAAGTCCAATCAATAGGTACCAATCCGGCACTCTGCAACCGTCGATTGGCCTCGGAGAAGTGACCACAACCGATGAAGCCGCGATGGGCCGAGAGAGGGCTGGGATGGGGAGCCGTCAGTACATGGTGACGTTCCCTGTCTATGATGCGCCCCTTCTTCTGAGCATGGGCCCCCCAGAGCAGAAACACGACGCCCTCCCGTGAGGCATTGATCACCTCGATGACGCGATCGGTGAAGGTCTCCCAACCAAGATGAGCGTGGGAATGCGCCATACCGGCCTGTACCGTGAGGACGGTATTGAGTAGCAGCACCCCCTGACGTGCCCAGCTCTCGAGATAGCCGTGAGCGGGCGCCACAAAGCCCGGGAGATCTCGCTCCATCTCCTTGTAGATGTTGACCAAAGAAGGGGGAATACGCACCCCGTGCAGGACGGAGAAGCAGAGACCATGCGCCTGATTGGGGCCGTGGTAAGGGTCCTGCCCCAAAATCACCACCTTGACTTCAGCCAGCTCGGTCAACTTGAAGGCATTGAAGACATCGGCAGCCGGTGGATAGATGATCTTGCCCGCTTCGCGCTCGGCCCGTACCGTGGCCATCGTCTGCTTGAAATAATCCTGCTGTTTCTCGGCCCCGAGCACATCACTCCAGCTTTGCACCTTGCTTACCCTCAATCATCGACGAAAGGGCCCAGAATAGGCCCTGGGCTCTACGGGTGCAACTCAAGGGTAGGGCTGCCAATAGCGATCGAAGCGCCCACTCTCCTGTAATCGACGCAGCCCCAGGTTGAACCTCATCACCATATCCTTGGCATTGGGCAGTTGCCGCGGGATAAGCAAGACCCCTTCCTGTGACCAAACCGGATCCGGGTGGGCGCGAAGCTTCTCTCTTGGCACACCTTTGGCCTTGAGCAGAAACGCCACCACCTGCTCATCCATCACCATCACGTCCGTGCGCCCAAGCAGCAGTTTGCCCAGCGTCTGCTCATCGCTCATTGACCACTCCATCTCCAGCTCGGGTTGTAGCGAGGCAAACTTCTCCCCGTAGTAGTAGCTACGAGTCCCCCCCACCCTATATCCACGCAGTGCGCCCAATTCAGGCAAAGGGCGATCAGCCAGCGCAAAGAGCCGGGTCGTAAAGCGTCCGAGAGGCTGTGAGAAATAGAAGGCTTGCTCTCTCTCTGCGGAGCGAAACCAAGGCATGGTGGCCTGATACTCACCGGCCAGGGTTAACTTGTAAGAACGCTGCCAGGGGAAGAAATGGAAACTGGCCTCAACCCCCACCTCTTTGAACGCCTCTTTCACCAATTCACAAAGAAACCCCTGCTGTGGCAGCTTGGCACTGACGTAGGGAGGCCACTCCCCCACAGCGATGCGCACTGGCGCGCCCTGGACCAGCTGACACCAAAGCAACATGAGCGCCCCCAACAGCCCGACTTTCATACCACCTCCCGCGCCAACTACCTATCGAAGCCTAGCCTATTTGCCAAATACCCAAGCCAGGTCGCCGTCATCCGAGGGGCGCCACCCATAACATGTGGTTTATTTACAACATTAACCGTCTTTTGATATATTAAAAAGACACCTTATTGGAATCCAAAAAATCACTTTTTATTGATTAAGTTCAATTGTTTACATTGAAACAAACGCAACCAAATCAATATTTTTTGATTTAAATCAATTTCCGTACTATTACCACCATGTTATATATGCCCTCAACGAATTAAAGGTGTAAGGCGGCAGCCCCTTTTCCATGATCGTGGGTAACTTCCTTACAATCCATCCGCTCTCAACAGGAGTCGTACCATGATCAAGGGCATCCAAATCACCCAGGCCGACAACGCCGCACTGCTGAACTCTTTCTGGCTGCTGGACGAAGCAAACCAGGAAGCTCGTTGCATCTGCGTAAAGGGTGACGCCTTCACCGCCGATCAGCAGGTTAAGGTTGCCGAGCTGGGCAAATTTGAATACCGCGAAGTGGCCGTTCAGGCTGCTCCCCAGGTCGAAGGCGGTCAGCACCTGAACGTCAACGTGCTGAGCCGTGAGACCCTCGAAGATGCCATCGAGCACCCGGAGAAGTATCCCCAGCTGACCATCCGCGTATCCGGTTATGCCGTTCGCTTCAACTCCCTGACCCCGGAGCAACAGCGCGACGTCATCACCCGTACCTTCACCCAGAGCCTGTAATCCCTCTCTGAGTGACCAGAAAGCCAGTCCAGTGACTGGCTTTCTTCGTTTTCTGCCAGATAAAAAAAACGGGCCCCATCATGGGGCCCGCTCTCATGCCACACAGGCGCGTTATTCGGCGGCCATGCGCTCGCTGATGTACGCCAGGGCGCGATCGATGCGGCTCAGCACGCGCTCCTTGCCCACCAGGGCCATGACGGCGTCGATGGAGGGGGACTGACCCAGACCGGTCACGGCCACGCGCAGCGGCATGCCGACCTTGCCCATGCCCTGCCCCAGTTCGGCGGCAGTGGCCTCGATCACCTGGTGCAGGGACTCGGTGGTCCAGCTCTCCAGGGCAGCCAGCTTCTGCTTGGCCAGGGCCAGCGGCTCGGCGGCGACACCGCGCAGGTGCTTCTTGGCGGCTGCCTCGTCGATGGCCTCGTACTCCTCGAAGAAGTAACGGCTCTGGGCGGCCAGCTCACACAGGGTGTTGCAGCGCTCGGCCAGCAGGGTGATGACGGCGGTCAGCTCGGGGCCATTGGCGGTGTCGATCTGCTGATCGGCCATGTGCCAGGCTAGGTGCTTGGCCACATAGGCCGGATCCAGGGTGCGCATGTAGTGGTTGTTGAGCCACAGCAGCTTGTCGGTGTTAAACGCCGAGGCCGACTTGGAGATGGCGTCCAGGCAGAACAGCTTGATCATCTCGTCCAGGGTGAAGATCTCCTGATCGCCGTGGGACCAGCCCAGACGTACCAGGTAGTTCAGCAGGGCCTCCGGCAGGTAGCCGTCGTCACGGTATTGCATCACCGAGACGGCACCGTGGCGCTTGGAAAGCTTGGCACCGTCGTCGCCCAGGATCATGGAGACGTGAGCAAACTCCGGCACAGGAGCGTTCAGGGCCTTGTAGATGTTGATCTGGCGCGGGGTGTTGTTGATATGGTCTTCACCACGCACCACGTGGGTGATCTCCATATCCCAGTCGTCCACCACCACGCAGAAGTTATAGGTGGGGGCGCCATCGGTACGACGGATGATGAGATCGTCGAGCTCGGTGTTGGCGAACTCGATGCGACCACGCACGTGGTCGTCGAACACCACGGAGCCCTCGGTCGGGTTGCGGAAACGGATCACGTGGGGGGCATCGGCCGGATGCTCGTGCGCGCCATCCCGGCACTTGCCGTCATAACGCGGCTTCTCGCCGTTGGCCATCTGACCTTCACGCAGGGCTTCCAACCGCTCCTTGGAGCAGTAGCACTTGTAGGCGCGGCCGTCGGCCAACATCTCGTCGATCAAGGCGTTGTAGCGGTCAAAACGCTTGGTCTGGTAGTAGGGACCCTCGTCCCAGCCCAGCCCCAGCCACTCCATGCCCTCGATGATGGCGTCGATGGCCTCCTGGGTGGAACGTTCCAGGTCGGTATCCTCGATACGCAGCACGAATTCACCACCCTGGCTCTTGGCAAACAGCCAGGAGTAGAGCGCGGTACGGGCACCGCCGACGTGCAGGAAGCCGGTCGGGCTGGGAGCAAAGCGGGTTTTGACTTTCATGGTTAAGCCTTGTGTGTGGGCCCGGTCGCGGGCCGATTCGCCGTAAAAACGGCGGCATTTTAGCACCCCTGCCGTCAGATGGGAAAAGGGAGGCGTGATTTGCAACCCGATGAGAAGAGCACCTAAGTTTGAATGAGATCGCAAAAAATAGACAAAAAGTACGATTAGCTAGCATGGTTTGACCAATTTGCTCTCGAAATGCCTCTCTTTGGTCGATAACAGACTCAGTAAATACCTGCCATAGGGAACATGATGATGCAGTTCAGTTCTATCCAAACAAGAATTCTCGTGATGGCCGGCCTGGCCATGACGGTTGCACTATGTGTCCTGATCGCCCTCAACCAATATTCGGGCAGCAAGACCCAGGCACTCACCATCAGCTCCAGCCGTCAGGCGCTTCAGGAAGAGGCGTGGTTGAATGTCACGGCCAACGCCCGCGCCGAAGCAACCGGCATCACTCAACTGCTGCAAAAAGCCCTCGCCTACAACCAAGGCCTGGCGGCCGCCATCAAGCAGGGGATGAAGGGAGATATCAGCTTGCCACGCCCCGGAGTCATTGCCCTGATGAAAGGGACCTTGGGCGTCGACACTCAGCTGTATGGTGTACTCGCCGGGTTTGAACCCAATGGGCTCGATGGTCTGGATAGCACCTATGCAGGCCAAAAAGAGATGGGGAGCGATGAACAGGGTCGCTTCATTCCTTACTACTATCGGGATGGTGGCAAGGTAGCGACTGACCTGCTCTATTCCATCACCAAGAGCGAAACCGACAGTTTTGGTAATCCAGCCAACGACTACTTTGCCTGCCCCAAGCAGCATCAGACACCTTGCCTCATCGACCCCTTCGTTTTTGACATCAATGGCAAACAGGTGATGGTGAGCACAGTCTCCAGCCCCGTCATCGTCGATGGCGTCTTCAAGGGGGTGGTGGGTGTCGACCTCGAAGTGACGGCGCTCAATCAGCAGGCCAAGAATCTGAACGCCAACATCTATGGTGGCAAAGGAGAGACATTCATCATCAGTGCGGCCGGCGTGATCGCCGGCACCAGCGGCAACGATGCCCTGCTGGGCAAGCACGCCAGAGAGAGCCTGGGGGACAAGTGGCAGCAATACCTCAAGCCAGAGACTCAGCGAGAAGATCTGCAGGATGCCTTCCGTATTTCGGTACCCATAGCTGTGCCCGGCATGGCGCGTAACTGGGCCATCATAGTCACCCTGCCCTATAGCGTTGTGCTCGAGCGCGCCGACCAACTGGAGAGCCAGCTCGCCGACATGAACCGCTCCGCCGTTACCCAACAGCTGATCGGTGCTGTTATCGTCCTGGCGCTGGCACTGGCCACCATGCTGGTAATAGCCCGCGCCATCACAGGCCCTATCCGCCAGATGGTCACTCTGGTCGACGACATCGCGGATGGTGAAGGGGACCTCACCAAGCGCCTCACCACTCGCTCGGTCGATGAGCTCGGGGATCTGGCCAAAGGGATCAACCGCTTCATCGACAAGCTGCAACACCTGTTAGGAGACGTACTGACGACCGCAGGTCAGGTTAACCGTCATGCCGGAGAAACCGATCAGATAGCCACCCGCACCAACAACAACCTGCAACATCACCAGGCCGAAATGGATCAGATGCTCACTGCGGTGCAGGAGATGTCCTATGTGAGCCAGGAGGTGGCGACCCATGCCAATAACACCGCCAACTCGGCCAAGCAGGCCCAGCAGGCGGCCGATCAGGGAAAGACCCGCTTCCAGCAGATGATCCAGTCGATGCACAAGGTAGCCGATGAGGCGGGTCGCGGTGCCGAGGTGGTTGACAGCCTGGCCAAGGACAGCGAGCAGATCACCAGCATACTCACCGTCATTCAGGGGATCGCCGATCAGACCAACCTGCTCGCCCTCAACGCCGCCATCGAGGCCGCGCGGGCCGGTGAGCAAGGACGTGGCTTCGCCGTGGTCGCCGACGAGGTGCGCAAGCTGGCCGGCAATACCCAGCAGGCGGTGCAAAACACCCAGGAGCTGATCGAGAAGATCCGCCAGAGCTCTGACAACGCGGTGCAAGCCATCAGCCATAGCCAGCAGCTGACTCATCAGGCAGTGGGCGAAGCGGATCAGGCCGAAGAGGCGCTGGGTGCCATCTATCAGGCCATCTCGACCATCAATGACATGACCTACCAGATCGCCTCGGCGGCCGAAGAGCAGAGCACCGTCTCCGAGACCGTCTCGGGTAACCTGTCCAAGACCAATACCCTGGCCGGTGAGATAGCCCAGGACGCCAACCACACGGCTCAGGCCAGTCAGGCCCTGCGCAGCGCCGCCGATCAACTGCAGGCTCTGCTCGGACAATTCCGCCTCAAATAAGTAATTTTCCTCTGCGGACTCTCCCCCTCGGGGGCGAGTCCGTTTACCATAGGCGCCGAATTTGCCTGTGGAGGCAACGCTGTAAGAGGAAAACCCCGTGCCGACTCCGGATCGTCGTCCCCGTGGCCAACATCGCCGTGCCAGAGCTGCTCGCCAACCCGAAAGCAACCTGCTCCAACGCATTCAACTCAAAATACAGGACTGGAAAGCCTCACGGGCCGGGGCGGCAGAACGTCCGGAGAAACATCGCCAAGAGAAGCCGAACAACGACACCCAGCGCTCTCGCGCGGCCACCTCTGGTTGGCTGCCGCGGCGTCATCTGATTGGCCTGGCGGTGCTCATTCCCCTCTGGCTACTGATCCTGGCCTGGCAGCCCAGTGCCGAATTGCCGGTCCAGAGCGCCCCTTCCGGCTCGCTCGCCGTTCCTATTGCTGTGCCTGTCGAAGCCCAGCAGACGGCCGCCGGTCAACCCATCCAGCCCAAACCCAAGCCCGTCGAGCAGATCCCGACAGGATGGCGCTGGCTCACCCACGAGATCGATGGTGGTGAGACGCTGTTTTCGGTCTTCCGTCAATTCCAGCTTCCCGGTGCCGAGCTGAGTCGGCTGGTGGCCATAGAGGGACCGGATCGCCCCCTGACTCGCCTCCAGACGGGCAAATCTGTTTACATCCTGCTCGATGATACCCAGCGCATTCAGCGAGTCGAGATCCGCGACAAGGGGGAGCCCATCTACCGCTATGTACGTGAAAACGAAGGATTCGTACAAAAAGAGATCGGCAATCCCTGATCCCCGAATGGGGAGGCCTCCCCTCCCCATTCTTTCAATATTTTAA
Source organism: Aeromonas diversa CDC 2478-85 (assembly GCF_000819805.1). Classification (GTDB taxonomy): domain Bacteria; phylum Pseudomonadota; class Gammaproteobacteria; order Enterobacterales; family Aeromonadaceae; genus Aeromonas; species Aeromonas diversa. Next base: position 180,338 of record NZ_CDCE01000011.1, read on the forward strand.
GCTTGCTCAAAAAACCACAATCCCGTCTTTGACTTGTCATTCCCCCCTCGTAGAATCGATCCCGCTTGGAACAGGGATTTGTTGCTTGCCACCCAAGACAGGCGCCTGCTCCTTCGATCTGATGACCCACCCTTTGGGTCTGTGTACCTCTGTTATTGATAGGATTGACACATGTCTGATATTCGCACCGGCCAGGTAAAATGGTTCAACGAAACCAAGGGCTTCGGCTTCATCGAGCAGTCCCAGGGCCCGGATGTTTTCGTTCACTTCTCCTCCATCCAGTCTGACGGTTTCAAGACCCTGGCCGAGGGGCAGAAGGTCCAGTTCACCGTGACTCAGGGCAAGAAGGGCCCGCAGGCCGAGAACGTCAAGCTCGTCTAACGCGCCGGTGAAAAAAGAGAAGAGGAGCCAAGCTCCTCTTTTTTATTGCCAGCGCCCGGCTGCATGTCGATAAAAAAGCGGCGGGATTATCCCGCCGCTTTATATTCTTCCTGATCGCTTACTTGTCGATGTCGAGCAGGTGGTGGCTCAGCATATAGTCGATCACCTGAGAAGAGGTGCTCGCGGAGCCGCCGGTCAGAGAACCGAAGGTGTTATTCATCAGCACTATGTCCTGAACCACATCCTGGGTCGCGGGATCCCTCACCTGCAGGTGTACCCCTTCGGCATCCTGGATGGCAGAGAGCAGCGTCTTGAGGTCATTCTGACCCTTGCTGCCATCGTGATCCAGCAGATCGCTCAGATCCAGGCGGTCTCCTTCGCTGCGGTTGAAGTCCACGATGTAATCTTTGGCCATCTGACCAGGGCCGGCATCGCCCTGTTGCCAGGCAAAGGTATCGGCCCCGGATTCACCGCGCAGAGTATCATTGCCCATACCACCTATCAGGGTATCGTTGCCAACGCCGCCGTAGAGATGATCGCTACCGGCCCCGCCAAACAAGATATCGTCCCCACCCTGACCGAACAGGATGTCGTTACCTTGACCACCGTACAGGGTGTCGTCCCCGCCTCGAGTGTCTTGCGACTGAACCAGCGCCTCATGATGGTCCGCGATATAGTTGTAAATCGCCACCTCGCTGGGCGCACTGCCCTCCTTGAGCGTCAGGAACGCCTTGAGACCATCCAGACCTTGTCCATCGACCCAATCCGCCGGCTTGGCCGGATTACCATCGACTCCCCATGGCAGGTGATCGGTGTTGATGCTGTCACCAAACAGGATGTCATTCCCCTCGCTACCGAGCACGGTGTCACTTCCCACCTCTGCCGGTGTATTGGTCACCGATCCCTTGGTTAGCACGGCTTCCAACTGATGAGCCTGGGTGATGATGTCCACCTCGCCGATCGGGAAATAAAGGGTCTTGGTGGCCTGATCTCTCACGTAGATGAGGGTGTTACGGTCAGACCCACTCTCATAGAGTGAGAAGGCAATCCGATACTGCCCCTCTCCGAACAGAGGGCTATTGATATCCCCCCTGACCTCCGACACCTCACTCGCCCGCACCCAGCGCCCGTTATCCCAGCGTTCAAACCAATAACTGGCCTTGTCACCCCAATTGATCCGGGAGTCGACACCCAGTTTGAAACTCGCCTGTTCACCTTCGAGCACCTGTAGCGTCGGCGTGTAGTGGACCGTCTCTTTCTGACCTCTAGGGTCTTTGTTGTCGGTCAATTCCATCCAGCCACCCATGTAGCGACTGTCACCATAACCGCTCGTCTGCCAGCCTCCCCAAAGTGGCAACTGGGTTTGCTGCGTGAATTTGCTCCCAAGGCCCAGCGTTCCCGTGTTATCAAAGAACTCCAGCGTATCCTGCTTGACGGCGGTGCCAATGCCGATAGCCCTGACGCTGCTCTGGTCAGACAAGGTCGCAAACGCTCTCAGCGCATCGTCAATACTGCTCGTCGGCTCCCCATCGGTGAGGAAGAAGGTCTGGTTCTCGAACACCTTGCCCGAACCACTGCCGGGCGATGTAGTAAACCATCTGGATGCCTCACGGAAAGCATCGTCATAATCGGTGCCACCGCCCGCACTCAGCTTGCTGATCTGGCTCTGCAAGCTGGCCAATTTGGCCGGATTGAGATCGGAGATCTCCAGCAGGCTAGTGGCACTGTCGTTGAACCCAATCAGCTTGACGTTCACAGTCCCATCATGCACGGCCAGCTGGCCAACCAGCTTTTGCAGGGCCTCGATCACCAGCGACATCTTAGAGGAAGTGCCATTCATCGCCATGCGGCCATTCAACCCTTCCGACATACTGCCGGAGGTATCGATCACCAACGCAATGTTGTAGTTCTTGCCGGGGGTCACATTGCTCTTCACTCCACCAATATCCCCCAAGAGCACGTCATCACCTGCCCCTCCCTCGACCCGGTTATCACCGTTGGGGTTGTCCGCCGCCTTGCCGAAGAAGCCAAGGTCCAGCGCAGTGCTCGCGGGATCACCTACTGCCAGGCCGGAGCTGCTGTACTCCTGCGAGCCGGCAATCACGGTCAACTTCAGTGCAGGGGAACCCACCGGCAGTTCGAGTTGCAGCGAGGTCTTACCCTCTGCATCGAGGGCCGACGCCGGCAGAGCCCAGCTACCATCGGCCTGCTTGCTCCCTTGTGACAGGGTGGCGCCGTCCGGCAGCCCCTTAATCAGCACATTGGTGAATCGCTCACTGCCGTCCGAATCAATCAGATCGACGTCAATGTTCAGCTTGATAAGGTCCGCCGTCTTCACCAGAGTACCGCTCTCAAACTGATACTTACCATCGCTCAGGTAGACGGTCTCCACGCTATAGAAGTCATGCCTGGTCGTGGCACCAGTCGCGGGGTCACGATATTCCAGAAGAAAATCACAGCTGGGCGGAAGGCCGGTCGTGACCAACTTGAGCTGGCCCATGCTTCCCGGTAAATAGGCAGTGTCTTGCCCCGCACCACCGTAGTAGCTGGTGGTCGCCTTCAGACTTTGGGAGATCAGCTTGTCATTGCCATCCTCACCAATCAGAGTGATAGAGGCACTGGCTATCTTGCCGCCAATCAAGACATCGTTGCCGGCTCCACCATTGAGGTAATCCTGCACACTGGCGCCACCTATGATGGTGTCATTGCCCTCACCACCATTAGCCTGGAAGGCTGTTCCGCTGCCAAACTTGATGACGTCGTTACCGCCATTGCCCAGTACCCACTGCCCACCGTGGCCAACCAGATAATCGTTACCGCTTGTCGCGTTCGCATTGGGCTGCTTGCCGGCAATCAGATCCTCCGCCGCAGTCACCAGTTCGGCCCCCGTACCACCGCCCGGAAGCAACGTCGCCTTGAGCAGCACGCCATCGCTGACAGGTCGAATATCGATCACGAACTTGCCTACCGAGCTGTCACTCTGGCCATCGGTCACGACAAAATCGAAGGCGGCATAATCAGGCTGACGATTGCCCAACGCCCCGCCATCCTGCACTTGAGACGCAGAGGCACTGGCCTCGTGCAGATCGGGAACGAATTGCAGACGACCCGCATCGATATCTACCTTACTCAGCACCTGCCCCACAGCCAGGGCTACCCATTGCCCTTGGTCGTTACGATATTGCAGCGCGCCGTCTCGGGGCAGTGAGGTAATACGCAGTGCCAGCGCATCCTTATCGAAATCGCTCGCCTTGAAATCATCCCATTTCAGAGAGAGGGGCTGATCTTCAACCCCGGCGGCATAACCCCCTTCGGTGACCGGAGCGTCGTTCTCAGGGGTCACGCCGACATTGACCGTGATGGTGTCACGCCCGCCCTTACCGTCGCTCACCATGACGATGAAGCTGTCGGAACCGTGGTAGTCCTTGTCCGGGGTGTAGGTCCAATTCCCTTGTTTATCAACCGTCACCGAACCATGGGCCGGATCGCTGTCTTTCGCAAAGGTCAGCTTATCGCCATCCACATCGCTGGCCTTGAGTGAGCCCGACACCGGAGTATCTTCCGGTGTGGTGACACTCATGTCCTCACCCAGCGGGGCGCCGTTATCATCAACCAGCACGGGAGCATCATTCACCGGGGTTATGCCCACATTGACCGTGATGGTGTCGCTACCCCCTTTACCGTCGCTGACCGTGACCGTGAAGCTGTCGGAGCCGTGGTAATCCTGGCCGGGCGTGTAGGTCCAGTTGCCCTTCCCGTCGACCTTGACCGTTCCATGTACAGGCTCGCTCGCCTTCACGAAGGTTAACGTATCCCCGTCTACATCACTCGCAGTGAGCTTGCCCGAGACAGGGGTATCCTCCCGCGTTGTCACACTGACATCGTCACCCTGCGGGGCGCTATTTTCATACATCGTTGCGCTGTCACGGCCTTCCGGCGAGACGTTACCCGCCTTGTCAGTCAGCGTCGCAACCACCTCGATCGCCCCCCCCTGCACCGGACGCGGGTACTCAAAGGTCAGGAACTGGCCGTCAATCTGCGCCTGGGTCAGGGTGATCGGCACCTGGCCGGTCACGTTCAGCACATCTCCTGCCACCGCCCCCGCCGGCAGCGTGACTTTCACGCCCACGGTGCCGTCGATCTCGGTGTTG
>NZ_CDCE01000011.1:185225-185483 GCF_000819805.1 Aeromonas diversa CDC 2478-85
TGGGACTCGTTGCCCGCCGCGTCGATAATCGTGGCGGTCACTTCGATGCGGCCACCGTCCACCGGACGCGGGTACTCAAAGGTCAGGAACTGGCCGTCAATCTGCGCCTGGGTCAGGGTGATCGGCGCCTGGCCGGTCACGTTCAGCACATCTCCTGCCACCGCACCCGCCGGCAGCGTGACTTTCACGCCCACGGTGCCGTCGATCTCGGTGTTGCTGATCACGCCGTCGTTGTCGGCATCTTCGGTGATGACCACG
>NZ_CDCE01000012.1:0-741 GCF_000819805.1 Aeromonas diversa CDC 2478-85
GCTCAATGAGCGGCCTCTTGGTTTTCTGCGCCTGAGAGGAAGCGCTCGGCGAACGCTTCCGGCGGCAGGGGAGGGCTGAACAGGTATCCTTGCAGGCGCTGGCAGCCTGCGACCGTGAGCCAGTCGCGCTGGGCCTCGGTTTCGACTCCCTCTGCCGTGATCTGGATCCCCAGCTCCTGAGCCAACCCAATCACAGAGCGGACGATGGCTGTGGTGGTGGGGTTGCTCTCCAACTCGCGGATGAAGCTGCGATCCAGCTTCAGATTGTGCACCTTGAGACGGGAGAGATAGGCGAGCGAGCAGTAGCCGGTACCGAAGTCGTCGATGGCCAGCGAGAAGCCGGCGGCCAGCAACTGTCGCAGGTTGCTGTCTATCTCCTCGGCATTCTCCATCAGCACGCTCTCGGTGATCTCCAGCTCCAGCCGACTGGTCGACAGCCCGCTCTCGTCGGTGATGCGGCGCAGCTCGCGGCAGAGCCCCGGATGACGAAATTGCAGTGGCGAGAGATTGACCGAGAGCAGCAGCCCGGGGTGATGCGGCTGCCAGCGGGCAAGCTGGGCACAGGCGCGTCGCATCACCTGCAAACCGAGGCGACCGATGAGGCCGAGGGACTCGGCGAGGGGGATAAACTCCTCGGGTGAGACGGGGCCCAGCTCGTCATCGCTCCAGCGGCAGAGCACCTCGGTGCCGAGCAGTTGCCCCTGACGAGCGCTCATGATGGGTTGATAGACCAGGTGCAGG
>NZ_CDCE01000012.1:883-1123 GCF_000819805.1 Aeromonas diversa CDC 2478-85
GTTGATAGACCAGGTGCAGGCGCTCCTGGCGAATGGCCTGGGGCAGAGCCTGCTCCAGGCGACGGCTACGCCGGATGCGGGCGGCGAGCTGGGGGTCGAAGGGGTGGCAGGCGATGCGCTCACGCTTGGCGTGGGCCAGGGCGGCCTCCGCATGCCCCAGCAGCTGCTCTACCTCGCGGCTCTCCCCTTCGGCATAGCCCAGATGGCATTCGATCTGGATCAGATGCTCCTGCACCTGGT
>NZ_CDCE01000012.1:1225-2228 GCF_000819805.1 Aeromonas diversa CDC 2478-85
CAGATGCTCCTGCACCTGGTAGGGGGGAAGGAGCTGGCGATGCAGCTCCTGCACCCAACTGATCAGGGGCTGGCCCAGATGCCGCAGGGGAAGGAGCAGACAGAAATCGTCGGCCGCGAGGCGCCCGGCCAATGTTCGCCTCGGGACCACTTGTTGCAGCCGGGTGGCGATCTGGCTCAGGAGTTGATCCGCGACCCGGATACCGAAGCGGTCGTTGATCTCGCGAAAATGCTGAACGTCCAGCATCAGCAGGCAGATCGGCTGAGCGGGCAGGCGTTGAGCCTGCTCGAGCAGGGTCGAGAGCTTCATCAGCCCGGTCAGGCTGTCGAAATGATGGGCCCGTTTGAGCTGCTGCTGGGTCGAGCGCAGGCCGGTGACATCCCGGTAGAGGGTCAGCAGAGCCGGCTCTCCCAATCCGGGGACGCTGAGGCGGGTGACGGCCAGCTGGTGCAGGCGCCCCGTCACGTCGTGCAGGGCTATCTCTCCTCGGGTCGCGGGCAACTCATGCAGCGGATGGCCGGCCAGTGGCAGCGGTAGCTCGTCGCGACGGGCCCCGAGAAACTGCAGCAGGGCGTGGTTGCACTCCAGCAGCTGGCCATCTTCCCGGGTCAGGCTGATGAGATCCGGAATCGCATCGAGCACCCTGCGCAGCAGATGCTGGTGGAGGCTGAGCGCCTCCTCGACCCCCTTGATGTGGGTGATCTCCTCCATCATGCCAAGCACGGCCAATGGCTCACCCTGCGGGCTATAGAGAGGGAGCTTGTGGCTGCTGATCCAGCACTCTCCCTCTTCCTCCTGGCAGCGCATCTGCTGGCCTATGAGGGGCGTCCCGCTGGCCAGCATCTGGCGGTCTTCGTCCCGATAGCGCAGCCCCCAGGGCAGTTCATGATCATAGTGCCCGACCAGATCGGCAGGCGTAGTGAAGCCAGCCTGCTGCGCGAAGGTGCGGTTACAGAAGAGATAGCGCCCCTCGGCATCGCGGCAGAAGAGGCTGATGGGCAGC
>NZ_CDCE01000012.1:2325-3550 GCF_000819805.1 Aeromonas diversa CDC 2478-85
AGAAGAGGCTGATGGGCAGCTGGTCGAAGACCTGTTGCAACCAGTCGGGAAGGATCAAGGTGGTCACGGATCGGCTCAGGCTACGGTTTGTCGGCAATCTAAGCGACCCTTGCAAGCTTGTAAAGAAAGGCTCGCGCAAATCGGTCGGCACAGCACAGGCCGAGGCCTTGGGTGAGCGGGTTGCCGTCACTCCTCCCCGAAGTGCCACTCCCTGCGCCTCGGGTCCTCGAGACACGTCTCCCCTTCGATCATCAGCAGAGGGAAGTGTTTGCAGGGAGCATGGGCTTCAATGTGCGCCGCCAGCGCCGGACTGTGCGTGGTGATCCAGAGCTGGGAGTAGCGAGAGGCCTCGGCGATGAGGCGGCCCAGGGCCGGCAGCATATCCGGATGCAGGCTGCTCTCAGGCTCGTTCAGAATGAGCAGGGGGGCTGGGCGGGGGCTGAGCAGCGCGACGGTCAGGCAGAGCAGTCGCAGGGTGCCATCGGAGAGCTCCCGGCCATCGAGTGGGCGCACCAGCCCCCGACGCTCCATTTGGACGGCAAAGCCGGCCTCGAACTGGGTCACACCGAAGCGGGTATCGGGCAGCGCCTCGCCCAGGATGCGATGCAGCAGGTCTCTGTCGCCAATGTCTTCAACCGTCGCAAAGGCGGCCGCCAGATCCCGTCCGTCATGGCCCAGCACCGGGGTCAGTATGCCCGGTCTGGGATGGCGCAGGGGAGAGCCGGGATTGGTATCAAAATGGTGATAGAAGCGCCACTGACTCATCAGATGGCGCAATTTGGCCAGCTCAGGATAACGATCCGGCTCGGCCAGATGGCCGAATATCGACTCATGGGGGAGCATGCCCGGCGCATACTCTACCCTCTCGCCATCCAGGTTTTGGGCCGTGACGGCCTGATGACGACGCAGCAGCAATTGGTTGGACGCCGAACGACGCAGGCCAAGCCAGGCCTCCTCCTGTTTGATCTGGGGATCCAGAGAGAAGCGTGAGAAACCGGGAATGGGTTGTGGCAGGCCAATTTGCAGCTCGTAGCCAAACTGCTCGCTCTGCATGCCGAGCGTGATGCGGCGGGGGGAGCCCGCCTTGTCCCCGCGGCGCCAGCCGCCGGCCCACAGGGCCTGGCTGATGCCACCTTCTTCACTCAGGCTCTGCGCGAGATCGCCGGCGGCACTGCGGGTCAGCAGGCGCAGGGCGTGATAGAGATTGCTCTTGCCGCAGCCGTTC
>NZ_CDCE01000012.1:3754-3989 GCF_000819805.1 Aeromonas diversa CDC 2478-85
TGCTCTTGCCGCAGCCGTTCGGTCCCTGCACCAGGTTGATGCGATCGAGTGACATACGCAGTTTGCGTACCGAGCGGTAGCCGCTGATCCAGATTTCGTGCAGCACAGAGGGGGTGTCCTGAGGCTAGGGGGTCCCGTAGTTGTGGAAACGGGCGTGACCATCCTCGCTCAATACGAAGCCGCGACTGCGTAGCAGGGACCAGTTACCGCTCTCCCACATGGGCTTATCGCCACG
>NZ_CDCE01000013.1 GCF_000819805.1 Aeromonas diversa CDC 2478-85
TGTACAGATCTAGTTATCACCTGACACCGGCCTCAAACCGGTGTCTTGTTTACGCTACTTTAGTGCGCACTTCCTTCGGTATCAATTTCAGACCCTTCTTGAACATGTTGTAGGGGGTTTGACCCTCCATCATCCTGCCCTGATGTGGTCGCTGGTTGTTGTAGTGCTCCAGATAGCTATCCAGGTCTGTCTGCATCTGCTCCACCGACTCATACCAGGTTGTCCTCCCCTTGATACGGAAGTGTTCATCCAACAAGGTTCGATGCAGCCGTTCGATAAAGCCGTTGCTCTGCGGCCTGCGCACCTTGGTGGTCCGGTGCTCAATCCCCTCCAGTTGCAGGAACAACTCGTAGGGATGATGGTCAGGGCGCCCGCAGAACTCGCGCCCATTGTCCGACAAGATGGTATAGACCCGTGCCTCATGGGCTTCGAAGAACGGCAGCACCGTTTCGTTGAGTACGTGGACCGACGTCACCGGCAGCTTACTGGTGTAGAGCCGTCCCCAGGCGTGGCGGCTGTAGCAATCGAGCACGGTTTGCAGATACACCTTGCCCACCCCCTTGAGTGCACCGACGAAGAAGGTGTCGACCGCCACCAGTTCCCCGGTGTAGTTGACCTCTATCTGGCGTTCGCGGAACTCGGGGCTGAAGCGCTCGAGCAGGCGAATTTGCTCGTCATTGAGCTCAATCGTCTGCTCCCTATGGGTTTTCTCGAGGCGCAACAAGCGGTCATGTTTGGAGAGCAAATCGTGACGTTGCCACACGCCACGCACACCGCCCGCACTGACGTTGATGCCTTGCAGAGCGAGTTCTTGCGCGACCCGCAGCGGGCCATGGGTTGGTCTGGTGAGAGAGTAAGCGAGGATGGCCTGTTCAATCTCGGGAGCGACCCGGTTGGGATGCGCCCCTTTACAGCCGGGGAGTTTGTCGAGCAAGCCCTCAGCCCCATAGGTCTGGTAGTTACGGCGGATCTCGTAGAACTGCTGGCGGCTGTAGCCGATGAGCTTGCAGGCTTTGCTGACGTTATTGAGCTCTTTGGCGAGCTCTAGCAGGCTGAGTTTACGACGTGCTACTTTCTCGTTGGTGGTCATACGGTGACTCCGGATAACACGGTAGGGGTACCGTTTTGTTATCCGGTTTGAAGCCGTATGACCACTCCCTTTTGTGGGCAACTGTCAGGTGAATACCATCTCCATAC
>NZ_CDCE01000014.1 GCF_000819805.1 Aeromonas diversa CDC 2478-85
GGCGGTGAACCCAGAGAAGGTTTGCTTGAAGCCGCTAGTGTAGAGGTTCAAGTCAGGACCTTTCACGAAACCATATGACTCGTTACGTGACTCAACGTTGGGTCCAGGGGTAAGCAACTTGCCCTTGAGCCCCTCAAGTAGGCTAATCAGGCGCTGGATAATCTCGGCTTCCTCGAGGGAGCCATGAGTTCCGCGTAGTTGTAACCAGTCTTGACAGACTTGTACAACCGCACGTCTCACCGTGCCACTTGGCCAACCGGTTATGCCAAAGTGGCTGGCTAATTCCCCTGCTGCCGATATGAGCCCGAGTGCTTCAGCTACCCTTTGCACTTGGCCGTCGGAAGTGCCAAGGCCTAACTCCCTGGCGAGCTTATCTCGCTCCTTGGAAACGAATAACAGGGAGTCTTCTATGCCGTTCACTAACTGTTCGATGAAAGTGCGGAATGCAACACCATGATGTGCTGCAACTCGCTCGGCGAGAAGCTTCGACAGAGACGCTCCATCCGTCTGTCCATGTAACTCTTCGAACAGACCATACCGATTTGTATCAGCTTGGACATTGATCATACGGACATCATGGCCAGCTTTATGTCGCTTGCCGACGGAGGCCAAGCTATGTTCCAGATCGACTTCTCCATTACTCAGAAACGTCGTTCTCCACTGAAGCTTGGCTCGGCGGGAGAGGTCCGCGTTGGCGCGAGTACGGCCCTCACCATTAGCCAGCATATAGATGGTGTCGCCCAGAACATGAGGGTCCGCTTGCCCTATTTCATCGAGAAAGAGGGTGCTGTCGTTGAACATACCTGCGGTGGTCTCCAAACCAACCTTAGTGGCGTTCCACGTCTGTATCTTGCTGGAGGGGCTGCCGAGTACACTGGCTGCAACCAGCATGGCGGTGCTCTTGCCAATCGAAGACGGCCCCACCAGATGAACCCCAAAGCTATTCTGATTGGTCAAGCGCAGCAAAGGGCCCACAAAAGCGAGTGAGGTACTCAGTAATAAGCGGCTGTTGCCAAGGCACAGCGTCGCCACGTTATCGCGCCACTCGTCCGGGGTTCCGGCCACATCAGATTGGGTAGGGTTATTCCCGGTATAGATGTACTCGTCCTCATTAGCACACCCCACCGGCCCGTCACCCAACATGAAGATATGGGTCTCCGGTATCCAGCCTAGCCGGTCAACCCGAGTGAACGTTTTGTGAATATTCTTCGAGTTCAGATAGTCAATCAACTTCCCCCTCATCCGAAGGTTGAAGCGGTACCCACCATCCAGGAGCTTCACTAAAGCTTCGCGTCCCTCACCCAGCAGATGGACGTTTGGAATAAACGCCTCTTGTGGGCGACCATCCGGGCT
>NZ_CDCE01000015.1:0-162 GCF_000819805.1 Aeromonas diversa CDC 2478-85
CGCGCCATGTCGATGCCCTCGGCGGCGGCAATCGCGTCAAAGATGCTGTGGTGCTTGTCGTTGGCGTAGCCAATCGACTTCAGCTGTTTACGATACCGGTAGGTGATGGTGAATGCCATGATCGTTCTCTGATTTATCGCTTCTGCCAGATGTCGCCCTGCT
>NZ_CDCE01000015.1:398-1456 GCF_000819805.1 Aeromonas diversa CDC 2478-85
GAAGGTGAGGCTCGACTTGATGCTGGGGTCGTGGGTGAAACAGCGCACCGGGATCTGCCGCCCTAGTTCCGGCCAGCCATAGTGCTCCACCAGTTCGGTGAGCATCATGGCCAGGGTCACCCCGTGCAGCGGGTTGTTTTGCTGGCTCACGGGCTTACCCCTTGAGGTGGGCGAACGGCGCACCCATGCGGGTGACCACGCCCGGTTGCAGGTGCGGCTCGAACTGCTCGAGCATGCCCGGGCCAAACAGGCAGACGACGGTGCTGCCGAGTTTGAACAGCCCCATCTCTTCGGCCTTTTTCAGGGTGATGGCTTGCTCGCCTGGGTAGTCCCAGCGTTTGACCTCTTTGCGACCGCACGGGGCGATGCAACCGGCCCAGCTGGTCTCGATGCTGGCGACTATGGTGGCGCCGACCAGCACCATGGCGAGAGGGCCGTGCTCGGTGCGGAAGGTGGCGACCACCCGCTCATTGCGGGCGAACAGGTTGGGCACGTTCTCGGCGGTCAGGGGATTGACCGAGAAGAGATCCCCCGGCACGAACACCATGCTCTCGAGCACGCCGTCCAGCGGCATGTGGATGCGGTGGTAGTCCTTGGGCGCCAGGTAGATGGTGGCGAAGTCGCCGTCCTTGAACGGGGCGACCAGATCGTCATAGCCCCCCAGCAGCTCGCGGGCGCTGTAGTCGTGGCCCTTGGCCTGGATGATGCGACCCTGGCTGATGGGGCCGAGCTGGCTGACGGTGCCATCCACCGGCAGGGCCAGGGTCATGGGATCCTCGACCACGGGGCGGATGCCCTCTTTGAGCGGACGGGTGAAGAAGGCGTTGAAGCTCTTGTAGTGGGCGGGCTCTTCGTGCAGGGCCTCGCTCATGTCCACGCCGTAGCGACCAATGAAGTATTCGATGACGCGGGTGGTCAGGGTGCCCGCCTCGGCGGCGGCCAGCTTGCCCACCAGACGGGAGAGGGCGTGTTTGGGCAGGCAGTATTGGCCGGCGATTTTCAGGGTATCGGTGATGCTCATGATGCTCGCAATAAACAGGTGGATCAGAGGCGGGCTT
>NZ_CDCE01000015.1:1574-3597 GCF_000819805.1 Aeromonas diversa CDC 2478-85
GGATCAGAGGCGGGCTTGCTGCCGGCCGTGACGGGTTTCCTGCATCGATTCCAGGATCCGGTGATAGTTGCTGAAGCGCTCGCGGGTGATCTCGCCCCGCTCGACCGCCTCGCGCAAGACGCAGCCAGGGTCATCCTTGTGTTTGCAGTCGCGGAACTTGCAGCCACCCAGGTAGTCGCGAAACTCCACGAAACACCAGGTGACCCGCTCCGGCTCCAGGTGCCAGAGGGCGAACTCGCGAATGCCCGGGGAGTCGATGAGATCGCCCCCGCTCGGGAAGTGGTAGAGGCGCGCCGTGGTGGTGGTGTGCTGACCGAGGCCAGAGACCTCGGAGATCTCGCCGGTCAGCACGTCCAGCCCGGGCAGCAGGGCGTTGGTCAGCGACGACTTGCCGACCCCGGACTGGCCCACGAAGATGCTCACCTTGTCGGCCAGGGCGGCCTTGAGGGCGTCGATCCCTTCGTCGCTCTGGCTGCTCACCAGCAGCACCGGATAGCCGAGCCCGCGGTAAATGTCGAGCTGACGTTCGATGGCGACGCGCTCGGCGTCCCCCAGCATGTCGACCTTGTTGAGGACGATAAAGGGCGGGATCTCCACATCCTCGGCGGCCACCAGGTAGCGGTCGATGATGTTGCTGGAGAACTCCGGCATGACGGAGGAGACGATGACGATCTGATCGATGTTGGCGGCCACCGGCTTGACCCCGTCATAGAAGTCGGGGCGGGTCAGCACCGAGTGGCGCGGATGCACCGCCTCGATGACCCCGGGGACCCCTTCGCCGCCACCCGGTCGCCAGATCACCTTGTCGCCACACACCACGCTACCTAGGGTGCGTCTCAGGTTGCAGCGACCCAGGGTGCCATCGTGGGACTCCACGTCCGCATGCTGGCCGAAACGACTGATGACCACCCCCTCCTCGGGGGTGCCCAGCAGGCTGTCATCGATCTGCGGCGCCTTCTCTTTTTTGAGATCGTTCAGGCGCTTGTCGCGGTTGGCTTGCACCCGCCGCTGTTGTCCCAGATTGAGTTTCGCTCTCTTTGCCACGCGATTCGCCGTTTTGCTGCTAAAAACAAAGCCAGTATGATACATGCAAATTCACAAAATGCCGCCAAAGAGTAAACAAGATGACCGTTTCAGAGCAGAATCTGGTGTGGATCGACATGGAGATGACCGGCCTCGATCCCGATGAGTGCGTGGTGCTGGAGATCGCCTCCATCGTCACCGACAAGGATCTCAACGTGTTGGCCGAGGGGCCTGTGCTGGCCATCCATCAGAGCGAGGCCGAACTCGCCAAGATGGATGAGTGGAACCAGAACACCCACGGCGCCTCTGGCCTGATCGACCGGGTACGCGCCAGCCAGCATGACGAGGCGGCCGCCGTGGCCGAGACCCTGGCCTTCCTGCGCCAGTGGGTGCCCGAGCGAACCAGCCCCATGTGTGGCAACAGCATCGGTCAGGATCGCCGTTTCATGGTGCGCCACATGCCGGAGCTGGAGGCCTTCTTCCACTACCGCAATGTCGACGTCAGCACCATCAAGGAGCTGGTGCGTCGCTGGAAACCCGAGATCCTTGGCGAGTTCAAGAAGCAGGGGACCCACCAGGCCCTCGATGACATCCGCGAGTCGGTGGCCGAGCTGCGCTTCTATCGGGAGCGGATCTTTACCATCTGAGTCTGGATGAGTGGGGGGCGGGCTAAAGCCGCGTCAATTCGGCGAGCTTTTGTGCATTCGCATCGCTGCTGCCGAAAAAGCCCTTGCAATTGAAGTGCCCCCTCGTATAATTCGGCTCCCGTGCAGTAGCGCAAGCTGCCGTACGTTGCGGGAATAGCTCAGTTGGTAGAGCACGACCTTGCCAAGGTCGGGGTCGCGAGTTCGAGTCTCGTTTCCCGCTCCAAAATTTCGTTGATGATGCCCGTTGCGGGAATAGCTCAGTTGGTAGAGCACGACCTTGCCAAGGTCGGGGTCGCGAGTTCGAGTCTCGTTTCCCGCTCCAATCATCGCGAAGACAATCTGTTGCGGGAATA
>NZ_CDCE01000016.1:0-140915 GCF_000819805.1 Aeromonas diversa CDC 2478-85
CGCTCAGCGGCGGTGACGGTGACGACAGCCTGCTCGGTGGTGCCGACAACGATGTGCTCAGCGGCGGCAACGGCAACGACCTGCTGGAAGGGGGTCATGGCTTTGATGTGCTCAACGGTGAAGCCGGTAACGACACTCTGCGCGGTGGGGAAGGCAACGACACCCTTAACGGCGGCAACGGTACAGACCTGCTGGAAGGTGGGGATGGTGACGACGTCATTAAGGGAAATATCAAGGTTGCCAGCTCTACCCAGGAGTGCGACACGCTGCGAGGGGGAGCGGGTAATGACCAACTCGAGGCAGGTTACCTCAGTTGGGACAATACGTTCGAGGGCGGTACTGGCAACGACACCCTGACCGGCAGCCATGCGCGTGATACCTACCTGTTTGGACTGGGTGATGGCGCTGATGTGATTAGCGATACCTCGAATGGCTCAGGTGCCACGTCCGACGATGAGCTGCGCTTCGGTGCGGATATCGCGCAGAGCGATATCGAGGTGGTGCACGTGGGCAATGACCTGGTGTTCCGTCATATCAACGGCACGGACAGCGTGACGGTGCAGAACTGGTTTACCGCAGACTTCAGCAAGACCTATCAGTTGGAGAAGGTGACCTTTACCAGCAGTGGTGCATCGTGGAGCCAGGCCGACCTGGAGCAGATGGTGCTGACGCGCTCGGGTAGCGCAGAGAACGATACGCTGTATGGCTGGAGCGGTCAGGACCAGTTGCTTGGCGGGGAGGGTGACGACCAGCTGAACGGGGGTGATGGCAACGACACCCTGCTTGGTGGCGCCGGCAACGACAGCCTCAATGGTGGTAACGGTAACGACCTGCTGGAAGGTGAAGCCGGTACCGATTCGCTCAGCGGCGGTGACGGTAACGACACCCTGCTCGGTGGTGCCGACAACGACACCCTGGGCGGCGGCAACGGCAACGACCTGCTGGAAGGGGGTCATGGCTTTGACCTGCTCAACGGTGAAGCCGGCAACGACACTCTGCGCGGTGGGGAAGGCAACGACACCCTTAACGGTGGCGATGGTGCCGACCTGCTGGAAGGTGGGGATGGTGACGACTTTATTAGGGGAACTAACGCCGGTGCGACAGTCGTTGTGGCCGAGAACGACACCCTGCGAGGGGGGGCGGGTAATGACTGGCTTGAAGCGAGTTACACCCGTTGGGGCAATATCTTCGAGGGTGGTACCGGTAATGACACTATGACCGGCAGCCATGCACGGGATACCTATCTGTTCAATCTGGGCGACGGTGCCGACCTTATCATCGACAAGGCGAATGCTACGGGCAACGACTACAACGATGAGCTGCGCTTCGGTGCGGATATCGCGCAGAGCGATATCGAGGTGGTGCACGTGGGCAATGACCTGGTGTTCCGCCATATCAACGGCACGGATAGTGTCACGGTGCAGGGTTGGTTTAATGACAAGTTCGATAAAGCCAACCAGCTGGAGAAGGTGACCTTTACCAGCAGCGGTGCATCGTGGAGCCAGGCCGACCTGGAGCAAATGGTGATGACGCTCTCGGGGAGTGCCGGGAATGACACTCTGTACGGCTGGAGTGGTAGTGACCATCTGCTGGGCGGTGAAGGTGACGACCAGTTGAACGGGGGCGATGGCAACGACACCCTGCTTGGTGGCGCCGGCAACGACAGCCTCAATGGTGGTAACGGTAACGACCTGCTGGAAGGTGAAGCCGGTACCGATTCGCTCAGCGGCGGTGACGGTAACGACACCCTGCTCGGTGGTGCCGACAACGACACCCTGGGCGGCGGCAACGGCAACGACCTGCTGGAGGGGGGCCATGGCTTTGACCTGCTCAACGGCGATGCCGGCAACGACACTCTGCGCGGTGGGGAAGGCAACGACACCCTTAACGGTGGCGATGGTGCCGACCTGCTGGACGGTGGGGATGGTGACGACTTTATTAGGGGAACTAACGCCGGTGCGACAGTCGTTGTGGCCGAGAACGACACCCTGCGAGGGGGGGCGGGTAATGACTGGCTTGAAGCGAGTTACACCCGTTGGGGCAATATCTTCGAGGGTGGTACCGGTAATGACACTATGACCGGCAGCCATGCACGGGATACCTATCTGTTCAATCTGGGCGATGGTGCCGACCTTATCATCGACAAGGCGAATGCTACGGGCAACGACTACAACGACGAGCTGCGCTTTGGTGCAGATATCGCGCAGAGCGATATCGAGGTGGTGCGCGTGGGCAACGACCTGGTGTTCCGCCACATCAATGGCTCGGACAGTGTCACGGTGCAGGGTTGGTTTAATGACAAGTTCGATAAAGCCAACCAGCTGGAGAAGGTGACCTTTACCAGCAGCGGTGCATCGTGGAGCCAGGCCGACCTGGAGCAAATGGTGATGACGCTCTCGGGCAGTGACGGTAACGACACTTTGTATGGTGGGAATGGCCGTGACCACCTACTGGGTGGGGCGGGTAACGACCAGCTCCATGGCGGTAACGGCAATGACCAACTGGATGGGGATGAGGGCAACGACCTGCTCAGTGGTTGGGATGGCGACGACAGCCTGTTTGGTGGCGCTGGCAACGATTCTTTAGGCGGTGGCAACGGCAACGACCTGCTAGAAGGGGGTCAGGGATTCGACGCACTTTATGGTTACTCAGGCAACGACACTCTGCGCGGAGGTGAAGGCAACGACACTCTCACCGGGGGACACGAGGTCGACCTGCTGGAAGGTGGGGAGGGGGATGATGTCCTGATCGGTGGAGAACCGACCGCTGTCAACTTCCGTGGCGTGGAGGGGGATACTTTGCGTGGTGGAGCGGGCAATGATTTGTTGCAAGCAGGCAACCAGTGGAGCTCTGGCCGCACTTACGAGGGTGGCACGGGTAATGACACGCTGATGGGAAGTTATGTACGAGATACCTACTTGTTCAATCTGGGTGATGGTGCCGACGTGATCATCGACGAGTCGAAGGGCTCGGGTGATGATTACAACGACGAGCTGCGCTTTGGTGCTGGTATTGCTTCCGACAAGCTCTGGTTCCAGCGCAGTGACAAGGATCTCCGGATCTCTGTGCAGGGCGGTGCCGATTCCATCACGGTGAGCAACTGGTTTGCCGGCGCGGCTAACCAGATTGAGACCCTGGTGGCGGGCGATGGCAAGCGCCTGCTCTCGTCCCAGGTGCAGGCGCTGGTCGATGCCATGGCGGCGTTTAACCCGCCTGCTTCTGGTGCGACCTCGGGTCAGCCTGGCGATCAGGGGGAGTTGGCCACATTGGTGAGCTCCAGCTGGCAGTAACGCTCAGCGCTGTGTTGTAAATCGTTAAGGGAGGCATGATGCCTCCCTTTTTTATTGTTGATGTCGTTCGAAGAGGCGCTGCACCACGTCTTGCAAGGCCAGCCCCTCGTTTTGCAACAGCACCGTCAGGTGGTAGAGCAGATCCGCCGACTCGTTGATGAGCTCTTCTCTGTCCTTGGCCATGGCCGCCAGGGCCACCTCGACCCCCTCTTCCCCCACCTTCTGGGCGATGCGCTTGGTGCCCTTGCCGTAGAGGCGGGCGGTGTAGCTGCTCTCGGGATCGACCCCCTTGCGTGCGGCCAGCAGCTGCTCGAGCTCGGCGAGAAAGCCCAGCGGCGGCAGCGGGTGGCCATCGAAGCAGGAGACGTTGCCCAGATGGCAGGTGGGGCCGACCGGCTCGGCGGCGATCAGCAGGCTGTCGCGATCGCAGTCGGTGGTGATGGCCTTGAGGGTGAGCACGTTGCCCGAGCTCTCCCCCTTGGTCCACAGGCGCTGCTTGCTGCGGCTAAAGAAGGTGACCTGGCCGCTGGCCAGGGTTTTTTCCAGGGCTTCCTGGTTCATGAAGCCCTGCATCAGCACCTGGCCGCTGTGGGCGTGCTGCACGATGGCGGGGATCAGGTTGTCACACTTGGCCCAGTCCAGGCTCTGGCTATCGAAAGAGATGGTCATTGCACGCCCTCCTTAACTGCGAATGGCGATACCCTGGCCCTTGAGCCAGGACTTGAGTTCGGGAATGGGGATGATCCCCTTGTGAAAGACGGAGGCGGCCAGCGCCCCGTCCACGTCGGCCAGGGTGAAGGCGTCGCGAAAGTGCTCCATGGCGCCGGCGCCGCCCGAGGCGATCAGTGGCACCTTGCACAGGGCACGCACCGCCTTGAGCTGCTCGATGTCGTAGCCCTGGCGCATGCCATCCTGGTTCATCACGTTGAGGACGATCTCGCCGGCCCCCCGCCGTTGCACCTCCTGCACCCACTCCTGAGTGGTCCAGGCCGTGGTGCGGGTGCGGCTCTCGTCGCCGGTGAACTGCTTGACCTGATATTGGCCGCTCTGGGCGTCGAAGTAGGAGTCGATGCCCACCACCACGCACTGCACCCCGAAGCGCTCGGCCAGCCGGGTGATGAGGGTGGGATCGGCCAGGGCCGGTGAGTTGATGGAGATCTTGTCGGCGCCAAACTCGAGCACCTGGCGGGCATCCTCCACGCATCGGATGCCGCCGGCGACGCAGAAGGGGATGTCGATCACCTCCGCCACCCGGCTCACCCAGCTCTTGTCGACCACTCGGGCGTCGCTCGAGGCGGTGATGTCGTAAAAGACCAGCTCGTCCGCCCCCTCGGCCGCATAGCGGCGGGCCAGGGCGACGATATCGCCCATTACCTCGTGATTACGAAACTGCACCCCTTTGACCACCACGCCATCTTTGACGTCGAGGCAGGGGATGATGCGACGTGCCAACATCAGCGCACCTCCTGGTTGGCCCAGCAGGCGATCGCCTCGGCCACGGTGAATTTGCCCTCGAGCAGGGCACGCCCGAGGATGATGCCGGCGACCCCCGATCCCTTGAGCGCCTCGATGTCGGCGAGGGTGCCGATGCCGCCGGAGGCCTGAAAGGCAACTTGCGGGAAGCGGGCGCAGAGATCCCGGTAGAGATCGACGTTGGTGCCGGCCAGGGTGCCGTCGCGGCTGATGTCGGTGCACAGCACATGTTTAAGCCCGGCGGGCAGGAAGGCCTCGATGAGCGACTCTATGGTGGTGTCGCTCTGCTCCTGCCAGCCGGCCACGGCGATGCGGCGCACCCCATCGCTCCCTATGTTCACATCCAGCGCCAACACGATGCGCTCGGGGCCGTATTGCGCCATCCAGCCCATCACCAGTGCCTGGCTCTTGACGGCGGTGGAGCCCACCACCACCCGGTTGGCGCCGGCGGCGAGCAGATCGGCCACATCCTGCTCGGCGCGCACGCCACCGCCGACCTGCACCGGGGCGGCAGTGCTGGCCAGCAGCTCGCGCAGCAGGGGAAGCTGGCGGGCGGCGGCGTTCTTGGCGCCGTCGAGATCGACCAGGTGAAGCTGCTGCGCCCCCTGGCCCACGTAGTCGTCGAAGCGCCCCTGGGGATCGCTCGAGTATTCGGTCTTCTGGCCGTAGTCCCCCTGGTAGAGGCGCACCACCTGGCCGTTTATCAAGTCAATGGCGGGAATGATCATGCCGGTCACAGCTCCAGAAAGTTTTGCAAAAGGCGGGCCCCCACGGCGCCGGAGCGCTCCGGGTGAAACTGCGCGCCGAAGAAGTTGTCACGCCCGGCGATGGCGGTGAACGGCTGGCCGTAGTCGCAGGTGGCCAGGGTCGCCTCGGTCACCTCCAGCGCGTAGGAGTGGACGAAGTAGAAGTGGCTGCCGCTCGGGATCCCCTTGAGCAGGGGGTGGGTCTCGTCGTGCCACACCTGGTTCCAGCCCATATGTGGCAGACGCAGATCGCCGACCTGCATCAGGCGGATCTTGCCCGGAATGATGCCCAGGCACTCGATGTCGGTCTCGCCCCCCATGCGCTCTTCGGAAGAGGCGGCCAGCATCTGCATGCCGAGGCAAAAGCCGAGCAGGGGTTGGGTGGCGGCGCGAATGAGCGGCACTAGTGCGCGATCGCTTAAGTTCTGCATGGCCGCCACCGCCGTGCCTACCCCGGGCAGGATCAACTTGTCGGCGGCGGCGATGATGTTTGCCTCGCGGCTCACCACCGGGTTGACCCCGAGCCGCTCGAAGGCCATGCGCACCGAGGCGAGATTCGCACAGCCCGTGTCGATGATTACCAGCTTCATTCAGAGCACCCCCTTGCTGGAGGGGAGATCGCTGCCCTCGACCCGCACCGCCTGGCGCAGGGCGCGGCCGAAGCCCTTGAACAGGGCCTCCACCTGGTGGTGGGTGTTGCCGCTGCCCACCTTCATCTGCAAGGTGATGGCCATGGCGTCGGAGAGGGAGCGAAAGAAATGGGGCACCATCTCGGTGGCCAGATCCCCCACCCGGTCGCGGCCAAAGCCGGCCGGGCAGTCGAAGACGAAGTAGGGGCGGCCGCTCAAGTCCATGGCCGTGGCCACCTCCTGCTCGGTCAAGGGGCGGGCGTCGATGACCGCCTGCACCTCGTCCATGGCGAGCACGAAGCCAAAGCGCCCGATGCCGCGCTTGGTGCCGAGCGCCGCCTTGAGGGCCTGACCCAGGGCGATGCCGGTGTCTTCCACCGTGTGGTGATCGTCGATATGCAGATCGCCGCTCACCTCGACTTCCATGTGGATCCCGGCGTGGGTGGCAATCTGATCGAGCATGTGATCGAAGAAACCCAGCCCCGTGCTGATGCGGTTGCCGCCGGCCTGGTCGAGATCCACCGCGATGCGGATCCGGGTCTCTCGGGTGTTGCGCTCCACCTCGGCCTTGCGGCCGCGCCCGAGCAACTGGTCGCGAATGGCGAGCCAGCCGTTCTCAGTCGGGTGGTAGCGAATGCCGGCGATCCCCATGTTCTCGGCGAGTTGCAGATCGGTCTGGCGATCGCCGATGACAAACGAGTTGCCACGGTCGATGCGGCCCGCGGCCAGGTACTCCCTGACCAGACCCAGGTTGGGTTTGCGGCAGGCGCAGCCGTCACCCGGGAAGTGGGGGCAGATGAGCACCTGCTCCCAGTGCACCCCCTGGGATTCGAAGAGGTGCATCATCAGGTCGTGGGGTGGCTGGAAGTGCTCCAGGGGCAGGCTGGCGGTGCCGAGGCCATCCTGGTTGGTGACCATCACCAGGGTGTAGCCGGCGGCCTGCAGCTCGCGCAGCACCGGGATCACCATGGGCTCGAAGCGCAGCTTGTCGAGGCGGTCCACCTGCTTGTCGCTGACCGGCTCCTCGATGAGGGTGCCGTCGCGGTCGATGAAGAGGATTGGGGCAGTCATGGGATCTCCTTATCGTATGTCGCGCAGCACGTTGACCACGGCGTCCATCTCGCCGCGATAACCCACCGTAATGCGCACCGAATCGTTTAAACCGGGCTTGCTCGAGAAGTCGCGCAGTATGATGCCGGCCTCCTTCATGGCGGCGAACACCCGGGCACCATCGTCAAAGCGCACCAGCACGAAGTTGCCCTTGTCCTCGAAGATCTCGGTGACGCAGGGCAGTGCCGCGAGCTCGGCCTTGAGCCGCGCCTTCTGGGCGTTGAGTTCACGCACTCGCTCCTGCATCAGGGTCAGCCCCTTGGCCGAGAGGGCCTCGGCCGCAATCTGGGCCACCGGATCCGGGATGGGGTAGGGGGCGATCACCTTGGAGAGCAGGGCGATCACCTCGCCGGCGGCCAGGGTGAAACCGCAGCGGATCCCGGCCAGGGCAAACGCCTTGGAGAGGGTCCGGGTCACCACCAGGTTGGGGAAGCGCGCCAGCAGGTCGACCACGCTTGCCTCGGGGCAGAACTCGATGTAGGCCTCGTCCACGACGATGAGGGCGCGATCGCTGGCGGCCTCGAGCAGCTCATTGAGTCCCTCGCGCCCCACCAGATCCCCGGTCGGGTTGTTGGGGGAGCAGAGAAACACCAGCTTCACGTCCGACAGGCGGCTCTTGATCTCGGGCCAGTCAGGCTGGCGGGCGGCGGTGAGGGGTACCTCGACAATGCCGACGCCGCAGGTCTCGGCGCTGATGGCGTACATGCCGTAGGTGGGGGGACAGATGAGGATCTGATCCTGCCCCGCCTCGCAGAAGGTGCGGATGAGCAGCTCGATCGCCTCGTCGGCGCCGCGACTGACCAGCACCTGCTCGTCCGCTACTCCGGCGTAGGCGGCATAGGCGGCGATCACCGCGGGGGGTTGGCACTCGGGGTAGCGGTTGAGTCGCGCCGGGTCGATGATGAAGGGGTAGGCCAGGGGGGCCTCGTTGGCGTTGAGCCAGACGTTGCCCTGGCCGCCGATGCGACGGGCCGATTGGTAGGGGGTGAGTGCGCGCACCGCGCGCCGTGCCAGGTCCTTGATACTCATGCTCTGTTCCTTGTTATTTCAGCGCGGCCAGACGCAGGGTCACGGCATTCTCGTGGGCGCCCAGCCCCTCGGCGCGGGCGATGCACTCGACCACGAGGCCGAGCCTCTTGAGTCCCTCGGCGCTCAGCTCCTGCACCGTGTAGCGGCGCTGGTAGTCGGCGAGCCCCAGGCTCGAGCAGGTGCGCGCGTAGCCGTAGGTGGGCAGGGTGTGGTTGGTGCCGCTGGCGTAGTCACCCACCGATTCCGGGGTCCAGGGGCCGAGGAAGATGGAGCCGGCATTCTCGAGCCTGTCGAGCAAATCGCGCGGCGCCCGGGTCTGCACGATGAGATGCTCGGGGGCGTAGGCGTTGGAGATGGCGCACGCCTCGTCAAGATCGTGGCACAGCAGGATCAGGCTGCTGCGAAGGGCCTCGGCGGCGATGTCGCGGCGTGTCAGCCCGGCGAGCTGGCGGGAGAGCGCCGCCTGCACCTGGTCGGCCAAGGCCGGGGCATCGGTCACCAGCACCACCTGACTGTCCGGACCGTGCTCGGCCTGGGAGAGCAGATCGGCGGCCACGAACTCGGGGTTGGCCGATTCATCGGCGATCACCAGCACCTCGGAGGGACCGGCCGGCATGTCGATGGCGGCGCCACGCACGTCCTGGCTTACCTGGCGCTTGGCCTCAGTCACGTAGCTGTTGCCGGGGCCGAAGATCTTGTCGACCTTGGGGATGCTCTCGGTGCCGTAGGCCATGGCGGCGATGGCCTGGGCGCCGCCGATGGCGAACACCTTCTCGACCCCGCAGGCGCGGGCGGCAAACAGGATCTCGTCGCTGGCCGGCGAGGGGGTGCAGAGCACCACCTCACGGCAGCCGGCGAGGGCCGCCGGCACGGCCAGCATCATGACGGTAGAGGGGAGCGGGGCGCTGCCCCCCGGTACGTAGAGGCCGACCCGTCCGATGGGCTGGGTGCGCAGCTCACACACCACGCCGGGTTGGGTCTCGATGCGCAGCACCGGCTGGGCCTGGGCGGCGTGGAAGGTGCGGATGTTGCCGATGGCCTGGCGGATGGCGGCTTTAATCTCCTCCCCCAGGCGCGCCTCGGCGGCGTCGAACTCGGCTCGGCTGACGCGCAGGGTCTCGCGCGGGGCGCGCTCGAAGCGGGCGGAGAGCTCGCGCAGTGCCGCGTCACCGCGGCGTTGCACCTCGCTAATGATGCCGCGCACCGTGCTCTCGAGGGTGTCGGCGTTGGCCAGGGCCGGGCGGGCCAGCAAGCTGCGCTGTTGGTCCGGGGCCAGGGTGTTCCAGATCAGGGTCTGCATGGCGTTACTCCATCATCTTCTCGATGGGCAGCACCAGAATGGAGCTGGCACCCAGGGCCTTGAGACGCTCCATGGTCTCCCAGAACAGGGTCTCGCTCGAGACGACATGCAGGGCAACCTGATTGGTGTCACCGGCCAGCTGCATGATGGTGGGGCGCTCGGCCCCCGGCAGCAAGGAGGTGATGGCCTCGAGCTTCTCCTTGGGGGCGTGCAGCATGATGTACTTGCTCTCGCGCGCCTGTAGCATGCCCTGGATACGTGGCATCAGCTTGTCGATGAGCTGCTGCTTGCCGGTCTCAAGGGGCTGGGCGGCCTGCACCAGCACAGCCTTGGAGCGGTAGATCACCTCGACCTCCTTGAGACCGTTGGCCTCCAGGGTCGCTCCGGTGGAGACCAGATCGCAGATGGCGTCGGCGAGCCCGGCGCGCGGGGCCACTTCGACCGAGCCGCCCAGCATCACGCTCTTGAAGGGGAGGCCGCGCTCGGCGAAGAAGCGACCGAGCAGCCCGGGGTAGGAGGTGGCGATACGCTTGCCGGCCAGACACTCGGCACCTGTGTACTCCATCTCGCGCGGCACGGCGAGCGACAGGCGGCAGCCACCGAAATCGAGTTGTCTGAGCACCTTGACGTCGGCGGCCTGGCCCAGGGCGCGGCGGCGCAGCTGCTCCTCTTCGAGCACGTTCTCGCCGATGATGCCGAGATCGACCACGCCGTCCATCACCAACCCGGGGATGTCATCGTCACGCACCCGCAGGATGTCGATGGGCATGTTCTCCACGTGGGCGATGAGACGCTGCTCCAGAAGGTTTATCTTGAGGCCGCAGCTTTTCAGCAGGGCCTGGGAGTCCTGACTCAGGCGACCGGACTTTTGCATGGCGATACGCAGACGTTGTGTTTCCATTGCTCGATTTTCCTTCGTATTAAAAACAAAAAACCCTCGGAAGCTGTGCTTCCGAGGGTCTGGGGATCGAGGGCCTGCGGAAGTCACCGGTATCGGTCTTCCAGCAGCCAACCTCCTGAAAGACTAGTCGGGATGGTGGTGGTGATGGTGACGGGTCTTCAGCAGGTTGAACATGATGTAAATCTCTCTTTACGAATAAGGTTTCCAGTACGGAATGAGTTTTAACTTACCGGTCTGGTCAGAAATTGCAACCCCGTGACTGAAAAATAGTCGCGCTTATCAAGCTGGCCGCTTTGCGGCCGATAAGTGATCAGTCCATCTTTAAGGGAGTCCGGTCGTCTACCGGACAGGGAGCGCACCATGGCCAATCAGGATCTGATCTTCTCCATCCTGCCCCGTGCGCCGGCAACGCCGGGCAGCGAGCCCATCTCCCGCGAAGTGAGGGCGATCGGCAAGAAACCCAGGGTCTCCGAGAGCACGGCCGATCCCAAGGATCGCCGCAATGAGCATCACTCGTCAGGTAAGCCTGTGAAGCAAGAAGAGGTGCAGGATCAGGAGCCGGAATCCTTCCCGGACGATCCCCCCCACCAGATCGATCTCTTCGTCTGAGCGACGCTTTTGGTATACTCGGCTTTTTCGCCGGAATGCCTGCCTTGACCACTGTCTCGACCCTGTTTGCCCCCGATGGCTCCCTCTCCCGTCACATCGACGGCTTTGTCGCTCGCGCCCCCCAGTTGGAGATGGCCGAGGCGGTGGAGCGCGCCATCGACAGCCACGGGCGTCTGTTAGTGGAGGCGGGGACTGGCACCGGCAAGACCTACGCCTATCTGGTGCCGGCCCTTCATTCGGGCAAGCGCGTGGTGATCAGCACCGGCTCCAAGAACCTGCAAGAGCAGCTCTACCACCGGGACTTGCCGACCATCATAGGCGCGCTCGACTACGCCCGTCCGGTGGCCCTGCTCAAGGGGCGCAGCAACTATCTGTGCCTCGAGCGCCTCAACAACCTGATGAGCGAGTCCCACCTGCAGAAGGCCGAGGTGCTGGCCGATCTGGTCAAGGTCAAGTCCTGGTCTGGTACCACCAGCACGGGGGACGTGGGGGATATCCCGGGTCTGCAAGAGAACGCCGAGATCCTGCCCCATATCACCAGTACCAACGACAACTGCCTCGGGCGCGACTGCCCCTACTACGAGGATTGCCATCTGGTGATCGCCCGTCGCCGCGCCATGGAGGCTCAGGTGGTGGTGATCAACCATCAC
Source organism: Aeromonas diversa CDC 2478-85 (assembly GCF_000819805.1). Taxonomy (GTDB): domain Bacteria; phylum Pseudomonadota; class Gammaproteobacteria; order Enterobacterales; family Aeromonadaceae; genus Aeromonas; species Aeromonas diversa. Next base: position 11,738 of record NZ_CDCE01000016.1, read on the forward strand.
CTCTTCTTCGCCGATCTGGCGGTGAAAGACACGGGATTTGGCGAGTTGGTGCCCGAAGCCCAGGTGTATGTGTTCGATGAGGCGCACCAGCTGCCCGAGATTGCCACCAACTATTTTGGCAAGTCGCTCTCGAGTCGTACCCTGCAAGACCTTGCCCAGGACATCCAGCTGGCCTATCGCAGCGAGGCGCAGGACATGAACCAGCTTGGCAAGGGGGCGGACAGGCTGCAGATCGCCAGCCAGGATCTGCGCCTGGCCTTTGGCATGGAGAGCGGACGCGGCAACACCCGCGACATGATGAAAAGCAGCCACTGGGGCCAGGCGCTGGCGCGCCTCACCGATGCCCTCTCGCTCTGTTACGACGTGCTCAAGATAGCGCTCGGGCGTGGCGAGCGGCTCGATCAGTGTTTCGAGCGGGTGAGCGAGGTGAAAAGCCGCCTGAGCGAGGTGCTCTCGTTCGGGGAAACCGGCTGCTCCTACTGGTACGAGTGCACCCGACTGCACTTCTCATTGAATCTGACCCCCCTCTCGGTGGCCGAGCGCTTCAATGCCGAGGTGCAGCGCCCCGAGGTGAGCTGGGTCTTCACCTCGGCCACCCTGACGGTGGATGGCCACTTTGCCCACTTCGCCGGCGAGATGGGGCTCGGCGGCAGCGCCGAGCTGACCCTGGACAGCCCGTTCGATTACGCCGAGCAGGCGCGCCTGTGCGTGCCGCGTTTCTTGCCCGAGCCAAACGCCTTCGGGCGCGGTGAGCGGCTCGCCAGCACCATGATTCCGCTTATCAACCGTACCCCGGGCGGCTGTTTCTTCCTCTGCACCAGCCACCAGGCGATGCGCCAGGTCACTGAGGTGCTGCGCCGCGAAATTGGCCGCACCGTGCTGATGCAGGGGGAGGAGAACAAGTCGCAGCTGCTCAAGCGCTTCGTCGAGAACGGTCGCGCCGTACTGGTCGCCACCGCCAGCTTCTGGGAGGGGATCGACGTGCGGGGGGCGGCCCTCTCGTGTGTTATCATCGACAAGTTGCCCTTCGCCTCCCCCGACGATCCCCTGCTCAAGGCGCGTATCGAGGATTGTCGTCTGCGCGGCGGCGATCCCTTCTTCGATGTGCAGCTGCCCAAGGCGGTGATTGCCCTCAAGCAGGGGGTGGGTCGCCTTATCCGCGATCGGGGCGATCATGGGGTGCTGGTCATCTGCGACCCCCGCATGGTCAACCGCGCCTATGGCGCCACCTTTATCAAGAGCCTGCCGGCCATTCCCCGCACCCGGGAGTTGGAGCGGCTGGGCGAGTTTTTCCGCGAGGGCACTGCGCCTTCGCCAAGCAATGTGTAAGGAAATAGCGTGTTGAAGATCCTGGCCGTCGATACTGCCACCGAAGCCTGCTCCGCCGCCCTGCTGATGGGCGAGCAGGTGTTTGCCCGTTATGAAGAGGCGCCCCGCGACCACACCCGCAAGATCCTGCCCATGGTGCAGTCCCTGCTCGACGAGGCGGGTATCACGCTGGCGGATCTCGACGCCATCGCCTTTGGCCGCGGCCCCGGCTCTTTCACCGGCGTGCGCATCGGCATCGGCGTGGCGCAGGGGCTGGCGCTCGGCGCCGAGAAACCCCTCATCGGTGTCTCCACCCTGGCAGCCATGGCTCAAGGCGCCTGGCGCCGCGACGGTGCGCGTCAGGTGCTCGCCGCCATCGATGCGCGCATGAACGAGGTCTACTTCGGCCGCTTTGAGATCCGTGAGGGCTTGATGGCTCCGGTTCAGGAAGAGTGTGTTATTGATCCTCAGGTGCTGGCCGCCGAGCCGACCCTGGCGGGCCGTTGGCACACCATAGGTACCGGCTTTGCCACCTACGGTGATGTGCTGCAGTTGGCCACCGAGCAGGTGCCGGCCAGTGTGCCTGCGCTGCCGATGGCCGAGGACATGCTGCCGCTCGCCCGCGCCGCCTGGCTGGCCGGTGAGGCGGTAGCGGTTGAGGCCGCGACCCCCGTATACTTGCGGGACAAAGTGACCTGGAAGAAACTGCCGGGTCGGGAATAATCGGAGAGGAGACCCCTCTCCTTGGAGGGTTGAGTATGGCGGGTTCATCGAAGCACTCACGGCTGACTACCTTGCTGCTGGGGGCGGCGACGCTGCTCCTTTCGGCCTGCGGCACAGTGCCGCGCGAGCTCGCCTACGAGCCCGAGTCGGCGCTGGTGCCGTTCAAGCCGGCGCTGGAGCAGCCCGGCGCCATGGCGCGCTGGAGCGGGGTCATCGCCGAGGTGCGCAACGAGCCGAGCCGCAGCGTGGTCGAAGTGGTGGAGCTGCCGCTCAAATCCAACGGGGTGCCGCAGCAGACCGAGCAGAGTGCGGGACGCTTTCTCGCCATCATGCCGGGCTTTGTGGATCCCACCCTCTATGCCAAGGGGCGCTCCCTGAGCGTGCTCGGTAAGGTGGCGGCGCCGGTCGAGGGCAAGATAGGGGAGCATCCCTACCGTTTTGCCGTGCTTGAGGTGGACAAGAGCAAGCTTTGGCCACCGGTCAAAGAGGTCGAGGTGCGTTACGCCGATCCCTTCTTTGACGACCCCTTCTACGATCCCTTCTGGCCGCGGCGCTCCTTCTATGGCCTGCCGCGCTGAAGCCGGTGAGATCCGGCTCGATGACGGGCGGCGGGTCGCCTTTCAACGCTGGGGGGAGCCCGAGGCTCCCCTGATCCTCGCCCTCCATGGCTGGCTCGATAACAGCGAGAGCTTCCAGCCCCTGGCCGCTCATCTCGACCGATTCAATCTGGTCGCTATCGACCTGCCCGGCCACGGCCATTCGGACCATAAGTCGACCCCTTATGTCTTCGTCGACTGGCTGGACGATCTCCATCGCATCATCCGGGCGGCGGGTTGGGATCGCTTCATCCTGCTCGGCCACTCCCTCGGGGCACTGATCGCCTCGGCCTATGCCGGGGTCTTTCCCGAACAGGTCTCTCACCTCATCCTGCTCGAGGGGCTTGGTCCCCTGACGCAGCCCGACCGTGAGGTGCCGGGGCAGATCCGCCGGGTGCTGGAGAGCCGCACTCGCACCGCCCGGCGTCAGCACCCAGGTTTTGTCACGCTGGAGCAGGCGGTTGAGGCCCGTTGTCAGGTCGGCGATCTGTCGCCACAGACGGCCCGTCTCATCGTGGCTCGCGCCTTGGACGAGCGGGAGGGGCGCTGGCATTGGCGCAGCGATCCCGCCTTGCGTGAGCGCACGCCGCTGCGGATGAGCGAGGGGCAGGCGAGGGCGCTGCTCGGGGCTATTACGGCGCCCGTGCTGCTGCTACAAGGAACCCGCGGCTACCCCGAGCTGAGCCGTCAGCTGGCCGAGCGACGAGAGGTCATCGGGCACCTGGAATCGGGTCAGGTCGACGGGGGGCATCACTTCCATATGGAAGATCCTGCATTTACCGCCACTTGTATCGAAAAATTCTGCCTTATCCGGTAGAATCCACGCCCTACGTCACTATTCGTTCAATTCAATCCAGTCTCACTCTGTTAAATCGCTGTTAATTCAATGTTCCTTGTGTCACCATGTGACTACCTTAGAGCTCTAGCTCAAAACAGCCGATTGAATGATCCAGGGATGGAGGAAACAGGGTGAGCGCACAGGTGCTTTATATGCAGGAGAATCACGTGGAGAAGGTCTGGCTCAAGCGTTACCCAGAAGGGGTTCCGGCCGAGATCGATCCGGATAAATACGGCTCTCTGGTGGAGATGTTCGAAGAGTCGGTGAGCAAGTTTGCCGACCTGCCCGCCTTCGTCAACATGGGGCAGACCATCACCTATCGCCGCCTCGAGGAGCAGTCCCGCGCCTTTGCTGCCTACCTGCAAGGCGAGCTCAAGCTGGAGCGAGGCGATCGGGTTGCGGTCATGATGCCCAACCTGCTGCAGTACCCCATCGCCGTATTCGGCATCCTGCGCGCCGGCATGACGGTGGTGAACGTCAACCCGCTCTATACCCCGCGCGAGCTGGAGCACCAGCTCAAGGATTCGGGTGCCAAGGCGATCGTCATCGTCTCCAACTTCGCTCACACCCTGGAGAAGGTGGTCTACGACACCCCGGTCAAGCACGTCATCCTGACCCGCATGGGCGACAACCTGGGGCTGGCCAAGGGAACCCTGGTCAACTTCGTGGTCAAGTACGTCAAGAAACTGGTGCCCAAATACAATCTGCCGGGGGCCAGCACCATGCGCCATGCCCTCGCCAAGGGACGTTTCCTGCAGTACGTCAAACCCGAGATCAAGAATTCGGATATCGCCTTCTTGCAGTACACAGGCGGCACCACGGGCCTCTCCAAGGGGGCCATGCTGACCCATCGCAACATGATCGCCAACGTCGAGCAGTGCCTGGGTGTCTACGGGCCGCGCCTGCAAGCGGGCAAGGAGTTCGTGGTCACCGCGCTGCCGCTCTACCACGTGTTTGCCCTGACCGTGAACTGCCTGCTGTTCATGCGCCTCGGCGGTAACAACCTGCTCATCAGCAACCCGCGCGATATTCCTGGGTTTATCAAGGAGATCAGGAAGTACCCCTTCACCTGTATCACAGGGGTTAACACCCTGTTCAACGCCCTGGTGAACAACCCTGATTTTTCCTCGATGAGCTTCGAGCGCCTCAAGCTCACCATAGGTGGCGGCATGGCAGTACAGCGCGCTGTGGCCGAGAAGTGGCAGCAGACGACGGGTGTGCCCCTGCTCGAGGGCTATGGCCTGACCGAGTGCGCCCCCCTGGTGAGCGTCTGCCCCTACGATCTGATCACCTACAACGGCTCCATCGGTCTGCCGGTCTGCTCCACCGAGATCCGCCTTGTCGATGACGAGGGTCAGGTGGTGACCGAGCTCGGCAAGCCGGGCGAGATGCAGGTGCGCGGCCCGCAGGTGATGACCGGCTACTGGCAGCGCCCCGAGGCGACTGCCGAGGTGATCCAGGATGGTTGGCTCTGCACCGGCGACATCGCCACCTGTGACGAGCAGGGCTTCTTCAAGATCGTCGATCGCAAGAAAGACATGATCCTGGTCTCCGGTTTCAACGTCTATCCCAACGAGATCGAAGACGTGGTGGCCATGCATCCCAAGGTGCTGGAAGTGGCGGCCGTGGGCATGCCGCACAAGGTGTCCGGCGAGGTGGTGAAGATCTTCGTGGTGCGCAAGGAGCAGAGCCTGAGCGAAGACGAGATGATCGCTCACTGTCGCACACATCTGACTGCCTATAAGGTGCCGAAGCTGGTAGAATTCCGCGACGAACTACCCAAGACCAATGTGGGCAAGATCCTGCGCCGCGTGCTGCGTGACGAGGAGCTTGCCAAGCAGCAATAAGGTCCCTGCCTTCCCCGGCGCCGTGGTTCCCCCACGGCGCTGTTGTTTTCGGGGCAGGTCAGTACAAGGCGAGGCCATGCAATACCAACTGATTTCCGAGCAGACCCGACTCGAGGCCTATCTGGCCCAGCTTGCGGACGGTCCGCTCGCCATCGATACCGAATTTGTACGCACCCGCACCTATTACCCCCAGCTCGGTCTGTTCCAGATCTACGACGGCCACCAGCTGGCCCTGATCGACCCGCTGGCCGTCGACATGTCGCCCCTGTGGAAAGTCCTGGGTGAGCCGGGTCGTCTCAGCGTGCTGCACGCCTCGGGCGAAGATCTCGAGCTCATTCAGCACGAGGCGGGCCACCTGCCGGCCCTGATGCACGACACTCAGCTCGCCGCCGCCTTCCTCGGTTACGGCGTTTCGGTGGGCTTTGGTGCCCTGGTCAAGGATTTTATCGGGGTGGAGCTGACCAAGGATCAGGCCCGCACCGACTGGCTGGCTCGCCCCTTGAGTGCACGCCAGCTCGACTATGCGGCGGCCGATGTCTTCTATCTGGTGCCTCTCTACCAGAAGGTGATGGCGCGGCTCGCCGAGAGCGGCAAGCAGGCCTGGTTTGAGGAGGAGTGCCGCAGCCACTGCGCCCGCAAGGTGGCCATCAGCGATCCCTATCAGGCGTATCTGGACATCGGCAACGCCTGGCAGCTGGGGCGCCGTGAGCTCGCCATCCTGCGCGAACTGGCGGCCTGGCGTCAGCAGGAGGCGGTGCGCCGCGATCTGGCGGTGAACTTCGTGGTCAAGGAGCTGCATCTCTACAAGGTGGCCGAGCGCCGCCCGGCCTCTTTGCGCGATCTTAACGAGCTCGGCCTGCTGCCTATCGAGATCAAGATCCATGGCAAGCGACTGCTCGATATCGTCGCCAAGGTGCAAGGGAGCGATCCCGAGAGCTGGCCAGAGCGGATCCGCCGTCTGGTGGACTTCCCCCAGTACAAGGGGGAGCTCAAGCGCATCAAGGCGCTGGTGGAAGAGAAGTCCAAGGAGTGCGGCGTGCCGCCCGAGCTCATCGCCAGCAAGAAGACCATTCACCAGTATTTCACCTGGAGCTGGCGCATGACCGCAGACGAGCGCGCCGCGGTCGAGCCGCCGGCCCTGCTTACCGGTTGGCGGCGTGAGCTGGTGGGGCATCTCCTATCGACATAGCGTGTAAGGGGAGGTCGGCCCCGAAGCGTTTCAGTATGGCCTGATAGCGTGGCTTGTCGGCCAATAAGGCCCGGATCGAGGCATCGATCCGGGCCTTTTGTATCTCATCGGTCTTCTTGAGACTCATGATGAGGTGAACCGGGGTGATTTGGGGCGTCATCAGCGGGTAGAGCTCATCGAGGGGCAGCGCCGTGTGCCTCAGTCTGATGAGGGTGCCCGGATCCATGATGGCGCCCTGGATCCTATCTGACAGCAGCAGACGGACCAACTGCTCGAGGCGCATGCGAACCTGCAGCTGGCTCTGGACGCGGGGATCAGACAGCAGGGGACGAAAGGTCTCGCCGTAGTCAAACCCCTTGAGCACCCCAATCAGGAAATCGTCCCGCCCGATGAGATCATCCAGCCGCTTGAGATGCCGCCATTGGGGCAACTGGGGGCGATGGATCATCAAGACGGTCAGCTCGGAGCGATACGGCAAGGAGAAACGGGCGTAGCGGGCGCGCTGCTCGGTCTGATTGGCCGACATTCCCAGGTCAATCGAGCCAAATTCCACCTCGCGCAGCACCCTGGCCCAGGGCATCTCGATAAATTGGGGGGTGAAGCCAGCCTCTTCCAGGATGAGACGGGTCAGCTCCACATCCAGGCCGGTCAGGCTCTCGCCACTGCGATAGGCATAGGGGTACCAATTGGTCCAGCCGACGCGCAGGAGCGGATGTGGCTGGGCAGACTCATGGGCCTGCAGGGGAAGCAACAAAGAGAGGAGTAGGAGTAGACGAAACACAAGAGGCCCCCTGCTGGAATCACTCCCCAGAGTATTGAGCAGGGGAGTGCGGCTCACCAGCCAGAGGCGGGATAATTACAACTCGTGGGCGTGATTACCCTTAAGGTAGCGTCGCTCGCAGCTCGGGCAACGCTGCAGGGCCGGATCCTGGTCCAACGCCGCGCCGGAGAGCGGCTCCTCGCAATCGGAGCAGAGCCCGTAGAGCCCCAGCTCCATCTGACAGAGCGCGGCTTCGATATGGAGCAGCCGTGCAATCAGGGACGAGCTCTGATTGGGCAGGAGTCGTTGCCCCAGGCCGATCAGCTGCTCGGTATCACACAGGGCCAGATCGGGCCCAGCTTCTCCTGCTCGTGCCGCCACCATCAGGGCGACCAGCTCGGCGCGTGCGTCGGCCAACAGGGATTCGAGACGGCGATGCCATTCGTCCAGCCGAGCCTCACTCAGTTCACACACAATGCCCCCAACAGGCTAACAACAGTGCGCTCAGTATAGGGAGGCCGAGTGGGGCTCAGAATGACATGAGTCAAGTTAGCCATGGTTAGCCAAGCTTTTCTGCCGCCTGAAGCAGGGCATGGCGGATCGGATCTGTCTCTTTATAGGTACGAAGAGAGAGAAACAGCTCATCGGCTTCGACGTACTCTCGTTTCAGATAGCTAAACCACTGCTTGATGCGGCTCGGGTAGTAGTCGGCCTTGTCACCGGCCAGATCCTGTTCGCTATAGCGCACCATGAGCCTCAATACCTCGGCCCAGCTCATGTGACCGCACCCTTGCTTCATCACGTCGGCAAGGTTGGGCAGTGACAGGGCGCCGCGGCCGACCATCAGGCGATCGCACCCTGACACCTCGCGGCAGCGCAGGGCATCGGCGTGGTTCCAGATCTCGCCGTTGGCGGTGACCGGGATGGGCAGGGCGCGGCGGATGGCGTCCACGTATTCCCAGTGGGCCGGAGGGCGGTAGGCCTCGACCTTGGTGCGGGCATGCACTGCCAGCTCGTTGGCACCGCCCTGATAGACGGCGTCGGCGTTTTCCATGTGCAGGGACTTGTCCTCGAAGCCGAGGCGGATCTTGGCGCTCACCGGCAGGTGCGCCGGCACCACATCGCGCACCGCCCGCACGATGGCGTGCACCGTCTCGGGGGTCTTGAGCAGCACGGCGCCGCCCTGGCTCTTGTTGACCGTGGGGGCGGGGCAGCCGAAGTTGAGATCGACCCCGGGCGAGCCGAGCTCCACGGCGCGCAGGGCGTTTTCGGCCATCCACTCTGGGTGTTGCCCCAGCAGCTGTACCCGCACCGGGGTGCCGGCTCGGGTCTTGCCTCCCTGCTTGAGTTCGGGACAGAGCCGGTAATAGACCTTGGCAGGCAGCAGCTGATCGACCACCCGCACGAACTCGCTGATACAGAGGTCGTAGTCGTTGACGGCGGTGAGGGTCTCGCGCATGAGATGATCGAGTACCCCCTGCATGGGGGCCAGAGTGACGTGCATGAAGATGGCTGCCTGCGTGAAAAAGGAGGCGAGATTGTAGTGGCAAGGGGGGCGCCTGTCAGCCACCATCTCTGCTAGGATGGCGGCACTCTGAGGAGGAGCGAGATGAAGACACTCTTGATGTTGCTTGGTTGGCTCAGTCTCATCACGGGGGTGATTGGGATTGTGCTTCCCCTGCTGCCCACCACCCCTTTCGTACTGCTGGCCGCCGCCCTCTTCGCCCGCTCGTCGCCGCGGTTTCACGCCTGGTTACTGGACCACCGCTACTTCGGTCCCCTGATCCTTGACTGGCAGCAGCACAGGGGCATACGGCGCTCGGCCCGGCGGCGTGCCAACGTCTTTATAGTGATGACCTTCTCACTCTCGCTGATCCTGATACCCGATATCCGGGGGCGTGTCCTGCTCGTGGCGATAATGGTGATCCTGCTCACTTGGATCAATCGTTTGCCCCTGGTCGAGCCAGTTGCATTGAAGGAGTGAAGTGCCTAAGCTATGGCGGCAAAATGCAATGGAGTTGGCCTGTCATTTTTGCGATGACGGGCTTTTTTGTTTTTCGCCGAGGCGAATCGAATCAACGGTTACAACATGAACCCGGATACCCTGAAGTTTCTCGAAAACAGCATCAAAACCATTCCCGACTATCCCAAGCCGGGCATCATGTTTCGCGACATCACCAGTCTGGTGGAAGATGCCAAGGCATTTCGTACCACCATCGATCTGCTGGTGAATCACTATCAGGATCAGGGCATCACCAAGGTAGTGGGTACCGAGGCGCGCGGTTTTATCTTCGGTGCGCCGGTCGCCTGTGCCCTCGGCGTTGGCTTCGTACCGGTGCGCAAGCCGGGCAAGCTGCCGCGCGAGGTGATCGAGGAGTCCTACGAGCTGGAGTACGGCCAGGACACCCTGCAGATGCACACCGATGCCATCGTGCCCGGTGACAAGGTGCTGGTGGTCGATGACCTGTTGGCGACCGGCGGCACCGTCGACGCTGCGGTCAAGCTTATCCGTCGCGCCGGTGGTGACGTTGTCGATGCGGCCTTCGTCATCTCCCTGCCCGAGCTGGGTGGCCATGCGCGCCTGACCTCTGCCGGCGTCAAGGTGTTGAGCCTGGTCGAGTTCGAGGGGGAGTAAGCCCGCTCGTCCCGCCAAGGGCCACCTCAGGGTGGCCCTTGGCGTTTCTGGATGTCGTAAATCCGCTCACTCGGGCCCGGTTCGCCCCCCGGACGGTATTGCCGTCGCCCCCTTTGTGTTAGCATCGCCGCCAATACCCTCCCAGCCCCAGATGGAGTGCAATGAGCTATCAGGTCCTGGCCCGCAAGTGGCGCCCCCGTACATTCGACCAGGTGGTGGGTCAGCAGCATGTGCTGACCGCCCTCACCAATGCCCTGGAGCAGGGACGACTGCACCATGCCTATCTGCTGAGTGGCACCCGAGGGGTCGGCAAGACCACCATTGCCCGTATCCTGGCCAAGAGCCTCAACTGTGAGCAGGGGGTGAGCAGTCATCCGTGCGGCGTCTGTGACACCTGCCGCGAGATCGATCAAGGCAACTTCGTCGATCTGCTGGAGATCGATGCGGCGTCGCGTACCAAGGTGGAAGACACCCGGGAACTGCTCGACAACGTCCAGTATCGCCCGGCACGCGGTCGCTTCAAGGTCTATCTCATCGACGAAGTGCACATGCTCTCGCGCCATAGCTTCAATGCGCTGCTCAAGACGCTGGAAGAGCCGCCTCCCTATGTGAAGTTTCTGTTGGCGACCACGGATCCCCAGAAACTGCCCATCACCATCCTCTCTCGCTGTTTGCAGTTCCACTTGAAGAGCCTGGATCAGACCCTGATCGCCAAACAGCTCGAATGGGTGCTGGACAGGGAGGCGCAGCCGTTCGAGCCGCGCGCCCTGCTGGCCCTGGCCAAGGCGGCCGACGGCAGCATGCGTGATGCCCTGAGCCTGACCGACCAGGCCCTGGCCCACGGTAACGGCAGCGTTCGCCTCGAGAGCGTGCTGGCCATGCTTGGCACCCTGGATCATCGCCACCTCTATCAGCTGGTGGAGGCGGTGCTGCGCCAGGATGCGCCGGCCGCCATAGCCAAGGTGGCCGAGATGGCGACCCTGGGACCCGATTTTGATCAGCTGCACGCCGAGCTGGAGGCCCTGCTGCACCGCACCGCGCTGGCCCAGCTGCTCCCCTCGAGCGTGCAGGAAGAGGGAGGCGATGCCGACGCCCTGCGTCTGTTGGCCCAGACCATGAGCCCCGAAGAGGTGCAGCTCTGTTACCAGATCGCCCTCAACGGTCGCAAGGAGCTGCCCTGGGCCCCGGATGGTCGCTCCGGCCTCGAGATGACGGTGCTGCGCATGCTCGCCTTCTCGCCCCGCCGGGTCGCGCTACCGCCGGCGAGCTTCAGCCCGGCCGCCCAGGCCATGGCCCCGCTGGGTGGCATGATGGCAACCCCGACACAGGCGATGGCCCCTGCTGGCGAGTTGCTACCTGCCGAGCCCCGGACGGCGGCGGACGAGGTTACCCCTGCGCCGGTGGTCGCTGCCGAAACGGGAAAGCCCATGGTGGCGGGAGCGCCTGAGCCCGCCGAGCACGCCCTCTTTGCCGAGCAGGCCGAGCTGATGCAACAGGCCGAGCAGATGGGCTATGGCCTGCCTGCGCCGCAGGAGACCGAGGATCCTGCGCCTCCCGAGGCGTCTGAGGAGCCTGCCCCCCCGGCACCCGAGCCCCAGGTGTCGAGCGCCCTGGCGCTGCTTGGCAAGAAAAATATGCTGCGCAGCCGGGTGCGCGGGGAGCCGGCTCAGGCACGTACCCCGTCGGCCGCGCCGACGCGCCAGCCACAGGCTCCAGTGATGGCGCCGGTGCCAAGGCCCGAGCCCTCGCGTCCTGCCCCGGTGGATCCCGCCTTCGCGCCGTTGGAGGAAGAGGAGGATGACGGCCAGCTCTGGAGCGACTATGAGGCGGCCATGGCCGGTGGCGGGGCCCCCGCATCCGCCCCTCTGGTCGATGATCTGCCCCCTTGGCCGTTGGAGGATGCCCCGGCGCCAGTGATCGCCCCCGAGCCGCTCGCGCAGCCCGAGCCCGCGTTCGAGGCGCGTGAACCCGTGTCCCCCGAGCGACTCCCCATCGACTGGGATGAGCTCGAAGGCGAGGAGGAGCAGGGGGATTTTGGTGAACGCCTCATTCCCTCCACGCTGCTGGCTCACTGCGGTGACCCCTGGGCCGAGCTCATCTCCCACACTCAGGTTGGGGGGCGACTGCGTCAGCTCGCTATTAACTCCATCCTGCGTCAGGAGCCCGGCCTGCTGCACCTGACCCTCAAGCCCGAGCAGCGCCATCTGGTCAGCGACAAGGCGTGCCAGGCCCTGGCCGAGCACCTGATGCCGGCGCTCGGCGAAGCGGTGCGGGTCGAGGTGGAGCTCGGGGTCGTCGAGGGGCAGGAGACGCCGCTCGAGATCGAGCATCGCCTCTATATGCAGGCGCTCGAGCAGGCCAGGGGAGATATGCAGGGAGACCCCCATATCCAGTTTCTGCGTCAGCGCTTCGGGGCCGAGCTCCATATCGATTCTATCGAGCCACTGACTGACTGATGTCAGCCGTGCTGACGCATCCTCCGGGCTCGCCCGGCTTGAAAAAATGCTTGCCGCCCCCATATTGTTCGGTAAGCCCCGCGGCCTGGCCGCATCCGTTCACGATGAGAGACGAGAGATATGTTTGGTAAAGGTGGAATGGGTAACCTGATGAAGCAGGCGCAGCAGATGCAAGAGCGCATGCAGAAGATGCAAGAGCAGCTGGCCGAGATGGAAGTGACCGGCGAATCTGGCGCTGGCATGGTCAAGGTCACCATGACCGGTAACCACAGCGTGCGCCGTGTCGATATTGACGCCAGCCTGATGGAAGATGACAAGGAGATGCTCGAGGATCTCATCGCAGCCGCCTTCAACGATGCGGTGCGCCGTGTCGAGGAGCAGAACAAGACCAAGATGGCCGAGTTGACTGGCGGCATGCAGCTGCCCCCCGGCTTCAAGATGCCGTTTTAATGACGAAGGCCCCGTTTTAACGGGGCCTTTTTGTTTCTGATTCAGAGCCATAGGCTATGATTGTGGTGGTTTTAACGGGAGATCATCATGCGCACGCTACACGCTTTCTGGATTGGACTTCTGCTGCTGGCCCCCTCGCTCTGGGCCGAGCCCTTGTTGACGATCAACGGGGGCGGCGAGCCACTTAGCCTCACTCGCGAGCAGTTCAGTGCCCTGCCACAGCACAGTGTCAAGACCAAGACCCCTTGGACCGAGGGAGTACACTCCTATAAGGGGGTGCTGCTGCGGGACTTGCTGAATCAGGCCGGCGTCAAGACCCCCGAGGTGTGGGTCGTGGCACTCAACGACTATGCGGCGTCTATTCCCAAGGAAGATGCTGACCGCTATCCCGTACTGGTGGCGGCCGAGCAGGACGGCGCTGCGCTCACGGTTCGCAGCAAGGGGCCGCTCTGGATCATCTATCCCCTGAGCGACTTCCCCGAGCTCGACAAGGAGCGTTATCACAGTCGCATGGTGTGGCAGGTCAAACGTCTGGAAGTGCGCTGACCCCAGGCTGCGCTCACCTGGCGCATGACTCTTGGCCCGGGACCATGGCAAGGGGGCCCGGGTTTGGGTATAGTCCTGCCCCAAAACCGTGAGCAAAACGAGAGCGCGATGAAATTCAGCCCCCTCCTTGACGAAATGATCAAGGCCCTGCAAGTGCTGCCCGGTGTGGGCCCCAAGTCTGCCCAGCGGATGGCGTTCCAGCTGCTCGAGCGCGAGCGCAGCCGCGGCCTGCGGCTGGCCCAGACCCTGACCCGGGCGTTGACCGAGATTGGTCACTGCAGCCATTGCCGCACCTTCACCGAGAACGAGCAGTGCGATCTGTGCGCCAGCCCCAAACGTGCCGAGAACGGCCTGCTCTGCGTGGTGGAGAGCCCGGCCGACGTGGCCGCCATCGAGCAGACCGGACACTACAGCGGGCGCTACTTCGTGCTGATGGGCCACCTCTCGCCGCTGGATGGCATTGGCCCCGAGGAGCTCGGGCTCGAGATCCTCGAGCGCCGCTTGCAAGACGAGGCGATTGAGGAGTTGATCCTTGCCACCAACCCCACCATAGAGGGGGATGCCACCGCCTACTACATCGCCGAGATGGCCCGGGCCGCCGGGGTCAAGGTGAGCCGTATTGCCCACGGGGTGCCGGTCGGCGGCGAGCTGGAGCTGGTGGATGGCACCACGCTCTCCCATTCATTGATGGGGCGTCAGCCCCTCAACTGAGACTCTTGAGTCTGGTTCCTCAAGGCCCCGCCCATGCGGGGCCTTGGTCTTGGTGACGACCATTGGCCAAATGTGCGGCAGTCGTTTCGGTATTTTAGTGATCGCCCCTTGAAAGTCGTTTGAGTGCCCCCATCTTCCTTGTCGAATCCGTTCAACCTGAAATCGTCAAGGAATTGCCGATGACCCAAGCCGTTCATGCAGAAACCCACGGGTTTCAGACCGAAGTCAAACAGCTGCTGAGCCTGATGGCCCACAGCCTCTACTCCAACAAAGAAGTGTTCCTGCGCGAGCTCATCTCCAACGCCTCCGATGCCGCGGACAAGCTGCGCTTCAAGGCGCTCTCCGAGGCTTCCTTGTATGAGAACGACGGTCAGCTGCGCGTTCGTCTCATCGTCGATAAAGACGCGCGCACCCTGACCATCTCCGACAACGGGATCGGGATGAGCCGTGACCAGGTGATCGAGCACCTGGGGACCATCGCCCGCTCCGGCACCGCCGAGTTCTTCAAGAACCTCTCCGGCGACCAGAGCAAAGATTCCCAGCTGATCGGTCAGTTCGGGGTCGGTTTCTACTCCGCCTTCATCGTCGCCGACAAGGTGACCGTGGTTTCCCGCGCCGCCGGCGAGCCGGTTGATCGCGCCGTGCAGTGGGAATCCGAAGGGGAGGGCTCCTTCACCGTGGCGGATGTCACCAAGGAGAGCCGCGGTACCGACGTGATCCTGCATCTGCGTGCCGAGGAAGAAGAGTTTCTCGACGACTGGCGGCTGCGCTCCGTGGTGGGCAAGTACTCCGATCACATCTCGATTCCGGTGGAGATGTACAAGGAGGGCACCCCGGATCGGGAAGAGGATGGCGAGACCATCGTCGGCACCCCGGGTGAGTGGGAGCAGGTCAACCGCGCCACCGCCCTGTGGACTCGCAACCCGAAAGAGATCAAGGACGAAGAGTACCAGGAGTTCTACAAGCACATCGCCCACGACTTCGAGGATCCGCTCTTGTGGGCCCACAACCGGGTCGAGGGTGCCCAGGAGTACACCAGCCTGCTCTACGTGCCGGCCCGCGCCCCGTTTGATCTCTACAACCGCGAGCAGAAGCACGGCCTCAAACTCTACGTGCAGCGCGTCTTCATCATGGACGACGCCGAGCAGTTCATGCCCACCTACCTGCGCTTCGTGAAGGGGGTGCTGGACTCCAATGATCTGCCGCTCAACGTGAGCCGCGAGATCCTGCAAGACAACAAGACCACGGCAGCCCTGCGCAAGGCGTGCTCCAAGCGGGTGCTCTCCATGCTCTCCAAGCTCGCCAAGGACGATGCCGAGAAGTACGCCACCTTCTGGAAAGAGTTCGGCAACGTGCTCAAAGAGGGTCCGGCCGAGGACTATGCCAACCGCGAAGAGATCGCCAAGCTGTTGCGCTTTGCCAGCACCGCCGGTGACGGCGAGGCCCAGACTGTGTCGCTGGAAGATTACGTCGGCCGTATGAAGGAAGGTCAGCAGAAGATCTACTACATCACCGCTGACTCTTACGCCGCCGCCAAGAACAGCCCGCATCTGGAGATCTTCCGCAAGAAGGGCATCGAGGTGCTGCTGATGTGGGATCGCGTCGACGAGTGGCTGATGAGCCACTTGAGCGAGTTCGACGGCAAGCAGATGATCTCGGTCACCCGTGGCGAGCTGGATCTCGGCGAGCTGGAAGACGCCGCCGACAAGGAGGCCCAGGAGGCGTCCGAGAAGGCCAACGCCGGCCTCATCGAGCGGGTGAAGCAGAGCCTGGGCGATGCGGTCAAAGAGGTGCGCGTCACCCATCGCCTGACCGACTCGCCGTCGTGCATCGTCACCGACGCCTACGGCATGAGCACCCAGATGCTCAAGCTGATGCGCGCCGCCGGTCAGCCGGTGCCGGAGCAAAAGTACATCCTCGAGCTCAACCCGGAGCACGCCCTGGTCAAGAAGCTGGGCGACATCGAGGATGAGGCCCTGTTCGGTGACTGGGTCACCCTGCTGCACGAACAGGCCCAGCTGGCGGAGCAGGGTGGGCTGACCGATCCGGCCAGCTTCGTGGCCCGGGTCAACCGGCTGCTGCTCGGCTGATACCCCAAGGCCCGCTTCGGCGGGCCTTGTCATGTCTGCTGCATTTTCACTCAACCAAAGGGACTCACCCCTCTGACGGGGTGGGCACAAACGGGCCGGCAAACTGGCGTCAAAATGGCCGTTCGCCCCGCTTTGTCTTGTGGAAGTGGGGGAAAGCGTGTAATTTTTCCCCCGCGAAAGATTTGAATAACCAATCAATAGGAGCGTGTATGCGCATTGTTCTGCTCGGGGCACCGGGTGCCGGCAAGGGTACCCAGGCTCAGTTCATCATGGAAAAACACGGTATTCCGCAGATCTCCACCGGCGACATGCTGCGTGCCGCGATCAAGGCGGGCACCGAGCTCGGCCTCAAGGCGAAGGCGGTGATGGACGCAGGTCAACTGGTCTCCGACGACATCATCATCGGTCTGGTTAAAGAGCGTATCGCCCAGGCCGATTGCGCCAACGGCTTCCTGCTGGACGGTTTCCCGCGCACCATTCCCCAGGCCGAGGCCATGAAGGAAGCGGGTGTGAACGTGGACTTCGTGCTCGAGTTCGACGTGCCGGACGAAGAGATCGTCAAGCGCATGAGCGGCCGCCGCGTGCACCCGGGCTCGGGCCGCACCTACCACGTCGTCTTCAACCCGCCCAAGGTGGAAGGCAAGGATGACGTGACCGGCGAGGATCTGGTGATCCGTGCCGACGACGAAGAGACCACAGTGCGCAAGCGCCTCGACGTCTACCACACCCAGACCGCTCCGCTGGTCGGGTTCTACAAGACAGAGGCCGATGCCGGCCGCACCCAGTACCACAAGATCGACGGCACCCAGAGCGTCGATGCAGTGAGCCAGCAACTGGCTACCCTGCTGGGCTAAAGTTTGGTATTAAAAGAGGGCCCGTCAGGGCCCTTTTTTATAACAATGATTCAGAGAAGCAAAGTGACAACCAAAACCGGGATCCTGCTCGTCAATCTGGGCACGCCGTCTGCCCCGACCACAGCGGCCGTCAAGGCCTTCCTCCGTCAGTTTTTGCACGACCAGCGGGTGGTGGATCTGCCGCGCGCCCTCTGGTGTCCACTGCTCCATTTCATCATACTGCCGACCCGCTCCCCCAAGGTGGCCAAGCTCTACCAATCTATCTGGAGCGCCGATGGCTCACCCCTGATGGCCATCAGCCAGCGCCAGCGTACGGCCCTGGAGCAGGAGCTCAAGCGTGAGGGCGTCGAGGTGCCGGTGGCTCTGGCCATGACCTATGGCTCTCCCTCCATGAGCGACGCATGGGCGAGCCTCAAGGCGCAGGGCGTGAACCGGGTCATCATATTGCCCCTCTATCCCCAGTATTCGGTGAGCACCACGGCCAGCGTGTTCGACGCCTGGGCCAAGGCGATGAAAAAAGAGCGCAACCTGCCGGTGATGCGCCTCATCCACGACTATCATGCCCACCCGGACTACATCCGTGCCCTGGCCCAGAGCGTGCGCCGCTACTGGGAGCAACAGGGGCAGGGGGATCACCTGCTGATGTCGTTTCACGGCATTCCCGAGCGTTATCAGGAAGAGGGTGACCCCTATGGTTATCAGTGCCACGAGACGGGCCAACTGCTGGCCACCGAACTCGGTCTGGCCGAGGGAAGCTGGAGCGTTACCTTCCAGTCGCGCTTTGGCAAGGAGGAGTGGCTCAAGCCCTATACGGACGAGACGGTCGCTGCCCTGCCGGCCAAGGGGATAAAACGGCTCGACGTCGTCTGCCCCGCCTTCTCGGCCGATTGCCTCGAGACCCTGGAGGAGATCGACGGCCAGAACCGTGAGCTGTTCCTCGAACACGGCGGCGAGGCGTTTCACTATATTCCGTCCCTTAACGACGACCCGGCCCATATCCGCATGATGGTGTCGCTCATCTGCCGCGAACTGGCCTGAAAGGAGATGCAAGGATGCTACACGTTACTCTGATCTACGCGGGCCTGCTCGGCCTGCTCTTCCTGGGCCTGTCGGCCTGGGTCATTCGCTGCCGTTTTCGCTATCGCGTCTCGCTTGGGGACGGCAATGAGCCCGTGCTGCGTGCCGCCATGCGGGCGCATGGCAACTTCGCCGAGTATGTGCCCCTGGTGCTGCTGTTGATGGGCGGCGGTGAGCTGACCGGGGCTGCGATGCCCATGCTCCATGGCATCGGGTTGTTGCTGCTCGGTGGACGCTTGCTGCATGCGGTTGGCGTACAGCAGAAGCGCGCCCCCAATCCGGCGCGACAAGTGGGGATGGTGGCCACCTTCACCGCCCTGTTGCTGGCGAGTGGGCAGGCCCTCTATCTCGGATTCTGAGCCATTTTTATGGCAAACGTTTTCGGTCTCGCGCTAGGCTCATCTTGGTGAGGAAAGTGAAAAGGGCGACTTTTCGCACCGCTGCTATGTGGTAGAATCGCGCCCCACTTTTTCCCCTTCAGCCGAAGATCAGAGCCATGAAATTTCCCGGTCAGCGCAAGTCCAAACACTACTTTCCGGTGGATCGCCGCGATCCCCTCATCTCCCAAAGCGCCACCCTCGGCGCACGGGGCAAAGCATATGTGGTAGGGATTGATCAGACGCTGGTCGACATTGAAGCCCACGTGGACCTCGACTTTCTCGAGCGTTATGGCCTGAGCCGTGGCCACTCCATGCTCATCTCCGACGAGGTGGCCGAGCAGATCTACGACGAGCTCAAGAGCAACAACATGGTGGTGAGCGAGTTTGCCGGTGGCACCATAGGCAACACCATGCACAACTATTCTGTGCTGGCGGACTCCCACTCCATCCTGCTTGGGGTCATGAGCCAGGACATCCGCATCGGCAGCTATGCCTACCGTTACCTGTGCAACACCTCGTCGCGGGTCAACCTCGACTACCTGCAACCGGTCGACGGCCCCATCGGGCGCTGCTTCACCTTCATCACCGACGGGGGCGAGCGCAGCTTTGGCATCAACCCCGGCAAGATGGACCATCTGGATGTGGCTCACATCCCCGAGAGCATCATCAAGGAGGCCTCGGCCCTGGTCATCACCGCCTATCTGGTGCGCGGTGAAGATGGCACTCCCATGAAGGAGGCGGCCATGAGCGCGGTGCGCTACGCCCGCGAGGCCGGCGTGCCCGTGGTGCTGACCCTGGGTACCCGCTTCGTCATCGAGTCCGATCCCCAGTGGTGGCGCGACTTCATCAGCGAGAACGTCACCGTGCTCGCCATGAACGAAGAAGAGGGCGAGGCCCTGACCGGTTTCTCCGATCCCCTGGCCGCCGCCGACAAGGCGCTGGACTGGGCCGACATGGTGCTCTGCACAGCTGGTCCGGTCGGCCTCTACATGGCTGCCTATACCGAGGATGACTTCAAGCGCGAGACGACCCTGTCGCTGCTGCCGGGTGTCATCCCCGAGTTCAACATGTACGAGTTCAGCCGCCCCATGACCCGCAGCGGCTGCCGCGTGCCCAAGCGCATCTACTCCCACATCGCCCCCTACATGGGTGGTCCGGAGAAGATCAAGAACACCAACGGCGCCGGCGACGGGGCCCTGTCTGCCGTGCTGCACGACATGGTGGCCAACGCCTACCACCGCAGTGCCGTGCCCAATTCCGCCAAGCACGTGGCCGACTTCCTGACCTACTCCTCCCTCTCTCAGGTGTGCAAATACGCCAACCGGGTGAGCTACGAGGTGTTGGCCCAGAGCAGCCCGCGCCTGTCGCGCGGCCTGCCGGAGAAGGAAGACAGCCTGGAAGAGGTGTACTGGGAGCGTTGATCCCGGCATGTGTGAGAAGGGGCCCTTGGGCCCCTTTTTCGTGTCCGCTATCAAACTCCTGATGCATGAGCGCGGAGTCAAATGGACTATTTGATCCTAATGCCATAGCGTAGCTAGACCTGTTCAACGGAGGAACTCGGTGTGCTAAGAACGCTCTCCATTCGCCAGCGTCTGTTGCTGGTGTCGCTACTCATTGTCCTCTCCCTCGTCCTGTTGACCCTGCTTGCTGCCACCCTGGACTATCGCAGTCTGATGGCGGAGAAGGGCAAGCAGACCCGTCATCAGGTCGAGACGGCCTGGAGCCTGGTGGCCAGCTACGCCAAGCGGGTCGAGGCCGGGGAGCTTGATGAGGCGCAGGCCAAGCAGGCGGCGCTCCAGACACTCAAGGCGCTGCGTTATGGCCATGATGACTACTTCTGGATCAACGACAGCCGCCCCTTCATGGTGATGCACCCGATGAAGCCGGCGCTCGATGGCCAGGATCTCTCCACCATCAAAGATCCCAGTGGCAAGCGTCTCTTCGTCGAGTTTGTGACCGCCACCCAGACCCAGCGCGAAGGGGGGCATGTGGCCTATCAATGGCCCAAGCCGGGGGCGGATGAGCCCGTGGCCAAGATCTCCTTTGTGAAGCGTTTCGAGCCCTGGGACTGGATCATCGGAACCGGCATCTATGTGGATGACGTGCAGCAGCAGTACTGGCAGGTCTTGGTGCGGCTGTTGGCGCTCAGCGGCGTGATCCTGGCCGTCCTCTGCGGCGCGCTCTGGTGGCTGACGCGCTCTATCGTGACGCCGCTGGCGGCGACGACCGGGGCGCTCGACGAGCTGGCACGCGGGGAGGGGGATTTACGGGCCAGGTTACAGGCCGAGGGGCGTGACGAGCTATCGGCGCTGGCTCGCAACTTCAACCGCTTCACCGAACAGATGGGCTCTTTGGTGCAGCAGGTGCAGGGTATTGCGGCGGAAAACGACAAGGCGGCCACCCAGCTGGCGTCGGTCGCACGTAGCCACCATCGGCTCGCCAATGAACAGGTGGGGGATACGAAGAAGGCGGCCGAGGCGATCGCGCTGGTGACGACCGGCTGCACCCAGATTGGCGACCATACCCGTGAGGCGGCGGCGTCGGCCGAGCAGGCCATGATGATGATCCGGGAGGGGCAGAGCCTGATGCAGGAGACGGCCGATGCGGTCGGTCGTCTTGCCGCCCAGCTGATGACCTCGGTCACCGCCGTGTCACAGCTGGACTCCAACAGTCAGAGCATCGAGAAAGTTCTTGAGGTGATCCGCGGGGTCGCCGAGCAGACCAACTTACTGGCCCTCAATGCCGCCATCGAGGCGGCCCGGGCCGGGGAGCAGGGACGCGGCTTTGCGGTGGTGGCCGATGAGGTACGCACCCTGGCCAATCGCACCCACGCCTCGACCGATGAGATCCGCGACATGATAGCCAGGGTGCAAGAAGGGACGGCCCAGGTGACGGGCCAGATCGGTCAGTTGCAGTCTCTTTCGGACGTCACCGCCAGCTCGGCGGCTCGCATGGGCGAGGTGATCGGCCATATCTCGACCGTCATCGATACCATCAGCCGAATGAACGGGCATATTGCCGAGGCGGCGAATCAGCAGGCCGACTCTGTGCTGGGGATCCACAGCCACATGGACACGATAGCTCAGGCTGCCCACCGGGCCCTCGAGCATAACGAGCAGACGGAGCGGGCCGTGGTTCAGCTTGAATCGCGCAGCAGGCAGCTCTCCACCCTGGTCGGCAGCTATCGAATATGAGGAAAGGGCGGGCTTTTTTCCCCGAATCCCTTGAGTCCACAGGGGTTTTGGGCGACCATTTGCCCCAGATGGCCACGCTGGCCCGCGCACAGTGCAAGAGAGACTCCAATGAGCAAGTTAACAGAAAACCTTGACGCCAATTTCCAGCTGTTTGTCGAAGAGGTCCGTGAGTCGGGCCAGTTGTGGGGGCTGCGTTACGGTGAGGACTGGGTCGTCTGCCAATCGGCCGAATTTGAAGACGCCGATGTGATGCCGCTCTGGTCCAACGAGGCCGATGCTCGACTGCACTGTGCCGAGGAGTGGGCCGACTACGAGCCGGATGCCATCGATCTGGAAGAGTTCCTCGACGTCTGGGTCAACGATCTGGACGAGGATGAGGTGCTGATTGGCCCGAACTGGAACAGCGATCTGGAAGGGGCCGAAGTGGAGCCCATCGAGCTGGCCAAGGTGCTGGTCGAGCTCGACGAGGCCTGATCCCTCCTTCAGCCTCATCGCCGATTGAACACCCTGCGGGCGCAGCTCGCAGGGTGTTTTTATTGGTCGTGACCGACCCCGGAGAACGGCTTATTGATAAGAGACGCTTCTAGCGGTGGCGTCAATGGCGTATTCTTTTGGAGCTCAATAGAGGCATTCGCTCTCGAGAGCCTCCGAGAGGGGGTCATGCCTCGCTTGCTTCGCTTATGGGATGCTGAGGCTAATGTCGCAGGGAGGTGGGGGTGAATCAGGTGCAGCCGTGGGATGAGGTGAAGTGGCAGGTCCTGTGGGATCTGGCACTCATCATCGGCCAGGAGGAGCGATTATCCTCCTTGCTTGATGCCGTCATGGCGCGGGTCAGCCATCACACCGGCGCGCTGGCCGCCGTGGTGTTGGGGCGCGAGGGCGATGCGCTTCACCTGCTGGGTGCCACCTCGCCGCCTCCGGATGGCGCCGCCTTTCGATGCGACGCCCATGCGCTCGCGCAGCCGGCGCAGCTGGTGGCAACGCTCTGGCCCGAGCGGGGCGCGCACGCGGCGTTTTTCACCCTCGCCCCCGAAGAGGGTACGCTCTTGCTGTTTCTGCTGGCGGAGGGGGAGCATCCCGACTGGTCGTCGCGCCTATCCCCGCTGTTACCCAATCTGGCTCGGGCACTGGGCGCCAGTCGTGAGCACGAGCGGTTGGCCTTGATGCTGGCTCAGAGTGCCGAGTTTCAGCTGCCCTCTCTCCTGCTGGAGGCACTTCCCTTACCCCTCTTTATTCAAGACGCCCGTGGCCATCTGGTGTGGGGAAACGCCCCTTTCAACGCACTGCTTGGCATCGAGCAAGCCACTCAGCTGGGCTTGCCGGTCGAGTCATGGTGGCCCGGGCTCGGGGGAAGGCGGATGAGCCAGCTCGATCATGGGTTGATCCTCTTTGGGGGGACGTATCGTGAAACGCTATCTCTGCCCTCACAGGGGGATCTGCTCTGCTGCAAAGGGGCCCTGCGCAATGGGGGCGGGCCGAGTGCGGGCCTGGTGGGGGCGCTCTTGGGTGAGGGCGATCTCTGGTCTCAGGACGTCGTCTTGGAGCCCGTGATGAGGGTGCTTTCGCTCGGGATGACGCACAGGGACAGCAACACCCGTGAGCATGAGCTGAGGGTCATGGATCTCGCCGCGCACATCGCCGATCGCCTGGTGCTCTCCCCCCGGCAGAGCAAGGCGCTGGCATTGGCCGCCATGGTCCACGATGTGGGGCTGATCCGGGTGCCGGCCGAGATCCTGGTGCGCCCACGCCGCCTCACTCCCCTCGAGTTTGAATTTGTGAAGGCCCATGCCCGGGACGGCTATGAGCAGATAAGAGAGCTTCCGCTGTCACTCCCTATCGCCGACATCATCTTGCAGCACCACGAGAACCTCGATGGTAGCGGTTACCCTCAGGGGCTCAAGGGGGAAGAGATCCTCCTGGAGGCTCGCATCTTAAGGGTGGCCGACACCATAGAGGCGATGCTCTCGCACCGTCCGTTTCGCCATCAGTTTGACCAGGAGGCGGTGCTGGCCGAGCTGCGTCATTACAGCGGCCTCTGGTTCGATGCCCGGGTGGTCGAGGTCGCAATAGGGCTACTCGAGTCGGGCTATCATCTGCCCCAGATCCCGCTTTCAGGAGGTGACCATGGCTCGGGAAGCGTTTAGCCAGGAGGCGGTCCCCTCCCTGGTGGGGTTGCCACCCACCCAGCTGCGGATGCTGGTGGAGCAGTTGCCCACGCGCCTTCTGGTCCGGGACCGGGCAATGGTTATCCAGGGTTGTAGTGCCCCGCTGGCGGCAGATCTGGCCCTGCCGGTGGGCACCCTGGTGGGGAGACGCCTCGACGAGGTGCTACCCGCCAGTTGGTTGGAGGGGGATGAAAGGGTCATCGAGCAGGGAGAGATAGTGACCCTGAGCCGCACCTACCCGTATGGTGATGGCGAACCCCAGGTGCAGCTGACCAAGTTTCCGCTCTATGACGGGGCGGGCGCCGTGGTGGGGTGTGGGCTCAGCGTCGCGACGCCCTGGAGCGGCAGGGCCGATCGGGATCTGAGGCGAAAGGTCTGGGCCATGGAGGCCAGCAGCCGTTGTAACCGGGCCCTGGTGACGGCCCAGAGCGTGGAGGGGCTGCAGCAAGGGGTATGTGAGGCGCTGGTGCTGGAGGATCGTTATCGCCTGGCGCTGGTCGCCTGGCTCGAGCCGGGGGAGGAGCATGCCGTGGTGTTGGCGGCCCAGGCAGGCGAGGCGAGCGGTTACCTCGAAGGGATTGCCCTGACCTGGGATGATGTGCCCGTGGGGCAGGGGCCTGTGGGTCGTTGTCTGCGGGAGGGGCGCAACATCTACGAAGCGGACCTCATCCGCAGCCAGCATGCGACCTTTTGGCGGCGGCGTGCCGAGCATTTTGGCCTCGGCTCCGCGTTGGCGCTGCCCCTGCTTTGTAGCGATGGGCGCAGGGGGGCGCTGGCCCTCTATGCCGATATCCCTCATGCCTTTGGTGAGGAGGAGATCACCCTCTTTGGCGAGCTGGCCGACAACCTGGTCTATGGTCTCGAATCCCTCTGGACCCGTGAGGCCTATCACTCCACGCTGCGCGCCCACGCAGCCCAAGCCCTGGTTCAGGAGAAGGCACTGGCGGATGCGCTCGAGGCGATCGCCGCCACCCTGGAGCAGCGCGATCCCTACACGGCCGGTCACCAGCAGCAGGTGGCCGAGCTGGCCCTGCGCATTGGCATGGAGCTCGGGCTCACGGCACATCGGCTGCGTGGCCTCTATCTGGCGGGCATCGTCCACGATCTGGGCAAGATCCAGATCCCCATCGAGATATTGAACAAGCCGGGGCGTCTGACCGCGCTGGAGTATGAGCTGGTCAAGCAGCATCCCACCACCGCTTACGAGATCCTCAAGGGGATCGCCTTTCCCTGGCCCATCGCCGAGATCATCTATCAGCATCATGAGTTTCTCGATGGCTCGGGGTACCCCCGTGGCATAGGGGGAGAGTCGCTGCTGCTGGAGGCGCGGATCCTGACGGTGGCCGACATCGTCGAGTCCATGTCGTCCGATCGTCCCTATCGCGCCGCCCTGGGGGTTGCGCAGGCCCGAGACGAGATCCTGAGGATGAAGGGGTCTCGTCTCGATCCCGACGTGGTGGATGCCTGCATCAGGATCCTTGAGCGGGGCGAGTTCGAGCCCAGGCCCTTGAGTCTGGGGTAGCTTGTCGCAGGGTACTGTACAAACGTACAATGCCCCCATGAGCGAATCCCTCTCTTCACCTGTCGCCCCGAGCGAAGGCTTCATCCTCACCCGCCACGCCCGCGACCACGGGGGCCGGACCGAGATCATCCTCTGGCTGTGGAGCCCACAGGGGCCGGTGCGGCTGGTGGTGCCGGATCAGGAGCCCCTCTTCTTCGTGCCTGCCGATCAGATGAGCGAGGCCATGACCCTGTTTCGCGCCCACGGGTTGCGCGGACGGGCCCGCCGTCTGCCGATGCAGACCTTCGATGGCCGCCCCGTCGCCGGCCTCTACTTTCCCACCCTGGCGGCCTTTCACAAGGCGGTGGAGCTGCTGCTCATCAAGGGCACCGAGCACTTCGAGGCGGACATCCGCCTGCCCGAGCGCTACCTGATGGAGCGCTTCATCACCGCCGGGGTCAAGTTTCAGGGGCACGCGAGCCGACGCGGCGGCCACTGGCAGGTCAGTGACGGGCGCTGCGCCCCGGCCGAGGTGGCGCCGACCCTCTCCTGGGTGTCGCTCGACGTGGAGTGCGCCATGGACGGAGCCCTCTTCTCGGTGGGGCTGTCGAGCCCCATGGACGAGCGGGTCATCATGATTGGCGAGCCCGAGGAGATGGCGACCCCGGTGGAGTGGGTGGCCGACGAGCCGGCCCTGTTGTCGGCCCTGGAGCGCTGGTTCCAGCGCTTCGATCCGGATCTGGTGATGGGTTGGAACGTGGTCAACTTCGACTTTCGCCTGCTGCTGCGCCGCGCCGATCTCCACAAGCGGCGGCTGCGCCTCGGGCGCGGCCGCGAGCTCGCCTTCTGGCGTGCCTCGCGCCAGGATCCCCAGAGCGGCAACGTGACCCTGCCTGGGCGCATGGTGCTGGATGGGGTCGACACCCTCAAGAGCGCGACCTGGCAGTTTCCCAGTTTTAGTCTGGACGCGGTGGCAAGCGAGCTGCTAGGCCGCGGCAAGGACATCGAGGACGTGGCCAACCGGGGCCAGAAGATCACCGAGCTGTTCCATTCCGACAAGGGGGCGCTGGCCCGCTACAACCTGGAAGACTGCCGCCTGGTGCACGAGATCTTCGCGCACTGCGATCTCATCGCCTTCGCGGTGGAGCGGGCGTCGCTCACCGGCCTCGAGCTCGATCGCATCGGCGGCTCGGTGGCGGCCTTCACCAACCTCTACCTGCCGCGTTTGCACCGGGGCGGCTTTGTGGCGCCGAACCTGCCTCGCGATGGCGGATTGGCGAGTCCGGGCGGCTATGTCATGGACTCGGCCCCCGGCCTCTATCGCCATGTGCTGGTGCTCGACTTCAAGAGCCTCTACCCGAGCATCATCCGCACCTTCTGCATCGACCCCATGGGGCTGGTGGAGGGGCTGCGCAATCCCGATCACGCCATTCCCGGCTTTCGCGGCGCACTCTTCTCCCGCGAGCGTCACTTCCTGCCCGGCCTCATCGAGGGGCTGTGGCAGGCGCGTGACCGGGCCAAGGGGGCGGGCAACAAGCCCCTCTCCCAGGCCATCAAGATCATCATGAACTCCTTCTACGGGGTGCTCGGCTCGGGGGGCTGCCGCTTCTATGATCCGCGCCTGGCGAGCTCCATTACCCTGCGCGGTCACGGCATCATGCAGACCACCCGTGAGTGGATCGAGGCAAAGGGGTATCAGGTCATCTACGGCGACACCGACTCGACCTTCGTGCACCTGGGCAAGGCGGTGAGCGGCGCAGAGGCCGACGCCATCGGCCAGGGGCTGGCGGAGCACATCAACCGCCGCTGGCGAGAGAAGATCCGCGCCGAGTTTGATCTCGAGAGTGCCCTCGAGATCCAGTATGAGACCCACTACCGGCGCTTCCTGATGCCAACCATTCGCGGCCTCGAGAAGGGGAGCAAGAAGCGCTACGCGGGTCTGGTGGGCGAAGGGGAGGGGGAGCACCTGGTGTTCAAGGGGCTCGAGACGGTACGCACCGACTGGACGGCCCTGGCCAAGGGGTTTCAGTCCGAGCTCTTCAATCTGGTGTTTCACGACCAGGATCCGAGCGATTTTGTGCGCCAGACGGTGGATGCCACCCGCAAGGGGGAGCGCGACGACCAGCTGGTCTATCGCAAGCGGCTGCGCCAGCAGCTCGAGGAGTATCAGAAGAACGTGCCGCCTCACGTGCGCGCCGCGCGTCTGGCCGACGACGAGAACCGCCGCCGCGGCTTGCCCCTGCGCTACCAGCATCGCGGCACCATCGCCTACGTCATGACGGTGAGCGGCCCCGAGCCGCTCGAATACCGGCGCAGCGCCATCGACTACGAGCATTACGTGGACAAGCAGCTGCGCCCCATCGCCGACGCCATCCTTCCCTTCGTCGGGGCCTCGTTTGATCGCATCTGCGGTCAGCAGCTCGACCTGTTCTGATCCGCACAGCAAAGAGGGCCCTCACGGGCCCTCTTGCGTTTGTCTGGCGGGTCAGTCGATGCGCCCCATCTCGACGGCGAAACTTGCCGCCAGCTGGGCGAACTTCAGGGCGTGGCCGGCCTGGCTGTCGGAGTTTTGCAGGGTGTCGTTGCGGGTGTGAATGTTGGGGTTGTAGTCATTAAAGCGCGACTCGAATGGCATGGCCGCCGGGTAGCCCTGATTGTGCCAGGAGGCGTGATCCGAGCAGCCGTAGCCGCAACTGTCGTAGCCATAGGTGATGGCCGGCAGGTAGGTGTCGATGAGGCGGGCCAGGTAGGCGTTGAGCTGGCTATCGGTGTAGTCGGTCATGAAGACGATGTCCTCGGCCGACCCCTGATAGTTGGTCATGTCGAGCTGTAGCGCCGCCAATACTCGAGTGCCGGCGCTCTTGTAGCGGCCGGCGATGTCTTTGGAGCCGCGCAGCCCCACCTCTTCCGCCGCGTAGCCGATGAATTGCAGGGTACGCTCGGGCTGGCGCCCCTGATCGGCCAGTACTCGCAGCACCTCGGTCAGGGTGGCGATGCCGGAGGCATCGTCGTCGGCGCCCGGTGCCAGGGTCTGGCTGTTGGGGGCATAGCCGGCGGTGGAGTCGAGGTGGCCGCCGAGCACCACCACCTCGTTTGGATACTTGCTCCCCGTCAGGGTGAGCACCACGGATTGTTGCGGGTAACCGCTGTGCTTGACACGGCTGACGCTGGCCCAGGGCAGGGTTCCGGTGAGCCCGCGCCACTGCTGGGCGACCCAATCGGCGGATTGCACCCCTGTGGTGGTGGTGTAGTAACGGTTGCGCCAGCTTGAGAGCTTGCCGATGGTGCCGGCGATCTGCCCCTGATCCAGATTGGGCAGCATCCGGCGCACGCTATCGCCACGCTCGAGCGGGGGAGCGGTGAAGCTTGTCAGGGTCTGAGGCTGGGCCATGGCCTGCAGGGCGTCGGCCAGGCTGGCGTGTACCATGTAGCCGCCGCAGCGTGCGTGCTCCTCGTGCATCAGGGTTGAGAGGGCGGCCAGCTGGCCGGGCTCGACCTGGGCCAGCTGGATGGCGCTCCCCTTGGCGCTGAACAGGGGCGCGACCTCGGCCCCCACTCGTTTGAGTTCGGGGCCGGCATCCGAGCCGACCGTGATCCAGACCGGCTCGGCGGCCTGAACGGCCAGGGGCAACAGCAACAGGGGAAGTATCCGTTTCATAACAGCTCCTTGATGGGTGAGGGTCGCAGCCAGTCTAGACCTGCCCGGCCATGAATGAGAGCCATGTGACAATCATCGCCGCGCCGCAGATGTGTCGGCATGAGAGGGCATCGAGAGAGGCGCAGAGGCGGCGAGCTGGCAGAGTGGCACGACAATCCCCTCAGAGGGGCAAGGGGGAGTGGGGTAATCTTCCGCATCCCCCGGATGGGGGGGGCTGCGCAAACGGGGGAAAGAGTGAAGCCCCGGTTGGGGCTTCATCGAGGCAACTTACTGACCGGCGGTGCGAAATGGGTTGGCGGCGAGGGTGGTGCGCCCCGAGCCCTCCAGCCAGGTCTTGATGCGCTTGGCATCGGCGACCCGCTGATTGGTGGTGTCGGCATTGAGCAGCACCATGATGACGGGCTCACGCTCTACCCGGGTTTCCATGACCAGGCAGCGGCCCGCCTCGCGGATATAGCCGGTTTTGGAGACCTTGACGTCCCAGATCCCTTCACGCACCAGGCGGTTGGAGTTGCGATAGTGAAGCTGGGTCTTGTTGGTGCGAACCAGGCTCTGATCGTCGGTGGAGTATTGGCGGATCAGCGGATAGCTGGCGGCCGCGGCCACCATCTTGGCCAGGTCGTGGGCGGTGGAGACGTTACGCGGGGTCAGCCCCGTGCTGTCGTGAAAGCGGGTATCCCACATGCCGAGCATACGAGCCTTGGCGTTCATCGCCTCGACGAAGGCACGCTGACCGCCGGGATAGTGGCGGGCCAGGGCCGAGGCGGCACGGTTTTCCGAGGCCATCAGGGCAATGTGCAACATCTGGGCACGGCTCAGGCGCGAGCCGACGGCCAGACGTGAGCCGGTGCCCTTGATGCGGTCGATATCGGCCTGGGTGACGGTGAGGGTCTCGTTGAGGCGAAGCCCTGAGTCCAGCACCACCATGGCGGTCATCAGCTTGGTGATGGAGGCAATCGGCATGACCCGGTTGGCATTGCGCTCGCTTAACACCTCACCGGTTCTGTGGTTGGCGATGACAAAGGCATCCGAATGCAGGCCCGTGATGGAGCCGGGATGACCATGGCCGCCAGAGAAAGGATTGGCCAAGGCTGGCTGCAACAGGGTGAGGCCCAGCAGCAGTGAGGTGAGGTAGCGCTTCATCATGATCTGGTTTACCGCACGAATCGAAAGGAGTCTGGATTAGTTATATGTCGGCCTTTGACGCAGCACAATCCTTTGCCCCTTGTCATCGAAGGGAATCATGAAATTTGTGTCATCCACGGCGTTTATGCCCCTATGGGGCGTCGCATTTTGCCACGACACCGGGGCGGACGCATGCCCTATTTACGCTCAACCGGCTCCGCCCAGCGCGCTGGCCATTTGCAGGGCACGGGTCACCGCCTCCCGATCCAGACGAGGGCGCCCCTCGTCGAGCAGTTGCTGCCAAAGGCGTGCCGCCTCCCGGTAGCGACCATTCAAGAAGTGATCCGACGCCTTGAGCATCAGGGCGGTCACCTCACCCGGGTCCTGGCTCAGGGCCTGATTGAGTTCCTGCTCGGCCTGGGGCGTCATGCGCTGGCCGGCCCGGTAGTAGAGCACTGTGGCCCGGGCGGCCCGGGTGGCGGCGCTCTGCTCTCCCTCCAGCTGGGCCAGTCGGTCATAGGCCCACAGGGCATCGTCGAAGCGATTCTGATAGAGCAGCCACTGGGCCAGCTCGGCCCAGGCATCCTTGTCGCGCGGCTGTTGGCGCAGGCGCTCCTGCAGCCGGGCACCGGCGGCCTCCTTGAGGGCGCCGGCCTCGAGCCCCAGCAGGGGATCGGGGTTGGCCTGCCAGTGACGCCACTGCTCGAACTGACCCAGGGTCTGATAGCCGAGCGCGGCGAGCCCCAGGCTGGAGACGAGGATAGCCGGGCCAAGCCAGGGGGTGAGCGGGTGGGGGGCCGCCTCTTCGGGGGCGCTCGCCTGCCACTGTGCATGCAAAATGGCCTGCTCCTCGCTCAGGGTCGAAGGCAGGCGGGGACGCCGCCCGGTGGCGAGCCAGAGGCCGCACAGGGCCAGCAGCAGGGGCGGCAGGCCCCACAGCAGCAGGGTCGAGAGGCGCAAGGGGGGGCGGTAGGTGACAAACTCTCCGTAGCGCTCGACCAGCGCGTCGCGCACCGCCTCGTCGCTCTGTCCGGCGGCGACCCGCTGGTAGACCTCGAGGCGCAGATCTCGCGCCAGGGGGGAGTTGGACTCCACCAGGTTCTGGTTCTGGCAGGACGGGCAGCGCAGGCTCCTGGCCAGGGCCTCGGCCCGCTCGGCCTGGGTGGCATCGGCAAAAGAAAACTCGTCGGCGGCCCACAGCAGGGACGGGATCAGACAGAGGGCAAGCAGCAGGCTTCTCATGGTTTCTCCAGCAGCGGGAGGAAGCGGCGCTGCCACGCTTCTTTGGTCAAGACGCCCCGGTGGCGGGCCAGCAGGCGCCCGTCAGCGCTCACCAGCCAGCTCTCCGGCGTACCGACCACCCCGAGGGCCAGCCCGAGGGCGCCGTCGCCATCGTCCAGCACCAGCTGATAGGGATTGCCGGCGCTCTCGAGCCAGGCGCGCGCGGCGGCCGGCTTGTCCCGGTAACTGATCCCAAGGATGGGCAGGCTCTGGCCTATCTCCAACAGCAGGGGGTGTTCGCTGCGGCAGTTGGCGCACCAGCTGGCCCAGACGTTGAGCAGAAAGGGGCGGCCACGCAGCTGTGCAGTGGAGAGGCGTTGCCCCTCCAGGGTGGTCAGGGTGAGCTCGGGCAGGGGGCGGTTTAGTCCGGCCTCATCGTCCACCTGGGCGGGGGTGAGGGCGTGCCAGAGCAGCAGCAGCAGACCGAGGCCGAGCAGCAGGGGGAGCCAGCGGATCAGGCGGGACATGATGCCTCCTGGTTGCGTTTGCGCTGAAAACGACGGCCGAGGGGCAGCAGGCCCGCCAAGGCGAGCAGGACGCCTCCCAGCCAGAGCCAGCTGGCGCCGGGTTTATAGGCCAGGCGCAGGGCGATGCGGTTCCCCTGCTTGTCGCCTGGCACGGCGTAGAGATCCCCCGAGGGGAGGCGCAGCAGTCCCACCTCGTTCATCTGCATGGTCCGCACGCTGTAGTGGCGCCGCTCCGGGAAGAGTCGGCCCAGGGCCTTGCCCTCCTTGAAGGCGGTCAGATGATAGCGCTCGGCGCTGTAGTTGGGGCCGAGCTCAGGGGTGATGGCATCGAGACGCACCCGATATTGACCCAACGTGGCGCTCTGCCCCGGCGCCAGCAACAGGCCCCGCTCCCGGGTGTGGCCGGCCAGCTGGCTTGCGGCCAACACCACCAGGGCCAGCGCCAGGTGGGCCAGGTGGGCGCTGCGCAGCCCGTCGCGCCAGAGGGCGTGCAGGCAGGTGAGCGAGAGCCAGAGGGCGAGCAGGGTTGCCATTCCGGGCAGCAGAGCGCTGCCCTGATTGAGCCAGAGGGTCGGCGGCAGAGCCAGCAGCAGCCACAGCCAGGGGGCCCGGGGCAGCCGGCTTTGCTGCCAGCCGAGCCAGGGCAACAGGATGAGACCGAGCAGGGCCAGCAGCACCAGGGGCACGAAGAGAGCGTTGAAGTAGGGGGGGCCCACCGAAATGGCCCCGTGGGCGATGAGGGGATGAATGAGCGGATAGAAGGTGCCAATCAAGACCACCGCCGCCCCCAGCAGGGGCAGTGCCAGGGCGCAGGCGAGGGCGCTTTCGCGAGAGAGCAGGCTGAAGTGAGCCCGACGGACGCTGAGCTGACCGCGCCAGCCATAGAGCAGCAGGGCGCACAAGGCCACGGCCCCGAGCAGGAGCAGCAGGCGCTCACCACGGTTGGTGTCGATGGCGAAGGCGTGAACCGAGCTCATCACCCCGGCCCGCACCATGAAGGTGCCGAGCAGGCTCATCACGAAGGTGAGCAGGGCCAGCAGCAAGACCCCCTGGCCAAACAGGCCGCGCCGCTCGAAGGCGGCCAGGGCATGGAGCAGGGCGGTGCCAAACAGCCAGGGGAGCAGAGAGGCGTTCTCTACCGGGTCCCAGAACCACCAGCCTCCCCAGCCGAGCTCGTGATAGGCCCACCAGGCCCCCAGTACGATACCGGCGGTGAGCCAACCCCAGGCCGCGCGGGCGAGCGGTCGCCAGGCGCGCACCAGGGCCCCGTCGAGGCGCCGCTCCCACAGGGCCGTGATCCCCAGGGCGAAGCTGGCGGCAAAGCCCACATAGCCCAGATAGAGCAAGGGGGGGTGAAGGATGAGGGCGACGTCTTGCAGCATGGGGTTGAGATCGCGCCCCTCGAAGGGGGGCGGGAAGAGGCGCACGAAGGGGTTGCTCTCGGTCAATAGATAGAGGGAGAGCAGGGCGATAAGCCAGCCCATCACGCTCTGGGCCCGGGCGCGGGTGGCAAGCGGTTGGGCCAGGTGGCCGAGGCGCGCGTTCCACAGGCTCAGGGCAAACAGGAAGAAGAGCAGGGATCCCTCGTGGCCGCCCCACACCGCGGCGAGCTTGAAGGGGAGCGGTAGCCGGCTGTTGCTGTGCTGGGCCACATAGAGGAGGGTGAAGTCATCGCTCTGGAAGGCATGGGCAAGCAGCAGCAGAGCGAGGCCCACCAGCACGACCTGACCCCAGGCCAGGGAGCGGGCCAGACGCCGGGCCCCCAGCCCGTGCGGCAGCCAGGGAAGCGCCCCCTGCCAGCAGGCGAGCAGAGGGGTGAGCAAGAGGGCCATCAGAGCCAGTTCGGGCAGCATCTAGCCCCTCCCATGAAACGAACGCGGGGAGTGGTCGACACTCCCCGGAGTTATTGCCGGCAGTACCATCAGGCGACGGTCATCTGGCCGGCATAGAGGATGAAGTAGCGCAGCAGCAGGATCCCGGTCAGGCTGCAGCCGCAGATGAGCAGCAGCTTACCACGGCCGTGACCCGGAAGCAGGCGGCCGAGCAGCAGGGGCGCGGCCAGGCCCAGCCCCACTACGCCAAACCAGAACACCTGGGACCAGAAGCCACCACCGATGGCGCTGATCAGGGCCACCAGCTTCTGCCCGTCACCGAACCAGAGGCCGGTGAAGAAGCACAGCAGCAGCAGCGCCTCGATGAGTACCAGAGGTGTCTCGAAGCGGTGCAGGAACTGGACCTCGTCACTGTGCGCCCGGGTCTTGAACAGGGTGGTCGAGACCAGGATGCAGCTGGCGACGCCGGAGCTCAGGCCCGAGACCAGGAACAGCACCGGTAGCACAGGGTTGTTGAGCATGGGGTAGCTCTTGAGGGCCGAGAGCAGGAAGCCGGTGTAGGCCCCCAGCAGCACGGCGAGCAGCAGCAGCAGGGGCTCGACCATCTTGTCAACGCTCGGGATCCTGGCCAGCAGGCCATCGACCCAGCCAAAGCGGCCCGGCAGCAGGCGCTCGCGCAGCCACGCCAGCTCACTGGCGAAGACGCCGCCGAGCCAGACGAAGAGCACCGCCATATAGACCTGGAACAGCATCACCCCCATCGACATGACCGAATCGAACTGGTAGTGGAACATCAGCTTCCAGAAGGTCCAGGGGCGGCTCAGGTGGAAGATGAGGATTAGCAGCCCCAGGACGACGGAGGCCGGCCCCAGGATGGCGGTCGCCTTGAGCACGCCGCTTTGGGAGGCCTTATCCCCCAGCACCTTCTGCTTCAGCAGCACGGCAAAGGTGACGCTGCCGGCCGAGATCCCGAGCAGGAACAGGTAGATGGCGATGGGCCAGTCCCACACCAGAGAGGGGAAGTGGAATGGATCTGCGGGCAGCATCATGACTTCACCTCCCCATTGACGGCACCGTTCACATAGCCGGTAGGCACGCCGTCGCGACCAATCTCCAGCTCCTCACCGCTGCCCAGGGCCGGCACCCGGTACATCTTGGGCTCTGTGCCCAGATGACTCTTTGCCCGGTAGGTGGGCAGGCGGCGCAGCGCGCGGTTGAGCTCGCTCGCCGGATCGTCGAGATCTCCGAAGGTGAGCGCCTTGGTCGGGCACGCCTCGACGCAGGCGGGCAACTTGCCGTGGGCCAGGTTGGTGTGACGGCAAAAATCACACTTGTCGGCCACCCGGGTTTGGGGGTTGATGAAGCGCACCCGGTAGGGGCAGGAGGCGATGCAATATTGGCAGCCGACACAGAGATCGGCATCCACATCGACGATGCCGGTGTCCGGATCCACGTGGGAGGCCCCGGTCGGGCAGACGTGGACGCAGGGGGCGTTGTCACAGTGCTGGCAGGAGTGGCGATAGAAGTGGTAACGCGCCTCGGGGAAGGTACCGATGGGGCCGCTGCGCACTATCTGCAGGCGCGACACCCCCTCGGGCACCTTGTTCACCTCGCGGCAGGCGTCCATGCAGGCGGTGCAACCGATGCAGGCCGTCTCGTCATGGAGCATGCCAAGGCGCTTGCCATCTATGGTCATGCTGGCGGCAAGGGAGTTGACCGGGCCCGTCATCATGATGAGGGCACCGGCTCCCGCGCCGGCCAGAAAACCGCGACGGGAGCAGCTCATGGGGCCTCCTTGCCACTCGCCTCGGCCTCGTTGGCCAGCTTGGCGGCGTGTTGCTTGCCGTGACAGTCGACGCACAGGCCGATGCGGACCTTGCTGTCGATGCCGACCATGGGCTCCTTGGCCACATGCAGTTCGTGGCAGTTGGTACAGGCGAGCTTGGTGGCGTGCACATCGTGGGCCCAGAAGGCCTCGCGCAGGGGCTTGGGCTCGTGGCAGCTCAGGCAGACGCCGTTCTTCTGATCCAGGGGCATGCTCTTGTCCTGGAAGTCCATCACATCCTTGACCCCTTCCCGGTGACGGGGGGAGGGCTTGCCGTGGCAGTTGGTACAGGTGACGGGCCCCAGGTTGTTGGGGTTGGTGGCCTGGGCGTGCTTGCCGTGCATCGCCTCGTCCTCTTTCTTGTGACACTGGGTGCAGGCGTAGTCGGGGCTGCGCTGCAGCTCGACCTTGGCCTGGTCGCCCCGGGTCTCGCTCTCTTGGGCCTGGGTCAGGGGCGCACCCAGCATCAGGGTGAGCGCCAGCAGGCAGGGGGTTAACCGTTTCATCATGATCTCTTCATCCCTCTGGGGCCCCGCGCGGCGGGGCCCTGTGATACACGACTCACTTGGTGAGCAGGCCAGCTTCCTGCGCCTGTTTGTCCCAGGCGGGGACCGTGGTCTTGAGGAACTGCTGCTTGTCGCTGATGAACTGTTTCATGTCCATGCCGAGGGCGGCCTGGGCCTTCTCCTTGGTGCTGATGTCCGGCAGCGGGATCTCACCGGTGATCCCCTTGGTGGCGAGCAGACGGGCCAGCTTGGTGCGGGCGTCGGCGGCCTTGTCCAGGGCGGTGCCCAGGGTCCGCAGCGCGACATCCGGGGCATGCATATGGATGCCGTGGGAGGCGATGGAGTAGTCCCAGCGCCACTGGGCGTGACGAATGTCTTGCAGAATTGGCTTCATCTGTTCCTCGGTGGCGCCTGCGTCCCAGGCGGCCTTGGCCTCGAAGTGGGCGCGCACCAGCTGCTGCTCCACCTTCAGCTTCAGATCGTTGACCGCTACCTTGCGCTCCTTGACCACCCCTTCGAGCATGGCCTTGCTCTGGGTGTGACAGTTGGCGCAGGTCTGGTCGAAGCGATCGAAGGGGTTACCCACCTTGTGATCCGTGTAGAGCTTGCCATCCTCACCGCGCACCTTGGGCATGTGGCAGTCGACGCAGCCCACGTTGTTCTTGCCGTGGATGCCGGCGCGCCAGGTCTCGTACTCGGGGTGCTGGGCCTTGAGCATGGGGGTCTTGGAGAGACCGTGTACCCAGTCGGCGAAGCCGAGCTCGTCGTAATAGCGCTCCATGTCGTCGGCCGTGGTGCCCTGATCCCAGGGGAACTTGACGCTCTTGGTGGGGGCGACGAAGTAGTACTCCACGTGGCACTGACCGCACACCTGGGCCTGCTGATCGAAGCGGCCCTGCTTGGCAAACGGCATATGGATGGCATCCATGGCGCGGCTCGCGTAGGGGCGGGATTGGTGCAGGGCCGGTTTGCCCTCTTTGAATTCCTTGCTGTCGGTGGCGTGGCAGTCGGCGCAGCCGATGGTGTTGACGATCTCGGGGCCACCCTTGGCCCACATCCCCTTGAAATAGGCGTCTTCACCCTGGCTGTCGATCACCCGGGCCACGTCCGGGCTCTTGCAGCTCCAGCAGGCCATCGGCAGGGGGCCGTCCTCGGCACTCTTGGGGGCGCCGGTGCGCAGGGTCTCGCGCACGTCGGTCAGGGCGTAGTAGTGGCCGCGTGGCTTGTTGTAATCCTTGGCGAAGGCATAGCCGGCCCACAGCACCACCAGGTTGGGATCCTCGGCCAGGGCGTCGGCGCGCTCTTCGCTCTGCTTGGTCTGCTCCCAGGATTGGTACTGCTTGGCATGATCCTTGGAGAACAGGTCGTTGCGCCCCTCGATCTTGGCGTGTACTTGGCCGGTCCAGATGGCCCCGGCTATCAAGGCGCCCATTGCCAGCGCCCACTGCTTGGTTTGTGAACCCACGATCATCACTCCCAGATGATGGCCTCTCTCTTGGTGGAGAGCCTGTTGTTGTTATCCAATGGGTATTCTCTTTACCCATTTACTCACCAGGTCAGTCTATAGAAGAAATAAATCAGATGTTCTTTTGTTCGACGGGGATTTGTCTTGGATCAATTGCTGGCCCCGGGGAGGGGAAAAAATGAGAGGTAAATAACAATTCACTTTCTTCTCAATGAGATGAGAGCGGCGTTTTGCCGGCTTGGCGGCCGTGAGGAGGCAGGTTGTAGGGATTCAATGGGTGACAAAATGGTGAGGCCAGCAGGCTGGCCTCACCGGAGGGGGTTAGATCAGCGCGCTGGCCAACAGGTGGATCGGGTGCTCGCAGCGGTAGGGGGTGCTCATCTCGATCTGCCACTTGCAGGTCTCGCAGTCGGTGATCACCAGATCCGGTTTGAGGCGCCCAATCTGATCGAACAGTCCCTGGCCGATGCTCTGGCTGGTGGCGTAGTTCTCCGACTTGAAGCCATAGGTGCCGGCGATGCCGCAGCACTGGGAGTCGAGCACGGTGACACGCACGCCGGGGATGGCACGCAGGATCTCGAGGGTGTAGATGACGCCGCCCATCTTCTCCATGTGGCAGGGGGTGTGATAGGCGATGTGCAGATCGAGCGGCTTCATGGCCGGCAGGTTGCCCTTCTGGAACTCTTGCCACAGGAAGCGGGTGATGAGCGAGATGCGGCTGCGCACCTTGTGGTTGTCCTGCTCCAGCAGATGAGGGTATTCGTCGCGCAGGGTGAAGCCGCAGGTCGAGGAGGTGGTCAACAGGGGCATCTCGTTGCCGATCAGGGTGTTCTCCATCTGCTGAATGTTGAAGGCGGCCTGTTGCTTGGCCTTGTTCATGAAGCCGTTGGCGATGAGCGGCACGCCGCAGCACTTCTCCCGCTCGAGCAGCTGCACGCCTATGTTCATGGCGTTGAG
This sequence comes from Aeromonas diversa CDC 2478-85, assembly GCF_000819805.1. Classification (GTDB taxonomy): domain Bacteria; phylum Pseudomonadota; class Gammaproteobacteria; order Enterobacterales; family Aeromonadaceae; genus Aeromonas; species Aeromonas diversa. The sequence continues at coordinate 50,174 of NZ_CDCE01000016.1, forward strand.
CACCTGCACCAGCTCCTTGCCGAGCTGCGGGTGGTTGTAGTTCACGTAGCAGCCGTGGAAGTAAGCCACCTGACGGCCATAGCTGGCCTGGGTCGCCTTCTGTTTCTTGTACCAGCCACGGAAGGTGCCCTGGGAGTACTTGGGAAGATCCCGGTGGGAGGAAACCCCGAGCGCCTTGTCCAGCACCAGTTTGACCGGCTTGAGGCTGGTGGTGAGGTTGACCACTGGGGCCATCAGGGTGGACATGCCACCCAGCAGATCGGTGTGGGAGAGCACAAACTCCCGGATCCCGGGTCTCATCCCCCCGTACTGGTGCTTGGCCCGGGCTATGATGTCGCCGATACGCACGCCGCTCGGGCAGGCGACTTCGCAGCGTTTGCAGTTGGTGCAGTGCTTGAGCGCCTCGTCATAGAGGGCCGGACTCTTGATGCGCAGGCGCTCCCCGTCCGGACCCGCCTGTTTGGGGCCCGGGTAGGAGGGGTTGGCCTTGGCGACCGGGCAGTAGGCGGTACAGACGGTGCATTTGATGCATTGATCGAAGGTCTGGTTGGCGTGATCGAGCAGCATGTCAGTTCTCCTCCCGGCTGGATGGACGGCGCGGGATGTGGGGCAAGATTCTCATCGGGTCGACTCCAGAATGTGGCCGGCGGCCTGCCAGCCGGTGGCCACCGCCACCCCGGAGCCCGAGCCTTCCTGGATCGGATCGTAATGGGCCAGTATGCTGCCGGCACCAAAGAGGTTGGTGAGCGGTTTGCCGGCGCGCAGCACCCGCAGCCGCTCGTCGGTCTTGACCCCGAAGCCCATGAAGGGGTGATGGCTGAAGAGGCGGCGACCGGCCCAGGCATCGCGCTCGGGGGCGCTGAGCACGTCGGCGCCGAAGATGGGCTCGCGAATGCCGCGCAGGCGCGACTCCAGCCCGCGGCTAAAGAAGCTGCCGGTGGCGAGGATGAAGTGGTCTGCCTCAAACAGGACGTCTTCCCCGTTCTGGCTGTAGAGGCCGATCACCCGCTGGTCGTCGCAGTGTGCACCCTGTACCCGCTCGCTGGTAAGGAAGGTGCCGCCCAGCGCGATGAAGCGGCGCTTGAGGGTCTCTTGCAGGCGCATGCCGATGAGCGACGGCGGCATGGTGGCCACCTCGCGGATGGTGCAGCCGGTGCGCTTTTCCAGCTCGCTCAGGCGCTCGCTGACCAACCCCAGGGTGAGGCAGGCGGGCAGGACCAGATGGTGGCAGTGGCCGCCGGCTTCGTGCATCAGGCGCGAGATCTCCCGGGCCAGATCGGCCAGCAGATCGTGGCGATCGCACAGGCGGGCTATGTCGGCGGAGCGAAACTCGTGGGGGTTGCGGCTAAATTCGGCCAGCTGGGGCAGGCGCAGCTCGCCGGTGAGGATGCGGGTGTGGGCAAACCCCGGCTGACTTGCCAGATTGGCGGCGGCCAGGGCCGGATGGAAGTCGCGAAACCCCTCCAGGGTGGCGAGCATCAGCCGCTCGGGTTGGGGCGTTTCGCCGGCGATGGCGCAGGTATCGGGGGAGAGCCAGGTCTCCTTGAGGGTGCCGATGGGGGTGAGGCGTCTGTGATTGCGCTCGCCGCCCGTCAGGGTGAGCCCCTCGGCGGCGCAGTGACGCTGCAGATCCTCGAGACTTGCCAGCACGCCGGCTTGGCCCACCCGGGCATAGGGGTGATCCGGATGGCGGTCGATGAAATCGGGCAGGGCCGCGCGGGGGTCACCCTCGCCGCCCAGCAAGTCCACCGAGCCGGAAGAGAAATGCAGGGCGCTCTGGCCCGAGGCCATGATGAGGCACTTCTGTCCCGCCTCGGCCAGGCGCAGGCCGGCGCACAGGCCGGCGATGCCGCCGCCTATGATGATGCTGTCGAATCTCATGATGCGGCCCCCTCCTTGTCCTGCTGCTCGGTGGTCCAGGCACCCAGCCCGAACAACCCCTCATAAATCCAGTAGGTAAATTCCGCCTCGCGCAGGGCATCGCCCCACAGCACGGGACGGGTCCCCTTGAAACGCTCCTCGATAAACTGGCGCAGCATGATGCAGGCCTGGCGGCCATCGGCCTTGCCGTACTCGTGCATCAGGCCGGCGGCGCGGTAGGCGCACAGCTCACCCTGACAGGGGCCCATGCCGACCCGGGTGCGGCGGCGCAGATCGATGAGGTTATCCACGTCCAGCTCGCGCAGGGCGTACTCGATTTCCCCGGCCGTTACCATCTCGCACTCGCAGATGAGGGCGTTGGCCTTGGGATTGTCACGGAAGAAGGCGATGACCCGCTCCCCGTGGCGGTACTGGGCCGACCCCTCGGCCGGGGCGCTCAGACCCGGGGCCGAGACTTTCTCGGGGTCGCGCGACCCGGGTAGGCTTAGTTCGGCGGTGCGGCACGGCGTGCTGTTGCCGAGCTTCTTGGCCACCAGATCGGTGGCCCACTCGGCCATCAGGCGGTAGGTCATCAACTTGCCGCCCGTGATGGTGTTAAAGCCCTGCAAGCCGTCGCGTTCGCTGTGATCGAGCAGCACTATGCCGCGGCTGATGTTGCGGCCCGACTCGTCCCCATCCACGGCGACCAGGGGGCGCACCCCGGCGTAGGCGCGCAGCAATCGGGTGCGCGCCATGATGGGGGCGAGTTTTATCCCCTCGCGCAGCAGTACCTCGACCTCGTCCGGCGTCACCTGCAGGTTGTCGATGCTGTGGTAGTCCACCTTGCTCGAGGTCGTGCCGATGAGGGAGATGGTATCCCCCGGTACCAGGATGTCGGCGTCGGCCGGCTTGCGGCAGCGGTTGAGCACCAGCTGGTTGATGCGGTAATCCATGATGAGCAGGGAGCCCTTGGCCGGGAACATGCGGATGCCGAGATCGGCGTATTCGCAGATCTGCTGGCCCCAGATCCCCGCGGCGTTGATCACCTCCTGGCACTCCACCTCGAAGGCTTCGCCGGTACGGGTATTGATGGCCCTGACACCGTAGACGCGATCCTGGGCTCTCAAGAGCCCGAGTACCTTGCTGTGGGTGAAGATGCGCGCACCGTGCTCCTTGGCGTCGAGCACGTTGGCGGCGGCGAGACGGAAGGGGTCGACCGTACCGTCCGGCACCTGGACTGCGCCTATCATGGCCGGGTTGGCGTTGGGCTCGAGGCGCAGCGCCTCGCGCGGGTCGAGCTGACGGGTCTCGATACCGGCGCGGGCACAGGCCTCCATGAAGGTCTTCTGGAAGCCGATGTCATCTTCCGGCAGGGTCAGAAAGAGGCCGCCAGTGTCCTCGACACAGTGGCTGGCGATGCGCTTGAGGATGCGGTTCTCCTGGATGCACTCGCGGGCCGACTCCTGATCGGTGACGGCGTAGCGGGCGCCGGAGTGGAGCAGGCCGTGGTTGCGGCCCGTGGTGCCCGAGGCGATGTCATCGCGCTCGAGCAAAACGCAATCGATACCGCGCAGGGCGCAATCGCGCATGATCCCTGCGCCCGTTGCCCCGCCGCCTATGATAACGACCTGGGTGGTGATCCGTTTCATTGTGCTCATCTCACTGCTTCTTGTTAGGAGCAGTGTGACGGTTTCACACCCGAAAATGTTTGATTCAGACCAAATTAATGAGCGCAATCGCTCATTTTTGTGGGTGTTGGTGGTTTTTTGTGAGCAAGATCGCACTCATGACCGGACTCACTGTCTCGTCTCCTGCCGGCGAGGGCGGATCACCATATGGTGCCCGTCGAACTCCAGATGCTCGAACAGGCGCTCGCTCTGCTGTCGCCCGTGAGGATCGAAGCGCATGCCGTAACGGTGCTGCCCCCCCACGCTGCGGTGATTGCAGATGGAGCCGGTAAGGCGAAACTGGGTCGCGTCATTGGGGCTCAGCCGAAAGCGCAGCTCCAGCTGCCAGCCGGACGAGAAGGGGGGGGCCAGGTGGTTGGTGGCAAAGGAGCACCCCTCTTGCGAAAGATCGAGCAGGCTGACCTCGACCTGGCGTTGACCGAGCACGGCGATGCCCTCGCAGTGGACCGGATAGCGCGTCTCCTTGCGGATCTTGTTGATGATGAGGGTCTCGGGCGTGCGAACCGTAAACACCAGCGGTGTGCTACTGAACTGCTCTATGATGCCCTCGAGGTGAACCATGGCCCCCATGCCCCGCTCGCACACAAGCGAGATGGCGACCCGATAACCGGCCCGGCAGCAGAGGGCCGCCTCATTGGCCGAAACGGTGCTGAGGGTAAAGTAGAGAAAGCCGCGACGATCGGCGCCGATCAGGACGGCGGGCAGGGATCGGTTGATCCCGGTAGGGGAGATCACCTCGACACCGGCCTCGCTGGCGGGTTGCAGGTAGGAGAGCGCATCACTGCCGGTGATGCGAGTCCCCTTTTCCCGGTGTGCGAGCAATTTCTGTTTGATGGCGCTGGCGTGACTCTGCTCTGTCATGAGGCGCTCCTTGCATCGGGACAGTCAGTTTCATTTAAAACCACGCCTTTAATCGGCGCAACACTTCTTGAACTTCTTGCCGCTGCCACAGGGACAGGGATCGTTGCGTCCCACACGCGCGGCGGCGGGAGTCAGCTCACCATCGGTATAACGCCAGCGCCCCGCCTCTCGCAGGAAGCGGGAACGTTCGTGCAGGCAGACGAGTTTTTCACCCTCGTGAAACCAGGCCTTGAACTCCACCCAGCCCTGATCGCCCTGCTCACCGCTGCCGAGGATCTCCAGGTGGTCCCAGCGGGTATCCTGCTGTCCCAGCTCTTCGGCGTTGAGCCCCCCCAGATGGTCCGGATGCCAGGTCTTGACCAGATAGTCTCCCAGCCCCAATACGAAGGCGCAGTAGCGGGAGCGCATCAGGGTTTCCGGTGTGGTGGCGGCGGCGCCCAGATGCAGGGGCTGGCAGCAATCGGCATAGGGGCGGCCAGTGCCGCAAGAACAATCAGTCATGAGAAAGGACTCCGTGTGCGGTGAGGGGGGCCATACTAATCGCCCCCCGACCTCGGGCCAACGTCTTTATGCCTAGGGCAGAACCTCGCTTCGGAAGGTCGCGCGGATCTGGGGCAGCAATGGGGTGGGGTCAAAGCCCGGCTCTTCCCCCAGTACCGGGTGCAGCAGGGGCTCGGGCGTGGCGCCCTCAAGCTTGCCCGCCAGCAGGGAGCGGGTGATCTGGCCCAGTTGATAGAGCTGACGTACCTCGCCGAAGGTCGCCACGGGATCGAGCGCATCACCCTCGCGGGTGAAGACCATCAGGGGGATCTCATAGCGCGCCGCCCGACTCGGTTGGGAGCCGAGAATGCCATCGCCGGCACCCATCAGGAAGGGCTGGTGGTCGCCAAAGGCGATCACCAGGAAACGTTCGTCGCCGGCCGCCAGGGCCTCGAGTAGTTTCTGCAGCGAGGCCATGGCATCGACCACGCCGGTGTAATAGGTGTTGAGCGTCTGTCGCTCCCCGGCCGGGAGATCGGGACAGGCCCCATCGAGCTCGGCGCCCTGATAACGGGGGCCATCGAAGGGGCCGTGGCCCTGCATGGTGACCCCGTAAGCAAACTGGGGGGCGAGCTCGGCGCTGGGTGCCAGCAGGCGGGAGACCATGGCATCATCCGAGACGTAGAGTCCCTTGTGGGCCAGGGTGGTGAACTCACGGTCAAACCAGCGGGTTTGGTAGCCCAGTGCCGGGATCGCCTGATCCCGCCCCCAAAACTTCTCTACATAGGGGTGCACGAAGAGGGTCTGATAGCCACTGGCGCGCGCCGTGTTGGCCAGGCTCGGCACGCTGGGCTGCAAATAGTAGTAGGGGACTATGCCCTGCTTGAGCAGCCCCACCGGCAGACCGGTGTTCATCTCGAACTCGGCCAGTACCGTCATCCCCCCCGTGGTGGGGGAGTGAATGGTCTTGCGCCATTGTTGTAGCCCGGCGGGCAGGGTGAGATCCGGCGCCTTGGCACAGATCTTCCCCTGCCAGCCGAGCCAGAGGGATTCATATTGCAACACGATCACCCGATCCCAGAGAGGGGGGTGGATGTCCGGGGTGTGCACCCGTTTCGGCGCCAGGCCAGTACTGAGCAGCGGATAGCGGAAGATGGAGCCCTGGCTCACCATGTCATCCACCAGATTGAAGAGATAGAGGCCGGGGCCGGCGCGGATCAAATCCCTGTGGTAGGTGACGCTGTGCTGGAAATAGCGCACGTTGGGGCCGAGCAGGCGGTTGCCGGCCTGGGTGGCGAAGACGCAGAGGGCGAAGAAGGCCAGGGTGGCGGCAGCCCCGCGCAGCAGCCAGCGCGACAGGGCAAAGCGCCAGCAGGCAAACGCCAGCACCAGGGCCAGGGCCCAGGGCGCCCAGGGGTACTCTTCACGCAGGATCTGGAGCAGTCCCAGCAGGTTGCCCAGATCGTTACCGCCCAAGGGGACCCCATAGATAGCGATCTTGGTGAAGTTGGCAAGGAGCCCCAGCCCCATCAATAGGGTGAAAGCGAGCCCCATGTAGAGATGAAAACCGGCCAGGGCACACAGGCCCCAGCCGATCACCATGGTGCCCCAGGCCAGATAGTAGTGCTCGACGCGAAAGCCGGACCAGAGCGTGAACTCCCCGAAGCGAAAGAAGGCAAAGCCGTGCAGCAGCAAAAAGGTGAGGTTGCCCAGCAGCAGGCTGGCCGCCACCCGGGAGCGGCGACGCAGGCGAAACAGGGGGGCCAGCAGGTGGAGCAGCAGGGCGTTGATAAGCACTATGGCCCCCAGGGTGAGCAGCATCTGGGGCAGGGAGAAACCACGGGCCGGCAAGAGTTGCAGGAAGCGGGTGGGCAGTGGCGCCCCTTGGATCTGTGGCTTCACCCAAAGGGAGTACTCCCGGCTGGCGGCATCATCGGGGACGCGCATCGTGCTGTTGAGCTGCACACGGCACCCCTTGTCGCCGCAGCGTTGGTGCTTGCTGGCGTCAATCGCGAGCCGACCGGCCTCGCCGCCATCTTCCCGGCGCAGGATGAAGGTCAGACGGTCCGCATCCAGAAGGGGCTCGGCCAGGCGCCACTTGTGATGCAGCACCACATACATGCCGCGCTCATCGCTCTTGTAGAGTAAGGACGCCTGCTCGAGACGAGCCACCTGAAGGGTACCGCTGTGAAAATCGATGGGCTCGAAACGGTTCAGCACGGCGTCGAGGCGCAGCCAGGGAAGCAGCAGGGCAAAGAGGAGCAACCCCCACAGCAGATGCAGCAGGAGTCGTCGCCTGTCGGCGTGATGAGTGGCAAACAGAGACCTCATGTGGCCCTATCCTTGAGCAACGGGAGTGGCCGATGGTGCGGCCAACTCCCTCTTGTTGTCAATTTTATGACCAGAAAATGAAGATCTGATTAACAGTTGATGGCGAAATCGAATGATTTAGCCGAGCAGACCCTGATGTAGCCGGTTGACCACGGCGGCGGCCTCTTCTTCGCCCACCAGGAAGCAGAGGTTGTGGGCGCTGGCCCCATAACAGATCATGCGAATGTTGTGATCCTGCAGGGTGGCGAAGACCTGGCTGCCCACACCATTGACCTCGCTCATGCGATTGCCGATGAGGGCCACCAGGGCGAGCCCGCTCTCTACCTTGACCTTGCACAGCTCGCCGAGCTCGGCCAGCACCTTGTCGCTCAGGGTCGCCTCCCCGTTGCTCTGGCTGCCGGTGTGATCCAGGGTGAGGGAGACGCTCACCTCTGAGGTGGTGATGAGATCCACCGAGATGCGGTGACGTGCCAAGATGCCAAATACCTCGGCCAGGAACCCGTAAGCGTGGAACATGTTGGGGCTGTGCAGCGTTACCAGCACCTGGTTGCGGCGCAGGGCCACGGCCCGAAACAGGGGGCTGCTGCGGGTGGTGGCGCGGATCCAGGTGCCCCCGGCGGCCGGCTCCCGGCTCGAGCCGACGAACACTGGAATGTCTCGGCGCACCGCCGGTTGCAGGGTCGAGGGGTGCAGCACCTTGGCGCCGAAGGTGGCCATCTCGGCCGCCTCGGCGAAGCTGATTTCGGGGATGGGTCTGGCCCGGGTCACCAGGCGCGGATCCGTGGTGTAGATGCCGGGGACATCGGTCCAGATCTCTATGCTGCTGGCATCGAGTGCCTCGCCGAGCAGGGCTGCGCTGTAATCAGAGCCGCCACGCCCCAGGGTGGTGGTGCGACCATGCTCATCGGAGCCGATAAAGCCCTGGGTGACCAGGATGGTATCGCCGAGCAGGGGGGCTATCTCCTGTTGGCAGAGCGAGCGGGTGGCATCGAGATCGACGCTTGCCTTGCCAAAGCGGCTGTCGGTGCGCAGCAGGCGGCGCACGTCGACCCATTGGGCCTTGGCGCCACGCTGGCACAGCAGCTCGGTGAAGAGGCGGCTCGACATCATCTCGCCACAGGCGATGAGGCGATCGGCCAGCTCCGCATCGGTGTGCAACCTGGCCTGGCGCGCCATGGCCTCGATCTCGGCCAGCTGGGCATAGATGGCCGCTTGTAGCTCGGGGTTGGGGGAGAGGGCGTCGAGAATACGTTGCTGGATCCCGGTCAGTTGGGCCAGCTGCGCGCCGAGGGCCTCGTCACCGAGTTCGCCCTGAGCCAGGGTGACCAGCAGATTGGTGACACCTGCGCTGGCACTGAGCACCACGACGCGGGTGGCGGGATTGGCGAGGACGATGTCGGCGCAGCAGCCCATGGCGGTGGCATCGGCGACACTGGTGCCGCCAAACTTGGCGACGTTGAGAACGGTCATGAAAACTCCTGTCTATATAAAAAAGCCGGTCCATCGGGCAAAGACAGGGGAAGCGGAAAAATGGCAGGAATAGGTCAACATCCCGGCCAGAAGCGCTCCACCTGAGAAGGGTAATCCCTCCACCGATGACAGCCCGGGGGATTCAGCCCCCGCAGCCGACGGGATGCACAACGGTATGCACTCCCATCTCGGCGTTGCTCCCCCTGACCCGGGATCGTCGGAGACCGAACTCCTCCCCCTGGTTGCCTGGGCAACGCTCCTCTTCTGGCTCCACCCCTTGGGCGGTGGAGTAATTAAACAAATACCCCGTCTTGGTCATCAGTGTCAATTAAGAATCGACAAACATCGAGGGTTCTTTTTTTACTCGTTTAATATCAACGTTCTACACAATATTCTTTAGCAAAATCTTGGAGCGGCGCTGCCAGTTGTAGAGACGCTGCTTGGCCACCGGCAGATCCTCTACCACCACGGGGTGGAAGCCGCGCTCCTGGAACCAGTGGATGGAGCGGGTGGTGAGCACAAAGAGGCGCTCGATCCCTTGCCGGCGAGCCTGCTCGCTGACCCGACTGACCAGCATGTCGCCTCTATGGCCGCTGCGGTAGTCGGGATGAATGGCCACGCAGGCCATCTCGGCCATCGCCTCGTCGGGAAAGCTGTAGAGGGCGGCGCAGCCGATGATGAGGCCATCGCGCTCGATCACGGTGAAGTGATCGATCTCCATCTCCAGCTGCTCCCGGGAGCGGCGCACCAGGATCCCTTCTTCCTCCAGGGGGCGGATGAGATCCAATATGCCGCCGATGTCGTCTATGGTCGCAGAGCGCGCCCGCTCGGCGCTCTCGCGCACTATCTGGGTGCCCACCCCCTCCCGGGTGAAGAGCTCCTGCAACAGGGCCCCGTCTTCGGTGTAGCTCACCAGATGGGAGCGCGGCACACCGCCGCGGCAGGAGGCGATGGCGGCGCGCAGATAACGGGCCGTGCCCGAGAGGTGGTCCCCCTCCTGCGCGAGCAGGGCCAGATGCTCTTGTGCCTCTTCGGGGAAGAGCTCGGAGATGGCATTGCCCCCCGCATCGAGCACTCCCTGATGGGAGCTAAAGCAGATGAGCTTGTCGGCCTTCAGGTCGATGGCGATCCGTTGGGCGACCTCTTCCGAGCAGAGGTTGAAGCTCTCTCCGGTGACCGAGCAACCGATGGGGGAGATGAGCACCAGATTCTGCTGATCCAGCTGGCGGCGGATCCCGTCGGTGTCGATGCGCCGCACCCGGCCGCTCAGGCAGTAGTCCACCCCTTCATCGACACCCAGTGGTTGGGCGGTCACGAAGTTGCCACTGACCACGCTGATGCGGGCACCCTGCATGGGGGTGTGAGCCAGCCCCATGGAGAGGCGGGAGGTGATCTCAAACTGCATGCCGCCGCACACCTGCTTGATGATGGCGAGGCTCTCCTCGTCGGTGACCCGGGTCTGCTTGTGAAAGTGGGGGGCTATCTGATGGCGGGCCAGCGCCTCATCGATCTGGGAGCGGGCACCAAAGACCAGCACCAGACGGATGCCCAGCGTCTGCAGCAGGGCGATATCGTTGATGATATTGCTGAAATTGGGGTGGCTGATGGTCTCACCCCCGGCCATCAGCACGAAGGTGCCCCCCCGGTGGAAGTTGACATAGGGGGTGGATTGACGGAACGCATTGACCAGATCGGGGTCCCTTTCACGCACAGCGGAAACCTTAAATAGAAAGTCACTAATGTGGTCAATATATGAAAATCAATTCACAAATCAAGCTTGTTTATTCTGTCTGAGCTCTTTATTTCTTCAGGTGCTAGGATGACGGCATTGCAACCCGCATCAGAGGGGTGGTTCAGATGACCCAACCGCATCTTGAGATCCCGGAACAGGAGCCCCTGGCCGCACGTTTGGCTCCCCAGCTGCTGCAACTGCTCACGGCCTATGGCGACGGGGATCTGGCCGCCTTCTCGGCCCTCTTGCCCCCCGACTTCGTGGCCGGGGAGTACGGCGCCGAGCGGTTTCACAAGGGGAGCCTCCAGTTTCGCGAGCGCTTTGGCCCCTGCCTTCGTCTCACCTTTCTCACCCGGCTGCGCCGGGGTCACGATACCCTGCTGCTCTGGAAGGGCGCCTTCTCGAGTTGCGAGGATGAGTTGCTGCTCCACCTCAAAATCGGGGGGGAGGAGCGCGTCGAAGGGTTTTGGATCGTCTGAACCCTCTTGATCCCAGGCCGGGCTCTCTCGTATTGTCGGGCGCTCATGGAGTCGTCAGGAGAGAGTAATGGACAAAACCTGCATGGTATCGCCCACCGAAGCCCTGCCGGGGCGCAGCGAGCCCCAAGTTGTCAATCCGGTACATTTTGTCAACGGACATGCCACCGTCGGGCCCTGGCCCGAGGGGATGGCGGTTGCCTGGTTTGGCATGGGCTGTTTTTGGGGTGTCGAGCGCCTCTTCTGGCCGCAGGAGGGAGTCTGGTCGACGGCAGTGGGCTATCAGGGCGGGATGACCCCCCATCCTACTTACCAGGAGGTGTGTAGCGGCCTGACCGGCCATGCGGAGACGGTGCAAGTGGTCTTCGACCCGGCCCGTATTCGTTACGGGGATCTGCTTCGCCTCTTCTGGGAGCATCACGATCCGGCTCAGGGCATGCGTCAGGGAGGGGATGTGGGCACTCAGTATCGTTCGGTTATCTTCTATGCCGACGAGAGCCAGCGGGCCGAGGCCGAGGCGAGCCTGGCAGCCTATCAGGCCGCGATGGTGCAGAGCGGCGATGGCCGAGCCATCACCACCACCATCGCGCCTCTGGCACCCTTCTACTACGCCGAAGAGTATCATCAGCAGTATCTGGCCAAGAATCCGGAGGGGTACTGTGGTCTGGGTGGCATCGGCGTCTGCTTGCCCCCGGGCCTACATTGAACGCTCACTGTACTGCGAGCAAAAAAATCAGAAATAAATTGAACTTCTTGTGGTCAACGTGCTCCAACCAGTTGAGCCCTCATGGATGAAGGCCCAGACCAGACACTTCTTGCCACACAAGATGACAGCAAGCCAGGCCGCCCAATGCAACGGGCGGCCTGTTTCTTTTGGGGATGGGGCGAAGATCAGCGGATGGCGCTGTCGAACAGATTCTTGATGAGGATGATAAATTCGATGAGGAACTCCCGCTGGGCGGACGTTGCCGGGCGCTCCCACACGGCGGAAAGCACCTCTTGCAGATCGGCCACCACGGAGTCGGCCTCGCGCATGATCACAAAGCGTATCTTGGAGTCGAGTTGGGGGTTCTGCTCGCACAAGGCGATCAGGCTCTCGGCCACCTGGTCGCTCACCAGGTGTTCGATGCTCTCACCGCCGGCCTCATCGCTCTTTTGCTCGAACAGCCCCAGGCTCTCGACCAGATACTCGATAAGCGCCAGATACCCTTCACCGTCTACAACCATTGTTGTGTCACTCAGTGTGTGATGGAAAATGAGGCTATTGTAGTGAGCCCACCGGGGATGACAATCGGTAACGCAGCCGATGGCGGGAAAAGAGTACCGAACCGCGCCGGACCTGCTCGATCGCCGTGACCTGAAAACCCAGTTTTAAAAATAGCCCAAGACTCAGCAGGCTGGCCTCGGTCTGCAGGGCTGGGAATCCCTGATGGCGGGCATAGGCGATCGCTTCGGTCACCAGATGCTCACCGAACCCGCGGCGCTGGTAAGCCGGTGCGACATAGAGAAGGCCCAGATGGGCATCTTTGGTCACGGTGACAAACCCCACCGGCTCCTGCCCAAGCCAGGCCACCCAACCCCGACTGATGGTCAGCTCGTTGACGAAGGCGGGGCTGCGGGCGCCGACCGCCCAGGCTTCGACCTGCTGTGGTGTGTAGTGCTCGGGTGCCGCCTGGCGCACCGCGTGCTCAAACAGGGCGGCGAGCCTGGGGTGATCCTCGGCCTGCATCCTCTCTATGGTTAGCATGGGGCCAGCCCTTGCAGGCGGCGGGGCAGGGTGGCGCGTACCCTCTGATAGGAGTGGTGTGCCCACTCCTGCCACAGTTCGTCGGCCAGGGTCTCCCGCAAGGTGACGCTGTTCCAGTGGCGTTTGTTCATGTGCCAGCCCGGGGTCACTTCGGGATGGATCTCGCGCAGCAGCAGCGCCAGCTCGGGATCGCACTTGAGGTTGAGCACCATGGGATGGGCCTCCCAGCGCAGCAGGGCAAACATCTTGCCGTGCAGACGATAGACCAGCACCTCAGGTCCGAAGGGGGTATCTTCGGTGGCGGCGGGGAGGCTTAGCAGGTGATCCCGCACGGCAGTGAGCGTTATCAAGGTTCGTTCCGGCTTTTCTGTTAGAATCGGCCACCCAGTATAACCCCGACAGAGGCGCATGCGCGGATGCTCTATCACAAGACCTATGAAGTTGGGCCCGACAGGCCCTGGGTTGTCTTCGTCCACGGGGCGGGGGGGAGCTCTAACATCTGGTTTCGCCAGCTCAAGGCGTATCGGGAACGCTTCAACGTGCTGCTGCTCGATCTGCGTGGCCACGGCCACTCCCATCGGTTGCAACAGGTGGTGCAGGGTAAATACAGCTTTCGGGCCGTGACCGAGGATATCGTCAGCCTGCTCGATCATCTGGGGATCCAGCGTGCCCACTTCGTCGGCATCTCCCTTGGCACCATCCTTATTCGCCATCTGGCCGAGCTCTGTCCCGAGCGAGTCAAGAGCATGGTACTCGGCGGCGCCATCTTGCGCCTCGATATCCGCTCGCGCATCCTGGTGCAGCTGGGGCGACTCGGTCAGCACATCCTGCCCTACATGTGGCTCTATCGCCTGTTTGCCTTCATCATCATGCCGCGGGAGCGCCATCGCGAGTCGCGCCTGCTCTTCGTGCGCGAGGCGCGGCGCCTGTGCCAGAAGGAGTTCAAGCGCTGGTTTCGTCTCGCCACCGAGGTCAATCCCCTGATGCGCTACTTTCGCGAGCGGCCGGTCTCGATTCCGACCCTCTACATCATGGGGGAGGAGGACTACATGTTCCTCGCGCCGGTGCGCGAGCAGGTGGCGCGCGATCCCTACAGCGAGTTGGCGGTGATCGAGGGGTGTGGCCACGTCTGCAACGTGGAGAGCCCGGAGCGCTTCAACCGCCAATCCATCGCCTTTCTTGCCGCTCAGGATGGGTGAGGGGCCTGCTCCCGGTCTATCTTATCCAGAGATGACTCTTTGGACGGCTCACCATGAGTGCCTCTTCACCCAAGTATCCCATCCACGCCGATATCGAGATCCCGCTTAACCTGAAGGCCTCATGGCAGCAGACCCTGGATCTCATCGCCCGTCTGTTTCAGGTGCCGGCCAGTCTCATCATGCGGGTCCATGCCCGGGAAATTGAGGTGTTCGTCAGCGGCCACCACCCGGATAACTGCTATGGCGAGGGGGCGCGGGAACATCTCGACTCCGGGCTCTATTGCGAGCATGTGATGGACACGCGCCGTCCCCTGATCGTGCCCAATGCCCTCAAGGATCCCCTGTGGGATCACAACCCCGATATCAAGCTGCAGATGATCTCCTACTGCGGTCTCCCCATCCTCTGGCCCGATGGCCATATCTTCGGCACCATCTGTGTGCTGAGCCGCGAGGAGAACCCCTATCCCTCTCCCTATCCCGAGCTGCTCGAGCAGTTTCGCGACAGCGTGCAGGCCAGCTTGCACATACTGCAGGACAACTTGCAGCTTGAGGCGACGCAAGAGGCGCTGGTGGAGCGTGGCGAGCAACTCTCTTTGGCCCTGCACTCCCTCAAGGTCCAACAGGAGGAGCTGCTCAATCATGAGAAGCTGGCCGCCTTGGGCGCCATGGTGGCCGGTGTCTCTCACGAGTTCAACACCCCCCTCGGCAATCTGGTGACCCTGCTGAGTACCCTGGGAGAGCGCTTCACCACCATGGAGAAGCAGCTCGAGAGCAAGGCATTGGCCCGCTCTCTGCTTGAAGAGTTTGTGGCGGGAGGACGCGAGATCTGTGCCGTGGCCGACAAGGAGCTGCATCGACTGAGTCGGCTGATTGCCGATTTTAAGCGGGTCTCCATCGAGCAGGTCTCCGAGCAGCGCCACCGTTTTGATCTGCGTGAACGGGTCGCCCAGCAGATCAGGCTCGACGCCCAGGAAGGGGGCGAGGTGCGCATCGAGAACCGCGTGCCGGAGGGGATTGAGTGTGACAGCTTCCCCGAACCACTGGGGCTCTTGCTGCACCATCTGCTGCAAAATGCGGTGCGCCACGGTCTGGTGGGCGTGCTCGATCCCGCGATTGTGATCGACGCCGAGGTGCGGGAGGGGCGGGTCGCGCTGACAGTTGAGGATAACGGCTGCGGTATGCCCTCTCAGGTGCAGGCGCACGCCTTCGATCCCTTCTTCACTACCCGCTTGGGGCATGGGTCGGGCATGGGCCTGGCCATCTCGCGGCGCATCGCCAGTGCCATATTGGGCGGGAGCCTGGATGTCACCCCGGCGCCGCGCTCCGGCTGCCGGTTTATCCTCTGTTTCCCCCTCTGTGCGCCGGGTCGCTTGTGACGGCGTGCCCCTGTGGCAGCACACGTTTAGGGTGTCACATTAGCGCCATCCCCCCGTTGCTTGCCTAATACCCGGTCATCTCCAGATAACCCAGGCCGCTGGCATCCCCCGAGACGCTCACCGCGCCCTCCCAGTAGTCGACGCGTCCGCTCATGGCCTGACTCGCCTGGCGGGCCCGGATGGTGAGGTTAAGATCCCCGGCCTCGAGTCGCCACTCGATGGGGTAGGCCTCCCCCTTGGGGCCGCGCCACACCTTGCCCGGGATAAAACTTATCTGCCCGGCCGGGATCTGCCGCTGGCGGCCGTCTCGCTCAATCACCACGGCGTAGCGGCTCTCGGGCTCAGTGTGCCCAGCCTTGGTGCGCAGGCGAAACAGCATCAGCTCGCGCCCGTCGTCAAGCTGCAGGGAGAACCAGTCCCACCCCGCCTGCCACTGGGCCAATACCGAGCTGCTCCACTCGTGATCGAACCAGCCCTGACCCTGCACCGCACGGGCCTCTCCGCCCAGGGTGAGGGTGCCGCGCAAGGAGAGCCTCGGGTAGGAGTAGTAGTAAGAGGCGTTACCCGGGCTCTTCTCGCTGTAGCCTCCATCCCCCTGCAGCACGGCGGGCTTGCTGGCGATCGCCTCCAGGTCCAGGGTGAAGGGGGCGGCGCTCACGGTCAGGGTTGCGGGGAAGAGATCGTCACCCCGGGCGATCAGCGCCCAATCCCGCAGCCAGTAGCGCCCGCGGCTTGCCCCGGCAAGGCCGGGCCCCTGGCGGCTGATGCGCTCGTCGCTCAGGTGACGGCCACTGGCCAGATCCGTGATGGCCGCCTGGGCCAGCCAGATCTGGGGAATGCGCCAAGGGTTGCTGGCCGCCTCGCCGGGTCTTATCCCCTGGCGAAACAGGGTCCATTGCAGGCCATACTCGCGCCCTTGCTCATCCTTGAGGTGGCCGGTGAGATACCACCACTCGGAGCGGTAGTCCGGGTGCGCCCCGTGATCGAGGGGCAGGCGCAGGGGATGCTCCCGGCTCGCCTTGCGAAAGCCGGTGGCATCCCCCCCCAGCAGGGAGCCGAGCTCGCTGGCCCAGAGGGGGAGGGCGCACAGCAGCAGGATCAGAAAGCGCGTCATGAGGCTCTTCTCGTCAGGTGCCAGGCCAGGGCCGAGGCGGCCAATGCCGACAGGGGGGCGAGCAGCAGGGCCAGGGCGGCGTGGGCGGGGGCCGGGGTGAAGGCGAGGCTCCAACCGAAGGCGCGGGGATTGACCACCTCGATCAGGATCCAGGCCAGGCCATAACCCACCGGCAGGGCGAGCAGGGCGGTGAGCAGCCCCAGCACGCCCCCCTGCCACAGTTGCAGGCGCAGCAGCTCCCCCCGGGTGAGGCCGAGGGCGTGCAAGGTCTGCTGCCAGGGGGCGCGGGCCAGCCCCTGCACCATGAAGGCGATGGCGACCCCGGCGAAGGCGATGGCGAGGATGAGCAGTTTGAGTAGCTCGGTCACCACAAAGGTCTGATCGAAGATGGCCAGCGCCTGGGTGAGGATCCCTCGGGCGGGCAGCAGGCGCACACCTTCCCCGAAGCGTGCCGCCAACTTGGCCTCTAACCCGGGTGGGGGGGCAAAGAGCGCCAGGGACTGGGGGTTCAGACCCGTCTGCCAGGGGCGCAGCAATTGCCCCTTGTCGCTGCCATAGTCCCGGTAGCTGCCGCAAAGGCGCAGGATGAGCCGACCGAAGGGACCCTCGATGTGCACCCTGTCTCCCACCTTAAGGTCGAAGCGTCGCAGCAGGGGCTCGCTGGCGAGGGCCTCGCCGGGGCCGGGCAGACGCCCCGCGAGCAGGGGATAGCCGCGCATCAGAGGCGGGATCATCTCCATGCTCGCCAACTCGATGGCCTGATCCCCGAGCAGGGCCGAGTCGACCCGGCGCCGGGAGAGCTGAAGCGATCCTTGCGCCTCGAGCCAGGGGATCAGGGTCGGCGGCAGGCTGGCATAGCCCCCCTGGGGGGCGCGAGGGGCCGTCACATAGAGATCGGCCGCCAGACGCTGGACCAGCCACTCTTCCACGCTCAGGCGAAAACTCGCCACCATGACGCCGATGCCGATGGCCGCCGCGATGGCGAGCTGCAGCGCCATCACCGCTACCGTATTACGCTCGCGCTCGAAGTCGAGTTCGCTCATGGCCAGGCGCAGCAGCCAGGGGCCGCCTCTGTGTCCATTTTTCGACTGCTGCCTGCGCCCGAGGTGGCGCAGTCGCCCCAGCAGCGGGGTGAGCAGATCCGGCAGCCACAGGGCCATGGAGAGCAGCCAGCAGGCCGAGAGCAGCAGGGCGCCGGGCAGGCCGCTCTCTTGCCAACCGAGCAGCACGCCGCCAAGCCCAAGCAGCATCAGCGCCATCCATCGGCGCAGGCGAGGCCGGCTCATCCCGGGGCCGGGTAGCTCCAGCTCGCGCAGGGGGCGGCGCAGCAGGCCATACCAGGCGGGAAGATTGGCGGCCACCACCCCGGCCAGACAGAGCAGCAGCGTCTTGATAAAGGTGAGAGGGGTCAGGCGCAGCAGATGGATTGGATTGGGGCCATAGAGGTCCCCCAGTGCCTGCCCCACCTGCCCCATCAGGGCGGCCGCCAGGGCCACCCCCAGCATCATGCCGAGCAGGGCGCCGGTCAGGGTGATGAGCAGCAGCTCGGTGGCGAGCAGGCGCAGCAGGCGCGTTGGCCCCAGCCCGACCGTGATGAGACGTGCCAGATGGGGGCGGCGCACCGAGAGCACGAAGCGCTGGGCGTTGAAGACCAGGAAGAGACCCACCGCCAGGGCCAGCAGGGAGAGGGCGGTGAGATTGAGGGCCAGGGCATCCCCGAGCCGGCTGGCATCGAGCTCGGGGCCGGTGCGCTCGAGGGCTTCGCCGGGAGCAAGCCGGGCCGTCAACGCCTTCACCCCGGCCTCGTCCAGCCGAAAGTAGGCCCGATCGATGCGCCCCTCGCGTCCCAGCCACTGCTGGGCCAGGCCGATATCGGTCACCAGCAGGTGATCGAGGGGGATCTCCCCCTCCTCGAGCAGGCCCGCCAGGCGCAGGGTGAGGCGACGCTTCTCGAGCCTGAAGGTGCGTGGCTGCCCGAGCCGCCAATCGAGGCGGGCTGCCTCTTTTCGGGCTATCCAGACCGCCTGTTCATCGTCACTGGCCGGCTCGGGGGCGCCGGATTGGATGAGGCGGCGCAATGGTCCGCCGAAGAGAGGGTCGATGCCGATCAGCTGAAACGGCTGGCCGGTCTCGTCGCGCAGCCAGGCGTGGATCTGGGGGGCGGCCTCGAGCCCCGGGAGGGAGGTGACCCAGGTGACGAAGCGCCGCTCGTCGATGCCCCCCTCGGGGGCCAGGCGCCAGTTGGCCTCTCCCTCTATCTGGGTGCGGGCCGCCACGAAGTTGGTGCGCGCGCTGTGGTTGATGAGATCGATAGCCACCACCAGTGCGGCCCCCAGGATGAGGCCAAACAGGCTCATCAGCAGCAACCAGGGATGGGTGCGATAGAGGCGCAGCAGGGAGCGCAGGGCCAGACTCATGGGCGCGGCTCGTGCAGGGCGCCGCCTTCCAGGTGCAGCACCCGATCGGCCAGGGCCCCATAGGCCGGGTTGTGACTGACCAGCAGCAGGCCGCACCCCTGCTCGCGTACCGCTGCCACTAGCAGATCCATCACCTGAGCGGCGTTGGCCTCATCCAGGCTGCCGGTGGGCTCGTCGGCCAGGATCCAGCGTGGGCGGTGGATGAGGGCGCGGGCCAGTGCTACTCGCTGGCGCTGCCCACCGGATAGCGTATCGGGGAAGCGATCGGCCTGGGTCGCCACGCCGAGGCGATCGAGCAGGGCCATGATGGCACCCTGAGCCACCGGCAGGCGGTTGACCTCGAGGGCCAGGGCCAGGTTCTCCCACACCTTGAGGGTGGGCAGCAGGTTGTATTCCTGATAGACGATGCCGAAGTGGCGACCGCGCAGGCGGGCCATGGGATCGGCGGCCAGGGTATCGAGACGGATCTCATCGAGGGTGATGGTGCCGGCGTCGGGCCGCTCGAGCCCGGCAATCAGGCGCAGCAGGGTCGACTTGCCCGAGCCGCTCTGCCCCAGCAGCAGGTGCAGACGGCCGGGCGCCAGCGTGAGGTCAAGCCCGGAAAAGAGGGTCAGGGGCTGGCGTTCGCTCTCGAAACACTTGCGCACGCCACTCAGGGTGATCATGGGGATATCCTGCCTGGTCAAGAGGTTACTACTATGCCAGTTGGTGACATGGGTGGCAAAACCAGAGGCGCTCGAGGCTGGATCCCCTCTGGCCGGGATGGTTAAAATAGAAGCCATTCTGGCTCAGGGGATCTCAGGGATGCTGTTACAGAAACAGGTGAGTTTCATCGTCGATAGCAAGGGCAACCGGCAGGCAGCCGTGGTGCCGATCGACATCTATGAAGAGTTGATGGCCCTGCAACGGGCCTTGGCCGAGAGTCGCCCCGGCGAGCGGGAGATCTACCACTTCTCGGTGAAAGGCGCAGAGGCGCAGGGTTACCCGGTGGGCAAGCGCCAGAGCCCGGGCTTCATGGTGCTGGCGGGCTCCACCGCCAATGGCGAGGATGCCGCCTCCCTGCGCGAGGCGGTGATCGAGCTGCGTGAGGAGCTGCTGGCCAAGGGGGCTCTCGAGCGTCATGAAGAAGGGTACCGTTTCACGGTGGATCAGCTCTTCAATAGCCCGAGTCTTGCCGCCAGCCTGGTGGCGGGCAACAACCGAAGTGGCCTTGACGCCTGGCACAACAGCAGCGGCCATACCCTCAAACAGTCCGGGTTTGGCAAGAAAGAGTGAGCAGGGGAGACCCTGCTTTTTTTGTTATGCCCCTCACTATTTGCTGAAACTTTGATTTGGAAGAAAAAACGGCCCTCAGCCGGTGCTAGCATCTTAGGCAATGACTCTTGTGCAAGGATGACCGTATGCCCCGTTTGCTGCTACCGCTTCTCTCTTTTCTGCTTATCACCCTCTGCCCGTCTCCCGCCCTGGCGGCCGTTGGCCCGCTTTCCCTGACCACGAGCACTGTGGGTATCGCCTGTCTGCTGCTATTTGTGCTGGCCTACCTGCTGGTGATGGCCGAGGAGTACATTCACCTGCGTAAGTCCAAGCCCGTGCTGATTGCGGCCGGCGTGATCTGGATTCTGATCGGGATCGTCTATACCCAGCAGGGGCAGAGCGTTCTGGTGGAGGAGGCGTTTCGCCACAACCTGCTCGAGTATGCGGAGCTGCTGCTCTTCTTGCTGGTGGCGATGACCTACATCAATGCCATGGAGGAGCGCCAGGTCTTTGATGCCCTGCGCTCGACCCTGGTGCGTGCCGGCTTCAGTTTTCGTACCCTCTTCTGGCTCACCGGTGGGCTCGCCTTCTTCATCTCTCCGGTGGCGGATAACCTGACCACAGCCCTGCTCATGTGCGCCGTGGTGCTCAAGGTCGCCAACGGGGAGCGCCGCTTCGTCAACCTGGCCTGCATCAACATCGTCGTCGCGGCCAACGCCGGGGGCGCCTTCAGCCCCTTCGGCGACATCACCACCCTGATGGTGTGGCAGGCGGGCAAGGTGCAGTTTGGCCAGTTCTTCACCCTCTTCATCCCGTCAGTCATCAACTTCCTGGTGCCGGCGCTGCTGATGAGCCTGATGATCCCCCGCCATGCTCCGAGCGCCTCGACCGAGCAGGTCTTCATGCGACGGGGTGCCCGCCGCATCATGGCGCTGTTCCTCCTGACCATACTGACGGCGGTGGCCTGCCATAACTTCCTGCACCTTCCCCCCGTGCTTGGGATGATGCTGGGCCTGGGCTACCTACAGTTTTTCGGTTTCTTCCTGCGCAAGACCTTCCAGCAGGCGGTGGAGAAGCGCCGCGCCCTCTATCAGCGAAACGGCGATCACGAGCGGTTGGAGCGTCTCGGCACCTTTGTTCCGTTCGATGTCTTTAGCAAGGTGGCCAAGGCGGAGTGGGATACCCTGCTCTTCTTCTACGGGGTGGTGATGTGCGTCGGCGGGCTTGGCTTTATTGGCTATCTGGAGCTGGTTTCCCATTGGCTCTATGGCTCGGGCGAGCCGACTCTGGCCAACGTGGCCATCGGCCTGCTCTCGGCCGTGGTCGATAACATCCCTGTGATGTTCGCTGTGCTCTCGATGCACCCCGATATGGCGGTCGGCCAGTGGCTGCTGGTGACCATGACCGCCGGTGTGGGGGGAAGCTTGCTCTCCATCGGCTCGGCCGCCGGTGTGGCCCTGATGGGGCAGGCGCACGGCATGTATACCTTCTTTGGCCACCTCAAGTGGTTGCCCGCCATCGCGCTGGGTTATGCCGCCAGCATAGGGGCGCACCTGTGGCTCAATAGCGCGCTCTTCTAGCGCGCCAGAGCAGCGCCCCCCAGAGTGCCCAGGCGAGGGCCGAGAGGAGATAACCGATCCGCTCGGGCCAGCGCATGGAGAGATCTAGTTTCAGTGTATGGGTCCCTTCGGGGACCCATACCTGTAACAGGCCTTGCCGGTTGGCACTCACCTCGAGGGGATACTCTCCATCCAACCAGGCCTGCCAGCCTGGATAATCATACTGATGCAGTACCAGCTTGGCTGGCGTCGGCGTGGTGACTGTCAGCGCCAGATGACGCGGTTGCCACCGACTGATGCGCCAGCTCACCCCTGCCTGTTCGCTCACCACGGGGGGCTGAAACTCCTGTTTCCAGGCCAGCAGGCTGGGGGAAAACATCCCTTTGGGAACCTGTTTGGGGCGATATTCCCGGGCACTGCGCTTACTGTCGAATTCGAAATCGAGAACTGCCGGGTTGGGGCTCCGGGTGAGTGGTGCGTGGCGTACATAATGGGTGCTGAGCAGCAGGGTGAGGAGCAAGGCCCCTCCCACCATCAGCCTCGAATAGCGCGGGGAAGGTGTCGCCAAAGCGACTACGGTGGCGGTGGCCAGGGTCAGGATCAGATTGGTGCGCCAGGGGAACTGTACCCGCTGTAGTGGCAACAACAGCTCCCAGAGCCACTGGCTTTGAGGGAGCATCATCATAAAGGCGAGCACACCGAAACAGCCCCAGAGGGGAAGCTCGGGGTGACGTGGTTCCTTCGCTCCCGCCCAGGCGAGTAGCAGCGTAAAGAGTGTCAGCAAGGTGAGCAGTGCCAACTGACCGCGAAAGCGCCAGTCATCGAAGGCCAGGGGAAGTCTGTCGAGAAAGTTACGACGAAAATCGAACATGCCACGCTGCATCTCGTCCATGGAGATAGCGCCCTGATCGAGCAGGGCCGGGGCGAGCAACAGGGCTGCCATCGCCAGTCCCAGCAAGGTTGCGCCAAGGGCGCTGGTGAGTGGGAACCTGCGGCGAGCGCGGATGGCCATGATCAGGGCGCGCAGCATGAGCAGGCCGATAACCAGCAGCAGACTCGGCAGGTGGCACAGAGCCAACAGGGCCAGCCCGAGTGCCATGACGGGAAGTGCAACAGGCTGTTTACCACGGTCCTGACCCAGCAGGATCAGGGGGAGCCAGACAAACGCCCACACCTCGGCTAGGGCGAAGCGGGCATAGAGATCGATGGCCAGATGATAGGGCAGTGCCATATAGACGAGGCTGGCCGCGAGGGCGCGAGCCGGTTTGGCCACGTGCTGAATCCACAGCCAGAAGGTGAAACCCGATAGTCCCAGCGCCAGGGTCGCGCTGGCGATGAGTGCGGTCATGGCATCGTGGGGCTGGGGGTTGGCGCCTCCCAGCAGGGCGCTCACATAGTAGGGCAGGGGAGGGTAGAAGAAAAAGGTGGGACTGCCAAACCCCCCGTTCATGGCCATCAGCCAGCGTGGGTAGAGCTCCCCTTGCCACAGTTGCAGGGCAAAGTAGTGGCCCGATAGCAGATGATGGAAGAGATCGTGCCCCTGGCTACCCCCTCTTAACCAGAGGGGGAGGGTGAGCAGCAGGGCCGTCAGGGCGATACCGCCCAGGGAAAGTGTCGTCCATCGCTTGCCCATCAGGATCTCTCTCGAACCGGTGTGGCAACAGTGTAGTCAAGGGCGGCGTGCTCAAACTGTCTCTTTGCGGCCAACCAGCAGGGCATAGCTCAAGGCCGAGAGCAGGCCGCAGCCGGCGATGCTCAGCGCCATTGGCAGTGGCGAGCTGGGGGGCGTCAGGTTGACCACTACCCCGACCAGAGCCCCGATCCCGAAGCGCAAGGTGCCGGCCAGGGCCGATGCGGTGCCGGCAGTCTGGGGAAATTGCCCCAGCAGGCCGGTCATGGCATTGGCCCCCACCAGGCTGATATGGCCCACATAGAGGACGACCGGGATCACGACCCCCCACAGGCTGCCGACCCCGCTCCAGCTGGCATAGACGAGGGCAAGCCCGGCCAGGGGGAGGACCAGCAGGCCATAACGCAGCATGCCCTCGGCACCAATCCCCTTCACCAGCCGGCTGTTGGCATAGGTGACCACCATCATCAGCAGAATATTGAGGCCAAAGAGCCAGCCGTAGTGCTCGGTGGGAACGCCGAAGTACTCGATGTAGACGTACGGGGAGCCACTGATGAAGGCAAACATCCCCGAGCTGGCAAAGGCGCCGCACAGCACATAGCCCATGGCCCTGGGGTTGCTCAGCACGCCGCCGTAGTTGCCAAGGATCTTGCCCAGGCGCAGAGGCTGGCGCAGCTCGGGTTTGAGGGTTTCGGGAATCGCAAACTGCATGGTGAGGGCGATCAGGGTGGCGCAGGCGAGCAGCAGCCAGAAGATGTGGCGCCAGTGGCCGGTCGTGGTGATGTAGCCTCCCAGCACGGGGGCAACCAGGGGGGCAAGGGTCATCACCAGGATGACGAAGGACATGGCGCGGGAGAAGGCATCTTTCTCAAAGAGATCGCGCAGCAGGGCGTTGACCACCACTGAGCCGGCGGCACCGCCGGCCGCCTGCAGCATACGAAAGGCGAGCAGCTCGGGCAGGCTATCGGCCAGGGCGCACCCCACCGAGGCCAGGGCAAACATGATGAGGCCCGCCATGATCACCGGCTTGCGGCCAAAGCTGTCGGCCAGCGGCCCGTAGAAGAGTTGGCCGATGGCAAAACCGCCGAGAAAGGCGCTGACGGTGAGCTGAGCCCCGTCGATGGTGGTGCCCAGCTCCCTGGCCAGGGTCGGAATGGCGGGCAGGTACATGTCGACCGCCAGGGGGGTGAGCCCGGCCAGAGCGCCGAGCAGGACGAAGAGAGTGCGATGGGAGAGTGTCATTAGGCTTCCAATTGGCTGGCGTGAGGGGGCGCTTATTTCGGGTGATGATCGGGGAGATCTGCTTTCTCTCCCCTGTCGTTATGCTCGGCCAACCGCTCCGTCACGGCATAGATGAGCGCCGCGGTCGAGAAGGCGAGAAAGACGATAACGGACCACTTCATCTCCCCCTCGTTCATCACGCCCTCCTCGAGGAAGGCCTTGAGTACCTCGATCCCCGAGATGGTGACCAAGGAGTTGATGACGATGAGCTTGAGAGAGACGAAATCGATGCGATAGAGCCAGTTATCCCCGAGGGAGGCGCGCTCCTGCGGGCTCTTGATAAATTGCACATAGCCGCACAGGGCCACCAGGATCAGCATCTGGGCCACCAGCACGAAGTCGACCAGGGTCAACACTCCGATGATGAGCTCGAGATAGGGCAGAGAGATGATGTTGGTGCACAGTTCGTAGAGCTTGATCCCGAACTTGACCATCAACAAAACGACACAGATCAGCATGCTGACGTAGAAGGGGAACATCATCAGGCGGCTGCCTGTCAGCATGACGTTGAAACGGCGCATAGGGGGCTCCTGCGGATTCGGACGGGAAAAGCATAACGAC
Source organism: Aeromonas diversa CDC 2478-85 (assembly GCF_000819805.1). Lineage (GTDB taxonomy): Bacteria > Pseudomonadota > Gammaproteobacteria > Enterobacterales > Aeromonadaceae > Aeromonas > Aeromonas diversa. The sequence continues at coordinate 75,210 of NZ_CDCE01000016.1, forward strand.
AAACCCGTCCGAATCAAACACGAAGCTGCTTTAGACGGGGAGCCTCACTCGAGCAGCATGGCCGCCCGGCGCAGGCGATCCTGTACTGGCCACCAGGGCTCACTCGGGAGGGGCTGCTCCAACCAGAGGGTCTCAAGCCCGAGACGATCCAGCTCAAACAGGGTGGCGTAGAGGGCCTGCCCGTAGCCGGCCGGATCGGCCGGCAGGCGGCGCAGCTGACCCAGCCCAGCCGGTGCCGCCAGCGCATCCGACCAGGTGATCAGGGCGCCTCTTGCCAGCGTCTGGGGGGCGAGCCGTGCCAAGTGCCGCTCAAGCGCCTCGGTCGGGGCCATCCAAAGGGGCGTGCCCGGGCGATAGTGGGCGGCCACGTTGCCTGGCACCACCACCGTATGTTCGCGCGGAGTGGCGACAGGCTGACCCAGTATGGTCTCGAGCGCCTCACGCCCCAATGGGCCGGCTCGCACTATGGTGGGCACCGGGCCCGTGAGATCGACGATGGTGGATTCGAGCCCGACCGGGCAGGGGCCACCGTCGAGGATGGCGGCGATGCGCCCGCCGAGCCCGGCTTCGACCTGCTCGGCGCTGGTCGGGCTCAACGCCTGGTAGGGATTGGCGGAAGGCGCGGCCAGCCCGGTGTCGAGGCGCTCGAGCAGGGCCAGCATCAAGGGGTGGGCGGGGACGCGCAGCCCTATGGTGTCGAGCCCGCCGGTCACCACGGGGGAGACCTGCTCGGCGCGCTTGAGCAGCAGGGTGAGGGGGCCGGGCCAACACGCCTGGGCCAGTTGCCAGGCGGTGGCGGGGATCTCGCGCGCCCAGCGCGCCATCTGACCTGCGTGCGCCAGATGAACGATGAGGGGATGGTCGCTCGGGCGTCCCTTGGCGCGAAATATGCCGGCAACGGCCTCGGGTTGTGCCGCATCGGCGGCCAGGCCATAGACGGTCTCGGTGGGCACGGCGACCTGAGCGCCCGAGCGCAACAGGGCGGCCGCCTGTTCGAGGGCGTCCGGGCAGGCTCCTGGCAGCATCAGGGTGGTGAATTGTGACATGGGCACTCCTTGAGAAGAGGGCGGGATTGTGCCCGAGCTTGAGGCTTAAGTTAAATAGATATAATGTCACAAAACATTCTGTTTTGATGAACGAAAATGGCACGCCTCAACTACCACCATCTCTACTACTTCTGGCAAGTGGCCAGGCACGGCCACCTCACCGACGTGGCCCGTCAGCTGCATCTCTCCCAGTCGGCACTCTCGGCCCAGATCCGGCAGTTGGAGCAGAACATGGGGTTCGCCCTGTTCGAGCGCAGCGGTCGTCGCCTTCACCTTACCGAGGACGGGCGCCGCGTTCTCGACTATGCCGACGAGATCTTCACCAAGGGGGAAGAGCTGGAGGGGGTGCTGCGTCACGGTTGGCAGCGGGGCCGTCAGAAGCTGCGGATCGGGGTGCTCGCCTCCATGTCTCGCAACGTCATCGAGGCCTTCATGGCCCCGCTGCTCGGGCGCAGTGACGTGCATTTCACCCTGCGTTTTCTCGAGCAGGGAGCCCTGCTCGATGCGCTCCTCTCCCACCGGCTCGATCTGGTATTGACAGACAGAGAGCCTCAGGGAGAAGGAGAAGCTGTATGGCAGAGCCAGCTTCTTGCCCGCCAGCCCCTGGCGGTGATAGGCCCGGCTGGCCGGCGTCCCCTCGGCCCTTTCCCGCGCGGTTTCGCGGATCGGGCGTGGATCCTGCCCGGGCGGGCCAGTGCCAGCCGTACCGCCTTCGATGCCTTCTGCGCCCTGCATGGTTACGAGCCCAGAGTGCAGGGAGAGGCTGACGACATGGCCATGCTCCGCCTTCTGGCCCGTGACAGCGGCGCCCTTTGCCTGCTGCCGGCCGTGGTGGTACGCGACGAGATCCGTGAGGGGCGACTCGAGGAGTACCTGAGCCTGCCCAATGCCTATGAGCACTTCTACGCAGTGACCCTGAGGCGGCGCTTTATGCCCGCCATACTGCCGGAGTTGCTGGGCCGGGCCGCGGCGGATTATCTGGGAGAGGCGTGAGGCGTCTATCCCAGCTGCCAGTACCAGTAGTGATCGGTGATCAGGGCGAGAAAGAGCAGCATCAGATGAGTGATGGAGAAACGAAACGCTCGCATCGCCGCTCCCGCGTCGGCGCTGACTTTTAGGCGCCATCCGAAGTAGAGAAAGCGCAGGTTGAGCAGCAGGGCGCTCACCAGATAGATGAGGCCGCTCATGCCGATGAGGTAAGGCAGCAGACAGATCAGGGTGAGTAGCAGCAGATAGAGCAGGATAAGATGCTTGGTGAAGTCGAGGCCGTGAGTGACCGGTAGCATGGGGATGTCGGCACGGGCGTAGTCGTCACGACGATGGATGGCCAGCGCCCAGAAGTGGGGGGGCGTCCAGGTGAAGATGATCATCACCAGCAGCCAGGGCTCTGCCGAGAGGGTACCTGAGATGCTGGTCCAGCCGAGCAGGGGGGGCATGGCACCGGCCAGCCCTCCGATCACTATGTTCTGGGGGGTCGAGCGCTTGAGCAGCAGGGTGTAGATCCCGGCATACCCCACCAGGCTCCCCAGCGTCAGCCAGGCGGTGAGGGGATTGACCCCCAGATAAAGTAGCCCGAAGCCGCTCAAGGCCAGGATGAGGGCAAACAGAGCGGCTCGAGAGGGCGAGACGCGGCCACAGGCCACGGGACGACGGCGGGTGCGCGCCATCAGAGTGTCTCGTTGCCCCTCTAGCAGATGATTCAACGCGGCGGCGGCGGCGGCTAGCAGCCCGATCCCGCCGAGGGCCGTGACAGTGAGGGGGAGGGAGGGCAGGGTGCTCTGGGCCAGCACCATCCCCACCCAGGCGGTGAGCAGCATCAGGGCGACCACCTTGGGTTTGGTCAGCTGCCAGTAGTCGTGCAGCACGTCGGTCGAGAGTGCGGTCAGCGAGAGTTGCATCATGACCTCCTGAGAGGAAACGAGGTGAGGCGGCGGCAGGTCACTGCGGTGGCGATCAGCAGGTGAACCGCTACCAGGTTGTGTGCCAGAGCGTTGGGCAGGGGCAAGATAAACACCACGTTGGCGATGCCGAGCAGCAGCTGGCACAGCAGCAGAGCCAGGATCAACGCGGCGCTCGCCCTGGCTCCCTGACTCAGTAGCCCCAGGGAAAAACCCAGCAGGGCCAGCGTCGCCAGCAGTGCACCCAGACGATGGCCGATGTGAATGGTCTGGCGCGCCTCGCGCCCGAGCACGCCAAACTCATAGCTCGCGTGCCCTAGCGGGAGGTGGAAGGCCTCTGTCAGTGAGAGTTGCTGATGCCACTCTCCCTGACAGAGGGGGAGCTCGCTGCAGGCCATGGCGGCGTAGTTGGCCGAGGTCCACCCCCCCAGGGCGATTTGTAGCAGCAGTGCCAGCAGAGCCAATGCCCCCAGTCTCTTGAGCCAGGGAGGCGCGGCGAGGGGGGATAGCGAGCGGGTGAGCGAGAGCCAGAGCAGGGTCAGCAAGGCAAAGCCCCCCAGCAGGTGGCCCATGACGATCAAGGGGTGAAGCGCTGCCGTGACCGTCAGCATGCCGAGCAGCGCCTGTCCCACAACCAGCAGCAGCAAGCATGTCGGCAGTGGCGGCAGGCGCCGTGCCTCGCGCCAACTCACGACGAAGAGCATCAACAGCAGCATACCCAGTGAACCAGCCGCATAGCGGTGAATCATCTCATTGCGCGCCTTGTGCGGTTCAAGAGGGCGCTCGGGGTGACTCAAGGCAAGTCTGGGAGCCTCTTCGGAATGAGGCAGGGTCAGCTTGCCGTAGCAACCGGGCCAGTCGGGACAGCCGAGGCCGGCATCGGTCAGCCGGGTGTAGGCGCCGAGGCCGATGACCAGGGTCGCCAGCCCAATGGCCAGGATGAGCAGGGTGCCGGTTCGGATCACTGGGCGGCCCTCCCGTAGCGCAGCAACTGTTGTACATCCTGTAGCACCGCCTTACCGAGGCGCGGCCAGCGCGCCTGCTCCTCGGGCAATGGATAGCCCAGCACGCCGAGCCCGGCTCCGTCGACGAGCACCAGGAGACCGAGGGGGCCCTCTGGCAGGGGAGGCTGGGTGCCGAGGGGGCGGCGCTGCAGAGTCAGCATATCGGCCTGCCGCCCGAGAGCCACTCTGATTCTCTCTTGCAAATGGGGTACCTCATCACACTGCGCCTGGCATGCGGCCGGGTAGAGATAAAGCAGTCGCCAACCAGAGGGGTCAGACGCAAGTAAAGGGGCGCTTTGGGGAAGCCAGGTGCCCTGATTGCGGGTGCCTGCGTGATACCACCCCATCACCAGTACCAGCTTGGCCAAGAGCAGAGGGAGCAGCAGGGTGAGCAGCAGGGCGAGGGGGGCTTTTTGTTTAAGCATGTGACCTCCGGGTCAAGGCGATACCACCGGCCAGTACTACCAGCGCCAGACCTAGCCACTGGGCCGCATAGGCACGATGGCGCTCGGGGCTCATCACGCTCGGCACATAGTGATAGCGAAACCCCGGGGTCTGCTGATAGAGCATGAGATTGCCCAAGGGCAGAGCGCTTTGGGCTCTTAGCTCCTCGGGGCGCACGGACTGAATACGGCTGGGATAGGGGCCAGGCTCGCGATTCTCACCCAGCAACAGCGTGGAGGAGGGGCGGCGTAACAGGCCATCGAGCGCCAGCGTGGCGGGGAGCTCAAGCGCCGGCCGCTCATTTCTGAGGGGGGGCGCCGGAGTCCATCCCAGATTGACCAGTAGCGCGGGCCCCCCCTGGGTTTGAACCGGGATGATCACGTCATAGCCGACGATGCCGTCGACCACCTGGTTATCGAGTAGCCAGAGATGGGGGGATAACCAGTCGCCTTGACCATTCAGCCTGAGGCCGTCGAGGCTATCCTCGCCCTTTGCCAATAGATCCTTGGCAGAGAGAGGGGCGCCCGAGTGGCTGGCCAGGCGAGCCAGCAGTGCCTCTTTTTCGCTCGCCCTGTGCCATTGCCATAGCGCCAGATGGAATAAAAGAGCGCTGACGATCAGTGTCAATAGAAGCAGCCGATGCCTAAGCTTGGATAATCGCATCGTGGGCAATGTCGTCAGCGACAATCGGATCACAGGAGGCCTCCATGCTCATCAAGTCCGTCGTGGTCGTGCTATTGCTGCTTATCCTGGGTCAGCTCCTTCAGGCTCTCTGGCTCATGGTTGCCGCCCGGCAGGCTAATTCCTTGCCTTTGGGGCGTCGGGTGCTGCTGTCTGCCCTGCTGGTACTACTGCTGGTGATTGCCCTGCAACTGGGTTGGATCACCCCCCACTATCGTCCCTACTAATACCCGCCTGTTGCGTCCGTTTAGAGCAGATAGACAAAGGTGAAGAGGCAGAGCCAGACCACGTCTACGAAGTGCCAATACCAGGCCGCCGCCTGAAAGCCGAAGTGATGCTCTGGCGTGAAGTGATCCCGCAGCACGATGCGCAGCCAGATCACCGTCAGCATGATGGCCCCCAGAGTCACATGCAGCCCGTGGAAGCCGGTGAGCATGAAGAAGGTGTTGCCATAGATGCCGGTGTCGAGTCTCAGCCCGAGCTCCCGGTAGGCGTGCAGGTACTCAACTCCCTGAAGAATGAGGAAGCCGGTTCCCAGCAGCAGGGTCAGTAGCAGCATGATCTTGAGGCGCAGTCGTTGACCTCTCTCCAGCGCCTGATGGGCAAACTGCAGGGTGACCGAAGAGGTGAGTAGGAGCAGGGTGTTGATAAGTGGCAGCCCTTGCCAGGGCATGGCCTGGGTCTGTGTTCCCCCCGGCGTCTTGGTCATGGGCCAATGGGCGGTGAAGTCGGGCCAGAGTAACTGGCCGGTCAGAACATGGTGCCCTTCTCCACCGAGCCAGGGCATGGCGATGAGGCGGGCATAGAAGAGGGCGCCGAAGAAGGCAAGAAAGAACATGATCTCCGAGAAGATAAACCAGCTCATGCCCTGACGAAACGAGCGATCCATCTGGCCGCTGTAGAGGCCGCCCAGCGACTCACCGATGATATGGCGAAACCAGCCCACCAACATCAGCAGCAGCAAGAGGGCGCCGGCCAGGAGCAGGTAGCGACCCATGCCGCTCTGCTGGTGAGCCAACTCGTTAACCAGGGTGCCGGCGCCCAGAGCCAGTAAGAAGAGGGCGATGGCGCCCACTATGGGCCAGGGGCTCTGCGCGGGAACATAGTAGCGGTTCATGGTTTCTTCACCTGTGCAGTGCTGATGTCATAGAGGGTGTAGGAGAGCGTGATGGTGTTGATCTCGGGCGGCAGAGCCGGGTCAACATAGAACTGCAGCGCCATCTCCTTGCGCTCTCCTCCCTTGAGAGTCTGCTGCTCGAAGCAAAAGCAGGCCATCTTCTTGAAATAAGCCGCGGCGGGCCCCGGTGAGACGGAGGGGACGGCTTGTCCCGTCATGGCATCAGGCGTCGGGTTGTAGGCTAGATAGTGGATGAGCCGGGTCTCACCTGGATGTACCGACACGCGGGTCACCCCGGGTTCAAATTGCCATGCCATCGGGGGAGCGGTATGAGCGAGAAATTCCACCCGTATCTCGCGGCGGTTGTCGACCTGACGCGTCGGTTGGCTGGCCGGGCGCGATGCCGTCTTGCCGTTGAGTCCGGTGGCCTGACAGAAGAGATCGTAGAGGGGCACCAGGGAGAACGAAAAGCCGAACATCAAGACGATGAGCAGTAGCAGTCGCTTGATAAGTGGCGCGTGATCGGGCGTCGTCATGGTGTCACTCTACCTTGGGGGGCGTGGTGAAACTGTGGTAGGGCGGTGGCGAAGAGAGGGTCCACTCCAGCCCCTCGGCCCCTTCCCAGACTTTTGCCGCAGCCGCTTTGCCCGAGCGAATACATTTAATGACCACCCAGACAAAGAGTAATTGCGACAGACCGAAGGCGAAGCCCCCTATGCTGATAAGCGCATTGAGGTCGGCAAATTGCAGGGCGTAGTCGGGAATTCGTCTGGGCATGCCGGCCAGTCCAACAAAGTGCATGGGGAAGAAGAGCAGATTGACCGAGACGAGGGAGCACCAGAAGTGCCACTGCCCGAGCCGTTCGTCATAGTGGTGGCCTGTCCATTTTGGTAGCCAGAAGTAGGCCGCAGCGATGAGGGAAAAAATGGCTCCGGTGACCAGAACATAGTGGAAGTGGGCCACCACGAAATAGGTGTCGTGGTATTGGAAGTCGGCCGGCGTGATGGCCAACATCAGGCCGGAAAAGCCGCCAATGGTGAAGAGCACGATGAAGGCGATGGCAAACAGCATGGGGGTCTCGAAGGTCATGGCGCCGCGCCACATGGTGGCCACCCAGTTGAAGACCTTCACACCGGTGGGCACCGCAATCAGCATGGTGCTGTACATGAAGAAGAGCTCGGCAACGACCGGCAGGCCGGTGGTAAACATGTGGTGTGCCCAGACGATGAAGGAGAGCAGGGCAATGCTGCAGGTGGCATAAACCATGGAGCGATAGCCAAACAGGGGTTTGCGGGCGAATGTCGGCACTATGGTGGAGATGATGCCAAAGGCCGGCAGGATCATGATGTAGACCTCGGGGTGGCCAAAGAACCAGAAGATGTGCTGAAACATCACGGGATCGCCGCCGCCCGCCGCATCGAAGAAGCTGGTGCCAAAGAATTTGTCGGTCAGCACCATGGTTACGGCAGCGGCCAGTACCGGCATGACGGCAAGCAGCAAAAAGGCGGTGATGAGCCAGGTCCAGACGAAGAGCGGGAGTTTCATCCAGCTCATGCCGGGCGCCCTCAGATTGAAGATGGTGACGATCACATTGATGGCACCCATGATGGAGGAGATCCCCATCATGTGAACGGCAAACACAAAGAGGGCCGTGCTGTTACCACTGTACTTGGTCGACAGAGGGGCATAGAAGGTCCATCCCGAACTGGGACCGCCACCATCCATGAAGAGGGTGAGCAGCAGCAGGCTGAAGGCGAAGGGGAGGATCCAGAAGCTCCAGTTGTTCATTCGCGGCAGCGCCATATCGGGGGCACCTATCATTATGGGAATGAGCCAGTTGGCCAGGCCGGTAAAGGCGGGCATAACGGCACCAAAGACCATGACGAGGCCATGCACCGTCGTCATCTGGTTAAAGAAGAGGGGATTGACCAGTTGCAGCCCGGGCTGGAAGAGCTCGGCCCGGATCACCATGGCCATAGAGCCGCCGACAAAAAACATGGTCAGGGAGAAGAGCAGGTAGAGAGTGCCGATATCCTTGTGATTGGTGGTGTAGAGCCAACGCAGGATGCCGGGTTGAGGATGGTGCCCCTGCTGATGTGAGATCTCCTCGCTCATGGTCTCTCCTTATTGTCCATCCTTGATGGCCTGCACCTCGGCAGGTTGGATCACATCACCCGTGCTGTTGCCCCAGGCGTTGCGCTCGTAGGTAATGAGGGCGGCAATCTCCTTACTGCCGAGCTGCTGGCCAAAGGCCTGCATCGCGGTCCCGGCACGTCCATGGAGCACCACTCTAATATGCTCTGCTCGGTTGGCGCTCCGGGTGGTGATTGGGCTGCCTTTGAGTGCCGGGAAGATACCGGGCATACCTGTTCCCCCCACCTGGTGGCAGGCGGCGCAATGACCATTGAAGAGGGTCTCTCCGAGGGCCATGGCCTCAGCCATGGTGAGCTGTTCGCTGGCCTGGGCCTGCTCTTTGGCCGCAGAGCTCGCCTGCGCCTCGCTCTGGCTGGCAATCCACTGCTCGAACTCGTCCTGCGGCTTGGCGATGACGACGATGGGCATGAAGCCATGATCCTTGCCGCACAGCTCGGCGCACTGTCCACGGTAGATGCCGGGTTTATCGATCCGGGTCCAGGCTTCATTGATATAGCCGGGATTGGCGTCTTTTTTCACTGCAAAGGCGGGAACCCACCAGGAGTGAATGACGTCATCCGAGGTGGTCAGCAGCCGGATCTTCTTACCCGTGGGTAGCGCTAGCGGGTTGTCTACCTCCAGCAGATAGGTCTCACCTTTCGCGGCCTGGCCGTGGATCTGCTCGGTCGGCGTCGAGAGGCGAGAGTAGAAGGCCACCGGGTGCTCGAGATACTTGTAGTGCCACTTCCATTGAGATCCAGTGATAAGCACCGTCAAATCCGCCCTGCTGGTATCGTCCATCTTCAGCAGCGTCGAGGTGGCCGGCGCCGCCATGGCAATGAGAATGAGCACGGGAATCGCAGTCCAGAGCAGCTCTATTCGGGTGCTCTCGTGAAAGTGGGCTGGGGTAGCTCCGCGAGAGCGGCGGTGGTGAATGATGGCCCAGAACATGACGCCAAATACCACCAGCGCGATCAGGCAGCAGATGATGAAGATGGTCATGTGCAGCTGATACACCTGCTGGCTGATCGCAGTGACCCCCTGGGTCATATTGAGTTGTATGGCCGCCGTCGGCATCGAGGCGGTCAGCAGGAGCCAGGCTCCCATGCCGATTCCTTTTTTCTTCACGCCGCCCTCCTGAGGTGGCGTCATCAGTTGAAACCACCGAAGAAGATCCCCAATCACCAGTCGGAAAATCGATAATTAAATCCAACCTACTGATATTTAAGATTTATTGGTTCTCGTAACATGTAAGTAAAGTATTAGTTCACTTTGAGGAAATCACCAATCGCTCAGCCGAAGACCCCCCGTGGTTGAGAGTGTTGATTGGGGTGGTCGTGGGTCGATACCTTGCAGGGTAGAGAAGTGCAGTCTTTATTTATGAAAACTGCACTCCGGGCGAGCCGGGTGTCAGGCGTCGTCCATTGGGATAAGGTCAATCCCGCTGTCGATAAGGAATGGAACCATGATCCTTAACCACCTCTGGGGGCTTTATGCTCACCCGAAAGATGAATGGCATGAGATAGACGAGCATCACGAGAGTTTTCGCAATAGCTTGAGCCACATCTTGATCGTGGCGCTGGTACCATCCGTTTGTGCTTACTATTCGGCCGTGCACATCGGATGGAGTATCGGGGTTGGCGAGCCCATTCGACTCACGGCAGAGAGTGCTATGCTGCTGTCGATCGCCATGTATATCGCTCTGGTTGCCGGGGTCTTCGCGCTAGCCTATCTCGCGCATTGGATGGGGCACACCTTTGGCTCTGACCCTACCTATACCAAGGCGCTCGAGTTGGCTGCATACACGTCGACCCCCCTCTTCATGGTGGGCCTGGCGGCCTTTTACCCGCATCTTTGGTTCGTCATGATGGTGGGTCTGGCGGGGCTGGCCTACTCTATCTACCTGCTCTACGTGGGGGTGCCGATCTTGATGCACATAACCCCGGAGCAGGGGTTCATCTATGCCAGCTCGGTCGTGACGGTGGGGCTGGTGTTACTGGTGTGTGTGCTAGCGGCGACCGCCATTCTTTGGGGGTCGGGTTTTGCTCCTGTCTTTACCAGCTAGCGTGTGTCATCGGAAGGCTTGGGTCCGGCAGCAGGGCGTTTGAGTCGTTTGATGAGCGTTGATCCGGGCTTCGGCCCGGATTCTTGTTACCTGCGTCGCTGGCATAGGCTAGGGTAGTCGCCCTTTAAAAACAAAGGGTTAGCCTCATTGAGAGACTAACCCTTTGTTTTATCTGGTGCCGGAGACAGGAGTCGAACCTGCGACCTTCGCATTACGAATGCGCTGCTCTACCAACTGAGCTACACCGGCTACGTGGCTAGATGATAGAAAAAAACCATTTTGAGTCAATGGGTTGTTTAAAAAAACTTGAGTCGTACCCGATTTTGGCGCGGTTTCACTCAGCCGTGTAAGGCGCGCAGCTCGTCAAACTCAGCGATGCGCGGATGACCCCGGCGCTCGAGGAATCCAAGTAAGGTATCGGGACTGCGAGCCAGCAGCCGTTCGGGGGGAAAGCCGGTCTCTTCCACCAGGCGATCACAATGTCCGAAATCGCCCAGAGTGAACGCGACATGAGAGTCAGAACCGAAGGCGAGCCAAGCGCCATGATCTCTGGCGGCTTCGACAATGGCGCGGCAATTGGACTCGCTGCCCCTGCGGGAGTGTTCGAAGGACGAGTTGTTGACCTCGAGCGCTACCCTATGTTCCGCCGCCGCCTTGACCACGGCATCGATGTCGATGGGAAAGGCGGGATTGCCCGGATGGCTGATGATGTCGACCCTGCCGCTGCGAATGGCGTTAATCATGGCCCGGGTGTGGCTGTCCCGATCGCGAGGAGGGAAGACGGGCTCATGGAAGCCGGCCATGATGAGGTCAAGCGTCGGGAGATAATGATCAGGAAAATCGATATCTCCGGCCTCATTTTTGATATTGGCCTCGATCCCGCGCAGTATACCGATCCCATCGACCACCCTCGGTAATACCCTGAGGTTGACGAAGTGCCAGTAGTGGGGCGCATCGGCCATCTCAGGGCCATGATCCGTGGTGGCAAACAGGGCTATACCCTTGGCCCGGGCCACTGGCAGATAGTCGTGAATGGTGCTGTAGGCGTGGGTGCTGGCAATGGTATGGGTGTGGGTGTCAACCAGATACTTCATGGGCGCTCCTCCGGAGTGAGCAGCCAGCATAACAAATCGACTCGGCGGGGACCATTGGCGCGCCTTGCTCCCCGTTCCGCTTTACCCAGGTTTCTCGTTAAAGGGTGATGAACCTTTTTCCGGGATCTCTACAAGTGGCGCAAACTTGGTTATCATGCGCGACCTTTGGATATCTGTTGGAGAGAAGCGATGTCGATTAACTGGTTCCCAGGCCACATGCACAAGGCGAGAAAAGAGATCGCCGAGGTGATGCCCCAGGTCGATGTCATCATCGAGATGATCGATGCTCGCATTCCTTTCTCCAGCGAGAATCCCATGGTGCCTGAGCTGCGCGGTGACAAGCCTGTCATCAAGGTGCTTAACAAGGCAGATCTGGCCGATCCTGCGATCACGGCCCTCTGGGTCGCCCATATGGAGAAAGAGACGGGGATCCGTGCCCTGCCGTTGACGCAGCAAAAGCCAGAGGAAATCAAGAGCCTGCTGGCGCTGTGCCACGAGATGGTGCCGGACCGTGACAAGGAGCTGCGCGGCGTTCGTGCCATGATCATGGGGATCCCGAACGTGGGCAAGTCGACCCTGATCAACACCCTGGCCGGACGCATTATCGCCAAGACCGGTAACGAGGCCGGGGTGACCAAGTCTCAGCAGCGCATCAAGCTCGATGGCAACATCATCTTGACCGATACCCCCGGCTTTCTCTGGCCCAAGCTGAGCCCGGCCTCCTGTGGCTATCGCCTGGCGGTGACCGGTGCCATCAAAGATACAGTGATCGACTATGCGGATATCGCGCTGTTTGCCGCCGAATACCTGCTCAAGGCGTACCCACAGCGCCTCATGGAACGCTACCAGTTGACCGAGCTGCCGGGCAGCGATATTGAACTGATGGATGCCATCGCCGAGCGGCGTGGCTGCATGCGTAAGGGGGGGGTATCCGATCTGCACAAGGTTTCTGAGATCCTGATCCACGAGCTGCGTATGGGGCAGCTTGGCCCCGTCACGCTGGAGACGCCCGAGATGGTGGGCCAGGAGCAAATAGAGGCAGAGCAGGAGGAAGCCCGCAAAGCCGCCGACAAGGCAGAGCGGGACAAGATCCGCCAAGCCAAGGCGCGCAAGCGTTACGGTAAATAAGAGACGGCCCGTGAGGGCCGTTTTGCTTTTATGAAAAGCAGGCGATCGCCTCTTCAAATAGGCTGCGATGCAGCGGTATGAGGGAGGGCCACTCCCGCCGGTAGCCGCCACCCGGCACGGCGGCGACGGGGAGGCCATGACTGTGGGCCATCTCGAAGACGGTGCGATCTCGCTGCCGGATCCCTTCGTGACTCAATGCCAGATAACCCAGCTCATCGTCCCGATGCACATCCACACCGGCCTGATAGAGAATAAGGTCGGGCCCGTAGAGGCGCAGTGCCAGCGCGAGCCCCTGCACCAGCGTTTCCAGATAAGGGCCGTCTTGCAGGCCGTCGGGCAGGGGAAAATCGAGGTGGGAGCTGGCTTTTCTACTCGGAAAGTTGCGCTCGGCATGCAGGGAGAGGGTGATGATATCATCTCTGCCCTGGCAGAGGGTGGCACTGCCATCCCCTTGATGAACATCGAGATCGCAGATAAGCACTCGCTGCGCTCGTCCCTCGGCAATCATCAGATGGGCTGCCAGCACCAGATCGTTGAAGAGGCAAAAGCCGCTGCCCATCGCCCTGTGGGCGTGATGATACCCACCCGATATCTGCAAGGCACACCCCTCCTCACAGGCCAGGCGCGCCGCCATCACAGTGGCTCCAACCGAGAGGCGGGTGCGCTCCATTAGCAATGGACTCCAGGGAAAGCCGATGCGGCGCAGTCTGAGGGGATCCAGAGTTCCCTGCAGCAGGGCATCCACATAAGCCGGATCGTGGATTTGCACCAGGGCGTCCCGGCTTATCGGCGAGGCTTGCTGCCAGTGCAGAGGAAGGCTCTGCAGGCTCTCATAAAGCGCCTGATATTTGGGCAAGGGGAAGCGGTGGTGCTCGGGAAGAGAGAGAGCCGAGTAGAGAGGGTGATAGAAGACGGTGGGGGTCATATATAAAGAAGAGGGGAGCCGTGGCTCCCCTTCGCGATCACTGCTGCTGGATAACCCAGATCTGGAATGCCTTGCGTGTTTCGGCATCGGCCTTGTTATACCAGCTCTGCAACTGGGTCAGGGCTTCCGGGTTGGCCATGGCCTTGGTGGGCGCGGTTTGCAGCGGCTCGCTGTTGGCGGCCATCACGGCGGCCGTGGACACCGCGACGGTTTTGGGCTGATTGAAGGCCTTGCCCATGGCGACCAGCTCTTGCTGATAGTCGCGGGTCAGTTGGAAGCCCTCTTGCTTGGGCATCACGAAGCGCTCGCTTTCAATACGCTGCCCGGTCACCTTATCCTTGAGCTGCACATCTTGCAGTTTCACGAACTCGCGAGCTTCGCCCTCGTTACGGGGCTTCTTGTAGTCCAGTACGATCTGTTGACCATCTTTTGATTCGAAGCTGAACACCAAGGGCTCGGCCGTGACGAAACGAGTGTCGGTGCGGTTGGAGTAGTTACCCTCGAAGGAGACCACCAGCTGGTGCTTGCCATCTTGCAGTTGCTGGTTTTTGCCATGTTCAAGCAGCTTGGCGCTGACGCTCTTGCCATCGATCAGTTCTACTACATAGGGCGCCTGGATATCCAGTTGAGCCGCGGCCAAGGCCATGTTGCCCCAAGCCAGAGCCGCTACGGTTGGCAGCAAAACGGTCAGTTTCATTCTATCTCCTTGAACCTTCAAAGGGTACAAACCTATAAACCAAGGGGCATTCTTGCAGGTTTGCCGCTATGCGGCAAGCCTGCCCAGAGCGGGCCTTGCTGCTGGTGCCTTACTCAATATGGCGCTTGAAGGGGGGGAGCGCATCGAGCAGCCCCTTGCCGTATCGTTTGGTCACCAGACGCCGATCCAATATGGTGACCCGCCCGGTATCGGCCTCTTTACGGATGAGGCGCCCGCAGGCCTGGATCAGCTTTCGTGAGGCCTCCGGCACCGTGACCTGCAAGAAGGGGTTACCGCCGCGCTTCTCGATCCACTCGGCGGTGGCTTCCTCAACCGGCGAGTTAGGCACGGCGAAGGGAAGTTTGGTGATGATGAGATTGGTGAGGTAGTGACCCGGCAGATCCAGCCCTTCCGAGAAGCTGCCGGTGCCCAGCAGTATGCTGGGGGTGCCTGCGTCGCAGCGCTGTCGGTGCAGGGTGAGCAGAGCATTGCGCGACGCTTCGCCTTGCACCAGCAGCGTTAGGCCCTGATCGCGCAGTCCCTCGGCCACCTCTTTCATCTGCCGGTAAGAGGAAAAGAGCAGCAGGCTGGCCTTCTGCCCCTTAAGCAGCTCGGGTAGGCGCTCGATCAGTTCGCCGGTAAAGCCGGGATCGCTCGGCTCGCAGCGCATCTTGGGAATAAGAAGCTGCGCCTTGTCATAATCAAAGGGAGAGCGCAGGCGCAAGTAACGGGTGCCATCATGGTGTTTAAGCCCCGCCTGATGACGGAAATAATCGAAACTCGAGAGGGCAGTGAGGGTCGCCGAGACCAGAACGGCCCCCAAGCATTTGGACCAGAGCCACTCTTCAAGCAGATAACCGACCTCGATGGGAGAGGCGTGAACCATCACCTCGCCGGCATCACTTTGGTATAACCAGCGCGCCAGCGGTGTCTTGCCGGGTGAGACCTCCCGGCTCATCAACTCCCACAGCTGGTTGAAATGCTCAAGACGCTGCAAGAAGAAGCCCGCCTCGGCCAGCAGGGGCTCAGCCTCTTTGCGCTGTATCTCCCCCTCACGCAGGGCCTCGGTGAGCGCCCCCTGTAGCCGATCCAGAGCACGCAGCGCCTGCTTGCTACCTTCTCGCAGATTGATGGCGAGCAGTGGAAGGGGCTCTGGCAGCTCGCCATCCACGAAACGATGATGCGATTCGGTGCCAAAGAGCTCGGGGTGCTGTTTCACCCACTGCTCTACGGCCTTGAGATCGGGCAAGAGTGAGGCGAGGGCATCCTGTAATTTCAGCTGGGGATCGAGCAGGCTCTCTTTATTGAGTCGTCGGCCTATCTTGCCGGCACTCTGGGCGAGCTTTTCCAGAGTCTTGCGTGTGCCACTCAGGTGGACGGCGGCCGCGCCGTGATCCCGGGCAACGTTGGGTAAATGATGAGCTTCATCAAGCACATAGAAGCACTCATCGGGGGGCGGCAATATGATGCCGCCGCCCATGGTGAGATCCGACAGGAGCAGCGCATGGTTGACCACCAGCACATCACACTCATCCATCTTGTCTCTGGCGCGGTGGAAGGGGCACTGCTGATGGTGGCTCAGGGCCTTGTTACAGGTGTGGCGATCGGCGGCGATCCGCTCCCATGCCGTGTCGGGAATAGGCTCGGGCCAATTATCCCGGTCGCCATCCCATTTGCCATCCGTGTAGCGATCCCACAGTCGTTTATAGAGCTGCTTGTCCTCTTCACTGGGACGAATGCTTGAGAGCTGCTCGAAGGCGAACTCCAGGTTGGACTCCTCTGTCCCCATGGCCCCCTGCTCGAGCAGATGCTCGCAGCAGTAGCGTTGGCGCCCCTTGACCAGCATAAAGCGAAACGGCACTGCGCAGTGTTGCAAGAAAAAGGGGAGATCCTTGTGGATCAGCTGCTCCTGCAGCGCCACAGTGGCGGTGGAGATGATGAGCTTCTTCTGTAGCAGGCGCGCCAGCGGGATGGCCCCCTGGGCATAGGAGAGGGACTTGCCGATCCCGGTGCCTGCTTCGGCCACCAGAATGCGGCGTGACTTGTCGTACTCCCCGCTCAGGGTTTTAGCAATTTCGGCCACCAGGAAATTTTGCTCGCGCCGGGGGACAAAACCCGGCAAGGCGTCGGCCAGCTGCCGGTAAGTGGTGCGGATGGCCTCTTTGAGACGGGGTGAGAGCATGGGACAAAATGCCGATTCTGTAACTGGGTGACACAGAATAGCGAAAGAGGGCACCTGAGCGCGAGTAGGTAGTGCCGAGAAAGGGCCGCGGGCTCCGCAGACCCCTCCCAATACATTGCGCTGCGGTAGTGCCGAACGGGGCAATAGTGTGTGCTCAGAGGGTGGCATGGCCAGCAAAAATGGCTAAAAAACGTTTGCCAATGGTTGTCCAAAGGATAATGGGATCCTGGTCACGTTTTGATATTGCAGACCATCGAGCCGGTAAAAAGTTCCCGGTTTTTTTATTGCGGATTACTAACCCCGGTGCTAGTCTCGGCTGCATAGTGACGCAGAGAACGTCGCTAACACAGGGAATAACAAAGACTTAGTGTTTAATTACAGTAGGCATTGGAAACTATGAAAAAGACAATTCTGGCAATCGCCATCCCGGCTCTGTTCGCCTCCGCTGCTAACGCCACCGTCGTTTATGACAAAGACGGTACTACCTTCGACATCTATGGCCGTGTTCAGGCTAACTACTACGGTGAGCACGACAACACTGATGCCGAGCTGAAGGGTACCTCCCGTCTGGGTTGGTCCGGTAAAGTTCAGCTGGACAGCATCTGGTCCGCCTTTGCCAAGACTGAGTGGCAAATCGAGGCTGAAAATTCTCGTGAAAAGACCAAGAAGAACAATCTGGACCCGCGCCACATCTACGTAGGTTTCGATGGTTCCCAGTACGGTAAGATCCTGTTCGGTCAGACCGATACCGCCTTCTACACCAACGTCGTAGAAAGAACCGATATCTTCAACGAATGGGGCTCCGAGGCTAACTTCTACGGTAGCCGTCAGGAAGGTCAGGTCATCTATATGGGCAAGTGGGGCGGTTTCTTCGCTAACGCCTCCTACCAGACCAACGATGAGAATGCATCACTGACCTTTGGCTCTGACAATAACGGCACCAAGTACGAGCTGGTTAACAGTAAGCTGGAGCACGGTTATGCCGCAGGTCTGGGCTATGACTTCGACTTCGGTCTGGGTCTGGCTGCCGCTTATGCCAAGAACGACTATCAGTCCAAAGGCACCAGCGTAACTGCTGACAAAGAAGACTGGGCACTGGTCGCTTCTTACACCATCGGTGGCTTCTACTTCGCCGGCCTCTACAACGAGAGCCAAATCTCCAGCGGCAGCCAAGAAGTTGACTTCAACGGCTACGAACTGGCTGCTTCCTACAACGTAGACGCCTGGACCTTCCTGACCGGCTACAACAAGTCCGAGATCGACGACGTCCAGAACTCTTTCGTTGCTAAGGGTGATCTCGCTGACTACACCTACCTGGGTGTTCAGTACTCCTTCACTCCGAAGCTGAAGGCCTACACCGAGTACAAGATCAACGGTATCGACAACATGGACGACGAGTGGACTGTCGCCATGCAGTACAACTTCTAAACGAAGCTGTCTGACGATAGTGAAACCGGGGCCTGGCCCCGGTTTTCTTTTTTTTCGCCTTTCCCATTTCAGCCAGTGTCTTCGCGGGGAGGAGGTCGGTCTGCGCTGCGCCCAGTGATTTGGTTCGTATCTGCCCACAAGGGGCCAAGCGGCCGGCTGAAAAGAGGAAAAGTTGTCCATACCCTGCCGGAACAGAGTAGAGGGCGGTTTGCTCATTGGCTGCAATGAGCCAGCTAAATGGGGGGCTCGTCTCTGGTTGAGAGTCTGCTCGTCATGCCGAGCAGACGGGGGGATTATTCACCCATATAGGTGTCGCGATATTGGTCTCGAATGGCCAGGAATTGATCCATGTTGCCCAACATCAGGTCCACCAGCTGCGGGTCGAAGTGTTTTCCTCGCTCTTCGGCGATCAGGGTGAGCACCTTGTCCAGTGGCCACGCCTTCTTGTAGCAGCGATCCGAGCCCAGGGCATCAAACACATCGGCCAACGCGACGATGCGCCCCTCAAGGGGGATCTGCTCAGCTTGCAGCCCTTTGGGGTAACCCGAACCGTCCCACTTCTCATGATGGCTACCCGCTATGGTGGCGCCAATCTGAAAGAGCTCGAGCTGGCTGCCTGAGAGCATGTCTTGCCCCAGCTGGGCGTGGGTTTTCATGATCTCCCACTCTTCCGGTGTCAGCTTGCCGGGTTTGTGGAGGATCGAATCTGGGATCCCGACCTTGCCGATATCGTGCAGCGGGGAGGCGCGTTTGAACATCTCACAGCGTTCCTCTTCCATACCGAGCAGATGGCAGAAGAGCTCGGTGTAGAGAGCCACCCGTTTTACGTGCAGTCCTGACTCTTTTGAACGAGTCTCAACCAGCTCGCCGATCCGATAGATGATCTCGCGTTGGTTATCGGCAATCACTTCATTGAGACGGATATTTTCCAGGGCGACGATGATGCTCTCGGTAAAGAGGCTGAGCAGATTGGTATCGACCTCGCTCAGATGCTGGCTACCTTCGATGTGAAACAACAGATGATGACGGCTGTTTTTGCAATAAAGCACCAGCTCCTCTTTCTCGTAGACATTGCTTTGGCTACGCATCGCCTGCTGCACGATCGGTGGAGCCTGCTCTATCTGCAGTGACAACAAGGTTGGCTCAAGAGATTGCAGCACCTCGTTGTCATGCACCTCGTAGGCGTGCTGCTTGGCGTCATAGAGGGCGGAGTCTTCCAGATTGAGCAGGGCCGTCAACTGCTCTCGTGCGCCATCGATGAAGTTGCGCAGGGCCCGTTTTTCGAAGATGCCACGGGATGCTTCAATCACTTTCTGCAAGCCACGACGGTTACGATCCAGAGTGCGGATATCCCGATAGGAGCGCAGGCTGGCGCGTAGCAGGGTACGCAGTTTTTGTGAGGTGAGTTCGGTCTTGTCTTTGTAGTCGTTGATATCGAAATTGGCGACCACATCGTCTTCCGGGGCCTGGCCTGGCTGACCGGTGCGCAGCACGATACGAATCATGCCGTTTTGAATCTCTTCTCGCACGTAGCGCACCACATCGAGACCGGCATTATCGGTTTCCATGACCACATCAAGCAGCAGCAGGGCAATATCGTCCTGCTGCGCCAACATCGACTTCGCCTCCTTGGCGCTGTAGGCGTGAAGTAGCTCCAGCCCTTTTCCATCGAACTCAAACTGCGAAAGGGTGATGCGAGTGACACGGTGAACCTCGGGCTCATCGTCTACTACCATCACCTTCCAGCGCCGTTTGTGCTCCGTCACCGGAGAAGCGTCATCTTCGATAATCAGGATATCGTCATCCATAGGCTTATCCAGCGTGATCCCTTGCCTATCCCATTTTCCCAATCTTAGGAAACTTATCAGAAAATAAAAATGGTCGGCGTGCAGCAAGAACGTAAAACGGGAGCAAGAGCAACTTGTAGCGGAAGGAGTGTGCATATCATGACCAATTATAAGGGCTAAGGAGCGCATCGGGTGACAGCGTATGGCTCTCAGCGGGGCTGATTGGCAGCGATGAGGCCGGGGAGACTATGCTCAGTGATAAACCTTAGGGTGATATGTCGCTGTGGAAAAGGAACAACAAGGAAGGCTGTAATGACACTCAAACAGAAGATCCTGCTGCTCGGCGCGCTGCCGGTGCTGCTCATGGCGGCAGCGATAAATATTAGCAACTACGTGATAGCGAAAAGCGATCTCGAGAGCGAGTTATCCCGCAATCGTGAGCAGGCCATCAAGGAGCGTAAGGCCCTGCTGGGCAGCTACATCATGTTGGCTCAGACCTCGATCGCCAAGACACTGGCCGAGCCCGATACCCCCGAAAGCCGGGAGAAAGTGAAAGAGATCCTGCGTGCCCTGCGTTACAGCAGTGACGGCTACTTTTTCATGTTTGACTTCGCCGGGGTGCAAGTCATGCATGCAGCCTCACCGGCTCTGGAGGGAAAGAACCGTTGGCAGGACAAGGATGCTCAGGGGAAGCTGCTTATTCAGGAGATCGTCAAGTCGGCGCGCATGGGTGATGGTTTCACCGAGTATTGGACCAACAAACCCTCGATTGGCCGTGATGCCCCCAAGCTCTCCTACAACGTGGTTATCGACAAATATCAGTGGGTGTTGGGGACCGGGTTTTACATCGACGACATCGACAATGAGCTGGCGGCGTTGCGGGCTCAGCGCGAAGAGGCGCTCTATGGGTCGATGGGTAGCAATGTCCTGCTGACGCTGCTGGTGTTGGCGGTCACACTGGCGACGACCCTGATGATCGGTAACCGAGTTGCCAAGCCGCTAGCCGATGCGGTCAGCGCCCTCAACGACATTGCCGCCGGGGAGGGGGATCTGACCCAGCGGCTCAAGGTGCAAAGCAATGATGAGGTCGGTCAGTTGGCCAGTGCCTTCAACCGGTTTGTGGAGCGGATACAGAATGTGGTGAGCCAGGTAGGGCGAACCAGCAATGAGCTCTTCGTGGCGGTGGAGCGATTGCGCGATCTCAGTGAACGCAGCGATCATCAGATGCAGGGCCATAGTCGCGAGACGGATCAGGTGGTCACCGCCGTGACCGAGATGAGCTCTACGGCTCAAGAGGTTGCCTCCAGTGCCTCCAATGCGGCGTCGGCAACCTCTGAGGCGGCAAGGGAATCTGATGAGGCGCGCAGTGTGGTCGATACGGCCATCTCCAGTATCAACCGCTTGGTCAGTGAGGTGCACTCTGCCTCCTCAGTCATTGAGCAGTTGGCCCATGAGACCGGCAAGATTGAGTCCGTGGTGGAGGTGATCCGCGGGATTGCCGAACAGACCAATCTGTTGGCGCTTAACGCCGCCATCGAGGCGGCGCGTGCGGGTGAACAGGGCCGAGGTTTTGCCGTCGTTGCCGATGAGGTGCGCTCGCTCGCCGGGCGCACCCAGCAGAGCACCAAAGAGATTAATGAGATGCTGCAGCGGCTGCAAAGTGGAGTGCGCCAGGCGGTGGAGGTTATGGGCGCCAGTGAATCCCGCAGCCAGGAGACAGTGGAAGAAGCGGCTCGGATCGCCGCCTCTCTCGATACCATGGTCAGCGCAGTATCGACCATCAACGACATGAACTTGCAGATAGCGGCGGCGGCTGAGGAGCAAAATGCCGTCTCAGAAGAGATAAACCGTAACCTGGTCGCCATACAGCAGATTGTCGGTGAGCTGACCGAGGTCGCACGCGATACCCACAGAACGACCCAGGATCTTGCGCATAATGGGGACGAGCTCAAGAGCCTTGTCGGCCAATTTCGCTACTGATCAGAGAGGCAACCGGTCCTTTGGCCGGTTGCCTGTTGGGGAACACGGCATAATGTGGGACAATTTGCTCCCACATCCTACTCATCTCTCCTCGGCCCATGAATGACTTGGTCAAAGGCAGCATCGATCTTATCCGCCAGCTCAACTATGGTCTGGTCTATGCCAGCCTGGAAGAGCACACAGAGCTGTCGCGCACCGATCTCTCCAGGTTGACGGGGCTTTCGCCTGCCAGCATCACCAAGATTACTCGCGAGCTACTCGATAACGAGCTGGTTGTTCCGTGTGGGGAGACCAGTGTCGGTCGGGGGCGTCGTCAGACCCTGCTGCGGATCAACGAACGCCGCTACCAGTTTCTCTCCATGCGTCTTGGCCGTGGCTACGTCGACATGGCCTTGTTTGATCTCTCCGGTCGCTCCTTGTCTCGGCATCGTCACCAGTTCAGTCAGAGCGAGCGGGAGGATCTTTTGGCGAGCCTCATTGCCGCCATTCGCCGTTTCCTGCCCGCCAAGGGGCTGCGTCTGGCGTGTGTCGCACTCTGCCTACCCGGGCAGGTGGAGCGCCATTCTGGCATGGTGCGTCACTTCCCCTATTACGATCTCCGCCACTGGCCGCTGGGCCCCACGCTGGAGGAAGCGTTTGGTGTGCCTGTGCTGGTCAGCGCCGATGTGCGTACCTGGATCCAGGCCGAGCGCGAGTGGGGGGCGGCCAAGGATTGTGCCGATGCGGTGCTGGTGTTTGTTCACAACGATATCGGGGTGGGCATGGTGGTCAATGGGCAGTTGATCGAGAGTGAAAATGCCATGCTCGGTGACCTCAGCCATCTGCAACTCGAGCCTTACGGACAGCGTTGCTACTGCGGCGGCTTCGGCTGCGCCTGTACTCTGGTCACCAATCAGGCTCTGGAGTCACAATACCGGGAGTTACGTGCCCGAATGGGGGACGCCGATTCACCCGCTCAGGTGACCATACGCGAGCTGTGCGAGCTCGCCCTCGATGGCAACAGCCTGTGCCAGCAGATCTTGCAGCAGGCCGCCAGCCGCTTGGCCAAAGTGCTCGCCAATCTCATCTGTCTGCTCAATCCCGGAAAGCTGCTACTCGGCGGCGAGTTGGCTCGAGCCGACCGACTGCTCTTCCCCATGCTGCACCAGTCCTTGGCCAGCCAGTTACCGGGGGATTATCTGGTGCGTCTGCAGATCGAGTCGACCCGTTTCTACGAAGACCCCACCAAGCCAACCTCGATACAGGTGCACAAGGCCTTGCGTGACGGCAGCCTGTTACTGGGGTTATTGCGTGGACATGACGAAGAGAGCATTACTCGAGGCTAACTCTGGCTCGCCGGGGCCCCCACTCCCCGGGGGGCTCCTCAACGTGTCCACTCAGGGCCTGTTGGCAGTGTATACAGCGGCCATCGACCAGATCCCACTGACCTAGCCGATATCGGTTGCGCTCGATGAGTCGGGCGCCGCACCCGCTGCAGTAAGTGCTCTCAGAGACAGAGCTTGGCATATTCCCCGTGTAGACATGGTGCAGGCCACTTGCCAGTGCAATCTCCCGTGCCCGGAGCAGGGTATCCAGTGGGGTGGCCGGTAGGTCGGTGAGATGGAAATCGGGATGAAACGCGGTGAAGTGTAGCGGAATGTGGGGGCCTAGCTCGCGAGCCACCCACTGGCTCAGCGCCATGAGGGTGGATTCATCATCATTATGACCCGGGATAAGCAGGGTGGTGATCTCGAGCCAGCATCGAGTCTGGTGACAAATCAGCTTCAGGCACTCCAGCACGGGTGACAAGGCTCCACCGCAGAGACTGTGATAAAACCCATCACTGAACCCCTTCAAGTCGATGTTGGCGGCATCCATGGCACCGAAGAGTGCCAGGGCCGGCGCCGGGTTCACATAGCCTGCGCTGACGGCGACGGCTTTGATCCCTCTCTCATGGCAGGCCTGCGCAACGGCCAGGGTGAATTCGAGGGAGATCACGGGGTCGTTATAGGTGAAGGCAACACTGCGGCAGCCATGGTTCAGGGCGAGTTCGGCAATCTGCTCCGGGGTGGCCCGCTCGCTGAGCAACTCTTCTTCCCGTGACTTACTGATGTTCCAGTTTTGGCAGTAGCGACAGGTGAGGTTGCAGCCCAGGGTGCCGAAGGAGAGAGTGGCGCTGCCCGGCAGAAAGTGGAACAGGGGTTTCTTCTCGATGGGGTCGATGCAAAATCCGCTGGTCTCCCCCCAGTGAGTCAGCACGATTTCACCTTCCCTGGCTTGACGCATATAGCAAACCCCGCGTTTCCCATCGCGCAACTGGCAGAATCGGGGGCAGAGGGTGCATTCGACCCGTCCGTCGTCCAATAGTCTCCAGTAGTGGGTGGGGTGAATATCCATCATGTACTCCTCGTCTCTCCTATTATTTTAGTGGGCCCAGCACGAGGAGCACGGCCATGAGCCAGATCCGGGCACCGGCAGTGGCCGGTTATTTTTATCCGGCCGAGAAGCAAGCGCTGCATTCTTGGCTCTGCACCCATCTCGACCCCTTACCCTTCTCGCATGTCTCCCCTCAGGCCCTGCTACTGCCCCATGCCGGTTACCCATATAGCGGAGCCCTGGCCGCGCAGGGGGTGGCGACATTGGCGCGACAAGGGATTACTCGGGTGGTGATCCTCGCCCCGGCGCACAGGGTGCCGCTGCGAGGCGTGGCGCTGCCTGATCGTGAATGTCAGGGCTTTCAAACTCCCCTAGGCGTCGTTCCACTGGCGATGGAGGCGCTGACGGCCCTCGCCAGGCACGAAGGGTTTATCTGGTCCGAAGAGGCACACCGGCAGGAGCACGCCATTGAGGTACTGCTGCCTCTGCTACAGCATCGATTGGTGCAGTTTGCACTGGTTCCCCTGGTGGTGGGCGATTGCGATGCCGCCTGGCTTGCGGCTCATCTTGCGTCTCTGCTCGATGAATCGACGCTACTCATCAGCAGCAGCGATCTCAGTCATTTTATGACTCAGGCCCAAGCCAGAGCCCTCGATGACAAGACACTGGCACAGGTGCTCTCCCTGATGCCAGGGGTCGGGCCGCGCCAGGCGTGTGGCTGCTTTGGCCTCAACGCCTTGCTGTTGCTGGCCAAAGCGCGTGGCTGGCGGGCGATGCTGCTCGGCCAGCGTGACTCGGGACAGGTAACGGGTGAGAGTGAGCGAGTGGTGGGTTATGGCTGCGTCGGATTCTATTGAGTTACCGGAACTGAGTCCGGAAGCCGAGCGGGCGCTGCTGAGGATTGCCCGTCTGAGCATCGCCAGCCGTTGGCAGGCGTCAGCCAGTGAGGCGCTCAGCCAGGCGATCAGCGCCATGCCACTGGCCGGTAACGAGCTTGCCTGCTTTGTCACCCTGCATAAGGCGGGGCGACTGCGCGGCTGCATCGGTTGTCTGACACCCCAGGGGCCCCTGTGCGAGGCATTGCCACGTTTTGCCCGTCTGGCCGCCTTCGACGATCCCCGCTTCTCCCCTCTGGCAGAGAGCGAGCTATCCATCCTGAGTGTGAGTATCTCTCTGCTTGGGCCTCTGGTACCCCTGGAGGTGACCGGACGCGCCGAGCTGTTGGCGACCCTGAGGCCGGGCCTGGATGGACTCTGGCTGACGGGGGGAGGGCGTAAGGCGACCTTTTTGCCCGCCGTCTGGCGTGAGCTGCCGGAGCCTGAGGTGTTCCTGGATAACTTGCTTCACAAGGGGGGCTGGCCGGCGGGGGGCTGGCCGGCGCAGATGTCGGTCTGGCGTTACCGTGTGCGGGAGTTCGGTGAGCTAGGGGGATAAAAAAAACCGGCGCACGAGGCGCCGGTTTTATCACTGAACTCATGAATTACATGGTGGCAGTGAAAGTACGGGTGATGACGTCCTGCTGCTGCTCCTTGGTCAGGGAGTTGAAGCGAACGGCGTAGCCGGAGACACGGATGGTCAGCTGCGGATACTTCTCGGGGTTTTCCATGGCGTCGAGCAGCATCTCGCGGTTCATCACGTTGACGTTCAGGTGTTGACCACCCTCTACGCTCTCTTCGTGGTGGAAGTAACCGTCCATCAGACCGGCCAGGTTGGCCTTCTGGGAGTCGATATCCTTGCCCAGTGCGTTCGGCACGATGGAGAAGGTGTAGGAGATACCATCCTT
Organism: Aeromonas diversa CDC 2478-85; assembly: GCF_000819805.1. Lineage (GTDB taxonomy): Bacteria > Pseudomonadota > Gammaproteobacteria > Enterobacterales > Aeromonadaceae > Aeromonas > Aeromonas diversa. Next base: position 100,957 of record NZ_CDCE01000016.1, read on the forward strand.
CGCGTAGGCAAACGGCAGCTTGGCGACGGAAGTCAGAGAGGCAACCGCACCCTTCTGGTCACGACCGTGCATCGGGTTGGCACCCGGGCCGAACGGTGCACCGGAGCGGCGGCCATCCGGGGTGTTACCGGTCTTCTTGCCATACACCACGTTGGAGGTGATGGTCAGCACGGACTGGGTAGCCACGGCACCACGGTAGGTCTTGAGCTGCTGAATTTTCTTCATGAAGCGCTCAACCAGGTCGCAGGCGATGGCATCGACGCGCTCGTCGTTGTTACCGAACTGCGGGTACTCACCTTCGATTTCGAAGTCGATGGAGATACCGTCTTCGTCACGCACCGGCTTGACCTTGGCGTACTTGATGGCAGACAGGGAGTCGGCGGCCACGGAGAGGCCGGCGATACCGCACGCCATGGTACGGTACACGTCACGATCGTGCAGCGCCATCAGGGAGGCTTCATAGCTGTACTTGTCGTGCATGTAGTGGATGATGTTCAAGGCAGCAACGTACTGCTTGGCCAGCCAGTCCATGAAGTGGTCCAGCTTGTCCATCACTTCGTCGTAGTCCAGGTACTCGGAGGTGATCGGTGCTGTCTTCGGACCGATCTGCATCTTGAGCTTCTCGTCCACGCCGCCGTTGATGGCGTACAGCATGGTCTTGGCCAGGTTGGCACGAGCGCCGAAGAACTGCATCATCTTGCCGACGATCATCGGGGACACACAGCAGGCGATGGCGTAGTCATCGTTGTTGAAGTCCGGACGCATCAGGTCGTCGTTCTCGTACTGGACGGAAGAGGTTTCGATGGAAACCTTGGCGCAGTACTTCTTGAACGCGGTCGGCAGCTTCTCGGACCACAGGATGGTCAGGTTCGGCTCCGGGGACGGACCCATGGTGTACAGGGTGTTCAGCATACGGAAGCTGTTCTTGGTGACCAGGGTACGGCCATCAACGCCCATACCGGCCAGGGTCTCGGTGGCCCACATCGGGTCGCCGGAGAACAGTGAATCGTATTCCGGGGTACGCAGGAAGCGAACCATACGCAGCTTCATGACCATGTGGTCCATCAGCTCCTGGGCTTCTTGCTCGGTGATCAGACCTTTCTGCAGGTCACGCTCGATGTAGATGTCCAGGAAGCTGGAGGTGCGGCCGAAGGACATGGCGGCACCGTTCTGGGACTTGACTGCCGCCAGATAGGCGAAGTAGGTCCACTGCACGGCTTCGCGGGCGTTGGTGGCCGGCACGGAGATGTCGCAGCCATACTTGGCGGCCATTTCCTTCATCTGACCCAGAGCACGATACTGATCAGAGATCTCTTCGCGCAGACGAATGGTAGCTTCCAGGTTGACGCCGTTTTCCAGATCGTCCTGCAGGGACTTGAACTGGGCCAGCTTGTCCTTCATCAGGAAGTCGATACCGTACAGGGCAACACGACGGTAGTCACCGATGATACGGCCACGGCCGTAGGCATCCGGCAGACCGGTGATGACGCCAGACTTACGGCAGTTCAGGATGTCTTTGGTGTAAACGTCAAACACGCCCTGGTTGTGGGTCTTGCGGTACTCGGTGAAGATCTTCTCGACCATGGGGTCCAGCTGACGACCGTAGACTTCGCAAGAGGTCTTGACCATCTTGATACCGCCGTTGGCGATGATGGCGCGCTTGAGCGGCTTGTCAGTCTGCAGGCCAACGATCTTCTCGAGGCTTTGCTCAATGTAACCGGCATCGTGAGCGGTAATGGTAGAGGGCAGGTCAGTATCGAAATCAACCGGCGCGTGAGTGCGGTTTTCGATCTTGATCCCTTCCATGACCTTGTCCCACAGCTTGGTGGTCGCTTCGGTCGCGCCAGCCAGGAAGGACTCGTCACCTTCATACGGGGTGTAGTTCTTCTGGATGAAGTCACGGGTGTTGACAGCGGTCTGCCATTCACCGGCGGCGAAGCCTTCCCATGCCTTTTGGAACTGTTCGTTAAGTTCTGCCATTTTCATTACCTCTCACGGTATTGATGTAGTCCGCAATCATCCTTAATGATGACGACGGAAGATAAACCAGTAAGTCAGACCAACCATGACGCCACCACCAATGATGTTACCTATGGTGACCGGGATCAGGTTGTTGAAGACAAAGTTGGATACGGTCAGGTCGGCAAACTTGGCCGGATCCACGGCGATTGCCTGCCAGAATTCGGGGCCTGCGATGGCGTGGATGACGATGCCGACCGGGATCATGAACATGTTGGCGATGCTGTGCTCAAAGCCGGAGGCGACGAACATGGCAACGGGCAGCAGCATGACGATGACCTTGTCGGTGGCGCTACGGGCACCGAAGGCCATCCACACGGCGAGGCACACCATCAGGTTACAGAGAATGCCCAGCGCGACCGCTTCGATGAAAGTATGGTGGATCTTGTGCTGGGCCACCTTCATGGCATTGAGGCCCCATTGGCCATCGGCTGCCATGTATTGGGAAGAGAGGGCGATCAGCGCCACCATGATGAGGCCGCCGACCAGGTTACCGAAGTAGACGATACCCCAGTTACGCAGCAGTTGGCCCCAGGTGATGCGGTTGGCCGCCTTGGCGACCAGGGTCAGGGTGGTGGAGGTGAACAACTCACCACCGAGCAGCACGCAGAGGATGAGGCCGAGGGAGAAGCACAGACCTCCCACCAGCTTGGTCATGCCCCAAGCAACGGAGCCTGCACCCGTGGTGACAGTGATATAGAAGATGAAGGCAATCGCGATAAAGGCGCCGGCCGTGATGGCCAGGGGAAAAGCCTTGTACGCAGGTTTGGTCGCTTTTCCATAGGTGATGTCTTCTGCCAGTGCGGCGATGGCTTCAGGCTTGAGACTATCGAAGGGGGATTCGGCTTTCAATTCAGTGTCACCCGAGAGTTGATGTCTGGTGAAATCATAGCAAAGGCCCCTGGCGTCAAAGTTGACCATGATCAATTTTCGCAAATCATTAATGTAATTTTACTACACAATTGAGCCTCTAATGAGGCCTTTCTGCGATGTTGAGTTGCTGATGAAACTAGTGGGTGGTTTTTCATAACCTCATGATTGGTAAGCTTTAAATTGGTAAGTGCTAATTATCGCTAAAAAAAAGTCGTGATACTTCAACAGGTTGCCATGTGCTGGTGGCTTAGCTCATAAGAGGTAATTATTGTTCTTTACCATCATTTTGTGATGGCGGACACAGAGTCAAGAATGAGAGAGGGGGCTGATGCCCCCTCTCACTATCATTGCCAGCTGAAGGCGCGCTTGGCGCGTTGCAGCTTCTCGTAGGCAGCCAGCAGCTTCTGGTGCAGAGGGAATTGAACCAGCGACTCGTCGCCGCTCTCGAGACCGTGGAAGCGCGCTTCACCGTTGGCGTGGCGCCATGCCTCCTGGAAGGCGGCTTCGCCGTACATGCGAGCGAAGACGGCAGAGTACTGCTCTGGCTCGCGCTCATCGTCGAGCAGCAGCTCTACCGAGCTCTTGAGGGCACGGTAGTAGTTGGCTCGCTCGGCAGTGAAGACCGACTGGTTGAACTCCATGGTCCAGTCGATCCACTCCAGCGCCGTTTCCAGTTCGCCGGCGGCCAGGGCCAGCATGGCCTTGAGCTCGCCCACCCGCAGGGTGTGCAGGGCGGTGCCCTTGGCGGCGGCGATGCCGAGCAGCTCGCGTACCCGGGTGCGCTCGTCGTGCCCTTCCTCTTCCAGCTGATCGTAGAGGGCCATGTACTGCTCGGCGTCCCACTCCAGAGACGGCAGGGCCAGGATCACCTCACGCAGGTGGGCGCCCATGTTGTTGTTGGCCAGCAGCAGATCCTCGGCCGGATAGATATCAGACATACCCGGCACCAGGATGCGACAGGCATAGACACCGAGGTGCTCGTAGTCGGCGATGTAAACCGGCTGCTCGAGCTCGTGGAAGATGCCGATCAGGTGGTCGAACTCCTCCTGGGTGGAGCCGGCGAAGTTCCAGTCGGCGAACTCGAAGTCGGCGTCTTTCTTGAACAGATCCCAGCTGATGAGGCCCGAGGAGTCGATGAAGTGGGTCTCCAGGTTGTGATGATCCGCCACCTCGTCGTTATCGAAGGCCGGCGGCATGAAGACGTCGAGATCCTTGAGGCCACGGCCCTGCAGCAGCTCGGTCACGGTGCGCTCGAAGGCCACCTCGAAGCGCGGATGGGCGCCGAAGGAGGCAAAGCAGGTGCCGTTCTTGGGGTTGAGCAGCACCACGCAGATGACCGGGTAGCGGCCACCGAGGGAGGCGTCATAGCTCAAGATCGGGAAGCCTTCGGCCTCCAGGGCATCGATGGCAGCCTTGATGCCCGGGTAGCGGGCGATCACCTCGCTCGGGATCTCCGGCAGGCTGATGGCCTCGGCGATGATCTTGTTTTTGACGTGGCGCTCGAATACCTCGGAGAGTCCCTGGGTGCGGGCCTCGGTCTTGGTGTTACCGGCGCTCATGCCGTTGGAGACGTAGAGGTTGCCGATGATGTTCATCGGGATATAAACGGTCTGGTGATCCGACTGGCGCTCGAAGGGCAAGGCGACGATGCCGCGCGCTTCGTTGTTGGACTGCAGATCCACCAGCATGTCGGCGGTCACTTCCCCTTCCGGGTTGTAGAACTTGCGGGTGAAGTCGTCGAGCAGACCCGCCGGCAGCTTGTCGCCCTCGATGGGGAACCACTTCTCGTTCGGGTAGTGGACGAAGTCGCCATTGGCAACCTCTTCACCCAGGTAGAAGTCGGCGAAGAAGTAGTTGGTGGAGAGTCGCTCGAAGTACTCGCCCAGTGCCGAGGCCAGGGCCGCCTTCTTGCTGGCGCCCTTGCCGTTGGTAAAGCACAGGGGGCACTCCTTGTCGCGAATGTGTACCGACCAGACGTTGGGAACGGGGTTGAGCCAGGAGGCCTCTTCGATGTCGAAACCCAGGGCCTGCAACTTGGTCTGGAAGCGCTCGATGGAGTCTTCCAGTGCCGCGTCCTTGCCGGGAATAAAGGTGTGGTCAGTCATCATTGTTGTTCCTGATTGGCTCATGTTTGGCCGCAGATAATAGCAGGAGCGAGCGGTGTTGGCAGGCCATTGCATAAGGAATTTGGTGCCCCGGTCGACGCGGCCGCCAGCCAGGATTGGCATAGAGTTATCCGGTGATGAATTTAAGCCCCAAGATGCCGACAACGATGAGCCCGACACAGACCAGCCGCGCCCCGTTGGCCGGCTCGTTAAAGAGCAGGATCCCGAGCAGCACTGTGCCGACAGCCCCGATGCCGGTCCACACCGCGTAGGCGGTGCCAAGGGGGAGATGGCGCACCGCCTGGGCGAGCAGCGCTATGCTCGCCCCCATGGCAGCCAGGGTCAGCAGGGTAGGAAGGGGGCGGGTAAACCCTTGCGTATATTTAAGGCCTATGGCCCAGGCGACCTCGAACAGGCCGGCGAGCAGCAGTATTATCCAAGGTATGAGAGTGTCATCGCCAAGGCCGGGTCGTCCCGGCGAAAGGAGAGCCGCCAGGGTCGTCCCCGGCGGGGCTGCATGCTGCCGCGAGGCCCCATTGTAGCCAAGCGCCACTCAGGGAGCCACTTTTTGCCCGGATCCCTGTCTGTTGCAGCGAGCGGTGACGATTATTGCAGAAATCGACTTGCGCGGCGGCCCACAATCCGTAATGTGGAGTGACGCATTTTTCGCAGCGCAGTTTTTGTTACCGCTCTGTTGCCAAAGGGGCTCAGGGCGTTTTTACAGAGCATTTCTCAGCTATCCAGGGTAGGAAATATCATGAAAAAAGTCGGTTTGGTCGGTTGGCGCGGTATGGTGGGCTCGGTGTTGATGAGCCGCATGCAGGAAGAGAAGGACTTCGCCCGCATCCAGCCCACCTTCTTCACCACCTCGCAAGCCGGCGAGGCCGCCCCCAACTTCGGCATCGATGCCGGCACCCTGCAGGATGCCTTCGACATCGATGCGCTCGCCAGTCAGGAGATCATCATCACCTGTCAGGGCGGCGACTACACCAAGGACGTCTACCCGCGCCTGCTGGCCACCGGTTGGCAAGGCTACTGGATTGATGCCGCCTCGGCCCTGCGCATGGAAAAAGACGCGGTCATCATCCTGGATCCGGTCAACGGCGACGTCATCGAACGCGCCCTGGACGAGGGCGTCAAGGCCTTTGTCGGCGGCAACTGTACCGTCAGCCTGATGCTGCTGGCCCTGGGTGGCCTGTTCAAGGCCGATCTGGTGGAGTGGGTGAGCGTGGCCACCTATCAGGCGGCCTCGGGCGGCGGCGCCCGTCACATGCGCGAGCTGGTTACCCAGATGGGGCTTCTGCGCGATGAAGTGGCGGTGGAGCTGGCCGATCCGGCTTCCGCCATCCTCGACATCGAGCGCAAGATCACCGAGAAGACCCGCTCCGGCACCCTGCCGGTCGATAACTTCGGTGTGCCCCTGGCCGGTAGCCTGATCCCCTGGATTGACACCGCCCTGCCCAACGGCCAGAGCCGTGAAGAGTGGAAGGGCCAGGCCGAGACCAACAAGATCCTCGGCATCGACGGCGCCCCGGTTCCGGTTGACGGTCTGTGCGTGCGCGTCGGCGCCCTGCGCTGCCACAGCCAGGCCTTCACCATCAAGCTGAAAAAGGATCTGCCGCTGGTCGAGATCGAGGCCCTGCTGGCCGCTCACAACGACTGGGTCAAGGTGATCCCGAACGAGCGCGACATCTCGGCCCGTGAACTGACCCCGGCCGCCGTCACCGGCACCCTGGCCATCCCGGTCGGCCGCCTGCGCAAGCTCAACATGGGGCCTGAGTACCTCTCCGCCTTCACCGTGGGCGATCAGCTGCTGTGGGGCGCCGCCGAGCCCCTGCGCCGCATGCTCAACATCCTTCTCGATCGCGGTTAAGTGAAACGGCCCTCCCCGATGGGGGAGGGCCATAGGCAACAAAAAGGGCTCCCAATGGGAGCCCTTTTTCATCTCGACGCTGTGTTATCAAGCTGCGGCTTTCAGCTCGGCAACCGGCTTGGCTTTCTCGCCAATCGGCAGCACGACGCGGCCAAACTGCTCGTTCAGCACGGTAGCCATGGCCAGATAGATGGCGCTGGCACCGCAGATGATCCCTTCGAAACCGGCGATGGTGCCGATCAGGGTGCTGCCGGTGAAGTCACGGGCGGCCAGCAGGAAGAAGAGTACGGTCAGGGAGGCGAAGACGAACTGTTTCACCTTGGGGAAGTTGACGGTGCCGCACAGCATGAAGAGGGTGAAGACGCCCCACATCAGCAGGTACCAGCCCATGTAGGCGTGGGGAGTGGCTTCGGCCAGACCCATGGTCGGCATGACGATCAGGGCAACCAGGGTCAGCCAGAACAGACCGTAGGAGGTGAACGCGGTCACACCGAAGGTGTTACCACGCTTGTACTCCATGATGCCGGCGATGATCTGGGCGACGCCGCCGTAGAAGAGCCCCATGGCCAGGATCATGGCGCTGATCGGGAAAAAGCCTGCGTTGTGGATGTTGAGCAGGATGGTGGTCATGCCGAAGCCCATCAGACCGAGGGGAGCCGGGTTGGCCAATTTTTCACTCACGGGAGCATCTCCAAAGGTGGGGGATTGATTAAAAAGTCGCGGGATTCTAGTCATGGCCTCGCGGCGAGACAAGGGGGAAAGCTCGGCTTTGATGAAAAAAAACAACAATATTGCAGAGGGAAAACGAATTGTTCTCCCCCTGTGTGCACACTGTTGCGCGTTTGATGTGAAAAGAGAGGGGTTTTAGTTGGACTCGGTCGAGAAGAAGACCCGGGGAGCCCCCTGCTCGCCCCCGATCTGGCTGTCGAGAACGAAGACCCGATCCGGCGGAATGTCGTAATCATCCACAAACATCGTCTTGATGGTCTGGGCGCGGCGCGTGGCCAGGCGGCGCAGGCTCTTGTCGCTCACCGCCTGTTGCGTCGCCAGAGTCTCGATCCCCCACCGCCAGGCGCCATTGCTGCCCGGAACCAGCTGGTGAGTCAGCGCCTGTGCGCCGAGCGGATCATTAAAGGTGCTTTCGAAAAGAGACTCCAGCGCCTCTTGCAGCTCGGGATCCTGACCTATCTCGCTCAAGGAGACGCTGCGCTCGAGCTCCTTGCCGAGCTGGTTCTCCAGCTGTTGGCGCTGCAGCGCCAACAGATCGCCTTTCCTGTCCACCTCACCGCGCAGGTTGATCCCGAGCTGGGGGCGCTGCCGCAGGGCACCGGCCAGGCTGGCGATACGCTCACGCTGGGCCGGCGCCAACTCGCTCTCCCCCGGGGTAAAGCGCACTTCCTCCAGAGACTCGCTGCTCCCCGCGAGGGAGGCGAGTAGGGAGAAGGGGGAGGTGACTGCCTTGCTCAGGGTGTTGCCGAGCACGTTCCACAGCAGGCTGCCTATCTTGAAGTCGGGTTGATTGAGGTCCCCCTTGACCTTGAGATCCAGATTAATGACTCCACTGGCATCCGAGAGCAGGGCGATGGCGAGCTTGAGGGGGATATCCATGGCCTGCGGGCTCTCCACCTTCTCACCGAGCTTGAGCTTGGTGATGCGGATGTCGTTGCTCCCCTCGAGCCGGCTCCCTTGCAGCTGATACTTGAGGGTCATCGAGACCTGGCCGCGATCGATGGCGTAGCCGGCATAAGTGGCGCTGTAGGGAGTAAAGGTGGTGAGCTCCAGGCTTTTGAAGCTGGCGACCAGATCCAGCACCGGCTCGTCGGCAAGCAGGTTGGCACTCCCCTCGATAGAGACGGGGGCTGTGCTGTCCACCTTGCCCTGCAGGCTGATCCGTGAGCGGCTGCCCGCTATGTTGCTGACGTTGCGGGTCACGCCGTTCAGGGCGGCGATATCGACCACAAAGTCGCGGCTCAGGCGGCGATCGGCGAAGCGCAGGTTGCCCTGTCGGGTCACCACCTCATCGATATGCAGGCGCGGGGTAGGGCCGGCATCCTCCCGGGTGTCGACGCCGGGGAGCAGCAGGGAGGCCAGGTTGGTGTTGCCCTCCTTGTCTATCTCGAGGCGGCTGAAGGGCTGCTCCAACATGACCCGACCTATTTCGCTTTTCATGCCGAGCAGATCTACCCGTATCGGTCCGGCCCGCAGCGACTGCCAGGCGAGCAGTCGCTGGTTGTCGCGCTTGTCCACCACCTTCACATCGTCGATGGCAAGCTCTCCTTCGAGGGAGGCCTGGCGCCAGCGCCCCGTGTTGTCTTGCTCCAGGTTCAGCCGCTGACGGGTGTTGAGTATCCCCGACTCGACGCGCAGCCTCAGATAGTTTTGTAGATAGGCCTGGGCCCAGCCGAGGGGGACTGCATCGAGCCCTATCGCGCCGCTCAGGCTGAGGGGCGAGAGCGTCAGCGAGCCCTCGAAGGATCCCTTGGCCTGGTTGTCGACGAGGGTCGAGAGGGCAAGCTGGCTCTGCTTGTCGAGTCGCTCCGAGAGGGGGCCCAGCGTCACATTCAAGGCCGAGATGGCGCGTTGCCTCGCCTTGCCCGAGCTCGACTCCCGCAGATCTACGCTGCCCTCTTTTATCTGAAGCCGCTCCAGCTGCCAGCGCCAGGGAGAGGGAGGCGTTTTGTCGCTTGTCTCTGCGGGGGGAAGCAGAGCCTGCAGGTCGGGTTGATAACGCTCATCGAGCGACACGGCCAGATGGGGGCGCTGCCAGCTGGCTCTTTTGATGCTGAGCCGCTGCTGCTGGCCATCGATCTTGATCCCCTCCAACGCGAGGGCGGCGAAGTCTAGCCACTGGTCGGGTCGCCCGGGCACGGGCTGGCTGCGTGCCAACCGGACCTTACCCAGCTGCACCTTGCCTCCCTCCAGCTTCCAGCCCACCTCGTTTACTTGCCAGCGGGCGGCGGCACTGAGCGAGCCCTGGGTGATCTTTGCCTTGAACCAAGGCTGCCAGAGCGGGGTAAAGGGGGCGAGAGAGAGCCCCTCGAGCCGGCTGTCACCACTCACCTCCCAGGGGGAGAGGCGCAGCTGCCCCTGGCTGTGCAGCGCCGCCCCGTTGAGGCGCGCGCTCAGGGTATAAGGCAAGGGTGCGCCGGACGTCAGGCTAAAGCCCGGCAGGGTCAGGTCGAGGGCATCCAGTGTGAGCGACGGATCCTGACGCGTTTTGGGCAGGTTACGGCCATCGCGGTAGTGGATTGCGCCACGTTGCATACTCAGCAACCCGATTTCCAGCTCGGGCGAGGGCGCCGAAGGCGAGGCACTCGCGTCGCCGGTGAAGGGCGCCAGCGCCGTCATCAGATTGAGGCTGGCATCACCGGTGCGAACCAGATGGAGGTCAGCCCCCTCGAGACGGATTGCCGTGAAGATGAGCTTTCCCCCCCGCAGAGAGTCCCACCAGGCGGGCTCGATGCTGAGGTTGTCCCAGTCGAGCAGAGGCGCGCCCTCCCTGTCCTTGAGGGTCAGGGCTGGCAAACCGAGGGTGTGCACCCCGAACTCGGGGACTTGCCACTCCAGTTGCAGACCGGTGCGCTCGGCCAGCCAGGGGGGAAGATAACGATGCAGGAGCGCGGGCGTCTGCCAGATCAGCAAAATGAGCAGTGTGAGCGGGATGAGGGGCCAGAAGCGGCGAAGGGTTGAAAACGACATGGATTCACTCCGGCCTGAGAGGGGGCCATTATCGCATCGCCATGGCGTTGAGGCCATAGGCTTGCCAGAGCCTTGCCAGCTCTCCCTTTTGCTCCAGCTCGCTCAGGTAGCGCTGTAGCATGGGCAGGCTGAGTCGTGAGCTGGGATGGAGCAGGGCCCTGAGCTGGTACTTCTGATCCCAGCGTTGGGAAATGAGCAGGCGATCCTTGAGCTCGGGGTGATGGGCAAGATAGCGCAGCAGATAGGCCTGGGTGATGATCCCCACATCGCCTCTCTCCAGCAGCAGGGCCTTGATGATGCTGACGTTATCCTTGACCAGCAAGATATCGTAGCGCCGCTGCAAGATGACGGGATCCCCTTCGAAGTCGGCAAAGCCGTAGTGATATCCTTTGACGCCAATGAGGCGCAGCTTGTCGATCCTGTCGAACAGGCGCTGGTCCCGCGTTGAATTGCTCAGTGCAACGTAGCGCTCGCCGTCATAGAGAAAAGGCGGTGAAACCATGATCCGCTCGCTGCTCCACCCCCAGTTGATGTCTTCGAACAGCATCATGTCGAAGCGCCCAAGTTGCAGCGCCTCGTAGCGGTTGGCACTCGAGGTGGGAACAAAGATGAAACGAAAGTCAGACTGTCCGGCATTGAGGGCGGCGATAAGATCCAGGGTCAGCCCCTGCCAGCCGCCGTCGCTGCGCTTCTCGACGAAGGGGGCAAAGGGATAGCCGCCGACCTTGATCTCGACAGTGCCCCAGGAGAAGAAGGCGCAGAATAAGCCCAACCCGATCAGCCACCTCATCCTTCATCCCCCCGCCGGCAACACTCTGAGCTTTTCCTAGCCGGCGCAGGAATTCAAGTCCTCCAGCGCCCTCTGGCAACGTTTTGCCGCGGCATCGAGCTCGGCCATCACCATGCGGATGTCCTCCATCTGCTGGTTCAGGGCACCTCGGCGCACGTCGATCAGCGCCAGCATGGAGTGTAGCTGGGTGCGGCTCGAGCGATCGGCGTCATAGAGTTCGAACAGCTCGCGCACCTCGGCCAGGCTAAAGCCCAGCCGCTTCCCCCTCAGGATCAGCTTGAGGCGGGTGCGATCGCGCTGGTCGTAGATGCGGCTCTGCCCCTCCCGGGTGGGGGTGAGCAGCCCCTCATCCTCGTAGTAGCGGATGGTGCGAGGGGTGATGTCGAACTCCTGGGCGAGCTGGGAGATGGTGTAGGTGATGGCACGTTTCATGAGATCACCTCCTGGCGCGCCTTGGCGCAGAGGGCGCGGCCGGTGCGCGATCCGTTGGGGCGCCCCAGCGCCCGACTGACCCACTCGCCGGTCGCGGCCAGGGACGGGAGACTGACCCCGCAGTCGAGCCCCAGCCCCTGCAACAGATAGACCACCTCTTCGCTGGCCAGGTTGCCCGAGGCCCCCGGTGCATAAGGGCAGCCGCCGAGACCGGCCACCGAGCTGTCGATGAGGCGAATGCCCCGCTCCAGCGCCGGCAGCAGGTTGGCCAGCGCCTGACCATAGGTGTCGTGAAAGTGCACCGCCACCTGGCCAGCCGGCACTTCTCCCAGCACGGCGTCGAGCATGGGGGCCACGCTGCCCGGTGTGCCGACCCCTATGGTGTCGCCGAGGGATATCTCGTTGCACCCCAGATCGAGCAGCCGCGCGGCGAGCTGGGCGACCCGCTTGGGCCGGGTGATCCCGTCATAAGGGCAGGCGATGACGGTGGAGAGGTAGCCCCGCACCCGGATGCCGTGGCGACGAGCCTCGCTCGCCAGGGGGGCGAAGCGGGCCAGGGACTCCTCCACGCCGACGCCTATGTTGGCTAGGGTAAACCCCTCGGAGCAGGCGGTAAAGAGGCCAATCTCCTGCACGCCGGCGGCGAGGGCGGCCTTGAGCCCCTGCTCGTTCGGTACCAGGGCGCCGAGGCGCAACCCGGCATGGCGAGGCAGGGCGGCCAGCAGAGCGGCCGAGTCGGCCATCTGGGGGACGCGCTTCGCAGAGACGAAGGCGGCCACCTCGATGCGAGTGAGGCCGCTGTGCCAGAGGCGTTCCACCAGCTCGACCCGCAGCGGAAGGGGGAGGAGATGAGGCTCGTTTTGCAGCCCGTCGCGGGGGCCCATCTCCACCAGAGTGACGCGATCGTTCATCTAGGCCTCCTCGAAACTGACCAGCGTCATGCCCTGGCTCACCTGATCGCCGTGGGCACAGTGAATGGCGGCGACCCGGCCCGCATCGGGGGCGCGCAGGGTGTGCTCCATCTTCATCGCCTCGAGCACCACCAGGGGTTGTCCCTTCTCCACCGGCTCGCCGGTGCGTACCAGTACCTCCACCACCATGGCGTGCATGGGCGCGATGGCGCCGTGCGCCGCTTCATCGTCGAGCGGGTCCAGGTCGGGTTGGCACAGGATGAAGGGGAAGCGCTCTCCCGCCAGATAGAGGGCCGTGCCGCGCCACTCCTGGGTGTGCCAGCGCCCGTCGACGAAGAGCTGCAACCGCTGCCCCTCACGGCGCCAGGGGAGCCACTGCCCCTGCCAGGCGACATGGCGGCGGCGATCGAAGATAAGGGTCAGGGTGCGGCGCGCCTCGCCCAGCTGCAGGGTGAGCAGTAGCTCCTCCTGCCCACCGAGTCGAAAACCGCGATAGCGCTGCCAGGGGTCGTTACCCTTTGCCTCTGGCATCAGCAGCAGGGCGGCGGCGAGCCAGGCGAGCTCATCCGGCGAGGTGCTGGTCGTCGGCAGGGGCCACTGGGTGTGATGGGTCATGGCCAGCACCTCAGGCTCACGGCACAGGCGTGCCAGCAGGGCGCCGTTGTGGCTCAGGGGGGTCAGGGTCAACGCATCCAGGGCGGCCCCCAGTTGGGCCAGGGCGTCGGCGCGATCCCGGCCGTGGGCGATCAGCTTGGCGATCATGGGGTCGTAGTAGGGGGTGATGGTGTCCCCCGTCCGCACCCCGGTGTCGATACGCACCCCGCCCGGCCAGTGGAGGGCCTCAATGGTGCCGCTGGCCGGCAGAAAACCGGCGGCCACGTCTTCGGCGTAGAGGCGGGCCTCCACCGCGTGGCCGTCGATACGTACCTGCTCCTGGGTCAGGGGGAGGGGATCCCCCTGGGCGACGCTCAGCTGCCAGGCCACCAGATCCTGACCGGTGACGCATTCGGTCACCGGGTGCTCCACCTGTAGCCGGGTATTCATCTCCATGAAGTAGAAGTCGTCACCACTGACCAGAAACTCCATGGTGCCGGCCCCCACATAACCGATGGCGCGGGCGGCGGCGACCGAGGCCTCCCCCATGGCCCGGCGCAGGGCATCGGGCAGGCTCGGCGCCGGGGCCTCTTCGATCACCTTCTGGTGGCGTCGCTGCAAGGAGCAGTCCCTGTCCCCCAGATAAATGGCGCGGCCATGGCGATCGGCGAAGATCTGCACTTCCACGTGGCGGGCCCGCTCGAGATAGCGTTCGAGCAGCACCCTGTCATCGCCGAAGGCGCTGGCCGCTTCGCGGCGTACCGAGGCCAGTGCCTCGGGCAGCGCCTCCAGGCTGTCGACCCGTCGCATGCCCTTGCCGCCACCGCCTGCCGCCGCCTTGATGAGCAGAGGCAACGGGATGTGGCGCGCTTCGGCGAGCAGGGTGGATTCGCTCTGATCCTCGCCGTGGTAGCCGGGCATCAGGGGCAGTCCAGCGGCGGCCATCAAGGCCTTGGCACCGGCCTTGTCGCCCATGGCGCGAATGGCGCTGGCCGGTGGGCCGACGAAGATCAACCCCGCTTGTTCGAGGGCCTCGGCGAAGCGGTCGTTTTCGGACAAGAAGCCATAGCCGGGGTGCACGGCATCGGCGCAGGCGGCGCGCGCCACCTCGAGGATCTTCTCGTGATCGAGGTAGCTCTCCCGGGCGGCAGCCGGCCCGATGGGCCAGGCCTCGTCGGCCAGCAGGGTATGCAGTGCCCCCTCGTCGGCCTCGGAGTAGACGGCGATGGTGTGGATGCCGAGGGCGTGGGCGGTGCGGATGATGCGGCAGGCTATCTCCCCGCGATTGGCGATAAGCAGGCGGCGGATCGGACTCATGGGTTCTCCTTGTCGGGGTCCTGATGGGTTCGCCAGGCGGGGCGACGCTTGTCGAAGAAGGCCTGCATCCCCTCCTGGGCCTCTTTGCCGACGCGCACCCGGGCTATGGTGTCGACCGTGATCTCCTCAAAGAGGGCCGGATCGAGGGAGAGGTGGGCCAGGAGCCGCTTGGTCTCCTTCATCGCCTCGGGCCCGTTCTGGCACAGGCGCGCGGCCCGCTGGCGGCCGTGGGCCAGCAGTTCGGCGGGGGAAGCGCTCTCCTGCACCAGCCCCAGGCGACAGGCGGTGATGGCGTCGAAGGGCTCGGCGCTCAGCATATAGCGCTGGGCCTGACGCACCCCCATGGCACGCAGCACATAGGGGGCGATCATGGCAGGCACCAGACCGAGGGAGACCTCGGAGAGGCAGAAGCGCGCATCCTCGGCGGCGATCGCCATGTCGCAGGCGGCGATGAGACCCAGGGCCCCCCCATAGGCCGCCCCCTGCACCAGGGCCAGGGTGGGCATGGGCAGGGAGTAGAGGGTGTGGAGCAGGCGCGCCAGCATGCGGGCGTCTTCCCGGTTGTGTTCGAAGTCGCTGTGGGCCTGGCTCTTCATCCAGTTGAGATCGGCCCCGGCGCAAAAATGGGCGCCCTCGGCGCGCAGGATAAGGACGTGGGGGCGGCGCTCGATAGGCTGGCCATGGGCGTGCCCGAGATCCTCGAGGGCCTCCAGCAGCTGCTCGATGAGCCGCTCATCGAGGGCATTGCGGCGCTCGGGGCGGCACAGGATGAGCTCGGCCACCGGGCCGTGCTGCTCCACTCTAAATCCGTTCATAGGGCCTCCTTTACATGCGGAAGATGCCGTAACGCTCGTCGCCCAGCGGACGCTGGCGGCAGGCGGCCAGGGCCAGGGCCAGCACAATCCGGCTGTCGGCAGGATCGATCACCCCGTCATCCCACAGGCGGGCGCTGGCGTAATAGGGGTGGCCCTGACGCTCGTACTGCTCGAGCACGGGGCGGCGAATGGCCTCTATCTCCTGATCCCCGGGGAGGCGCCCCTCGGCGGCCAGCTTGTCCAGGCGTACCTGGGTCAGCACGCCGGCGGCCTGCTCTCCCCCCATCACAGAGATGCGGCTGTTGGGCCAGCTGAAGAGGAAGTCGGGCTCGAAGGCGCGCCCGGCCATGCCGTAGTTGCCGGCGCCGAAGCTGCCACCTGTGATCAAGGTGAGCTTGGGCACCCGGCTGCAGGCCACCGCCGTGACCAGCTTGGCCCCGTGCTTGGCGATGCCGCCATGTTCGGCGGCGCTGCCCACCATGAAGCCGGTGATGTTCTGTAAAAACAGCAATGGGATGCCGCGCCGGTTGCAGAGCTGGATGAAGTGGGCCCCCTTCTGGGCGCTGTCGCTGTGCAGCACCCCGTTGTTGGCGAGGATCCCGACCGGCATGCCGCAGATGGCGGCGAAGCCGGTCACCAGGGTGGTGCCAAAGCGCGCCTTGAACTCGTCGAACGCCGAGTCATCCACCAGGCGGGCGATGATCTCCCGCGCCTCGACCGGTTTTTTGAGGCTGGTGCCCACCAGGCCGTAGAGATCCTCGATGGGGTAGCGCGGCTCGGCGTAAAGGGGCGGCTCACTGTCATCGCCAGGCAGATGGCTCACCAGGGTGCGGGCCAGGGCGAGGGCATGGGCATCGTCGCGGGCCAGGTGATCCGCCACCCCCGAGAGGGCGCAGTGCACCTCGGCACCCCCGAGCGCCTCGGCGCTGATCTCCTCGCCGGTGGCCGCCTTAACGAGCGGGGGGCCGGCGAGGAAGATGGTGGCCTGATTCTTCACCATGATGGACTCGTCGGCCATGGCCGGCACATAGGCGCCGCCGGCGGTGCACAGCCCCATCACCACGGCGAGCTGGGGGATCCCCTGGGCCGACATGCGCGCCTGGTTGTAGAAGATGCGCCCGAAGTGATCCCGGTCCGGAAACACCTCGTCCTGCATCGGCAGGAAGGCGCCGCCCGAGTCGACCAGATAGAGGCAGGGGAGGTGCAGCCGCTCGGCGATGGCCTGGGCCCGCAGGTGTTTTTTCACCGTCAGCGGGTAGTAGGTGCCCCCCTTCACGGTAGCGTCGTTGACCACCAGCATGCACAGGCGCCCCTCAATGCGACCGATCCCTGTGATGATGCCTGCGGCGGGCACCGGCTCGTCATAGACCTCATGGGCCGCCAGGGGGGAGAGTTCCAAAAAGGGGGAGCCCGCATCAAGCAGATGCAGCAGTCGCTCCCGGGGCAGCAGCTTGCCCCTGGCCTGATGGCGGGCGTTGTTGGTCGCGCCGCCCCCCTGACGCACGGCGGTGAGCCGGGCGTCGAGATCGGCCACCAGGGCCGCCATGGCGGCTTGCTTCTCCATAAAGTCGGGAGCGCGGGTGTCGAGGCTGGAGAGAAGGTGCGCCATCATGCCTCTCCCATCAGTTCCCGGCCGATGAGCCAGCGGCGGATCTCCGAGGTGCCTGCGCCTATCTCGTAGAGCTTGGCGTCGCGCAGCAGGCGCCCGGTCGGGTAGTCGTTGATGTAGCCGTTGCCCCCGAGCAGCTGGATGGCATCGAGGGCCATCTGGGTGGCGCTCTCGGCGGCGTAGAGGATGGCGGCGGCGCAATCCTTGCGGCTGGTGCGCCCGGCGTCGCAGTCGCGGGCCACCGAATAGACCAGGGCGCGGGCGCTGGCCAGACGGGTGTACATGTCGGCGAGCTTGCCCTGCACCAGCTGGAATTCGCCGATGGGTTGGCCGAACTGCTTGCGCTCGCGCACATAGGGGAGCACCACGTCCATGCAGGCCTGCATGATGCCCAGGGGGCCGGCGGCGAGCACGATGCGCTCGTAGTCGAGACCGCTCATCAGCACCCGCACACCGCCCCCCAGGGCGCCGAGCAGGTTGGCGGCGGGCACCCGGCATTGGTCGAACACCAGCTCGCAGGTGTTCGAGCCACGCATGCCGAGCTTGTCGAGCTTCTGGGCGGTGCTAAAGCCCGGGGTGCCCTTCTCCACGATGAAGGCGCTGATCCCCTTGGGGCCGGCGGCCGGATCTGTCTTGGCGTAGATGACGAATACCTCGGCATCGGGGCCGTTGGTGATCCACATCTTGTTGCCATTGAGAATGAAGTCATCCCCGTCACGCAGGGCGGTCAGACGCATGCTCACCACATCGGAGCCGGCGCCCGGCTCGCTCATGGCGAGCGCCCCCACGTGGCGGCCGCTCACCAGCTCCGGCAGGTATTTGGCCTTTTGCTCCGGCGTGCCGTGGCGGTGGATCTGGTTGATGCAGAGGTTGGAGTGGGCGCCGTAGGAGAGGCCCACCGAGGCGCTGGCCCGGCTCACCTGCTCCATCACCATGACGTGGGCGAGATAGCCCAGTGCCACCCCGCCGTACTCCTCGGCCACCGTGATGCCGTGCAGTCCCAGCTCGCCGAGCTCGGGCCAGAGATCGCGGGGGAACTGGTTGCTCGCGTCGATCTCGGCGGCGCGCGGGGCGATCCGCTTCTGGCAGAAGGCTTCCACCTGATCGATCAGGGGGGCGAGGCTGTCGTCATGCATGGGTTCTCTCTCCGTGAGTCATGAGGATGGGCGCCCAGGGTGACAGCCGGGTCTGAATGACCCCAACTGGTCCGTCCAATCCAAGGGTAAGTTTACGTTAGCGTAAACGTAAATCAGTTGTTAGTCTAAGGTAAATTTCCATGAGGAGCCTTGCCATGGCCAGTCCGTTACCTTCCCGTTTTGGCGACCTGCCCCTGCTCATCGGGGGGCATGCCGTGCCGTCCCAAAGCGATCAGTGGTTGCCCGTTCACAGTCCCCTCGACCAGCGCCTGCTGGCGCGAGTTCCCTGCGCCACCGGCGATGAGGTGGAGCTGGCCATCCAGAGCGCGGCCGAGGCCCAGCGCAGCTGGTCACAGGTGCCGGCTCCGGAGCGGGCGCGGGTGATGATGCGTTTCGCCCACCTGCTCAAGGAGCACCACGACGAGCTGGCCGAGCTGCTGGCCCAGGAGACCGGCAAGACTCTGGCCGACGCCAAGGGGGACGTGTGGCGCGGCATCGAGGTGGTGGAGCAAGCCTCCGGCGTCGCCAGCCAGATGATGGGGGAGACCCTGGGCAACGTGGCCCGCGGGGTGGATGGTCACTCCTGGATGCAGCCGCTCGGGGTGTGCGCCGGCATCACCCCCTTTAACTTCCCGGCCATGATCCCGCTTTGGATGTTTCCGCTGGCGATCGCCTGTGGCAACGGCTTCGTGCTGAAACCCTCCGAGCAGGATCCCCTCACTCCCATGCGCCTGGCCGAGCTCTTCAAGGAGGCCGGTGCCCCGGATGGCATCCTCAGCGTCATTCACGGCAAGGGGGAGCAGGTGGATCGGTTGCTTACCCACCCCCTCATCAAGGCGGTGAGCTTCGTCGGCTCGGCCCGGGTCGGGGCCCATGTCTACCGCACCGCCACCCAACACCTCAAGCGGGCCCAGTGTTTCGTCGGTGCCAAGAATCACATGGTGATCCTGCCCGATGCCAACAAGAGTCAGGTGCTGAGCAACCTGGTGGGGGCCGGAGTCGGCGCCGCCGGCCAGCGCTGCATGGCCATCAGCGTGGCGGTCTTCGTCGGGGCGGCCCGTGACTGGATCCCCGAGCTGGCCGAGGCGTTTCGCGCGGTGCGTCCGGGCCCCTGGAATGACGAGGGGGCGGCCTATGGCCCCCTCATCAGCCAGGGGGCGAAGGCGCGCGTGGCGGGTCTCATTGAGGCCGGCGTCCGTGAGGGGGCCGAGTGCCTGGTGGATGGCCGCTCGGTGGAAGTGCCCGGCTACCCCGAGGGCAACTGGATGGGGCCCACTCTGTTTCGCGGCGTGACCACAGAGATGGGGCTCTACCGGGAGGAGATCTTCGGCCCGGTGCTCGCCTGCATGGAGGTGGAGAGCCTGGAGCAGGCCATCGCGCTTATCAATGCCAACCCCTATGGCAACGGCACCTCGCTCTTTACCGGCAGCGGCGCTGCGGCGCGTCACTTCCGCCACGAGGTAGCGGTGGGCCAGGTGGGGATCAACGTGCCCATCCCGGTGCCGCTTCCCTTCTTCTCGTTTACCGGCTGGCGCGGCTCCTTCTACGGGGATCTGCACGCCTATGGCAAGCAGGCGGTGCGCTTCTACACCGAGACCAAGACGGTCACCGAGCGCTGGTTCGACGACGAGTCGGCCGTCGGCCCCAATCTCACCATCACCCTGCGCTGAGGAGCAGACATGGACTTTAGACCCACCGAGGATCAGAACGCCTTTATCGCGGCGGCGGCCGCCTTCTCCGAGGAGGCCCTGGCCCCCCACGCGGCGCGCTGGGATCGGGAGCATGAGTTCCCCATCGAGACCATCAAGGGGGCGGCCGAGCTCGGCTTCTGCGGCCTCTATACCACACCGGATCACGGTGGCCTGGGGCTGCCCCGCCTCGATGCCAGCCTGATCTTCGAGCAGCTCGCCATGGGTTGCACCTCGACCACCGCCTATCTCACCATCCACAACATGGTGAGCTGGATGCTGGGGCAGTGGCTGCCCGAGGCGACGGCCGCCGCCTGGGTGCCGCGCCTGGCGAGTGGCGAGCTGCTCGGCTCTTACTGCCTCACCGAGCCGGGGGCCGGCTCGGATGCCGCCGCCCTCAAGACCCGAGCGGTGCGCGAGGGGGAGGAGTACCTCATCGACGGCAGCAAGGTCTTCATCTCGGGCGCCGGCAGCACCGACGTGCTGGTGGTGATGGCCCGCACCGGTGGGCCTGGGGCGGGGGGGATCTCCGCCTTCATGGTGCCGGCCGAGACAAGGGGCGTGCGCTACGGCAAGGCCGAGGAGAAGCTCGGCTGGAACAGCCAGCCGACCCGCGAGGTGATCTTCGAAGGGGTCAGGGTGCCCGCCGCATTTCGCCTGGGCCAGGAGGGCGAGGGGTTCAAGTTCGCCATGCAGGCGCTCGATGGCGGGCGCATCAACATCGCCACCTGCTCTGTGGGTACCGCCCAGCGGGCCCTCGACGATGCGCTCGCCTATGTGAAGGAGCGCGAGCAATTCGGGCACCCGATCAGCGAATTTCAGAGCGTGCAGTTTCGCCTGGCCGACATGGCGACCGAGCTCGCCGCGGCGCGCCTCTTGGTGCGCCAGGCTGCGGCCAGACTCGACGCCCAGGCCCCAGACAAGAGCGCCTGGTGCGCCATGGCCAAGCGCTTTGCGACCGACATCGGCTTCAAGATCTGCGACGAGGCGCTGCAACTGTTCGGTGGCTATGGTTATACCCGCGATTACCCCCTCGAGCGCTACCTGCGCGATACCCGGGTGCACCGCATTCTGGAGGGAACCAACGAGGTGATGCGCCTCATCATTGCCCGCCGCCTGCTCAGCGAGCAGGGGCTCAGCCTGGAGTAAATGCCCCATGATGACAAGGATCCATGTGGAGTATCACGGTCACACCGCCCTGTTGACCCTGGACCACCCCCCCGCCAACACCTGGACGCTGCACGGATTGCAAGCCTTCGCCCACGTGTTGCACGAAGTGAGGAGCCGCCCCGAGGTGGTGGCTCTGGTGCTGAGCGGCAACGGTGACAAGTTCTTCTGCGCCGGGGCCGATCTCAAGCAGTTTGCCGGCGATGACAAGGGGTTGGCGCGCGAGGTGGGCGAGGTCTTTGGCCAGGCCTTCAACGCCCTGGCTACCTTCCCCGGCGTCACCATTGCCGCCATCAACGGCTTTGCCATGGGCGGTGGGCTCGAGTTGGCGCTCGCCTGTGACATCCGCATCGCCGAGCAGCAGGCGGTGCTGGCCCTGCCCGAGGCGTCGGTGGGGCTGCTCCCCTGCGCCGGCGGCACCCAGCGCCTCACCGAGCTGGTGGGCCCGGGCTGGGCCAAGCGCATGATCCTGTGCGGCGAGCGGGTCGATGCCTCGCTGGCCTACGAAATCGGGCTGGTGGAGCAGGTGGTGCAGACCGGGCACGGCGCCGATGCCGCCCGGCGCATGGCGGGTCACGC
The DNA here is from genome assembly GCF_000819805.1 of Aeromonas diversa CDC 2478-85. Lineage (GTDB taxonomy): Bacteria > Pseudomonadota > Gammaproteobacteria > Enterobacterales > Aeromonadaceae > Aeromonas > Aeromonas diversa. The sequence continues at coordinate 122,564 of NZ_CDCE01000016.1, forward strand.
CGCCCAGCAGAGCCCGGCGGCCCTGCGTGCCTGCAAGGGGCTCATCGATCAGGGGCGCCGGCGTCCCCGTGACGAGGCGCTGCCCCTGGAGCGTGAGGCCTTCCTCACCCTGTTTGACGATCCCAATCAGCAGGAGGGGGTGCAGGCCTTCCTCGAAAAACGCCCGCCCCGCTGGCACTACTGAGACAAGGAGCGCCTGATGACCATCCATGTCAGCTATGTGCCGCTGCCGGCAGGAGAACGAGTCGGTGTCCTGACCCTCGACGCCCCGGCCTCTCTGAACGCCTTGAGCCTGCCGATGATCCGCACCCTGGCGCAGCAGCTGGGGCAGTGGGCCAGCGATCCGACGGTACGCGCCGTCTGGTTGGAAGGCGGTGAGAAGGCGTTTTGCGCCGGTGGCGATATTCGCTCCTTCTACCACTTGGCCCAGGAGCAGCCGGTGAGTGTGCTCGGGGAGTACGCCACCGATTTTTTCGAGCAGGAATATCGGCTCGATCACGCCATTCATACCTACCCCAAGCCCATCCTATGCCTGGGTCATGGCATCGTCATGGGCGGCGGCATCGGTCTGCTGGCGGGGGCCCGTTTTCGCATTCTGACCGAGCAGAGCCTGCTCGCCATGCCCGAGGTGAGCATAGGTCTCTACCCGGACGTGGCCGGCAGCTGGTTCCTGTCGCGCATGCCGGGGCGGCTCGGGCTCTGGCTCGGTCTCACCGGGGCCCGTTTTAACGGCAGCGATGCCCTGGCCCTCGGGATGGCCGATGCGCTGATCCCGGCGGCGCGCCGCGCTGAGCTCAAGGAGCGGTTGCAGGCGTTGGACTGGCGGCTCGAGGGGGAGGCGCTCGATGAGGCCCTCTTCGGCCTGATCGATCGCCTCGGGGAGAGGATGCCGGCGCCCGAGCCTCTGCTGCTGCCCCACAGGGAGCAGATAGAGACGCTGATGGCTGGCCGCTCCCTCGATGGGATCCTGGTGCGCCTGTTTGCCGCCGATCTTGCGCCCTGGCCGGCCTTGGCCTCCGCCCAGGCCAGCTGCCGTGGCGGCAGCCCCATCAGCCGGGCCATCGCCTGGCAGCAATACGGGCATGCCCGCCACCTGTCGCTGGCCGGGGTGTTTGCCGAGGAGCTCACCCTCTCGGTCAACTGCGTGCTGGAGGGGGATTTTCTGGAAGGGGTTCGCGCCCTGCTCATCGACAAGGACAAGTCCCCGCGCTGGCGTTTCGCCACTCAGGGGGAGGTGCCCGCCGACTGGCTGGCCGACATGTGGCGCTGGCGCAGCGGGGCCAATCCCCTGGCCCACCAGGCCTAAGGAGAGAGAATGAACATAGGTTTTATCGGTCTTGGTAACATGGGCGGCCCCATGGCCGCCAACCTGGTCCGTGCCGGGCATGAGGTTAGGGTCTTCGATCTGCTGGCCGAACATCTGGCCGAGGCGGCGGCCGCCGGCTGCATCGTGGCGGCCAACGCCCGCGAGGCGGTCGCGGACTGTGAGGTGGCCATCACCATGTTGCCGGCGGGCCAGCACGTCACCGGCCTCTGGCTCGGCGACGATCTGCTCGGTGCCCTGCCGGCCGGCGCCCTGGTCATCGACAGCTCGACCATCGACGTCGCCTCGGCCCGCGCCGTGGGCGAGGCGGCGCGGGCGCGCGGGCTGCGCTTTGTGGACGCACCTGTCTCCGGCGGCACCGCCGGGGCCCGCGCCGGGACCCTGACCTTCATCATGGGGGGCGAGGCGCCCGACGTGGAGGCGGCCAGGGTCGTGCTCGCGGCCATGGGGCAAAACCTGTTTCACGCCGGCCCCCTTGGCGCAGGGCAGATCGCCAAGATGTGCAACAACATGCTGCTCGCCATCCAGATGGCGGGCACCGCCGAGGCACTCGCCCTCGGGGTGCGCGAGGGGCTCGATCCCGCCGTGCTCTCGACCATCATGGGCAAGAGCTCGGGCAATAACTGGTGCCTCGAGCGCTATAACCCCTGGCCCGGTGTGATGGAGAGCGCCCCGGCCTCGCGCGACTATCAGGGGGGCTTCATGACCCGCCTCATGGTCAAGGATCTGGGGCTCGCCATGGCGCTGGCCGAGCACGCCAAGAGTCCGGTGCCGCTCGGCGCCGCCGCGCGCAACCTGTTCCAGCTCCACGCCCAGTGGGGCAACGAGGCCCTCGATTTTTCCAGCATTCAGCGGCTCTATCGTGGTCCCGAGCATAGAGAGGAGTAAGCATGGACATTCATGACAAGCTGATCGCGGTGACCGGCGCCGGCCGGGGGCTGGGGCGGGCCATCGCCCTGGCGCTGGCGGCCGAGGGCGCCAGGTTGGCGCTGCTCGACGTCAATCGCAGCGATCTCGAGGTGACCCAGGCCGAGGTGGAGAGCCGGGGAGGAGAGGCGCACCTGCTGCCCTGCAACGTGGCCGATGAGGCCGAGGTGGAGGGGGCCTTCGCCCGCCTCGGCGAGCTTGGCCCCCTCAGCGGGCTTATCAACTGCGCCGGGATCCTGCGCGACGGCCTGCTCGTCAAACGCCGCGACGGCCACCCCCTCGAGAAGCTGTCGCTGGCCCAGTGGCAGGCGGTCATCGACGTGAACCTCACCGGTACCTTCCTGTGTGGCCGCGAGGCGGCGGCCCTGATGAGCGGGACCGGGGGCGGCGTCATCATCAACGTCTCCTCCATCGCTCGCGCCGGCAACATGGGTCAGAGCAACTATGCGGCGAGCAAGGCGGGGGTGGCGGCTCTGGTGGTGACCTGGGCCCGTGAGCTGTCTCGCTACGGCATTCGCGTGATGGGCATCGCCCCCGGGGTGTTTGCCACCGACATGACGGCGGCCATGAAGCCCGAGGCGATGGAGCGGATGCGTCAGGCGATCCCGGTCGGCCGGCTCGGTGAGGCGGCCCAGATCGCCGACACGGTGCGCTTTATCCTGCATAACGACTACCTGAGCGGGCGCATGATCGAGATCGACGGCGGCCTGCGCCTCTGAATGACCATGGTAGGCGGCTGCATGGCCATGCAGCCGTTTCCCATGCCATCTCTGCGCTTAAATTACAACTGTGTGAAATGTCAGGCGATCTTGTCGAATTTGACCCCTGTCACAGGCAGGCGGAGTCATTGCTGTAAAATTGCGCCCGATCAAGCGCGGTTCGATTTGGTGTGATGACCGTTGCGGTCGGCATAATCATGCAATATAGTTGCCGCCCTTTTCACGGGCCCCGGAGCGGGGTTTGCCTTCTTCAGTGCGAGTGGATTGAATAGGAACGTCAATCGCTGCCACAGCAAGCAACGGGACAGAGATGGATAATAAACTGGGTCTTGGCGCCCTCGTCTCCCTGGTCATTGGCTCCATGGTCGGCGCCGGCGTCTTCAGCCTGCCACAGAATATCGCCTCCCATGCCGGCGTTGGCGCCATCGCCATCGGTTGGCTCGTCACCGGTCTTGGCATGATCTGCCTGGCACTGGTCTATCAGTCGCTCTCCATGCGTCGCCCGGATCTCGATGGCGGCATCTTCAGTTACGCCAAGGCGGGATTTGGCGACTTCATCGGCTTTAACGCCGCCTGGGGCTACTGGATCTGCCAGCTGCTGGCCAACGTCTCCTATGCCGTGGTGGTCTTCAGCGCCCTGAGCTACTTCTTCGACACCCCGGATCGGGTCATCTTCGGGGATGGCAACACGCCGGTTTCCATCGTATTTGCCTCCCTGCTCATCTGGTCGGTTAACGCCCTGGTGCTCAAGGGGGTGAAGATGGCCGCCATGGTCAACGTGGTGACCACCATCGCCAAGATGGTGCCCCTCATCGTCTTCTGCGTGGCGATCCTGCTCGCCTTCCACATGGAGACCTTCACCCTCGACGTCTGGGGCCAACAGACTCCGGAGCTTGGCTCCGTGCTCGAGCAGGTGAAGTCCACCATGAAGGTGACCCTGTGGGTCTTCATCGGCATCGAGGGGGCCGTGGTGGTCTCGGCCCGCGCCCGTCATCGCCGCGACGTGGGACGCGCCACCGTGCTGGCCCTGCTCGGCGCCCTGGCCCTCTACGTCATGGTGACCCTGTTCACCCTGGGCGTGATGAGCCAGCCGGAAGTGGCGGCCCTCAAGAACCCCTCCACCGCCCTGATCCTCGAGAAGGTGGTCGGTCCCTGGGGCGCCTGGCTGATCAACATCGGCTTGGTCATCTCGGTGATGGGGGCCCTGCTGAGCTGGACCGTGCTCGCGGCCGAGGTGCCCTATATCGCGGGCAAGACCGGCGTCTTCCCCGAGTGGTTCTCCCGAGAGAACAAGAACGGCTCGCCCCAGGTGTCGCTCTGGTGCTCCGCCGCCCTGGTGCAGTTCTTCCTCATCATCATCTACTTCCAGAGCTCCACCTATCTGGCGCTGGTGAACATCGCCACCGCCGCCGCCCTGGTGCCCTACGTCTTCTCCGGCGCCTACGGCCTCAAGCTGGCGCTCTCGGGACAGACCTACGAGGGGCAGCCGCACCAGCGCAAGCGCGACATGCTGCTGGCCCTGATCGCCACCGGCTACGGCTGCTGGCTGGTCTACGCGGCGGGGATCGAGTACCTGCTGCTGGTGGCCCTGCTCTATAGCCCGGGGATCTTCATCTACTGGAAGGCGCGTCAGCATCACGGCCTGCGCGGCATGAACCGCCTCGAGCAGGGGATGACGGCGGCCCTGCTCGGTTTTGCGGTGCTGGCCCTCTACAAGGTGGTGGACGGTACCATTCCGCTCAGTTAAGCGGCACAATGACGGGATGGCTGATGCCATCCCGTCTCGTTTGTGTGCAAGGAATCGTCATGCTGTTTCTCGGGTATCTGTTGCTGGGGGCCTGCGCCGGCTTGCTCGCCGGCCTGTTCGGTATCGGCGGGGGCCTCATCATAGTACCCGTGCTGGTCGCCACCTTCCGTCTGCAAGGCGTCGCCCCCGACGTCATCACCCATCTGGCGCTGGGCACCTCCATGCTCACCATGATCTTCACCGGCGTGAGCTCCCTGCGCGCCCATCAAAAACGCGGGGTGGTGGACTGGCCCCTCATCCGTCAGCTTGCCCTCGGCATGATCCTGGGGGGTTGGCTCGGGGGCCTCACCGCCAGCCAGCTGCCGGCGGCAACCCTCAATCTGGTCATCGGTGTCTTCGCCTGGACCATGGCACTGCAGATGGGGCTCTCCTTGCAGCCCAAGGGGGGACGTCCGCTGCCCGGACGGGCGGGCAACGGGGTCGCGGGTCTGGTGATAGGCTGGATGTCGGCCATCTTCGGTATCGGCGGCGGCTCGCTCACCGTGCCCTATCTGGCGTGGTGCAGCGTGCCCATGAGCCGGGCCGTGGCGGTGTCGGCCGCCTGCAGCCTTCCCATCGCCTTCTCGGGCAGCCTCTCCTACCTCTATGCCGGCTGGGGACGCACCGATCTGCCCGAGTGGTCGGTGGGTTATGTCTATCTGCCCGCGCTCCTGGGGATCGTGCTCACCAGCACCCAGTTTGCCCGCATCGGCGCCAGGCTGGCCCATCGTCTGCCCCCCAAGCGGCTCAAGCAGGGCTTTGCCTGCCTGCTGCTGCTGGTGGGGGCGAAATTTATGCTCTTTAGCTGATCTTTTGCGCCTGTCATGCCAACTTGCTGAAAAAGCAGACGAACGCGCCCGTTGAGGGCAAAAAGCCGTTGCATTGAAGGGGCGCTCTGTTAGACTGCACCGCGTTCGATGGTGGCCCCATTGGTCCTCTCGCATCGATAACCCGTCTACCTGGTCAGGTCCGGAAGGAAGCAGCCAAGGCGGGGGACTCGAGTGCCGGGATGTGGCTGGTGGGGCCGCCTCCATTTCTGGAATATCAATCGCTTATCTCCCCTTTTCCCTCTGGTCATCCACGCTGTGTGGACCAGAAGGCGTAGTCTGAAACGCTTCCGCTTTGCTCTCTCTTCTGTCTGTTTCTCAAGCCGACATTGGGCCATCGCCACCCCGCTATGAGATCCACTGCTGGCGGCTGTAGTGGCGTTTTAGCTGGGGGTCGCTGCAGCGCTCCAGCTTCCAGCGCTGGCAGCCGTTGAAGGCGGCGTAGTCGGCCAACGCCTGCTCGAGGGCCGGCAGGAAGTCGTGCAGCCGGCCATCCTCCTGATAGGCGGCGGGCTCCAGCACCAGGTTTCTCAGCAGCAGCTTGCCGCTGGCGCGCTCGGCCTTGACGTCGAGACGGCCGATGAAGTGCTCGCCCCAGAGCACCGCCAGGGTGTAGTAGCCAAAACGGCGCTTGGGCTCGGGCAGGTAGACCTCCAGCTGGTAGTCAAACTCGAACCAGTGGCGCAGCCGCTCACGCTGGATGAGCAGGTTATCGAACGGGTTGAGCAGCCACACCCGGTTGGGTACCTCGGTGGGGGCACAGAGATCGGATTCGAACCAGTAGCGCTCGCGTCCGGCGCTGAAGCTCTCGAGTCGACCCTCTTCCTCCATGGCCGCCAGCGCCGCCTTGAGGGGCGTCTGCACGTTGCGGCGCAAATACCCCATCTGCTTGAGGCTGCCATAGCCGTGGGCGGCGAGATAGCGCTCGGCCAGATGGCGGGCAAACGCCTCGTCATCGGGGGGGCGAGTGTCGATGCCTGCCGGCAGTACCCGCTCGGTCAAGTCGAACACCTTCTGAAACTTCTCCCGCCGCACCACCATCAGCGTCCCCTCCATGAAGAGTTGCTCGAGGGCCTTCTTGGCCGGCTTCCACTCCCACCAGCCCCCCTTGTGACCGGCGTGCTCGAAGTCGCTCGCCTTGCACGGGCCCTGCTCGCGGATGCGGCCGAGCACCTGATCCATCACGGCGCTTTCGCGCTCGAACCAGTGGCGCTGGCCATCGCGCAGGGCCAGTTTGCGCGGCAGGCTGAAGCGGTAGTCCTCCATGGGCAGGTAGGCGGCGGCGTGAGACCAATACTCGAACAGCTCGCCACGGGCGAGAGCGGCGTCGAGCTGCCCGGGCTGATAGCCCGGCAGGCGCGAGTGCAGCACATGGTGATGGGCGCGCTCGACCACGTTGATCGAGTCTATCTGCACGTAGCCAAGCCGCCGCACCGTGGCGAGCAGATCGCCCGGTGCCGTGAGCAGCCCCTGGCGGGCCAGGTTGATACGGCGCCATTCGAGGGGCGAGAAGGGACTGGTCATGGATCCTCCGTGTCGTGACCGCTTCATCATGGGGCATCTGGCAGCGCGGCGGCAAACCAGACTCAGGGGGGCTAATCGCGTTGAGCGGGGTGCCCTGTGGTCAGGATGCCTCCCTGAGGGCCGAAGCCGGATGCAGCAGCCGCATCACCAGGGCGCAGTAGAGCACGGTGAGCAGCACGGTCAGGAGGCGATCCCCCATGGCCATCAGGCTCTGGCTTGGCAACAGGCTGGCCAGCAGGGTCAGCAGCACCGTCATGGCGCTCTGGATGACGGGGATGGGCCAGCCGCAGGCCAGGCGCCCCGAGAGCCAGAGGCTGGCCGCCAGGGCGCAGAGCAGGGCGAAGGGGGGGCTGGGTAACAACCAGATGATCAGCACCAGGGGCAGGGCCACCAGGGCGCCCAGCAGGTTGGCGGTGAGCAGGGTGCGAGCATTGCTGCGGGTCAGGGTGGGATCATTGGCCCGCAGCAGATTGGCCAGGGTGGCGCCGATGAGGATGGCGCTCTGATCCTGCGCCGCGATGGCCAGGGCCACGGCCAACAGCAGGGCGGCGCTCTTGCCAAGCACCCGCCACGATGAAGGGGCGTTGGCCGTCGCCGGCGACGGGGCTGGCCAGCTGGGCCAGGGGCGCGGCCAGAGGGCGAAGGCGAAGAGAGTCCAGAGAACGGCCTTGACGATGGCACCGCCCATCAGGGGGGCGATGGCCAGGGGCCAGCCCGGATCGCTCGGCACCAGTACCAGGCTTATGGTGGTGACGATGAGGCCGAGCAGCCCCACCAGATCGGCCGGATCTCGCTCCAGGCGGGCAAAGAGGGCCACCACCAGCGCAATCATGGTCAGCCAGAAGGCGAAGAGGTTGCTGCCGGTCAGGCGGGCCATCAGGCCGATGAGGGCGCTGCAGAGCAGCACCACGAGCAGCAACTTTGCCAGAAGAGACAGGGGAGGGCGCCCCGGCATCAGCAGCAACAGGATAACGGTGAAGATGGGGGTGAGCATGGGCAGGCTTGTCCCGCCCAGCATCTCGGTGGTAAGCGCCACCATGGGGACTATCCCGAGACGCAGTGCCCCATGGCGCCATGTTTGCCCGCTCATGCGAGATAGGAGAGCTGGGCCAGTACGCGCAGCCAGAGGCCGCCAACCCACTCCATCCCGGCGCTCTTGCCCGGGTAGAAGAGCACGGTCGCCTGGGAGCCATAGCGCAAACCGCGCGGCAGCGGCTCGTCCAGCACCAGGGTGACGGGGAACTGGCGTCCGGCCTGTTTGCCGCTGGGGGCCATCAGCAGACCCGTGCTCTGATCGGTGCCCAGGCTGCCGGCACTGCCAAAGCCCAGGCTCTCGAGGCGGGCCTTGAAGACTCGCCCGGGCAGCACATCGAACAAGACCTCGGCCGGCTGCCCCGCCTTGAGATACTCGAGGGCGTTCTCATCGAGCATGGCGGTGATCCAGATTGCGCCTGTGTCGATAAAGGTCATGGCCGGGGTGCCCACGGCCGCATATTGGCCGGGTGCCAACTGGATATTGGTGATGGCGCCCTGATTGGGGGCCACCACTGTGGTGCGCATCAGATCCAGGCGTGCCTTGGCCAGGGTGGCCATCGCCTCCTTGAGGCGGGGGTTCTCCTCCCCCTGCGGACCCAGGCTCTGGCGGGCGCGCAGCAGATCGGCCTCGCTGGCAGTGAGGGCGGCCTCGGCCTGGGCCAGGGTGGCGCTGGCCTGATCCCGCTGGGCGGCTGACATGACGCCACGGCGCGCCAGCTCCAGCACCCGGGCCGCGTTGTCGGCGGCGTTATCGCGCGCCGCCTTGGCCTGCACCATGCGGGCCTGGGCGGTCTGCACCGCGGCGGTGTCGGCGCCGATCGCCTGCCCTACGCTCGAGACATGGGCCTCGGCCTGAGCCAGGGCGATGCGATAGGGATCCGGATTGATGCGAAACAGGGGGGCGCCGGCGGCCACCTGGCTGTTGTCGCTCACCTCGACGGCGCTCACCTTGCCGGCCACCTCGGGGGCGATGCGGATCAGAAAAGCCTGTACGCTGCCCTCCCGACTCAAGGGGGTGAGACGTTGGGCAAACAGCACATAGACGAGGACCACCAGGGCCAGGAGGACGAGGCTGAGGGTCAGGCGGCGAACGGGATCGCGATGGGGGGCATCCATGACGGCGAGCTCCTAGAGATGAGACGTGGACGGCAGGGGTGACGGCTTGTCATGACCCTGACTGAGGCGATATAAAGCCCTGATACTATTGCATGGAACTCCTTTTTGATGAAGATCCACTCCGATGAGCTGATGCTGTTCGTGGCCGTGGTGGAGGCGGGCAGTTTTCGCCAGGCGGCCGACAACCTCGGCATCGACAACTCTGCCCTCAGCCGGGGCGTGAAACGCCTCGAGCAAAAACTGGCCACCGTGCTGCTCAACCGCACCACCCGGCGCCTGGGCCTGACCGAAGAGGGGGCCTGGCTCTATCAGAAGGCGCTCACTATCATCGCCGAGATGGCCGAGGTGGAGGGGACGCTCCTGATGCGCCGCGAGCAGCCCGAGGGGATCCTGCGGGTCGACGCCGCCACTCCCTTCATCCTGCACCAGCTGGTGCCCCTCATCGGGCGCTTTCGGGCGCGCTACCCCGGCATCGAGCTGCAGCTGCACAGCTCGGAGGGCTTTATCAACCTGATGGAGCGCCGGGTCGATGTGGCCATCCGCATCGGCGAGCTGGAGGACTCCTCCCTGCGCGCCATGCCTCTCGGGCGCACGCGCATTCGCCTGCTGGCGTCGCCGGATTACCTCGCCCGGTGCGGGGTGCCCGGCGCCGTCACGGATCTGGAGCGGCACACCCTGCTTGGATTTATCGCACCCGATCACCTCAATCACTGGCCCCTTCGCTCGGCCTTGGGGGACCGCCTGCCGGTGACCCTCGGCCTGCGCGCCAGCAGCGGCGAGACCCTGCGCCAGCTGGCCCTGGCCGGGGAGGGGATCGTCTGCCTGTCCGACTTTATGACCGGCGAGGATAGGACCAGCGGGGCCCTGGTCGAGGTGCTGGCCAGCGCCAACAGCGGCGCCTCACGCCCGATCAATGCCGTCTTCTACTCCGACACCCAGCGCGATCCGCGCCTGCGTGTCTGGCTCGACTTTCTCAAATCCAGTCTCTCCCTCGGCGCCCTCTAGGGCACCTCGCGTCACCAGAGGCCACGCAGTGCGGGGGCTGGTTGCACGGGATCACAGCGTGAGCAGGAATTTTCGCCCGCGCCCCTGCTGCTTGGCCTCGGCCAGCGCTGCCGGCAGGGCGGTGAAGTTGCGCAGGGCCAGCGGGGCGGTCGGCATGGCGCCGCTCACCATGGCCGCGAGCATCGACTCTCCCGCCCGCACCAACTGCTGCCACTGCCGGTCCGAGCCATGGGCGTGCTGGGCGCCGAGGGCTATCTCGTGCAGGGAGAGGCAGCGGCTGAAGGGGGGGAGCGGGCTCTGCTCGATTCGCCCCAGCACCGCGACCAGATGACCGTAGTAGCCAAGGGCGTGGCACAGCTCGGCGGCCTGGGCGCTTGAGACCAGATCGATGGCGGCGTGGAACGGCTCGCCACCGTTGGCCGCCAGCAGGGTCGCCAGCCAGTTGGCGTCGTGGTAGTCGGCTACCGTGACCCCGAGGCGGCGCAGGGCCTCGTGATGGCGGGCCTCGGCCGAGGCAAACAGCCGGGCGCCGCGCTTGCGGCCCAGGGCGATGGCGTAGCGTCCCACGTTGCTGGCGGCGCCAGTGATGAGCAGCGCCTCCCCCTCCAGGGCGGGCAGCTTGGCCAGCGCCTGCCAGGCGGTGAGCCCGGGGCAGGGGAAGGCGGCGGCCGCCTCGTCCGAGAGGGCGTCCGGCACTGCCAGCAGGGCGCGCGCCGGGACGCAGGTGTGGCGGGCGAAGCTGCCGTGGCGGCGCAGATCCGTGTGGTAGGCGACCCGGCTGCCGAGGCGCAGGTGGCTCACCCCTTCGCCCAGGGCTGCGATCACCCCCATGCCGTCGACCCCGGGCACCTGGCCCGCCTGCCAGGCGCCGTGGCCCCACTCGATGAGTTTCCAGTCCACCGGGTTGATGGCGATGACGCGGTTCTCCACCAGTACCTCGCCGGGGCCGGGAGCGGGCAGGGTGAGGTCGGTCAGGGTCAGGGTGTCCGGCTCGCCCGGGGCGTGCCAGCACCAGCCTTGGGTGGTGATGGGGTGCATGCTCTCTCCTCGTGATAAGGCCCGCGGGCCTGCTGTTCATATCCAGTGAGCGTATCAGGCGGCCGAGCCATCGGCCTTGGGGTAATCGGTCAGTCCCTTGGCGTCGCCGCCAAACAGGGTGGCCGGATCGTGCTGGGCCCAGGGTTGATCGCGGCGGATCCGCTCCGGCAGATCCGGGTTGGCGACGAAGGGGCGACCAAAGCCCACCAGGTCGGCCCAACCCTCGGCGATGGCGGCGCGGGCTCGCGCCGCGTCGTATTTGCCGGCGTAGATGAGGGCGCCCGGATAGGCCGCGCGCAGAGCCTGCTTGAAGTCGCCCCGCATCATGGGAGCGTCGTCCCAGTCTGCCTCGGCGATGTGCAGGTAGACCACGCCGAGCTCGCCGAGCAGGCGCGCGGCGGCGGTGTAGGTCTGCTCGGGATCGGCGTCGACCGTGCCGTTGAGAGTGGTGAGTGGCGCCAGACGCACGCCGACCCGCTCCATGCCGATCTCGGCGCCGACCGCCTCGACCACCTCGCGCAGGAAGCGCAGGCGGTTGTCGAGGGCGCCGCCGTAGCGGTCGGTGCGGGTGTTGGACTCGGAGTCGAGGAACTGGTTGATGAGATAACCGTTGGCCCCGTGCAGCTCGATGCCGTCAAAGCCCGCCGCCATGGCGTTGCGGGCCGCCTGGCGAAACTCCTGCACCACGTCGGCAATCTCTTGGACCGAAAGGGCGCGTGGGGTCACTGTTTCCACAAAACCGGGGGCGCCCTCCTTGTCCACAAACACCCGCACCCCCTCGGCGCGCAGGGCCGAGGCGCTGACCGGCTGGGCGCCACCGATGTTGTCCGGGTGGGTGACGCGCCCCACGTGCCAGAGCTGGGCAAAGATGGCGCCCCCGTTGGCGTGCACCGCATCGGTCACGGTGCGCCAGCCGGCCACCTGCTCTGGGCTATGGATGCCGGGAGTCCAGGCGTAGCCCTTGCCGAGGGGGGAGATCTGGGTGCCTTCGCTCACGATGAGACCGGCGCCGGCGCGCTGGGCATAGTAGGTGGCCATCAGTTCGGTGGCCACGTCGCCGGGCTGGGCGGCGCGCGAGCGGGTCATGGGCGGCATGACGATGCGGTTGGCCAGGGCAAGCGGGCCGAGGCGCAGGGGGAAGAAGAGGGGATCGGGTTGCATTGGAAGCCTCGAGAGGTGTCAAACAGAGGGTCCCAGCATAGGTGGGTAGGCTGTGGTGAAAAAGGCCACGAAATACAAAGCAGTGCTGCATTATTCGCAGCAATACGCCGAACATGAGGGGGCCAGGCCCCCTCTCTGATCAGGGTTGCATGGGCGGGCGGGGCGTGAAGAAGTCACGCCGAAATCGCCCTATGGCCTCCTCTCGCTCGGCCTGCCAGCTCGCCTCATCCATGGCGTCCCGGCGCAGGGCTAGGCTCGCCTCCAGCTCGGCCAAGGCCTCCTGGTAGTGTTGGCGCTCGGTCCGCTGGGCCTGTTGAGTGGCCTCGAAGGCGAGGGTGGCCTCGGCCTGCTCCTTCGGCAGAAAATGGCGAGCCATCGGCGCCACTGGGTCATCGGGCCAGAGCTGGCGCGCCTGCTGCAGGCGGGCGGCGGGATTGAAGAGATCGGCGCTCAGCGCCGGCTCGTCCTGCACCCACCTGTCCTGCAGCTCGCTCAAGGCCGTCAGCCGCTCGACCAGGGGCAGCCCTTGGGTGGCCTCGGCGAGAGCATCCAGCTCCAGGGCGTAGCGCCCCTGCACCAGCAGGGCCGAAGGCTCGCCGCCGAGCAGGGCTGACAGGGTGGCCATCTTGTCGGCCAGAGGGGTGTCGCTGGATTGTGCCTCCTCGGCGAGGCGCTCCTCCTGCTCGGCGCTCAGGGCCGGCAGGGACGCAGGCGTGAGGGCCGAGGCTGCCGGGTCGATGGCGGGCACTGGTGCCGCGCCGGCCGGCCTGCCGGCCTCGCTCCTCGCAGGGATGAAGGGCTGAGCCTGCACCTCGGGCGCCGGGGCCGTGGACGCCGCACCGACCCGCGCCGGGCCGTCGGCCGGCCAGAGCAGCCAGACACCGACCAGGCAGAGGCCGAGGCCCGCCAGGCGCGCGTTCATCGGCTCACCTCGGCGTGGATCGGGAAGTGATCGGAGAGGTTGCTCTCGGGCCAGATCCCGGCGGCGCTGGTGCGCGGGATGAACACGGTATTGCGGTTTGCACTCGCCGGGGCGTGATCCTGGCTCACCATGACGTAGTCAAGGTACTCGACGTTGGTGCCGCCCGAGAGCAGGCCACCTGAGTAGGCGTTGACGCGGGGATCGAAGGTGGCGTCCCAACCGGCATAGCCAGGCTCATGGGCGTTGAGACCTGCCAGCATACCGGCGTAGTCGTCCGGGAACTTGCGCTTGTTGACGTTAAAGTCGCCGCCATAGAGCACGGAGTCCCCCTTGGGAATGGCCAGGCGCGCGGCGAAGTCGCGGATCTGGCGGAACTGAGTCTGACGGGTGGCGCGCGCGGCATCGGTGTCGAAGGCGGCGGTGTGGGTGGCAAACAGGTGCCAGGCCTTGCCCCCTTTGATCACCTCGGCGTAGACCACCCCCTTGTCGGCGAAGCAGTCGGTACCGGTGCAGTCGGGATAGACGAACTGGGCCTCACGCACTATGGGGTAACGGCTGACGATCACCACGCCGCCGTCGTGAATGTTGATGCCGGGCTTGTCGAGCACCTTGGTCTGGTAGGGATACTCCTTGGCGAGCGCCTGCAAGAAGGTGTCGCGGCGGCCATCGAACACCTCTTGCAGCAGCAGGGCGTCGTACCCTTTGAGATGCGATGGCAGCAGGGTCAGGCGCTCGCCGATGCTCTTGGCAATGACGGGAAGGGCCCAGATGTTATAGGTGGCGACCGACAGTCGCCCCTCGTCGGGTGACGGGGTGGGCGCGCTCTGGGGCGCCGTGATCTGATAGTCGAGATCGTCATAACGCCCGGTGAAGCGGGCGGCGAAGGCGAGCTCGCGGGCGCCGGGGAGACGATGGATGGTGCGATCCGACAGCCAGCCCGAGCGGGTCTCATCGGTGGCGCCACCGTGGCGCAGGGTGGTGTTCCACCAGGTACCGACCATCTCCTGACTCAGGGAGTAACGGCTGCCATCGGCGGCGGTGACCCGGGTCTCGAAGCGATCGATCTGGCCAGCCTTGACCCCCTCGTAGCGGTTGAAGCTCAGCACCATGGCGCGCTCCCAGGGGCCGAGCTCCTGACGGTGTTGAGTCCACTGGCTCCCCTCCTGCAGGGGGCCGTCGTGGCGCACCTCGATCTGCACCGGCTCGGGGCCGTTATTGGTGAGGTAGACGTCAGTGTCGGCCAGGGCGAAGGTGCTGGTGAGCAGCAGAGGCAGGGCTAACCGGGCGTGGTACATGAATGACTCCTTGTCGTCGGATGAAATGTGACCGTGTTATGCCGGACACAGGCGTCACTTCATTTACATATTTGTTACAACTCGGTGAAAGGCCCTATATGGGGGTCAGGGCTTGTGTGGCTGGCGGGGCGCGACCGTGCATCTGGTTGGGCCAGTCGGGGGGCGAGTGCCGAGCGGGGGAAGAATCAGCGGGAGTCCTGCCGCTGCCCTTGTCTTCCAAGGGGCAATCCGGCAGGGAAAGCGCTGACAGGCTTGATCCGGCCTTGGCCGTGACTGGTATACTGCCCGCCGACGAATAACAAGATGTGAGCGAATGTCGGACGGCGTGGATGCCGCCGCATTGTGGTCGCCGGAGCGCCGGCTGGAGCAGCATGTCGTCTGACATGGTCAAACAAGCAGGGAACAAGGATTCATGATCCCGAGACTCGATTATCAAGGCAGTGTGTCCCCCCTCGTCATCGCATTTTTGGATGCCCTGACGGCGAGAGGTTTTCAGGGGGATGTGGACAAGACCTATGGGGGTCGGCTCGCCATGGCGACCGATAACAGCGTCTATCAGGTGACGCCCCAGGCGGTGCTCTTCCCAAGGGACGCCGACGACATCAGCCACATGCTGACCCTGGCGCAGGAGTCCCGTTATCGCGAGCTCAGCTTCTCTCCCCGCGGTGGCGGCACCGGCACCAATGGCCAGTCTTTAAGCGCCGGCATCATCGTCGATCTCTCGCGCTACATGAATCGGATCCTCGAGATCAATACCGAGCAGGGGTGGGTGCGGGTGCAGGCCGGTGTCATCAAGGATCAGCTCAACGCCGCCCTCAAGCCCCACGGTTTCTTCTTCTCTCCCGATCTCTCCACCTCCAACCGCGCCACCATAGGCGGCATGGTCAACACCGACGCCTCGGGGCAGGGGTCGCTCGTCTACGGCAAGACCTCGGATCACGTGCTCGGTCTCAAGGCGGTGCTGGAAAATGGTGAAATCATCGCCACCGAACCCCTCAAGGGCGCGCGTCTCGCCGACAAGCTGGCCCTCGAGAGCCGCGAGGGGGACGTCTACCGCACCCTCTATCGTATCGGTCGTGAGCGCCGCGCCGACATCGAGGCGACCTTCCCCAGGCTCAACCGTTTCCTGACCGGTTACGATCTCAAGCATCTCTACGATCCGTCCGAGGATCTCCTCGACGTGAGCCGGGTGCTGTGCGGCTCGGAGGGCTCCCTCGGCTTTATCGTCGAAGCGCGTCTCAATATCACGCCGATCCCCCGTTATCGCACCCTGGTCAACGTCAAGTACGACAGCTTCCCCTCTGCGCTCAGAAATGCCCCCTTTATGGTGCAGGCCCAGGCCCTCTCGGTGGAGACGGTGGACTCCAAGGTGCTCAATCTTGCCAAGGCCGACATCATCTGGCACTCGGTGCGCAGCCTCATCGAGGAGGTGCCGGGCAAGCAGATGGACGGGCTCAACATCGTCGAGTTCGCCGATCTCGATGAAGCCGACCACGGCGCCAAGGTGACGGAGCTGTGCCGGCGCATCGACGCGCTGATGGCGCGCGGCGAGGCCGGCATCATCGGTTATCAGGTGTGTGACCATCTGCCGAGCATCGAGGCCATCTACGCCATGCGCAAAAAATCGGTGGGCCTGCTTGGCAACGCCGACGGGCGCAAGAAGCCGGTCGCCTTCACCGAGGACACGGCGGTGCCGCCGGAGTCGCTGGCGGACTTCATCATGGAGTTTCGTGCCCTGCTCGACGAGCACGGCCTCGACTACGGCATGTTTGGCCACGTGGATGCCGGCGTCTTGCACGTGCGTCCGGCGCTGGACTTGTGCGATCCCGAGCAGGAGGTGATGCTGCGGCGCATCTCGGATCGGGTGGTGGCGCTGACTGCCAAATATGGCGGCCTGATGTGGGGTGAGCACGGCAAGGGGTTCCGTTCCGAGTACGGCCCCGCCTTCTTCGGCGAGCTGTGGCAAGAGCTGCAGCGGGTCAAGGGGGCGTTCGATCCCAATAACCGCCTCAACCCGGGCAAGATCTGCACCCCCTTCGGCAGCCAGGCCGAGCTGGTGTCGGTGGATGGGCCCAAGCGCGGCAAGTATGACCGCCAGATCCCGCTGCCGGTGCGCACCAGCTACACCCGGGCGCTGGACTGCAACGGCAACGGCCTGTGCTTTACCTTCGAGACCGACTCCCCCATGTGCCCCTCGGTCAAGGTGAGCCGCGACCGGCGTCACTCCCCCAAGGGGCGCGCCGGCCTGATGCGCGAGTGGCTGCGTCAGCTCGCCCTGCAGGGGTTCGATCCCCTCGCCGAGGAGGTGGCCCTGCAGTCGGGCGGCGTGCGCTTCAAGCAGATTGTCGACAAGGTGCGCAACACCTGGGCCCGCTCGCGCGGTCAGTACGACTTCTCCCATGAGGTGATGGAGGCGATGGAGGGGTGCCTGGCGTGCAAGGCGTGCACCAGCCAGTGCCCCATCAAGGTGGACGTGCCGAGCTTCCGCTCCCGTTTCATGCAGCTCTATCACAGCCGCTACCTGCGCGCCCCCAAGGACTACTTCGTCGGCACGGTGGAGAGTTACACCCCCTGGATGGCCAAGGCGCCGCGTATGGTCAACTTCTTCCTGGAGAAGGAGTGGATGCAGAAGGCGAGCGAGAAGGTGCTCGGCATGGTCGACGTGCCCCTGTTGTCGGTGCCGACCCTGGCCGAATCGCTGCACGACAACAAGGCGCGCTACTTTGACTTGCCGGGGCTGGAGCGCATGAGCGCCGAGCAGCGCCAGAAGGTGGTGCTGATCGTGCAAGACCCCTTCACCAGCTACTACGACGCCCCCGTGGTGCGCGATCTGGTGCACCTGTGTGACAAGCTCGGCTATCAGCCTTATCTGCTGCCCTTCAAGCCCAACGGCAAGCCCCAGCACGTCAAGGGGTTCTTGCGTGGGTTTGCCCGCACCGCCGCCAACACAGCCCAGTTCCTCAATAAGGTGGCGCGCCTCGGGGTGCCGCTCATCGGGGTCGATCCGGCCATGGTGCTCTGCTACCGGGACGAGTATGCCAAGGCCCTGGGCGAGGCGCGCGGGGAGTTCAAGGTATGGTTGCCCCAGGAGTGGCTGCTGACCCTGCCGGCGCCCGAGGTCAGTACGGCGGCGGACGAGCCCTGGTACCTGTTCGGTCACTGCACCGAGAAGACCGCCCTGCCGGCCAGCACCCAGGAGTGGAAGCAGGTGTTCGAGCGCTTCGGCGCACGTCTCGAGGCGGTGGCGGTCGGGTGCTGCGGCATGGCCGGCACCTATGGCCACGATGCCCGCCATCTCGAGCATTCGCGCGCCATCTATGGGTTGAGCTGGGCCGAGCCTCTCGCGCGCTTGCCCAAAGAGCGCTGTCTCGCCACCGGCTACTCGTGCCGCAGTCAGGTGGGGCGCATGGAAGGGGAGAAGCTCAAGCACCCGCTACAGGCCCTGCTCGAGCGGTTGTGATGCTCAAACCCAACCGGCGCTTCGTGGTGCCCGAGGAGTACCGTCACGCCAGTTTCGTGCTCAAGGGGTGTAGCGAGGCTCAGGCCGTGGTGGAGTTTGTCATCCTGATGCGTGAGCGTGAGCGGCTGCACCAGCTGTTTCGCCCCGATGACCCCTGGCCGTCGGTGCGCTTCTCCCTGGCCCAGCACGAGGCCGATCTGGAGTGGCAGGTGG
>NZ_CDCE01000016.1:141101-169148 GCF_000819805.1 Aeromonas diversa CDC 2478-85
GTGGCAGGTGGCGGAGTTTCGCGCCCGCCGCTCCTTTGCCTACACGGTGTGGGACGCACCACAGACGCAGCTGCTCGGGGGTGTCTACCTCTATCCCTCGCTGCTGCCGCGGGTGCAGGTGGAAGTCTTCTTCTGGCTCATCGAAGAGGCGCCCATCGATGAGGCGAGCTTCTATCAGGCACTGCGCCGCTGGCTGGTCAACCGCTGGCACTGGAAGCATCCTGTGTTTCCCGGCCGCGACACCCCCTGGGCAGACTGGCCCGGGGTCACCTATCCCTGGTAGCCCAGGCTACTTTGTTTGAGAAGAGAACCATGTCCATCTGGAAGAAACCCATGAGCCTGGAGGGGCTGGAGGCGAGCTCCCGCAATACCCTGATGGCCCACCTCGACATTCATTACAGCGGCTTTGGCGACGACTGGATTGCCGCCACCATGCCGGTCGACAGCCGTACCCACCAGCCGCTGGGCATGCTGCACGGGGGCGCCTCCGTGGTGCTGGCCGAGACACTTGGGTCGATTGCCGCCAACATGGCGGTGGATGCGGATCACTACTGCGTGGGGCTCGACATCAACGCCAACCATATCCGCGCCAAGCGCGAGGGCGTGGTGACCGGGGTGACCCGTCCGGTGCATCTGGGGGCCACCACTCAGGTGTGGCAGATAGAGATAAAGGACGAGCGCGATCGCCTCCTCTGTACCAGCCGGATCACCATGGCGGTGCTCAAGGCCAAGCGCCCGGACAACATCCTCTGAGCAAGGGTTGACAGGGTTGGTTGAAAATTCACCATGCCAATCGTGCCGCACAGGCATATACTTGCCATGTCTTTGAGATGCCAATCACATTTTTCAAGACAGCCGGAGAAAGTGGCGCTATAATCGCCGCCTTTTTGCTATTCCGCGGTGTGCACCGCCTGCCTTAACCTGGAAGAATCTATGTCTGATACCGAACAACTGCCCCTGTTTGACGAGCTGGGATTGGCCGCGCCCATTTTGAAGGCGCTGCATGACGTTGGCTACGAGCGCCCGTCACCGATCCAGGCCGCCTCCATTCCGCCGCTCCTGGCGGGTCATGATCTGCTGGGGCAGGCTCAAACCGGTACAGGGAAGACCGCTGCTTTCGCGCTTCCGCTTTTGTCTCGCCTGGAGGCGGGCAATCGCTCTACCCAGATTCTGGTCCTGGCTCCGACCCGTGAGCTGGCCATCCAGGTCTCCGAGGCGTGCCAGCGTTACGCCCACCACATGCCCGATTTCCACGTGCTGCCCATCTACGGCGGCTCCTCTTACGACACCCAGATCCGCGCCTTGCGTCGCGGTGCACAGGTAGTCGTTGGTACCCCGGGTCGCGTCATGGACCTGATCCGTCGCAAGAGCCTGGACCTGTCCGGCCTGAAGGCCCTGGTACTGGACGAAGCCGATGAGATGCTGCGCATGGGCTTCATCGACGACGTGGACTGGATCATGGACCAGTGCCCGGCCGGTCGTCAGGTGGCCCTCTTCTCCGCCACCATGCCGGAGCAGATCCGTCGCGTGGCCCAGAAGCACCTGAAGAACCCCAAAGAGATCAAGATCGCCTCCAAGACCGCGACCGCGACCACCATCCGTCAGCGTTACTGGCAGGTGACCGGCTCCCACAAGCTGGAAGCCATGACCCGTCTGCTGGAAGTCGAGCCCTACGAGGCCCTGCTGGTCTTCGTGCGTACCAAGAACGCCGCCGAAGAGCTGGCCGGCAAGCTGGCCGCTCGTGGCCACGCCTGTGAAGCCCTGCACGGCGACATTCCGCAAAAGCTGCGTGAGCGTACCGTCGAGAAGCTGCGTCAGGGTCAACTGGATATCCTGATCGCCACCGACGTGGTCGCCCGTGGCCTGGACGTCGAGCGCATCACCCACGTGGTAAACTACGACATTCCTTACGACACCGAGTCCTACGTGCACCGTATCGGTCGTACCGGTCGTGCCGGTCGTAAGGGTGAGGCCATCCTGTTTGTGGCTCCGCGCGAGCGTCGCATGCTGCGTTCTATCGAGCACGCGACCCGTCAGAGCATCGAGCCGATGAAGATGCCGACCACCGCCGACATCAACCAGCACCGCCTGACCAAGTTCAAGGAGCGCATTCGCGAGACCATGATGGGTGAGGAGCTCGAGACCTACTACGAACTGGTCAACGAGCTGGTGCAAGACGAGTCGGTCGACCCGATCGAGCTGGCCGCCGCCCTGGCCAAGCTGGTGCAAGGTGATCAGCCCCTGCTGCTGGACGAGTCCAAGCCGGATCCGCTGCTCTCCCAGCCGCCCCGCGAGTTCGACCGTCAGCGCGACTTCGGTGACCGTGACTTCAACAACCGCGGCGAGCGCGACTTCAACCGTGGCGATCGCCCGGCCCGTCGCATGCCGGGTCTGGAGCCGCGTCCGCTCAAAGACAATCCTGATGTGAAGATGGAGCGCTTCCGCGTTGACGTGGGTTCCCATCACGGCGTCAAGCCGGGTCAGATCGTCGGCGCCATCGCCAACGAGGCCAACCTCGAGAGCCGCTTCATCGGCAACATCGAGATCGCCGATGACTTCTCCACCGTCGATCTGCCCAAGGGCATGAGCGCCGAGGTGATGGAAGTGCTGCGCCGCGCCCGTGTTTGCCAGCGTCCGCTGATGATCACTCCCTACACCGAAGTACCGGAAGGGACCCGCAGCGCCGCCGCCCCGCGTCAGTTCCGCGACCGCCCCTTCAACAAGGAGCGCCGTCCGTTCAACAAGGAACGCCGCGAAGGTAACGGCAACCGCGAAGGCGGTTTCGACAAGCGCAAGTTCGGTAACAAGCGCCGCGAGCACAACTGATAGCGTCTGAACGCATGACAAGAAGGGCCGATCGCAAGATCGGCCCTTTTTTTATGCTTCGCGCTCGTCGTGCTCCGGCCACTGGCGTGCGGTTGCTGGGCCGCTCGGCGGGCCGAACAGGACGGCCAGTTTGCGCCGCCAGGGTAGGGGGCGCGCCTCGCTCAGCATGTCGCGCCACTCGTGGAAGGTGAGGGTGATGGGGTTGAAGCTGTGGATGGGCTTGGTGATGCCATAGCGGCACGGCTCGGCCGGGTCTTCCTCGACGAAGGTGCCAAACAACCTGTCCCAGATGATCAGTACGCCCGCGAAGTTGCGATCGATGTAGTGAGGGTTACTGGCGTGGTGCACCCTGTGGTGGGAGGGGGTATTGAGCACCCACTCGAGCCAGCCGAGGCGCCCCACCACCTGAGTGTGGACGAAGAATTGAAAGGCCAGGCTTAACAGCACGGTGGCCACGACGGCCTCGGGCGGGAAGCCCAGCAGGATCATCGGCAGCCAGAACAGCCACATGCCCGAAACCGGGTACATCAGGCTCTGGCGAAAGGCGGTAGAGAGGTTGAGTCGCTCCGAGCTGTGATGCACCACGTGGGAGGCCCACAGCCAGCGCACATGGTGGCTGGTGAAGTGGAACAGCCAGTAGCAGAGATCCTGGAGCAGGAAGAGCAGCAGTACGCTCCCTGGGGTGAGGGGAATCTCAAACAGACGCCATCCCCAGAGCGCATCGTACACTTGAGTGATGAGAAGGGCGGCGAGCAGATCGCCCCCCTGATGCATCAGGGCCAGCGCCGCATTGGCCAGCAGATCGCGCCACTGGTAGCGGGCGCTGGGAAAGTGCTCACCATGGCGATGCAGATACCACATCTCGGCCCCGATGAAGAGCAAGAAGAGGGGCGCCAAGTAGAGGAGGATCAGCTTCACATCCATATGAGTCGTCCTTGTCGGGATTTTGTTCAGCATACTGCGTTTTTGCATCTGATTAACAGAGTGAGCACCCCGTTGGGGGTGATCGACGCCTCTGGCGTGCCATGATGGGGAGATGTGATAGGTATGTCAAAAAACGTGTTGCCATCATGTTTCAATGGGGACTCGGCAAGCACTTTCTCATATACTCCCGTCACTGTTTCGTAAGGTCAGATAAGCATGGATGCTGCTCTCTCCCATACCGATACCCGCCTCTTGATGCTGATGGTCTTGCTTGGCTATGTGCTGGCCTTCCTCACTCTCACTCTGACCTGGCGGGCCTATCGTGTGATCCCCGGTATTCACCTCTGGTGGGCGGCCAGCCTGATGGCCTTGGTCGGGCTGGCCGGGTTGGTGGTCGGCCCCCCCTTCGCGCATTGGGCGGGGGTATGGGCTGGAAATCTCTTTCTCGTGCTCCACATGGCCTTGATGCTGGCCGGGGTCCGCGCCTTCTTGGGCCTATCCGGTGAAGGTGGGCTCTGGGGGCGCGGTGCCCTGTTGCTGCTTGGTCTCATGGGGGGCATTTGGCTGCTGGGGGCCCAACTGGTGTCACTGCTGATGCCTGGCGTGGCAATGGCCTTGCTCGGTACCCTGTTGACCTGGCAGCTGGCTCGTCATGGAGGGCACGAGTATCGCCTGGTGACGATGCTGCTCGGGTTGGTGACCCTGTCACTCACCCTCTTCGTGCTCATTAATACCTTGCTGAGCCGTGGTGTCGCACTGCCTCTGAGTCAGGATGCGGCGCTGATCCTCGCCTGCTCTGCCATGCTGGTGGCCGGTTATCTAACCCCGGTCGGGGTCTTGCTGCTGTGTATTCAGCACCACCTCATGGCCCTGCGTCAGCAGGCGAGCCGCGATCAACTCACCGGGCTCTACAATCGCCGTGGGTTGCACCAGCGCATGCGAACCCTGCTGGAGCGGGCGCCGCTCATGGTGGTTCTGCTGGATCTGGATGACTTCAAGTTGATCAACGATCGCTTCGGCCATGAGACGGGCGACAAGGTGTTGCAGGCGGTGGCAAACCAGCTGCAACGCCTGCCTGATACGGTGGCCGCCCGGATCGGCGGTGAGGAGTTTGTGTTGCTCACCCACCTCGACGAGGCCCATTGCTACCGGCTTTGCGAGCGCCTGTGTGACGAGATAGCCCAGATTGCATTGGGCGAGGCGAGAGTGACCGCCAGCCTGGGCATCGACAGGATCATGGCCAGCGAGCGGCTTGAAGATGCGCTAGAGCGCGCCGATCAGGCCCTCTACCGGGCCAAACGGCTCGGCAAGAATCGGGTCTGCGGCGCAGACAGGCTGGCCGGTGTGGTGTCTAGCCTCTAATCGGGGATGAATGGCAGTGATGGGTCTCAGTGGCTCACTACCCATCACGGCATTCCACACCTGACCATCCCTTTTCCCATTTCCGCTATTAACGATGCAGCTCGCCGGCGCGCTCCGGCTGATAGAGCACCTCGAGGATGGTCACCCGCAGGGGTTGGCCGGCGGGGCCGGGCCAATCGATCTGATCGCCTACCTTCAGGCCGAGCAAGGCCGATCCAACCGGCGCCAGCACCGAGATGCGATCCGGGTCCCCCTGCACGTCTTTCGGGTAGACCAGGGTCAGGCTGTGCTCCTCGCCACTGGCGGCCAGGCGAAAGCGTACCGTGGAGTTCATGGTCACCACGTCGGCCGGCATGTCACCCGGCTCGATCACCTCGGCGCGATCGAGCTCCCCTTGCAGGGGGTGATTCATGGCCTGCTGGGCCGGCAGTGTCTCGAGCAGGCGCTCGAGGCGGTCGAGATCGAGGGAGGAGATGATGAGGTTGGGTTGCTGCATAACAGGATTCCTTGCTGCTTGTCGTTATGGTTAAAGGCGCGCGCCACACCATGGTGGAGCGAGCTTGCAAAAACGGTACGAGTGAGCGGCCCCCGGACGAGGGCATGGGCCGGGGGCTTAGGAGGGCGTGGCCCTGTAGGGGAAGAGGGTGAACTGTTTCATGGGCATACCATAACCAGAATGGATGCGTTTGGCAATTTACCGCTCAGGGCGCCTGATAGTCATACTGGGCCAGGATGCGTCGCACCGTGCCGTCTCTGTGCATCGATTCGAGGGTGGCGCGCCAGCGATCCGCCTGCGCCGCGGGAAAGTCGGGATGAGCCGCCAGATAGAGGCTGGTGTGCTTGAGAGTCTCGCCGCGCAATAGCCGCGATTCAGGAAGCTTGGCACTGAGCTGGTTGTAGCGCGCCGTGTTCCAGGCCGCCGCCCAGACCGAGATGCGTCCCAACGCCAGCTTCTGCGCGTTGCGCTCCTCTTCGGAGGCCAGCTCCAGGGTCACGCCGTCGGTCTCGCTCAGCAGGGTGTGGGCGAGGGAGTTACGCAGCACGCCTATCTTGTCGCCACGCCGGCGGGCCTCGGCCAGGGTGATCCGCTCGGGGCGAAGGCCGCGATCGGTGAGCAGGACGAAGGACTCCTCCAGCAGGGGCGCAATCCAGAGGAAGTGGGGGGCGCGCTCTTCGCTCCAGGCGGGGGGAAGGAGCAGCACATCCTTGCGGTGTTGCGCCTGACTGAGGGCCCTGGCAAAGGGCAGGACCTCGATCTGCAGTGGTTCATCAAGACGCCGCGCCGCCTCTTCCAGTACTTCGACCGCCATGCCGGTCGGTGCCCCCTGGTGAGCTCTGATCACATAGGGCGGAACCTCGGCGGCCAATACCTCGATGGCATTCGCCGGGCCACACAGGAGCAAGGTGAGCAGGGCAGTAAGCAGCAGCGACATAGGGCAGCGGGGAGACATCGAAGAGAAGGGGTGGCTCATCCTCTCTCATGGGGGGCTCTCAGTCAAAGAAATCGCGCAGATCCAGGGTTGGATAAGTGTCGACAGCCAACCAGGGGAGTGTCTTGGGCAGCGGTTGGCGGGTCAGGGTCATGGTATATCTGCGCCACCCATCCAGACTTCCTGACTCCAGGGTCAGGGCCACCTGATCGCGTTCAGACCAAAGCACTCGGGTGCGCTCGCTCCCCTGACGCTGTTCGTACCAGCGGGCTCCTTCGGGGGCCGGCTCGTCCAGCGCAGTCATGCCCGCCAGGCTGGCCGGATCGACCAGGTGGCGCAGGCGTGCCCAGTCGGGTTTGAAGGCGACCTGGCCATACTCCTCGGGTGGCACCTCCACCACCTGACGATGCCAGGCGTCGGCATAGCGCAGCCGGGGGGCGCCCTGGTCGTCGGGGCTTACCCAGCGCGCCGCCATCTGATGAGCGAAGTGCTTGTGGCCGCTCTGGCCGTCGTGGCGCGCGTGGAAGGCGCGGGCAATGGGCAGCGGAATGAGGCGCTCGCTCCACAGGGTGTCGCCGACGCGCAACCAGCGCTCCTGCCATCTGCTCTCCTTGACGATACCGTCGGCGGTGGTAGTGCGTACCTCGTAGCTGATGCGGGCGGCCAGATCAGGGGCGCTCGCCGCCTGAGTGAAGGGGGTGGCCAGCAAGGCCAGGGCGAAGAGGGAAATGCGTTGCATGGGGTCTCCTGAAAAGGGGCGGCATGGCCGCCCCGCGGGGGATCACAGGCCGAGGGCGGCCTTGATCTTGCCAAACACCTGGGTGTTGTCGATGGTGCCCTTGAAGGCGGTGCTGCCTGCGCCACCCGAGAACAGCATGACGTCGCCACCACCGTGGGTCTCGGAGTCGAGTCTGACGCCGGTCTCCTGCAGGTAGTCATCGGCGGTGACCAGGTCACTGGTCAGTACCGGACGGGTGTCGGGGCGGTTCGGGCCGTTGCCGAACACCAGGGTGGTGTAGGGCCTGCCGTCGGCGTCCAGGGCCGGGGTACCGGCCTTGTCCTTGACCAGATCCAGTACAGGGTTGCCCTTGGCGGCGTAGCCGTTGATGGTCATGGTGTGGTCGTGGTCGGCGGTGACCACCACCAGGGTCTCCTTGAGATCCACCTTGGCCAGCGCCGTCTTGACCGCCTCGTCCAGCGCCACCGCATCGGTCAGCGCCCGCTTGGCGTTGGTGCCGTGCAGGGCGTGGTCGATACGCCCCCCTTCGACCATCAGGAAGAAGCCCTTGTCGTTGCCGGCCAGCAGATCGATCGCCTTGGCGGTCATCTCCGAGAGCGACGGCTGGGTCGAGGCCGCGCCCTTGTTCTGGCGATCGAGGTCGTAATCCAGGTGCGAGGTGGCGCTAAAGAGGCCAAGCACCTTGCCAGCATTCACGCCCGCCAGATCGCTCTTGGTGGTGACGTAGTGGTAACCCTGAGCGGTCAGCTCGGCGGTCAGATCGCGACCATCGGCGCGTCCCTTCTTGTTGCTGGGGCCGTAAGGGGTCCAGTGGTTGGCCCCGCCCCCCAGCAGCACGTCGACCCCGTCACCGAGCGCCTGGTTAAAGCCCGCGCCACCCGGTACTGCCTGGGCCGCGATGGCGTAAGCCGCGTCACGGTGGCAGATGTGGGCATAGGTGGCGGCCGGGGTCGCGTGGGTCAGCTCTGTGGTGGTGACGGCGCCGACCGACTTGCCGGCGGCCTTGGCCAGCTCGAGCAGGTTGGGTACCGCGCTACCGTTATCACTGGTGCAGTTGTTGATGCTCTTGTTGCCGTTGGCATCCTTGCCCGGCGCCACCGCCAGGGTGTCGCTGCTCATGCCGATCACCTCGTTGTTCATCTTGACGCCCGTGGTATAGGCGGCCATCGAGGGGGCTGAGTCGGTGGTCTGGGCATCGTGGGAGAAGGTCTTGACGCGCGCCGCGTAGGGCAGCTTCATCATCTCCAGATTGCCCTCTTCCCCCACCTTGTAGAGACGGGTGGCGGTGAGGACGGTGGGACCCATGCCATCGCCGATAAAGAGGATGACGTTCTTGGCCTCGGCGGCCTGGGTGGCGCCACTGGCGAGCGCCAGGCCGAGGGCGGCGGCGAGAGTATGCTTGTTCATGGTGTGCTCCTTACAGCTCGGCGGCGGCTTTGACGACGTTGAAGACGGCGGTGTTGTCCATGGAGCCGTGGAAGCCCTCGGCCCCGTGGCCCATGGCCCCGAGGAAGACGTCGGTGCCACCGTGGGTCTCTTCACCGGCCACGTCGCTGATGCGCACGACCGCCTCCTGGGCGTAGTCGTTGGCGCTGACGGTGGCCTCATCCAGGCTCTGGCGTGGCCCCTCGACCCGGTTGTGGCCGTTGCCAAACCCGATGATGGTGTAGGGGTTGCCTTCCTTGTCCAGGGTCGGGTTGCCGTCGCCGTAGTTCTTCACCAGGCCCAGCACGCCTGGGTTATCGGCTGTGGTCTTGCCGGTGCGCTTGGCGTAGCCGTTCAGCACCAGGGTGTGGTCATGGTCGGCGGTTACCACGATGAGGGTGTTCTTGAGCTCGGGATCGCTCTTTTTCACCTCGTCGATGGCCGCCTGGATGGCGCCGTTGAAGGCGACGGTGTCGACCAGGGCGCGCTTGGCGTTGGTGTCGTGCAGGGCGTGATCGATGCGCCCGCCCTCGACCATCAGGAAGTAGCCGCGGGTGTTTTTCTTGAGGTGTTTGAGGGCACTCACCGTCATCTCGGCCAGCGACGGCTCGCCGTTCTTGCGATCGAGCTCGTAGTTCATGTGGCTGCTGCCAAACAGTCCCAGCAGTTTCTTGTCGGTGGAGGCCGCGGCCAGTTCGCTTTCGCTGCTCACAAATTGATAGCCCTGAGCCTGCATCTCGCTGATGAGGTTGCGCCCGTCGCTGCGTTTACCCTTCGCGCTGGTGGGCAGGAAGTGGCGGCTGCCGCCCCCCAGTACCACGTCGACCCCGTCACCCAGTGTGCTATTGAAGCCGGCACCGCCGGGTACCAGCTGGGCGGCGATGTCGTTTTCCAGATCCCGGTTGCAGATGTGGGCATAGGTGGCGGCCGGGGTGGCGTGGGTGATGCGGGTGGTGGTGACCACGCCGGTGGCGCGCCCTGCCTGCTTGGCCAGCTCGAGCAAGGTCGTGGCCCGCTTGCCGGCGCTCTTGCTGCAATCCTCCTCATAGGTGGCGTCGCCATCCATGGAGATGACGCCGTTGTTGCTCTTGACCCCTGTCATGTAGGCAGACATGGACGGAGCCGAGTCGGTCACCTGAGAGTCATGGGAGAACGTCTTGATGAAGGCACTCTGGGGCAGCGTGTCGATGGCGAGGCTGCCCTCTTCACCGACGCTGTAGATGCGCGAGGCTGTCAGGGTGTTGATCCCCATGCCGTCACCGAGGAAGAAGATCACGTTTTTGGCGCTGGCCTCGGAATCGTTTGTGGAGTTGCACCCGGCTGCCAGGGCGGCGCCGATCAGCAGTGCAAGTCCTGCCACTTTTTTCATTGCAGTCACTCCTTGTTAAGACTGCCGGCAGGGTAGAGGTGGTCTGTGTCGGTTCTGTGTCAGGCATGTGACGAAATAATGAAAAGGCTTATCGGGCAGAGAGTTAGTAAAAGGGAGGCCCGATGGGGAGCACGGCGCTTTTGGTCGCTGACGATTTGGTTTAGACTGCGCGCTTCCATCTTGAAGAGTTCTCTTGTACAGCATGAATACGCCCAGTTACGAAATGGTGATGCGCTGGCTGCAGGCCGCCCGCATCGAGCACTACATCTGCGATCAGTGCCACGGCATTCATATCGTCTCCCTCCAGTCGGTGGACGGGGTGCAGGAGAGCCGTATCTTCGTCGAGGAGGAGGGGCTGCTCTTTTCTACCGAGCTGGAGCTGCGCCCATCAGCCCTGCTGGCGGTGGTCTCGGATCTGGGCCGCCTCAACATGCAGTACCCCTCCCTGAAGGTCTTCGTCGATGTGACCGACGACAGTCTGCCTCGTCTGGTGGTGGGCCACACCGTCTTCACCAAGGCGGGTCTCTCGGTCGAGCAGTTCCTGCTGTATGTCAACAGCACCGTCTCGGCCACCCACGAGGTGATCGCCGAGTGCGAGCGCGAGGCTTACCTCAATTTGCCCGAGATCCAGGTTGGCAGCTCGCCGGTACACTAATTGTGCAAACAGACCGATTCGTCCAGAAATCGGTTGACGGTCAGGGGCGATGACTCTAAAGTACGCCCCGTTCCGACGCACAGCGCGGCGCAAGAAATTTGGTGAGGTGTCCGAGTGGCTGCCCGTCGACAAAGTCGACATGAAAAGCACGCAGAGCGTGCTCCGCACAGCCAGCAAACATTAAGCTGACAAAATTTGGTGAGGTGTCCGAGTGGCTGAAGGAGCACGCCTGGAAAGTGTGTATACGGCAACGTATCGAGGGTTCGAATCCCTCCCTCACCGCCAAATAAAACAAAAGGGCCTGTCGAAAGACAGGCCCTTTTGTTTTTTTCGGTAACGAGCCGCCCAAGGCTGTTCGTCGTGGCTGACTCATGCTCTGAGTGTTCAGTGGGGCAGCATCTTCTTCAATGTCTCGTCTTTGAAGTAGTAGTGATGCACCAGCGCAGCCACGGCATGCAGGCCAACCAGGGTGATAAAGAGATTGCCAATGGTCTCATGTGCATTGCCCAACTGATGCAGCCAGGGGCTCGGCTGCGCCAGCAAGGGTGGGGAGAACAGGATGGCATCGAAGTCGCTCACCTTGCTCGAGAGCTTGCACCACCCCGCAAGTGGGGTCAGCAGCATGAATAAATAGAGCAAACCATGGCCCGCCTTGGCCGCCGCCAGCACGGGGGCCGTGTTGGTTACCGGGGGAAGGGGGGATATGAAGCGCACCACGAGGCGAGCCAGGACAAGGATAAACAGCAGACAGCCCGTCAACACATGGATCTGACCCAACAGGAAGTCCAACGGGTTGTGTCCCCGGGTCGGATCTCCGCTGGTGGCATAGGCCGCCACGACCAGCAGCAGGGTTAGCCAGTGGATCAGCATCATAGCAACAGGATATTTTTTCATGGTAGCGCCTCGCCACAAGATGGGTTCATAAGAGGAAATGCCACGGTGAATGTAATCGCCATTGATTAAGAGACTCTTAAGCACAAAAAAGGGAGCCATTGGCTCCCTTTACGGCGTCAGCGGCGATCACCACAAGTGCAACAGGTTGCGGCCGGCCAGGGCTCCCCATCCAAACAGGTTCATCATCAGGGTGATAAACACGGCGGCGGAGCCCAGATCCTTGGCCCGGCCAGAGAGTTCGTGATGTTCCGAGCCGATGCGATCGACCACGGCCTCAACGGCCGAATTCAGGATCTCCACCACGACCACCAGCCAGGCCAGGCACAGTAGCAGCAGGGTCTGCATCAGGTCGGCGCCGACCACAAAGGCAAGCGGGGTCAACAAAACGATGAGCAGGAGCTTTTGGCGAAAGGCCGCCTCATGTCGCCAGGCCGAGCCTAGCCCCTTCATGCTGTAGCCAGTGGCGTGAATGACCCGGGTCAGGCCGGTGGCACCTGGTTTGGCCATAGTGTGAACCTCCTTGATAGGTTATTGGGTGGCGCGGCAGGCCGAGAAGAGATCGAGCTCGGGTTGATAGACATGTGTCTTGACGTCCCACAGTCCCAATACCGACGAGAAGAGGTTGTCGTGGGAGTAACGATGGGCCTTGGCCTTGCTCTGCACACAGGCGAAATCGACCCCCTTCTCCTTGAGGTAGCCAGGGGACATCCAGACCTGCATCGGTACCCGGGTCTGATCGTCGGGCGCAAACTTGTAGGGGGTGCCGTGCAGATAGAGTCCCATGGCCCCGAGGGATTCCCCATGATCTGAGAGGTAGATAAGCGCCGTGTTGTAACTCGGCTCGTACTCTTTGAGTCGTTCTATCATCTTGGCGATCACATGATCGGTATAGCGGATGGTGTTGTCGTAGGTATTCTCGAGCTCTTCGCTGGTGCAGTTTTCGATGTCGCTGCGGGGGCAGTCCGGGGTGAAGTGACGAAACGCCTCCGGGTAGCGCTTGTAATAGGTCGGGCCGTGGCTGCCGATGAGGTGGAAGCCAACCAGCTTATCTCCCTTCATGCCAGCGATCTCCGGTTTCAGGTTCTCAAGCAACACCTCGTCAAAACAGGTGTCTTTGTCGCACAGATGTTGAAAATCACGGGGCTTGATCTCGATGGTGGGCACTCTGTCGCACACCCCCTTGCAGCCCCCATCGTTCTCTTTCCATAGCACGCTCACCTGGGTGCGCTGCAGCACATCGAGCAGCCCCTAGCTGTTACGGGCCTTGTTGCCATCGAACTCCTTGCGAACCATGTGAGAGAACATGCAGGGCACGGAGACGGCCGTGGCGGTGCCACAGGTGCGCACGTCGTTAAACGAGATGATGCCTTCGTGCCGGGAGGTGAAGGGATTGGTCTCCTTGTGATAGCCGTTCATGGAGAAGTTCTGGCCGCGGGCTGTCTCGCCGACCACCAGAAACATGAGCGTCGGCTTCTCTGCGTCCGTGTTGCGCACCGCATCTGTGCCTACTTGTTCAAACGGTAGCGGGGCTTGCAGATAGCGCTTGTAGACGTAGCGAGCGGTCGCGTAGACGTAGTTGGCGGGCACGACCTCCTTGTTGAGGGTCATGTTGTTGCGGCCCACGGAGGCGTAGTCCAGATAATAGAGCGCCAGCACGCCACCGACGACGGCCAGCGAAGCCAGCATAGAGGCAGCGCGGGCCAGCAGCCCCTTGTACCAGCGGCTTGGGTATTCAATCTTGATGAAGAAGATGAGTACGGCGGGCAGCACACCGATCATCAGTACCCACAGTAGCGACGAGACGTTGAGGTAGGACCCTGCCTCACCGCTGTTGGTCTCCAACACATTTTGCACCATGTCCCGGTCAAAGATGACGCGGTATTTCAGCATGGCATAACTGGCCATGGCGCCTGTAATAAACAGAAAGGCAAAAAACGGTTTGACGAAATAGCGTATCGAAAACGGCATCAACACGAAGTTGAGGGCCGCCACTAACACGATGGGAATAGAGAGCGCGAAACCGAGCTTAACATGCTCGAGTGAGGTCAGAATATTGTAAAAATGAACAATAATTGGCCAGTTCTGCAATGCTGTGAACAGAAATGCCATCAGAAAAATAAAGGGAACTATTCTTATTTTCATGGGGCGTCCATTTTCCAAAAAAAACAATGCCTTATGGCTTTGCTGATAAGGCGTTAGACTGCCATGTCCGCCACATTGACACAATCATCAGCGTTGATGTTTGTGACTAGAAGAGGGAGTTTTGAACAACATCAATACCTCAATACGAAAAATGAACTCACTAAGACTCCGCCTCGCTCATAAATTAGAGTATTAACTCAGATTTGGTGTTTTGAAGTGGGCCGTTGACTACTATGCGGCCTATATTGGGTGAGGTGGCCAATAAGAAATGATGGGGGACTGTATTTTACTCTGCCTTAGGGGGCTGCGGTTTAAATGTTTCTCACGTTGGAAGTGAATATTTATATTTGAGAGGGTATGTACGGGCGCACCATTCTTGGCGTCGTTTATGGCATCTCATGTTATCAGGATGATGCCGGTACTATTGAAGAATATGGTTGTTTCATTGTTATCCATCGTTATCTCATGGCCATGACGCCCCCCCATGGCGTAGTTAGGACGAGCAGATCCGCACTCGCCCTCATCGGGCAAGAGCCGAGTCGGCGGTCGCATGCCACCGTTCGTCCTGCCGGGCCGGCATCGACGTGGGCGGCGTGTTCTGTCACTCTTTAACCATTTCGATCTGGTGAGCGTTGACGAGCGCGGCGAGGAAGGGGGCGGCACGTCCCAGCGTTGGCATATCGGTGTTGTGTTGGCGAGCAAACCCCCGCGAGTGGGCGCATGGTGGACCGGGTCTTATCCCGGAGCATGACGGTCAACCCCGAGCTCTCAGGGGGCCTCTGTCGCTAACATCCCCGTCTCGAGACAGATCCGGATCGCATCCGGGCGCCAGTGCTCTATGTCACCGTCGACCAGCTGGCCGGCCGGGTCCAGATTGCGGCGCCGAATGCGCAGCACCTGGCTCCCTTCGGCGAGGTTCAGGCTGCGGGCCACCTCGCCCCGGGCGGCGGTGGCCTCAATCTCGAGGGCCGCACTGCCCTGGGTGATGCCAAAGTGCCGGGCGTAGAGCTCGGTGAGCGACCCTTCCAGATCTTCGTGCTCTATCCCCACAAAGCGCGCCGCCACCAGCTGGTGGGTCACGTGCAGCACCGGCCGCCCGTCGATGGCGCGCAGGCGCCGGATCTCGACAAGTGGTGTGAGCGGCGCGACGCCCAGCCACTGGCACTCACCGGCGCCGGCAAGCCGCGGCCCCACCGCCAGCAGCCGGGTGTGGGCGCGCCGCGCCGTGCTGTCAATCCAGTGGTGAAAGTGCAGGTGGCGGGCGGGATCGTAGGTGAGGCGCTCCGGGGAGACAAACCAGCCGCGCCGCTCGGCCCGGTAGATGAGTCCCTCGGCCTCCAGGCGCTGCAGCGCCTCCTTGACCGTGATGCGGGTGGTGGCAAATCGCTCGCCCAGTATCCGCTCCGCCGGCAGCTGCTCGCCGGGGGGCAGGGTGCCCCCCTGGATCAGGGTGCGCAGGGTATGGGCTATCTGCTCGCTCTTGCGTGCATAGTGGCGGGCAGGGTTCTCGATCGCGGCGGACATAGGCTCTCCTTGGACTAGGCCAGAGCAGTGATAGCGCGACCCTGTGACAGCCCGGTGACACGGGGATAGATCGTGCAAACCAGCGCCGATTGTCACCAAAGTGACATCAAACTGCCCCGCCGCTGTCATTTTTGGCCTCTAGCATCCCTCTCGAACCTTAACTGACCTAGTCCAGAAGGATGGGATGATGAACAAACCGCTCGTGACCGCCCTGGCCGTGATGGCCAGCCTGCAACCGGCCCTGGCTGCCGACCCCCTCGCAAAGATTGAACAGGCCGCTCGTCAGGAAGGCCAGCTCTACAGCATCGGCATGCCCGACAGCTGGGCCAACTGGAAGGATACCTGGCAGCAGATCGGCAGCACCTATGGCATCAAGCACCAGGACACCGACATGAGCTCGGCCCAGGAGATCGCCAAGTTTGCCGCCGAGAAAGAGAACGCCACTGCCGACATCGGCGACGTGGGCGGTGCCTTCGGACCGGTCGCGGTGCAGCAGGGGGTCACTCAGCCCTACAAGCCCTCCACCTGGTCCGACATTCCGAACTGGGCCAAGGACGCCGACGGCCATTGGATGCTGGCCTACACCGGTACCATCGCCTTCCTCATCAACAAGGATCTGGTCAAGAAGAACCCCACCTCCTGGTCTTCCCTGCTCGATGGCAGCTACAAGGTGACACTGGGGGATGTGGGCGTCGCCTCCCAGGCCAACAACGGCGTGCTGGCGGCGGCCTTTGCCACCGGTGGCAGCGAGAAGGATCTGAAGCCGGCGCTGGACTTGTTCGGCAAGCTGGCCCAGCAGGGCAGGCTGTCGCTCAACGACCCTTCCATCGCCAACATCGAGAAGGGTGAGGTGGAAGTGGGGGTGCTGTGGGACTTCAACGCGCTCAACTACCGCGACCAGATCGATCCCAAGAAGTTTGATGTGGTGATCCCGAGCGACGGCTCTGTGATGGCGGGTTACACCACCATCATCAACAAGTGGGCCAAGAACCCCAACGCCGCCAAGCTGGCCCGTGAATACATCCTCTCGGATGCCGGCCAGATCAACCTGGCCCGTGGCTACGCCCGCCCCATCCGCAGCAACGTGGTGCTGCCGGAGGACGTCAAGGCCAAGCTGCTGCCGGCCGAGCAGTACGCCAGCGCCAAGCCGGTGACCGATCAGGCCGCCTGGGAGCAGAGCTCCAAGGCCCTGCCGCGTCAGTGGCAGGAAAGCGTCATGATCCACATGCAGTAAGGAGCCCATGATGCGACACAAGGTCATCCTGGTGTTGGTGGACGGCCTGTCGGCCAAGGTAGCCCATGGCATGGGCTACCTTGCCGCCCTGGTGGCGGCGGGGCAGGGGAGTCATCATCGCCTCGCGTGCGAGCTGCCCTCCCTCTCGCGCCCCCTCTACGAATGTCTGCTGACCGGGGACAATCCGGTACAAAGTGGCATCACCCATAACGGGGTGAGCCGCCTCTCGACCCAGACCTCCCTCTTTCATCTGGCCATCCGCCAGGGGCGCCGCACCGCGGCCGCGGCCTACCACTGGGTGAGCGAGCTCTACAATGTGAGTCCCTGGCAGGTGCATCATCGCATCACCGACGACGAGGGCCTGCCCATTCAACACGGCCTGTTTTACTGGGACGACGGTTACCCCGACAGCCACCTGCTGGCGGATGCCGAGGCCCTGCGCGCACGCCACGATCCTGACTTCCTGCTGGTGCACCCCATGGGGGTGGACGACGCAGGCCACCGCTTCGGGCTGGGGAGCCCCGAGTATCGCAACAGTGCCCGGCGCATGGATGTGCTGCTGGCGGCCGTGTTGCCCCACTGGCTGGCCGCCGGCTATCAGGTGGTGGTCACCGCCGATCACGGCATGAACGAGGATGGCAGCCACGGCGGCACCCTGGACGACGAGCGGCAGGTGCCCCTCTGGCTGCTGGGTGAGGCGTTCGATCACGGCGCCACGGCGCAGGCCATCCCCCAGACCGCCCTGTGCGGGCTGCTGGCCGATCTCATGGGGCTTGAGCACGATAAAGCGTCGCTCCCCTGGCTGCTGGCACGGGAGGGAGTATGACCTCACATCACGATATCGCGGTGGACGCGGCGCCGATCGCGCCGCCCGTCACGGTACAGGTGGTGCGCCCGGCGCGCCGCTGGCTCCCGTATATCTGGCTGCTGCCCTTTGCCGCGCTGTTCTTGCTGTTTCAGGTGGCGCCGCTAGTCTGGGTGCTGGTGGGTAGCCTGCAGACCCCGGACGGGGTGGGGTTCGCTCACTATCGCGCCATCTGGGATTCCCCCTTCTATCGCCAGTCGTTTGGCAACTCGCTCAAGATTGGCCTCTGGTCGAGCCTGCTCGGGCTTGCCATCGCCACCCTGGGGGCGGCGGCCCTGCGCCACAGCAGCGAGCGGGTGCGCCGGGTGATGCTCGCCTTTGTCACCATGACCGGCAACTTCAGCGGCGTGCCCCTGGCGTTTGCCTTCATCATAGTGCTCGGGGTCAACGGCGCCCTGACCCTGCTGCTGCGCCAGTGGGGAGTGATCGAGGGGTTTAACCTCTACTCGGGGAGCGGCCTCATCCTCATCTACACCTATTTTCAGATACCCCTGGCGCTGCTGCTGCTCTATCCGGCGTTCGACGCCCTGCAAGACGACTGGCGCGATGCGGCGGCCCTGCTCGGGGCATCCCGCGCCCGCTATGTGTGGCACGTGGCCCTGCCGGTGCTGACCCCGGCGCTGCTGGCCACCTTTATCATCCTGCTCGCCAACGCGGTGGGGGCCTATGCCTCGGCCTATGCGCTCACCACGGGTAACTTCAACCTGGTGACCATCCGCATTGCGAGCCTGGTGTCGGGGGATATTTTCCTCGAGCCCAACCTCGCCGCGGCGCTGGCGGTGTGGCTGATGGCCGCGCTGACCCTGGTCACGGCGCTCAACCAGTGGCTCATTCGCCGTGCCCAACGCTTCAAGGAGGCCGCCCATGGCTAATGCGCCCCTCTCTCATGGCGCGCGTCCCCACGCGCTGACTACTCCGGCACCGCGCTGGGCCCGCACCAGCCTGTGGGCCTTGACCGCCGTGCTGGTGTTGCCCCTGCTCGCCACCCTGGTCTACTCCCTGTCGACCCGCTGGGGGGCGACCCTGCTGCCGGATGATCTGACCCTGGCCTGGTATGGCAAACTGTGGAGCGATCCGCGCTTTCTCGCCGCCTTTGGGCGCAGCCTGCTGGTCTGCTTCGGGACCCTGGCGCTCGGTACCCTGGTGCTGGTGCCCCTGGTGCTGGTCATCTTCTACCATGCGCCGCGCCTCGACCCCTGGATGAACCTGCTGATCCTGGTTCCCTTCGCCGTGCCTCCCGTGGTCTCGTCGGTGGGGCTCTTGCAGATCTATGCCGACACCCTGGTCGGTACCCCCTGGATCCTCATCGGTACCTGGTTCACCATCATGCTCCCCTTCATGTACCGGGCGCTGGCCAACAACCTGCAGGCTATTCCGCTCAAAGACCTGATGGACGCGGCGCACCTGCTTGGCGCCTCTACTCCGGTTGCCTTCGTGCAAGTGGTGCTGCCGTGTCTTCGCAAGGGGTTGCTCTCGGCCCTGTTCCTGTCACTCTCGTTTCTGCTCGGGGAGTTTGTGTTCGCCAACATGCTGGTGGGCACCCGCTACGAGACGCTGCAGGTCTACCTCTACAACATGCGCTCCACCTCGGGTCACTTCACCAGTGCCCTGGTGATGAGCTACTTCCTGCTGACCCTGGTGCTGACCTGGGCGGCCAACCGTTTCAGTCGGTGACATCCCATGTTTCATCTCGAAGTGAGTCAACTGCACAAATCCTACGGCGACACCCCGGTGTTTGCCGGCATCGAGTTCGGCATCCGCAAGGGGGAGCTCATCACCCTGCTCGGCCCCTCGGGCTGCGGCAAGTCGACCCTGCTGCGGGCCATCGCCGGCTTGACCGAGGTCGACGGCGGGCGAATCCAGGTGGCGGGGGAGGAGATCACCCACTTGGCGCCGCAAAAGCGCGGCATCGGCATGGTGTTTCAGAGCTATGCCCTGTTCCCCACCATGACGGTCTATGACAACGTCGCCTTTGGCCTGCGCATGAAGCCGCAGCCCGGGCGCGATCTCGACAAGGCCGTGCGCGAGGCCCTCGAGCTGGTGGAGCTCACCCAGTTGGCCGATCGCTACCCGGTGGCCCTCTCCGGTGGCCAGCGCCAACGGGTGGCCCTGGCTCGCGCCCTGGTGGTACGCCCGCGCATCCTGCTGCTCGACGAGCCCCTCTCGGCACTGGATGCACGCATCCGCCGAGTATTGCGCAGCCAAATTCGCGACATAGTGCGTCAACTCGAGCTCACCACCCTGTTTGTCACCCACGATCAGGAGGAGGCGATGACCCTCTCGGATCGGGTCTTCCTGATGGAGAAGGGAAGCATCATCCAGGCCGGCACCCCGGAGGAGATCTACACCCGGCCGGCGAGCCGCTTCGTGGCGGGCTTTATGGGCAGCTACAACCTGCTCGAGCCCGAGGTGGCCAGCCGCCTGCTGGGGCGGCCCTTTGCCCGGGCCGTGGCCCTGCGTCCCGAGACCCTGAGCCTGGCCCAGTGCGCCACCGAAGGGGAGGGGTGGCGGGTGCTGCCCAGCGTGGTGGAGGAGGCGCAGCTGCTTGGCAACGTGGTACGCTACCGGGTGCGCTGCGGCGACACCGACTTCACCGTCGATGTTCTCAATCGCAGCGCCAAGGAGTTACACCCCGTGGGGCGCCCGCTGCAGCTGGTGGTTCCGCTCGACCAACTGTGTGAGGTGGCATGATGGCCCTGGCCCTGTTTGATCTTGATGAAACCCTGCTGCGCGGCGACAGCGCCAGCCTCTGGCTCGAATACATGGTGGAGCAGGAGATGGCCCCGGCCGACATGATTGCCCGCGAGCAGGCCATGATGAACCTCTACCACCAGGGCAAGCTGGACATGCACGACTACATGGCCTTCACCCTGACGCCGCTGGCCGGCAAGTCCCGCGACTGGGTCGACGGCCACTGCCAGCGCTTTTGCGAGCAGTGGCTGCTGCCGCGTCTCTACCCGCAAGGGCTCGAGCGCATCGACTGGCACCGGGGGCGGGGTGATACCCTGGTGCTCATCTCTGCCTCGGGTGAACACCTGGTCGCCCCCATGGCGCGCCATCTGGGGATGGAGCACTGTATCGCCATCACACTGGACGAGTGTGATGGGCGCCTCACCGGCCAGACCCGCGGCGTCTTGAGCTTTCGTGAGGGCAAGGTGGCGCGCCTTTGCGAGCGCTTTGGCGAGGCGGCCAGCACCGGCAGCTTTGCCTACAGCGATTCGATGAACGATCTTCCCATGCTGGAGTGGGCCACCTTTCCCCATGCCACCAACCCGGCCAAGGCCCTGCGCGAGCTGGCGAGGGCGCGATCCTGGCCCCTGCTCGAGTGGGCGTAACGGCCGCCCGCGCCCCTGTGGCGTGAACCTGCCGGTGCCCAGATCATGCTAACCTCAATGGCACTATCTTCTTGGCGGGGACGCGTGATGAAGGCCAGATATGGTTATCTCGTGCTGGGCTTGCTGATGGCGAGCGCCGAGGCGAATGACAGCTTCAATAGCGAATTGAGTCATTTCGCCGGCGGGGCCGCGATGGGGGCCGGGTTGACGGCCATCGCGGATCACTACGGTTATCGAGAGAAGCGGGGATGGATTGGCTTTGGTATGTCGACCGGGATTGGTATTGCGGGCGAGCTTATCGAGAAGGCATCCGGTCAAGGGCCGTTCTCGGCCCTCGATGCGGGAGCCAATGCGCTGGGAGCGGCCGTGGGGGCGTATGCGACGAGCGAGTGGGTGTTGATGCCCGTTCTCTCTCCAGAGGCCGGTTATGTGGGCTTGATGGGGAGCTACTATCTCAACTAGCCAGGGTAGACCTTATCAAAGCGCTCAAGCACCAGCAGAGAGCGTTCGTTAAACTCGGCCCCGATGGCGGCGGCGTAGTCACTGAAAAAGCGCAGATGGGCGCGTCTCCACCAGGCGTGGCTCCGATCGCCTTCCCCCTCCAGGGCGGCAAAGTCGGCGGTGACCTCGTTAAAGGGGCAGAGGGATACCTCGCTAAGCCTGACAA
The DNA here is from genome assembly GCF_000819805.1 of Aeromonas diversa CDC 2478-85. Lineage (GTDB taxonomy): Bacteria > Pseudomonadota > Gammaproteobacteria > Enterobacterales > Aeromonadaceae > Aeromonas > Aeromonas diversa. Next base: position 162,493 of record NZ_CDCE01000016.1, read on the forward strand.
TACACACCGGCTCCTGAGCCCAGTTCAGCACGACGGAGAGCCGTCCCACCTGGGGAAGGGGCACTCCCTCTATCTCGTAACCGGCCAGCAGGCAGCAAGAGGCCCGCTTGATGCCCTGCTCGATCAGGTGCGCGCATTGGTTGGCATTGAACTCATCGGCGCAGAAGTGCTCCGCAATGCACTGAGGCACGCGAGCACGCTCCTCTGCACTCAGGGTGGCAAGGTAACGATGGAGAAATTGTTGCTGCGAGGTATTCATGGTGAAGGGGGACTCATATCAGGGTGTCTCTCGCCCAGTGAAAGGGCGCCGGCGATGTGCTGCTCGTCAAGGAAAATACGTTCGATGCGCTCTATCAGTTCCTGATTATCGACTCGCTCATGCAAGATCATCGCCGTGACTTGCTCGGCCATGCACTCTTCGGGTTGAATGGCCGCGTCGCTATTGTGCCCGATACAAGAGCCGTCATTATTTCTCTCTTTCGTGTCGACTCGCTCGAATGTGGTGCTGTCAATAAAGCAGGCCTTGATCTTCATATCACCCATCGTCATGCACGGCGCAAGCTGCAATACCGGGTAAATCAGGCGCGGTGCACCTTCTTGTTTGGCGATAAAGAAAAAGTCATTGGCCGGCGAGTCCGGGTTGGTAATGGTGGCATCGGCGAGGCTATCGGGTAAGAGGAGCTCCTCTCCTTTAAAGAAACCCAAGGTGTTGTACAGGCGCTCTTTCAAGACAGGGTTGTTTCTCGAGATGAGATGGAACAGCTCATGAATCAACAGGCGTGTCAGTCGGGCCGGCTCTCGCGTCAGCGCCGCAGGGTGAATGACAATGTTGTTGTCGTTTCGACAATATGCATTGCCGGGCTCTTCCTGTCCGTTCGTCTTAATCAAGCCGATGGTCTCGGGAATAAAGAGGGATAGGGTGCCATAACCAGAGAGTGCCGATGCCATGCAGGCGTTGAGCTTAGCCCTTTCATCGTCTGTCCAGTTGAGTACCGAGTTTTCCAGAAGCCGCCTGAAATCCGCATCATCATAGTCAGCTTTCTTTAAACGAAAGGCATAATCCGATCGGGTAAGGCGTGACAAGAATGCATCCTGAGTGAGGAGCCGCGCTCTGGCCTTGTCACCTTCATAGAACACGCATTGGGGCGTTGGCATTATCCCTCCTTGTTACTATTTCCCGATCACGGCATGCCAATAAAATCGGCGACCTGGTTGGCGACCCCATGAGCCCTTGTCGGGTTGGCACGCAACCAAGAGGGGATGGCGTGATCGCAGTCAGGCAGCACCAGCTTGTGTAATTTCTGTGGTGTCATGCTCCGCTCAATGGCATCAATGACCTCAAAAGGAATAGCGCTATAGACTCGTCGCTCATCGAATGGTTTGCTCTGGACATTGGCTATGCCAACCGATCTTCCTGCGATGCCACCAAAGTCAGTCGACTTAAGGGCATCATATTCTCCCATTATCAACATGAGTTCACCGTCAAACTCTCGCAGGAAGGTTAACGAGTGAGAGTCGAGAAATCCGAAGGGCGTGGAGATCGCCTCCTTGAACGGGGCGCCGAAACATTTGTGATAAGCCTCTTCCGGATAAAGGGCAGGACAAAACAGCACAATTTTCTTAACGCTTGCTCGATGCGCCTGCGCCACCTTGAGCGCAAGTGCTCCTCCCAGGCTGTGACCCAGGACGGCATGCAGATGGGGGCCCAGATGGTCAGCGTAGCGTAAGGCCTCTTGCAGATTATGGTTAAGTGACGTCGCCTCCCGTTTCATCCCCGAGGCCTGATGGTGGCCGGAGAGGCTAAAACTCAAACTCGCCACCCCTCTCTTCTGCAAGGGATACAGGATCGGATTTAGCTTGGTGTAGTCCGACCTTGCACCATGGATGGCCAGTAACCGCGGCCATTGTGTTTCTCGCCGCGCGGCGGGCAACACTCGCCCCTCGAGCCTGTAAGCATCAAACGCCTCGGAAAAATAGCGCGCCGGCAGCGGCGGCTCTTCATCGAATTGCCAGGTGTCCCGGGTATTTGAGTCGAATGCCAGCGCAAGAGAGTGGATCACAAGTAATACCCCGAGAGATGTGGAACAACGCAATGAAACAGGAAACGCAGGCCCGCGCCTCTCATCGCTCATGGGTGAACGGCAAGCGAGGGCAGCCTGCAGGATCAAAGAGAGGGCCCTTGGGCCCTCTTTGTATGACGCAACCAGTCAGCGACGGGTCGGTGCAATCTCCTTGGGCTCCAGGGTGATCATGGCGTTTGCGGCGGCGCCGGTGTAATCGCGATAGACCTGATCCTGCTCCAGGGTATAGAAGGTGTCGACATAGTCGTCATTGTTGGTCATCCAGGAGTCGGGCAGCGCCTTGACGATACGGCCACCCAGATCCAGGAAGGGCAGGGCCTCGGGCACACCACCGGCGGTGAAGCCGAGCTTGAGCGCCTCGATCAGCAGGCCAGAGAGCTCCTTGTAGTTGACGTTGTCATCTTGCTCCATCATCACCATGTCGACCGCACCCCAGCGATAGCGATCCCAGTAGACCAGGATCTGGTTCGGGGTGTAATCGGTCTTGTCATGGTCGAGATAGGGCATGTCGACGATGTCCACCACAGGTTCGTCACGGCTCGGATTGACACCGGCGACGATGGCGTAGATCTCGGCGCCACCCAGCAGCCAGGGCTCCTTGTCATCCTGCAGGCGGATCTTCTTGAGGATACTGGTCTTGAGGGGCTTAACCGGCTCGTCGGCCAGCGGGGCCGCCTGCATAGCGGCTTTGGCCAGCGCAGAGCGCATGACGCGCAGGCCTGCGGTCTTCGCCTTGATGGGATCGGCCTCGACCACCAGAACCGGACGATCCGGCGCCTGCTCCACATCGAGATAGACGGGGTTGCCGGCGCTGTCGAACGCCTCAACGGCACTCCAGCTCTTCTCATCACCACTGGGCACATAGGCGATCAGAGGTTCGACACCGGCCTCAAGGGCCTTGATCTGATCCGGTGTCGCCAACCTCACCCGCATCAACTGCTTGAGCTCACCATCGAGTCCCTGACGACGGATCGCCGCAGCATCGGCGGCGGCTGCCTGACGCTTGAGGCGTGCCGGAGCCTTCTTGACTACCTGGGGCAGAGGGGCCTGGTATCCCTGATTGGTCAGGGTGGGCAGCAGGGCGGCGCTCTGCAACGCCAGCTGGCGTGCCAGATCCCGATCTGCATCTGCGGCGTAAGCCGCGCCACTGGTCAGAGCCAGCAGCAGGAGGTATGCCTGAACGTGTTTCATGTTGTTGTTCTCCGTTATTCGAACGCTGACGAGGGCCCAAATTGGGAAGAGGGACCCTCGGCTTCATCAAAAATCAAATTGGGTTGAGAAACCAAACAAAATGTTGAGATGTGTGGGTGAGATCACACTCATCTGACCTGTTTGGGGGGAACTTTTTGCCAAAAGGCCCATACAAGTGTGCCGATCAGGATCCCCCAGAAGGCGGAGCCGATCCCCAGCCAGTTCACCCCTGAGGTTGTCACCAGGAAGGTAATGAGGGCGCTTTCGCGTCCTTGCTCGTCGGCAATAGCCACGTGCAGGCTGTTACCCAGAGTCCCGAGCAGGGCCAGACCGGCGATGGCCGCGATCAAGGGAGCGGGCAGAGCGGCAAACAGGCTGACCACGCCGGTGGCGAAGAGACCGCTCAAGAGATAGAAGAATCCAGCCCAGATGGCAGCCGGCCAGCGGCGAGCGGGATCCTCGTCGACCTCCTTGCCCATGCAGATGGCGGCGGTAATGGCGGCAAGGTTGTAGGCAAATCCACCGAACGGGGCGAGCAGCAGGCCGGTGAGGCCGGTACAGCCGATGAGCGCAGAGGCCTTGGGGTGGTAGCCGTGAGCGTGCAGCACCGCCATGCCCGGCAGATTCTGCGAGGCCAGGGTGACCACGAAGAGCGGGATCCCCACCCCGATGAGGCTATGCCAGGAGAAGCTGGGGCTCATCCATACCGGTGTGGTGACAGAGATGCTGACGCCGCTTAGGTTCACAGGCATCAGGAGCCCGGCGAGCAGGGTGCCGCCGAGCAGCACCAGCACCATGACCAAGCGTGGAGCGGCACGTTTTCCGAAAAGATATAACCCCAGCATGCCAAGGATAAGGAGGGGGTGATCGGGCAGCGGTGTAAACAGGTTGATGCCAAAGCGCAGCAGTATTCCCGCCAGCATGGCTGCCGCCAGGGCCGGAGGCAGCCTCTTAATCAGCCTGTCGACGCCTCCGCTCGAGGCGAGAAGCACCATCAGCGCCGAGCTCACCATAAAGGCGCCGATGGCCTCGCTAAGGCTCACCCCCGACAAACTGGTCACCAGCAGGGCGGCGCCCGGAGTGGACCAGGCGGTGAGCACCGGCATCCGGTAATAAAGAGAGAGTCCGATACAGGTGATCCCCATTCCCAGCCCGAGCGCCCACAGCCAGGAAGCCGTCTGGGCCGTGTCAGCCCCGGCCGCGGCGGCAGCCTGTAAGATGATGGCCACCGAGCTGGTATAACCGACCAGCACCGCCATCAGACCGGCACTGAGATGAGAGAGTGTGTGTGGCATGGGAGCCTCGTGCGTTATAACGTACAATTGGCCTACTATAGTGGTGTGCGCTATAGCGCACAATGATGAAGGAGTAGTAATGGACCAATCAGCTATCGCTCCCGGGGTGCGTATCGCCGCTCGTCTCAGGGAGTTGCGTCAGACCCTCGGCTGGAGCCTGGATCGCACGGCCAGTGAGACCGGGGTGAGCAAGGCGATGCTGGGACAGATAGAGCGTGGCGAGTCGAGTCCGACCGTGGCGACGCTCTGGAAGATAGCCACCGGCTTCAAGGTGTCGTTCTCCAGTTTCCTCGACGTGCCGGCGCCCGATCCCACCACCCTGTTTCGCCGTGCCGATGCCCTGCGCAGTCAACCCGGTGAAGCGGGCATGCTGGTGGCACCGCTCTTTCCGTTTGACCCGAGCATCGGCTTCGAGCTGTTTGAGATGACCCTGTTACCCGGCTATGAGCGTGAGTCAGAGCCCCACGAGCGCGGCGTGAGCGAGCACGTGTTGGTGATAGAGGGAGAGATGGAGGTCTTGATCGAAGGGGGGTGGCATCGCCTTAGGCGTGGTGAGGCGGTGCGTTTTGCGGCTGACGCCCTCCACGGTTATCGAAACCAGGGAGAGGCGCCGGTCCGTTTTCACAACCTTATCCGTTATCCCTAGCCAGGACGACCATCGGCACGTGGTGTGCTGAGGATGGGAAGATAACACCAGACAAACAGCCCATAAGCGAGGATCCAGCCCCAGGCTCCGCCGTGCCAGGCGACCAGGATCTGGGCCGGGAGCAGCAGCGGCAGCGCCGCGCGCAGCAGGGCGGCGACGAGCAGCAGCACAAAAGCCAGGACCATGCGCTTACCCACCACCAAGGAGCGTCCGGTGTGGCCGAGAGAGACGCGCGCCATCATGGCGAGGATCATGCCTCCCATAGTGCCGACGCTTAAGAAATGGCTGGCCGTCGAGAGGCTCAACGGGCCGCCGAGTGCCCACCAGCCCAGAGCGGCGAGCCCGAGGGGAATAAAGAGATAGGCAAGGTGTAACGACCAGAGCAGGGGATGCGCCGCAGTAGCGCGCCATTGCCAGCGTGACTGGCGCAGCAGATGAGCGAGCGCAGCCAGCCCGTAGAGTACTGCCCATTGAGGCTGTTGCAGCCAGGTCATGGGCAGCAGGATCCAACTGGCCATCAGCAGCCAGAGCGTACTTAAAGCGATTCGCTCAAGCCAAGGTAATGGCTCGGCCTTGGGAGTCTGGGTGGCACGGGAGGTAAAGAAGGGGATCACCCGTCCCCCCATCACGGCGATCAGGGTGGTAAAGAGCAGAACCGTGGCGATCAGCAGCTTCTCGGTGAGTAGCCAATCAGTACCAAGCCACCAACTGCTGGCATTGAGGAGTGTCAACACCAGCAACAGGGGCACGAAGAAGAGATTGCGCCACTGGCGTACCTGCACCATGGGGCGCGCAAGATAGAAAGCCGCGAGCGGTAGCCACAGCAGATCGCACGCCATCAGCAGCCAGTTATCATTGCCAAGCAGCGGCAGCAAGAGACGCGGTACCAACCAAAGGGTGACGATGGCCCCAAGCGGTGCGCCACGCACACCGGGAAAGCCGGTCCAGTTTTGTACCGCCGTCAGCAAGAAGCCGGCGACGATGGCGCTGCCAAAGCCAAACAACATCTCGTGGGCATGCCACCAGAGGGGGTTGGAGAGGGCAGGCAGTGCCAGATGCCCGGTTAGCTGCAACCACCACAGCAGCATGGCGAGCACGGAGAAACCGGCACCAAGCAGGAAGAAGGGGCGAAAACCGAGGCGCAGCAGGGGAGGGATGGCCGTTTCCCGTTCGCTATCGAGGATCTGGTGCATGGAAACTCCTGAACATGTAATAGTGCTTTTAGATGTGCATTATAAACTGGCATTTGAAATGTTCAATTGCTGGAGGGGTAAAGAAGCACTCGGAACGTACGGTTTTTCGACAGAACAGCAGGTTTTGGGTGTTTAATGAGCGAACGGTTCGCCAAAGTGAGAAAAAGGGTTGCCAGCGTCGTCGTCATCCCTATAATGCGCCCTCACCAGCACGGCACGCTGCGCTGGACGCCGACAAGGCAACGTTCTT
>NZ_CDCE01000017.1 GCF_000819805.1 Aeromonas diversa CDC 2478-85
ACCCAATTCAGAGATGACGCGACGCGTTGTTTCGACCGGTTTTGTGCTGATATGGCTCAGTCGGTAGAGCGCATCCTTGGTAAGGATGAGGTCCCCAGTTCGATTCTGGGTATCAGCACCATATAAGTGAAGGCCTTCCCATTTGGGAAGGCCTTCTCGCATTTGCTCGGTTATACGCGTAGATCTACTTGTTGCACCCAGCCACCTTGACCCGATTCGGTCAGGTAGAGCCCGCTCTGGCGCAGCACCCCCTTGTCCCCTCCCAGATGCTGGAACGGTGTATCGAGGGGCGTGAGTTGTATAGCGCCGACCCCTAGCGTAACTAGCGCAATCGGCGTGCGCTCTGGCTGCCACCAGAGTAGCTGTGAGAACCCCTGGTCCCCCTCATCGAGCCACTGGTTACCGTCCTGATCGAGGGCGGCAAGCTCACCAAAACCGTTACCACTACGGGCACCAAACAACTCGTTACCATCGTCTATCTGGCCATTCCCGTTGCGATCCAGTGCCAGAAATCCACTCGTATCAGCCAACCCTGGCAACGCCTCCTTTTTCCCGTCACTATCAAGGTCGAACTCAAACTTCACCGAGCTGAAGTCGGCGATCTTCCCCTCCAGGCTGAGTACCAGTGGATCCTTGAGCTTGCCCAGGGTGGTTCGTCGCTGATCCAACGTGAGTTGACTCCAGTCGAGAGAGAAAGCCAGGCTGAGGTCGAACTGTTCCCCCTCCAGAGTCTGGATGCTGGCTTGAGTGACGACCTGCAGGCGTTCCTGCTCTAGCCTCACATCGGTCACATCAACCGCTTGTTCCCCCTCTCCTTGGCCTTGAGGCACATCCTGTGGCGATGTATCTGACTGCTCTATGGGGGTGGGGATGTCTATTTCATGGCCTATCATGGCCTCGATCATCAACTTGATGAGGCGTGACCGGTTATCCAGGCCATCGTTTTCCCAGTCGTGATCCTCCTGCTCAGGTTTCTCTTGCGCAGGAGGGGCCTGAGGTTCAGCCACAGGTGCGAACGCTGCGGGACGCACGATGCGGCGCTGTTCCAAGGCGTGTTGATGGTCGATGCGGGCTGCGTTTTGGGCGCTATCAATGCGCATGATTCACCTCCCTGTTGATCGACTCGTTATCGACCACAGGGAGGGAATGAATTAACAGTGATTGGCTATATCCAGGGGCCCTGATGGTGAGCAAAGATATAAGAATCAGGAAGCAGGTTTTATTCCCTCAACCAATATCTCTACCCGGCGATCTGGGGCCAGGCAGGGGATGAGGTGGCTCCGGTCGTGGCCACGGCACTGCCCACCGGTGACCGGTTCACGCTTACCGCGTCCCTCGATGAAGACCTTGCTGGCCGGGATGCCCATGGCTATCAGATAGTCGGCGACGGCGCGAGCCCGCTCTTGAGAAAGATGCTGATTGTAGCCCTCGTCCCCCAGTCGGTCAGTGTGGCCTATGATGGTCACCATGCCATCCTTGGGTCGATTCTCCTCAATCTGTGCGAAAAGCTTAGCCAGCCCCTGATGGGATTCAGGCCTCAGGTTGGACTTGTTGAATTCGAACAGGACATCCGAGCTCAGGGTGAAGCGCTGGTTTATCACCACTCTGGCGGGTGGGATCTCGGCCGGACTACTCACAACGGGAGCCGCATCTTGCCATTGGCCGATGCGATAGATGAGCCCCAGGGCCAGCAGCCCGTTATCGAACTCGATGGCGGTCCGCTCCCAAGATGCATCACCGATGGGCGTCGTGTACTGGTATTCCAGTCGCAGGGCCCAGTTCGGGCTCAGCGCGTATTCAGCGCCCAGCGCGGCAACAAAGGCCGCGCTATGCTCCTTGCCCGTATCGCTGACCGAGCGAGCTCCATAGTGGGCTTCGGCAGTGGCATCGCTCCACGCATAGGCACCGCCCATACGGGTATAGAAATCGAGTCCCTCGTTGACCTCCCCCCCGATCTTCATGGTGGCCTGCACCATCTGGCTCTTGGCCTCGCCACTGAGGGTGAGGCCGTCAAGTTCTCCACGGGTCTTATAGCGTCCCAACCAGTCGTAGCCGAGCTCGAACCCGACATTGCGGTTGAGTTGATAGCCGGCAAACAGGCCTAACCCAAGCCCATCGCTGCTTTCGTGCCGGGATTGCAGTCTGCCCTGAATTTCTTCAACCAGCCGCTGGGTATCGGCATCAAAATAGTTTGACCAGCCTGCCTTGGCGCCAAGGTACCAGCTGTGGTCATCAGGCGCTGCCTGTGAGGCGCCGGTCAGCAAGAGGCCGAGCAGCAGAGGGAGGGGGTGGCGATTCATGGTGTCATCCTTGAGAGAAGAGGGCGGGTTCCACGCCCCGAACCCCTAGCCTAACCCAAAGCGATCAGGGCTCAAACGGCTGTCTGGGTTTGGATGTGATAGTGGCAACACTTTTTGTTTCCCTGACGTGGCTCCTCTTCGGATCCACTGTCGACAGCCACTCATGGGCGAGCCGGCCAACCTCTTCCAGCGCGCCAGGTTGCTGGTAGCTATGGGCCATCACGATCGCCCCTTCAAGCAGCAGGCAGAGCCGGGTCGCGAGGGGCTCATCGATGCCGAGCCACTCGCCGACCCGCTGCTGCAGGTCCCGCTTGTGGGCGGCCACCAGGCGGCGTACCGGGTGGCGAGGATCGCCAAATTCGGCGCTGGCGTTGATGAAGTTGCAGCCGTAGAAATCGTCCCGACCAAACCACTCGGCAAAGCCATCGAGCAGGGCCTGCAACCGCGCGTTCCGGGTCGTGCAGGGGCTGACCCTGGCCTCGAGCAAGGCGAAGAATTCCCGATCGCGGGCGGTCAGCACCGCTTCGATCAAGGCGTCCTTGGTGGGAAAGTGGCGATAGAGGGTGCGCTTGGTGCTGCCTGCCTCGCGCCAGATACGATCGATGCCGGTGGCATGAAAGCCGTGGTGGTTGAAGAGTCGGTAGGCGGTGTCGAGCAGCTGTTGGCGTTTGTCGCTCATGATGATCCCTCTTGAAGTACACCGATCTGTCTACCTAGCATCCCTTCTCGAGCCAAAGAACGCAACGAGGAGATGATCATGGCGTGGAAAGAGGCGGGTGTGGCTGGGATAGGGGCGGCGTTGGCCATCGGGGTGCTGGGCGGGCTCGATCTGGGGTTACGGCAGGCAATCTTAATGGCTCCGTTTGGTGCTAGCTGCGTGCTGCTCTTCTCCCTGCCCCAGAGCCCGTTGGCACAGCCGCGTAACCTGGTGGGCGGGCACCTGCTGACGGCCTGTGTGGGCCTGGTGGTGCAGGCCTTGCCCCTGCCTCCCGAGGTGCAGATGGCGTTGGCGGTGGGGCTCGGCATTGGCCTGATGCAGGGGCTTGGCCTTATCCACCCGCCGGCCGGGGCCAACCCGCTGCTGGTGCTGATGACCGGCCAGTCCTGGCCCTTCTTGTGGCAAACGGTGCTGCCGGGGGCGCTATTACTGTTCATGGTGCATCGGCTTTATCACCGTGGGATGGTGATGCTTACCGGTAAGGCTAGGCAGTGAAGTCATCAAGGGTCAGATGAACGCGCCTTGGTGAAGGGGGCGCAGGCCATGGTGGTAGTACAAGTTCGGGGCTAGCTCGGGTTTTGTCGAGTGGAAGGTAGAGCGTGATTTCTGGCCCTAAGTCGGCCATGTGTTTCCTGGATGTATGCCATACATCACGTAGCTGAGGGATGGAAAAGTCCCCGCTGAGCTCGAGCCGGCCAGCCTCACACTCATGTAACAACCAGCCTAATGCGACTTCGCAACGCATTGTGCAGGCGCGTTGCAGCAGGTGTAGCCCTTTCGGGTGGCCAAGGTAATAGAGATAAGCGAAACGGACCATGCTCTCGGGATGCTGATTGCTTAAACCGACTTTGAGCCACTCTCGCGCCGCACCGTGCAACGCTCGCTCAGTCAGTAACACCGAAAGTTGGTAGGCCGCCCAAGAGTGCCGATGCTGCGCCGCCTGTCGGTACCAGTACTCGGCCTGCATGAGGTCGCGTGTACTACCGCGTCCGTAATGCAGATTGAAGGCATATTCATGGATGGCAGAAGTATTGCCATGCTCCGAAGCTGCTTTAAGCCAGCGCTGTGCGTCGGACCAGTCGGGGGGATCTTGGGCGATGGCGAGATCGGCCAGTCTGTGCATGGCATAGGAGTTACCCTTGCATGCGGCCTCATGCCACCAGAATTTGGCCTGCGCCGGCTCATCACACCAATCCCCCAGATACATCATGAACTCTGGGTGGCCAGCCTTGGCTCCCTCTCTCAGGGTCTGCACCGCCGTCTCTCTGGCCGCTTCTCTCTCCGGCCCCGGAGTGCAGTAGAGCTGCGTGACGGCTATGTAGAGCTTACGGGCTAATTGGCGTCTGGTTTGCTTAGAGGAAGACATGACGCATATGGCTCGATAACAGGAGGCAACTAGACTCGCCCAGCGTTGCCAGAGTGTTGTGCTGTACACGCGGTGCTAGCTGCTCTCCGAGTTGACGCTGGCGCAGGTCAACATCGTCGAGTGTCATACAGTTGGTTTCCTGTTCGCTCGGGATGGTGAGGGCATAGTCGATCCCCTGAAGTGAGCCTCTGCAGGCTGCCAGCTCGCTGTCGCGTAAGAGCCAACCGAAGCGATGCTGCGAGAGAAGGGAGTATACCTCCTCAGCGTGGCTGGCATGTAGGGGTTGCTCCCAGCCTCCCCACTCGCATAGCCAGTCGACGAAGGTGAGGCCATCGATGCCGGGGGCTTGAAGTCGCAGGTGTGTGTCTGGGGTGGGGAAGCCTGGCGATAGCCACAGAATTGGCCGGGTGCGCCCATTTAACCACTGCATCAAGGCTACCGTCGGAGTCTGCAGGTCAATCACCAGAATGAGCGGCGTCTGTGAGGGGGTGTGAGCCAGCTGCTCGGGAGTGCGATAGAGGACTCCATCGCGGTCATCCCGAGTGGTGGCCTGTTTGCTTATTAGCATCAGCATGAGGTGTTTACCCGGATAAGAGAGGGGAAATTAGACTTCGCCCAGGCGTCATAGGGTGACGTTTGCTTCCGGGACATGGCATGACGCATGGCTTCGCCATTCTGTTGCGGGAAAACAGAGGAGGCTTCTATGAGCTTTTATTTCACGGTTCTTTGTCCAAATTGTGCAACCACGACCACGGTTGTGACTCAAGTCGGCCGCAACGGCACAGGGATTGGTCAGTGTCGACACTGCCGAAAGTTGGTCCGGATCCAGGTCGACAACCGGGGTGACATAGTGCGGGTGAAGTAACTGTCGAGGCATTAATAGCCGTAGCTTACCCGGACTTTGTTCGGGATCAGAAAATCTATTGGCTTCGCTTGAGTAGAAAAAAGAGGGGCGCTAGCATGCGCCCTTCATCCGCTGACAACTCACTATCATGTCCGATATCCAGACCGAGCGTCACATTGCAATCCTCAATTACCTACCCTGTGAGCCTCGTTCTGTCAGCTCCATTGAGATCATGAACAGGCTGGAGCGCGATGGCTTTGAGGTTAACAAGCGTATGGTGCAGCGGGATATGGAAAAGCTCAGCAGCCGCTATAGCATCGTCAGCGATGAGACGGTGCGACCCTACCGCTGGTCTCGTAAAGAGGGGAGTAAGGGATGGTTGGATATGACACCCAGCACTGCGTTGGCGTTGTGCATGGCCAAACCGCATCTCCAGGTGCTGCTGCCACGTCACCTGCAAGGTAACCTGGCGGATTTTTTCACCCAGGCTGAGCAGAGGCTTGCCCACTCTCATGAAAAGTTGGCGAATTGGCCACAGAAGATCGCCTCTTACCCTGCCGGTTTCCAACTGATAGCTCCCGGCGTAGATAGCTGCGTGGTGGAAGAGGTGGAGCGGGCGTTATTCGAGCAGCGGGTATTGGCTCTCGAATATACGGGGCGCCCTCCCAGAGCGGCCAAGCACTATCTGGTCAATCCACTTGCACTGGTTACCAAGGGCTCGACCCTCTATCTGGTGGCTACCTTGGTGGCGGATGGGGAGCTGCGCCACTTCGCCTTGCATCGGGCACAGCGCGCCGTATTACAGGATAAGGCGGCCACTATCCCTGCCACTTTTGACCTTCACGACTATCTTGCGAAAGGCAATCTCGGTTTTTCTCGGCATCAGCAGATCGAGCTGGTACTAAGGGTCAATTTCAGCGAGGGCTATCACTTGCAGGAGAGCCGACTCAGCGAGAATCAGTGGACAGAACCCGATGGTGTCCATCACTTCATCCTGCATGCCACCGTCAACGATACCGAAGAGCTGAGATGGTGGTTGATGTCCATTGCCGATATCAGTGAAGTGTTAACACCACTCCATCTGCGCGATCTTATGATGGCCAGCCTCCGTCAGGGGCTGGCCAACTATGCCACCAGCTAGCTGCTTATGGTCATGGCAGCCACGCCAGCTCATCGGGCAACTGTATCTGCCCTGACTCAAGATCAAACGGCACGACCCAGAGTCGCAGTGCCTCTCTGGTCGCATTGGGCAGCAGAAAAGGGCCTATCACTCGATCCAGCCCTCGCCATTTGGGGTAGATCAGACACATGTCCCCTGCACCTCCCTGATAGGTCTGCCCGTAGGCCAACATCTGATAAAAATCTTGCTGGCTAAGCCCAAACTTGTCTTGGCGGTTTTCCTGATCGAGTCGCTTCCACTTGGTATCCATGACTCGCAGGCTGGCGTGTCCCTCCAACAGCAGATCCGGTTTTAGCTGAAACATGGCGCCTTCGGGCTGACCCGGTTGGGTGTAGTGGCAGAGATACTCGGCGCGAGACTGGGTTTTCAGGCCCAGACCTCCGGGCAGCCGGCGTCTCAGCTGGCGAGCGACGTAAGCCTCAAATAACCGCTCCATGGGGTAGAGCAGGCTGAGCCCGCGCCACTGGCCATGGAGGGCCATCGGCATATGTCGCTGCAGGATCAGTTCGCACCAAGGTTTAATGGCCCGATAGCGAGCCATCAATCGGTCGGTGCGCCAGGCTCGCAGGTCTCGCTCAATCTCGCGGGACGGAGTCAGCTCATTGAGCATGCCCTGTAACTCGTGAGAGAGACGCCAGTTGTGGGCCGTGCGGGTCGACGTGCAGACCAGGTCGAGTGCACGGCGGATCAATCTGTGCTCTGCACTCTCGGGTTGAAACAGGTCGTGGCGGATCCTGAATTTATGTTGCCGGCCTGCGGGTTGCCGCACTTGCCTGGCCATGTCCAGCTGTCCACGCAGAAACGGGGCCTCTTCTTCGACCTGCACATAGTCAAAGCGCAGCCCGTGTCTGACCAAATGCTCCAGCTCTGCGAGGAATCGCCCCATCACCCACTCGCTCAGGGACCCCTCTCCGAGTTCGAGTCCCGCCTCTTCGGTTTCACGCAGTGGCAGATCCAGGGTGCTGGCCAGCATCTTCTTCAGCATGCGCCGACTGCGACTTACCTCGCTCACCGTATTTTCACCCGGCGCCGCATCATGAGTCTTGGGCAGGATCTCGATGATCTGGCCACAGGGCGACTCCAACACGCCCACATAGCTGTCGAGACGAAGCCACTGGCGCCCATCCTGCTGCAGCATGGGGGCGCCCTGTTTGCTAAATTGTCCCGCCAGCTCGCACAGCCACATAAACGCCGAACGGCTGATACGGGCTCGATCCAGCGAAGGGCTATCAAGGGGCTCGAAGGTCAGGCGAGCGTACTCGCGAACGATGACGTGCCCTTTCACTGCACAGTCTCCTCCTCTACCCGTTGTTCGACCTTGCGCCCGTTGTGGTCAATGATGCCCATATAGGCACTGGCTTGAGTCCAGACACCATTCCCTTCCGGTTTAATTTGCCAGCCGGCGGGCAAGTTGCTCAATTCAGCCTCTTCACCGAATAGTTTCTGCAAATCGAGACCTTCATCCCGGGTTACGAAATAATGGCTCTTACCCTGGCGATGGTCGTTCAGCACCAGGGCTATCTTCTGCCAATCCTCGAAGAAGTACTCCTGCAGCAAGGGCAGCACCTGTTTCTGGAAGATCCGCCCCAGATGTGGCAGGTTGGGCTCCTTTTGCAGCGGCATAAAGAGGGCGTGCCCCAGGCAGTAGTCACGGCCGAGTAGGGCTGTGATACGACGGTTGATGGTGCGCAGCAATTCGCCGATCTGGATCCCCTCCACATACAAACTGTCTAGTAATTCAGGACGGGGCGGCATCTCTTTAAAAAAGAAGCGGCGACGCAGCGCCAGATCCAACCCGGCCAGCGAGCGATCTGCCGTATTCATGGTGCCAATCAAGTAGAGGTTGCCGGGTACACCGAAGGGCTGTTTCGAATAGGGGAGCACCACTTTGAGCTCCTCCTCGGCACCGAGGCGCTTGGAATCCTCCAGCAGGGTAATCAGCTCGCCAAAAATACGGGAGATATTGCCCCGGTTGATCTCGTCGATAATCAGCACATAGGGATTTTCGGGGTCCGCTTCGGCCCGCTGGCAGATCTGTTTGAAGAGACCGTCGACCACCCGATAGTGCAATACGCCATCCTGGCTCTCCGCCTTGATACCCTCGATAAAATCTTCGTAACTGAAGCTCTGGTGGAAGGTAACAAATTGGATGCGCTGCTCTTTTACCAGTTCGCTGAACTGGTACTGCAAGTGACCCCGGCCATCACTGCTGTATTCAACAGTGCCAAGCTTAATAATATCAAGAGCTTCTGTGACTGTGTTATAGGTTTTACCTGTGCCGGGAGGGCCGAACAGTATCTGGTTAAGTGCCGTTTTATTCATAAGATCATCCCTTGGGATCGCATGCGTAGATGAACGGCCTTTCGCAGAATGGATATGGCCGTTATGTCCTGTGAACCAAATTTCTACCGAATCACCCTTGTTGAAACCGGCATCGTTCAACACGTCAATAAGTCTTAGTTCGTTACCATTTAGAAAACAAAATGGACTAATCCAAAACTTGTTTTTGTCTGTGTGCCTTAATACAGCTTGATAGCAGATGTCATTAATAGATAGGTTGATTTCATTTTTGTTATTCAATGTGAAACCAAGTT
This sequence comes from Aeromonas diversa CDC 2478-85, assembly GCF_000819805.1. Lineage (GTDB taxonomy): Bacteria > Pseudomonadota > Gammaproteobacteria > Enterobacterales > Aeromonadaceae > Aeromonas > Aeromonas diversa. Next base: position 9,003 of record NZ_CDCE01000017.1, read on the forward strand.
TTTCATTATCAAGTGCCTTGATGGCGATTTCCATTGAGTTAGGGTGCGGCATAGTCACTTTGCCAGTAACTACAACCACGCTGTCACCAGCTTCAGAAAATGAAGATAACCACGCATCATTGAGCTTTGATATCTCTGGTGCTGATGCGATAGCCAGATTGGCATAATACCAATCTTTTTTTTCATTGTGAGGTCTGCAGAAGCCTGATGCATCTGCCGCATGCATGAAAACCTTCTGTCCATCAGATATTCTGAGGCGTGTTGAATACGCAGCTTCGAGGTGTGATCCTACTACTCTAAACCCTCCATAGCTGTTGATAGCTTTTACATTAAACTTTTCAGCGAAATACAGGGTTGGTTTATCACTATAGGAGTAAGCAATAAGACCTTTTGAGGCGATGAATGAGAAATATGGTGAAAATGCCTTCTCTATTAGAACAATAATGTCGTGATTGATTGTTCTCAATGCGGTCCAAGTATGTTCTCCAACATTGTCAAATGGGATGTTGTTCTCAACTAGCTTGTTTTTTATCAACTCTTCCGCGCTAACTGGCATGGTCAATTAACCCATAATTAAAAAGGTGGGGATGTGCATTTCACAATGCCAGGTTGCTGATGTGGCTATGAAATTCATCGGCGGACTCTTCATTATAAAACAACTTGCCATATATTATTTTTGTGTTTCTGTCACTTAGGTATGTGTATACAAAGAAAGAGCGATTCTCTTTCTTAATGTGAAAGATGGGGTGCTCTATGGTGTGCTCTCTCTCTGAGATTGAGTCGATGAATACAATAAATTTTTTCCCATCTTCTTGTTTTATGTAGAACTGATTGAAGTAATAGCTTGTTTTCATGAGTATTACCTAGCGCAAAAAGCGGTGGCCTTATGTGAGTCTCTCTGGCCTTATGTAAACGAACAGGGCTGGTTTCAGGCTCTCATCATTTCTATGACAGGCTGTGGATGCTGTGCCGAACCGTTAGATTAAGTTGACTGCAGGACAGATGAAGAAGGGTATACAAGGTGATTTTTCAACAACGGCAGCATGGAAACCTCTAAGCGATATGTGTAGGAGACGTGCTTCTTGCTAAAGACATTATCTTCAGCCGAACGTCATTCCATGACGCCTAGTGTTTTTGATAGAGGTGACACTTGCGGGATGATGTAAAGGCGAGGGAGGCATCTGCCTCCCTCGTTATTAACGACCGCTTGCCAGGAACAGGCGGTAGGCGGGATCCTCGCTCACCTCCTTCCAGGCGTAGCCAATCTCCCGCAGGTAGTCGTGGAAGGCGGCCACGTCTTCGTCTGGCAGCTCGAAGGCACACAGCACCCGGCCGTAGTCGGCGCCGTGGTTGCGATAGTGGAACAGGCTGATGTTCCAGCGGCAGCCCAGGGTTTCGAGGAAGCGCATCAGGGCACCGGGCTGCTCCGGGAACTTGAAGCTGTAGAGCCGCTCATGCAGGGCCCGCGCCGGGCGGCCGCCAATCATGTAGCGCACATGGTTCTTGGCCAGCTCGCTCTCGGTCATGTTGACCACAGGGTAGCCACTCTCCTCCAGCTGGCGCTCAATCTGACCGAGCTCCACCTCACCACCGGTCAGGCGCACCGAGACGAACAGGGCTGCCTGCTCGGCATCCGAGTAACGGTAGTTGAACTCGGTGACCATGCGCGGCCCCAGGTTGCGGCAGAAATCGAGGAAGGCCCCCTTGCGCTCCGGGATAGTGACCGCCAGCATGCCCTCGCGCTTCTCGCCGATCTCGCAGCGCTCAGAGACGTAACGCAGGCTGTGGAAGTTGACGTTGGCCCCTGACAAGATGGCCGCCATCCGCCCGCCTTGTACCTGCTCGCGCTCGCAGTAGGCCTTGAGACCGGCCAGCGACAGGGCGCCGGAGGGTTCTGCGATGGCGCGACAGTCGTCGAAGATGTCCTTAAGCGCCGCGCAGATCTGATCGTTGGAGACGGTGACCACCTCATCGAGGTATTGATCGCACAGGCGGAAGGTCTCCTCGCCGATGCGGCGCACCGCCACCCCGTCCGCGAACAGGGAGACCCGGTCCAGCGACACCGGCTTGCCGGCGGTCATGGCGGCCTTGAGGCAGGCCGAGCCGTCGGCCTCGACGCCGATCACCTGGATGTCGGGCAGTAGCTGCTTGAGGTAGACCGCCACCCCGGCGGCCAGACCGCCGCCGCCCACCGGCACGAACACGTGGGTGAGGTGGGTGTCCTGCTCCAGCAGCTCCTTGCCGATGGTGCCCTGGCCCGCGATCACCTCGACGTCGTCGAACGGCGGGATCAGGGTGTACCTCTCAAGCTCGGCGAGACGGCGGCTCTCGGCGTAGGCCTCGTCGAAGTTGTTGCCGTGCAGCAACACGTTACCGCCGTGGCGGCGCACCGCGTCGACCTTGATGTCCGGGGTGGTGGTCGGCATCACGATCAGCGCCCTGATGCCGAGCTTGGCCGCCGACAGGGCGACCCCCTGGGCGTGGTTGCCGGCGGAGGCCGCGATGACGCCGCGCGCCTTCTGCTCCGCGCTCAGGGTGGCGATCTTGTGGTAGGCGCCGCGCAGCTTGAAGGAGTGGACCGGTTGCAGATCCTCCCGCTTCAGGCTGATGTGGTTGCCGAGCCGCTCGGAGAGCTTCTTCAGGGGTTGCAAGGGGGTGACCCGCGCCGCCTCGTAGACGGGCGAGAGCAGGATCTTGCGTAGGTATTCCGCCGCCGAGACCATGGTGGTTACTCCTCCAGCTTGCTGCGATCGCGCACCGCGCCCTGGTCGGCACTGGTGGCCAGCATGGCGTAGGCGCGCAGGGCGAACGACACGGCGCGCTCGCGGCTCACCGGTTTCCAGGCCCTGGTCCCGCGTGCCTCCATGGCGGTGCGGCGGCTCGCCAGCACCTCGTCGGCGACTTCCAGCACCAGCTCACGGGTCGGGATGTTGATGCGGATGATGTCGCCGTTCTCCACCAGGCCTATGGTGCCGCCGGAGGCCGCCTCCGGTGAGACGTGGCCGATAGAGAGGCCCGATGTGCCGCCGGAGAAGCGGCCGTCGGTGATGAGGGCACACGCCTTGCCGAGCCCCATGGATTTTAGGTAGGAGGTGGGGTAGAGCATCTCCTGCATGCCGGGACCCCCCTTGGGCCCTTCGTAGCGGATCACCACCACTTCGCCGGCCTGTACGGTACCGTCGAGGATGGCTGCGACGGCGTCCTCCTGGCTCTCGAACACCCGGGCCGGGCCGCGGAAAGTGAGGTTCTCCTCATCCACCCCGGCGGTCTTGACGATGGCCCCCTTGAGGGCGATGTTGCCGGTCAGCACCGCAAGGCCCCCCTCCAGGCTGTAGGCGTTGTCGAGCGATCGGATGCAGCCTTCTGCGCGGTCCAGATCCAGCTCGTCCCAGCGGCAATCCTGGCTGAAGGCGCGGGTGGTGCGGATGCCGGCCGGACCGGCGCGGTAGAAGCTGGCCACCTCGTCGGTCGGGTGGCGGCTGACGTCGTACTCCTCCAGCAACTCGCCGAGGGAGAGACCGAGCACGTTGCGGGTGTCGCTGTGCACCAGGCCGGCTTTTTCCAGCTGGCCCAGGATGGCGACCACGCCGCCGGCGCGGTGCACGTCTTCCATGTGGTACTTCTGGGTCGAGGGGGCCACCTTGCACAGCTGGGGAACCTTGCGCGACAGGCGGTCGATGTCATCCATGGTGAAGTCGACACCCGCCTCCTGAGCCGCGGCCAGCAGGTGCAGCACTGTATTGGTGGAGCCGCCCATGGCGATATCGAGTGCCATGGCGTTCTCGAACGCCGCCTTGTTGGCGATGTTGCGCGGCAGGGCGGTGGGGTCTTCCTGTTCGTACCAGCGCTTGGTCAGGGCCACGATGCGCTGACCGGCCAGCTTGAACAGCTGTTCGCGGTCGGCGTGGGTGGCCAGCAGCGACCCGTTGCCGGGTTGGGAGAGACCCAGGGCCTCGGTCAGGCAGTTCATGGAGTTGGCGGTGAACATGCCGGAGCAGGAGCCACAGGTGGGGCAGGCGCTGCGCTCGACCTGTTCGCTCTGGGCATCGGAGACCTTGGGGTCGGCTCCCTGGATCATGGCATCCACCAGGTCCAGCTTGATGATCTGATCGGAGAGCTTGGTCTTGCCGGCCTCCATGGGGCCACCGGAGACGAAGATAACCGGGATGTTGAGGCGCAGGGCGGCCATCAGCATGCCCGGGGTGATCTTGTCGCAGTTGGAGATGCAGACCATGGCGTCGGCGCAGTGGGCGTTGACCATGTACTCCACCGAGTCGGCGATAAGCTCACGCGACGGCAGGGAATAGAGCATGCCGCCGTGGCCCATGGCGATGCCGTCGTCCACGGCGATGGTGTTGAACTCCTTGGCTACCCCGCCGGCGGCCTCGATCTCGCGAGCCACCAGCTGGCCCAGATCCTTGAGATGAACGTGGCCCGGCACGAACTGGGTGAAGGAGTTGACCACGGCGATGATGGGTTTGCCGAAGTCGTCCTCCTTCATGCCGGTGGCACGCCACAGGGCGCGGGCACCGGCCATGTTGCGGCCGTGGGTGGTGGTGGCGGATCTCAGCTTCGGCATTGTCTCTACTCCCTGAATACCCTGCTAGGGCTTGCTATCTAGATGGTGGAATCGGTCCGGGTCAGGGTGACCCCTCACCCGGAGCGACTCGGGGAGGTGTCGCCACCTCCCCGTGTTCGTCAGTCGGCGACCGGTGTCAGCCAGCCCCACTTGTCGTCGGTCTGGCCGTTGAACAGGCCGAAGAAGGCTGCCTGCAGCTGCTCGGTCACCGGGCCGCGGCAGCCGGCGCCTACCTGCATCCGGTCCACCGAGCGTACCGGGGTCACCTCGGCGGCCGTGCCGGTCATGAAGATCTCGTCCGCCACGTAGAGCGCCTCGCGCGGCAGGGCCTGTTCGCGCACCTCATACCCCAGATCCCGCGCCAGCGTCATGATGGTGTCGCGGGTGATGCCGGGCAGGATGGCGGCGGTGGCGGGCGGGGTGAACAGCACGCCGTTCTTGACCAGGAACAGGTTCTCGCCGGCCCCTTCGCTCAGGTAGCCGTTGACGTCCAGCGCCAGCCCCTCGGCGAAGCCGTTACGTTTGGCCTCACGGCTGATGAGCTGGGAGGAGAGGTAGTTACCGCCCGCCTTGGCGCCGGTCGGGATGGTGTTGGGGGCGAGCCGGTTCCAGGAGGTGACGCACACATCCACCCCGTTCTTGAGCCCCTCTTCGCCGAGGTAGGCACCCCAGGGGATGGCCGCGACGATCACGTCGGCCTTGGCATCCTTTGGAGGATGCAGGCCAAGGCCCACGTCACCGATGAAGGCCAGCGGCCGCAGGTAGCCGCTCTTGAGCCCGTTGTCGCGCACCACGCTGCGGCAGGCTTCGTTCACCTCGGCCTCGCTGAAGGGGATCTCCATCCAGTAAATCTTGGCGGAGTCGAACAGGCGGCGGGTGTGCTCCTGCAGGCGGAAGATGCAGGTGCCCTTGGGAGTGTCATAGGCGCGCACCCCTTCGAAGACGGACGAGCCGTAGTGCAGGGCGTGGCTCATCACGTGAACCTGGGCGCTCTTCCAGGGGACCAGTTGGCCGTTGAACCAGATGAATTGGGGATGTGACATGGCGTGTTCCTTATGCTCGAAGGCTCGACAGGTGTTCCTCGCTGCCCGCATGGCAGTCGTCGACGCGCGAGACATCCACCAGTTTTGCCAGCTGGCTCCACAGCTGCTGGATGGGACGTCCCGACTCGACAGTAACCGTGATCCGCAGCTGTTGGCAATCCTGCTCCATGTTGAGGGCGCAGAGGTTGAAGCCGCGGTGGCGCACCACCCGCAGGACGCGTTCCATCACTTCGGGTTTGGATTGGGCATGGATATGCAGGGTGTGCTGGTTCATGGGCGTTGCTCCATCATCTTGTGGTTGGCGACTCCCGGCGGAACCAGGGGCCACACGTTTTCTTCCTCTGAAATGGCCACATGCAGCAGGTAGGCGCTCTCGCTTGCCAGCAGGCGATCCAGCGCCGGCTCTATCTCTTCCTTGCATGTGATGGTCTCACCCCGGATGCCGAAGGCGGCGGCCAGGGCGACGAAGTCGGGGTTGTCTGAGAGGTTGGTCTCGCTAAAGCGGCCGTCGAAGAACAGCTCCTGCCACTGGCGCACCATGCCGAGGCGCTGGTTGTCCAGCAGCACCATCTTCACCTTGAGGCCGGCGCGGCGGATGGTGCCGAGCTCTTGCACGTTCATCATAAAGGAGCCGTCGCCGCTCACCAGCACGACTTCGTCGTCGGGGCGGGCCATCTTGGCGCCGATGGCCGCAGGCAGACCGAAGCCCATGGTGCCGAGGCCGGCGCTGGAGAGGTGGTTGCGCGGGCTGGCAAAGCGCATGTGCTGGGCCACCCACATCTGGTGCTGGCCCACGTCGCAGGCGACCACGGCGTCGCCGGTCAGCCGCTCGCTCAGGCGATTCAACAGGGCCGGCGCATAGATGGCCTGGCCCGGGTGGTCGTAGCGGAAGGCGTAGTCACGGGCCATGGCGGCGCAGTGGGCACGCCAGGGGCCGAGGGCCAGCGGCATGGTCAGCGCCGGCAGTACGTCCTTGAGATCGGCGGTGATGCCGACGTCGGCGGCGCGGCGCTTGCCGAGTTCGGCTGCATCGACATCGAGGTGAATGACACGGGCCTTGGTGGCGAACTCGTCGAGTTTGCCGGTCACCCGATCGTCGAAGCGGGCGCCGACCACAACCAAGAGGTCACACAGCTGCACTGCGAAGTTGGCGGCCTTGGTGCCGTGCATACCCAGCATGCCGAGGAAGACCGGCGAGTCGGCGTCGAGGGTGCCGATCCCCTTGAGGGTGGTGACACTCGGCATGCCGGTGATGGCGGCGAACTCGCGCAGGGCCGTCTCGGCATTTGCCATGCCGACCCCACCGCCGACGTAGAGCAGGGGACGCTCGGCCGCGGCCAGCAGGGCGCGGGCCTGTTCCAGCTCGGCGCTCGGCAGCGGTTCGCTGCGGGCCACGGTAGTGAGGGGCGCCCGCGGGGTGAAAGCGGCGAGCTGCACGTCCTTGGGGAGATCGATGAGCACAGGTCCGGGGCGTCCTTCGGTGGCGATGGCGAAGGCCTCGGCAATTACTTGGGGCAGCTCTTCCACGTCGGTCACCATGAAGGAGTGCTTGGTGCAGGAGAGGGACATGCCGAGCACGTCGACCTCCTGGAAGGCGTCGGTGCCGATGGCGGCGCATGGCACCTGGCCAGAGATGGCGACCAGGGGGATGGAGTCAAGCAGTGCCTCGGCGAGGCCGGTCACCAGGTTGGTTGCGCCGGGACCTGAGGTGGCGATGCAGACGCCCACTCGGCCGCTGGCCCGCGCATAGCCGATGGCGGCCATGGCGGCGCCCTGCTCGTGACGGCACAGCTGGTGGGCTAGGCCGCCGTCGTAGAGGGCGTCATAGACCGGCATGATGGCGCCGCCCGGGTAACCGAACACCTGGGTGACCCCTTGTTGCTTGAGGGCCGAAACCACGTACTGCGCGCCATTCATTTGCATACATCCAATCCCTTTCGCTGTCGCCGGTAACCGGCCAAAGAAAAACCCCCGAGCTTTTTGGGCTCGGGGGTCGTCTTGTCGGTTCTGCCGGTGTGGGTCTATCCCTTGTTCCGTGCAGCCAAACGAGCCCCGAGCGGTGTAATAATCACCACCACTAGGACCACGATAATGCTGACGAAACGGGAGACCAAGCTCATGACAAAATCCAGTTAAATTCGTTAAAACGTGCGGTTTAACCGCGAATGGCTATTAGAACTAGCATGGCGAGATTTTGTGGGCAAGACTTTTTTTCGTGACAAGTTTCTGACTTCGCCAGTCGCCGCCCGTCATATCCAGTTGATGTGGCTGCGACAGGCGGTCTTACTAGTTGAAAATAATATGCGGGATAAAAAACATGTCATTAGCTGTGGTTTACAGCCGGGCCAGCCTGGGTGTCGAGGCACCGCTGGTTACGGTTGAGGTCCACCTCTCGAACGGCTTGCCGGCTTTCAACATCGTCGGGTTGCCCGAAACGTCGGTGAAGGAGTCGCGGGATCGGGTGCGCAGCGCCCTGCTCAACGGTAACTTCGAGTTTCCCGCCAGGCGCATCACGGTCAATCTGGCTCCGGCGGATCTGCCCAAGGAAGGGGGCCGCTTCGATCTGGCTATCGCCCTCGGAATCTTGGCTGCTTCACAGCAAATTCCCGCAAAAAACCTGCTCGATCACGAATTTTTAGGGGAGCTCGCCCTGACCGGTGAGCTGCGTCCCGTGCTCGGGGTGCTGCCGGCCGTACTGGCCTGCCGCGCCGCCGGCCGCACCCTGGTGGTGGCGTGTGGCAACGGAGAGGAAGCCGCTCTGATCCGCGATGCCAAGGTGCGCTGCGCCCATCAGCTGCTGGCGGTCACTGCCTGGCTGTCGGGCCAGCTCGAGCTCCCTTTCCCGCAGCCCTGTGAGGAGCCTGTTGCCGGGGAGGGGCCAGACCTGCTGGATGTGATCGGCCAGGCCCAGGCCAAGCGGGCGCTGGAGATCGCCGCCGCCGGTAGCCACCACCTGCTGTTTATCGGGCCGCCCGGTACCGGCAAGAGCATGCTGGCGAGCCGGTTGCCCGGCATTCTGCCCCCCTTGAGCGAAGCCGAGGCGCAAGAGAGCGCGGCCATCCACTCCATCGGCGGTCAGCGTAGGCCCAGCTGGCACCGGCGGCCCTTTCGGACGCCCCATCACAGCGCCTCGGCGGTGGCGCTGGTTGGGGGTGGCAGCGATCCCAGACCTGGCGAGATCTCGCTGGCCCATAACGGGGTGCTGTTTCTGGATGAGTTGCCCGAGTTCGAGCGCAAGGTGCTCGACAACCTGCGCGAGCCCCTCGAAACTGGCCACATCACCATCAGCCGTGCCGCCCGCCAGGTGGATTTTCCCGCCCGTTTCCAGCTGGTGGCTGCCATGAATCCGAGTCCCTGCGGCCACTACGGGGATGGCCAGACCCGCTCCACTCCGGATCAGATCCTGCGCTATCTGGGGCGCCTCTCCGGCCCGTTTCTCGATCGTTTCGACCTGACGGTGGAGGTCCCCCTGCTGCCCAAGGGGAGCCTCAGCGGCACCCCGGAGCGGGGGGAGAGCAGTGCCGCAGTTCGTGAGCGGGTGTGGGCGGCAAGGGCGCGCATGCAGGCTCGGGCCGGTAAGCTAAATCAACGGCTAGATAGCCGAGAGATCGACGAGTTTTGCCGCTTATCACAGCACGATGCCGACTTTCTTGAGGGCGCGATCCAGAAGCTTGGACTCAGCATTCGGGCCTGGCATCGGATCCTGCGGGTGGCGCGCACCATTGCCGATCTGGCCGGTGACGAGGCCATCACGCGCCGTCATCTGGTGGAGGCGCTCGGCTATCGCGCCATGGACCGCTTCTTGTTACGTCTTCGTAACACATAGGCGGGGAGGGATTCGGCTGGTATCATGGCCAGGTCTGACCAGCCATGAACCGGGAGTCCGTGATGCCATCCAAACCGCTTGAGCGCCTGCGTGGCGCCTTCTCGACCCTGCTCATCTTCATTAACACCCTGTTCTGGTTTGTGCCTATCTTCGTCCTCGGTCTGGTCAAGCTGTTGCTGCCACTGCGGAGGTTTAGAGCAGCCTGTAACCGCATTACCGATGGTTGTGCCACCTGCTGGATAGGCTTTAACAATCTGGTGCAAAAATACCTGTGTGGCACCCATATGGACGTGGTCGGAGTGGACAAAGTGACCCCGAACGAGTGGTATATGGTGATTGCCAATCACCAGTCTTGGGTCGATATTCTGGTACTCCAGAAGGTGTTTAATCGTAAAATCCCCTTTCTGAAGTTTTTTCTGAAGAAAGAGCTGATTTGGGTCCCTTTTCTCGGATTGGCATGGTGGGCGCTGGATTTCCCCTTCATGCGGCGATATTCGCGTAAATTCCTGGAAAAACACCCGCATCTGAGGGGAAAAGACATAGACACGACCCGCAAGGCGTGTGCCCGGTTTCGCGATAAACCAGTGAGTGTGATGAACTTTGTCGAAGGAACCCGCTTCACCCTGGCCAAGCATCAGAGACAGGTCTCTCCCTATCGACACCTGCTGACACCCAGGGCCGGCGGCATTGCCTTCACGCTGGCTGCCATGGGGGATCAGCTGCACAAGCTGGTGGATGTCACCATCTGCTACCCGGGCGGCATACCCAGTTTCTGGGACTACATGTGCGGCCGTCTGAGAGAGGTGCGGGTCACGGTGCGAGTGCTGCCTATCGACAGGAGGTTGATAGGCGATTATTTCAACAACCCCGAGTTTCAACAGACGTTTCAGCAGTGGCTCAATGGCCTGTGGTCGGAGAAGGATCAAACCCTGGCCCGCCTGAGCGCACCTGGACAGTAAGAGAATCATGCTCACTTTTTTGCCCGGCCCGCTTATGTTTCTGCTCAGCGCCTTGCTGACCATCACCCAGACCGCGTTCTGGGCGACCCTTATCCTCTGTTTTTCCCTGTTCAAGTTGCTGCCGATCCCGCTCCTGTCGGCGCTGTGCAGCCGCATCAATAACCTGCTGATGCGGGGCTGGCTGGAGTGCAACACCCTCATCATGGGTCTCACCAACCGCATCGAGTGGGAAATCGAGGACAACACACGGCTACGTCAGGAGGGATGGTATCTGGTGGTGTGCAACCACCTGAGCTGGACCGACATCGTCGTGCTCGGCCATCTGTTTCGCGGGCTCATCCCGGTGCCCAAGTTCTTCATGAAGCACGAACTCATCTATATTCCGCTGCTGGGGCTCGCTTGCTGGGGGCTCGACATGCCCTTTATGCGTCGCTATTCGCGAGAGTTCCTGTTGCGTAACCCCCACCTGCGTGGCAAGGATATCGAGACCACCCGCAGCGCCTGCGAGAAGTTTCGCCATATTCCTACCACCGTCATCAACTTCGTCGAGGGGACCCGTTTCACCGAGGCCAAGCGTGAACGGAGCCGATCCCCTTATCGCCGCCTGATGGCGCCCAAGGCGGCCGGGCTAGCCTTCACCCTGGCGGCCATGGGGGAGCAGTTCGACAAGATGATCAACGTGACCCTGAGCTACCCGGACAACCGCGAGACACCGTTCAAGGACTTTATGATGGGGCGTATGACCCGGATCCGGGTGCATATCGAGGAGCTACCCATCGAGGGCGCCATGGTCGGGGACTATTTCAACGACAAGCAGTTCAAGCGTGGTTTCCAGCAGTGGCTCAACGCCCTGTGGGCAGAGAAAGAGGCGCGCCTCGCCAGCTGGGAGGCGCAGCCTGCTCAGGAGGCGGTCAACAGGGAAGCCAGCTCGCCGAGCTGATCTTCGGAAAAGACCGCGATGCCATGGCGGCGCAGCAGGGACGCCGTCTTGCCCTCGCCCGGCAGTGAGATACCGTCGAAGCGGCCGCTATAGATGCGGCCGCTGCCACAGGAGGGGCTCCCCTCCTTGAGCAGGGCAACCCGGATTCCTTCACGCTGGCACAGGGCCAGCGCCAGCTCGGCCCCGCGGTCAAACTCGGCGGTGACGTCGAGGCCCGCCTCGGTCACCACCCGCTCGCCGCGGCGTTCGGCCGGCGGACGCGGGGTCGGTAAGCCGCCGGCCACCTCGGGACAGAAAGGCAGCAAGACCCTCTCTGCCCCGAGCCGGCTCAGCCAGTCGCTCACCAGCCCCTTGCTGCGTCCGTCGTAGCGCACCGGCATGCCGAGCAGGCAGGCACTGACCAGAATCTTCATCCCTCTGCTCCATTCATCACCTGATCGAACAGGACGCAGGAGGGGGCTTCGATGCGGTAGAGGATCGCCGGCCTCTGTTTGCCAGTGCGCTTGCGGCCGGTGTCGCACAGGATCTCGGCGCGGTGAATGCGCTTGCGAAAGGCTGCCGTGTTCATGGGGGTCTGCAAGATGATCTCATAGGCCCGCTGTAGCTCGGAGAGGGTGAACTCCTCACCCAGCAGATGCACCGGCAGCGTGCTGTAGCGGCTCTTGACCCGCAGCCGCTCGAGGGCGCGGGCGACCAGTTGTATGTGATCGAAGGCCAGCCGCAGGGCCGGCAGACTCTGGAGGGGGTACCACTGGCCTCGAGCAAGGTCAGTGGTGGGAGGCACCAGGCAGAGATAGACCAGGGTGGTGGACCAACCGCGCGGGTCTCGCTCGCGGCTACCCAGGCTGCACACCTGCTCACGGTAGCTGTCACCCAGGCTCCACTCGGCCAGCAGGCGGTCGAGGGCGGTTTCGAGATCCCGATCGCGCTCTTCGTCGATCCGCAGGGCCGGCAGTTGCAGTGAGCCCTCGAACGGCGGGCGCTCGCGCCGCTCGAGGAGCAACTCGATCTGCTCCTCCCGCAGCCGCAGTACCACCACATCCAGACTCATCCTCGGCATCTCGCTCGCTCCGCTCGCCTTCCATAAGTGTTTGGTAGATAATATCACACGGATAATATGTATTGCAGGAGCGAACATGGGAATCATCGCCAGTCTGGACATCGATGCGCAGAAGGGGTTTACCCCGCTCTGTCCGCAGGAGCTGCCGGTACCGGGAGGTGACGAGATAGCGGCGGCACTCAATGCCCAGGCCACCCTGGCGGCCCTGCGCATCGGCAGTAAGGACGCCCATCCGGTCAACGCCAGCTGGGTGGTGAAGAGCCCGAGCGAGATGTTGCTGCCCCTCAGTCTGCCCAATGCGGACCTCACCTGGCCGGCCCACTGCGTGCCCGGCACCCATGGCTTCGAACTGCTCGACGGCTTGCCGGCCCCCATCGATTACGACTTCTTCGTCTGGAAGGGGGTCGAGCCGGATCTGCATCCCTATGGCGCCTGTTACCACGATCTGGCGGAGCGGCGCAGCACCGGGTTGCTGGAGTTCTTGCAGGTGCGCGGGGTGGATACGGTGATCGTCGGCGGGCTGGCCACCGACTACTGTGTCAAGACCAGTGCACTGCAACTGCGCCGTGCCGGCCTTCGCGTCATCCTCCATCTGGCGGCCTGTCGTGGCATCGCTCCTGATACAGTCTCAACGGCCCTGGTCGCCATGGCCGAGGCGGGGATCGAGCTGGCCGCCGATCTGCACGAAGTTCGTCGTCTTCTGGGGTGTTGATATGCCGATCCTGGAGAGTTTGCTCGACACCGATGCCTACAAGCTGCACATGCAGCAGGCGGTGTTTCACCACTACCCGGATGCGGAGGTGGTGGCCGAGTTCCACAGCCGCAACGACGAGGATCTGCTGCCCCTGATGGGCCAGATCGAGGAGCAGCTGCGCCAGGCCGGCCGGTTGCGCCTCTCTGCTGAAGAGGCGCGCTATCTGGCCCAGCGCCCCTTCCTCAGTCAGGACTACATCGAGCACCTGAGCCACAAGCCGCTGGACGCCTCCCTGCTCGAGGTGCACGAGCGGGAGGGGCAGCTGGCGGTACGGGTCAGCGGCCTCTGGCAGGATGTGATCCTGTGGGAGATCCCGATCCTCGCCATCATCAGCGAGATGCGTAACCGCTTCCGCTATCCCCAGCTCGGGGTGGGGGAGGCCATCACGCGACTCGATCAGAAGCTCGATTGGCTCAGTAGCGAGCTCAGCACCGAGGAGATGGCCGAGTTCAGTCTGGTGGACTTCGGCACCCGGCGCCGCTTCTCTCGTGCCGTGCAGGAGGCCGTCGTCACCCGCCTGCGGGAGCGGCTACCGGCGTTTCGCGGCACCAGCAACTATCGGCTGGCCCACCGTCTCGGCTTGCCGGCCGTCGGTACCCAGGCACACGAGTGGTTCCAGGCGCACCAGCAGCTCGGCTTTCCCCTGGCGCAGAGCCAGCGGGCGGCACTGCTCACCTGGCTCGACGAGTTTGACGACCACCTCGGCATCGCCCTGACCGACTGCATCACCATGGATGCCTTCCTGCGCGACTTCGACTTCGAGCTGGCCAGCCGTTATCAGGGGTTGCGCCACGACTCGGGAGATCCCATCGTCTGGGGAGAGAAGGCGATCGCTCACTATCAGCGTCTCGGCATCGATCCTGGTGGCAAGACCCTGGTCTTCTCCGACGGGCTCGATCTGCCGCGGGCAGTGGCCCTCTTCCGCCACTTCCGTGGCCGTATCAACACCAGCTTCGGTATCGGTACCCAGCTGACCTGCGATCTGCCCGGGGTCTCCCCCATGAACATCGTCTTCAAGCTGGTGGAGTGCAACGGTGGCCCTGTGGCCAAGATCTCCGACAGCGCCGGCAAGACCCTCTGTCGAGATGCCGATTTTATCCACCGTCTGCGACAGGCGTTTCAACTCTCCTTATGAAATAAGCCCGGCCATGCCGGGTTTATTTTTATCACCGCTACGTCGATTTAATTAATCCAGAAAACGATTGCCGTTAATTAGCCGTCATCATGTATATAGTTAATAAGTTTTAATGCGAAGTGGTCAGGTTTTTTACTATCGAGTTTTATGAATGTTTGTGCAAGTTTAAATAAATGTGGCTTGTGATTAAATTGATGAAATTAAATGATTTTTTGTTTTGTATTCAAGCGAAGCTAAAAACGTTTTTATTATTTTTGTACGGTGACTTTATATTTGTTTGTGACGGCTGTCAGATTTTTTATTTATTCCACAGATATCATTCCGGCGGTCAAAACTACAACTCACAGGCAATTCAGGATATGCAATACCTTCACTTCGTATTGGGGCTGGCTCTCGTGCTGGCTCTCTCGTTGGCGATGAACCGCCATGGTTGGCGCAAGATCAAGGCGCGTTACATCATCCAGTTGCTGGTGGTCGAGCTGGCGCTGGCCTGGTTTATGCTGAACTCCTCGGTGGGGTTGGCCATCATAGGCGGATTCGCCGCCGGCTTCAGCAAGCTGCTGGAGTTTGCCAAACAGGGGACCGACTTCGTATTCGGCGGCCTGATGAACGAGGGGGCCTTCAGCTTCTTCCTCATGGTGCTGATGCCCATCGTCTTCATCTCTGTGCTGATCGGCATCCTCCAGTACATTCGCCTGCTGCCCCTCATCATTCGTGGCATCGGCACAGTGCTGGCCAAGATCAACGGCATGGGCAAGCTGGAGTCTTTCAACGCCATCAGCTCCATGATCGTCGGCCAGTCCGAGAACTTCATCGCGCTCAAGAACATACTGCCGCACATGAACGAGAAGCAGATGTACACCCTGGCCGCGACCGCCATGTCCACCGTTTCCATGTCCATCGTCGGTGCCTACATGCAGATGATCGAGCCGCGCTACGTGGTGGCTGCGCTGATCCTCAACATGTTCAGCACCTTCATCGTGCTCTCCCTTATCAACCCCTACGAGCCGGATAACTCGGTCACCGACGCCGAAGCGCTGTCCGAGGGTGACGAACACCATACCCCGAAGAAGGAGAACTTCTTCGAGATGCTGGGTGAGTACATCATGGCCGGTTTCACCGTGGCGGTGATCGTGGGCGCCATGCTGGTCGGTTTCATCGCCCTGATCGCCATGATCAACTACCTGTTCGAGCTGGTGTTCGGCGTGAACTTCCAACACGTCATGGGCTACCTCTTCTACCCGATCGCCTGGATCATCGGCGTCCCGGCTGGTGAGGCTTTGCAAGCGGGTAGCGTGATGGCCACCAAGCTGGTGACCAACGAGTTCGTGGCCATGATGGATCTCGGCAAGATCGCCGCCGATCTCTCCCCGCGCACCGTCGGCATGCTCTCCGTCTTCATGGTCTCGTTCGCCAACTTCAGCTCCATCGGCATCATCGCCGGTGCGGTGAAGGCGCTGAACGAGGAGAAGGGCAACATGGTTTCCCGCTTCGGCCTCAAGCTGGTGTATGGCTCCACCCTGGTGAGCCTGCTTTCCGCCATCATCGCCGGCGTGATGCTCTGATCCTCTAGGTGCACCTGCACCCTTGGCCCCGGACCTAGGTCCGGGGCCTTTTTATTGCAGCCAACCGCTCCACCAGCCATTGACGGCGAGCAGGGTCAGGCCGACCAGGGTCTCGGGCAGAGGGCCGTGGCGGGGTTGCAGCAGGGGCAGGGCGAAGCGACGACGCAGCGGCCATAGCAGGGGGATGCCGGCTGGGGTGAGCAGATCCCCGAGCAGGTGGCTGAGGTAGCCGAGCAGCAGGGCTTTTTTGACTCCCTCCGGCCCCCCGGGCAGGCTGGACTGCACCCCCCAGAGGACCAAACCGGTGGCGAGCAGGCTATGGGTGAAGCCCCGATGGCCAAACAGGCGAGCCAGTGGACGCGAGATAAAGGGGAGCCACTGGCCCAGCACAGACTTGGGGTGATCGAGATCTGGCAGCAGGCCGCCGAGCAGGGCCGCGGGTAGCAGTTGCCAGAGGGGGGCGTGATTCAGGGAGGGGAGGAGTTCAGTTTGGCGGACCAACAGGGTACAGCCGACGGCAAACAGCAGGTGCCCACGGGCAGTCATAAGGCGGATGAAACAGGCTTGAAACAGGGCGGCGTATGATAGCAGCCGCCCGCACCCTGTCACTCTCTTTCCAGAGGCAATTTGCCAGTCTCAGGAGAGCTTGCCCCGCTGCAGCCAACGGTCGAGGGCATTGGCAAAGCGTTGTCGGTCGGCCTGATTGAGAGGCGCCGGGCCACCGGTCTGCACCCCGGCCGAACGCAGCTCTTCCATGAAGTTACGCATGCCGAGGCGGGCCTTGATGGTCTCTTTGGTGTAGATCTCGCCGCGCGGGTTGAGTGCCTCGCCGCTGGCATCGATCACCAGGTCGGCCAGCGGGATGTCGGCGGTGATCACCAGATCCCCCGGCACCACAGAGGTGGCGATCAGGTGGTCGGCCACGTCGAACCCCTTGGGCACCTGGCGGCTGGTGAGCCAGGGGGAGGGGGGCAGGCGCAGGGGGGCATTGGCGACAAAGACCGCGGCCATCGACGTGCGGTGGGCGGCACGATAGATGATCTCTTTGATCACCACGGGACAGGCATCGGCATCGACCCAGATGGTCATGGTGTGCTCCTCGGCAGATGAGAGCGGGATGATAACACGGCTGAGCGCACAGGCCCTTTAGTGTAAGCTGTCGTCGCATCATCAGAGGAGCGCCCCATGGACCGAGTCCCCAGTGATACCATCTATAGCCTGACCCTGGACGGCCGGGGGGGGCAGCAGCCGCTGCCGGTGGGAGCCGACCTGCCTGCCGGTGCGCCGGCCTGGGTGCACCTCGACTACGGCAACCCTGAGTCTGCCCGCTGGTTGATGCACACCCCCTTACTGGGGGAGGCGGCGCGCGAGGCTCTGCTCGGCCAGAGCAGCCGCCCCAAGCTGGTTAAGCTGGGGGAGACCATATTGCTGATCCTGCGCGGGGTGAACCACAACCAGGGACAGCGCCCGGAGGAGATGGTGGCTCTTCGCATCTTCATCACTCCCGACCTCATCATCAGCAGCCGCCGTCGTCCTCTGCTGTCGGAGAAGGACGTGTTCGATTCGCTGCAACTGGCGGCGGGGCCTGCCAACCCGGCCGACTGGCTGGTGGAGGTGTGTGACGCCCTGACCGATCGGGCCGGTGAATTTGTCGAGGACCTGCACGACGAGATACTGACGCTCGAGGAGTTGGTACTCTCGCGGGAGATGCCCGGCAATGGGCACCTCGGCCGCATCCGCAAACAGCTCATCCTGATCCGCCGCTACCTCTCGCCACAACGGGATCTGGTGGCGCGCCTGGCGAACGAGAAGATCGGTTGGCTCGATGAGGATGACAGGCGCCGCCTGCTCGACATCGCCGACCGGTTGCGCCGCTGGCTCGATGACCTGGATGCCGGGATTGCCCGTACCGCCGTGCTGGCGGACGAGGTCAATAACCTGATGGCGGAGGCGACCAACCGCCGCGCCTATCAGATGTCGGTGATGGCGCTCTTGTTCCTGCCCGCCTCCTTCCTCACCGGTCTGTTTGGCATCAATCTGGGGGGCATGCCCGGAGCCGAGAGCCCGACCGCCTTCTGGGTCTTCTGTTCTGCCTTGCTGGTGATGGGTGGGATGCTCGCGGTCTGGCTCAAGTTACGGCGTTGGTGGTAGGAGAATGCGATGAGTATCTGGAGTGCCTTTGGCCTGACGCTGGCCCTGGTGGCCGCCCACCTGCTGCTGCGCCGCCTCATTCACCGCAGCCTGATGGCCATCGGCCAGGCGCGCCAGGTGAGTGAAAACCGGGTGCTCTACGTGGAGCACGTGTTCCACTTCCTGCTCGGTTGCGCCACCCTGCTGGTACTGGCCGGGGTGTGGGGGCTCGATTTTGCCCGGCTGGTGGTGCTTGCCTCCTCCTTCTTTGCGGTGCTGGGGGTGGCCATGGTGGCCCAGTGGTCGATCCTCTCCAACATCACCGCCAGCATCACCATCTTCTTCGCCTTTCCCTATCGCATCGGCGATCGCATTCGCATCCTCGACAAGGACGACTCGGTGACCGGCGTCATCAGTGAGATCGGCCTCTTCTATGTGCGCCTGCGCGACGACAACGGTGACAGCGTCACCTACCCGGCCAACCTGATCCTGCAAAAGCCGGTACGCAAGCTCGAGGGGCGTGAGTCCGCCACTCAGCCCGAATAAGACAAGGCTCCCGACGGGAGCCTTGGTGCCTCAGCGCTCGAAGAAGCGGTAGAGGTGATCCTCCTGGACCGGGCAGTCGGCCACCTTGTGAATGTGGGCGCGGGCCTCGTCTGCCGAACCAAAGCAGAGGGGGCAACCCAGCGTATCGGTCAGTTCGAACAGGGTCCCCTCCTCGTCACGAAACTCCACCTGCCAACCGGGCAGTGCCGTCTCATGGATGATCTCGGCCTCATGCAGCCGTCCCTGCTGGTAGAGTGCACGCAGTTCACTTGCAGTCATCTTGTTCTCCTTCCCTTGGCGACACCCTTTGAGTGTAGCGAGCGCCGTCTGACGGTGGTCAACAGGGAGGGGGCCGCACTGTCCTCAAATATTGCCAATCAATCGCTCCCTGGCCCAGTGCAGCCGAATGAAGATCTCGGCGTCGCCACCCCGGTCCGGATGGTGGGCCAGGGCCAGCTCACGCCAGCGGCGTCGGATCTGCAGGCGGTCGGCATCCTCGCCCAATCCCAGCAGGGCCAGCGCCTCGCGGCGCTCCGTTTCGCTCGGCTCGGTGGCGACCCGGCGCCAGAAATCGCTGAGCAGGGCCTCGACCTCGGCTGCGCCGGTCTGCCAGCAGTGGCGCCAGTCGAGGTAGTAATCGCGCAGGGCCGAGTCGGTCACGGGAAGATGGGCCGTCAGGGGCAGTAGCCGGATGTCGAGGCTGTCGAGTTGCAGGTACCACCCCGCGGCGGCCAGCTCCCCCTGCAGGGTGTAGAGGGCGTTCATCAGGGCGAAGTTGCAACGGAACAGGAACAGATCGCCCTCTGCCTCCAGGGCCGGCAGTTCACCGGCGTTCTTGAGGTCTGCATAGAGCTCGTGGATCTTCCAGCGCACCTCGGGGCGGCGCAGGCGCGCCAGCACCGCCAGCTTGAGTCGGTTGCCTGTCATGTCTCCTCCCGTGCCGGTTGCAGTGCGATGACCAGATCCCCGGCTTGGGGCGTGACAGGCTCATCACTGGTGACGATGCGTGGCCCCTTGCCCGGCGTGAGCACGAACAGGGGCAGGGCGCCCGGATTGGCCGCCTGGTAGGCGGCCCAGTCGAAGGTGTCGGAGAGGCGGGTCCCCTTGACCTGGCCACCGCGCCCCAGCATGCCACCGAGACGGGCGAAGGTGATGTCGGATCCGAACAGGTTCTGGCGAGCGCGAAAGGTGGTGCTCTCCCGGTTGGCCTTGCCGTGCTGCTCGCTCGAGCGCAGGGAGAAGACCTTCTCCTCCCCCAGCTGGTGGGCGAAGTGCAGCACCCCGAGGGCGTTGTTGTGGCGATCCGGCGACAGGGCCAGCACTGTGCTGAGGCTGGTGAGCGGCAGGTGGCGCTCGGCGTGCTCCGACTGGGGGGCGCCGAAGTAGCAGGGCAGGTTGCTCATGCGTGCCAGCTTGCAGTGTTCCCAGGCCGGATCGGTCAGGTGCACGCTCACCCCCTGATCGGCCAGGGCGCGGGCGATGGCACGCGCCACCGAGTTGGCCCCTATGATGAGCCAGGTGTCCGGCTCTTTCTGGCGCTGACCGAGCAGGGCCGCCAGCGGGGTGGCGGTGAGGCTTTGCAGCACCACGGTGGCGATGATGACGGCGAACACCAGGGGGACCAGCTTGTCGGCGTCGGGGACGCCGGCCTGCTCCAGGCTCAGGGCGAAGGTGGAGCCCACCGCCGCCGCGACTATGCCGCGCGGGGCGATCCAGCCGAGCAGGGCACGCGCGCGCCAGGAGAGATCGGAGCCCAGGGTCGAGACCAGGATGCAGAGGGGGCGGGCCACCAGCTGCACCACCAGCAGCAACGCCAGCACCATGGGACCCATGGCCCACAGCTGGGCCAGATCGAGTCGTGCCGCCAGCAGGATGAAGAGCGACGAGATGAGGATGACGGCCAGATCCTCCTTGAAGGTGAGCACCTCCTCCAGATCCAGCCCCTCCTGATTGGCCAGCCAGATGCCGAACACGGTCACCGCCAGTAGCCCCGACTCGTGACCGAGCCAGTTGGAGAGGGTGAAGCTGGCGAGCACCAGGGCCAGCACCCCGAACTTGTGCAGGCTGACCGGCAGCCAGTCCTTTCGGATCAGCAGGGTGGTGAGCCAGCCTGCCGCCACCCCTATGATGCTGCCGATGGCGACCGTCTTGACCAGGGCCAGCAGGGTGTGGCCAACCAGATTCCCCTGGCTGCCGAGCATGATGGCCTCGAACACCAGCACTGCGAACAGGGCGCCGATGGGATCGATGACGATCCCCTCCCAGCGCAGGATGCGATCCACCTCCTTGACCGGGCGGATCACGTTGAGCATGGGGGCGATCACGGTCGGCCCGGTCACCACCAGCACGGCCCCGAGCAGCAGGGCTACCCGCAGATCCAGCCCGAGCAGGCCATAGCCGGCACCGGCGATGACGGCGAAGCTCGCCAGCATGCCGGTGGAGCAGAGGTTACGCACCACCTTGCCGATCCCCTTGAGTTCGGCCAGATGCAGGGTCAGCGCCCCTTCGAACAGGATCACTGCCACCGAGAGGGAGACCAGGGGGAACAGCAGATCCCCGAGCAGGGCGTCGGGGTCGAGCAGGCCACCGACCGGCCCCAGCAGCAGGCCGGTGAGCAGCAGAAACAGGATGGCCGGCAGGCGCAAGGCCCAGGCCAGCCACTGAGCCAGCACCGACACCAGGGCGATGCCGGCGAGAACGAGAGCTGTCATATGGACTCCAAATGAAGATGCTTCACTAGCCTACCCGCCTCGCGGGTTGGGCTGTCAATCACAATGCTGAACCGAAACTGACGAAAGAGTGAAACGAATCGCGCTGTCCGCTGTCATAGTGCCGTAACGATAACGACCAGAGCCCCAGGACGGGGCATGTCAGGCAACTCAGGAATTCTATGTCTCGGATGAAAAACTGGATGGGGCCCTTCTGGCCCGTTGGCGGCTTTGCGCTCTTCTCACTCTTGGCACTGGCGGCCAGCCGGTTTGGTCTGGCGCTCTGGCAATCGGAGCGCGTCTCGGCCGTCGATGGCTGGTGGCCCGTCATGCTGCAGGGAAGCCGGGTCGATGTGGCCACCCTCTGCTGGCTGTGGGGCGTGCCCCTGCTCTTCACCGTGCTGCTCGGCGGTAACCATCTTGTGGGTCGCCTCTGGCGCGTCCTGCTGCGTCTGTGGTTGACCCTGGGGTTGTGGCTGCTGCTGTTTCTCGAGCTGGCCACCCCGGCCTTCATCGAGGAGTACGGTTTTCGCCCGAACCGCCTGTTCGTCGAGTACCTCATCTATCCGAAGGAAGTGCTCGCCATGCTGTGGAGTGGGCGCCCCCTCGAGCTGATCGCGAGCGTGCTGGCGACCCTGCTGTTGCTGGCTGCTGGCTGGTGGGCCTCGGGTCGTCTGACCCGCGACATGCCCATGCCGCGCTGGTACTGGCGTCCGCTGCTGGCGGTGCTGGTGTTGGGGCTGGCCATTCTGGGGGGGCGTTCCACCCTGGGTCACCGCGCCCTCAACCCGGCTCTGGTGGCCTTCTCCACCGATCCGCTGATCAACACCCTGCCCCTTAACTCCGGTTATTCGGTGGTGTTCGCCCTCAAGCAGCTTGGCAATGAGGAGGACCCGAGCCGGTACTATGGCAAGCTGCCTGCCGAGCGAGTGATTGCCCTGATGCGCGAGCAGAGCGGTCGCGGTGCTCGCGACTTCGTCTCGGGCGAGATTCCCTCCCTCTCGCGCAACCTGGCCAGCTATCAGGGCAAGCCGAAGAACCTGGTGATCATCTTGCAAGAGAGCCTGGGTGCGCGCTTCGTCGGCTCCCTCGGTGGTCTGCCGCTGACCCCCAACATCGACGCCCTGAGCCAACAGGGCTGGGCGTTTGAGCAACTCTATGCCACCGGCACCCGCTCGGTGCGTGGCATTGAAGCTGTGGTGGCCGGCTTTACCCCGACCCCGGCCCAGGCCGTGGTCAAGCTCGACAAGAGCCAGACCGGCTTCTTCACCCTGGCCGAGCTGCTGCGCGAGCGGGGTTATGACACCAGCTTCATGTATGGGGGCGAGAGCCACTTCGACAACATGCGCAGCTTCTTCCTCGGTAACGGCTTCTCGCACATCGTCGAGCAGAAGGATTTCAAGGATGCCGCATTCATCGGCTCCTGGGGTGCCAGCGATGAAGATCTGATGCGCAAGGCCAACAGCGAGTTCACCCGGCTGCATCAGGAGGGCAAGCCCTTCTTCAGCCTGGTGTTCAGCTCGAGCAACCATGATCCCTTCGAGTTCCCGGATGGGCGTATCGAGCTCTACGAGCAGCCCAAGGCGACCCGCAACAACGCCGCCAAGTATGCCGACTACGCGGTGGGCGAGTTCTTCAAGGCGGCCAAACAGGCCCCCTACTGGAAGGACACCCTGTTCCTGGTCATCGCCGATCACGACAGCCGGGTCGGCGGTGCCGATCTGGTGCCCATCCCCCGCTTCCGCGTCCCCGGCATCATTCTCGGGGAAGGGGTGGCTCCGCGTCGCGACAAGCGGGTGGTGAGCCAGATCGACATGGGACCGACCCTGCTCTCCCTGATGGGCATCAGCGCCGACTACCCCATGCTGGGACGGGATCTGACCCGCATGCCGGATGACTGGCCGGGCCGAGCCCTGATGCAATACGACAAGAACTTCGCCCTGATGGAGGGGAACCAGGTGGTGATCCTGCAACCCGAGCAGGCCGCCCAGGGCTTCGCCTATGATCCCGTGGGGGAACGCCTCACCACCACAGAGCAGAGCGCCGCCTTCAAGGAGCGGGCGCTCGGTTGGTCCCTGTGGAGCGCGCTGGCCTATCAGCAGGGGCTCTACCGCCTGCCTGAGCCGGCTGGCAACGCGAAAGGATAACGAGAGGGGGCCTGGCCCCCTCTCTCATTGCGCTAGTCTGCCCATTCGGTGCGATCCCGCCCCGTCGTCTTGGCCCGATAGAGGGCGGCATCGGTGCGCCGGAAGAGTTGATCCAGCGTCTCGCCCTCGCCCTGCAACCCTACCCCCAGGCTGACGCGAAGAGGGCTGCCATCGTCCAGCAGTATGTCCCGGGTTGCCAGACGAAGGCGCTCGGCCAGCGCCAGTAACGCCGCCCGTTCACCTGCCGGCAGCAGCAGTGCGAACTCTTCTCCCCCGATGCGGGCCGCCAGTGCGCCGGACGGGCAATGCTCGCGCAGCAGTGCGCCGAAGCTGCGCAATACCCGATCGCCGCAGGCGTGGCCGAAGCGATCATTGATGGCCTTGAAGTGATCCAGATCGAGCAGCAGCAGGGCCTGGCCGTGCTCTTCCTGGCGCTCGCCGAGGCTGCGGCGATTGGGGAGACCGGTGAGCTCGTCACAATGGGCAAGGGCATTGAGCCGAGCATGGATCTCGGCCACATAACTCATGGTGCGCAAGAGACCGAGGGTACTTACCAGCATGCCGATGTTGCTCAGCATATCCTCGGCAAAGGTGGCGATCCCGAGAGGCTGCGCCACCACCTCATCGAGCAGATCGAAGGTGGAGCCGAGCAGCCAGATCCCGATACCGGCGTTGAGCAGGTGATAGGCCTGGCGTTGCAGCTGGGCACACTGCACCACCCAGAACATGAAGAGCAGGATCAGCCAGGTGAGTAGTTCGAAGGCAAAACTGGTCAGATTCATGCGCTCAGCGTTCAAGTGCGGCAGCAGGGTCAGATGCAGGAAGGGGAGCAGCAGCATGGCTCCCAGCAGGAGGGCCAGGCTGCGGCGCCGGGTGGGGTCAAGGTGGCGCAGGCGAGCGGGACGGATATCGAAATGGAGAAGGGGCATCAGTCACCTGGCTGGTTTGCGGCTATTACCGACAAGCCTATCGCAACGACGCCCGCTTGGGAGAGCCGCATAGCACAAAGCCGGGTTGGAGCACTGGCGATGCCCTCGGTGAGTGACCGCCAGGCGACGTGACTCAAGACTTCACACCGACCACACAAAACCACATCGGATCTTCATGGGGGTGGGGATAATAGGGGCATCTCCATCACGAGGAATCCAAGATGAAACAGATGACACTGCGCCACACCGGGCTGGTGCTGCTGACCAGCCTGTGTGGCGGTGCCTTGGCGGCCGAAGGCGATGCCCTCAAGCGCGCGGTGGATGGCGCTGTGCGCCCCCTGATGAAGGAACATCGCATCCCCGGCATGGCGGTGGCGGTGCTGGCGGATGGCCGCATGAACTTCTTCAACTACGGGGTGACCTCCCTGGCCGATCCCAGGCCGGTGACCAAGGGCACCCTGTTTGAGCTGGGCTCGGTGAGCAAGACCTTCACCGGCCTGCTCGGTGCCTACCTGGTCGCCGAGGGGCGTTTCGCCTATGACGATCCGGTCAGCCGCCACATGCCGGCACTGGCCGGCAGCGCCTTCGATCGCATTACTATGGTCCAGGCGGCCACCTACAGCGCCGGTGGCCTACCCCTGCAGTTCCCCGATGCGGTGCAGGATGAGGCCGGCATGCTGGCGTACTTTCGCGATTGGAAGCCGGGCCACCCGGCCGGCTCGGTGCGCCAGTACTCCAACCCCAGCATAGGCCTGTTCGGCAACGTCGCTGCCCGCAGCGCCGGCGCGCCGTTTGCCACTCTGATGGAGCAGACCCTGTTGCCGCGCCTTGGCCTGAGCGACACCTATCTGACGGTGCCGGCTGCCGCCATGGGGCGCTACGCCTTCGGCCACTCCGCCGAAGACCAGACGGTGCGGGTCAGCCCCGGTATGTTCGACGCCGAGGCCTATGGCATCAAGAGCAGCAGCGCCGATCTGCTGCGCTATCTGGAGGCGTTCGGCCGCGCCCCCGCCGACCCGGCCCTGGGCAAGGCGATGGTCGACGTGCAGCAGCCGCGCTATCGGGTTGGCCCCATGCAACAGGGGCTGGGTTGGGAGGTCTACTCCTACCCGGTGAGCCGCCAGGATCTGCTGGCCGGCAATGCCCGCGAGGTGAGCTTCGGAGTGCAGCCGGCCGGTCCGATGACCCCCATCGAGGGGCCGCGCCTCATCAACAAGACCGGCTCCACCGGGGGCTTTGGCGCCTACCTGCTGGCGGTGCCGGAGCGAGGCATCGGCATAGTGCTGCTGGCCAACCGCAACTACCCGATCCCGGCGCGGGTCGATACCGCCTACACCATCCTCGAGGTGGTGCAGGGCAAACAGCCGTAATGGAAAGGGAGCCGTTGGCTCCCTTTTCTCATGGCGCCGTGAGGGATGTTTTACCATGCAAAAAAAGCCGGCAACTTGCCGGCTTTCTCACTTAGGCGAGCGAGGGGCGCGGTTATTCCGCGGTCACCCTGCTCTCGGCCGCAGGCTCAGGGCTGGGGCGCTTGAAGAGACGGCGCAGAGAGCGCTGCGCCGGGCGCTCGATATAGCGATAGCTACACCAGGAGAGGCCCCACAGCAGCAGCATGACGAGGGTGACCACCGCCAGGGTGGTGAGGGGGTCGGTCACCCGATACCAGGCTTCAACCGTCTCGGGGGCCAGGTAGTGCAGTAGCTCAAGCCCGGCCAGCAGCAGTACGGCGTGCCACAGGTAGATGGAGTAGGAGAGATCCCCCATCAGGCGGGTGAAACGGTTCTCCAGCAGCAGAAAACCTGTGGTTTCACGTTCCGTCTGGCTGGCCGCGAACCAGACCAGCGCCACGAAAGAGAACAGCACTGCCATCGTCAACAAGGGCGTCAGGGTGAAGTGCATCAGCAGCAGCGGCACCAGGAACAGGATTCCGAGCAGCAGATCGGAGCGGGCAATGGGCCGCAGCTGGGTGGCCTGCACGGGGCGCAACAGCCAGACGCCGATGACAAAACCGGCCACCCCGCGGCCCACGGCGGGGGCTCCGCTGGTGAGATCTATGGTGCCGTGCTGGAACACCAGGGCGGCGAGCAGGCCCAAGGCAGCCAGCGGCGCCAGTACCGACCAGCGGTTGTGGGTCAGGGCCAGCGGCAGCAGCAACGGGAAGAGCAGGTAGCTAACCCACTCCACGCTGAGGGACCAGGCGGCGAAGTTCCAGGTCAGGCCGAAACCGGCCGGAGCCTGCATCAGGAGCAGGCTGCTCGGCAGCGCCGCCGCCGGCGTGAAGAGAGACTCGAAGGCCGGAGCCCCTTCGAACCCCCATTCCCTGAACAGTGGGCCGGCGTAGAAGCCGACCTGATGGGCCTGTTTGAACAGCTCCCAGCCGATCAGCACCACCATGGTGGTGATGAAGAGGGGATAGACCCGGGTCAGGCGCAGCCAGAGGAAGCGCGGGATGCGCACCTGCTTGGTCGCCATGGTGCGGGCATAGACATGGGCCATGACCAGGCCGCTCAGGATGAAGAAGAGATCCACCCAGAGGTAACCGTTCTCGATGAGTTGGGTGACGCCGGCGATGGGCTCTTTCCATTGAGGAAAGAGCAGTAGCCGGCCGTGGAACAGCACCACCATGCAGGCGGCAAAGCCGCGCAGCGGCCCCAGAAGCGGGAGTTGTTTGACTGCCATACGGACTCCTTGTCCAGTGAGGCCCAAGGGCCCAAAGCAGAGATCTGCACCTGCTCCGAGGTGGCCATGCATCGCCATCTCTCTTCAATCGGTTGGGTTGTGGTCGATTGTTATTTTTCGGAGCAAATGAAGTTTACAGGGGATGGTCGGGATTCAAAGGGTGCCTTGCTCAAGATGCGAGCAGGGTCACGCTGTTGCATGAAATATCGACAGTGCGGAAAAGGGAGCCCCGCCGCAGCGGGGCAAGGCTCTTATAGCAGGAAGAGGGTGGCGAGGCCGAGGAAGATGAAGAAGCCGCCGGTGTCGGTGAGGGCGGTGATCATGACGCTGGAGCCGAGGGCCGGGTCGCGGCCGAGGCGATGCATGGTCAGGGGGATCAGCACTCCCATCAGGGCCGCCACCAGCAGGTTGAGCACCATGGCGAGCGTCATCACGGCGCCGAGGGCGGGATCCTGATAGAGCAGGAAGGTGACCCCGCCCATGATGCCCCCCCAGATCAAGCCGTTGATCAGCGCTACCCCCAGCTCGCGCAGCAGCAGGAAGGAGAGGTTGCCGCTCTGGAGCTGCGCCAGGGCCAGGGCTCGCACTATCATGGTGATGGTCTGGTTGCCCGTGTTGCCGCCGATGCCGGCGACGATAGGCATCAGGGCCGCCAGCGCCACCAGCTGGGAGATGGTGTGCTCGAACAGGCCGATCACCCGGGAGGCGATAAACGCCGTGCAGAGGTTGATGGCGAGCCAGGCCCAGCGGTTCTTCACCGCCTGGCCGACCGGGGCATAGAGGTCTTCCTCTTCGCTCAGACCCCCCATGCGGCGCAGATCGGTGTCGCTCTCTTCAAACACCAGATCCACCACCTCCTCGACCGTGAGGCGACCCATCAGCTTGCCTTTGGCGTCCACCACGGCCGCCGAGATGAGGTTGTCCCGCTCGAAGGTGCGTGCGGCCGCCTCGTCGTTCTCCTCCGGATCGAAGGTCACAGGATCCTGCGCCATCACGGCGCTTACCCTGGTACCCGGTTTGTGGAGTAGCACTGTGGTGAGGGGCAGCTCGCCGAGCAGGTGGTTGCGCCGGTCGATGACGAACAGCTTGTCGGTGTTGGCCGGCACCTTGCCACGCAGGCGCAGGTAGCGCTGCACCGTGGCCAGGGTGACATCGGGGCGCACCGTCACCAGCTCGAAGTCCATCATGGCACCGACCGTGTGCTTGCCGTAGCTGATGACCTCGCGCACCCGCTCCCGGTCGGCCGGGGCCATGGTGGTGAGCAGCCGGCCCATCAGGTTGCGCGGCAGGTACTGGCCCAGGTAGATCTGATCGTCGATGTCGAGGGTGCGCAGGGCTCGTAGCAGCGCCTTGTCGCTCATGTCGCTGATGAGGCTGTCCCACACCGTCTCCGAGGCTTCCACCAACACCTGGCCACGCTTGTCCACCGCCACCAGGGCCCACAGGGCGTGGCGCTCGTCCGGGGGCAGGGATTCCAGCGCATCGGCGAGATCCGGTGCCGGTAGGCGGTCGACCAGCTCGATTAGCTCGCTGGTCTGGTCTTGCAGGAGGGCGCTCGGCGGCTGGCTCGGGTCGAGCAGGCTGTCGGTGAGGGCATCGTCGTCCAGCAGCAGGGAGAAGATGCGGCCGCGATCCTGCTCGCGCTGGCGGGCGCTGTTCATGGGGAGAGACATGGAGGGATTCCTGAGGGCAGCTCTATGGGCCATAGGATACCAGACCCGGCGGCCCTTGCGCGAAGCGGGGCGGGATAGAAAAAACGCCTCTCGAGGGAGGCGTTGGCGGGGGGATGGGCTCTGTCAGATCCGTAGCAGGTGTGGCGCGCTCTGGAGTGGCGCGTGCGCCTCGGGCGGGGCGAGACGGGACTCGGCATCGTCGATGAAACGCTCCAGCCAGGCTTCGAGCTCCCCCTGGTCGAGCAGCGCCAGCGCGTGCTGCGACCACAGCACGGCCTGGCCATCCAGGGAACCCTGCACGTGGGCCGGCCACTGGGCCCCGAACAGGTTGTCGCTGGGGGGCAGGTGGACGCCCAGCTCACAGTAGAGTTGCAGCCACTGCTCCTGATAGCAGCCGATCATCACCTGCAGGCGTCCGTCGACCAGCAGGGTGTAGACACCCTCTTCGCTGGGATGGGCGGCGATCCCCAGGCGATCAAACAGTCCCTCGACCAGTTCGCGATAGGTTGGGTGGCTCATGCGTCAGCCCTCTTGAAGTTGTAGACCTCGAACTCTTGCCCCAGTCCGATCTCCAGCTTGTATTTGGAACCCGGCCAGAAGGCGTCAGTAAACCAGTTTTTAAACTGTTCCTTGTCAGGGAAGTGGAACTCGCCGAAGTTGGGATCGAAGAAGGTGACCCCCTGTTGCTCGTCCACGTGGGCTGCCACTGTGTGGGCGGCCATCTTGCCTGAGAAACTGATCTTCTTGTACTCGGAGCCCTCG
The DNA here is from genome assembly GCF_000819805.1 of Aeromonas diversa CDC 2478-85. Lineage (GTDB taxonomy): Bacteria > Pseudomonadota > Gammaproteobacteria > Enterobacterales > Aeromonadaceae > Aeromonas > Aeromonas diversa. Next base: position 38,438 of record NZ_CDCE01000017.1, read on the forward strand.
CCCGAGGTATCCAAGATGGCGGCAACCAGTCGGTCTGTGCCTTGTGCCCCGGTCTGGCCAGAGACGGGGGGCATCGGATAACCCGACTTGTTCATCCGCGGTGCGAGGTTGTGATCTTTAAGCCAGTTGCTGGTGACCCGCGCTTGGTCGACGTCCTCCTGCATGCCGTCCATCTGCAACTGCTTGATGGAGACCAGGGTGTCGATCTGGAACTGTCCCTTCTGGCCGCCGGTATAGAGCTGGTTGAACAGGCTCTCGCCCTTGGCGTGGCTGCTGATCCAGTGGGCCGAGATGGACTCACACACACCGCCCGACGTATCACCGTGTTTCATGATCTCGCCGAGGAAGGCGCCCTTGGTCTGGGCAAACTTGAAGGTGACGCTGCCGCCATGCTGGGGGACCGAGTCGCGGACGGTACCGAGGAACATGCGTACGCCGAGGTGGATCAAGCGATCCTTGATCATGCCAAAGCGGAAGGCGCTGGTCGGGTTGGGCTTGCCGTCGCTGGTCAGCTGGCGATCCAGCAGGGAGCGCCCCGGCAGGTTACGCTGCACGGCGGCGGAGAAGCGGGCCAGCAGCCCAGGGCGAGGGGTGGCTCCTTGCAGATCCCGTTTGGCCAAGGGGCCGTCGTGTTGTGGGGTCTCCGCCTTGGTGGCGGGGGCTGCTGTCGTGGTGGCCGCGCTGTGTAGCGGCTGGCTGTTAGGGGTGATTTTCATCATCGATACCCGTGATTGGCTGCCTGTTGTCAGGGGGGTGATGATAGCGGTCACCCGGTAGGGCTGGCTGTCAGCCAAGGGGGCAGTTTTTAACACTATTGGGCGTGACCGCGGTGGGCCAACGGGGTCCGGGTGACGTGGTCAAACGTCAGAGGCGATTGCTGTGACGCGCCAGGTTATTAGCCCCATGAGGCTGGGCAAGGCAGCTTGCCCCTGCTAGGGTGAGCCCAAACTGATCAAGGAGTGAGTCTCTATGCGTCTGCTTCGAACCGGTGCCTTGCTGGCCAGCCACCTGTTGGTGGGGGTGGCCGGTTTTGCCGGCGGTATTTATATGTTGCCCATACTGACGGCGCCGCCGGCACCGAGCGTCGAGCAGGTGACCTCGGCGCAGGCAGAGGGGCGCTTTCGTGGCGTCTTTCGCCGGGATCTGCAAGACAGCGATCGCCTTCACTGGGGTGAGGGAGAGGTGACCCTAGGGCGCGATGCCATCACCCTGATGGGGCGGCTCGCCCCCGGCCCCGACTACCAGCTCTATCTCTCCCCGGCATTTGTCGAGACCGAGGCCGACTTTGCCCGCCTCAAGGCGCAGATGGTGCGGGTTGGGCCGGTGAAGACCTTTGACAACTTTATCGTTCCTCTCCCGCCGGCGATCGATCCGGCTCGCTACACCAGCGTCATCATCTGGTGCGAGAGTTTCGGTCAGTTCATCACGGCCGCTCGCTACCGGGAGTGATGCCCGGCGCTCTGGTGACTCTTGCGAAGAGCGCGCCGGAAGACGGCCTCGCCTGGCGACCCCTGGTGATTGGCCCGAGTGATGGTCTTGAGGCCGGGGCGACACTTTCCCCCGGACAGGGTCTGCGGATGTGGATAGTAACAGACCAGGATCACAAAGCTGGCGTCGCCGCTGGGGAGGCGACAGGGAGTCTGCTTATAATGACGCCAGTCCTGAGGGAGAGGGAGTCATGGCAAGGAGAGGATGCCGCTGGTTGTTGGCGGTGTGGCTGGCGTGGTGTGGTCAGGTGTGGGGCGATCCCTTGCTTCCTTTGGCAGATTGGCTGAGCGGCGACTTCAGCAGCAAGATCCAGGCGGCCGAAGATCGCCGCTTTGAAGCCGCCGACTTGCATGGTCGCACCATCTGGCCCCGCAGTGGGCCTGGTTATTGGTTTTATCTGGAGCAGAGTCTCGCCTCTCGTCCCGCCCATCCCTTTCGTCAGCGAATCTTCCATCTTACCGACGCCGGCCACGGCGAGTTGCTGATGGTCGAGTACACCATGCCCAAGGCAACCGACTTCGCCGGAGCCTGGCGCGAACCGGCCAAGTTGCACACCCTGACTCAGGATCAGCTCTCGCGACGCGTCGGCTGTGAACTGCGCCTGCGTCGACTCCCCTCAGGTGACTACGAGGGGCGCAACGCGATCGGCCAGTGTCCCACCAACTTCGCCGGGGCCGATACTCTGGTGCAGTACATCTGGGTCGGCCCCGGGCATATCCGCCTGCTCGATCGCGCCTATGACCAACAGGGAACCCTGCGCTGGGGCAGTCCGGGCGAGGGCTATGTCTATCTGCGCGTGACCCCCTGAGTCAGGTCATCATGGGGCCAGAGGCAGCAGACTCCAGAGTATCGAGAGGCTGACGGCGCCAAACAGCAGGCCGGTGATCAGGTTGACGGTGCGCTGTGCCCCTGTGATGAGGCGTCTGGCCCGCCCGGTGGTGAGGCCCCAGGCCAGCAGCAGAAACCAGACAAGCGACAGGGCAAACAGCTCCAGCGCCAGTAGCAGTCGTGTGCCCATCTCGACTTCCGGGGTCACCATGGCCGCCAGCATCCCCATGAAGAAGAGCAGCGCCTTGGGGTTTAGCAGATTGGTGGCTATCCCCTGACGCATTCCTCGCAACAGATCTCCTTCCGCCGCCGCTGAGGCCGTTATCTCAGCCGGGGCATTCTGGCGGACTGACTTGAGCGCACCCCAAGCCATCTTGCCCAGATAGAGGGCGCCGGCCAGTTTCACCACCACAAACAGTAGCGGGGCGCTCGCGATCAGCAGACTGATACCGGTCAGACTCAAGATGGCGTGCAGCAGTATGGCCAGCGAGATGCCGAGCGCGGCGCCGACGGCCAGAGGGCGATGCTGGCAGCTGCGCAGGATCAGGGCCACATCCGGGCCGGGGCTGGCGAGGGCGACCAGATGCAGGGCGCCCAGAGTGAGAAACAGTGAGCCGTACATGGGCATCTCCATCGATCTATCGTGTCCCCAGTCTCTCTTGGGACGGGCTGCCCGGCTTGTAATCTATTGCACTTTCTTCAGGGGGGGCGCAGGCGTGAGCCCCGCATCTGATCGCGATAGCGGGCCGGGGTCACGCCGTAGGCTTGGGCGAAGCCACGGTGAAAATGGCTCTGATCGAAGAAGCCGACCGCCAGCGCCGTCTCGCTCGGCGCCATCCCTTCCGTCAACAGTCGCTTGCCCTGCTCGAGTCGCAGCCGTTTGAGCCAGGCGTAGGGCGTCATGCCGGTGCGTTTCTTAAATTGGCGCAGAAAGGCGAAGCGATCGAGCCCTACCCGGGCGGCGAGCTCGTCCAGGGTGTGGCGTTGGTCCAGGGTGGCGAGCAGCTGCTCGCGCAGGAAGCGCAGCTGGGGATCTGCCAGGGCATGCACCTGAGCCGGCAGGGCGAACAGCCCTGCCAGCAGCTCGAGCAAGAGCCCTTCGGCAAACAGGGGGTCAGCCTTCCCGTGTTCCAGGCTGGCGTGCAACCTTGCAAAGCCCTGATAGAGGTCGGGGCGCTGCATCAGGGGGGCGGCGAAGAAGCGTTCGCCACCGGGCAGCAGACGCCGGATGAGATCGGGTGGCAGTGAGAAGACCCGCACCTCGTAGCCCTCCGGTAGCAGGCTGATGCCATCGTGCATCTCATCCGGATTGACGGTGGAGAGGCATCCCTCGACCAGCAGGTGGCTACTTCCCTTGTGAATGAACTTCTGCCCACCCTGCTGCACCAGCCCGACGTGGTAGTCGAGATGGACGTGGCGGCCGTAGCTGAACTCCCGATGATGGGCGCGGCACAGCTCGACCCCGGGAAGCAGGGGCGATTGCCAGTAGTGGATAGTGGAGGCGGTGCTCATGATGCCATTGATAGCGCAAAGCGGGCGGCGGTGCTTGTAAAAAATTGCGGCTAGAGCCCCTCGAAGGTGTGGCGGATGGCGGCGAAGGCGTCGGGAAAGAAGGAGGCGAAGGCGCGGATCTTGCGGCTCTGCTTGTAGCCGGGATGGTAGAGCAGCCAGATCTCCCCCTGGCGCCTGGGCTCGTGCCCCGGCAGGCGGACCAGCTCGCCCAGGGGCGCGGCCAGGAAACAGGGCAGCTCGGCAGCCCCCATGCCGCTTTGCACCGCCGCCAGCCGGCCTGTGGTCGAGGGGATGATGGCGGCCTGGCGCAGCGCGTAGTCGGCCATGGGGGCCGGCGGCTCGCCGCCGTCGCCCAGCCAGTCGAGGCGGCGGTCCGGGCCCGGCAGTAGATCGCGCCGCACGTAGCAGGCGGCGTGGTAGTCGCACAGCTTGCGCCCGACCAGGTGGTGGGCCGGCTTGACGGTGGCGCGGATGGCGATGTCCACCTCCTGGCGCGTGACGCTGAGCAGGTCGTTGGAGACCACCAGATTCAGCCGCAGGTCCGGATTGGTGTCCTGGAAGCGCTTGAGCACCGACATCATGGTGCGGCCCGCCAGGGCGGGGGGCAGGGTCAGGGTCAGGGTGCCGGACAGGCGCTCTCCCTCCTCGTCCAGCAGGGCGTTGATCGCCTGCCAGTGCTGTTCGACCGCGATGGCGTGGCTGAGCAACCGCTGGCCCTGGCGTGTCAGGTTGTAGCCGGTGGCGGTGCGATCCAGCAAGCGGGTGTCGCCGCTGGCCTCCAGCGCCGCCAGGCGGCGCGAGACGGTGGAATGGTTCACGCCCAGCTGATCGGCGGCGCCGCTGATGGAGCCGGACCTGGCCACCGCCAGGAAATAGAGCAGGTCATCCAGGTGTCGCATCTGCAAAACTGCACAGTCCGAGTGCGATTAGCACGAATGTTATTGAGTGAATCGATTCTATAACATGCCGGCTCTGTTTGGATATGCCCAGTCTGCCACCGCCGGACCTGGTGATCCGGCCCAGGGACGAGGTGATAGGGGACGCCCGCTATCCGGAATTACGGGAAATGGTCGAGCGGGAATATCAATCCAACCATGATTACCGGGATGAAATAGACAGGACCATATTGACGTTTCTCCAGCGCAGGGTGAAGGTCGATCCCGAATCCTGCCTCATCACCCACTTCCATAAATGCCGCAATTATCTGCTGGAAGAATGCCCGGCCATCATGCCCCTGTGGGCCGAACAGGGATATGACTTCATCGTCTACCCGCAGCCCATGACGGCGGCCATGGCGGCCACCCATCACCGCTTCGTGGCCAAGAAGAAGATGGACAAGGCGAATTGGCTCTCGCTGCGGTTCAAACGCACGGGCGGTTCGTCTGCGACCAATCATCCGATCAATTAAGGAAAGAGCAATGCAGGAAAAGAATAACTGGCTGGCCCTATTCGGGGTCGGCCTCGCCAGCTTCCTGGGCTGCGTCGACTTCACCATAGTCAACACGGCCCTGCCCGACATCCAGCAGCAGCTGGGAGGGAGCTTCACCCAGCTGCAATGGGTGATGAATATCTTCGTCATCGCCCTCTCCGCCGTGATGATCACCATGGGACGCATGGGGGACATATTGGGCCACCGTCGGATCTTCTACTCCGGGCTGTTGGTGTTCGCCCTGGCCTCCCTGCTGGCCGGCATGGCCGATAGCCTGCCGCTGCTGATCGCCGGCCGATTGTTCCAGGGGCTGGCCTGCGCCGTCTTGTTCACCAACTCCGGCGCCTTGGTGGCCCACGCCTTCCCCGCCTCGCAGCAGGGGCGGGCCCTCGGCATGCTGTTCGGCATCAACGGCTTCGGCCTGGCCATCGGCCCCTTCCTGGGAGGGGTGATCGTCGCCTGGGCCGGCTGGCGCTGGGTGTTTCTGATCAACATCCCCATCGTCGCCCTCTCGATCCTGGTCTGCCTGCGGGCCCTGGGCTCGGGCCTGCACACCCCGGTCAAGACCCGCATCGACGTGATCGGCTCTGTGCTGCTCACCCTGCTGCTGGCCTGCGTGGCCCTGGTGTTCGTGCAGGGCGGCCAATGGGGTTGGGCGTCCGCGCCCACCCTGGCTCTGATCGCCCTGGCGGTGGGGCTGGCCCTGACCTTCTACTGGGTCGAGCGCCGGGTCGAGCATCCCATACTGGATCTCGGCATACTGTCGCGCCGCCCCTTTTTCTGCTCCGCCGTCGCCAGTTTCACCCTGGGTGCCTTCTATTGCCTGGCCTTCTTCTTGATGCCCCTGTATCTGGATCTGGTGCTGGATCTCAAGGGGCTGATGCTGGGGGTCATGCTGCTGCCGACCACGGCCGGTGTCGCCCTCATCTCCCCCTTCGTCGGCCGCTGGTGCGAACGCTGGGGCACCCGTCCCCTTATTCTGCTGGGGCTGGGCCTGTTCGTTGTGTCGGCCCTGATGCAGTCGGCCTTCGCCGTGCGCTCCGAGCCGGCCTTCGTGCTGCTGGCTTTCCTGGCCATGGGCCTGGGCTGGGGCTGCATCCTGAGTCCGTCCACCACGGCGGCCGTCATGTCGTTGCCCCGCGAATACACGGGGGCGGCGGTCGGCACCCTGGGCAGCGTGCAGAACATAGGGGGATCGCTGGGCCTGACCCTGGGCATCTACCTGTTCAACACCCGTTTCGCCGCTACCCTGAGCGGGGAGGCCACCCAGGGGCTGGACGGCATCGGCCAGTTGCCCGCGTCCCTGAGCCGCAGCCATGGGATCAGCCTGGACCAAGCCCATCTCCAGGTGCAGCACATGTTCCTCGGCGCCTACGGGGTGACCATGATTGCGCTGGCCGGTCTGTCCCTGCTCGCCATGTGCTACCTGGCGCTGCGCATGGAAAACCGCCGCGAGCATGTGGCGGTGGCCAGCCACCCCTGAGCTGCGCGCAGCAAAAAGGCCCGTCAGGGCCTTTTTAGTTGGGTGTCGCGCCTTAGCGGGTGACGGGGGCTGTCGACTTGCGGCCGCTACGCAGCCCGTCGAGGCTAAACAGCACCAGGGCGCTCCAGATGCAGGCGAAGGTGACGGTCTTGTCGATGAGCAGGGGCTCGCCGTACTGGGTCACCGCCAGAATAAACATCAGGCTCGGCCCTATGTACTGGAAGAAGCCCAGGGTCGAGAGCTTGAGGCGGGTGGCGGCGGCGGTGAAGCAGAGCAGCGGCACCGTCGTCACCAGGCCGGCGGCGATCAGCAGCAGGTTGAGGCTGGCGGGGTTGGCGCCCAGGTGGCTGGTCGGGCTGTCGGCGATGCCCCACAGGTAGATGGCGGCGGCCGGCAACATGATCAGGGTCTCCAGCAGCAGGCCGGTGAGGGCGTCGAGGGCCAGTTTCTTGCGGATGAGACCGTAGAAGGCGAAGGTCGAAGCCAGCACTAGGGCGATCCAGGGCAATGAGCCGAAGGCCACCAGCTGTACCACGACCCCGAGGGCGGCCAGGGCCACCGCGGCCCACTGCAGACGGCGCAGCCGCTCGCCGAGGAACCATAGCCCCAGCACCACGTTGAACAGGGGGTTGATGTAGTAACCCAGGCTGGCATCGAGCATGTGGCCGTTGTTGATGGCCCAGATGAAGAGCAGCCAGTTGCCCCCGACCAGGGTCGAGGTGAGGGTGAGCAGCGCGAGCTGGCGCGGTCGCTTGAGCACCGCCTGTACCCGGGGCCACTGGCGCTTGAGCAGCACCAACACCAGCAGCAACACGAAGGACCAGATGACGCGGTGGGTCAGGATCTCGCCGGCGGGAACCTGGCTAATCAGCTTGAAGTAGATGGGGGCCAGACCCCACAGGGTGTAGGCCGAGAGGGCAAAGATCACGCCCTGGCGCTGGGTAGGAGATTGCATGTGTGAGTGACGCCTTGTTGTTATCGGTGATGAAGATCACAAAACGTCAGTGTAGCGGGAGTGTTAACCGGAAAGAAGGGGGTCAGCCGCCGCGACGGATATTGGTGACATCCTTGAGCAGCCAGAGCATCAGGGCGATGGCGGAGATCCAGGGGCCCCAGGTGACATAGGCCTCACCCTGCCCGAATGCGTAGAAGAGCAGGGGCAGACCGATGACCAGAAACAGCACACTTCCCATGAAAAACAGCATTTTTCTATTAAATATAAAGAGTTGCCACACTGATGATTATATCGATTGAGCCCCCTCTGGGAAGGGAAAAATGAAAAAAGGGGGATATCCCCCCTTTTATGGCCCTGGCGTCCTCTTCTGTGGTGCTAGTCGAGTTGAATCCAGGTGCTTTTCAGCTCGGTATACTTCTCGAGGGCGTGGAGGGACTTGTCGCGACCATTGCCCGACTGCTTGTAGCCGCCAAACGGCATGGTCATGTCGCCGCCGTCCCAGTTATTGACGAAGACGGTACCGGCGCGCAGGGCGCGTGAGCTCTTGATCGCCTTGTTGACGTCCGAGGTCCATACCGCCGCGGCGAGGCCATAACAGGTGTCGTTGCCGAGTTGGATCGCCTCTTCCAGGGTGTCGAAACCGGTGATGGCGAGCACGGGGCCGAAGATCTCCTCGCGGAAGATGCGCATCCGGGGAGTCACGTCATCGAAGATGGTGGGTGTGATATAGAAGCCGCCGCTGTGCTGATGGCAACGTTCGCCCCCCAGCAGCAGGGTGGCGCCCTCCTCCTTACCCGAGGCGATGTAGCAGAGCACCTGCTCCATCTGCAGGCCGTCGACCATGGCGCCGATGCGGGTCTCCGGATCCAGCGGGTTCTGGCTCACCCACTCGCGGGCATACTCCACCACCCTGGCCACAAATTCGGCCTTGATGCTGTTTTGCACCAGCAGACGCGAGGCGGCGGTGCACACCTCGCCCTGGTTATAGAAGATGGCGGCGGCGGCGGTGCGGGCGGCCAGCTCGAGGTCCGGTGCGTCGGCCAGCACTATATTGGGGCTCTTGCCACCGCACTCCATAAAGGCGCGCTTGAGGTTGGACTTGCCCGAGCATTCCACCAGGTGTTTGCCGATCCGGGTCGAGCCGGTGAAGGTGATGCAGTCGACATCCATGTGCATGGCCAGCGCCTCACCCACAGTGTGGCCAAAGCCCGGCAGCACGTTGAAGACGCCGTCGGGGATCCCTGCCTCCTTGGCCAGCCCGGCGATGCGGATGGCGGTGAGGGGGGATTTCTCCGAGGGCTTGAGGATCACCGAGTTGCCGGTGGCCAGTGCCGGCCCGAGCTTCCAGCAGGCCATCACCAGGGGGAAGTTCCACGGCACTATGGCGGCGACTATGCCCAGCGGCTCGCGGGTCACCAGGGCCAGGGCCCCCTCTTCGACCGGCGCCACCTCGTCGTAGATCTTGTCGATCGCCTCGCCGTTCCAGGCGATACAGTTGGCGGCGGCCGGGGCGTCGTAGCTGATGGCGTCACCTATGGGTTTACCCATGTCGAGGGATTCGAGCAGGGCGAGCTCTTCCACGTGCTCACGCATCAGGGCGGCGAAGCGCTGCAGCACCAGCTTGCGCTGCTTGGGCGACTGACCTGCCCAGCGGCGATCGTCGAAGGCGCGGCGGGCGGCCTGCACTGCCCGCTCGGCATCCATGGCGTCACAGGCGGCCACCTTGGCCAGCAGGCGACCGTTGGCCGGATTGATGCAGTCGAGAGTGGCGCCCGAGCTGGCGTCAACATAAGCGCCGTCAATGAAGGCGCGGGCCTCGATCTTCAGGGTGGCGGCGCGTTGTTCCCAGTCGGCCAGGGTGAGGGTGGTCATGTTCGCTCCTTGAACGGGTGGCTCACGATTGCATCACTATGCTAAACATCCATGGCGAAGTAAATCGTGGTTGTAACAATTTCTTAAACACTATTAGAAGCTGGCCGGGCTGTTGGCCGAGATCAGCACGCACTCCTGATCCCCGGCGTTGCGAAAACGGTGCGGAGTGCGGCTATCGAAGTAGTAGCCATCCCCGGGTTGCAGCAGATAGACCTGCTCTCCCACCGTGACCTCGGCGTTGCCGGCGATGACGATGCCGCACTCTTCACCCTCATGGCTCAGCATCTCGGCGCCGGTATCGGCTCCGGGGGGCAATATCTCCTTGAGCATACCGATGGTGCGGTTGGCACGGCTATGGCCTACCAGGCGGTAGCTGATGGGGTGGGAGCCGAGATCGGGCATCTCGTCGGCGCGAAAGATCACCTCGGTATCCATCTCTGTCTCGTCGGTGAAGAAGTTGGCCAGCGACATGGGGATCCCCTCCAGCACCTTGCGCAGGGAGGCGACCGAGGGGCTGACCTGATTCTTCTCTATCTGGGAGATGAAGCCGTTGGTTACTCCCGAGCGCTTGGCCAACTCGCGCTGGGAGAGCCCAGCCCTGGTGCGTACCGCCTTGAGGCGATTGCCGATATCCATCGATTGAGACTCCCTCTGTTGCTTTGCTGTTTACTATTGTTGTATTTGTGTTAATTATCTTATACCACCCGCATGGGTAGGAACCAATAAGTCGGGGGCGAATCTTCTCCCCTTTTTCAGGCTTCAGGTGTTTAATTTAATACCCGCTAGTTGCAGATAACTAAACACCTTAGGACGAGGTGATCATGAAACCTGTTAACGAGATACAGACGCCCCAGGATCTCTCCGCCTTCTGGATGCCTTTCACCGCCAACCAGCAGTTCAAGGCGGCGCCACGCATCCTCTCGTCGGCGAAGGGAGTGCATTATTACTCAGAGGACGGTCGCAAGATACTGGATGGCACCGCCGGCCTCTGGTGCTGCAATGCCGGCCACGGTCGTCGGGAGATCGCTGAGGCCGTATCGGCCCAGATCGGCCATCTCGACTTCGCACCGACGTTCCAGATGGGGCATCCGCTGCCGTTCGAGCTGGCCGATCGGCTGGTGGAGATAGCGCCGCCCGGCTTCAAGCACGTCTTCTATACCAACTCGGGATCCGAGTCGGTCGATACGGCCCTCAAGATCGCCCTGGCCTGGCAGCGGGCTCGCGGTGAGGGGACCCGCACCCGCCTCATCGGCCGCGAGCGCGGCTACCACGGGGTGGGCTTTGGCGGCATCTCGGTCGGCGGCATTCCGGGCAACCGCAAGTGGTTCGGCTCACTGCTGCCGGGGGTCGATCACCTGCCGCACACCCTCGACATCGCCCGCAACGCCTTCACCCGTGGCCTGCCAAACGAGTGCCCGGTGCTTGCCGATGAGCTGGAGAAGCTGGTGTTTCTGCACGATGCCAGCAACATTGCCGCCGTCATCGTTGAGCCTATCGCAGGCAGCACAGGCGTCATCATGCCGCCCAAGGGTTACCTCAAGCGGCTGCGCGAGATCTGCACCAAGCACGGTATTCTGCTCATCTTCGACGAGGTGATCACCGGCTTCGGCCGCCTCGGCTCGCCGTTTGCCGCCCAGGAGTTCGACGTGCAGCCGGACATGATCACCTGCGCCAAGGGGCTCACCAACGGAGCCATCCCCATGGGGGCTGTGCTGGTGCAGGGGCACATCTACGACGACATGATGGCGGCCGGCAAGGGGGCCATCGAGCTGTTCCACGGTTACACCTACTCGGGCCACCCGGTGGCGGCGGCGGCGGGGTTGGCGACCCTGGAGATCTACCGGCAGGAGCAACTGCTGACCCGGGCGCGCGACATGGCGGGCTACTGGGAGGAGGCGGTACACGCCCTGCGCGGCTGCAAGCACGTCAAAGACATTCGCAACTACGGTCTGGTGGCGGGGATCGAGCTCGAGCCCATGGTCGGAGCGCCTGGCAAGCGCGCCTATGAGGTGTTTGTACGCTGCTTTGAGAAGGGGGCACTGATCCGGGTCACCGGCGACATCATCGCCCTCTCGCCGCCCCTCATCATAGAGCGCGAGCACATCGATCAGCTGTTCAACCTGCTACAGGACACCCTGCAGGCCCAGGCCTGACATCACGGAGGATGCATGACCATCTTGGGTAACTTTATCGACGGCCGTCACTGCGCGAGCCACAGCGGGCGCGTGGCCCCCATCCACAATCCGGCCAGCGGTGATGAGACAGGGAGGGTGGCCCTGGCCTCGGCGGCCGAGTGTGCCGAGGCGATTGCCGTGGCCGAACGGGCCTTCCCCGCCTGGGCCCAGACCCCGCCGCTGGTGCGGGCGCGGGTGATGTTCCGCTTCAAGGCCCTGGTGGAGGCGCAGCGCGACGAACTGGCGGCCCTCATCACCCGCGAGCACGGCAAGGTGCTGAGCGACGCCCAGGGAGAGCTGACCCGTGGGCTGGAGGTGGTGGAGTTCGCCTGCGGTATTCCCCACCTGCAGAAGGGGGAGCACTCCCAGAACGTGGGGCGCGGGGTCGACAGCTGGTCCCTGATGCAGCCGCTCGGGGTATGTGCCGGCATCACGCCGTTCAACTTCCCGGCCATGGTGCCCATGTGGATGTTCCCGGTGGCGCTGGCTTGCGGCAACAGCTTCGTGCTCAAGCCGTCGGAGAAAGATCCCGGCCTCTCACTGCGCCTGGCCGAGCTGCTCAAGGAGGCCGGCCTGCCGGACGGGGTGTTCAACGTCATCAACGGTGACAAGGAGGCGGTCGATGTGCTGCTGACCGACCCGCGGGTACAGGCAGTGTCGTTTGTCGGCTCGACCCCGATTGCCGAATACATCTATGCCACCGCCTCGGCCCACGGCAAGCGGGTGCAGGCGCTGGGCGGTGCCAAGAACCACATGGTGGTGATGCCGGACGCCGACCTCGACGGAGCGGTAAGCGCCCTGATGGGTGCGGCCTACGGGGCGGCTGGCGAGCGTTGCATGGCCATCTCGGTGGCGGTGGCGGTCGGTGACGCCGTGGCCGATGCCCTGGTGGCCCGGCTCACCCCGCTGGTGGCGAATCTGCGGGTCGGGCCCGGGCTCGGCGTCACCCCGGAGAACGAGATGGGGCCCCTCATCAGTCGGGAGCACCTGGCGCGGGTGCGCGGTTACGTGGATCAGGGGGTGGCCGAGGGGGCCGAGCTGGTGGTCGATGGCCGCCCGGTCGGTCACGGCGAGGGTTACTTCATCGGCGGCTGCCTGTTTGATCGCGTAACCCCGGCCATGCGGGTTTACCGGGAGGAGATCTTCGGCCCCGTACTCTGCGTGGTGCGGGTGCCCGACTACGAGACGGCGCTGGACCTCATCAACGACCACGAGTACGGCAACGGTACCGCCATCTTCACCGCCGATGGCCAGTCGGCGCGCGACTTCATCCAGCGGGTGCAGGTCGGCATGGTGGGGGTCAATGTGCCAATCCCGGTGCCCATGGCCTTCCACAGCTTCGGCGGCTGGAAGCGCTCCCTGTTTGGGCCGCTTCACATGCACGGGCCGGACGGGGTACGCTTCTACACCCGCATGAAGACGGTGACCGCGCGTTGGCCCGAGGGGGAGCGCCAGGGGGCCAGCTTCGTCATGCCTACCATGAAGTGAAACAAGGAGCGTATCGGATGAAATTGGGGATCCTCGACTGTGACCGGCTCGATGCCGACTATGCCGAACGTTTCGGCCGCGTCTATTCGGAGATGTTCATCGCCGGATTCCGGGCCCTGCAGCCTGATCTGACTTTCTCGGTCTGGGCCGCCTGCGATGGCGAGCTGCCCGGGGATCTCCACGAATGCGATGCCTGGCTCATCACAGGGTCGCGTCACGATGCCTACAGTGATCTGCCCTGGGTGGTGGTCCTGCGCGAGTGGATAGTGCGGGCCGACGCCGCCGGGGTGCCCCTGGCCGGTGTCTGCTTTGGCCACCAGGCCATCGCCCAGGCGCTCGGCGGGGCGGTGAACAAGTCGGCCAAGGGGTGGGGGCTCGGGGTCGCCGTCAATCCGGTGCTGGCCGAGCGCGACTGGATGGTGCCGAACGTGCCGCAGATCCGGGTCCTGGCGAGTCATCAGGATCAGGTGGAGTCTCTGCCGCCGGGTGCGCTGCGCCTGGCGGGCAACGATTTTTGCCCCAACTTCATGTTCCAGCACGGGGAGCACGTGGTGGCCATCCAGGGGCATCCCGAGTTCTCGGTGGAGTACGACCGCGCCCTCATCGAGAAGCGTCGCGAGAGCCTCGGCGAGGCACGTTATCAGGCCTGCCTCGCGACCCTGGAGCAGGGGGTCGACTCGACCCTGGTGCTGCGCTGGATCCTGCAGTTTCTCGGCCTGCTGACCCCGGTCGGAGTGGGGCTCTTGTGAAGCGGTTTGTCACTAAACCGGGCCGAATGCTAGATTCTTTAGGAAAATGAAGGAACAAGCGGCGATTGGCCCGGCCCCTGATGGTAAACTGGCCGCCCTTCGGGGCGGCCATTTCCTTCGGGTGGGTCGCCCGACGAGACCCCAGCCAGCGAGGGAAGAGCCTTGAAATTGCAGCAGTTGAAGTACTTGATCGCGATCCGGGACCACAATCTCAACGTCTCGGCCGCCTCCGAGGCGCTCTATACCAGCCAGCCTGGCGTCAGCAAACAGATCGGTCTGCTCGAGGGAGAGCTGGGCGTGCGTATCTTCGAGCGGCGTGGCAAGCACCTGCACCGCATCACGCCGGTGGGAGAGGAGATCATCAAGTGTGCCGAGGCGATGCTCAACATAGAGAGCAAGATCAAGGCGATCTCCCGCGAGTATCTCGACCCGACGGTGGGGACCCTCAACATCCACACCACCCACACCATAGCCCGCCACCTGCTGCCGAAATCGGTCACCTACTTCACCAAGAAGTACCCCAAGATCTCGTTCCACCTGCACCCCGTGATGTCGGCCAGCAAGGATCAGATCAGCAAGGGTTATTCAGACTTCTCCATCGTCGCCCACGAGATCGGCTTCGATAAGGATCTCATCGTGCTGCCGGCCTATCTGTGGACCCTCTCCCTGGTGGTGCCCAAGGAGCACCCCTTGGCCCGGGTGAAGCGACCGAGCCTGGAGCAGCTCTGCCAGTACCCCATCCTCAGCTACGAGAGCGGGGCGACCGGGCGCAAGGTGCAGGACGAGGCATTCGAGGCCGCCGGTCTTACCCCCAACTACTACATGACGGTGATGGATGCCGGTGTCATCAAGCGTTACGTCGAACTGGGGTTCGGTATCGGCATCATCTCTTCCCTGGTGGCCAACGACACCGACGCCCCGGATCTGGTGGCCATCAACCTGGAGCACCTCTTCACTCCCTGTCCGGCCTATCTCTGCTTTAGCAAGAGCATACTGCTGCAAAACTACATGTACGACTTCATCACCACCTTCTCGCCCCACCTCACCAAGGAGGTGATCCAGAACGTGATGCAGCAGCCCACCCAGGCCCGCATCGACGAGCTATTCCAGGAGGTGGTACTGCCCGTCTATTGATCCCGATCGCGCCGTCTCCTCTTGCTGCTTGTGGGGCGGCGCACCCTGCGCTCTACTGAGTCTCCACCCTGCGAGAGATCCTCCATGTCCCGTCTGCTGCTGCTTGCCAATCTTAACTGCGATCACGTCCTCTCCCTTTCCGAGCCGCTGGTGGCCGGGGCCCGGCTGCAATATCTGGATCAGGGACGGCGGCTGGGCGGCGGCGCCGCCAATACCGGGGTGGGCCTGGTGTGGGCAGGCCATGAGGTGCTCATCGCCTCCCGTATCGGCCTCGACGAGACCGGCGACTGGCTGCTGGAGCAGGCCGCGGGTTATGGGCTCGATTGCCGACACGTGGAGCGCTTCGGCGGTGAGACCGGCGAGTTGCTGGTGCTGGTGGACTCGACCGGTGAGCGCACCATACTGCGTCGGCCCCGTCGCCCCGACCTGCCCGGCGACTTGCCGACGGTCGGGATCGACTGCCTCTATGTGAATTATCCCGGCTCTGTGGTCGTCCCTTATATGCGCCAGATGCTGAGCCAGAGTTTCGTGGTGGCCCAATATCCCAAGGGAGGGCAAGTGCGCCGCCCCTGCCACGTGCTGATCGCCTCGCGCAGCGATCTGGCCAGCCAGGATGACCTCTGGTTGCACGCGCGTCAGATTGGGGGGGAGAGCCTGCAGTGGCTGGTGCTGACCGAGGGAAAGGAGGGGGCCGTCGCCATTCATGGGGAGGAGCGGATCCGGGTGCCGGCGCGGCCGGTATCTGTGGTCGATACCACGGGGGCGGGCGACGCCTTTGCCGGTGGCCTGATCCACGGGCTCGCCTCGGGCATGGCCATGGAGCAGGCGCTGCAGAGCGCCGTCGATTGGGGTGCATTCGCGGTGGCATCGGAGAGTTCGATCCCCTCCGTGGCGCTGCAAAAGTGGCTCAAAACCCCTCACTAGTGGCAACTAGTCGGCATTTTTGCGATTAATCAAAGAAAGTGCCGATTTATTTCCATCTTTATCGACACCCTGTTTCCCAGCTCTTACCCTTGCCTGACTATCCGAGGTGACCCGCATTCGCCGGTGTCCGTTGGCTGTATCAACGAGGCAAGCATTTCATGCAACTGACACGATTTACCGACTACGCCCTGCGTACCCTGACCTTCCTGGCGGTACAACCGGAAGATCGCCTGTCGACCATCACGGAGGTGGCCGATACCTTCGCCATCTCGCGCAATCATGTGGTCAAGATCGTGCATCAGCTCGGCCTCAAGGGGTACATAGAGACGGTGCGGGGCAAGCACGGCGGTATTCGCCTCGGCCGCTCGGCGGTCTCCATCAACCTGCGCGACGTGGTGGTGGATATGGAGAACATCCTCTGTCCCGCCTACTGCAAGAGCGATAACTGCCGCCTGGCCGGCGGTTGCCGGGTGCAGGGGATACTGCGCAAGGCGATGAACGCCTTCCTCGATGTGCTGGGGGAATACACCCTGGCCGACGCGGTGCGCGATCCGGCACGCCTCTGCCACCTGTTGGGGCTGGAGCCTGACGAGTTGCTGGCGGTGGGCTAAGGTCGGTGAAGAAACGGAGCCTCAGGGCTCCGTTTTGGTTTTGGGGTGGCGCTCCAGGGTGATGGCGCCGTGCAGGCAGGCCAGGCCACATGCGCCGCACCCATCGCAGACCATGTGGTTGAGCTGTACCCCCTGTTGGGTCACCTTGATGGCGAGCCGGGGGCAGGCATCTTCACACAGCAGGCAGTAGTAACCCTGGCGGGCCTGGCACTGTTCCGAGACGCGAACCCGGGTCTGTATCTGACGGCCCAGGGCAAGATCCAGGGCGCCGGTCGGGCAGGCCCGGGCACAACTGCCACAGTAGCTGCACTGACCGCAGGAGAGATCCAGGATCGGGGTACCCAGGATGGCCGTTCCCCGGTATTCGGGGCGATTGGCCGGGTGCAGCAGCCCCTGAGGGCAGGCCCGAAAGCAGTCGCCGCAACGATTGCACAGAGAGAGGAACTGTTTCTCATCGATGGCCCAGGGCGGACGGGCCTCCTGGCAGCTGACAAGCGGTGTGCTCAAGGGGGCCAGCGTTCGTCGTAGCCACTGGCACAGAGAGTGATCCATGGTGGCTCCTGTTACCCATTTAGGGTTAATTTTACGGCAATTTCCCCCCTCAAGCCAGCACCACGGGATCGCCAGCGCGGGCGTGCTTGTGTAAGCTAGGCCCACTTTCCACCCGCAGATCGCATCCTCTATGTTGCTATTTTTCTGGCGCGCGTCGCTGCTCTATATGTTTCCCGGCGTCATCTTCATTTACATGCGCCTGACTCACACCACGTTTGCCGAGCTCGATCTGGGGGTAAACAGTCACAAGTGGCTCATTATCGGTTTCTATGGCGCCTATGTGTTGTTTTGGGTGCTGGCTAACCGTTATCTGGAGCAACTGCTGCGGCGCAGGGGGCTGAGATGAATCCGCAGGAGTGGCTGCTGCTGGGGATTGCTCTCCTGCTCAGTGGTCTCGCTGGTGGGCTGGTGGGGCTGCGCGAGCGTCGCCGCCTGAAGGATATGCTGACCGAGTCGCAGGCCCGCAATGACGCTCAGCTACAGCGCCTGGATGAGCTTAACGATGAGCGGCTTCATCAGGAGGCTCGCCAGGAGGAGCGCCAGCAGTTGATCGTTCGGCTGACGGCCCGTATCAAGGAGCTCGAGGCCATGCTGCGCGCCGAGCGTCAGGCGTCGGCCGAGAAACTGCAGCTGCTGCAGGAGAACGAGGCGCGGCTGGTGCAGCAGTTCGAGAACCTCTCCAACCGCATCGTCGAGCAGAACTCGACCCAGTTTCGCGACCTCAATCAGCACAGCCTGGATCGGGTGCTCACTCCTTTGCGCGAGCAGATCGAGAGCTTTCGTCGTCAGGTGGGGGAGACTCACGCTCAGGAGAGCGAGCAGCGTCACAACCTGCGCTTCGAACTGGAGCGTCTGGCCGAGCTCAACGCCCGCATGACCGAGGAGGCGGCGGCCCTGACCCGTGCCCTCAAGGGGGACAGCAAGCAGCAGGGGAACTGGGGGGAGGTGGTGCTGGCGCGCATCCTCAGTGAATGTGGCCTGCGTGAGGGGCACGAGTACGAGACCCAGGTCAGCCTCACCTCAGACAAGGGCCAGCGCTACCAGCCGGATGTGATCGTTCACCTGCCCCAGGGCAAGGAGATCATCATCGACGCCAAGGTGTCGCTGACCGCCTACGAACGCTGGTATAACTCGGACGACGAGTTGGAGAAGGCGGTCGACCTCAAGGAGCATGTGGCGTCGGTGCGCGGTCATATTCGCGAACTGGGGCGCAAGGATTACCAGCAGTTGCCCGGGGTGCGCACCCTCGACTATGTGCTGATGTTCGTGGCGGTGGAGCCGGCCTTCCTGGTGGCGCTGGAGGCCGATCCCGGCCTGGTGCGTTACGGCCTCGAGCACAACATACTGCTGGTGAGCCCGACCAACCTGATGGTGGCGCTGCGTACCATCGAAAACCTGTGGCGGGTCGATCGGCAGAACCAGAATGCCCGCCTCATCGCCGAGCGGGCCGGCCGCCTCTATGAGAAGCTGCGCCTGTTTGTAGAGGAGATGCAGAGCCTGGGCGGCAGCCTGCAGCGGGCCAGCGAGAGTTACGACAAGGCGATGGGGCGCCTCGCCACCGGCCGTGGCAACCTGTTGGTGCAGGCCGAGCGACTACGCGAGCTGGGGGTCGAGGTACCCAAACCCCTGCCGGAGGCGTTGGTCGAGCAGGCGCGCGAGCACGGGGATGAGGAGGGGGGGGCCCGACTCGCCAAAGAGGGGTGACAGATAGCGAAGAGGCAGCCGGGAGGCTGCCTCTTTCCATTACTGGCGCCAGAAGGCGGGGAAGAAGAGCACCGCCACTGTGAGGATCTCGAGGCGCCCCAGCATCATGCCAAACGACAGGATCCACTTGGCCGAGTCGGGCAGGCTGGCGAAGTTGGCACTCGGGCCGATCACCGGGCCCATGCCCGGACCCACGTTGGCCACCGCCGTGATGGAGCCCGAGATGGCGGTCAGGGGGTCCAGACCAATGACCCCGAGCAGGGCGGCGATCAGCAGGATGATGGCAAAGTAGGCGAGCACGAAGGCGATCATGGATCGCACGATCGCCTCGTTCACCGGCCGGCCGTTGTACTTCTGGGGGAAGACCCCTGAGGGGTGCATCAACTGCAGCATCTGTTTGCGGAACAGGGCGAACGAGAGTTGCACCCGGAAGATCTTGAGGCCGCCGGCGGTAGAGCCGGAGCAGGCCCCCAGCATCAGCAGGAAGATGAAGAGGATGCTGGTGAGCGGTCCCCAGGTGCCGAAGTCGCCGAGGCCGTAGCCTGTGGTGGTCAGCACAGAGACGATGTTGAAGCAGCTGATGCGCAGGGCATCCCAGAACCCGAAGGTATCACGATGCCACAGGTAGAGGGTCATGATCAGAGTGACCCAGACTACCAGCCAGAAGAAGCCACGGACCTGGGCGTCGCGCAGCAGGCTGCTATCGCGTCGTGAGAGGCTCTGCACGTAGAGCAGGAAGGGCAGCCCTCCCAGAAACATGAAGAGGGAACCGATCCAGTGCGCCGCGTTGGAGAAGTGGGACATGGATTGATCCGAGGTGGAGTATCCCCCCGTGCTGAGCGTCGTCATGGCATGGTTGACCGCCTCGAAGGTGCTCATGCCGCTCGCCCAGTAGGCGAGGAAGCAGAGCATGGAGAGCACCAGATAGACCTGCACTATGTGGTTGGCCACCGTCTTGGCGCGCGGGGCGCTCTTGTCCGACCAATCCGAGCTTTCGGTCTGGAACAGCTTCATGCCGCCGACGTTGAGGTAGGGCAGCACCGCCACCGCCATCACGATAAAGCCAACCCCGCCGAGCCATTGCAAGATGGAGCGCCACAGCAGGATGCTGTGGGCCATGTTGTCGAGGCCCGAGAGCACGGTAGAGCCTGTGGTGGTCACCCCGGACATGGTCTCGAAATAGGCGTCGGTGAAGGCGATATGGGTGATGAAGACGAACGGCAGGGCGCCAAAGATGCAGACCACGGCCCACACCGAGGTAGTG
The DNA here is from genome assembly GCF_000819805.1 of Aeromonas diversa CDC 2478-85. Lineage (GTDB taxonomy): Bacteria > Pseudomonadota > Gammaproteobacteria > Enterobacterales > Aeromonadaceae > Aeromonas > Aeromonas diversa. The sequence goes on from NZ_CDCE01000017.1 coordinate 58,605, forward strand.
AGCAGAAACATCTCGCGCACCCCGAGGCGAAACTCCGCCTTGCGACCATAGTGCAGGCAGAGGAAGGCTGCGCCATGGGTGATCAACACCGATTTGAGAAACTCGACGAACCCCTCGGTGCCGGTAACCAGCGCCAACAGGGTGGGCAGCCACATAAACAGCGCCAGTTTGGATAGCACCAGGCCGAGGGTGAAGAGGATGGGACGCAGTTTGATCATGAGAGCATGTCTGGTCGTTGATTAACAAAAGGCCCAGTCCATTCCCGCGGGAGGTTGAGCTGGGCCGAGTGGATGCAGAGGCTCGCCATGGGGTCCCTAGAGGAAGAAGGGGCTAGGTTGGAACATCCGCTCCACTTCCGGGATGTATTTCTTGTCCACCAGGAACATCACCACATGGTCATTTTGCTGGATCTTGGTGCGATCGTGGGCAATCAATACCTCTTCTCCACGAACTATAGCGCCAATGGTGGTACCTGGTGGCAGCTTGAGCTCACCGACGGTGCGGCCCACCACCTTGGAGGTCTGCTCGTCCCCGTGGGCGATCGCCTCGATGGCCTCGGCGGCGCCGCGGCGCAGGCTGTAGACGTTGGCGATGTCGGCCCGGCGCACATGGGTCAGCAGGGCCGAGATGGTGGCCTGTTGAGGAGAGATGGCGATGTCGATGGGGCCACCCTGTACCAGGTCCACATAGGCGCCGCGCTGGATCAACACCAGCGTCTTCTTGGCACCCATCTTCTTGGCAAGCAGGGCCGACATGATGTTGGCCTCGTCTTCATTGGTGACCGAGATGAAGACATCGATCTGGTCGATGTGCTCTTCCGCCAGCAGCTCCTGATCCGCTGCATCACCGCAGAAGACGATGGTGTTCTCGAGCTGCTCGGAGAGCAGTTCGGCACGCTTGGGGCTGCGTTCGATCAACTTGACGCTGTAGCGCTTCTCGAGCTGTCGGGCGAGGCCTGCGCCGATATTGCCGCCGCCGACGATCATGATGCGTCGGTAGGGGCTCTCAAGGCGCTGTAGCTCGGACATGACGGCGCGGATGTGGCCTGCGGCCGCCACGAAGAAGACCTCGTCATCGGCCTCTATGATGGTGGTGCCCTGAGGGCGGATCGGCCGACCCTGGCGGAAGATGGCCGCCACCCGGGTTTCGATGTTGGGCATGTGCTCGCGCAGGGTGGAGAGGGCATTGCCCACCAGGGGACCACCGTAGTAAGCCTTGACCGCCACCAGGCCGACCCGGCCACCGGCGAAGTCCACCACTTGCAGGGCGCCCGGATACTCGATCAGCCGACGAATGTAGTCGGTCACCAGCTGCTCCGGGGCGATCAGGTGATCAACCGGCACCGACTCGGGCAGGAACAGGCGATCCCGCTCGGCCAGATAGGCCGGTGAGCGGATCCGCGCCACCTTGTTCGGGGTGTTGAACAGGGAGTAGGCCACCTGACAGGCGATCATGTTGGTCTCGTCACTGTTGGTGACCGCCACCAGCATGTCGGCATCCTGGGCGCCTGCTTCACGCAGCACTCTGGGATGGGCGCCATGGCCGTTGACCACCCGCAGATCGAACTTGTCCTGCAACTCGCGCAGACGCTCGACATCGGTGTCCACCAGCGTGATGTCGTTGTTCTCGCCGGCCAGGTTCTCGGCCAGGGTGCCGCCCACCTGGCCGGCCCCCAGTATGATGATCTTCATCGTCTGCTCACCGCTTCATCAGCTTGGCGTAGTAGAAGCCGTCCATCCCCTGCTCTCCGGGGAGGAACTGGCGCCCCGGCTGCTCCGGAGTATCGTCCGGGGTCAGGGGGATCAGCACGGCCTCCGGTGTAGCAGCGAGGAAGGCGCGGATCTGATCCCGGTTCTCCTCGGGTAGCACCGAACAGGTCGCATAGAGCAGGGTACCGCCGCTTTTGAGTTTCAACCAGAGGGCATCCAGGATTTGGCGCTGCAGCTGGGAGAGATCGCGGATGTCCTGATCCCGCCGTAGCCACTTGATGTCAGGGTGGCGTCGTATGACGCCGGTGGCCGAGCAGGGGGCATCGAGCAGGATGCGATCGAATTGGGGGCCCTGCCACCACTGTTCCGGCGCGCTGGCATCACCGTGGATGAGTTGGGCCTGGAGGCCAATGCGATCCAGATTCTGCTGTACCCGCTTGAGGCGGTCTGCGTCGGCATCGACGGCAACGACACCCGCAAGGGCCGGTTGACGCTCCAGCAGGTGGGCGGTCTTGCCACCGGGGGCGGCGCAGGCATCGAGAACCCACTCACCCGGCTGCGGGTCGAGCAGGGCTGCCGCTTGCTGGGCGGCGCCATCTTGTACCGAACAGTCGCCGACCTCGAAGCCGGGCAGTTTGGTCACGTCGCAGGGGCGCTCGAGCAGTATGGTATCGGCGCCTTCCGCACCGGCACTGGCGGCGATGCCGGCCTCGGCGAGGCGTGCCAGCAGGGTGTCGCGGCTCTGGCGGCTGGCGTTATTGCGAATCCACATGGGGGGGCGCTGGTTGTTGGCCTCGAGGATCGCCTCCCAGTCGTCGGGATAGGCGTGGCGAAGGCGCTTGACCAGCCATTCAGGATGGCCGAGGCGTACGCTCGGGATACGGTCGACCCGCATCAGGATCACCTCGGCACTGCGCTGGAAGTTGCGCAGCACACCGTTGATCAGGCCGCGCAGGGCCTGGCCCTTGAGCAGTTTGGTTGCGTTGACCGTCTCGGCCACCGCGGCGTGGGGCGGAATGCGGGTGTAGATGAGCTGATAGAGGCCCACCAACAACAGATAGTGGAAGATGCGGCTCTTGTTCTTGAGAGGCTTGTCCATCATCTCGCCGACGGCGGCGTCGAGACGGGGTAGCCAGCGCAGGGTGCCATAGCAGAGTTCCTGCAGCAGGGCGCGATCGCGCGGGGCGACCTGCTCCTGGGCGGCGGGGAGCACGGCGGAGAGGGAGTTGCCGTGGTCCAGCACCTGTTGCATGACCAGAGCGGCCTGAGCACGTGTTTTCATCGGATTACCTTGATTGAGCGCTCGCGGAAGAGAGGAGGGCGGGGCCGAACCCCGCCTCGTCAAGCTAGCGTGGTCCCGACGGTGAACCAGTCACGACGGGAATTGAGCAAATCTTGTACCGTCATCGGCTTTTTGCCCGGCGGTTGCAGGGTCAGCAGACGCAGCACACCCCGGCCGGTGGCGATGTCGATGCCTTCCCGATCAGCCTTGAGCAGGGTCCCCGGCGTCTGGCCGTGATCGTGCTCCAGCGCGCAGGCGGACCACACCTTGACGGTTTGCTCTGCCACCTCGAACCAGCTGATGGGCCAAGGATTGAAGGCCCGGGTGCAACGCTCGATGGCGACGGCCTCCTGATCCCAGTCAATACGCGCCTCCTCCTTGGAGAGCTTCTCGGCGTAGTTGGCCAGAGTATCGTCCTGGGGTTCGGCATGGGTATCGCCGGCGGCCATGGCATCGACGGTTTGCACCAGAGCCTGTGGGCCCAGTTCGGCCAGCTTGTCATAGAGGCTGGCTGAGGTTTCGTCGGCGGCGATAGGGCAGGTGACCTTGCGGATCATGGCCCCGGTGTCGAGCCCCACGTCCATCTGCATGATGGTGACGCCGGTCTCGGCATCGCCGGCCCAGATGGCACGCTGGATCGGGGCGGCGCCGCGCCAACGTGGTAGCAGGGATCCGTGCACGTTGATGCAGCCCAGACGCGGAGTGTCGAGTACCACCTTGGGCAGGATCAGGCCGTAGGCCACTACCACCATAAGATCGGCCCCCAGAGCGGCCAACTCGGCCTGAGCGGCTTCATTGCGCAGGGTAGCGGGCTGATAGACCGGTAGATCGTGGGCCAGCGCCAGCTCCTTGACCGGGCTGGCTGTCAGCTTCTGACCGCGACCGGCCGGCTTGTCCGGCTGGGTGTAGACGGCCACCACCTCGTGCTCGGAAGACAACAACGCCGCCAGATGACGGGCGGCGAAGTCGGGAGTACCGGCAAAAATCAGTTTCAGCTTGCTCAAACGGTCATCCTCAGGCGCTCTTACGGTCTTCACGGGCCATTTTTTCCAGCTTCTGACGAATGCGCTGACGCTTCAGCGGAGAGAGGTAGTCGACAAACAGCTTGCCGATCAGGTGATCCATCTCGTGCTGGATGCAGATGGCCAGCAGATCGTCGGCTTCCAGCTCGAAGTGCTCGCCCTTGGCGTCCTGAGCGCGGATCTTGATCCACTCGGCGCGCGGCACCAGGGCACGGCTGCCAGGCACCGAGAGGCAACCCTCTTCGATCCCGGTGCTGCCGGATTGCTCGAGTACTTCCGGGTTGATCAGCACCAGGCGCTCGTCTCGCTCTTCGGAGACATCGATGACGATGATGCGTTGATGGATGTCGACCTGGGTCGCAGCCAGACCAATGCCCTCTTCGGCATACATGGTCTCAAACATATCATCTACAATTACTTGCAGTTCCGGAGTGAAGGCCTCGACGGGTGCCGCGACGGTGCGCAGACGCTCATCGGGGAAGCGCAGTACATCTAGAATGGCCATAAATGGGTTCTTGAGCCTTATATATAAAAGATTGGTGCTGGCGTAATTCTAGTCATTTACGCTGGCAAAAAACAGTCATAGGCCGCCGCAGAGGACACAAGGAGTGTTATGAACCTGACGCGAATTACCCTGATTTTCCTGTTGTTTGGTTCCACGCTCGGGGTTGCGGCTGAGACGCTCGCCCTGCGCAAGGGGTATCCGCAGACCTATACGGTCCAGCGTGGGGACACCCTGTGGGATATAGCCGGACATTATCTACAGAAACCCTGGCAATGGCCAACGCTGTGGAAGGGAAATCCCCAGATAGCCGATCCTCACTGGATCTATCCCGGCGATGTGTTGCACCTGACGTGGGTCGATGGTCAGCCTCAGTTGAGCCGTGGCATGGCGGGGGCGAAGCGAGTGGTGACCTTATCCCCGCATGTTCGCAGCGACAGCAAACTCAACCCAGTGCCTGCGTTACCCCTCTCATCTTTGGCCCCCTTCCTGAGTCAGGAGTTGCTCTTCTCGAGCCCCAAGCAAGGGGAAACCCTCCCGTATGTGCTGGGAAATAACGAAGGACAGCAGGCGATCCTCGACCATCATCCCCTCTTCGTGCAGGGGCTGTTGGAGCCAGGCAGGCAGTACGGAGCGTATCGACCCGGCCGCGAGTACCGAGATCCCAAGAGCGGTGACTGGCTGGGGCAGGAAGCGACGCTTACTGGCATAGTGCGCGCCGACATGCAGTGGTCTAACGGGCAGACCCAGGCCACCCTGATTGCCAACCGTCAGGAGGTACGTCAGGGCGACAGGCTGATGCCGCTGCCAGGACCGGAAATAGAGCAGGCTCTCTTTATTCCGCGGGGGGCCGCTCCAATCCTCGATGGGATCATCGTCGACATGCCCAATCGGATGAGTGTGGCTGGCAAACTGGATGTCGTGCTCATCAACAAGGGGGCGTTGGACCACATGGCGCCAGGAAGCGTGCTGGATGTGAAGAGACCGGGCTTGGCCATGGTGAAGACCTATGGCGAGCAACCTGTTTATCGTGATACGACGACAGGCTTCGACAGGGCCTTCCATTCGGACCCGACCTTGCAATTACCCCCGGAGTCGGTTGCCCGTGTGATGCTGTTCAGGGTGTATGACCGTATGAGCTATGGTCTGATCTTGCAGAGCCGGGACATGGTTCGGGTAGGCTATTCGGTTGATGCCCCATGACGATCGGCTGACCCACTGGCTGACCCTGTGGGCGCTGCCCGGGATTGGCCCGGTTACCGCATGGAAGTTGCTGGAAGAGGTTGGTGGCAATGTAGCGACCTTGAGGGCCTCTCCAGCAGAGACCTTAAGCCGATGGGGCCTGACTCGAACCCAGATTCAGGCTCTGCATCACCCTTCAACCGATCCCTCCGCGTTGCTCGCCTGGTGTGAAGCGCCACACCACCACCTGCTAACCCCCGATCATCCCTGTTACCCCCTTCGCCTCAGAGCGATCCCCGCCGCCCCGTTGCTGCTCTGGTGCATCGGGGAGCCGGAGCGTCTGATGCAGCCCCAGCTGGCCATGGTAGGGTCACGTCATCCTACCCATGTTGGGCTGGAGATGGCGCGCCGGTTGTCCGGTGAGTTGGTCGCTGCCGGCATGACCATTACCTCGGGCCTGGCACTGGGAATCGATGGTGCCAGCCATCAGGCCGCCCTGGCTGCCGGTGGCTCGACCGTCGCCGTGCTGGGGTCGGGGCTGGAGCGTGTTTATCCTCGGCGCCATCAGGCCCTCTTCGAACAGATCCTGGCCGAGGGCGGCGCGCTGGTGTCGGAATTCGAGCCTACACAGGGGCCCCTGGCCGAGCATTTTCCTCGCCGCAATCGCATCATCAGCGGGCTCTCTCTGGGAACGCTGGTGGTCGAGGCGGCCGAGCAGAGCGGTTCACTCATCACGGCGCGCTTTGCACTGGAGCAGGGAAGAGAGGTTTTCGCTGTTCCCGGAACTCCGATGAATCCGCAAGCTGCCGGCTGCAATCGCCTCATCCAACAAGGGGCAAAACTTGTGACGAGCGCGGCCGATATAGTGGAGGAGCTTGGATGGATGAGCGAGGGCACCCCGCTGTCTACGGTCTTGAGGGTGGAGCCAAAGAGTCGATTGCCAGAAGCCGGCTTGTTGGATAACGTAGATTACGAGGTCACCAGCGTGGATGTTGTTGCAGCCAGAGCCCGTCTTCCTGTCGAGGCCGTCCTTGGACAGCTGATCGAGTTGGAATTGGAGGGTAAGGTGATGGCGGTGGCAGGTGGATATGTCAGAAGAGGAGGGTGAATCATGTTTGACGTATTGATGTACCTTTTCGAGACCTACATCCACAGCGATGCAGAGGTCATGATCGACCAGGATGAACTCACCGCCGAGTTGAGCCGTGCCGGTTTTCATCAGGACGAAATTTACAAGGCCCTGGGCTGGCTCGAGCGGCTGGCCAACCTTCACGACAGTGAACGTGAAACCTACATCACCTGTAGTGCTCCTAGCTCCATGCGTATCTATGCGCCTCAGGAGTTGGATCGCCTCAGTGCCGAGTGCCGTGGCTTCCTGCTGTTCCTCGAGCAGGCCAAGGTACTCAATGCCGAGACTCGGGAGATAGTGATCGAGCGCCTGCTCGAACTGGACACTCCCGAGATCGAGCTCGACGACCTTAAGTGGGTGGTCATGATGGTGCTGTTCAACGTGCCCGGCAGCGAAAACGCCTATCAGCAGATGGAAGAACTGGTGTTCGACGAGTCGGACGGCGTCCTCCACTGACAGAAGCAGACCGCGCTGCTAGAATCCGCCCCATCCGGACTCTGGCTGCGCGGTGATTCATGTCCAAGATCGATCCTAACCTCTTCTCGGCGCACGAGCATGCGCTCGAGCGTGAGCCATGCCCACAGTGTGGTGCCGAGCTGGTGATTCGCCAGGGCAAGCACGGCCCCTTCCTCGGCTGTAGCGCCTATCCCGGTTGCGATTACATCCGTTCCCTGACCCCCAACGGGCGTGATATTGAAAAGGTGCTCGAGGGATCGGAATGTCCTGACTGCGGACACCTTCTGGCCATCAAGAAGGGGCGTTATGGCCTGTTCGTCGGCTGCACCCAGTTCCCCGTCTGTCATCACATGGCCTCTTTGCAGGAGAGTGATGAAACTCAGATCCCCTGTCCTGCTTGTGGTGAGGGGCATCTGGTGAGCCGCACTTCGCGCTACGGCAAGCAGTTTTACTCCTGCAATCGCTACCCCGAATGCAAGTACGTGGTCAATGACAAGCCGGTGGCCATGCCCTGTCCCGACTGCGGTTGGGGGATCATGGTTGAGAAGCGGGTTCGTGGCAGCCTGCGCTGGGTCTGCCCGCGCAAGGAGTGCGGTAAACAGGTTGAGCGGGGCTGACGACATTGCGTCGCAGACCCAGACAAGAAAGCGGCGGTGAACGCCGACCCAAGACGGATAGCAGAGTGAACATGAACGAACTGGAATGCGCGGTCGCTGCCCTCGAGCGTGGCGGCGTGATCGCCTATGCCACCGAAGCTGTGTTTGGGGTCGGCTGCGACCCCGTCTCCGAGGCCGCGGTGAGCAAGCTGCTTGCCATCAAGCAGCGCCCGGTCGAGAAGGGATTGATCCTGATCGCCGACAGCCTGGAGCAACTGCTCCCCTATATCGACATCGAGGCGTTGACGGCCGAGCAGCGCGCCGTGGTGACAGCCAGTTGGCCAGGCCCCTTCACCTGGGTGATGCCGGCACGCACCACCACGCCCACGTGGTTGACCGGTCGGTTCGACACCCTGGCGGTCCGGGTGACAGACCATCCCCAGGTCAAGGCCCTGTGCCGTGCCTTCGGCAAGCCCCTGGTCTCCACCAGCGCTAACCTGACTGGCGAGGCGCCGGGCCGCACCACCGCCGAGGTGTGCGCGGCGCTGGGGGGGCGGCTCGACTATGTGTTGCCCGGTGAGGTCGGTGGGCGTGATAACCCCTCCGAGATCCGCGATGCCCGTACCGGTGCACTGCTGCGCCCCGCTTAGGAGAAGATGATGAACAGACCCGATGTTGAGGCGGTGAAGGGCTTCCTGCTCGAGTTGCAGGACCGAATCTGCGCTGCGCTAGAGCTGGCGGATGGTCATGGACATTTCGTGGAGGATGCCTGGCAGCGCGAGGGCGGTGGCGGTGGTCGCACCCGGGTGCTGCGCGGTGGAAGTGTCATCGAGCAGGGGGGGGTGAATTTCTCCCATGTCTATGGGGATGCCATGCCCGCCTCGGCGACGGCCCACAGGCCCGAACTGGCGGGGCGCCGCTTCGAGGCCATGGGGGTCTCTCTGGTTATCCACCCACATAACCCCCATGTGCCGACCAGCCACGCCAACGTGCGCTTTTTCATCGCCGAGAAGGAAGGGGAGGCCCCCATCTGGTGGTTTGGTGGCGGCTTCGACCTCACCCCCTTCTACCCGGAGGAGGAGGATTGTCGCCACTGGCACCAAGTGGCGCGGGATCTCTGTGCGCCGTTCGGGGAGGAGGTCTACCCCGAGTACAAGGCCTGGTGTGATCGTTACTTCTTCCTCAAGCACAGGGGCGAGACTCGCGGTGTCGGCGGGCTCTTCTTCGACGACCTCAATCGCTGGCCGTTCGAGCAGTGCTTTGCCTTTATGCGTACCGTGGGAGAGGGCTATCTGGCGGCCTACCTGCCCATAGTGGCGCGACGCAAGGCTACGCCTTATGGTGAGCCGGAGCGGCAGTTCCAGCTTTACCGGCGTGGGCGCTATGTGGAATTCAATCTGGTCTACGACCGCGGCACCCTGTTTGGGTTGCAGACCGGTGGTCGTACCGAGTCGATCCTCATGTCGATGCCGCCGCTGGCACGCTGGGAATACGACTGGCACCCCGAGCCAGGCAGCGCCGAGGCACGCCTGCAGGCGTTTCTGGCTCCGCGCGAGTGGTGATCAAGACGGCCCCTGAACGGGGCCGTTTTTCTTGTGGCAGCCGGAAAAAAGCCGTTAAATCGGATGATTCGCCGTTACAGGAACTCTCCGATGGATCGCTATCTCGTCGTTGGCAACCCGGTTCGCCACAGCAAATCCCCCTTCATTCACACCCTCTTTGCCCGCCAGACCCAGCAGGAGATGGAATACAGCCTCTGCGAACCGCCCCTTGACGGCTTTGCAGATGCCCTGCGCCTCTTCTTCGCCAGAGGTGGTAAGGGGTGTAACGTGACAGTGCCCTTCAAGGAGCAGGCCTTTGCCATGGCGACCGAACTCACCGAGCGCGCGCGCCGTGCCGGTGCGGTCAACACTCTGGTCATGACTGAGCGAGGGGAAGTACTGGGGGACAATACCGATGGCGCCGGTCTGGTGGCCGATCTCAAGCAGCAGCAAGTTGAGCTCGCCGATGCCCGTATCTTGTTACTGGGCGCCGGAGGGGCCGCGCGTGGTGCTCTGGCCCCCTTGCTGGCCGAGCGGCCCCGGAGCCTGGTGATAGCCAATCGTACCCAGAGTAAAGCCGAGCTGCTGGCCACCGAGTTTGGCGAGCTGGGTGCCGTATCGGCCAGTTCTTTTGAGGCGCTTGAGGGGCCCTTCGATCTCATCATCAACTCCACCTCGGCCAGCCTGGCCGGAGAGGTGCCACCTCTGGCCCCCCTGCTCATCCATGGGCAGCTCACGGTCTACGATATGATGTATGGTCCCGGGGATACCCCCTTCAACGCCTGGGCCAGGGCAGAGGGGGCTGGACGTGTGATAGACGGTCTGGGGATGCTGGTAGAGCAGGCGGCGGAAGCCTTCAGCCTATGGCGTGGCATCCGTCCCGGTTCCCGTCAGGTACTGCGCGAACTGCGCCGCCAACTGGGATAAGGAGAGCGCGATGAACCAGGATATTTTGTTTCCCGAACTGCAAGAGTGGCAGGCATCGTTGCAACGGGTCAGTTTTCCTGCCCAGATGATGGGCGCTCTGATCCAGTGTTATATCGGCAAGGGGCAGCTGGAGCGGATGGCGGGGTTGGTGCTGCGTTCGGAAGACGATGTATTACGTGCCTTCTCCTCCTTACGGTTTGATATCGAGGAGTTGGCCACCCAGGCGATCGAGGAACAGGCCTTCGCTCCGGATGGGTCGATTACCATAGGTCAATGGGCCCATGGCCATCACAGCGGGGTGTGACTGATGAGGGGGATTGTTCCGTCTTTTTGTAAGAGATCGCCTACAAGCAGGTTGGCTAACGGCTGAAATTTTGCATTGAAATTTGAAATAATCTCTTTTTTTTCATTTAGTTAAACAGTCTTTGTGGTGTTTAAGTTGTTAAATGGCACTAATTATCTGTTGAGCCCTGGATTGAGTGAGTTAAATTAGGCGTCATGGAATCGCCTCCGGCATACCGGGGCGTAGCAAGGGAATGAAGTATCAGGGAGCGGTGACCCTCAGGATGAGGGGAGTGTGCAGGAGGCCATCTCTCGTGCCATTCGCAGGAGGCGAGTCGGCAGGAGTCTAAAAGAAAGCAAGCACACGCAAACAACAATTCAGGATGACGACACGATAAGGTCAGGATGACCATAGCCCTCACGCAGTTTGTTGAGGCACGGAGATGGTGCATCGGGCATCAGAACATCGAAAGGCAGCCTTTGGCTGCCTTTTTTCTTTTGTCGTGATTAACCCGCATGCGGGTTTTGTGTCAAAATAGCGGCAATATGCCCGAGAGGCGCTTCTGCTGCGCCCTGTCGTGAAAAGCGAGACAGAATCGGTGCCGGATCCCATTCCCGCGCTCCTCTCCTGTACCCCCTCTCCACGTCCCTTTAAGATGCCCTGCCGGGACATCTTAAGGCGGGTTCCACCACTGTATTCCGGAGTAGAGTAATGTCGGTCAACAAACCTGTTCGCAAGCCCAAGAGCGGCGGTAAAAAAGAGTCTCAAGATAGCGCCCTGGCGGGGCGTGAGCGCAAGCGCGCGGCCAAACGCAAGGGCTTGAAGGCGGGATCGCGCCATTCGGGTACCCAGAGTGGTGGCAAGTCCGGCAAGAAGGATCTGAAGGATCCTCGTATCGGATCCCGCAAGCCGGTTGCATTGGTGGTCGAAGCGGCCAAGCCGCAGGCTCCCAAGGCAGCACCGGTGAAGGAAGAGAAGCAACTGATGCCGACCCCCGAGCAGGAGCTGGCCGCCATCGAGAATGACGATCGCCTCAACGATCTGCTCGATCGTCTCGACGAAGGCGAGAAGCTGAGCCCGGCGGATCTGGCGTGGGTAGAGCAGATGGTCGCCCGCCACCAGCAACTGATGGAAGAGTTGGGATTGGTAGAAGAAGACGATGAAGATGAAGAGCCTGCCAGCGATGACGAGCTGTGGGATCGTTTCCTCGACGCCGATTTCAAGCCTGAGTCCAAGCCGTGAACCTGATTTGGCTGGCCGTGGCCGGGGCCCTTATCCTGGCCGGGGTGGCGGCTTATGCCGCCAGCCTCCTGCTCAAGTTGAGGGCTCAGCAGCGTGCTCGCCAACAGGCGATCCGGGCGCGTAACCTGCGTATTCTGGAGAGCGTTCAGATCATTGCCAAGGCGGTACAAGAAGGGCAGTGCGTCCCCTCAGAGGGCGCCATCCGCCTGACGAACCTGCTCGATGTGCTGCAGATGGAGCATAGCCAACCGCTGCCCGAGCAGTATCCGGGTCTCTATGGCCTCTATGAAAAGATCCGCCATCTCGCGACTCATGAGGAGCGTAGCGCCCTCGAGAAGCGTGAGCGGATGCGCCAGGATCTCGAGCGGGTCAAGCACGAGGCCGACTATAACGACCAGATCCAAGAGGATGTGGCAAGACTGGCCATACTCACCCTGCCGCAGTGATGGCCACCCAACGAGGAGCGTGATGTGCAAACGGAGAAGATAATCTGGGATCAGGCCCTGATCGAGAAGTACAACTACAGTGGTCCCCGTTATACCTCTTATCCCACGGCCCTCGAGTTCGACGAGGCGTTCGGGTTCGAGCATTTTCTGGTGGCCGCCGCCGAGTATCCGCAGCGCCCCCTCTCTCTCTATGTGCACATCCCCTTCTGCCACAAGCTCTGTTACTACTGTGGCTGTAACAAGGTGATCACCCGTCACCAGCACAAGGCCGATCAGTATCTCGACTATCTGGAGCGGGAGATCCGTTTCCTGGCTCCCCGCTTCCAGGGGCGCAGCGTGACCCAGCTGCACTGGGGTGGCGGCACGCCCACCTATCTGACCGAGGCCCAGACTCGCCGCCTGATGGCCATGCTGCGAAATCACTTCTCCTTTGCCGGGCAGGCAGAGATCAGCATCGAGGTTGACCCGCGCGAGATTGAACTCTCGATGCTCGACGTGTTGCGGGAGGTGGGGTTCAACCGCATCAGCCTGGGGGTGCAGGACTTCAACAAGGCGGTGCAGGTTGCGGTCAATCGGGAGCAAGACAACGACTTCATCCGTGCCATGCTCGAGCGTGCCCGTGAGCTGGGTTTTCGCTCTACCAATCTGGATCTCATCTATGGTCTGCCGCTGCAAACCCGAGAGAGCTTCCGACACACGCTGGAAGAGGTACTCAAGACCGATCCGGCTCGCCTCTCCATCTTCAACTATGCACATCTGCCGAGCCGCTTCGCCGCCCAGCGCAAGCTGAAAGAGGAAGAGATGCCGGCGCCGCGCGAGAAGCTGGCCATGCTGCAGGAGACGATCGAGTTCCTGACGGGTCAGGGTTACCAGTTTATCGGCATGGATCACTTCGCCAAGCCGGACGACGAGTTGGCGGTGGCCCAGCGCGAGGGCAAGCTTCATCGCAACTTCCAGGGCTACACCACTCAGGGAGAGTGTGATCTGCTGGGGCTTGGGGTCTCTTCCATCAGCATGCTGGGGGATGCCTATTCCCAGAATCAGAAGGAGCTCAAGGAGTACTATGCCCAGGTAGAGGCACTCGGCCACGCCCAATGGAAGGGGTGCGCCCTGAATCGGGATGATTTGATTCGTCGCGACGTCATCAAGGGGCTGATCTGCAACTTCCGCCTCGATTTCGCCGACATTGAGAAGGCGCACCAACTGGTCTTTGCCGACTACTTTGCCGAGGATCTCAAGTTGCTCAAGACCTTCGTCGACGATGGCCTGGTCCTCATCGATGAGAAAGGTATCCGGGTGGCGCCGACCGGCCACCTGCTAATCCGTAACATCTGCATGTGCTTCGATGTTTATCTGCGCAATCGGGCCCGTCAGCAGCAATTCTCACGGGTGATCTAAAGCCGGCCTAACGAGAGGAGCCTGACCAGGCTCCTTTTTTATTGGCTCACTTCTCCATGGTGTGATGATCACCATTGCGCCAACTCTCCAGCCGTCGATGTACGCCCCGTTGTAGCTGTTTGAAACTACTCTCGAGCCAGTCCACCCCGACCAGAATCGACAGCGTTACCAGCGTGAGGGCGATGGACTGGGTCAGCATATCGAGCCCTATCATGGCGCCCAGCGCCGCCAGCATCCAGACGGTGGCTGCTGAGGTGACCCCCATCACCTGACCATTTTGGGTCATCATGACACCGGCTCCGAGAAAACCGATGCCGGTGACGAGTTGTCCGAGGACGCGAGCCTGATCGGCTGGGTGGGGGCTGAGGTGAGTCGCCAGCGCCAGAAAGCAGTAGCTGCCGAGGATGATGAGAGAAGAGGTGCGGATGCCGACCGGCTTGCCGCGCAGTTGTCGCTCCAGCCCGACCAGAGTGCCGCAGGCGAGACAGGCCAGAATATGGAGCCAGGAGAAGGGGGTGATGTTCAGTAGTTCGGGCATGGGGGCTCTCCCGGGGTTGTTGTCATGAGCCTGCCTCCACTATCCCCGTTCTCCCGCAGCTTGTCGATGGGACAGTGGCAGGGAAAGGGGGTAGAGTGACAGCGAAGCATGGGGGGAGAGAATGAGAGAGAGGGAAGCGGGCTGTCTCTGCTTGCGTGAGGCAACGAGCTCCGATCTGGCGGCGATTGTGCGTCTCGAGCGTTACATGTTCCCACCCGAGATAGCCTTCGGTCGTGAGCGTTGGCGCTACCTGCTGAATCGCGCGAAGGGAACCGTTTGGCTGTTGCACGATGCCAAGGGGGAGTTGATGGCCTACCTTTGCGTGCTTGAGCACAGGGGATGGCGACGATTGGTAGTGCAGACCCTGGCGGTGCATTGGCGCCAGCGTCGGGAGGGATGGGGGCGCTGGCTGATGATGCAGCTTATCGAATGGGCTCGCACCCGAGGGTGGCGTGGCATCCGTCTCGAGGTGAGTGAGCGCAACGAAGAGGGGCTCGCACTGTACGACGGCCTGGGTTTTCGTCAGGAGTCCCTGCTACGCGACTACTATGGGCCCCGTCATCACGGGCAGCGGAGGGTGCTGAGCCTATGAGTTGCGATGCTTGCCTGAGCGATGCCATCAAGGCCAAGCTGGGGCGCTGCCGGATCTGTGCCATTCAGTGTGCACTGGTGGGAGGGGCGGGCACTCTGGCATGGTACTGGTTTGGCGCCGACACCTCGGTCAATGCCTTGACCGGTGCACTCTTTGCCTTAGCCGGATGGGGGATCTTGCTGCTCCATTTGCTGGTTTTTCTCTGGCGTCGCCTCACCGGCCGCGAATTGGGGCAGGGGTGAGGGCCATCGCGCCGGGCTCGTGGTGATTGGCCCGAACCTTGCTCTGGATGGGCTCATGTCGATTTAATGGCGGAGTTCTGAATGGAGATAAAGGCATACAACCGGCAGTTGGCCCAGGCCGCCAGCCATGAGCGTGCGGCGGCCATATTGTCTGAGCGCGGGCAAGGGGGATGGGAAGAGCAAATCAGTCTCTCGACCCAAGTATTGACCGGGAAGGCCCAGAATATATTGACCTATGAGCATCTGGGGAAGAGCCGACCGGCTGCCGGTGCGCAGGGGCAGGATCCGCTTCAACGGCTGGTCGACCATGCCCTGGGGTTCGATCGCAAGCAGTTCAACGAACTGGAGGCACAGATCCAGACGCTGCAAAAGCAGAGCGGGCTAAGCGAGCAGGAGCGAGAGACGCAGCTTGCCCCCTTGCAGAGCAAGCGAGATGACATGCTCAAGAGCGCCCTGGAGCGCCTGATTGGTCGAGGCTCAGAACAGACCTAGCATCCCTGCGGGGTACTGAGTCGCCGGCTAACATGAGTCACAACTGGAGCATCACCCCATCTCGCCCCTGCGTCGCCTGGGTGGTGACACGCTGGCCAGAATTGGCGAGCAGGTCCGGCACGCGTGGCTCATTCACTTGTTTGTCTTGGTGTGCTCGGGCAAGGCCCCGGCTTTTCGACCACACTCATCCCTGATGATGTGCGGAGGTGTGTGATGGCAAGGATGCTGGTTATTGTGCTCTTGTGCAGCTGGTGGCATCTGGCGCAGGCCATGCAGGCGGTTACCGAAGACATGCCCCCCTATAACTGGCGTGATGAGCAGGGGGAGATGACCGGCTTCTCGGTCCAGTTGCTGCGTGCCCTGTTGGTGCGCAGTGGGCTGCGACTCGATGAGAAGGGGATACAGCTCTTACCCTGGGCGCGAGCCTATCAGATGGCCCTCTACCAACCAGACACCGTCCTCTTTACCGCAGCGCGTACCTCTGAGCGCGACAAGTTGTTCCAGTGGGTAGGGCCCATAGGCCCACGGGCCATCTGGTTCTGGCGGCTGGCTCGTCGCAGCGATGTATCCCCCCAAAATTTGGCTGAGGCGACCCGTTGGAGGATCGCCGCAGTGCGTAACTCTGCGTCTGCCCAGCAGCTCTCATTGGACGGATTTGAATCTTTGGTCAACGTGACCGATGAGACCGACAAGTTTCGCATGCTGCGGCGGGGTCGGGTCGAGCTGGTGACGGCGCTCGAGTTGGGGGCCGCCTTTCATATGCGGCAACTCGGCAGCACTCTGTCGGAGCTGACTCGCCTGTTTGTGCAGGATGCCCAGTACGACTACTACTTTGCGGTCAGCCGGAGCACTGACCCGGCCAAGGTGGCGGCATTGCAGCAGGCGCTCGATGCCATGCGTCTCGATGGCTCGCTCGAGCGCCTGCGTCAACAGTGGCTCAAGTAGCTCAAGCCTGCAGCGCCTGATCCAGATCTGCCAGCAGGTCACCGATATCTTCTATGCCGACCGAGAGGCGGATCATCTCGGGTCTCACTCCTGCCTTGATCTGCTCTGCCTCACCCAACTGACGGTGTGTCGTCGAGGCGGGATGGCAGGCCAGTGACTTGGCATCGCCAATGTTCACCAGTCGCTTGAAGATACGCAGGGCATCATAGAAGCGCACCCCCGCCTCATACCCCTCTTTGAGCCCGAACGAGAGCAGTGCAGAGGGGCGTCCCCCCATGTAACGCAGGGCCAGATCGTGGTGGGGGTGTTCCGGCAGACCGGCATAACTAACCCACTCCACGGCCGGGTGTTGTTGCAGGTGGCGAGCGACCGCCATGGCATTGTCTACGTGGCGATCCATGCGTAGCGTCAGGGTCTCGAGCCCCTGCAGGAGCAGGAAGGCATTGAAGGGGGAGAGGGCGGCCCCCGTGTTACGCAGGGGGACGGTACGCACCCGGCCGATAAAGGCGGCGGCGCCAAAGGCGTCGGTATAGACCACCCCGTGGTAGGAGGGCTCAGGCTGGGTCAGCTGCGGGAAGCGCGTGGCATGCTGGTGCCAGGGGAAGGTGCCACCGTCCACTATGATACCTCCCAGCGAGTTGCCATGCCCGCCCACATACTTGGTCAGACTGTGCACCACTATGTCTGCTCCGTGAGCGATGGGTTTGCACAAGACGGGCGAAGCGACCGTGTTATCGACGATCAGGGGTACGCCAGCGGCATGGGCAACCCGTGCCAGGGCGGCAATGTCGACAATATTCCCGGCCGGATTGCCGATGCTTTCGCAGTAAACCGCCTTGGTTCGCGCATCGATGAGCTCGGCTATCGCCTCGGCACTGTCATCCCTGGCGAAGCGGACCTCAATTCCCTGGCTGGGCAGCATGTGGGCAAACAGGGTGTAGGTACCGCCGTAGAGCTGGGGTGTCGAGACAATGTTTTCCCCAACCCTTGCCAAGGCCTGGATGGCATAGGTGATGGCCGCCGAGCCTGCCGATACGGCCAGGGCTGCCACGCCCCCCTCCAGCGCGGCCATCCGCTGCTCCAGCACATCGTTGGTCGGGTTCATGATGCGGGTATAGATATTGCCGGGGACGGCCAGATTGAAGAGATCGGCCCCGTGTTGAGCACTCTCAAATTCGTAGGCAACGGTCTGGTAGATAGGGACGGCGACCGCCTTGGTCGCCGGATCGCTGGAAAAACCATGATGCAGGGCCAGGGTAGCGTCTTGCATAGTACACTCCATGTTCATTAGACGGATAGACGTCCACTTTATGCCTAACAGGCGCGCCCTGTAAATCACCGATGAGCGTCATACGAGCTATAGGCGGCGCCGGTACTCGCGGTCCTCCACATAGGAGAGATCCCACTGCATCAACTGGATCAGTGTGGGCAGCGGCTCCTGAGTCCAGGCCTTGCGGTTTTTGGTGATACGGGAGAAGTAGCGACGCCAGAATGGCAGGGGATTCGTCAGGTTCATCAGATGCCTCCTCTTGGTTGAGCCCAGTATTGGCGTAAAATGAGGAAGCTAAAACTGAAAATCTAAAGAGATAGGTTTCCTTATTTATGCCCAGCGAACGCCTCTATCAGCAGTTTGAACGTCTGGTTCGCCAGCTCCCCACCACCGGCAGCGAGCTGACTCTGAGGGAGGTCGCCGAGTTGCTCTGCTGCACTCCGCGCAATGCCCGCCTGCTACTGCAACGGATGCAGGAGCAGGGGTGGCTGAGTTGGCAATCGTCGGCAGGACGTGGCCGGCGGGCTAGGCTGACGCTACTGGACTCCCCGGCCATGCTCCAGAGTCAGCGCCTCGAAGCCCTGGTCAAACAGGGAAGGCTGGAGCAGGCACTGCTGTTGGTGGATGGGCAGGTCGAGCGACTGCTTCCCTATCTGGGCGGTGGCTCTGGCACCCTGACCCCCTTGGGTCAACAGATCCTCAGGGTTCCTTACTACCGGCCCCTGCCCAATTTGTTACCACATCTTCCTCTGCGTCGATCCGAAATCCACTTGGTGCGGCAGATATTCAACGGGCTGCTGCGAAGAAATGAGGAAAATGGGGAAATTGAGCCTGATCTTGCCCACCACTGGGTCGCGCTCTCCCCACGGCATTGGCGTTTCTATTTGCGGCCCATGGTGCGCTTTCATCATGGCAAAGTGTTGCAAGCCGATGATGTTGCCCTCTCGCTTGCTCGTCTGACAACGCGCCCTCTCTTTGCCCATATTGAGCGAGTAGAGGCGGTCTCTCCCAGAGTGGTTGATATTCTCCTCTCGACGTCAGATCCCTGGTTGCCTCATCTGCTGTGCGAGCCTGCGGCATTAATTCTGCCTGCCGATTGGCAAGAGCTGCCCGATATGGCGCTCTATCCGGTCGGGAGTGGTCCCTATCGGGTCGTCGCTAATGACAGCCAGCGCCTGCGTCTGGCTGCCTTTGACGACTACTTTGGATTGCGCGCCTTGATCGATGAAATCGATATCTGGATGTTGCCGCCGCTTGCCGAGCGACTGACTTGTCAGCTCAAGCTGGCTGCTGAGCACCGACACCCCGAGCGGGGACGGGATGTTTGCGAGCTGGAGGCGGGCTGTTACTTCATGCTGGCGGATCAGCGTTCGGCTTGCTTGGGCAATGCTGCACTGAGAAGCTGGCTGGTCAACCGCCTTGATCCGGTAAGGCTGCTGGCGGCGCTGGATCCTGAGCTGCAGAAGGTTCTGGCGCCGGCGCGGGGTTTGTTGCCCCATTGGCGCGAGCTTCCTGCCTCGCTGCCCCCAGAAGGGGTTTCTCTTCCTCATCGCCTGGTGCTGGCTTGCTTCAAGCAACATCTGGAGTTTGCGGCGCTGGCCGCCGTCATGGGCTCCATCCTGCGTGAGGAAGGAGTTGAACTGGAGGTGAGAGAGGTGGATTACCACTCTTGGGCCTGTGGTGATCTGGAAGGTGTCGATCTCTGGTTGGGAGCGGTCAATCTGGAGCAGGCGAGTGACTATGCCGTCTATGCCTGGCTGCAGGAATTACCCCTGTTGCGAGCCGTGTGGCATGAGGCGTTGTCATTCTGGCAGGGATTGCCGCTCTGGCGCAGCGGGCAACAAGGTGTGGCTCTTCGAGAGGAGATGGCACAACTACAGCGTGAAGCGCTCTTCATGCCTCTGTTCCATCACTGGCTTGAGCTGGAGAATCAGTACGGAGTGAATGGGGTTCGAATGACGGCGCTGGGCTGGTTTGACTTTCGGAATGCCTGGATTGCTCCCCAGGTAGAGGCGATGGATTTTGGGAGAGATTTAGAATAACACTCTGCGCGCATCTTATTTATTAGAGATAATTAACTGCTTCCGATGAGATAACGTTTTCACGCGGTGGTCGAGAACTTTCAGTTTCATCTGTGATTTACTACATTTCTGTAATTTTATTACGTTTTGCTCTGGATAAAAATAAGGCCGGAATCGCTATATCGCGCCCCGGCCGCCTGAATCAGCGTAAAAAATAGGAAGAAGCTAAATCTTGAGAACGAGACGATGGATGTTCTTCAAGAAGCAGGAGAAGTATAACAGGTCAAACCAGTATTTAAAGTATTTACTCTAGATTATGGATAAAAAAACGCCCCACAGAGACTCTGCGGGGCCGCTATTCAGCCACATTCAATTACGTGAAATAAAAGGTCTGAAAGATAGAACATCTTACCTCTGTACCCTACGCCGCTAACTGTACAACAACTGGGCAGAAAATGAAAGTAATTTATGTAAGTTACTTTCATGCTCGGTCAGGTGAAATAAATTCCTTGTAGATCATTGAGATAAAAAAAGCCCCGACTGAAATCGGGGCGGTATCAAAAGGTGACTTACTAGCACTTCCTCAACTATATGATTAGTCCGCCGGTTTTGGAATAAGTTCAATTGCATCGAAAAAAAAGTGTGATTCCGTTTAGGCTGAGACCCTATCCAGATGGCAACTTACTGATCTAAAACTAAATTCTAAGTTTTTCAAGAATCTCATCCGGTCGCTGAGTCTCAGCAAGTACCTGCCTTAAGCGGTTGAAAGCATTGCAGGCCTCTTGGGGGTATTTACCAAATGACACTACGCCCGTATGGCTCCATCCGGCGGCCAACATGACCTTCTTCTTGAATGCGGTGCCTTCTGTCCCACCACCACCCAGTTGCATCAGCAGCTGTTCCATCTGAAGGTGGGGAGGGGGGACGCGTGAGAATGTGGTGAAATGTTCGGGGGTAACTTCATCGAAGGTCATGATGATCTCGCTCTGTATTCAATCCGTAACTAGAAAGATAGATCAGGAGAGCCAGCGTTGCCGTTCAGACCGAGAGATCGAGTCCGCCCAGGCGCGCAGGTGTGACGGCACTCTGGTAACGCTGGGCAATCACATTGCTGCGATGGGTCATGAAGTCATCAAGGGGACCTCCTCGTCCGGAGATAGTGCGTTGATAGAGCTGCTGACTCGCCTTCATTTCTTTGCGGGACGCGGCGCGTGCAACGGAAAAGTCTTGTGCAGAAGGCTCCTCGGGTGCCAATGCGGCACTCTGGACGGTTTGCATCTTCCGAATGGTGGCGGCAGGATCGCGTGGGATCTCTGCCGTATCGATAGAGACCTCTCCCGCTTTCGCATAGCGCTGGGCATCCGGCCCAGTGGTGTATTCGTAACTGGGGGCGCCAGCATATTGCCCCCCGACTCGCTGATGAGCTTGCTCATGGTCGCGGACTTCTTGGTCGCGTTCTTGGAGCTTTTCTATTTCTCTCTGCTGATCCGGGGTAAATTTCTGTTGGGACTGCTCGCCTTGTTGGCCTTGCCCCCCCTGCTGGTTTCCCTGGCGTCCATCCGGGTCGACTTGTTGAAGACCCGGTTGTAGCTGAGCTGCGGTGCGAACATCCCGCGCCGTCGCTTCCTGATTTTGAGCCGACGGCCTGGAGTTTTCTCTCTGCTGGCGGCTGCCCACCTCGTCCCCTTGAGGGTATGCAACGGATGCCTTGGGTTGGGGGATAAACTCGGTCTTACGATTGTCGGCGCGAGCAGATTCAGTCTGTGGATACAGATGATTGGGGATGAGGTTGGGAAGGCTGACATTGACGTTCATGTCATACTCGAATGTCGATCAGCGTCCCCATCATATCGCTGGCACTCTGGATCACCTTGGCATTAGCCCCGGCCTGTAACTCGCCCACCTTTAGATTCACCAGCTCTTCGGTCACGTTGACCTTGTCACCGGAAGGGGTATTGAGGCTGGCGAGAGAGGCAGAGGCATCGGCCACCTTCTGCTCGGCCCGCTGAAAGCCGAGCGTGCCGCTCGTCATGGCTGAATCGATACGCATCATGGACACTCCACCGGTTGCTAGCTTAATTATCCATCAGGGTGGGGAAAATTTGAAGTGATGCGGTGATTTTTTAGACAGTCAGTTTTTGTAGATGGTAAACAAACTCTTGTGGATGGGAAATGAAAGGGGCGTGGGAGGCTTTCTCGAAGATGAAGCTGATGCTGTGCGGGAAGCGCGCATTGAGCAGAGGGGCCACCGAGCGGGGCACCAGAGAGTCGAGACGCCCATAGAGTCGTAACCAGGGACCCTGCCAGCCGTGCATGGCATCGCGAAGATCCACCTCGGCCAGCAGGCGAAGCCCCTCGGCCAGGGCGACGGGGGAAGGTTGTGGCCGCTCGCTCAACCAGTGGCGCAGTTGACGAATGTCATCCCGGGCGTGCTCACTGCCCATAGCCTGGATCGCGAGGAATCGCTCTATGGTCTGGCCGAAATCCCCCTTCAGCATCAGCTGGAAATTATCCAGTACCTTGGGGGCTATTCCGGGCCACTCGTCTTGTGCCAGGAAGCAGGGCGAGCTGGCGACCGTTATGAGCTGCCGTACTCGCTGCGGGTGAGTCAAGGCAATCTGGCTGGCGACCAGGCCACCGAGAGACCAGCCCAGTAGGCTGGCGTGTTCGGGAATGACCTTTACCACCTCTTCTGCCAGCCACTCCAGACTGTACTTGGTATCGTCAGGGAGAGGGGAGCCGCCGAAACCGGGAAGATCGACAATGTGTAGCCGAAAATGGCGAGAGAGTTCAGGGGTCACTCCGTGCCATACAGCCCCATTCATGCCCCAGCCGTGGAGCAGTACCAGGTCAGGTCCCGCCCCTATCCGCTCTACCGTGATGCTCATCTACACTCAGGTCCTGTTGTCGTGGTGATGGTCAGGCATGGTAAAGGGCTGGATGACGAAAGCAAGGGGAGTGCTGGGTGGTCGGGCCGACTGGAATGGTCATTGTCTGCTTTGCCTGCAGGAGAGTGAGAACCCGCTGCTCTGTGACATATGCCGTGATGCCTTGCGTCAGCAAACCCGGCGTTGTCACGGCTGCGCCGCCCCCTTGCCAGAAACCCTGCCGCTCGATCAACTCTGGTGTGGTCGTTGTCAGCGTCGTCCGCCCCCTTGGGCACGGTTGCAAGTGATCGGCGACTATCTGGCGCCCTGGCCTGTATTAATTCCCCGCTTCAAGTATGCCAGGCAAGTGATGCTGGCCGATGTACTGGGCCGGCTACTGGTCGATCATCTGGACTTGAGCGATCCCCCCGAGGCGCTGTTGCCCGTGCCCCTGCATTGGTGGAGACGCATCACCAGGGGATTTAACCAGGCCGAACTGCTGGCTATCGAGGTGGCTCGCCATACCGGGATTGCAGTCGATACCGGGCTGCTGAAACGGGCTCGTGCCACCCCTCAGCAGAGTCGGCTGGGGGCCGGTGCTCGGCGGCGCAACCTGCGTCATGCCTTTCGGGTGGGTCGGCACGCCTATCGCCATGTCGCGCTCATCGACGATGTCGTTACCACGGGGGCGACGGCGGGGCGTTTGGTTCGCCTGTTGCAAGAGAGTGGAGTGGAGCGGGTCGAGGTGTGGGCACTGTGCCGTACCCAGCGGCATCTCGGTTGAAGCGTGACGGGTGTGCTACCCATCGTCTGGCAACAGGAGTATCATCAATACCCTAGCCATTTGCTCAGGTTTACGAGGACAGTGATGATCACCATTTCCGAGGCCGCCCAGGCTCATTTTCGCAAGCTGCTGGAAAAACAGCCGGAAGGCACCAACATCCGGGTGTTTGTCGTTAATCCCGGTACGCCGAATGCTGAATGCGGTGTCTCTTACTGCCCGCCCGATGCCGTGGATCCGGATGATCAACATCTGCCTTTCGACGGTTTTGAGACCCTGATCGATCCGCTGAGTGCCCCCTTCCTGGAAGAGGCCAGCATCGACTTTGTCACCGATCAGATGGGCTCTCAGCTGACTCTCAAAGCCCCCAACGCCAAGATGCGCAAGGTGGGTGAGGATGCTCCTCTGGTCGAGCGGATCGAGTACGTGCTGCTCTCCGAGGTGAACCCCATGCTGGCCGGTCACGGCGGTAAGGTGACCCTGACCGAGCTGACCGAAGACGGTTTCGCCATCCTGCAATTTGGCGGCGGCTGCAACGGCTGCTCCATGGTCGACTACACCCTCAAAGAGGGGATCGAGAAGCAACTGCTGGAGAAGTTCCCGAACGAGCTCAAGGGCGTGAAAGACGCCACCGAACATCAGCGCGGCGATCACTCCTACTATTGATCTCCGACTGCTTATAGATAAAAGAAGGCCCCGCCAACTGACGGGGCCTTCTTGCATCCGGTGGACTACTCGTCTTTCTTGTCCCGGGAGAGCAGCGCGATGGCCGCCTCTTTCGGGTTCTTTCCTTCGTAGAGCACCTTGTAGATCTGCTCGCAGATGGGCATCTCGACACCACAGCGCGCCGCCAGCAGGTGCACCTCCTTGGTGTTGCGGTGACCCTCGACCACCTGGCCTATCTCGGCCATGGCGTTCTCGACCGACTTGCCGGCTCCGAGTGCCAGACCGAAGCGACGGTTACGCGACTGATTATCGGTACAGGTGAGCACCAGATCGCCGAGTCCTGCCATCCCCATGAAGGTCTTGGCGTCGGCGCCGAGGGCGAGCCCGAGACGCTGCATCTCGACCAGACCACGGGTAATGAGGGCGGTGCGTGCGTTGGCGCCAAAGCCCAGACCATCCGAGAGACCGGCGCCGATGGCGATGACGTTCTTCACCGCGCCGCCCAGCTGCAGGCCGATAAAGTCCGGGTTGGTATAGACCCGGAACGAGCGGCCGCAGTGCAGCAGATGGGAGAGGTCCTCGGCGAAGTCGTCGTGAGTCGAGGCGACCGAGATGGCGGTCGGCATGCCGGCGGCCAGCTCCTTGGCGAAGGTGGGGCCGGAGATGACGGCGAGCGGCATCTCATCGCCCAGCACCTCGCGGGCGACCTCTTGCAGCAGGCGGCCGCTGTCCGGCTCCAGCCCCTTGGTGGCCCAGGCGATGCGGCTGTCGGGGCGCAGGAAGGGTTTGACGCGGGCCAGTACGTCGCCGAAGACATGGCTCGGTACTACCAGCAGCAGCACTGGCGACGCCTGCACCGCAGCCTCGAGATCCGAGGTCAGCAGCAGGGAGTCGGGGAACGGCACATCAGGCAGGAATGCCTTGTTGCAATGCTCTCTGGCCAGATCGGCGACGTGGGCCGGATCGTGACCCCAGAGCAGGGTCGGATGACCGTTGCGAGCCAGAGAAATGGCAAGGGCGGTGCCGTAAGACCCCGCCCCCAAGACCGAAATGGCAGCCTTGTCACTCATCTCAAGCTTCCGCAGTGGCCTGCTCTGCCTGCAGTTGAGCCACGTGC
This sequence comes from Aeromonas diversa CDC 2478-85, assembly GCF_000819805.1. Taxonomy (GTDB): domain Bacteria; phylum Pseudomonadota; class Gammaproteobacteria; order Enterobacterales; family Aeromonadaceae; genus Aeromonas; species Aeromonas diversa. The sequence goes on from NZ_CDCE01000017.1 coordinate 83,851, forward strand.
TGGGCGAACAGGGCATCGAAGTTGACCGGAGCCAGGTTCAGCTGCGGGAAGGAGCCGCGGTTAACCATGGCGGCGACGGCTTCGCGAGCGTACGGGAACAGGATGTTCGGGCAGAAGGCGGCCAGGCAGTGAGCCAGCTGCTGCTCCGGCAGGTTGCCGATGGTGAAGATACCGGCCTGATGCACTTCGCACAGGAAGGCGGTCTCTTCGCCCAGCTTGCAGGTGACGGTCAGGGTCAGCACCACTTCATAGATACTGTCGGCCAGCAGGTTGGTCTTGGTATCCATGTCCAGGCTGACTTCCGGCTGCCACTCTTTCTGGAAGATGTGCGGGGTGTTCGGCGCCTCGAAGGAGACGTCTTTCACGTAGACGCGCTGGATGTGGAATTCCGGTTGCTGTACTTCCTGGTTGTTGATCGCTTCAGCCATGTTGTTTGATTCCTTTATTTAGCAAAAACGGGGCTTGTGGGCCCCGGGGTAATCAGCGCTTCTTGGTGACCGGCAGGTTCTCTGCACGCCACTGGGACATGCCGCCTGCCAGGGTATGCACCCGCTTAAAACCGTGCTTGTAGAGGGCTCCGGCAGCAGCGCCTGCACTCATTCCGGTTTCGCACACCACGATAATGGGGTCATCCTTGTGCTTTTCAAGCTGGCCCAGGTTGTTGGCCTGGATCTCGCTCATGATAAGGTGGTGTGCGCCGGCCAGATGGCCGCGACCAAACTCGTCGAGAGTACGGATATCGACCACCACGGCATTCTCGCGGTTGATCAGCATGGTGGCGGCGTGGTTATTGACCGCCTTGACGGGGGAAAATCGGGCACGCACCGTGGTATAGATCAGGGTGCCGGCCAGGCCGAACCAGGCTGCGGTGAGCAGGGGGTTACGGGCCGCGAAATCCAGATACTCTTGCATCTTTCCTACAATCCAAATCCGGGACAAGGGCCCGAGTATACATGGGGGAGGTGAGAATATCAGCCATCAAAGGGGCAAAGCGGGAGCAGGCTCTCAGCCAGGGCTGGCGGGCCCTGGCGGATCAGGTGACTATTTCGGCGGATGTAGTAATATTACGCTAGTTTCGCTTTCTGCAATTCATTCCAATCCGAGAGGACATAGTCTTATGTCAACAGCCAAGAAACCCCTGGTTCTGGTCATCATGGACGGTTGGGGCTATAGCGATAAGGCAGAGCACAACGCCGTCGCCGCCGCCAAAACCCCCAATCTGGACCGCCTCGCTCGTGACTACACCAGCACCCTCATCTCCGGCTCCGGTCTCGACGTCGGCCTGCCCGACGGTCAGATGGGCAACTCCGAGGTGGGTCACGTCAACATTGGCGCCGGCCGCATCGTCTACCAGGAGCTGACTCGCATCTCCAAAGACATCCAGGACGGTCCCTTCTTCGACAACGTCGAGATTGGCAAGGCCGTCGATGCCGCCGTTCAGGCCGGCAAGGCAGTCCACATCATGGGCCTGATGTCTCCGGGTGGCGTTCACAGCCACGAAGAGCACATCCTGGGGATGATCGAGATGGCCGCCAAGCGTGGCGCCGAGCAGATCTACTTCCACGCCTTCCTGGATGGCCGCGACGTGCCGCCGCGCTCCGCCCAGTCCTCCATCGAGCTGTTTGACGCCAAGTTTGCCGCCCTCGGCAAGGGCCGCTTCGCCTCCATGATTGGTCGTTACTACGCCATGGACCGCGACAACCGCTGGGATCGCGTACAGCAAGCCTATGACCTGATGACCCAGGGCAAGGGCGAATTCACCGCCGCCTCCGCCACCGAGGCCCTGGCTGCTGCCTACGCCCGCGACGAGAACGACGAGTTCGTCAAGGCCACCCGCATCGGCGAAGCCGCTCCGATGCAGGACGGCGACGCCCTGATCTTCATGAACTTCCGTGCCGACCGCGCTCGTGAGATCACCCGCGCCTTCGTCGACAGTGACTTCACCGGTTTTGCCCGCGAGGCCCTGCCGAAACTGAACTTCGTGATGCTCACCGAGTACGCCGCCGACATCAAGACCGCTTGCGCCTACCCGCCGACTGCGCTGGTCAACACCCTGGGTGAGTGGCTGGCCAAGCAGGGCAAGACCCAGCTGCGTATCTCCGAGACCGAGAAGTACGCCCACGTCACCTTCTTCTTCAACGGTGGTGAAGAGGCCTGCTTCACTGGCGAAGATCGCGAGATCGTCGCCAGCCCGAAAGTGGCCACCTATGACCTGCAGCCCGAGATGAGTTCCGGCGAGCTGACCGACAAGCTGGTTGCGGCCATCAAGAGCGGCAAGTACGACGTCATCATCTGTAACTACCCGAACGGCGACATGGTCGGCCACACCGGTGTGTTCGACGCCGCGGTCAAGGCCTGTGAGGCCGTCGACCACTGCATCGGCCGCGTCACCGAGGCCCTGGCCGAGGTGGGTGGCGAGTGCCTCATCACCGCCGACCACGGCAACGCCGAGAAGATGATGGACGAAGAGACCGGTCAGGCGCACACCGCGCACACCAACCTGCCGGTTCCTCTCATCTACTTCGGTCGCAAGGCTGAGGTGGTCGAAGGCGGCAAGCTGTCCGATCTGGCGCCGACCATGCTGACTCTGATGGGTCTGCCGGTGCCACCGGAAATGACTGGCAAGCCCCTGATGATTTTGAAATAATTCCGCCCCATGCGGGGACGTGACTTGATTTCAAAGCACTTACAACGCGTCGGCCTTCTGGCCGGCGCGCTGTTTTATTGTCTCGGCGCCCTAGCTGGGCTCAACAACGATCTGGGCAAGGTTCAGAACGATATCAAGGTTCAGCAGAAGGCGGTCAAACTCGGCAAGCAGGAGCTGGCCAAGCTGGCCAAGCAGCTCGAACAGGACGAACGCGCCGTGTCGGCGGCGGCGGCCAAGCTGGCCGATACCCGCTCCCAGCTCAAGCAGAGCGAGGCCCGCATCCAGGAGCTCGCCCGCGAGAAGGCCGACCTGGAGCGCCAGGCCAACCAGCAGAAGGCGCTGCTGGCCAAACAGGCCGAGAGTGCCTTTCGTGCCGGTGAGCACGACTACCTAAAACTTCTGCTCAACCAGCAGGATCCCAACCGCCTCAGCCGCACCCTCGACTTCTATGACTACCTCAACAAGGCCCGTGTCGACGCAATCGATGCCTTGCGTGCCACCCAACGCCGGCTGACTGCCAATCAACAGGCCAGCCAGCAGACGCTGGCCCGCCAGCAAGCCCTGCTGGACGATCGGAAACAGCAGCACCAGAGCCTGCTCGCCAGCCAGCAGAGTCGGGAGCAGACCCGCAGCCAGCTGCAGCAGGATGTGCAGAGCGACGAGGCCAAGCTGGCCAAGATGGTTCAGGCGGAGAAACGCCTCAAGGCGCGCCTCGAGGAGCTGCGTCGCCAGCAGGAGGAGGCCGAGCGCCGCGAGCGCGAACGCATCGCCAAGATGAAGGCGGAGCAGGAGCGGCTACGCAAGCAGGCCGAACAGGCCCAGCGGGAGGAGGATCGCCAGATCGCCCGTCGCCAGCAGAAAGAGCTGGAGCAGGCCGAGGCTCAAAGTCGCCGCTACAGCTCGGGCTTGAGTACCAGCAGCGCCATGCGTTGGCCGGTGCAGGGGCCGATCATCATCTCCTACGGCTCGCGGCGTACCGCGGAGCTCAAGTGGAAAGGCACCCTGATCGGGGCTCCGGAAGGCACCCAGGTCAAGGCGGTCGCCCCCGGCCAGGTGGTCTATGCCGACTGGCTCGATGGTTACGGCATGCTGCTGGTGGTCGATCACGGCAAGGGGTACATGAGCCTCTATGGCCACAATCAGTCGCTGCTGCGCCACGTGGGGCAGAAGGTGGAGCAGGGAGAGCCGGTGGCCCTGGTCGGCAATAGCGGTGGCCAGGATCAGGCCGGACTCTACTTCGAAATTCGTTATCAGGGGGAGGCGATCAACCCCACCAAGTGGCTCTCCCGGCGCGGTTAGCGCCCCATTTTGGTGCCAGGCACACAACTGGTGCCCCATCCTGAGTCAATGCATCTCCAGCGGGCCCTCTTTTGGGCCCGTTTTGCTGGCACGACTCCTGCTGAGCTCTTGATTCGCCCGCCCCCTCGACGGGGCGGTGCAGGACAACAAATCAGGATGATGGAGACACACAGTGCAGGATTCCAACGCAATTGCGACCCTTACCCAGAGTGCGGACACCCTGTTCGTGCTCGGCGGCGCCATCATGGTGCTCGCCATGCATTCCGGCTTTGCCTTTCTCGAACTGGGCACGGTACGCAGCAAGAACCAGGTCAACGCCCTGGTGAAGATCATCACCGACTTCGGTATCTCGACCCTGGCCTACTTCTTCGTCGGCTACTGGCTCGCCTATGGCAAGACCTTCTTCGCCGACGCGCCGACCCTGGCAACCGGTCAGGGCTACGAGCTGGTGAAATTCTTCTTTTTGCTCACCTTCGCCGCCGCCATCCCGGCCATCATCAGCGGCGGCATCGCCGAGCGGGCCCGCTTCTACCCCATGCTGATCTGCTCGGGGCTGACGGTGGGGCTGGTCTATCCCCTGTTCGAGGGGATCGCCTGGAACGGCAACTTTGGCCTGCAGGGTTGGCTCGAGCAGCACTTTGGCGCTCCCTTCCACGACTTTGCCGGCTCGGTCGTGGTGCACGCCGTGGGGGGCTGGATTGGTCTGGTGGCCGTGGCGCTGCTCGGCATGCGCAAGGGACGCATCCGGGGCGGCCAGGCGGTGGGGTTTGCGCCTTCCAACATTCCCATGCTGGCGCTCGGCGCCTGGATCCTCACGGTCGGTTGGTTTGGCTTCAACGTCATGTCGGCCCAGAAGCTGGGGGGGATCAGCGGCCTGGTGGCACTCAACTCCCTGATGGCCATGGTGGGCGGCACTCTGGTGGCCATGCTGCTTGGGCGCAACGACCCTGGCTTCATCCACAACGGGCCCTTGGCCGGTCTGGTGGCGGTGTGCGCCGGATCGGATCTGATGCATCCCTTGAGCGCCCTGCTGGTGGGGGGGGTAGCCGGTGCCATCTTCATTGGCATGTTTACCTGGCTACAGCGCAAGCGCCCCCAGCTCGATGATGTGCTCGGGGTATGGCCCCTGCACGGCCTGTGCGGCGCCTGGGGCGGCGTGGCGGCGGGTCTGTTCGGTGCTGCCGACTTCGGTGGCATGGGCGGGGTGAGCCTCACCAGCCAGCTGATCGGGACCGGCCTCGGCATTTTGGTGGCTCTGCTCGGTGGCGGCCTGATTTATGGGCTGATGAAGCGTCTGGTGGGCCTGCGCCTGAGCGAAGAGGAGGAGTTCATCGGCGCCGATCTCGCCATCCATCACATCGCCGCCACCAACCGGGACAAGGCGCCCATCTGACGCACGGGCGTGGGCGACTAGCGCCGAACCAGAGCCACCGCCTCGCGGGAGAGGCGGGTCACCTCGTCCCAGTCGCCAGCCTGGATGACGTCGGTCGGCAGCATCCAGGAGCCGCCGACGGTGGCGACACACTTGAGCGCCAAGTAATCGGCCACGTTCTTCGGGCCCACGCCACCGGTCGGGCAGAAGCGCACCTGGGGCAGGGGAGCTGCGATGGCGGCCAACGCCTTGGTGCCGCCGTTGGCCTCGGCCGGGAAGAACTTCAGGTGATCGTAGCCGGCCTCCAACGCCTGCATCACCTCGGAGGGGGTGGCGACACCCGGGATCAGCGGCGCACTGCCCTTGGCGGCATGGGCCAGCAGGGACGGGGTCATGCCCGGGGAGATGACGAAGCGGGCTCCGGCGGCGACGGCGGCGTCATACTGGGCTGTGTTGATGACGGTGCCGGCGCCAACCATGGCCTCGGGCATCACCTTGGCGATGCGCTCGATGGCGGCCAGGGCCACCGGGGTGCGCAGGGTGATCTCGAACACCGAGATGCCGCCGGCCAACAGGGCCTCGGCCATCGGCACGGCCTGCGTCAGCTCGCTGATGACCATGACCGGGATCAGGGGGGAGGCGGCGAAGACCTCGGTGGGAGAGATGTTCCAATTGTGCATGGGAATTTCCTTGTAATGGGCTGGTGCCAGGGGCCCTTCACTGCGCATGGCACAGTGCGGCGCGTGATAAGCGCGGCTGCATGCAGGCTGCCTTGATCTCTTCCTCGGTGCAACCGATACCGCGCCTCAATCTGGCCGGCCGCCCTCGGTGAGAGGGTGGCCACAATATGGGGTGTTGCGCGCCTCATCGGGCTGGCGGCGTGCACCCATAGCGGCCTATTTGCCACTGCATCGAAGGCCACCGGGTTAACTCCTGCGCCGTGGTTATGACATCCGTATCGACTTTTTACTGATTCTTGCTTGGGCACACCGCCGAGCGTTGCTAGAATTGCCCATTCCCCGCTTCGAGTGGAACGCGTAACGCAGTGATTTCAGGTTTCTCTATGAATTTATCGGCACATTATCGACAGCTGTTGGAGCGTTTGCCCAAGATTGCCGTGGGCGCCGACCGGTTTGACGTGCTCTACAGCGCCAAGGATTTCAAGCAGCGCATCCTCGATCTCATCGCCAGCGCGCGTCAGCGCATCTATCTGGTGGCCCTCTACCTGCAAGATGACGAGGCCGGCCGCGAGATCCTGGATGCCCTCTATGCGGCCAAGGGGCGCAACCCTGACCTCGACATCAAGATCTTCGTCGACTTTCACCGGGCCCAGCGCGGTCTGATCGGCAAGGGGGCCCAAGGGGGCAATCACCTGCGCTACCAGGCCATGGCGGCCGAGCACAAGGAGCGCGTCGAGATCTACGGCGTGCCGGTCAAGGGGCGCGAGTTGCTCGGTGTGTTGCACCTCAAGGGCTTCGTGTTCGACGACACCCTGCTCTACTCGGGGGCCAGTCTCAACGATGTCTACCTGCATCAGAACGATCGCTACCGTTTCGACCGCTACCACCAGATAGAGAGCCACGAGTTGGCCAATGCCATGGTGCGCTACGTGGATGACTACTTCGTCGCGAGCGATGCGGTGCAGCGGCTCGATAAACCGGCCATCCCGACAGCCAAACAGCTCAAGGGCGCCATTCGCCGCTTCAAGGGACAGCTGACACGCAGCCACTACCGCTTCAACTCCAGCCTGCCGGTAGAAGGCGAGGTGGCGGTGACGCCGTTGGCAGGGCTCGGCAAGCGCAATAACCAGCTCAACCGGATGATCCGTAACCTGGTGCGCAGCTGCGAGCGCGAGATCTTCATCTGCACCCCCTACTTCAACTTGCCCAAGGAGTTGGCCAAGGACATCGAGGGGCTGCTGCGCCACGGGCGCAAGGTAACTATCGTGGTCGGCGACAAGACCGCCAACGACTTCTATATCCCGCCCGAAGAGAAGTTCTCCACCATAGGTGGCCTGCCATACCTTTACGAGGCTAACCTGCGCAAGTTTGCCCAGCGCAACCAGCACCACATCGACAGGGGTCTCCTCAACATGATGTTGTGGCGTCACGACCGTCACTCCTACCATCTTAAGGGGATCTTCGTGGACGGCGGTGAGTGGGCACTGCTCACCGGCAACAACCTCAACCCGCGAGCCTGGTCCCTGGATCTGGAGAACGGCCTGCTGGTGAAGGATGCCCAGCACCTGCTGGCCGAGCAGTTTGCCCGGGAGCGTGAGAACATTCTGCAGCATACCCAGAGGGTTACCCGCTTCGATGAGGTGGAGCAGATCGCCGACTACCCCGAGCAGGTACGCCGCCTGCTGGCCCGTATCCATCGGGTCAAGGCCCACCTGCTGCTCAAGCGCATCATCTGATCCCGTCGCTGCATTTGTGAGCGTTCCAAAGGCCTCCCGTTTTCGGGAGGCCTTTGTTATTATCTGGACGTATTTACAGTACTGTCGGGCATCTGGTTGATGAAATTGGATAAAATCCCGCTGGACAGCCTCAAGGGCGTAGGCGGCAAGATGCAGGAAAAACTGGAGCGGCTGGGGCTGGTCACGGTCCAGGATCTGCTGTTCCACTTGCCGCATCGCTATGAGGACCGCACCAAGGTGTGGCCCATCGGCGATCTCCTGCCCGGCACCACCTGCGCGGTCGAGGGGGAGATCCAGGACAGCCAGCTGTTGATGGGGCGCAAGCGCATGCTGGTGTGCCGTATCAGTGACGGCAGCGGCAGCATCACACTGCGCTTTTTCAACTTCACCGCCGCCCAGAAGAACAGCTTCTCCACCGGGCGCCTGATCCGCTGCTTCGGCGAGATCCGCCCCGGCAAGTATGGTCTCGAGATCATCCACCCCGAATACAAGCTGCTCGGGGAGGAGCAGGCCGGCCAGACCGAAGAGGCCCTCACCCCCGTCTACCCCACCACCGAAGGGCTGCGTCAGCTGACCCTGCGCGGCCTCACCGATCAGGCCCTGCTGCTGCTGGCCGAATACGGGGTGGAGGAGTTGCTCCCCGCCGGCCTCTATCCGACTCAGGTCTCCCTGGCCGAGGCCCTGCGCCTGCTGCACCGGCCGCCACCGGACGTGGCCCTCGACCAGCTCGAGAGCGGCCGCCACCCGGCCCAGGCCCGGCTAGTGATGGAGGAGCTGCTGGCCCACAATCTCTCGGTGCTCAAGGTGCGCGAGCAGGCCCAGGCCCAGGCCTCGGTGCCCCTGCCACCGGCTCCCGAGCTGGTGGGGCGGCTGCTCGCCTCGCTCCCCTTTGCGCCGACCGGCGCCCAGTGCCGGGTGGTGGAGGAGATAAGCCACGACCTGCAGCGCGGCCACCCCATGATGCGACTGGTACAGGGGGACGTGGGCTCGGGCAAGACGCTGGTGGCCGCCATGGCGGCCCTGCAGGCCATCGGCAACGGCTATCAGGTGGGGTTGATGGCGCCCACCGAGTTGCTGGCCGAGCAGCACGCCATCAACTTCGGCCGTTGGCTCGAGCCGCTTGGCATCAAGGTGGGCTGGCTCGCCGGCAAGCAGAAGGGCAAGGCGCGGGAAGAGGCGCTCAATGCCATCGCCGACGGCTCTGCCGCCATGGTGGTGGGCACCCACGCCATCTTTCAGGAGCAGGTTAACTTCCATCGCCTCGGGCTGGTCATCATCGACGAGCAGCACCGCTTCGGGGTGCACCAGCGCCTGGCCCTGCGCGAGAAGGGGGAGCGTGACGGGGTGCACCCGCACCAGCTCATCATGACCGCCACCCCGATCCCGCGCACCCTGGCCATGACCGCCTATGCCGATCTCGATACGTCGGTCATCGACGAGCTGCCCCCCGGGCGCACCCCCATCACCACGGTGGCAGTGCCCGACACTCGCCGTCAGGACGTGATCGAGCGGGTGCGGCTGGCCTGCACCGAAGGCAAGCAGGCCTACTGGGTCTGCACCCTGATCGAGGAGTCCGAGGTGCTCGAGTGCCAGGCCGCCGAAGAGACGGCCGCCGAGCTGCAGCGTCTGCTGCCCGGGCTGCACATCGGCCTGGTGCACGGGCGGATGCGCCCGGTCGAGAAGCAGAGGGTGATGGAGGAGTTCAAGGCCGGCATACTGCAACTGCTGGTGGCCACCACCGTCATCGAGGTGGGGGTGGACGTGCCCAACGCCAGCCTGATGATCATCGAAAACCCCGAGCGACTGGGTCTGGCGCAGCTGCATCAGCTGCGGGGCCGGGTGGGCCGGGGGGCGGTGGCCTCCCACTGCGTGCTGCTCTACCATGCCCCCTTGTCCAAGACCGCCCAGAGCCGGCTCGGGGTGCTGCGCGAGACCAACGATGGCTTCGTCATCGCCCAGCGCGATCTCGAACTGCGCGGCCCCGGCGAACTGCTCGGTACCCGCCAGACCGGGCTGGCCGATCTCAAGATCGCCGATCTGGTGCGTGACCAGCCGCTCATCCCCCAGGTGCAGAAGCTGGCGCGCTACCTGATGGACCAGTATCCGTCCCACGTCGACCCGCTGATCCGCCGCTGGCTGGGGCTGCGGGAACACTACTCCACCGTCTGACTCGAGGAGGAAGGCATCGATGAACACATGGCTCCGCGCCCTCTTGTATACCCTCGCCTTCCTGCTGCTGCTGGTCTGGGTCGTCCTCGGCCTGTTCGATGCCGAGCGGGCCAAGGAGCCGCTGGCCCGTTGGTTGTCGGCCCAGAGCGGAGTGCCGGTCTCGATCGGCAAGCTGGTCTTCAACCCCCTGCACCCCTACACCCTGCTCGCCGAGCAGGTGAAGATGGGGGAGGCACTCACCCTGGACAAGCTCTACGTCGAGGTGGAGTCGGTGGATTGGCTGGAGCGTGACGTGCGCCTGGCCCACCTCGATCTGATCCGCCCGCGCATCATGTTGCCGTTGCCAGAAGGGCTGCCGAGCCTGCCCATCAATCGCCTCAGCGTGGCCGACGGGCGCATCGACCGCCTCTCGCTGAGTGGACCGCTTGGCAAGGTGACCGGCCTGTCGGCGGGGATCCGCGACTGGCAGCTCATCGACCCGGTGCGTCCGCTGCAGGCCAACCTGACCCTCAACATCAACGCCCTCGAGACCCCCTGGCTGGCCCTGTCGCGCCTGACCTTGAGCGGCAAGCTGGAGGGACAGAAGCTGTCGGTGGACCGGCTGGTGGCCAATGCCTTCGATGGCCTCATCGAGACCGACATGGTGCTGGATTGGGGGGCGCGCAGCCTGCAGCTCGATCGCTTCAAGGGCACTGGCATGAACATAGAGCTCGGCGATCTGGAACGCCTAGAGTTTCCCCTGACCCAGGTCAGCATCAGCCACGGCCAGCTCGAGCGCGTCAGCCTCAATGCCCTGACCCAGGAGCTGGCGATCAACGACATCAATGTCAGCCTGGGCGGCATTGAGTGGCGTGAGGGGCTGGGGACGACCGGATTCATCAACGGTCGCCTCGGCGAGATTGGTCGCGGCCTGTTTCAGCTCGAGGGGATCGACGCGGATCTGGCCATGTACCCGGGGCGTATCGATGCCGAGTTGAGGGGCAAGGCCTATGAGGGTAGCTTCAATCTGGAGTTGAGTGGCGCCCCGGCCCGCTCCGAGTGGACCATCAAGGATCTCACCCTGAGCGGCATGGAGCTCTCCCTGCCGGCCGGCTGGTGGCAGCAGTGGCTGCCCTGGCGCCCTGCCCAGCTCGACGTGCGGCGGGTGGCGCTCGACAAGATGCGGGTGCTCTCGTTTGACGACGCCATCCCGCTGTCGCTGATCAACTGGCAGCTGTTTCTCAACGACATGCGGCTCAAGGGAGAGGAGGTGATGCCCCTCATCGGTCGCGCGCGCCTCGAGAGTCACTGGGAAGAGCTGGTCTGGAAGGGGCTCTCCAGCCGCAAGGGAGAGCTGTTGCTCGAGCTCACCCCGGAGCAGTGGCAGCTGCGCAACCTGGAGAGCCGCTTGCCGGACGACGGCCACCTCAAGCTGGCCGGCAGCTGGGGGTTGGAGGCGGGTCAGCCCGGGGCGCTTAACCTTGCCGGCAGCGGCGTCGATCTCGAACAGTGGGCCAAGCTGGCGGGTCATCCATTGAGCCTCTCCGGCAAGGCGGATGTCGAGGTCAACGTGATGATGAGCGACAGCCGGCGCTGGCGTGAGACCCTGGCGGGGAGCTTGAGCCTCACCTTGCGTGACCCCTTCTGGGAGGGGGTTAGGCTCGATCCCCTGCTCGATGAGTGGTTTGGCGGTGCCGAGGCCCCCGCCCTCGAGCCCACCGCCCTGTGGCAGGCGATGCAGGGGGGCGACACTCCCTTCTATCGCATCGCCCTCAAGGGAGAAGTTAAAGAGGGGCGGGTGAACCTGAATGGAGGGGCCAGCACCATCACGCACCTGCTGGCGCTGCGCGGCGATCTCGACTTGGCCAAGGGCGAGTGGGCGCTCGATCTCGGCGCCCTCAACAGCCAGGGGTGTGCCGAGCTGCTGACCGAGTGGCGCGGCCCCCTGACGGCGCCGACCCTCGCCTGGCGCTTTCCGGCGCTCGAGAGCGAATGTGGCTGGCCGGCGGCGGGGGTGGCCTATCCGGCGCAGGGGCGTACCAACCGGTTGCGCCAGGTCGCCGAGCCGGCCCCCCAGTAAGCCCAGAAACATGCGAGGCGCCTTCGGGCGCCTCGTTGCATCTGGGTGAATCTCAGCCCTTCTTGGCGGGCTGCACCACGTACTGACCGACAAACTCGGCAGCTAGCTTGCCGCCGCTGTAGAGCTGTACCGAGAGCTGAAAGCGGGCGGCCTCGCCGTGACGCAGGGGCAGCAGGGCGGCTGGCATCCCCTCGCGGGCGACCCTGGCCTCGGGGCTCGCCTTCACCGGCCGGTAGTAACGGATGTTGCCCTCGGCGAGCACCGTATCCCCAACCACTCCCAGCTCCTTGAGCTGTAACCATATGAGGCCCCATCCGGCCAACACACAGAGGCTATAGATGCTGCCGGCAAACATGGTGTCGTGGACGTTGAGGTTGGCCGCCAGGTTGGCGCCCAGATGCAGGGTTTGCCCGTCATAGTGATGGATCTGTACCCCCATCTTCTCGCTGATGGGGATGCCGCGCGACCAGCGGGTGGCCAGATCCTGGCACCACTCGGGACGATAGGCGATGGTCTGCAAGGGGGCGAGGGACTTGATCATCTGACGATGGGGGATGCGGCCAAAGGTGACCGGCCCTTCCCCCACCTCGATGAAGCCACATTTGCGGTAGAACTCCACCGCCTCCTGGCGGGCGTTCATCACCAGGCGTTTCACCTTCTCCTCGCGGGCCCGCTGCTCGAGGTCTTCCACCATGCGGGCGCCCAGGCCCCGGCCTCGGAATTCGGGCAACATGCCCATGAAGCGGATCTGCGCCTCGTCCCCTCCCACGAAGAGGCGGCCGACGGCGATGGGGTTGTCCGCCTCGTCGAGCATCATGCGATGAATGGCGACGCTGTCGTATTCGTCGCGCTCCGAGCCGAGGGGCAGATTGAAGGGTTTGCGCAGCAGTTCCCAGCGCAGGCGGTAGTAAGCGTCGAGTTCGGTGTCGGTGTGGGGGGTAATCACCCGGTACATGAACCCCTCCTTGGGTTAAAATGGTGTCAAACCATCTTGCCCATAAGCCCCATGAACTTCAATCTGGAAGCGCGTCACGCCGACACCCTGCTGCATCTCGACCACCATGGTGGACGGCGTCTTGCCGTGTTGGAGAATGAGGCCTTCCGCTGGTTGGAGATCGATGATGTGGTGCAGTCAGTCCTCTGCCGGACGACTCCCGGGGCACTCTGCCTGCCCCACCAGCAGGCGCTGCAATCTTGCCTGCCCGAGCGGGCACAGCGGATATTGGAGCTGGGGCTGGGGGGGGGCGACATGACCCGCCACCTGGCGGCGCGCTGGCCCGGGGCCGAACACCACTGTGTCGAGCTCGATCGGGAGGTGCTGCGCCTCTATCGGAGCTTCTTTCAGGGAGTCGAACAGCCGACCCTTCATCACGCCGATGCGCTGGCCTATCTGGAGCGAGAGGCGGGGACGTTTGACCTGATCCTGCTCGATCTGTTCGGGCAGGATGGCAATCCTCCCCTGATGTTTCAGCCCCCCCTCTACCAAACGCTGGCCCGTCGACTCGCTGGGCGTATCCTCATCAACTTGCTGCCGCGCACCCGCCTCGAGCTGGAGCGGGTGTTGGTCCTGTGCGCCGAGCATCTGGGGCAGGCCAATGTGTGGCCGGTCCCGGGTTATCGCAACATCATCCTCAGCCTGACGCGCGACTAGACCTGCAGCCAGAAGGTGACCGGGCCGTCGTTGTTAAGGGCCACCTGCATGTCGGCGGCGAAGCGCCCGGTTTGCGTGGTGAGGCCGGTGGCGCGCGCCTGCTCGACGAAGTAGTCATAGAGACGTTCCGCCTCGGTGGGATGAGCGCCTCCCGAGAAGCTGGGGCGCATCCCCTTCTTGGTGTCGGCGGCCAGGGTGAACTGGGAGACCAGCAGCAGGCTGCCGTCCGCCTGTGTGACATTGAGGTTCATCTTCCCCTCGGCATCGGAGAAGATGCGATAGCCGCACACCTTGTGCAGCAGACGGTCGGCATGGGCCTGGGTATCGCCCTGCTCGACCCCGAGCAGCACCAGTAGCCCTCTTCCAATGGCGCCCACCACCTCTCCATCGACGGTGACGCTGGCTTCGCTCACCCGCTGAATCAATGCGATCACGACTTCTCTCCTGACGGTGCAAAGTGCCGAGCATACCAGCCCGGCGCAGTGTGGTCAGTTCTTGTGGTCGTAGGTGAAGACCTTGCCGATGTCCTCGAGGCGGTAGCTGGTCAACTGATAGACGTAGTAGTTGAGCCAGTTGGTGAACAGCAGATGGCCGTGGCTGCGCCAGGTGGCGCGCGGGGTCTGTGCGGGATCGTTGTCCGGGTAGTAGTTGACCGGGATGGTGGGCTGGAGGCCAGCGTCGAGGTCGCGGTGGTACTCCTGATCCAGGGTCAGGGCGTCATACTCGGGGTGACCGGTGACAAACACCTGACGACAATCCTGGGTGGCAGCGAGATAGACGCCGGCCTCGTCGGACTCGGCGAGGATCTGCAGGTCGGTCTGGGTGCGGATGAGATCCCCGTCGAAGGCGGCGTAGCGGGAGTGAGGCGCGAGGAACTCGTCGTCGAAGCCGCGCAGCAAGGGCTCGTGATCCACCAGGCGCTGGTGGCGGTAAACCCCGGAGAGTTTCTCACCACGGGTCTGTTTATCCATGCCGTAGAGCACCTTGAGGGCGGCCTGCACCGCCCAGCACAGGAACAGGGTCGAGGTGACGTGCTCATGGGACCAGCGAATGATCTCGCCGATACGCTCCCAGTAGGCCACATCCTCAAACTCCACCAGGCCAAGGGGGGCTCCTGTGATGATCATGCCGTCGTAGTTATGGCCACGCACCTGCTCGAAGTCGTGATAGAAGTTCTCCAGATGGGTGCTCGGTGTGTTGCGGGACTCCCGGTCATCGATGCGCAGCAGATCCACATCCACCTGGAGCGGGGTATTGGAGAGCATGCGCAGCAGCTGGATCTCGGTCTCTATCTTCTTGGGCATCAGATTGAGGATCAGGACTTTCAGCGGCCGGATGTTCTGGGTGACGGCCCGCGACTCTGTCATCACAAAGATGTTCTCTTCCCCAAGGACGGCGGCGGCGGGCAACTGGTCCGGAATCTTGATGGGCATGCTCACTCCCTGTACAGCATCGGTAAAAGTGTCTAGATGGCTAGAAATCTATAATAAAGTGCCTGAGCTGTCATCAATCCTTTGAGTTCGGGATCGGGTTTGTCTAGCATAACCGCCATAAGGGAGGGCGTTTCTGACCATGGCAGGAATCAAGATCTCGGTGGACAGGTTGCAAGTGGGTAACTACGTCTCGCTGCCCCTAGGGTGGCGCGAGCACCCTTTTCTTTTCTCCAGCTTCCTTATCAAGGAGCCGGAGCAGATAGAGCTTATCCGTCGGCTTGGTCTCAAGCAGGTCGTGATCATGCCCGACAAGAGCGAGGCGCCCCCCAAGCCCTTGCAAGAGTCTCAGAGCGCCCCGCCGTGTGATGCCTCTGTGCTCGAGGCCCAGCAGAAGGCGATGCAGGAAGAGAAAGAGCGGCGCATTGCCCAGTTGCAGAAGTATCGCCGCGAGCTGCAGCAGTGCGAGAAGCATTTTCAGCAATCCCTGGCGCAGGTGCGCGGGGTGATGAACAAGATCCAGAGTCGCCCCCTCAACGCCATCGCCGACGCCCACGAGCTGGTGGGGGCCATGACCAAGCAGCTGATGTCGGTGGACGAGATGGTGCTGCACCTGGTCTCGGGCGGGGAGGACGAGAACAACCTCTACTTCCACTCGCTCAACGTCTGTGTGCTTAGCATGTTGCTGGCCAAGGAGTGCGGCATGGAGGCGAACGAGATCAATCTCGTCGGCCTCGGCGCCCTGTTCCACGACATCGGCAAGCTGAAGATCCCGAGCCACATACTGCGCAAGACCGAGCCCCTGACCCAGCCGGAGATCAATCTGATGGCCCAGCATCCGCGCTATGGGCTGGATCTGCTCTCCCTGGCCAAGGATTTCCCCGATGCGGCCAAGGGGATAGTGCTGCGTCACCACGAGCGGCTCGATGGCTCCGGTTACCCGGAGGGGCTCAAGGGGGATCAGATCGACCCGCTCTCTCAACTGGTGGGGCTGGTCAATGAGTACGACGACCTCTGCCACCACAGGGGCAAGGTCCCCTATTCGGCGCTGAGCGGGCTCTACAAGCAGAAGGCGGTTCAGTATAACGAGCATTATCTGACCCGCATGGTGCGCCTGCTCGGCCTCTATCCACCCGGCAGCGTGGTGCAGCTCTCCGACGGTCGGGTGGGGCTGGTGATGTCTATCAATGCCTCGCGCCTGCTCTATCCTTCCGTGCTCATCTATGATGCGGCCGTGCCCCGTCACGAGGCGGCCATCATCGATCTGGAGCACGTCGGGCTCTCCATCGCCAAGGTGATCTCGCCCCGGCGGCTGCCACCGGCCATCTTCGAATACCTCAACCCGCGCACCCGCATCAGCTATTACTTCGAGCACAGCTCGAACTGAGGTCCCTATGCACATTGAACTGGTGAGTACCGGTGATGAGATCGTCACCGGCCTGGTGGTCGACACCAATGCGTCCTGGCTGTCGGCCCTCTTGCTGGAGCAGGGGTGGCAGGTGCGTCGCCGTCATACGGTGGGGGACGATCTGGCCGAGATAGGTTGTGTATTGGCCGAGGCGGCGGCGCGCAGCGATCTGGTGATCGTCTGTGGTGGACTGGGACCGACATCGGATGACCTCACCGCCGAAGCGGCGGCCATGGCCTTCAACGCCCCTCTGGCGCTGAGCGATGCCTGGCTCGAGACGATTCGCGAGCGTTATGCCAGCCGGGGCAGGGCCATGCCCGAGAGCAATGCCAAGCAGGCCTGGCTGCCGGGGGGGAGCCACCTCATACCCAATCCGGTGGGAACGGCTTGTGGCTTTATGCTGCAGATGGGGCGCTGTCGTCTCTATTTCACGCCGGGTGTGCCGTTCGAATTCAAGCAGATGGTGCAGACCCAGATCCTGCCCGAGCTGGCGGCGGCACGGGAGATGACACTGCGCCGCTTCTATACCTTCGGGGTGGCCGAGTCGGCCCTGGGGGATCGGCTCGATACGCTGGTCTGGCCCCAAGGGGTGACGCTGGGGTATCGCTCCAGCATGCCCATCATAGAGCTCAAGCTCATCGGACGCGGGGTCGATGAGGTGGCGATGGCTCAGGCCGAAGCCCAGCTGCTGGCGGTGATCTCTCCCTGGCTGGTGGGAGAGGGAGACGAGCAACCCTGGGAGCAGATCCTGGCGGCACTGACGGGAAGGCGCCTGCATCTGCTGGAGGGGGCCAGTGGGGGGGCTCTGCAACGGCTCTGTCGCGACTACCCGCAGCTGCATGCCCGCTTTGAGGCGGGGCTATCGGCCGATCCGGCCGGGTTGCCCACTCTGTCCGATGCTCTGTCGCTGCTGGTCGGTGGTGAGAATGAGCAGGGGGTGGCCCTCTGTCTGCAAGAGGGGGAACGCCGTTTCGAGCAGGTGCTGAGGATCCAGCATCCGGATCGGGCGAGCCGGGAGCGCCTCATCGCCTTCTGCGCCCTCGACATGTTGCGTCGCCATCTGGCCGGTGAGTCTCCCTTTGGCGACTATCAGACCATTATCCGTCAGTCGACGCGGGTGGCATAAAAAAGGCGCAAAGTCATAAAAAAGCGGGAGGCATGAGCCTCCCGTTTTGTTCCCTGCGGTGGGGATCAGTGCAGACCCGCCACGTATTGGGAGAGCACCTTGATGTCGTCGTCGGTCAGCTTCTTGGCCACGTCGCGCATCATGCCGTTAGGGTCATTGTCGCGGGTGCCGGCGCGGAAGGCTTCCAGCTGGGCCTTGATGTAGGCCGGGTGCTGGCCGGTCAGGTTCGGGTACTTGGCCTGCTCGAGACCCTCACCACGGGGACCGTGGCAGGCGATACAGGCGGCCAGGCCGCGAGACATGTCACCGCCCATGTAGAGGGCGCGACCCTTAACCACCACCTCGTCGGGCACAGGAACCGGCGTGCGCTCCTGGCTGCCGAAGTAGGCGGCCAAGTCGTCCATGTCCTGCTCGGAGAGCGGCATGGCCATGGGGCCCATGATGGGAGAGGCACGACCGGCTGCACCGGAGGCAGCCGCCTTCAGCTCCACCAGCTGTTTCTTGATGTAGGAGGGGTGTTGACCGGCGATCTTGGGATAGATGTCGGCGGGGCTGTTTCCGTCAGCACCGTGGCAGGCAACACAGATGGCGGACTTGGTCTGGCCTGCAGCGGCATCTCCCGCAGCCTGTGCCGCGCCGGTCACGCCTGCCAGCAAGGCAAGGGTAATGGCTAGGTTCTTCATGGCGTTCCAACTTCTCGTTATAAGGCTTCCAGATCCCATGCCGCTGAAGGCATGTTAAAATGTGTGTTTAAGCGACGCTATTTTACACCATTTCACAAAAAAGTAACTCCATAACCCGCTCTTTCAATGGGGAATTTACCTTGGATAAACAAGTTTTGAATTTTCGCAAGGTGCACTTCGTGACCAGTGCTCCTGACATCCGCCATCTGCCGAATGATGGTGGTGTCGAGATCGCGTTCGCGGGGCGCTCCAATGCGGGTAAATCCTCGGCGCTCAACACGCTTACCCAGCAGAAGAACCTGGCCCGCACCAGTAAGACGCCGGGACGTACCCAGCTCATCAACCTGTTCGAGCTGGAGCCGGGCAAGCGGCTGGTGGACCTGCCGGGTTATGGCTATGCCCAAGTGCCGCTCGAGATGAAGATCAAGTGGCAGAAGAACCTGGCCGAGTACCTGCAGCGCCGTGAGTCCCTCAAGGGGTTGGTGATCCTGATGGATATCCGCCACCCCCTCAAGGAGACAGACCAGAACATGCTGGAGTGGAGTGCCCACCGCAAACTCCCCGTGTTGTTATTGCTGACCAAGGCGGACAAGCTCAACCCGGGCCCGCGCAAGACCCAGCTGCTCAAGGTGCGCAAGGACGTGGCGGCGCTGGGGGATCACATCCGGGTCGAGGCCTTCTCGTCGCTCAACAACATCGGCGTCGAGACTTTGGCCGAGGTGCTGACCGACTGGTACCTGGGCGAGCAGGCCGAGGATCTGCCGACCGAGGTGATCGCCGAGTAAGGGGATCCATCGAGATAAACCAAGGGGGCCTATGGCCCCCTTGTCGTTTTTGTGGCGTGGGCCACACCATGTTGAGCTGCCTCATTTGAGGCTTTGTTGGGTTCTGGTAAGCTGGCCGCGCTTTCAGGCTCCGGCTTAGTGAGGGGCCTTGTCTATTACATGGAAGAGAAACATGCAGAAGCGATTTCTGGCTGTGGTGGTGCCCGCCTTGCTGGTTCACGGTATGGCCCAGGCCGCGGTAGAAAACACCTGGTATGCGGGTGGCAAGATGGGTTGGTCCAACTACTACGGGGTGGAGCTGGATCCGGGTATTGAGCAGTTGTTTGAGCGGTCCGGCAAGAGCAATACCAACTCAGATGATCTCGGCGTTGGTGGATTTATCGGCTATCAGCTCAATGCCAATCTGGGGTTTGAACTGGGTTATGACTGGTTGGGCACGTATCAGCGTCATAACGAGGGGGTCGGCTATTCGCTGCATGGCGAGGGTCAGGCTCAGATGCTGCAAGCCACCATGCGAATTTCCGGTGCGGCCAGCGATCGACTCGATATCTATGGTCGCCTGGGCGGCGCCTATGCCTGGACCGATAGCGACATCTCGGCAGTATCGTCTCTTGGCAGCGCCAACGCTCAAGCCAGCGAACACAGCCCCGCATTTGTCGGCGCACTGGGGGTTGAATACACCATTGATGCCAATTGGGCCGCTCGACTCGAATATCAATACACAACCCCGCTTGGTAATACTGATCTGAACAAGAGTGGCATCGAGATGGATAATGGCCTGCTCGCATTCGGCATGCTTTATCGCTTTGGTCCCCAGGACAGGAGCCAGGCGGTGCCGGTTGAAGTGGCACCGCCGGTTGCACCGGCACCGGCTACTGTCGTTATCCCCAAGCGTTTCACCCTCAGCTCGGATGTACTGTTTGAGTTTGACAGTGCTCGCCTCAAGCCCGCAGCCAGCGGTGAGTTGAACCGTCTCTTCGAGCAACTGGTGGCGGCCAATCCGCAGGATGGGGCAGCGCGAATCATGGGATTTACGGATCGCTTGGGCAGCGATAAGTATAACCAGCGCCTCTCCGAGCAACGGGCTCAGGCTGTTGCCAATTACCTGATTGGCAAGGGGCTGGTGGCCAGCAAGGTGATTGTCGAAGGGCATGGCGCGCAGGAGCCTGTCACCGCAGGCACCTGCCAGCAGAGCGCCAAGCCGTCGCTGATCGCTTGCCTAGCGGCGGATCGCCGCGTTGAAGTCAGTCTGGAAGGGGTTGCACAGCCCTAATCGGACCTCATAAAAAAAGGCGGTGGAACACTCCACCGCCTTTTTTATTATCCGCTACGACGTCTATTCCCGTTCTTTCACATAAGGCGTACCGAGCGCCTTGGGTGCCACCGCCTTGCCGATAAAGCCGGCCAGCAGGAACACGGTCAGCACATAGGGCAGTGACTCGATGAACTGCACCGGGATGGCAAAGTCACCGATAGAGACACCCTGTAGCCGGATGGCCACGGCGTCGAGGAAGCCGAACAGCAGACAGGCCGCCATGGCATTCCACGGGCGCCACTTGCCGAACACCAGGGCCGCCAGAGCCATAAAGCCCTTGCCCGCGCTCATGTTGGGGATGAACTGGGCGGTCTGGGCTACCGAGAGGTAGACGCCGCCAAGCCCCGCCAGCAGGCCGCCGATAAACAGAGCGCTGTAGCGCAGACGCACCACTGAGATGCCGGCGGTGTCGACCGCTGCCGGCGCCTCGCCCACCGCCCGCAGACGCAGGCCGAAGCGGGTGCGAAACAGCACCCACCAGGCGAGCGGTACCACGGCGAAGGCGGCGTACTCGAGCAGGGAGTGGCCACTGAGCAACTCGCTGTAGAGCTGACCAACGACAGGCACGTCGTAGAGCTCCTTGGCGTAGGGCAGATCGATCGGGGCGAAGCGGGCATCGCCGGAGAGCGCCGGGGTCTGCCCGCCCTGATCGAACCAGAAGCGCCCCAGGGTGACGGTCAGGCCGGCTGCCAGAATGTTGATGGCCATGCCGCTCACTACCTGGTCACCCCTGTGGGTGATGGTGGCGAAGCCGTGCAGCAGGGCGAGCAGGATGGAGATGCCCACCCCCGCCAGCAGGCCAACCCAGGCCGAGCCGCTGACGGCCGCCGCTGCGGCGCCGGCAAAGGCGGACGCCAGCAGTTTGCCCTCGAGGGCGATGTTGACCACGCCGGATCGCTCGCAGAACATGCCGGCCATGGCCGCCAGTATGAGGGGCGGTGCGGTGCGGACGGTGGCATCCAGCATCAGGATCAGAATCTCGAACATGATTTATGCCTCCTTGCGCGCGGCCAGCGCCAGATAGATCTGCTCGACCCGCGGACGCAGCATGTGCTCCAGCGCGCCACAGAACAGGATCACCAGACCCTGCAGCACCACCACTATGTTACGGTCGACCCCAAACTCGAAGCTGAGTTCGGCGCCCCCCTGATAGAGGAAGCCAAACAACAGGCTCGCCAGGATCACCCCGACCGGGTGGTTACGTCCCATCAGGGCCACTGCGATACCGGTGAAGCCGAACCCCTCTACGAAGTTGAGCTTGATCTGGTGCAGCTCCCCTTGCAGCACGTTGAGGGCGAAGAAGCCCGCCAGCATGCCGGAGATGAGCATGGTGATGATCACCACGCGCGGGTAGGGGATGCCGGCGTAGGCCGACGCGCTCTGGCTGGCCCCGACCGAGCGGATCTCGTAGCCCCAGCGGGTGTGCCAGATGAAGAGCCAGACCAGCAGGGCACAGATCAGCGCCCAGAAGAAGCTGATGTTGAGAGGGCTGCGCACCATCTCTATGCCCACCATGGCGGCCAGATCGTTCATCTTGGGCAGCCAGCTCGCCTCGGCGAAGACCCGGCTCTCGGTCGCCATGGAGCCCGCCGGCTTGAACACCTCCACCAGCAGGTAGGCCATGATGGCCGAGGCGATGAAGTTGAACATGATGGTGGTGATGACGATATGGCTACCGCGCTTGGCCTGCAGCCAGGCCGGGATGAAGGCCCAGGCCGCACCAAACAGGCCGCCGGCTATGATGGCGAGCGGCAGCAGCAGGGCAAACGGCAGCACGTCGCCAAGCAGCAGACAGACCAGGCCAACCCCGAGGCCACCCATGTAAGCCTGTCCCTCACCGCCGATGTTGAACAGACCGGCGTGGAAGGCCACCGCCACCGCCAGACCGGTGAAGATGAAGCCGGTGGCGTAGTAGAGGGTAAAACCTATCCCCTCTTCGCTGCCAAAGGCGCCGGTCCACATGATCTTGGCCGCGTCGAGGGGGTTAATCTCCAGATAGCTGAAGAGGATGGCCGACACCAGGAAGGCCAACAGGACGTTGAGGGCCGGAAGCAGGCCAACCGAGACCCACCCCGGAATGCGTGCTTTGCTCATGATTGTGCCTCCTGGGCGATCTCGTCGGGGACTATGTTGGCCATCATCAGGCCCAGGGTCTTCTCATCGGCCCGGGCGGCATCGAGCTCGCCCACGATGCGGCCATCGGCGATGACCAGGATGCGGTCGGAGAGGCTCATGATCTCGTCGAGCTCCACCGAGACCAGCAGCACGGCCTTGCCCTTGTCGCGCATGGCGATGACCTGCTGGTGGATATACTCGATGGCCCCGATATCGACCCCGCGGGTGGGCTGGCCCACCAGCAGTACTTGCGGGTCCTGCTCCACTTCGCGGGCGATCACCAGCTTCTGCTGGTTACCACCGGAGAAGTTGGCGGTCTTGAGGGTCGGGATGGGGGGGCGCACGTCCCACTTCTCCATCTTCTCCTGACACTCTCGCAGGATGGCGTCCTTATCCTGCAGCAGACCCTTGTTGTAGTCGGGCAGGTGATGGTAGCCGAGGATGTAGGCCTCCTGGGCCTCGAAGCGGTTGATCAGCCCCATCTTGTGGCGATCCTCCGGCACGTGGCCGAGCCCCATGGCACGCACGGCGCGGGCACTGGCCGGATGGGCCTGATCGACCCTGTGCTGGGCTATGGTAAAGCCGCCCTTGCTGGGCTTGAGGATGCCACCGAGCAGGCTGAGCAGTTCGGACTGGCCATTGCCGGAGACGCCGGCGATGCCGACTACTTCCCCGGCACGAACCTGGAAGTTGACCGACTTGACCCGCTCCACCCCGCTGCCATCCACATAGCTGAGGTTGTCGACCAGCAGCAGGGGCTCGCCCGGGTTGGCGGGCTGCTTGTCGACCTTGAGGCGTACCTTGCGCCCCACCATCAGCTCGGCCAGCTGCTCCTTGTCGGTATCGCAGGTCGCCACGTGATGCACCATTTCGCCGCGGCGCATGATGGAGACCTGGTCTGTGATGGCCATGATTTCGCGCAGCTTGTGGGTGATGAGGATGACGGTGGTACCCTGGTCGCGCAGTTTTTTCAGTACTTCGAAGAGGTGATCGGCCTCTTGCGGGGTGAGCACGCCGGTCGGCTCGTCGAGGATCAGGATGCGGGCACCGCGATAGAGCGCCTTGAGGATCTCAACCCGTTGTTGCAGCCCTACCGGCAGGTTCTCAATCTTCTCGTGCAGCGGCACTTCGAGACCATAGTCCCGGGCCAGCTCGCCGAGCAGCTTCTCGGCGGTGGCCTGGCTCTGCCCCAGATGCCACCCCTGCTCTGCGCCCAGGATGACGTTTTCCAATACGGTGAAGTTATTCACCAGCATGAAGTGCTGGTGCACCATGCCGATACCGGCCTGGATGGCCTCCTGCGAGCCGTGCGGCTTGAAGGGTTGGCCGAAGATACGCATTTCGCCGTTGTCGGCGTGGTAGAAGCCGTAGATGATGCTCATCAGGGTCGATTTACCGGCCCCGTTTTCACCTACTATGCCGTGGATCGAGCCACGGCGAACCTGCAGGTCGATATGCTTGTTGGCGTGAACATCGCCGAACCGCTTATCGATACCGCTCAATTCGATGGCATAGCGATCTGTCTGGTCCATGATGCAATCCTTGCGAGTCATGAAAAAGAGTTGGAGAGGCCGGCCAATTGGCCGGCCTGTTCAGGTGAGATTAGTACTTGCAGGAGTTGTCGGACATGTAGTCGTGGACCTGGATCTTGCCGGCGATGATGTCAGCCTTGATGGCGTCAGCTTTGGCCTTCATCTCCGGGGTGATCAGCTTCTCGTTGTACTGGTCCAGAGCCCAGTCTACACCGCCCTCGGCCAGGCCCAGGGCCTGGATACCGGGTTTCCAGGTACCCTTGGCGGCGTCATCCCAAGTCTTGTAGGCGGCCAGGCCCACGGACTTGACCATGGAGGTCAGCATGGTGCCCGGTTGCAGGTGGTTCTGGTTGGAGTCGACGCCGATGGCCAGCTTGCCTTCGTCCTTGGCGGCCTGATAGACACCGATGCCGGTACCGCCAGCGGCGGCATAGACGACGTCAGCACCCTTGGCGAACTGAGACTTGGCCAGTTCGGCACCCTTGGCCGGGTCAGCAAATGCGGCCGGGGTGGAGCCGGTCATGTTCTGGAACACTTCCATCTTGGGATTGACGTACTTGGCACCCTGCTCGTAGCCGCACTGGAATTTGCGGATCAGCGGGATATCCATGCCGCCGACGAAGCCGACCTTGCCGGTCTTGGAGGCCATGGCCGCCAGGGCGCCAACCAGGAAGGAGCCTTCGTGCTCCTTGAAGACGATGGACTGCACGTTGGGCTTGTCGACCACCATGTCGATGATGGTGAACTGGGTGTTGGGGAATTCGGTAGCGGCCTTCTCAACGGCGGAACCCATGTTGAACCCGACCGCGACGATGGGGCCGTTGCCACGGCTGGCCAGACGGCGCAGACCCTGCTCGCGCTGAGCTTCGTTCTGGGGTTCGAACTCTTTGACCTTGACTCCCTTGTCCTTGTTGTAGACCTCGACGCCGTTACGGAACACGGCTTCGTTGAACGACTTGTCGAACTTGCCTGCGGTGTCGTAGATGACGGCCGGCTCGGAGGCGGCCTGGGCGGAGAGAGCAGAGAGGGTGAGGGCGGCTACGGTGGCCAGCTTGAGTACTTTAGTCACGATCTTATCCTTGATTGTTATGGGGTCCGCTACCTGCCTGGGCAGGCATACCTGCTTGCGCGGTTTACTCTAAGTGAGCTGTTTGCAGGGTCAAGGGAATAGTACAGGAAAAACGTTTTCGCTAACGGTTTGAATTTTAAACCATAGTTCTCATAAGTGGCTGTTTTTAGGCGAGTTGGTCGGGGATTGAATGTTGGTAAAGTGGCAGTTTTGGAGGTTTTATCAACACAATCAACAGCTTGTGTGAAACGTTTGTATTGCTGGCAAAATAATGAGGGCTAAAAGCCCTCACTCTGATCACAGGGAGCGGAAGGGGCGCTTCTTCTCCTCTTCGATGACGATCGCCTCCAGATTGATGACCCGCTCCTGCAGCTTGAGCAACTCCTCTCGCAAGGCGTCCACCTCGACCCGCTGACGGCCATTGAGCCCCTGCTGCTTGGCGCGGGTGCGCAGATAGTCAAAACCCAGGCTGATCAGCACGATCAGCACAATCCCTGTCCACATGGTCATAACGTCTCCTGACGAAGCTAAGGTTACTCCCCTGTTGTGACACAGGTGCGAGGCCGAGTCACCACTCCGTTTGGAGTGGGTGTCGTTGGGGTCAAGCGCCCTGGCCGGCGTCCAGAGCCCGCTCGTCCCTCGGTTCCCCCTGGGTGAGGGTTCGGATCACTCGGGCCGGGTTGCCCACCGCCACGCTGTCGGCGGGAATGTCCCGGGTGACCACGGCGCCGGCGCCAATGACGGAGCGTGGCCCTATGGTGACGCCGGGGCAGAGGATGGCCCCACCGCCGATCCAGCAGTCGTCGCCTATGTGCACCGGCTTGCCAAACGCCTCCCAGCGGCGCCGATCCCGGTAGTCCATGGAGTGGGTGGCGGTGTAGATCTGCACGTTGGGGGCGAGCAACACATGGCTGCCGATGTGCACCTCGCAGACGTCGAGAATGGTGACGTTGAAGTTGAAGAAGGTCTTCTCGCCGATGTGGATGTTACGACCGAATTCGCAGGTGAAGGGGGTGCTTATCCAGCATGAGTCGGGGCAGTGGCCGAACAGCTCGCGGCACAGTGCCTGGCGTTCGGTCTCCTCGCCGGCAGGGGTGGCGTTGAGTCGGCTCAGCAGCGCCTGGCCGCGGATCCGGTCGTTTGCCACTTCCTCGCTGCTGCTGTCGAGCAGTCCCCCGGCCAATATCTTGTCCCAGTCGCTTGCCATCACATTCTCCTGCTGCTTGGTGATGGCTCCGCATTATGACCAAAGCGGTGCGGCGTCACCACCCCAGCAGAGGTATGCAGACGAGGGCAGAGAGCAGATAGGGGAGCAATACCCGCCAGCCGAGCCCACGCCCACCAATGACCAGCGCCAGCCCTCCCTTGATGAGAGAGTTGATAAAACCGGCCAGCAGGATGGCGCGCGTCGCCACCTCCAGGTTCAGCTCCCGGCTGGCCAGGTGGGCCAGAGAGAGGGTGATGGCGTCCACGTCGGCCAGCCCAGATGCCGCGGCCAGCAAATAGACCCCCGAGCTCCCCACCGTCTGCTGCAACAGGGTGGCGAGAAAGCCGATGATGGCGAGCAGGAGGCCAAACTTGAGGGCCGTGGCCAGCTCGAGGGGGTTGCGGGTCTCGGGTTGGACCGGCTCGGGGGCCTCCTCCCGGCGATACCAGAACCAGAAGGCGCAGCCGTAGATGACCAGGGCCAGGGTAATCAGGGGCCAGGTGAGCTGGCGGGCCAGCGGCGGGTAGACCACCAGGGTGAGGGCCCAGACCCGCAGCCACATGGTGGCGCTGGCGAGCAGGATGCCGTTGGCCAGCAGCCGTTCCAGGCCATTTTGCTCCCGATTGAGGCGGGAGAACTGCAGGGTGAGGGCGGTCGAGGAGGCAAACCCCGCCAATATGCTGGTGAGCACCAGCCCCTTGCGGGTGCCCACCAGGCGCACCGCGAAGTGGCCGCAAAACGAGATGGCGGCGATCATCACCACCATCAGCCAGATCTTGAAGGGGTTGAAGGCCTGCAAGGGGCCTATCTCCTCGTTGGGCAGCACAGGCAGCAACACCAGCGAGATGAGCAGGAAGCGCAGGGTGGCGTGAAACTCGGTCTCGCTCAGGAACAGCATCCCCTGATGTATCTCTCCCTTGAGCCCCATCAGCAGGGCTGCCAGCACGGCGCAGGCGACCGCCTCGGTGGGGCCGAGCAACACCGCCATCAGGCCGAGCAGGTAGGTGAGCACCATGGCCACCGAGCTGGTGAGGCCGAACTCCCCCTGCCAGCGCAGGGAGAGCCACACCGAGAGGGCCACGCCGCCCAGTATGGCCAGCAGACCGAGCAGGGGGAGGCTGCTGCCCAGTGAGGGGAGCAGCAGGCCGCAGGCGCCGCCGAGCAGGCCGATGAGGCCATAGGTACGCATGCCGGCGATGCGCTGGTTATCCTCCAGCCGGCGGGTCTGCCAGCCACGTTCCAGCCCTATGATGAGGCCGATGGCCAGTGACACCAGGGCGCCGTAGAGGGGGGTATCGCTGAACTCCATCTCGCTCTCCCTTGTACCCGTTTGCCTCATGATGGCACAGGCGGCAGGGGGCAGACGTGCCCCCGATCACGTCCGGCAGTCGAGGCGGGCGGTGAAGATC
>NZ_CDCE01000018.1 GCF_000819805.1 Aeromonas diversa CDC 2478-85
ACGTAGAGCGTGGTCAGGTACTGGCCAAGCCGGGCACCATCAACCCGCACACCAAGTTCGAGTCCGAAGTATACGTACTGTCCAAGGAAGAAGGTGGTCGTCACACCCCGTTCTTCAAGGGCTACCGTCCGCAGTTCTACTTCCGTACTACCGACGTGACCGGTACCATCGAGCTGCCGGAAGGCGTAGAGATGGTAATGCCGGGCGACAACATCAAGATGGTTGTTACCCTGATCTGCCCGATCGCGATGGACGAAGGTCTGCGCTTCGCAATCCGTGAAGGCGGCCGTACCGTTGGTGCTGGTGTTGTAGCTAAAGTTATCGCTTAATCGATACTTTATATGCACACATGAAAAGGGGTGGCTTCGGCCACCCCTTTTACTTTTGGGGCTTTAAATGGCCTGTGAGATACTTTTGCGAAATCATTGATAGAGGTAGTTGCTGTGAGTAAACCCGCCATTTTTCTGGATCGTGATGGTGTCATCAACGAAGACACGGGTTATGTCAGCCAGGTTGATGACTTCCATTTTCTGCCCGGGGTGATTGAGGCCATGCAATTGCTGAAGAAAAAAGGCTATTTGCTGGTCGTGGTGACTAACCAATCCGGCATCGCCCGTGGTTACTTCACTGAAGATGACTTCATGAACCTGACCGAGTGGATGGATTGGTCCCTGGCCGATCGCGATGTGGATCTCGACGGTATCTACTTCTGTCCTCATCATCCGGAACACGGTCCGGCCTGCGATTGCCGCAAACCTGAGCCTGGCATGCTGCTGGCTGCCACGAAGGAGCTGGGTATCGATCTATCGGCCTCTTATATGGTGGGTGACAAGACAGCCGATATTCAGGCTGGGATCAAGGCGGGCGTTGGCAAGACCGCTCTGGTACGAACTGGCAAGGCGTTGACCGAGCAGGGCATCACTCTGGCAAGCGGCGTGTTTGATGACCTGCTGGCGTTCGCCAAAAGCATCCCGTCATTGAAGTAAATAGGGTGTTTTGATGGTTTGTTGAGCGAATGAGTGCTGAAGTGTGATTTTTCTCAAAATTCCTATTGCCACGGCGCGCGAACTCCCTATAATGCGCCTCCATCGACAGGGCAACGCCGGCACAGCAGCGAGCCGGTCGATGTGAGAAAAAGCCTTGAAAAATAAGGCTTGACTCACCAGGCGGGAAGCGTAGAATGCCACTCCCGTTGCGATGAAAATCGCGCTGTTCTTTAACAAATTGAA
>NZ_CDCE01000019.1:0-2967 GCF_000819805.1 Aeromonas diversa CDC 2478-85
AGCAGAGGATGGTGGCGCCGTCGTCTAGCTCCATCTCCTCGGCATCGGTCACCTCGTAGCCGGCCTTGAACAGATCCACGGCGGCCTTCTCCAGACGGGCGAAGTCCTGACAGGCGAAGTGGTGCTCGATCTCGTATTCTGCGTCGGGATTGCTGCCATCGGCCAGCAGCTCGTCGATGATGGCGAGGGTCTCTTCACGCCACTCTTGCAGGTTCATGCTCATAACGCCTCCAGGGCAGGAAAGTTGGGCGCAAGGATAGCGCGCCCCCCTCTTTGGCTCAATCGCTTCTCTCTCCCCCCAAATGGGGGAACGTGAAAAAAGGTCAGATTAACACCTTATGCCACCCTTTCCGCCCTGGTCCAGCGGATCCCCATCCTCAGCCGGTCGTTGCACGCAACATTTCGTTAACCAAGGCCTTGCTCACCACAGCATCCCCTGATGACGGCACGATGACACGAGACGCACGGGAGGTTATCAAAGGACGGCGAGTCGAGACTCGCGCCATATCCATCGTGTGAAGGAGCACATGAGACAATGACAAGAAAAACGATAGTGAGCCTGGCAATTGGCTCAACCCTGATGATTGGAAGTCACGCCCTCGCCGCGCCGGTGCACGGCCCCTTCGACGCCCCTCTGGCCGATGAGGAGAAGGTATTGCAGATGCTGCGCGACAGTGGCCGCATACCTGCTCTGGCCACCCCGGAGGCGGAGCAGACTATCCTCTCCCGCTACTATCGGGAGAAGGCGGGCGCCTACAACGGCCACAGCGGCGATCTGGCCTTCCAGGAGTCCCGTGTCCGCGCCAAGATCCTCAAGAAGATGACACTCAACGGCACGGCACGCCTGCATGACCGCATCCCGACCCTGCTGCTCAAGGGGATCGAAAAGGAAGAGTGGACCGGTGCCAAGCGGACCGATAGCATCCTGGCCATCTTGATCGACTTCCCGGACTATCCGAAAAACAGCATCAAGCCCGATCAGACCAAGATGTACTACCCGGACTACAGGCCCGATCACTACCAGGATCTGCTCTTCTCTGACAAGGGCTATGTCGGGCCAAACGGTGAGACGTTCATCTCCATGCATCAGTTCTATGAGCAGCAGTCGGGCGGGAGCTACAGCGTGGCCGGTCAGGTGGCGGGCTGGTACACAGCCACTCAAAATGCCGCCTACTACGGCAGCAACAAGAACCAGAATGCCGTCAGGGAGTTGGTGCGAGAGGCACTCAATCAGGTCGCCAGCGATCCTTCCATCGATCTGTCCGAATTCGATCAAGAGGATCGCTACGATCTGGATGGGGATGGTAACCGCAACGAACCGGACGGCGTCATCGATCACCTGATGATCTTCCACTCCAGCATCGGCGAAGAGGCTGGCGGTGGTGATCTCGGCGAGGACGCCATCTGGGCCCACCGCTGGAATCTGGGCAAGGTCTACCCACTGCCCGGCACCGCCTTTGCGGCCTATGACTACACCATCCAGCCCATCGACGCGGCAGCCGGCGTCTGCTCTCACGAGTACGGCCATGATCTGGGGCTACCGGACGAGTACGACACCAAATACACCGGCAAGGGTGAACCCATCGCCACCTGGTCTGTCATGTCCTCCGGCTCCTGGGCTGGCGTCATCGGCGGCACAGAGCCGACCGGTTTCTCCCCCTGGGCCAAGGAGTTCCTGCAGGCCTCCCTCGGTGGAAATTGGCAGCACGGTAGCAATGTCCATCTCAATGACCTCAGCGCCCGCGGCAACGTCTACATGCTGGATCAGGCCAACGACAAGGGACGCAACGACGACGTAGTGCGCATCAACCTGCCCGCCAAGGCTGTGCCACTCAACCCGCCGTATGCGGGCCAGTATCAGTATCATGGCGGCAAGGGCAATAACCTGGACAACCGGATGAGCGTGCAGATTGACCTGACCGGTCGCAGCCAGGCCAGCCTGTCGTTCAAGACCTGGTACCAGATCGAGCAGGACTACGACTATGCCCGGGTGCTGGTCAACGGTCAGCCCATCGCCGGCAATCTGACCACCAGCGATGACCCCAATAAGGTCGGTTTCGGGATCGGCATCACCGGCAGCTCAGGTGGCTGGAATGACGCCGAGTTCGATCTCAGCCCCTGGGCCGGTCAGCACATCGAGCTGACCCTGCAGTACCTGAGCGACGGTGGCGTGGCCGAGAACGGCTTCTTCGTCGACGATCTGACGGTCAGCGCTGACGGCAACCTGCTGGTGAGCGACGGGGCCGAAGGGACGAGCGCCTTCACCCTGGCCGGCTTTACCCAAAACGACGGTACCGAGCCCAAGGAGCACTACTATCTGGCCGAGTGGCGTAACCATGCCGGCGTCGACAAGGGACTGGCGCACATCAGCGTGGGCGACCAGATGATGCGCTATGAGCCCGGCATGCTGCTCTGGTATGTGGATGGAAGCCAGGAAAACAACTGGGTTGGAGTCCACCCGGGCGAGGGGTTCCTCGGCGTGGTCGATGCAGACCAGCGCACCCTGAAATGGAGCGACGGGGCCGTCGCCAGCACCCGCTACCAGATCCACGATGCCACCTTCAGCCTGGGCTTCCAGCATCCGCTAGTGATAAAACACTCGAGCGGATCCTTGTTGCGGGATCTCTGGCTGGTGCCACATCGGGTCTTTAAAGACAGCAAGGCCTACATGGGTGACGACATTCCCGATGCGGGGCGCAAGCTGCCCGATTATGGGCTCAAAATCCAGGTGACGGGGCAAGCCCGGAATCTGACGACCGGCCGCATCATTGTCAGCAAACAGGGGTAAAGCCCCCCCTCAATGCGGGTTGATGACATAAAAAAATCCGAGCCCTGACAGGGCTCGGATTCTGTTTGGCAAGACGGCAGAGCCCTCTTCCCGGCATTATGCTGTTCGAGAGATTACTTCTTGGTCTCTTCGGCGGCCTTCTCGACGGTCGCAGCAGCATCGCTCACGGCGGCAGCAGC
>NZ_CDCE01000019.1:3155-3629 GCF_000819805.1 Aeromonas diversa CDC 2478-85
CAGCGTCGGTCTTGGCGGCATCGGCGGCCTGCTCAACCTTCTCGGCGGCCTTGTCGGCGGTCTGCTCGACAGTAGCAGCAGCTTCGCTCACGGCAGCGGCAGCTTGCGCCGGCTCGGCGGCAGGGGCCTTGGCCTCTTCTTTCTGGCCACAAGCGGTCAACATCAAACCCAGAATACCGGCTACCAGTACTTTGTTCATCAGTCATTCCTCGAAATCAGGGTTAAGAGATGGTCGACACCATCCCTGTGCGCCGGATCACATTCCGGCCCGACACGCCGCGCACTATATCCTTGTGGAACCGGAAGTAAAACGTGTCTTTCAATGAGATTTTTTTCTTCGATAGATGAAAGATGGCGCTACAGAGTAACAAATCAGCATTTCATACCAATACAATCGTTACACTGCCGGATCGTGACTGTTTTTCGAACAACGGCGCCACGACTCACCCCCAATAAAATGCCGCCCGAAGGCGG
>NZ_CDCE01000019.1:3747-4354 GCF_000819805.1 Aeromonas diversa CDC 2478-85
ATGCCGCCCGAAGGCGGCATCATCAGACAGAAACTGACCCGCAGGGCAGGCGTCGCCCCTGCTCGGCGCTGTCGCGGGCCAGGGCCAGCAGCGCCATCACCCGCAGCGCCTCGTCGGCCGGTACCGGGTTGATCCCCCGCCCCGCAGCGGCGCGAGCCACGGCCGGATAATAACTGGCGTAGGCTCCCGCCTCGGGGGGGATGGCCACCTCAGCGATCTGCTCATCATGCTGGTTGTAGAGCAGACCCTGGCGCTCTCCCTCGCCCCAACCGGGCTGGCCGGGCAACAGCCCTGCCTTAAGCCAGCTCTCC
Organism: Aeromonas diversa CDC 2478-85; assembly: GCF_000819805.1. Taxonomy (GTDB): domain Bacteria; phylum Pseudomonadota; class Gammaproteobacteria; order Enterobacterales; family Aeromonadaceae; genus Aeromonas; species Aeromonas diversa. Next base: position 4,059 of record NZ_CDCE01000019.1, read on the forward strand.
TGCTGGTCCAGCCCGGACTTGACGTAACTGGCGCGGGTCCCGTGCACTGTGAAGCGCTGCACCGCGTGGGAAACCAGAGAGCCGGCACGCAGCAGCACCCGACGCTGGCCATAGCCCAGGATCACCTCGAAGTAGTCGTCACTCATCGCCCCCTCGCGCTGGCCGGCGATGTCCGCCTGCACCCAGTCAGGCTCACCGAACAGCTGCAATGCCTGATCGAGCAGGTGCGGCCCGAGATCGAACCAGAGCCCGGCACCGGGGCCACTCCCCTCTCTCCAGCGCGGACGCACCGAGGG
>NZ_CDCE01000019.1:4482-6718 GCF_000819805.1 Aeromonas diversa CDC 2478-85
CGCCGAGGCGTCCCTCGGTGATGAGACGGCGCAGGGTCAAAAAATCGGCGTCCCAGCGGCGGTTGTGGAAGATGCTGAGCAGTCGCCCCTGCGCCTTTGCCAGGGCGATCAGCGCCTCGGCCTCGCGGGTGTTGAGGGCAAACGGCTTGTCGATCACCACGTGCTTGCCGGCCAGCAGGGCTTCCCGTGCCAGCGGGGCATGGGTATCGTTCGGTGTGGCGATGACCACCAGCGCAATCTCGGGGTCGGCCAGCATGGCAGCCATATCGCACACCCTCACATCGGGCAGATCGCCGTGCACCTTGTCGGCATCACGGCTCACGACCGTGGTCAGGGCGATACCATCGGCGCTGCGCAGCAGCGGGGCGTGAAAGGTCTTGCCGGCATAGCCGTATCCCACCAGGGCGGTTTTCAGTGCCATCACTCTCTCCTGTCTCAGGCTCCGGTATCACACAGACGGCGGCCGCGGCGGGTCAACAACACCAGCAGGGGCGGCAACAGCAGCCACATGTGTAACTCCAGCTGCATCATTGGCGACGTGGTCAGCGCCCCCGTGACTCCAACCAGCGCCCCGGCACCGCTCATCTGCAGCAGACCGAGCAGGGCGGCGGCGGTACCGGCGCAGTGTCCGAACGGGGCCAGCGCCATGCCGGCCGCCGAGCCCATCACCATGGCAAATCCGATGCTGGAGAGGAAGACGGGACCCATCATGGCGAGCGGCGTCTCGACACCGCGCAGCCAGGTCAGCAGCAGTGCCGACGAGGATATCACGAGCAGGCCGACCCGCAGGGTCCGACGAGCCCCGAAGCGACCGATGAAGCGCGGAGCCATGAAGCAGGTGACGATGTTGAGGGCCGCATTGGCGGTGAACCAGTGGCTGAAGCCCTCCATGTCGAGGCCCAGCTTGACCATCAGCTGCACCGGGGCGGCCGTGACGTAGGCGAGGATCACCGCCATCGCCAGCATGCACAGAGAGGCATTGAACAGGAAGCGGCCGTCACCGATCACCGGACGATAGCGTTCCCAGGCGATCAGCGCCCCCTCACTGCGAGTCTCGGCCGGACGGGTCTCGGGCATGGTAAACCAGAGCCCGCTGCCGACCAGCACGGCATAACCGGCCATAAACCAGAAGTTGGCTTCCCAGGCGAAGTGGGCGGTGAGCCAACCACCGAGCAGAGGAGCGAGCGCCGGAATGAAGCAGATGGCGCCATTCAAGTAAGAGATCATCTGACCGCTCTTCTTTGGGCCATAGCTGTCACGCACCACAGAGAAGGCGGCCACCGAGGTAGCACAGGCCCCCAGGCCTTGCAGCACCCGCGCCACCATCAGGGCCCCCAGGCTGCTGGCAAAACCAGCCAGTATGGCGCTGGCACAATAGAGCAGGATACCGCACAGGGCCACCGGACGACGCCCGTGACGATCGGCCAAGGGACCGGCCAGCAGCTGACCCACCCCCATGCTGAACAGGAACCAGGTGATGGTGCCCTGCATCCACTCCACCGGCGCGCCCAACGACTCGGCCATCTGGGGTATGGCGGGCAGATAGATGTCGATGGCCAGCGGACTAAACAACACCAGCAGCACCAAAAGAGACAACAATCCCATCTTCACTCCCTCCTTCTTGACCCATGGGTAAAAGTCGGCGCAGTCTACGGGCTCAATGACATGAATAGAAATGGCATTTATTCACTGCTGTTATTCCATATTGGAAATGTCTTCATCGTTTGCTCCGGAGCCTCCGTTGACAGAGCCCTATCACCCCCATCAAGTACTCAAGGTCAGTGGCAGAGCCTGGTTCATGGGAGACCTGCATGGCTGTTTCTCGCTGCTACGCGAGAAGTTGGCCGACTCCGGCTTTAATCCGGGTCAGGGTGACATGTTGATTGGTGTGGGGGATCTCATCGATCGGGGCCCCGATAGCCTGGCCTGCCTCTCTCTGCTGGAGCGCCCCTGGTTTCGCACCGTTCTGGGCAATCACGAGGCCATGATGCTGGGTGCCCTGCAGGGCTGTGAGGAAGAACATCTGCGCTGGCGGCGCAACGGCGGTGAATGGTTCGATCGTCTGAGCGCCGAAGAGCAACAGAGCGTCAGAGGAGTTCTGCCCCGCCTCGCCGCTCTCCCCCTGGCGCTGACGGTCGAGACAACCAGTGGAGCCCACATTGGTGTGGTACACGCCGACCCGGGAAGCAACGACTGGAACAATCTCGATGAGGCATTCTGCCTGCAACACAGGCGG
>NZ_CDCE01000019.1:6892-7561 GCF_000819805.1 Aeromonas diversa CDC 2478-85
TTTGGGAGCGAGGCCGCCTGATGGGGTGGCAATTGGGAGGACAGCACCCAGGAGAGGTCACCGGCGTCGATCGGGTGGTCATGGGGCACACTCCGCTACGTGACGAGCACTGGCTACGCCTTGGCAACCTCTGTTGGCTCGATACCGGCGCCACCTACAACGGCGAGCTGACTCTGGTGAGCGATCTTACCCTCCTCGGTTAAAGGCGGGTTCAAGACGAAAACGCCTCGTCAGGTTCTCCAGCTCGCAGGAGAGCTCCACCAGCGTCTGGCTTGCCTCCGCCGTCTGTCTGGCCCCCTCCCGACTCTGCTCGGCAACCACACCGATCCCGTTGATCGCCCTTGCTATCTCCTCTGCCGCACCGGCCTGCTGTTCGGCTGCGGTCGCCGTATGCAGGGCGTGGTCGTTGATTTCCGCCACGGCGGCGGCCACCCGATCCAGGGCATTCTGTAACACGGCCGTCCCCTCCAGGGTCAGGTGCGAGAGATCCACGCTGTGACGAATCCCTCCCAGCACTTTGCCGGCGCTGCCATTGAGACTGGTGACCAGCAGCTCAATCTCGCGGATGGAAGACTGAACCTGTTCGGCCAGTGTCTTGACCTCACCGGCGACCACGGCGAAGCCTCGTCCCTGCTCACCCGCCCGTGCTGCCTCGATGGCGGCATTGAG
>NZ_CDCE01000020.1:0-76531 GCF_000819805.1 Aeromonas diversa CDC 2478-85
GACAATCTGTTGCGGGAATAGCTCAGTTGGTAGAGCACGACCTTGCCAAGGTCGGGGTCGCGAGTTCGAGTCTCGTTTCCCGCTCCAAAAAATTTGCAGATGATATTCCGTTGCGGGAATAGCTCAGTTGGTAGAGCACGACCTTGCCAAGGTCGGGGTCGCGAGTTCGAGTCTCGTTTCCCGCTCCAATCATCCGCAGATGACCCTCCATTGCGGGAATAGCTCAGTTGGTAGAGCACGACCTTGCCAAGGTCGGGGTCGCGAGTTCGAGTCTCGTTTCCCGCTCCAAATTCTCTTTTCTCTCTCCCTGTTATCTCAAGCAGAATCTGTTCCAGCTAATCGGCTGCGATCATTTATTCGCCATTGGTTTGACTTGTCTCAATGGGCTCCTTGCGACCTCTTGGCACCGATCCCTGTTTTTTTATACTGGAATCGAGTCAATGAGGGGAGGAGTCGATCATGCGCTTCCAACAGATCAAGGACTTGCTGCACTACCTGGAGCAGGTGCACCAGATGTTGTCCCGCTTGTACGCTCGACTCGAACGGCAGGCGGATGCCGAACGCAGTCGACTGCTGCTGGCGTACCTCAGGGGACGTGAGGAGTCGGCGCTGGTCCATCTGCAGGAGTATCAGCGACAGATGCGTGAGGGGATTGCCGATACCTGGCTGGAGCTGGGGTTTGCCGATGACCTGATCCCGCTCATCAACCAGAGTGAGCTGCCGGCGACCATGACCACGGACCATATCGTCTCTCTGGCCGATGGGATCGAGAGTCGGCTGGTGAGCGAGCTCTCCCGCCTGGCCAGGGAGTGCCCGACCGAGACCACCGCCAGCCTGCTCGACACCCTGGCCGCGCTGGAGCAGCAGCGGCGCAACCGGTTGGTGCACGGGGCGCACCGTCTGGACGACATCTGACGGTCAAGGAAGAGGGAGTGTCTCCCTCTTCTTTCATCAGCGTCTGGGCTTCTTGCCGGCTTGCTGGGCGGCGGCGTAGAGGGCCGCTCCTATGATGCCGGCCTGATTCAGGCTGGCCGCCGGCAGCAGAGGGGCCCGGGTGGCTATCCTGTCGATGAACTTGTCTATCTTGGCGGCGCTGCCGCCGCCCAGGATGAAGAGATCCGGGGAGAAGAGGAACTCGAGGCGCGCCAGGTATTGGTTGAAGCGCTTGCCCCATTTGCCCCAGCCGAGATCCTCGCGCTTGCGTACCGCATCGGAGCAGTAGTGCTCGGCGACCATCCCCTCCAGCATCAGGTGACCCAGCTCGGTGTTGGGCAGCAGATGGCCGTTCACAAACACGGCGGTGCCGATGCCGGTACCGACCGTGATCAGGATGACTACCCCCTCATGCCCCTTGCCCTGGCCGAAGCTCATCTCGGCGAGCCCGGCCGCATCGGCGTCGTTGAGCACGAAGCAGGGCTGGCCGGTGATCTCGCCAAACAGCCGCGCGGCGTCGGTCTCGACCCAGCTCGGGTCTATGTTGGCGGCGCTCTTGGCGACCCCGTGGTGGATGATGGCGGGGAAGCCGCAGCCCACTGGGCCCTTCCACTGAAAGTGTTCGACCAGCGCCTTGAGGGTGTGGGCGATGGCCGCCGGGGTGGCCGGCTGCGGGGTGGGGATACGGTGACGCTCGCCGATGAGCTCTCCCGTCGTGGTATCGACCAGGCATCCCTTGATACCAGAGCCGCCGATATCGACTCCCAAAATCTGCATCTTCTACTCCTTGTCTGGGCCCTTGGCGGCACAGGATGAAAAACCGGACGGCCCGGCGCAAGTGCGGGGGACTCTAGGCGTGATCCGGCAGACCTTTTTCGATGCAGCGGATCAGCCGTTGCGTCTTCTTGTTCTCTTCTTCGGCGCGAGTCTTGAGGGTGGCGAGCGCCCAGTCGATGTGCTCGGCTACCAGGGGTGAGGCATCGGGACGCCCCTGCTCGAGCGCCTCGATCACGGCGGCATCGGCCGGCCCGTTGCCAAGGGCCACCGCCAGGTTGCGGCGCCAGCGTTGGTAGCCGATGCGACGGATCGGGCTCCCCTCGGTGTGCTTGAGAAACGCCGGCTCGTCCCAGCTCCACAGGGTGAGCAGGGGCGGGCGGTGCAGGTTGGGGCGCGGGCTGAAGTCCGGCTCCGGGGTGGCGCCCGCGTAGCGGTTCCAGGGGCAGATCAGCTGGCAATCGTCGCAGCCGTAGATGCGGTTGCCGAGTGCCGGGCGCAGCTCTACCGGAATGGGATCGTCGCTCTCTATGGTGAGGTAGGAGATGCAGCGCCGCCCGTCCACCACGTAGGGGGCGACGATGGCCCCGGTGGGGCAGATGGTGAGGCAGGCGGTGCACTTGCCGCACTGCTCTTTCTCCACCGGCGCGTCGAGGGGCAGCGGGATATTGACCAACAACTCCCCCAGGAAGAAGAAGGAGCCCGCCTCGGCGTTGAGCAGCAGGGAGTGCTTGCCCACCCAACCGAGCCCCGCCTTGGCCGCCAGGGGGCGCTCGAGTATGGGGGCCGAGTCGACGAAGGGGCGGTAGCCGAGCCCGGCACAGGCTTGCTCGATGCGCTCGCCAAGCTGCTTGAGGCGATTGCGCAACACCTTGTGATAGTCGCGGCCGAGGGCATAGCGGCTGATATAGCCGAGGCGTGGGTCGCGCAGGGTGGCGGCGAAGCCCGCCTCGAAGGGGAGGTAGTTCATCCGCACCGAGATGACGCGCAGGGTGCCCGGCAGCAGCTCGTCGGGACGGGCGCGCAGCATGCCATGGCGTTCCATGTACTCCATGCTGCCGTGGTAGCCGGCATCGAGCCAGGCCTGCAGGCGCGGCTCCTCGAGGCGCAGGTCGGTGTCGGTAATGCCGGCCTGGTCGAAGCCTAGCTCCCGTGCCCATAGCTTGATATGGTGGGCCAGGGCGTGCAGATCGCACTCGGGAGAGGGTAGCGGGAGGGAACTCATGGGCGAGCACTATCGGTGTGACATGGAAACGCCATCAAGTCTACCACAGGCCCTGTGGCGAGCCGAACAGATACGCCAGGCCGAGGCCGAGCTGGCGAGCGCGGCCGGGCTCTCTCTCTACACCCTGATGGAGCGAGCCGGCAGCGCACTGCTGGCGGTGATTCAGCGCAACTGGCCCGAGGCGCGTCGTATCCTCATCTGCTGTGGCCCCGGCAACAACGGGGGGGATGGCTACGTGCTGGCTCGCCTGCTGCGCGAGCGAGGGCTGTTCGTGCAACTGGTGGCCACCCGTGAGCCGGCGCGCCTCAAGGGGGACGCCGGACGCGCCGCCGGCGCCTGGTTGGCGGCCGGGGGCGTGGCGCTGGAGTCGGTCAGTGGCATAGATACCCCAGACCTGCTGGTCGATGCCCTGCTCGGCACCGGCCTGGCCCATCAGGTGGAGGGGGCCGAGGCACACCTTATCGGCATGATCAATCGCTGGCGAGCGGCCGGCGTGCCTGTGCTGGCGGTGGATCTCCCCTCCGGTTTACAGGCCGATACCGGCTGTGTGCTCGGCTGTGTGGTACAGGCCAGCTATACCCTTACCTTCATTGGCCTCAAACAGGGGCTGCTCACCGGGCGCGCCCCGGAATTGGTGGGGAAGTTGGGCGTGGCCAGACTGGGGATCGATATCGAGGGGTGGGGAGAGCCCAGCGCCCTGCGCATTGACTACCCGGCGCTCACCCCTCTGCTGAGACCCCGGCGCCGCACAGCCCACAAGGGCGATCACGGCCGGGTGTTGCTGGTCGGGGGCAATAGCGGAATGGCCGGGGCCATCCTTTTGGCGGGACGTGCCGCCCTGCGAGCCGGCGCCGGCCTGGTGTGGGTGTGTCAGCACCCCAGCTTGCCCTCGCCAGCCCTGAGCCAGCCCGAGCTGATGCAAGGGGCGCTGGAGGATGGTGACTGGGACACGGTGCGGGTCATCGGCCCCGGTCTCGGCCAGGATGAGTGGGCCAGGGGCTGTTTTGAGCGGTTCCTCTGTCAGGGGCGGTCGCTGGTGATGGATGCCGATGGCCTCAATCTGCTGGCACAGTCGCCCCGTCATCAGGATAATTGGGTGCTCACTCCCCACCCGGGTGAGGCGGCGCGTCTGCTCGGCAGCACAGTGGCGCAGGTAGAGGCGGACCGCTTCGCCGCCGTGGTGGCACTGCAACAGCGTTATGGCGGCGTGGTGCTGCTCAAGGGGGCCGGCACCCTGATCCACGACGGTCGCCAGACCTGGCTCTGCACCGAGGGAAATCCGGGCATGGCTGGGGGCGGCATGGGCGATCTGTTATCTGGTATAATCGCCGCCCTGTTGGCACAGGGGATGGCGCCGAGAGATGCCGTCTGTCTTGCCGTCGCCCTGCATGGGGAGGCGGCCGACCGGGCCGCGGCAGAGGGGGAGCGAGGGCTGCTCGCCTCGGATCTGCTGCCCTGGATTCGCCGACTTGCCAATCCGTCATAACCACAAGAAACGATCGAGAACATGACCAAACAGTTGTTGGTGTCGCTGCCCGATGAGGCGGCCACCGTAGATCTTGGCGGGCGATTGGCCCGTGCCCTGGAGCGGGCCACCACAGTATTCCTGCACGGTGATCTCGGTGCCGGTAAGACGACCCTGACCCGAGGCTGGGTGCAGGGGCTGGGTCATACCGGCAAGGTCAAGAGCCCCACCTATACTCTGGTCGAGCCTTATGAGCTGGCCGACTGGCAGGTGTATCACTTCGATCTCTATCGTCTGGCCGATCCCGAGGAACTTGAGTTCATGGGGATCCGCGACTACTTCGCCGAGCAGACCCTTTGCCTGGTGGAGTGGCCCGAGAAGGGGGAGGGGTGGTTGCCTGCTCCGGATCTCGAGATCACCCTGCGTTATGTTGGAGAGCAGCGGGAGGCCGAGCTGTGTGCCCGGACTGCCATTGGTGAAGCCCTGTTACAACGGATCTGATACGTGCGCCTTCTTATCGCCTGCCTGCTTGCCATCGCCGCTCTCCCCGCCTGGGCCAATCAGCTCAAGGGGGTGCGTATCTGGCCATCCCCCGATAGCACCCGTGTGGTGTTCGATATGGCCAGTGCCCCCGACTACCAGTTTCAGAGTCTCTCCAACCCGGCGAGGCTGATTATCGACATAAAGAACACCAGCAATGGCACCAACCTGGCGCGTGTCGAGAACACCAGCCAGGTGGTACGATGGCTGCGAGAGAGCACGGCTCCCCAGAGGGGGAGCATCCGCCTGGTGCTGGACTTGAGTGAGCCTATCAAGCCGGTGGTCTTCCCGCTGGCTCCGGCGGGTCCCTATGGCCATCGCCTGGTGATCGACCTCCCTTACGAAGAGAAAGGCAGCCAGCCCACCAGTAAACCGGTCGCCCGGGGTGGCCATCCCGAGGTCGTCATCGCCATCGATGCCGGCCACGGCGGGGAAGACCCGGGCTCCATCGGTCCGCGCCGTACCTTTGAGAAGCGGGTCACCCTGGCTATCTCCCAGCACCTGGCGGCCCTCATCGACCGCGAGCCTGGCATGCGGGCCGTGATGACCCGGCGCGGGGACTACTTCGTCGATCTCAACCGCCGCTCTGAAATCGCCCGCAAGGGGAAATCGGATCTTCTGATCTCGGTGCACGCCGACAGCTTCAACAGTTCGGCGCCGCGGGGCGCCTCGGTCTGGGTACTCTCGACCAACCGCGCCAACCGCGAGATGGGCCGCTGGCTTGAGCAGCAGGAGAAGCAGTCCGAGCTGCTCGGCGGGGTGGGCAAGGTGATCGCCGAGTCCGACCCCAACCCCTATCTGGCGCGCACCTTCCTGGATCTCTCCATGGACAAGTCCAGGGCTGAGGGTTATGACGTGAGCCGTCAGATCCTGCGCCATCTCGGTCAGGTGGCGCGTCTGCACAAGAAGGCGCCCCAGCACGCCAGCCTGGCGGTGCTCAAGTCTCCGGATATCCCATCGGTGCTGGTTGAGACCGGGTTTATCTCCAACCATGATGAGGAGAAGCTGCTCGGCTCCTCCGCTTATCAGCAGAAGGTGGCCCGCGCCATTTTCCAGGGGATCCGCACCTACTATCGCAGTCACCCGACCAAGGGACCCATGCTGACGGGCAAGGCCAAGCCAACCCAGAGCGTGGCGGCGGCCGTCCCCGAGCGTCAGGTGGTTCAGCCAGCCCCCGTCTCCAGCGGCTCCGGGGCGGGCGTCATCAAACCCTACAGCGAGGTGGCCAATGCCCCGAGCCGCCCCGTCGCCAGCGTGACAGCCCAGGCCAGCGGACGTCATCTAGTCAAGCGCGGCGAGAGCCTCTCGCTGCTCGCCTTGCGCTACGGTACGACCCAGGCGGCCCTGGTCGAGCTCAACAACCTGAGATCCCGCGAGATCCAGATCGGCCAGACGCTGAGAGTCCCCGCCACTCAGGTGACGAGCACGGTGAAACCGCCGCTCCGTCATCAGGTGAAGCGAGGGGAGAGCCTGTCGCGCCTTGCCGAGCGTTACGGCCTGACTCAGGCCCGGTTGGTCGAATACAACAACCTGAAGTCGCGGGAAATCCAGATCGGCCAGGTGCTGAAGATCCCGCAGGAGTAAGCCATGCCGATCCGTATCCTGCCGCCCATCCTTGCCAACCAGATCGCCGCCGGTGAGGTGGTCGAGCGCCCCTCTTCCGTGGTGAAGGAGCTGGTCGAGAACAGCCTCGATGCCGGGGCCGATCGGGTCGAGATCGACATCGAGAAGGGGGGCGCCAAGCTGATCCGGATCCGTGATAACGGCTGCGGTGTGCCCCAGGATGAGCTGGTGCTGGCGCTCTCTCGCCACGCCACCTCCAAGGTGGCGACCCTGGACGATCTGGAAGGGATTGCCAGCCTGGGCTTTCGCGGTGAGGCGCTCGCCTCGATCAGCTCAGTATCGCGTCTCACCTTTACCTCCCGTACCGCCAGCCAGACCGAGGCGTGGCAGGCCGAGGCGGAAGGGAGAGAGATGCAGGTGGTGGTGCGCCCCGCCGCTCATCCGGTCGGCACCACGGTGGAGGTCAGCGATCTCTTCTTCAACACCCCGGCCCGGCGCAAGTTCCTGCGCAGCGAGAAGACCGAGTTCGCCCATATCGACGAGCTGATCCGGCGCATCGCCCTGTCACGCTTCGACATCACCCTGATCCTGCGCCACAACGGCAAGGTAGTACGCCAGTACAAGGCGGCCCAGGCGGTGCAGGAGCAGGAGCGACGTCTCGCCGCCGTGTGCGGTACCCCCTTTATGCATCATGCGCTGGCGGTGGAGAGCGAGCATAGCGATGTGCGTCTGCGTGGCTGGATCTCGACCCCCCAGGGGGCGCGGCCGCAAAACGACCTGCAGTACACCTATGTCAACGGGCGCATGATGCGCGACAAACTCATCAACCACGCCATTCGCCAGGCGTATGACGAGCTGTTGCCCCCCGAGCATCACGCCGCCTATGTGCTCTATATCGAGCTCGATCCGCGCCAGGTGGATGTGAACGTGCATCCTGCCAAGCACGAGGTGCGCTTCCACCAGGCCCGGCTGGTGCACGACTTCATCTTCCAGGCGCTCTATACGGCACTGCGTCAGGCGGCCGATGTCGAGCCTCCCCTGGCCGAGAGCCAGGTTGAGTTGCCCAGTGCGCCGGCGCCCGTCTATCCAGGCCAGGCCCCCAAGGCCGAGTGGTACGAGGCCGAGCACGCCTATCGCCCGCCTGCGGCGGTGCATGAATCCGCGGGCGGGTTTTCCGCTGGGCGAGGGGGCAGAGAGCTCCGCGAGGGAATAGATCCCCGCGCCGTGCGTGGCATGCAGGCGTTGATGAGTACACTGCCGGCGGCCGAGCCGCGGCCACAGCCCGAGGCGGTAGTGGGAGCCGGTGCACGCGCCCTCTCGCTGGTGCAGGGGCGTTATCTATTGTGGGAGCAGGAGGGGCGCCTCGGTCTGCTCTCATTGCGCTGTGCCGAAGGGGTGCTGCTGTTGGCCCATCTTCAGGAGCAGTGGCCCCAGGGGCTGACCACCCAGCCGCTGTTGCTGCCGGTTTCGCTCAAGTTGCCGGCAAGCCTGCTCGAGCAGAGCGAGCTGCGGGGCGAGGTGCTCAGGCGTATGGGCTTCGAGTCGAAGGGCGGGGGGCGCGATGCCCTCATCCTCACCCGGGTGCCGGCCCTGTTGCGTAGCTGCGACCTGGCACGGCTCTTCCCCGAGCTGTTGCAAATGTTGGCCAGCCTGCCGGAGGCGATAGGCGAGTCGGAGCGGGATCTGCTCTGCCGTTGGCTCATCGAGCAGGGGGCTGGCGCCGCCAAGGTCTATGACTTCACCAGCGCCAGCCGCCTGTTGCAGGAGCTGGCCAGCGATTATTCCGACCAGCTGGCGGGGCCGCCGTTGACGCGTCTGTTGCCAGTGACCGAACTGATAGAGGAGTTTGAACGTGGCTGAGTTGCCCCAGGCAATTTTTCTGATGGGGCCGACCGCCTCGGGCAAGACGGATCTCGCCATTGCGCTCACCCGTGCGCTGCCCTGCGACATCATCAGCGTCGATTCTGCCTTGATCTACCGGGGCATGGACATAGGTACCGCCAAGCCGAGCGCCGCCGAGCTGGCCGCCGCACCGCATCGGTTGATCGACATACTGGACCCGGCCCAGAGCTATTCGGCCGCCGATTTTCGCCGCGATGCCCTGCGCGAGATGGCGGAGATCGCCGGTCGTGGCCGCATTCCCCTTCTGGTTGGCGGCACCATGCTCTACTTCAAGGCGCTGCTGGAGGGGCTCTCGCCGCTCCCCTCGGCCGATCCCGAGGTGCGCCGTCAGCTGGAAGAGGAGGCCGAACGCCTCGGCTGGCAGGCGTTGCACGATGAACTGACGCGTGTCGACCCGGTGGCCGGTGCGCGCATCCACCCCAACGATCCCCAGCGCCTGACCCGGGCTCTCGAAGTCTATCGGGTGAGCGGCAAGACCCTCACCGAACTGACGCAGATTCAGGGAGAGGCGCTGCCCTATCGGGTGAGTCAGTTTGCCATCGCTCCCGAGGAGCGCGGCGAACTGCACCGTCGCATCGAGTTGAGGTTTGATCTCATGCTGCAAGGAGAGTTTGAGGCCGAGGTGCGTCGCCTGCTGGAGCGGGGCGATTTGACGCCGGATCTTCCCTCCATCCGCTGTGTGGGTTATCGCCAGATGTGGGACTACCTGATTGGGGAGGTCGGTTATGACGAGATGCGGTATCGTGGCATAGTGGCGACCCGGCAACTGGCCAAGCGTCAGATGACCTGGTTGCGCAGTTGGCCCGATATTACCTGGCTGACGACGGGGAGTGAGGATAACGTTCAGCGAGTGCTCAGCGTCGTTGGTGTAGCTTGACACTCCTTGTATAATCAGGTTGTTATATCGACGACCAACGTTTTACAACAACAAACACAATTAAATGAAGGAAAGAAAGATGGCTAAGGGGCAATCTCTTCAAGACCCGTTTTTGAATGCGCTGCGCCGTGAGCGTATTCCGGTTTCTATCTATTTGGTGAACGGCATCAAACTGCAAGGTCAAATCGAGTCCTTCGACCAGTTCGTCATCCTGCTCAAGAACACCGTCAGTCAGATGGTTTACAAGCACGCCATCTCTACCGTGGTGCCGGCTCGCGCCGTTAACCATCATCAGCATGCTGCCCCGGGCGGTCAGTCCGACGAGCAGCAGGGCGAGAGTGAAGTCTGACTTACTGCGGGCTATCTCCATGGATAGCCTCATGAAAATGAAGGAGTTTACGCTTGTTTGACCGTTATGAAGGAGGCGAACAGGCTGTTCTGGTGCACGTCAACTTCAGCGATGAGGGTGAGCGGGAAGATCTCGAAGAGCTCAGAATGCTGGTCAGCTCTGCCGGGGTCAACACGTTGGCCGTCGTCACCACCAGTCGGGGTGCACCCAGTTCCAAATACTTCGTCGGCAGCGGCAAGGCGGAAGAGATAGCCGAGCAGGTTCGTCTGCTCGGTGCCGATGTGGTCATCTTCAACCATGCGCTGACGCCAGCCCAGGAGCGCAACCTGGAGCGGCTGATAGAATGCCGCGTGGTCGATCGCACCGGACTCATCCTCGATATTTTTGCCCAGCGAGCACGCACCCATGAGGGCAAGCTGCAAGTTGAGCTGGCCCAGTTACGCCATCTCTCGACCCGTCTGGTTCGCGGTTGGACCCACCTGGAGCGACAGAAGGGGGGGATCGGCCTGCGTGGCCCCGGTGAGACCCAGCTTGAGACGGATCGCCGCCTGCTGCGTGAGCGCATCAAGTACATATTGCGCCGTCTCGACAAGGTGGCCAAACAGCGGGAGCAGGGGCGCCGCGCCCGCAACCGCAATGAGGTGCCGACCGTCTCTCTGGTGGGCTACACCAACGCCGGCAAGTCTACTCTGTTCAACCAACTTACAGCCGCCAGCGTGTATGCTGCGGATCAACTGTTTGCCACCCTGGATCCGACCCTGCGCCGTCTCGACGTGAAGGACGTGGGCGATGTGATCCTGGCCGATACGGTGGGTTTCATCCGCCATCTTCCCCACGATCTGGTGGCTGCCTTCAAGGCAACCCTGCAGGAGACCCGTGAGGCCGACCTGCTGCTCCACGTGGTGGACTGTGCCGACGAGCAGATGCAGGAGAATATTGCATCGGTTCATAGCGTGCTGGCCGAGATAGAGGCCGACGATCGCCCCCAGCTGATGATCTGCAACAAGATCGACAAGCTGGCAGACCGCCCCTGTGCTCTGGAGCGTGATGAAGAGGGGCGGCCGATGCGAGTCTGGTTATCGGCCCAGAGCGGCGAAGGGTGCGACCTCCTCTATCAGGCGCTGACCGAGCTGCTCTCCGGAGCCATGGTGCACCATCTGTTGCGCCTGCCGCCGTCACAGGCCCGCCTGCGTAGTATCTTCTATCGCCTCAAGGGGATAGAGCAGGAGAGCTTCAACGAGGAGGGGGATTGCCTGCTGGAGGTTCGCCTGCCGGCGGCCGACTGGAACCGCCTGTTGAAGCAAGAGGGTGATATGTTACAACGCTTTATCAGCCACTAAGGGGCTGATAGAGTCCACTTTCCATCTGCATGAGTTAATGGAGACGCTGATGGCTTGGAATGAGCCTGGAAATAATGGCAAAGACCGGGATCCCTGGGGGAATAACGGCAAGAACCAGGGTCCTCCGGATCTGGATGACCTGTTTAAGAACTTGAGCCGCCGCTTTGGTGGGCTTTTCGGGGGCGGCAACCGCTCCGGTGGCGAGTTTAGCCGAGTGGGGCTCTCGGTGGCGGTCGCTGTCGGCGTGGTGGTATGGGTCGTGAGTGGCTTCTACACCATCAAGGAAGCCGAGCGTGGCGTGGTGCTGCGCTTTGGCGAGTACTCCCATATCGTCGAGCCGGGCCTGCGCTGGAAGCCGACCTTCATCGACAAGGTGATACCGGTCGATGTGGAGTCGGTACGTTCCCTGCCGGCCTCAGGCTTTATGCTGACCCAGGATGAGAACGTGGTTCGCGTCGAGATGGATGTGCAGTATCGGGTTGTCGATCCCAAGGCCTACCTCTTTAGCGTGACCAATGCCGACGAGAGCCTGCGCCAGGCCACCGACAGCGCCCTGCGCTACGTGGTCGGTCACAACACCATGGACGATATCCTGACCACCGGCCGCGAGCGGGTGCGTAGCGAAACCCGTGAAGGGATCGAACAGATCGTCGAACCCTATCAGATGGGTCTGCAAGTGGTCGATGTGAACTTCCTGCCGGCGCGTCCGCCGGAAGAGGTAAAGGATGCGTTTGATGACGCCATCGCCGCCCAGGAAGATGAGCAGCGCTTCATTCGTGAGGCGGAGGCCTATGCCCGTGAAGTCGAGCCGAAGGCCCGTGGCCAGGTCAAGCGCCTGGAGCAGGAAGCCGAGGGTTATAAGTCCCAGGTGGTGCTGAAGGCCAAGGGTGAGGTGGCACGCTTCAACGAGCTGCTGCCGCAATATCTGGCCGCGCCCGAGCTGACACGCCAGCGTATCTATATCGAAACGATGGAAGAGATCTACCAGAACGCCAACAAGGTGCTGGTCGACCTGCCCCAGGGTAACAACAGCATGATCTATCTCCCTCTCGACAAGTTGGCGACCGGCAGCAAGCCGGCCCGAGCCGCGGCACCGCAAATGCCCATGGCCGGGGTCGACTCTCAACAGTCGGGTGGCGGCGTGATGGAAGGGGCCAACTCGGCACCCGCCCCCATCCGCGGTGGCGATCGTTTCAGCGGGAGGAACTGATAGATGAAGAAGATGGCTATTGGTGCCGTGGCCGTGATCGCCCTGCTGGGGTTCACCTCTGTGTTTGTGGTGGACGAAGGGCAGCGCGGAATTGTCGTGCAGTTTGGCAAGGTGAAGCGTGACGGCGAAGGGCTGCCCAAGCTCTATGAGCCGGGCCTGCACTTCAAGGTGCCCCTCATCGATAACGTGCGCAAGATGGATGCCCGCATCCAGACGCTGGACGGCCAGGCCGACCGTTTCGTCACCTCCGAGAAGAAAGACCTCATCATCGACTCCTACGTGAAGTGGAAGATCGAGGACTTCTCCAAGTACTACCTGGCGACCGGGGGCGGCAACCGGATGCAGGCGGAAGCCCTGCTCAAGCGCAAGATCAACAACGGTTTGCGATCCGAGATTGGTAACCGCACCATCAAGGACATCGTCTCCGGTGAGCGTGGTGCCGTGATGGAGGATGCCCTCAAGAAGATGGCGCGCTCCTCCGAGCTGGGCATCAAGGTCGTCGATGTGCGGATCAAGCAGATCAACTTGCCGACCGAGGTCTCCAACTCGATTTACCAACGGATGCGTGCCGAACGTAACGCCGTGGCTCGTGAGCACCGCTCCCAGGGCCGCGAGAAGGCGGAAGTCCTGCGTGCCGACATCGACCGCAAGGTTACCGTCATGCTGGCCGATGCCGAGAGTCATGCTCGTCAGCTGCGTGGTGAGGGCGACGCCGAGGCGGCCAAGATCTATGCCGAAAGCTATAAGAAAGAACCCGAGTTCTTCAGCTTCGTGCGTAGCATGGAGGCCTATCGCAAGAGCTTCGCCGGTAACAATGACGTCATGGTCATCAAACCCGACAGCGAGTTCTTCCGTTATCTCAAGGATGCGAACGCCAAGTAACCGGAGGGCCTGCAGTGCAGGCCCTTTTTGTTGGAGCCATGATGGACGCGATACTGATCGGTTTGGGGCTACTCTTGCTGTTTGAGGGGCTGGGTCCCTTGCTGATGCCGAGGCTCTGGCAGCAGGTGTTGAGCCAGCTGGCTCAGCAGCCGCCCGAGAGCCTGCGTCGCATCGGCGGTTGCCTGGCCGTGAGTGGCGCCGTCATCCTCTGGATGACGCTCTAGCTAAACAAAAAGAGAGCCGATGGCTCTCTTTTTCGTTGCGTCATGAAGATCCCTTCAGGGATCAGGCGCTGCGCTGGACGGCCATGTGGGCCAAGATTTCCAGCGCCTCCCGGTGCTGGCCCGCCGGCAGTATGGTCAGGGCAGAGATCGCCTTGTCAGCCTCTTCACGGGCCCGTTGACGGGCGTACTCGAGTGCGCCAGTGCGCTCGAGAATCGCCAGTACCGTATCCAGGCGCTCCATGCCGTTACGCAGCGCGATCGCCTCGCGGATGATCTGGCGGTCTTCGGCATTGCCAACGGCCATGGCGTAGAGCAGGGGCAGGGTGGGCTTGCCCTCGGCCAGATCGTCGCCGACGTTCTTGCCCATCTCCTTGCTGTCGGAGCAGTAATCCATCACGTCATCGATGATCTGGAAGGCGGTCCCCAGATACTTGCCGTAGTCGGTCATGGCCTGCTCGATGGCGGGAGACTGGTGGGTGAGCACGGCGGCGATGCGGGTTGCAGCCTCGAACAGCTTGGCGGTCTTGCAGTAGATGACCGTCATGTAGCTCTCTTCCGTGGTATCCGGGTCGTTGCAGTTCATCAACTGCAACACCTCACCCTCGGCGATGGTGTTGGTGGCGTCGGCCAGGATCTCCATGATGCGCAGGTTGGAGAGCTCCGACATCATCTGGAACGAGCGACTGTAGAGATAGTCACCGACCAAGACGCTGGCGGCGTTGCCAAACATGGCGTTGGCCGTCTCGCGACCGCGGCGCAAGTCTGACTCGTCCACCACATCGTCATGGAGCAGGGTCGAGGTATGGATGAACTCGATGATGGCAGCCAGCTTGATGTGGTCGCCGCCTTCATAGCCGAGCGCCCGAGCTGCCAACACGGTCAGCAAGGGGCGCATCCGTTTTCCGCCGGCACTGATAATGTAGTAGCCGAGCTGGTTGATCAGGCTGACGTCAGACTGCAACCGTTCGACGATCAGGGCGTTGACGGCCGTCATGTCGGCCTCGGTCAGCGCACGAATTCCCGTTTGGTCCATAGTTCTCTTTGACTCGACGGCAGCAGGACTGCCCAGATTGCTGTTGCGGGGATTTTACACGAATTCACTATGGGTTACAGTTAGGCGTTTGATGCGCCGGCAGAGGTGCGCACAAAATAAACTTTTTTTGAAATTGACCTTGCTTGAGGGGATCAATTTGCGTAAAATGCCGGCCCATTGTTATTCAGTTTTTGTGCACATCTGCCATGAGCAAAGATGTGCCTATACGGAGTTAAAAAATGTACGCGGTATTCCAAAGCGGCGGAAAACAACACCGTGTAGCCGAAGGTCAGATCGTTCGTCTGGAAAAGCTGAACGTCGAGACCGGTGCTGCCATCGAGTTCGATAAAGTACTGATGGTTGCCCAAGGCGACACTTTCAAGGTTGGCGCTCCTTTCGTAGAAGGCGGCAAGGTTCTGGCTGAAGTTGTGGCTCACGGCCGCGGCGACAAGGTTCAGATCATCAAGTTCCGTCGTCGTAAGCACCATCGCAAGCACATGGGCCATCGTCAGTGGTTCACTGAAGTCAAGATCACTGGCATCAGCGCTTAATAGATTAGGAGTCCGATAAATGGCACACAAAAAAGCTGGCGGTTCCTCCCGCAACGGCCGCGATTCTGAAGCCAAACGCCTGGGCGTTAAGCGTTTCGGTGGCGAGTCTGTACTGGCTGGCAACATCATCGTTCGTCAGCGTGGCACCAAGTTCCACGCCGGTGACAACGTTGGTCTGGGCAAGGACCACACCCTGTTCGCTACTGCGAACGGCAAGGTGAAGTTCGAAGTTAAAGGTCCGAAGAACCGTAAGTACGTCAGCATCGTTGCTGAGTAAGTACGGACCGAAAGGATCCGAGGCCCCGCCAACTGGCGGGGCTTTTGTTTGTGTACGAAAACTGATGGCGCTAGGCTGCCCGGGTACGGGGCGTTTCGATCGCCCGCTGTGGCGAACATCACTATAATTGCGTATCGGTTTTTCGAATTGAGGTGACGGTAACCCATGAAGTTTGTTGATGAAGTCCTGATTCGAGTCGATGCCGGTGACGGTGGTAACGGCTGTGTGAGCTTCCGTCGCGAGAAGTACATCCCCTTCGGTGGTCCGGATGGTGGTGACGGTGGTGATGGTGGTGACGTCTATCTGATGGCCGACGAGAACCTCAACACCCTGATCGACTACCGTTTCGAGCGTTTCCACGCCGCCGAACGTGGCGAGAACGGCCATGGGGCTAACTGTACCGGTCGTCGCGGCAAGGACCTCACCCTGCGAGTGCCTGTCGGTACTCGAGCTGTCGATGAGGATACCGGCGAACTGCTGGGGGATCTCACCCGTCATGAGCAGAAACTGCTGGTCGCCAAGGGTGGCTTCCACGGTCTCGGCAATACCCGTTTCAAGAGCTCGGTTAACCGTGCGCCGCGTCAGAAGTCCAACGGTACCCCGGGTGAAGTGCGTAACCTGCGCCTCGAGCTGCTGCTGCTGGCCGACGTCGGTATGCTGGGTCTGCCCAACGCCGGCAAATCCACCTTCATTCGTGCCGTTTCTGCCGCCAAACCCAAGGTGGCCGACTACCCCTTCACCACCCTGGTGCCGAACCTCGGTGTGGTGCGTGGGGAGAACAGCCGTTCCTTCGTCATCGCCGATATCCCGGGTCTGATCGAAGGCGCCGCCGAGGGTGCTGGCCTCGGGATCCGCTTCCTCAAGCACCTCGAGCGTTGCCGTGTGCTGCTGCACCTGGTCGACATCTGCCCGTTCGATGGCTCTGATCCGGCCGAGAATGCCTTGACCATTGTCCATGAGCTGGAGAAGTACAGTCCCGAGCTGGCGGCCAAGCCGCGCTGGTTGGTCTTCAACAAGCTCGATCTGATGCTCGAGGAAGAGG
Organism: Aeromonas diversa CDC 2478-85; assembly: GCF_000819805.1. Classification (GTDB taxonomy): domain Bacteria; phylum Pseudomonadota; class Gammaproteobacteria; order Enterobacterales; family Aeromonadaceae; genus Aeromonas; species Aeromonas diversa. The sequence goes on from NZ_CDCE01000020.1 coordinate 16,188, forward strand.
CCGGCGAGGTAATGGAGCGGGTCAAGGCTGCGCTGGGCCATGAAGGGCCGACCTACGCCATCACCGCCATCAGCAAGGAAGGCACCCAGAAGGTGTGCTACGACATCCTGGATCTGCTGGATACCATGCCCCGTCAACTCGAGCAGGATGCAAAAGAAGCCATCGATAAGGTCGAGTTCAAGTGGGATGACTACCATCGCAACCAGATTGCCCAGATTGAAAAGGGCAGTGATGACGATGTCGATGATGATGATGATTGGGACGAAGATGACGACGATGGTGTCGAAATCATCTACGTGCGGGACTGATCTCCCCCAAGGCCGCCTCGTTGAGGCGGCTTTTTTTTGCGTTAGGGCAAGCCACAGGGGGGGGCGCCTGACATAGAATGGTGCCCTTTTCTGCAAGGATGCCCAGGAAGATGGAAACGAGTATTTCAGGGCGGGTGATGTCCCGCGAACAGCAGACCGAAGTGACCCGGATCATCGTCAAGGTTGCCCAAATGCTGGCTCAGTTCGGTGCCGAGAGCCGGCTCATCGAGCAGACCACGGTGCGGGTGGGTCTGGCTCTCGGCCTGGAGAGCGTAGAGATGGCCATCTCCTCCAGCGCTATCGTGGTGACCAGCCTCAGCAGCGGTAGCTGCATCACCACCACGCGCCGGGTGCGCGAGCACGGTATCAACATGGCGGTGGTGTGCGAGATCCAGCGGATCTGCATCCTCACCGAGAAGGGATTGCTCGAGGCCGAGGCCGTGCGCCAACGGCTCGATGCCATCGTTCCCTTCCATTATCACCCTTGGTTGGTGGTGATCATGGTGGGGCTCTCCTGCGGCGCCTTCAGCCTGTTATTTGGGGGAGACTGGCCCGTCTTCGCCGTGACCTCCCTGGCGGCGGCCGTCGCCATGCGGGTTCGCCAGTTGATGGCGCGTCACCATCACAGTCCGCTCATCAACTTCGCCGTTACCGGCTTTATCGCCACTCTGCTCTCATCCAGCGCAACTGTCTTTGGTTGGGGTGAACAGCCTTATCTGGCCATGGCGGCCAGCGTGCTGCTGCTGGTACCCGGCTTCCCGTTGATCAACGCCGTTTCCGACATGGTAAAAGGCTACTTCAACATGGGATTGGCGCGTTGGGGCACCGCCACCCTGCTCACCGTCAGTGCTGCCCTGGGCATCCTGCTGGCCATGTCGGTCACGGGGATTTGGGGGTGGAAGGTATGACCGATTTGCTCTGGTTGTTGGCCAAGGATGCCTTCTGGTCAGCCGTGCCGGCGGTGGGCTTTGCCATGATCTTCAACGTGCCGCCACGAATGTTGAAGTATTGTGCGCTGGGCGGGGGGCTGGCTCACAGCCTGCGCACCCTGCTCATTCACTTCGGGATCCCCATCGAGTGGGCCACCCTGGCGGCGGCCACCACGATTGGTTTTGTTTGTGTCTATTGGGCGCGGCGTTTGTTGGTGCCTCGTCCCGCCTTCAGCGTGGCATCCATCATCCCCATGATCCCGGGCAGTTATGCCTTCAAGGCGATGATCGCCATTGTAGAGCTCAACATCAATGGTGCCTCTATTGCCCTGTTGCAGGGCGCGGTGGAAAACGGCCTCAAGGCTATATTCATAGTAGGAGCATTAAGTTTAGGGCTAGCGATACCCTCGCTCGTCGTGTACCGTAATCGGCCCATAGTGTGATGTGAAGGGGGGCGACATGAAAATTGCCATGATAGCGGCCATGGCCCGGGACCGGGTGATCGGCCGTGACAACGCCATGCCCTGGCATCTGCCGGCGGATCTGGCCCACTTCAAGCAAGTGACGATGGGCAAGCCAGTCCTGATGGGACGGCGCACCTTCGAGTCGATCGGACGCCCGCTGCCGGGGCGGCGCAATCTGGTGATAAGCCGTAACTCAGACTATGCACCGAATGGAGTTGAGGTATTTCAATCCGTTGATGCAGCATTAGCCACGCTGAGTGAGTTTAACGATGTTGATGAGTTGATGGTGATCGGCGGCGGCAGGCTCTATGCCCAACTGCTGGAGCGCGCCGATGTGCTCTATCTGACCCATATCGATCTGGCGGTGGAGGGCGACACTCACTTCCCCGATTACCGGGTCTATGCCTGGGCACAGCGTGATGAGGTGTGCCACCAGGCGGATGAGCGCAACCCTTACGCCTATCGTTTCGAGACCCTGGAGCGAGTGCGTTGAAACAGCGAGGCCACCTTAGGGTGGCCTCGTCGTTTGCATTACTTGGCGTGGGCAGGGCAGGGGGTGGCGATGAGGGCATCATCCTCATAGCGCCACAGGGTGAGACTGTTACCCCAGACGCAGCCCGTGTCGAGCGCCTTGATATCCGGTACCGGGCACTGGCCCATCAGGGCCGCCCAGTGGCCGAAGATGATGATGGGATCGTCCACATGGTGCTCGCGTTGCTCGAACCAGGGGCGCAGTCCGGGCGTCGACTCCTTGGGGCCCAACTTGCATTTGAAGTCGAGGCGACCGTCGAAGTAGCAAAAACGCATCCGGGTGAAGACGTTGATGATGTAGCGATAACGTTCTATGCCGGTGAGGCTCTCGCTCCAGCGATCCGGTTGATCCCCGTACATGTGCTTGAGCAGCCATTGGTGCTGGTCACCCTGCAGCAGGCTCTCGACCTCGCGCGCGCAGCGCCGGGCCGTGCTCACGTCCCATGCCGGCGCCAGGCCGGCGTGCACCATCAGTAGCGGGTGCTCCGGGTGCTCGGCCAACAGCGGACGATGACGCAGCCAGTCGAGCAGCGCCAGGCCATCGGGCGCCTTGATAATCTCCTCGATCCTGTCTTTCTTCTTGAGCGGGGCATGACCACCGGCCACCGCCAGCAGGTGCAGGTCGTGGTTGCCGAGCACAGTGATGGCCCGTTCACCGAGCTCGCGCACGAAGCGCAGCACCGACAGGGAGTCGGGGCCGCGAGCGACCAGATCGCCGCATAGCCAGAGCGTGTCGTGAGTGGGGTCAAACCGGGCGAGATCCAGCAGGCGACGCAGATCGTCATAACAGCCCTGGATATCGCCGACAAAGCAGTTAGCCATGGAACCTCAGTTAATGATGTTCGGTACCGCCAGGGTGAAGGGGGAGATGGGAACGGTGAATTCTTCCCCCTCTTCATCCTGCATCACATAACACCCCTCCATCACCCCGAGCGGCGTCTCCAGCGGGACGCCACTCTGGTAGCTGAAGGTATCACCGGGGGCTATGATGGGCTGTTCTCCCACCACGCCGGCCCCTTCAACCTCGACCCGTTTGCCGTTGGCATCTGTGATGAGCCAGCGGCGACGCAGTAGCTGCACCGAGAGAGGCCCCTGATTCTCGATCTCGATGCGATAGTGGAACTGCCAGGGGTCATGGCTATCCGCCACATGATGGGGGAAGGCGCGAACCACGACGAGCGGTGTGCTCATCAGACCGCCTTCTGATCTGCCAGCCAGTTGGCGATCTTGACGAACTGCTCCAGGGAGAGGTTCTCCGGACGCAGGTTGCCGTCGATGCCGAGCTCGGCCAACTGTTCGCTGTTGATGAAGTTGGCGAAGCTGTTGCGGATGGTCTTGCGGCGCTGGCCGAAGCCCTCGGTGCAGACCCGGCTCAGCAGGCGCACGTCCTTGGCCACGAAGGGTTTTTCCTTGTGGGGTACCAGACGTACCACGGCGGAGTCCACCTTGGGTGCCGGCTTGAAGGCGCCGGGGCCCACTTCGAGCACCGGAATCACCTGGCAGTAGTACTGGGTCATCACGCTCAGGCGGCCATAGGCCTTGCTGCCGGGGCCGGCGGCCAGTCGCAGCACCACTTCCTTCTGCAGCATGAAGTGCATGTCTAGGACATGCTCGGCATAGTCGCAGAGGTGGAAGATGAGCGGGGTGGAGATGTTGTAGGGCAGGTTGCCGAAGATGCGCAGGGGGTGCTCCGGACGCATCAGGGTGCTGAAGTCGAAGCGCATGGCGTCGGCCTCGATCACGTTCAGCTTCTTGGCGAGCACCGGGTGCTCGCGCAGGCGTGCAGCCAGATCCCGGTCCAGCTCGACCACGGTGAGCTTGTCGATGCGCTCGCACACCGGCTCGGTCAGCGCGGCGAGGCCCGGACCGATCTCGACCATATTCTGCCCCGGCAGGGGATTGATGGCGTCGACGATCTGGCCGATCACATAACGATCATGCAGGAAGTTCTGGCCGAAACGCTTACGGGCCGTGTGGCCCAGGTGCACCTTGTCACTACTCATGTTCTTTTCTCTACCATCTTGATGGCGTGGTGGATGGCGGTCAGCAGGCTGCCCGGATCGGCCTGGCCTGTGCCGGCCAGATCCAGGGCGGTACCGTGATCCACCGAGGTTCGGATAAAGGGTAAACCCAGGGTGATATTGACCGAGTTGCCGAAGCCCTTGAACTTCAGTACCGGTAACCCCTGGTCGTGGTACATGGCGAGTACCGCATCCGCATCCTTGAGGTATTTTTCCTGAAACAGGGTGTCGGCCGGCAGCGGGCCGACCAGATCCAGTCCCTGTGTACGCAGTCGCTCGAGTGCCGGCTCGATCACCTCGATCTCTTCGCGTCCCAAGTGGCCGCCTTCCCCCGCGTGGGGATTGAGACCGCACACATAGATGCGGGGATGGGGGATCCCGAACTTGGTGCGCAGATCCGTGTGAAGGATCTGGATGATCTTGTCGAGCCGCTCCGGCGTGATGGCCTTGGCCACGTAGGCCAGCGGAATGTGAGTGGTCACCAGGGCCACTCTCAGTCCCTCGGTAGCGAGCATCATGACCACGTCCGGCGTGCCGGACTGGTGGGCAAAGAATTCGGTATGACCGCTAAACGAGACGCCCGCCTGGTTGATGATCCCCTTGTGTACCGGGCCGGTGACGACGGCGGCAAACTCGCCGCTCATGTTGCCGTCGCAGGCGCGTTGCAGCGTCTCGAGCACATAGTGGCCGTTGCCTTCGTCGAGACGCCCGGGAATGCTCGGCACCCCGAGGGTGACGGGACAGACGGTCAGGGTGCCTTGCGCCTGCGCTGTGGCCGGCGCGGCCGGATCGTAAGGCTGAAGCTCTACCTCGATCCCCAGATGGCGGGCACGCTCGGTCAGCAGGCGGGGATCGGCGATCACCACCAGCTGGTGCGGCCAACCCTGACGGGCAAGCTGCAGTACCAGCTCGGGGCCAACCCCGGCCGGTTCGCCGGGGGTGATGGCAATGCGTCGAATCATCAGCTCTGGCCGTCTTCGATGCGGATGTAGGCGCCATCGCGCAGCTCGTCCATCCAGCCCTGCACCTCTTCGGCGAAGCGGCGGTTATAAATGAGCTGATAGGCGCGCTGTTCCAGTGCCTTGTCGGTGGCATCCTGGCTGCGGCGATCTTCCAGCTGGACGATATGCCAGCCGAAGCTGGTACGGAACGGCTGGCTGATCTGGCCCGGTTGCAGACGATTGACCATGTCGCGGAATTCGGGGGCATAGACATCGGGAGAGGACCAACCCAGCTCACCGCCCTGGACGGCTGAGCCCGGATCCTCGGAGTACTTCTCGGCCAGCTGGGCGAAGTTGGCCTTGCCGCTACGCAGGTCCATCAGGAAGCCTTCCAGCATGCCCTTGGCCTTCTCCTCACTCAGGATGATGGAAGGCTTGATCAGAATATGGCGGGATTTCACCTCGGTCAGGTTGACCTGCTGTTGCCCCTTGGTGTCGAACACCTTGATGATGTGCAGACCGGCGCCGGAGCGTAGCGGGCCGACGATGGCCCCCTTGCTGGCCCCTTGCACCGCCTCGGCCATCAGGGTCGGCATCTCTTGCAGGCTCATCCAGCCCCAGTCACCCCCTTCCAGCGCCTTGGGTCCGTTACTCTCGGCAATCGCCAGCTTGCGGAAATCGGCCCCGGTAGAGAGGGCTTGCATGATGCGCTGGGCCTTGGCCTTGGCGGCATCGAGCTGGGCGGCATTGGGGTTATCCGGCAGGGCGATCTGGATATGACCGACGTGGAACTCGTTCTGCTGTTGTCCCTGTTTCTTGATGATATCCACCACCTGCTTCACCTCTTGCTCGGAGATGTTGACGCGGCGGCGGACCTGGTTACGGCGCACTTCGCCCATCAGGATCTCGCGGCGCACCTCTTCCCGGTATTGGGGATAGGTCATGCCATCACGCTCCAGCTGGGCGCGCAGTTGCTCGACGCTCATGCGGTTCTCGGCGGCGATGCCGGCGATGGCCTGCTCGAGCTGGGTGTCGCTCACCTTGAGGCCCTGGCGATCGGCCAGTTGCAGCACCAGGCTCTCCTGGATCAGGCGATCCAGCGCCTGGCGGCGCAAGGTGGCGTCGTCCGGCAGGGACTGGCCCTGCTCACGGGCATTGCTCTTCACCTTCTGGACCAGCGCCTCCTGCTGGCTGGCCAGTACCACGTCCTTGTTGACCACGGCCAGTACGCGATCCACCAGCTCGGGGGCGGCCATGGCCGCCTGGCTCAGGGCGCCAAACATGCCTGCGGTGAGCAGGGCAATCAGGGTCTTTTTCATATCCATCTCTCAAGGCTGGCCAGCATCACTGCTGGTCTTTCAGATTAAACGGGCGAATGTAGGGGAGCTTTTCCGTGTCCAGCGTGACGCTGCGGCCACCGGTACCGACACTGCCCAGTCCCTTCATCTCAAACTGCACGCCAATGCTCTTCTCGGAGCGGGCCTGCAATACGCTGTTCTCCCACACCGGCTGGTTGTGCCACTCCAGGCTGAAGTTGATGCTCCAGCAGCAGGAGTCGTACTTGAGACCGAGCTTGCGATCGATGTTGATGTCCTGGTTCACATCCCGGTAGTAGCCACCGTAGAGCTGCCACTGGGGATTGATCGGGGCCATCAGCACCAGACCGGCCTGGCTGATATCCTCGGCCATGGCGGTGTTGTAGATGTTGCGGTTGCCATCTTTCAGGAAACGGTAGTTGACCTGGCTTACCAGCTTGTCGAGGCGGTATTCGACGGCGCTGTTGGCCGAGCTGAACTCGTTGTCTTCCGTATCGTACTGGGCGCCGGCATGGGCAAGCCAGCGATCCGTGATGCGGGCATCCCCCTCGAAGGAGAGCAGGGAGCGGGCATTGGTGCTCTCGGGGTCGTTGGGGTAGAGGCGCACCTTGGGCTTGGTCAGCTCGAAAGCCTGTCCCAGCGCCAGACGCAGGCGCTCGTCACCGTGATCGTCATAGACCCGGCTGGTGAGGCCCAGGGTGACGCGATTGGCATCGCTGATACGATCCAGACCGGCGTAGCGGCGATCGCTGAACAGGCTGTAGTAGTCCTGACGCACGGTCGTGGAGTCATAGATGCCAATCTCATCCTGATTCTCATAGGGGATGTAGAGGTACTGCACCTCCGGCTCCAGAGTCTGGGTCCCCTTGCCGTTAAACCACCCGAGGGAGCGGTCGAAGTTCATGCCCCCCTTGAAACGCAGAGAGGGCAGGGTGCGGGACAGGGTCCCCTCTTTAAGGGTGAGCTGACCATCCTTGGTGAAGAGCCTTTGATCCTGGGTGACCAGGCGGTTGGGCACCTCCTGATCGTAGGCACTGAACATCAGCTTGTACTGGCTGGTGAGGTAGTAACCAGGCGCATCGATGAGCGGCACCGTCAGGGTCGGTGCTATGTGCAGGCGAGTCGCGGTATAGCGCTCACCGGCCTGCTGGGCGCTGGCGTTGTTGCCACTGTAGCCAAACTTGGTCAGCTCGCTGTTGAGGGCGAGATCGAACCACTTCTGCTGGTGATAGAAGTTGTAGCCCAGGCTCGGCAGCATGGTATGGGGCAGCACAGCGTTGGGGTTGAGGATCTGATAGGTGCGCGCCTCGGCGGTCAGATTCCAGGCAGGCTGGTAGTAGCCCGCCGTGAACGATTGCTGCAGTTGGCCGTCAACCTGAGCCCCGACCGGTGGGCTGAAGTCGTTGAAGTAGTTGTAGTCGAGTGCCCTGACCTGGGTGTAGTCGATGCCAAAGCGCAGGGCGCCATCCATCAGGCTCGAGCCATGACGCGCGTTGAGCAGGTAACGATGGCCATCATCCAGGGTGCTGTACTGGGGGTTACCCGCCTGGCTGGCCTGCTTGTCGTTGGCCAGGTTCTCGAAATAGAGGGTGCCCGAGTGGTTGGGCTGGGGCATGTAACGGAACTCGACTTGCTCCATCAGGCCACGTTTATCCATGAAGCGCTGGGTGATGGTGGCGTCGTAGTTCGGGGCTATGTTCCAGTAGAAGGGCTGGGTGATGTCCATCCCGTTACTGGTGCTTTGGGTATAGCCGGGGTAGAGCAGGCCGGTCTTGCGCTCGTCCTTGATGGGGAAGTTGATATAGGGGAAGTAGAAGACCGGATAGTCATAGAGCCAGAGGCTGGCGTTCCACGCCTCGCCGAACACCTGGCTCTGATCGATGTCGATACTGCCTGCCTTGAGGGTCCACACCTCTTGGCCGGGGGGGCAGGTGGTGTATTGAGCCCCCTCCAGGGTGATGTTCTGGTTGTTGTTGGCCATGACCACCCGCTTGGCCGAACCGCGCACCGGGGAGCCGTGGACCTGATAACGTCCCTCTTCCAGCTCCGACTCCTTGGTATCCAGATTGGACTTGAGGGTCTTGTCGCTGGTAACGGTGATCTGGCCGTCGTTGTAGTAGATGTTGCCGATCGCAACGACGTCACGAGTCTTCTGATCGAGCTGGGCGTAGTCGGAATCGAACTTGCGCACCCCCTGGCGGACCTTGACGTCACCCTGATAGACGGCGGTGCCGCCCTGTTTGGCGTCGAGGCGATCGGCATCGACCTCCACCGGCAGCGCATTGGCATCAACGCCGGCGGGGTTCTTCTCCACCTTGGGTACATAGTCGTAGCAGAGACCGTCCAGCAGGCCGGTGGCCGGCGGGGCCGGCGGAGAGGCCGCCCAGCCCACAGTGGGGGTGAGCACAGGGACCAGCCCCAGAGTCAGGGCGAGAGGGCCCGATATGCCCGCAATCCGTTTGGTCATGGGATGAAGACTCGATTTGCGAATGTGAAACAGCCTAAACAGGACACGCATTTTACGACAGGTTTCACCATGTTGACATTGCATGTCATTGCTTTATGTTAGCCGGCAATCATAAAGCATTATCGCGGCCAGGGTAACCTCCCGCTTCGGCCACCCATTCCGGTCCAAGTTTCCATGATCGATCGCGCTTTACTTCTTACCGCCTGGGCCCGCCAGCTGATGGCGCAGCCTGCCCTCGAGTTGACCCTGATTTCGGGCGATGCCAGCTTCCGACGTTACTATCGCGGGGCTGGGCTCATCTGGGTTGATGCCCCGCCTGCCACCGAAAAAAACCGTGAGTTCGTGTGTAACGCCGCGGCCCTGTTGCGGGCCGACGTGCTTGCCCCCGAGGTGAGGGGCGTGGACTACGAACAGGGCTTTCTCTGTGTGACGGATCTTGGCGATACCTCCCTTCTGTCGGTACTGGATCCGCAGAGCGTGGCCGCCTGGTACGCCCTCGCCATCGATCTGTTACCCAGGCTGGCCCGGGTTGAGCTGGCCTTGGAGCCCTTCGATGCCCCCTTTATGGCGCGGGAGAACGCCATCCTGCCCGAGTGGCTGCTCGGCCACCATCTGGGGCTGACCCTGGATGAGGCGCAGCATCGGCTCTTGGCCGACACCTTTACCCTGCTCACCGAGAATAATCTCGGCCAGGTGCAGGGGGTGATGCATCGGGACTTTCACAGCCGTAATCTGATGGTGTGTGGTGGCACCACGCCTGCCAGCGCGGCGCTGGCCGTGATCGACTTTCAGGACATGGTGCTGGGGCCGGTCACCTACGATCTGGTCTCCCTGCTCAAGGATTGCTACGTGCGCTGGCCCGACACCGTCATCGAGGCGGGCATGCGCCACGGGTTTGCCGTGCTGGAAGAGGCGGGGCTGCTCGGCGGCACCGACTTCGCCACCTTCCGCCGTCAGGCCGATCTCACCGGGATGCAGCGCCATCTCAAGGCCGCCGGTATCTTCGCCCGGCTGCACCACAGGGACGGCAAGTCGGGTTATCTCAAGGACATACCCCGTACCCTCGACTACGTGGTCGAGGTGTGCGACCGCTACCCCGAGCTGGCCTCCTTCGGTCGCTGGCTGAAGGAGCGGGTATTGCCGGCCCTGGCCGCCGTGTCGGAGCGGCAGCCATGAAGGCGATGATCCTGGCCGCCGGGCGCGGCGAGCGGATGCGCCCGTTGACCGATGCCCTGCCCAAGCCGCTGTTGGCGGCGGGGGGCAAGCCCCTCATCGTGCACCACATTGAGCGCCTCAAGGCGGCGGGCATCACAGAGCTGGTCATCAACCACGCCTGGCTCGGCCACAAGCTGGTCGAGGCGCTGGGCGATGGCACCCGACTGGGTGTCTCCATCGCCTGGTCGGCGGAGGAGACGGCACTGGAGACCGCCGGCGGCATAATGCAGGCGCTACCACTGCTGGGGGGGAATCCCTTCCTGGTGGTCAACGGCGACACCTGGCTCGATGTGGATTATCGCCTGTTCAGCGCTCAGTCGCTGGCGGGCGATCTCGCCCATCTCTGGCTGGTCGATAACCCGCCCCAGCATCCCCATGGCGACTTCTCCCTGCGTGGGGACAGGATCATCGACATGCCGGGGCTGACGTTCAGCGGCGTCGGTCTCTATCATCCGGCGGCGTTTGATGCCCTGGCGCAGGGGCCGCGCAAGCTGGCACCGCTGCTGCGCGACTGGATTGCACAGGGCCGGGTCGGTGGCAGCCATCTGCTGGGGGACTGGCGCGATATCGGCACGCCCGAGCGACTGGCTCAACTCGACAGTGAACTGTTGGCCCGCGGGGTCACGAGGTAACGTTATGCGTATCTGGGGCAAGGTGCTCGGCGCCTTCTTTGGTTTCCTGCTCGGCAATGTGTTCGGGCTGCTCATCGGTCTCTGGATCGGCCATCGCTTCGACACCGGCATGGGGCTCCAGACCGGTTTTCGTCGCCGCCCCTCCGAGGCCCAGCAGACGGTCTTCTTCCACGCCACCTTCTCGGTCATGGGCCACATCGCCAAGGCGAGCGGTCAGGTCACCGAGAGCGAGATCCGGGTCGCCTCCGATCTGATGGACAGAATGCGTCTCACCGGTGAGCTGCGCACCCGGGCCCAAGACTCTTTTCGCCAGGGCAAGGCGGCAGATTTCCCCCTGCGCGCCACCCTGGCCGAGTTTCGTGAGGCCTGTATGGGGCAGCGCGACATATTGCGCTTCTTCCTCGAGGTACAACTGCAGGCGGCCTTCGCCGATGGCAGTGTGCCCCCGGAGGAGCGTCAGATCCTCGAGGTCGTGGCCGAGGAGCTCGGCTTTAGCCGCTTCGAGCTGGATCGGATCCTGGCCATGGCCGAAGCCCAGCGCAACTTCTTCCGCAGCCAGGGCAGCACTGGTAGCCGGCAGCAGGGGTGGAGCGGGCAGCAGGCACGCCAGGCCCCGCCGCGGGATCGTCTCAAGGATGCCTATCAGCTGCTCGGGGTAAACGAGGGGGACTCGGATCAGGAGGTCAAGAAGGCCTACCGCAAGGAGATGGCCAAGCATCATCCGGACAAGCTGGCCGCCAAAGGGCTCCCCCCCGAGATGATGGAGATGGCCAAGCAGAAGGCGCAGGAGATCCAGAGCGCCTGGGAGATGATCCGCGAGGTTCGCGGTATCCGCTAGTTGTACTCTCTCCGAGAAAAAGACCACCTCAGGGTGGTCTTTTTTTGTGCCTTACACCAGCTGTCGCAGGGGGGCGCCGGCGATGAAGCCATCGATGTTCTCTATCACCTGATCCGCCAGGCGCTGCATCGATCCCTCGCTGGCCCAGGCCACGTGCGGGGTCAGCAGGAAGTTGGGCAGGGCCAGCGCCTGCATCAGGGGGTGATCCGCCGGGGGGGGCTCCTGGCTGGCCACGTCGAACCCGGCGCCACCGAGATGGCCGCTTCGCAGCGCATCGAGCAGGGCCGACTCGTCGACCAGTCCCCCGCGCCCGACGTTGATGAGCAGGGCTCCCGGCTTCATGGCCGCCAGTTCGGCGGCGCCGATCAGATGGCGAGTCTGGGGGGTGAGCGGGCAGTGCAGGCTGATGATGTCTGATGTTGCCAGCAGGGCAAACAGAGGCAGCCGATCGGGAGCCGGCTCACCGTCGGTGAGGCTCTCTGCGTAGCGTACCTCGAGGCCAAGGGCCTCGGCGCGTCGCCCCAGGTCCCGGCCTATGGTACCGCGTCCTATGATGCCGAGCCGGCGTCCGGCGAGATCCATGATGCCATGATCGAAGAAGCAGAAGCGACCGCTCTCCTGCCAGCGCCCCTGGGCCAGAGAACGTTGCCACCCCTTGAGGTTGCGCGCCAGCGCCAGCATCAGGGCCAGGGCATGCTCGGGCACCGAGGGGCTGGCGTAGCCACGCACGTTGCACACTGTGATACCACGGGAGCGGCAGGCGTCGAGATCCAGGTTATCGGCACCGGTCGCGGCCAATGCGATGAGTCGCAGGGACGGCAGCTCGGCCAGTTCGCGCTCGCCCAGGCGCACCTTGTTGACGATGGCGATGGTGGCGCCGCTCAGTCGCTCGACCACCTGATGAGGGGCGGTGGAGGGATACTCTATCCAGGTGTGGGGCCGGGCGGGGCGAGCCAGTCGCACCGAGGGTGCCAGGGTGTCGCGGTCGAGAAAGACGATCTGCATGGTGCCTCCTTGGGGTGAGGCACCATCATGCCAAGGGGCGTGTCTCAGAGCCAGCCGAGATGGCGCAGCCAGCCCTGGAGCCGGGCCGGTAGCTCCGCCTGCTCCAGCAGAGCGTAGGGTCGGTAGTTGAGCTTGTTGCTGCGCCGGCTCTCGACCCGACGTGCCTCGGCGGCCACCAGCGGCCAGCCTGCCGCACTCTCCTCATAGAGATCGAGGATCGGGGCCTGGCTCTGGGCGACATCCTTGGCCAGCACAGTATTGGCCCCCTGCTCGGGAAAGTAGGCATCGAGCAGCACCAGGGCGTCGGGGGGGGGGAGTTGCTCGCTGGCGATCAGGTTGCTGGCCCAGGCGGCGGCCGTGCCCTGAGCCAGGATCAGGCGAAAGCCCCCCTCCTGCTGTTTGGCCTCGCTCAGGCTCTTGATCCGGGCGGCAAGATCCTGGCGAAAGGTGTCGCGTGCCGCATCCTTCTTCTCACCGGCCGGGTTGAGCTGTGGCTGGGCAAAGCGGGGCAGGATCAACAGGGTGTCGAACCCTTGTGAGGTCAGGGTTGCCGAGAGTTGCCAAAGCCGCCCCGTTCCCTGCCACTCGGGCAGCAGTATCACCAGTCCGAGATAGGTGCCGCTGGTGTGCTCGGCAAACAGTACCTGCTCCTGCTCTATGGTCTTGCTGGCCGGATTGTTCTGCCAGTCGAGGCGCAGCAGTTGATCCGCCGAAGGGGGTGGCTGATTGGTATCCTGGGGCGCATTACCCGCTGCCGCCGGCTCGGTGGGCGCGGCGGCAGACGGGGAGTCCTGTTCGGCGCCATGGGCGGGAACAGTCAGCAGAGCCAAGAGTAAGAACAGAAGCGGCATGGGGGTCCTCCAACGTTTACATAGCGGCCTGGGCGTCCCTTTCTTTAGCCATGGTGCTACCGAGTGGCGAGGATTGCCATTGTGTGGTCTGATTGACACCAAGATAGGTGTGGCATTTATATGGCCCATTTATAACCAACTGTTTTTAATCAATAAAAAATTTGGTCTTGTTCTTGCTGTACAGGGACGACAATGACAAGGAGAGAAGACGCATCACAATGGCGCTATTGGCACTGGGATTGGGCGGTTGCCAGTGGGGAGAGATGGGCCACCTGGAGGGTAATGGCCGGGCGCTGGATCAGCGCATGGCGCTCGCGCCGGTCTCCCGGGTCACCGCCGCCTTCCCCGGGCTGCTGCGGGTGGCGCCGGGTAGCGAGAGTGCTCTCAAGCTCAGTGGCGATGAGAACCTGCTGCCCTATCTCGAGGTCAAGCAGGAGGGGGAGGCGCTGGAGATCAGGGTCAAGCGGGGCACCAAGATTGAGCCCAATACCCCGCTCGAGCTGACACTGACCCTGCCGACTCTGCGCGAGGTGGCGCTGGCGGGGGTGACCCAGGGCGAGCTGGGGGCCTTCGAGGGGGAGCGACTCGAGCTCTCACTGGCCGGCGCCGGTGATATGAAGACTGGGGCGCTCCACTACCGCGAGCTGGTGGGCAACCTGGCCGGGGTGGGCGAGGTCTCGGGCGCAGGGTTGCAGGCGCGCGAGGCCGAGGTAAACATCGCCGGTGCCGGCGACGTTCGCTACACTGGCTCGCCGCGTCTCACGCAGCAGATCATCGGTCAGGGACGGCTCGAGCAGGTGGCGAGCCAATAAGCGGGTAATAAAAAAGCGAGCCGGTGGCTCGCTCTTTTATCGACAGACGTCAGGCGTTTATCAGGAAACGCGACGCTTGAACTCGCCGGTGCGGGTGTCGATTTCGATCTTGTCGCCGATCTCAACGAAGGCGGCAACAGACAGCTCGAAGTCAGTACCAACCAGACGGGCCGGCTTGGTGACCTTGCCGGAGGTGTCGCCACGGGCGGCCGGCTCGGTGTACTCGACTTCGCGAACGATGGTGGTCGGCAGCTCGACAGAGATGGCCTTATCGTTGTAGAAGGTCACTTCGCACACGTCTTCCATGCCGTCGACCATGTAGTTCAGCACATCGCCCAGGTTGTCTTTCTCAACGTCGTACTGGTTGTAGTCGGTATCCATGAAGACATACATGGGGTCGGCGAAGTAGGAGTAGGTGCACTCCTTGCGCTCCAGCATGACCACTTCCATCTTCTCGTCAGCCTTGAAGACGGGCTCGGAGGCGCTGCCGGTCAGCAGACCCTTCAGCTTCATCTTGACCACGGCGGCGTTACGGCCGGATTTGTTGAACTCGGTCTTCTGAACCACCATGGGCTCGGTGCCGACCATGACCACGTTACCAGCGCGGATTTCCTGTGCGGTTTTCATGTAAAAAATTTCCTGTTCGTGAAACGGACGGATAAAAACTGCCAGATTATATCTTCGTTTCCAAAAATTTCACTAACCGAGTGACGAGATCGCCACCAGCGAGCAGAGCGGTGGGCCACTTCGGTGCCTGTTCGAGCCAGCTTGCTTGCCAGTCATCCCACGTTTGCCACAGTTCTTCGCACGATTCCCCCCGGTTGAGTGCCAGCATCAGGCCCTTTATCCACTCCGCCTGGGGCTTGGGGTGGCTTGCTAGGTAACGATCGAGGAAGGCCTCCAGTTTGACCAGATGGTAATCCTCCTCCTGGGGATAGATGTGCCAGAGGAAGGGGCGAGCCGCCCACTGGGCGCGCACGAAGGAGTCTTCGCCGCGCACTATGTTGAGATCGCACGACCAGAGCAGCCGGTCATAACCGGCCTGGTCTGTCATCGGCAGCACCACCACAGTGAGGGCGCCATCTGTGATGCGATCGCCCGGCACTGCCGCCGCCACCCCGAGTGCGTTGAGCACCTGGGGCAGGGCGCGCCCGACCGGTACCAGCAGGGTCACGGGGCAGGCTCCACGTCGCCAGGCCTCGACCAGGGAGGGGATGGCCGCGCTTTCGTAGGCAAACAGGCTGATTCGCAGCTCGCCTGGTGCCGGGGGGGGCAGACCCAGGCCGCCCCAGTAGGCGGCGAGGCCCGCCTCGTCCGCCTGCCAGGCGGCGCGGCGCGCCATCAGGCTTTGCTCGCAGAGCAGGCCACCCGTCTTGTCGGTAAAGCCGGGGAAGAAGAAGAACTTGTTGAGCCTGCCCTGGGGTGAGGGAAGGGCGTGGCACCCTTCGACCCAAGGCTCGGCCGAGAGGTATTCGAGGTTGAGCCAGGCGGGTGGCGGCGTTATGGCCTGCATGCGCGCCTTGTAGGGGGCCGGCAGCTCGCAGGCAAATGCCTCGATGACGACCTTCGCCGGCGCGAGGTCGGCATCCGCATGCCAGTGCTGGATGGTGATACCCTGCTCACACTGGGTCTCGCGGGAGGGATCGAGAGTGGGGCAGATACGCGCGAAGCTCGCCAGATCGTCGACCCAGAGGCGCACCGGGCCGTGGCCCTCGTCGTGCAGTTGGCGTGCGAGCCGCCAGGTGACGCCGATGTCGCCGAAGTTGTCGACCACGGTACAGAAGATGTCGAAGTTAAAAGCCATGCTGACTCCGGCGCAATACAAAACCGGCGTGCAGGGTAGCACGCCGGTCGGGCTCACTCTATGTCCCGGCTTACTCCTTGCCGTAGACGTTGTTCTCTTGCTCGCGTACCCGGATGAAGGTGGTGCGCTTGGTCAGCTCCTTGAGCTGGGCGGCCCCCACATAGGTACAGGTGGAGCGCACCCCACCCAGGATGTCGCGCACCGTGTGCTCGACCGGGCCGCGATAAGGCAGCAGCACCGTCTTGCCCTCGGAGGCGCGGTACTCGGCGACGCCACCCGAATGCCTGTCCATGGCACTCGAGGAGCTCATGCCGTAGAACTTCATGAAGGGCTCACCATCCACATCGACCAGTTCGCCACCGCACTCCTCGTGGGCTGCCAGCATGCCGCCCAGCATCACGAAGTCGGCACCGCCGCCGAAGGCTTTGGATACATCGCCCGGACAGGTGCAACCGCCATCGCCGATGATCTGGCCGCCGAGGCCGTGGGCCGCGTCGGCGCACTCTATTATGGCGGAGAGCTGGGGATAGCCGACCCCGGTCTTGACCCGGGTGGTGCAGACCGAGCCTGGGCCTATGCCCACCTTGATGATGTCGGCGCCCGAGAGGATCAGCTCCTCGACCATCTCGCCGGTGACCACGTTGCCAGCCACGATGACGTGTTGGGGGCAGGCTTCGCGCATCTTGCTGACGAAGGCGACGAAGTGCTCGGAGTAACCGTTGGCCACGTCGACGCAGATGAAGCGCAGGAAGGGGGAGAGGGCCAGGATCTCGCGGGTCTTGTCGAAGTCGGTATCGGAGGTGCCGGTAGAGACCATGACGTGGCGTAGCACCGACTCGTCATGCTGGGCGATGAACTGTTGCCACTGCTCGAGGGAGTAGTGCTTGTGCACGGCGGTCATCATCTCGAAGCCGGCCAGGGTGCGCGCCATGGCGAAGCTGCCGACCGTGTCCATATTGGCGGCGATGACCGGGACGCCCTGCCACTGGATGCCGGTGTGCTTGAAGGTGAACTGGCGGGTCAGACTGACCTGAGAGCGGCTCTTGAGCGTGGAGCGCTTGGGGCGGAACAGTACGTCCTTGAAACCGAGCTTCAGGTCTTCTTCGATACGCATGGCATGGTGTCCTTTCAACTGGTGGATAGTCGGCAGGCACAAAAAAACCGGGGGTTTTCAGGGCCTCCGGTTTACCACAGTCTAGCCAGAAAAACGCTTTCGGCAAGACTGATAATGCAACGCTGGATATGGTATCGTCGCGCTAATAACCTGAATTCGTTCAGGGTTTCACTCGGATATCCCCACCAACCCGTCGATCATCCCCACCATGCGCCCCAACTCGGGCTTGGTGATGGTATCGTTCGCGCCCAGTTGCAGAGCCTTGGAGCGGTTGTCATCGCTCATCAAGGATGAAAACATCACTATGGGCATCTCTTTAAACATCGGATTGTCGCGCAGCCGTTTGAGCAGGTGCATGCCGTCCATGCGAGGCATCTCCACATCCGACACTATGGCATTGAGGAACGAGCCGACCGGCAGATTCTCGGTATTGGCGTGGCTCTCAATGTCGGTCAACATCTCCAGGGCGTCGCCCCCGTCCTTGGCGGTGATGACATGATAGCCGGCGGTGCTCAGGGTGTTTTCGATCAGCTTGCGGATGAAGGCCGAGTCGTCGACCACCAGTATGGTCTTGGCCTCCCGACGCGCCACCATGCGATCGTTGATCACCACCCTCCGGTCCTGGGTGACGTCGTACTTCTCCATGCTGAGTTCGGGGTTGATGGTGGCGATGATCTTCTCGAAGTCGAGGATCATGATGAGGTTGCCATCGCGGCGCACCACGGCCACCACACAGTCGTTTTCCCCGGCTTCGAGGAACTGGCTGGGAGACTCCACATCTTCCCACGACACCCGGTGGATCCTGCTCACACTGTCGACCAGGAAGCCGTTGGCCATGCGGTTGAAGTCGGTGACGATCACCACCTTGCCGGTGTGCTCAGGCCGGGTCTTGACCCGCAACCAGCCGGCGAGATCGACCAGAGGAATGAGGCGATCGCGCAGGGAGAAGACCCCAACCATGTGCGGCTGGGCATTGGGGTAGTCGGTGGTATCGGGCACCCGTATCACCTCGCGCACCTTGGCGACGTTGATGCCGTAGTAGGCCACCTTCTGGCTGCCATCCGGCAGCAGTTTGTGCAGATGGAACTCGATGATCTCGAGTTCGTTGGTTCCGCTCTCGGTCAGGATCGCGCTGCGCGATCCGCTACCCTGTTCTGTCATGCTCACTCCCTAACGGCCTCAATGCTGGCAGCAGGCTCTCTGTGTTCCAGTATAGGAGCCCGCATTGGGGATTATCGGCCGTTTGCCGAAAGGCAACAGTCGGGAGTGAGTAAGATGTGAGAAAGATCAGGGAAAATTGTTTATCAACAATATGATAGATATCTACATTCAGAGTTGATTGTGGTCGATCCGGCTTCCTATTTGCTCCCTCAACTGCGTGATCACAGCCCCTCGACCACTCAATCCGAGTTCTCTGGCCAGGCTCTCCCATGACTTGTATTGCCATATGGCGCCAACCATAAGTCGTTGTTCTTGCTGGCTCCATTGGGCCAGCTCTGCGTGGCGGGTCAGCAGCCAACGCTGCAGGGTCCCCTGACACAACTCGAAAGGCTTGTGGTGATGGGCAAAGCAGGCCAGCTCCTCCCACTCCCAGGATTCGAGCCCGGGAAGAGGAGTGAGGGGGGAGCCCGGAAGGCATTGGGCCAGCAATTCGGCCGACACGGTGCGCAATTCACCGGCCAGCAGGCTGGGCAGGCCGAGCAGAAAGCGGCGTTGCCACTCATCGAGCTCCGGCTCGAGGGCAGGGGTGAGCGCCTTTAGCATCAGCAGGGAGTGGCAGCCGCTGGCGGCATCGCGCTGCAAACCGATGCGAACGACCCTGAGCCGACGGTTGAGCCAGAAGGGAAGCAGCTCTACCCCAGCGGAGAAGGCGCTACCCAGATAGTCAAACTGCTGCGCCCGATAGTGATCTTCCAGCGCGGTGAGCAGCTGGGCCCCCAGTCCTTTGCGATGCAGACTTGGGTGGATCGCGATGCGCATGACGCGAGCGAAGCGGCGGTCGGCGGCGGGCCGAACGCCGGAGTGAGCGAGCAGGGATTGGGGCAGCAGCTGACCGCGGGGACGGCGGCGTCCCGCCCAGATCTCCTCGGCCAGCGCAGAGGGGATGGGCCCCTCGCGCATCACCAGGGCGACACCAAGCAGGCTGCCGCCGCTGCAGAGCTGGTGGATGTCGAGATCGGGGCATTCCAGCAGCGCGCGCAAGTCGCTGGGGCTGGTCTGGTAGTGAGCCAGCACCAGCAACCCGAAGAGGGCGCTGAGGCGATCTTCGTCATGGGTCAGACTGGCCGCGCTCACGGGTTCCCAGCGCGGTGGTGCCGTCAGCAGAGGCGTGGGGGGCTCCGCCGAGAGGGCCAGCAGGCGGTTGACGAGAGGCTCGAGCGGGTCGTTGTCACTCCAGCGGATCGGCGCCTGCATGTGCAGCTCTCGCCAACCCGGGGTGCGCCTGTCCAGGGTGCGCTTGAAGCGAAGATGAAAGCCGCGCCCCGTTCCCTCGTAACCGTGCTCCGTGGTGGCGAAGACCATGCGGTGATAGTGGGCCAGCAACCCTTCTAGCAAGGGGGTGGGAATGGCGGCGGCTTCGTCCACCAGCAAGAGATCCAGAGCGGGCCGCTCCTCGAGCAGGCGGTCCGGGCTGAAGAAGAGCAGACGCTTGTCTTCCCCTGCGTGCAACAACAGGGTCGAGAGGGTGGCCTGAGCAGGGGCCGTGATGCCGATCCTGAGCCCCGGCTCTTCGGTCAGCAGTGCCGCTGCCGCCATGCCGAGGGCGCTGCTCTTGCCCCGCCCGCGATCCGCACTCAGAACCAGTGGGCGCTTGCGATGGCCGCGCAGCACCTGGCCAATGGCCTGGATTGCTGCCTCCTGATCTGCCGTGCGGGGACGCTCTAACCCCAGGGGTTGCCAAGAGGGCACCCCTTCGGGAAGCTCGAGGGCAAGGGCCGGGTCCTGACTGAGCAGTCGTACCATGCGCTCGATGAAACCCTGGCCACAGCGGGGCAGATCGACGGGATCCGCGATGAGGCGCAGCCGATCCGGGTCGGCATAGATGGGCCACCGGGCGCGGGGCGGGGTGAGCAGGAGTAACAGGCCGCCGGCGCGCAGGGTGCCGCTCAGGGCGCCAAAGGCATCGGGGTGAAACCCGCTGAAGGCGTTGCAGACCAGGGTGTCGCACTCTCGTCCCAGGTAGCGCAACGCCTTGGCGGCGGGCAGCGGCGAGTGCTCGGCAGGGCCCTCACCCAGCCAGACGATGTGGCCGTCCAGCCACTCCCGGGTCTTGGCGATACACTCCTGCTCCTCACCCTCGAGCCAGATGAGGCGGCGTTCACCGGCCTGCCGCAGTCCCTCGCGCAGGGTCACTGCTGGCTCCGTGGTTCGAACATCTTATCGCCCATCTGGTCGATGAAGGTGTGCGCCTTGCGCAGCATGAAGTCGCGGGCGTCGTCGGGGTTGACGAAGAGATCGGAACGGATGAAGCGGTGCTCTTTCAGTTCGCCGTCGATCTCCTTGGTGATACGGCCGGCCAGGCGGTATTGGCCCCCTTCGGCCATGGGCTCGGGGTAGATAAGATAACCCTGGTATTCGCTCGGGGTAACCTCGGGCTGAGGGGTTGCAGTGCCGCCAAACAGGGCGCCAAACAGTTTCTTGAGCATGGGATCCTCCGTTTGCCTGCATTCTCCCCAAGGGGAAGAGGGGTGACAAGGGACTTATTACTAAACGTTATTTGTATTGCAAAGCGTTCTCATTTAACTTTTTCGGCAGTTCACTCTTCTTCTCAGGATGTTGTCGCCATGTATGTCTGTTTGTGCCGGGGGATCACCGATTCCCAGATCCGTAAAGCGGTGCAGTCGGGCAAGGGAGAGTTCCGCCAGTTGAAACAGGATCTCGAGGTGGGCGCCCAGTGCGGCAAGTGCGTACGCATGACCATGGAGATCATCGCCGAAGAGCTCGATAAAGCGCCTCTCTATTACGAAGTAGCCTGACCCGCTTCGCGGCTTTTCTTGGCTATCCTTGTTGGACCAACAGGGAGGTTATGCCATGAAAGGTGACAGCAAAATCATCGCTCATCTCAACAAGGTACTCGGCAACGAGCTGATTGCCATCAACCAATATTTTCTGCACGCCCGCATGTTTGATGACTGGGGGCTCAAGCGTCTCGGCCACAAGGAGTATCACGAGTCGATCGACGAGATGAAGCACGCCGATGAGCTGGTGAAGCGGATCCTCTTTCTCGAGGGTATCCCCAATCTGCAGGATCTCGGCAAGCTGAAGATCGGCGAGCATGTGGAGGAGATGCTGCGCTGCGATCTGGATCTCGAGCTCGCCGCCATTCCGGATCTGCGTGCCGCCATCCTCTATGCCGAGTCGATCCAGGATTATGTGAGCCGGGATCTGTTTCAGGACATCCTGGAGGATGAAGAAGAGCATGTGGACTGGCTGGAGACCCAGCTCGATCTCATCGACCGGCTCGGCCTCGAGAATTACCAGCAGTCGCAATTGCATCATGAGGGGTCATGACTTACGCATAACTATTGCATATCCGGTGTCACAAGGGGCTCGCTATGGCGGGCCCCTGCTCTTTTGATGAATAGGTTTTCATGGGGGGAACCCCATGAAAAATATGGTTATTTTTTGTCTCTCTGGTCACAAAAACCGCATCCATTAGCAGGCATGATCGGCACGCTTGCAGGCACCCCATAACAAGAGCAACAAGGATGCACATCATGACCCTTACCCTCAATAAGGTGGCGCTCGCCTGCGCCATCGCCCTGCCTCTGTTTGCCTGCAACGGTAGCAACGACTCATCGCCGCCCAAGGCCGATCCAGTCGCCACCCGTGCCGCTCTCCTCTCGGTGATGCAGGACGCGGTCACTCAGTCCTCGCAGCTGGATCCCTATGGCTTTGCCATCGATGGCGAGAGCATAGCGGCCAGACAACGTCTGGATCAGTCTCTGCTGGATCGGCTCAAGGGGCTCGACGCTTCGGTGCTGGCAGAGCGGGATCGCCTCTTCTACGACATGATCCGCTGGGATCTCTCCCTGGCACTGGAGGGGGCAAGCCTGCCTCAGTCCCAGATCCCTATCCATCACTTCCGCAATCGGGTGGCCGATCTGGCCGGGGAGGTCGGAGAGGGGCCGCAGCAGGGGCGCCGTGCCGCGCCCCGCACCGCCAGCGGCTTTGACTACTTCGACGACACCACACCGGCGCAACTTGCCGTGACCGAGGCCCGTTGGCGCCAGGATCTGGAGCGTCATGACAGACCGGCCCCGCAGGCGATGGCACGCAGTACCAGCGATCCGGCCGCCTGGTATCGGGAGCACCTGGGTTGGCTCAAGGCCTATGACACCTACCTGGTCGAGGTGAAGCATCAGTTCGAGCTTGGCAGCGCCCGTGGCAATACGCTGCCGGACGAGCTGGTCGACCGGGTGGTCAAACAGCTCTCCAGCAAGCTGGAGGGGGACCAGCTGAGCGGCCTCTATGATGGCTGGAACGCCATGCCGGCACAGCTCGATGCGGCTCTGCGCGATGAATACAAGGGAGTATTGGAGCGCATCAACCAGCACTTCGTTGCCCTGCGCGACTATCTGGACTATCGCAACGGGGGCGCCTATGCGGTACGCATCGGCAGCGGCGAGTGTGATGATGGCTTCTGCGGCATGAAGGATGGACGCGACTGGTATCGTTGGCTGCTCAAGAAACACACTACTACCACCATGACCCCCGAGGAGGTTCATCAGCTGGGGTTGAGCGAGGTGGATCGCATCTTCGGCTCCATGGTGCAGGTGTGCCATACGGTGGGCAAGTGTGCCAGTGATGATGTGGCCGCGGCCAAGCAGAGTGGCGAGATCTATGCTTTCTTCCACTACCTGAACCAGCCCGGCTTCTTCTACCAGAATCCCTATGAGGTGTGGAGTGCGGGCGTCAATCCGGGCAATCCCGGTAGCAGCCTGAGCGAGGCCCAGCAGGCGGCACTGGCCGAGCACAACCGGGCGTTGACCGAGTACAACCGCTTCAAGGAGAAGGCGGCCCTGGTGCTGCCTGATTTCTTCGACGCCGAGAAGACCATCCCCAGGCTCGACTACGAGGTGGTGCCCGTCTCCTATGATGAGGCCCCCTACGGCGGGGTGGCCTGGTATCAGGATGGCAATCCCCAGACCGGGCGCAAGGGGCAGTTCTTCCTCAACACCTTCTATCCGTTTGGGCTGCAGAGCTGGAACATCAGCACCCTGTTGGCCCACGAGGCGGCGCCCGGACACCACTTCCAGATCACCATAGCCCAGGAGCTGGCGGCCAAGGATCCCGACTTCCCGGCCTATATCGCCGGCTCCCACTACACCGCCTATGCGGAGGGGTGGGCCCTCTACACCGAGTACCTGGCCGATCACGACATGGGTCTCTATCAGGGGAGAGGGCTCTACGATCCGGCCAAGGGGGACCCCAAGGTCGAAGGATCGGAGGCCTTCAACAACCAGTTGCAGTATTTCGGTCGCCTCAACGAGGAGATGCTCAGGGCGATGCGGCTGGTGGTCGATACCGGCCTGCACTGGTACGGCTGGAGCCATGACCGGGCGGTGGCTTACATGAAGGAGAACTCGGCTCTGGGGGATGGGGATGTCGGCTCGGAAGTGCCGCGCTACATGGCCTACACGGGCCAGGCCACCTCCTACAAGGCCGGTCAGCTCACCTTGTTGCGGATGCGTGCCACCGCCGAAGAGGCGCTTGGCAGCCGCTTCGATCTCAAGGGCTTCCACCACCATGTGCTGGAGTACGGCATGCTGCCCATGTCGGTGCTGGAGCAGAAGAACGCCCAGTGGATCAAGGCACAGCAATAGGTTGCGGGCTATGAGCGAGGCGCCGGGGTAACCCGGCGCTTTTTATTGACTCGTTCGTCTTCAACCTCGGGGCTTTGCCTGCATGGCGACATGGACGGCATTCCCAGTGAACGGTAGTGGTGCGACTAACCGGCGAGAACCCTGTCGACGAAGCGGTGGGTGAGGGGATCCTCGAGGTCGGGGTGCCAGCCGATGCCGATCTCCCACTGGGTGTGCTCTCCTTCGAGTGGGCACAGACGCACCCCTCGCCCGGCGATGAAGGCGGTGCTGGCGGGCAGAATGGCGTTACCGAGACCGGCCGCCACCAGGGCCACCAGGGTCTGAATATCTTCGGCCTCCTGGATCACCCCCACCAGCTGGCGGGCCCCGAGAAAGCGGGCGATCTGGCTGCTAAGGCCCGGGCAGCGCCGTCCCACCATCTGTAGCAGCGGGGCCTGGCACAGAGCCTGTGCCACCGCGTCGCTCCCTTCCCCCTGCCAACTCTTTTCCGGCACCGCTAGCACCAGGCGGTCGCTGAGCAGTGGTTGCCAGGCCAGAGCCCCGCTCTCGGGGCGGCGCATAAAGCCCACCTGCAACTGACCCGACAGCAGTTGCGCCTCCTGCATCGCAGAAGGCTGGTCCTGCAGGTGCAGGCGCACCTCCGGGTGGGTTGCGGCGAAGTCGGCGACCCAGGCCGGCGCCAGTTCGAAACTCGAGAGACCGAAGCCGATGTTGAGCCGTCCGGCCAGCCCGGCGGCGACGGCGCGAGCCTCCTGCTCGAAACTGCTGGCGTGGGCGAGCAGGGCCTTGGCTTGCCTCAGCAACCGTTGACCCTGGGGGGTCGGCTCGGCCCCGTGGCGGCCGCGGTGCAGTAGAGAGGTGCCGAGCTGGCTCTCCAGAGTCTGGATCTGCTTGCTCAAGGCCGGTTGGGTGCAGTGCAGGCGGCTCGAGGCCTCCCGGTAGTTGCCGCATTCGGCGACGGTGACAAAGGCCTGCCACTGGCGGAGATCGACGCGCATCCTGTCTCCAATTTGATTCTTTATGGTTATCGAATGTGGATTTTTATTGATTATAAATTATCAAATGGCCCTGCTGTAATGGCCTCAGATCCTTTTCCACCCGATCGGAGGTTTCATGTCCCGCTATGTGTTTCTGCTCAAGGGTGAGCAGACGATTCCCCAATCTCTCGACGAACCCGAGGCCGGCGCCATCCTGGTGAGCCTGCTGCGTCAGGGTTTTCGGCTCGATCCCCGCCAGCACGATGCCCTTGATGCCCGAGCGGCACTGGCGTGGCTGCGTCGTGAGGAGACGTCGCTGTGGCATCGACTCCGGGCCTCCGAGCGAGGCGCCCATGAGGTGACATCATGAAGATCACGCACTATGCCCGAGGGCTGTTGCTCGATATGGATGGGACCCTGGTGGACTCCACCGCGTTGGTCGAGAGGGTATGGGGGCTCTGGTGCGAGCGTCACGATCTGCCTCTCGAGCCCGTGCTGGCGGCATGCCATGGGGTGCGTGCCGAGGACCTTATCGAGCGCCTGTTTCCCTGGCTCG
This sequence comes from Aeromonas diversa CDC 2478-85, assembly GCF_000819805.1. GTDB lineage: Bacteria > Pseudomonadota > Gammaproteobacteria > Enterobacterales > Aeromonadaceae > Aeromonas > Aeromonas diversa. Next base: position 41,796 of record NZ_CDCE01000020.1, read on the forward strand.
ATGCGGCGCGCGAGAGCGCCTGGCTCGACGAGTTGGAGCTGGCCAACAGCCATGTGTGCCGCCCTCTACCGGGGGCGCGCGAGGTGTTAGAACGTTTGGCGCCGCATCAGTGGGCTCTGGTGACATCGGCTGGCCGCGAGCCGGCTACCCTGCGCCTGCAGGCCGCCGGTCTGCCCCTGCCGACCCATCTGATCTGCGCCGAGCAGGTGGTGCGAGGCAAGCCGGATCCGCAGGTATACCTGCTGGGTGCAGAGCGGCTGGGATGGTCGCCGAAGGAGTGCCTCGCCTTCGAAGATGCGGCTGCCGGGATCTTGAGTGCACGCCGGGCGGGTTGTCCCGTGGTCCAGGTGGGTGGCACAAGGGAGCTGGGAGAGGTGTTGGCCCGGATCGGCGATTGGCGACAGGTCAGTCTGACAGAGGAGGGGGAGAAGCTGCGGCTCGACCTGGATGGGCTCGGCTAGGTCGCGAGATTTTTTGAATTTAATTCCAAAAAAAAACATAACTAAGAATTATTTGTTGTTTATTGATTGTTAATTCGAATCATACAATTGGGCACATTCTAGAATGTGCCCCTGTCATGAGTCTGGAGCAGGCAACGGCTCTCCTGATCCCGGCCGTGCGCCGTGACCCGCTCGCGGGTCGTCAGCGTTTGTTGTCGCAGGGGCATCGCTAACCCGAGGCTGCCGTTAGGTGGCCTGCTTTGGAGTTATTCCATGAAATTCAAAACCATGAGTGTGCATAGCGGACAGCGTCTCGATCCCCAGACCGGGGCCCTGACCACTCCGCTCTACCAGAGCAGCACCTTCAGCTACTTCACCGCCGAAGAGGGGCGCGCCCGGTTTAGTGGCCAGAACCCTGGCTTCATCTACAGCCGTTTCGCCAACCCGACCACCGCCGAGCTGGAGCTAAAACTCGCGGCCCTCGAGGGGGCGGACGAGGCACTGGTGGTGGCGAGCGGCATGGCGGCGGTGAGCGCCATTCTCTACGCCCTCACCAGCCAGGGTGACGAGATCGCCTACATAGGTCCCCTCTACGGCGGCACCGAGGCCTTCCTCAAGCAAACCTTCACCCGTGCCGGCGTCACAGTGACCGGCTACGAGAGCGATCGGGATCTGCACGCCAACCTGAAACCCGGCACCAAGCTGGTGCTCTTCGAAACCCTGACCAACCCGACCCTCAAGGTGATCGACCCGCGTCTGGTGGTGGAGGCGGCCCAACGTGTCGGCGCCATCACGGTGTGCGACAACACCTTCCTCACCCCCTATCTGCTGCGTCCCCTCGAGCTCGGCGTGGATCTGGTGATGCACAGCGGCACCAAGTACCTGGGCGGTCACGGTGACATCATTGCCGGTGTGGTGGCGGGGGGGAGCACCCTGATGAGCCGGGTGCGCACCGTGGCGCTCAAGCACATCGGCTCTCCCATAGGTCCGCAGGAGGCCTACCTGCTGCAGCGCGGGGTCAAGACCCTGCCCCTGCGCATGGACGCTCACCTGCACAACGCGGGCAAGGTGGCGGCTTTCCTGGCCGCCCACCCGAGCGTGCAGCGGGTCATCTACCCGGGGCTGGAGGCCCATCCCGGCCATGACGTTCTGGGGGCGGTGGCCGAGGGTTTCGGCGGCATGGTGAGCATAGAGCTGGAGGGCGGTTTTGCCCGCGCCGCGCGTTTCCTCGATCGACTGAGCCTGTTCACCCAGGCGGTGAGCCTTGGCGATCTCGAGAGCCTGGCCTGCCACCCGGCCAGCACCACCCATGCCGCCATGGACGCGGCGAGCCGTGCCGCGGCCGGGGTCAGCGACGATCTCATTCGCCTGAGTATCGGGGTGGAGGATGCCGACGACCTGATCGCCGATCTGGCGGCGGCACTGGCCGACTGAGTTTGCCTGTATACAGAGCGGGGGCCCTTGGGCCCCCGCTTCGTTGCGTCGCTCTACTTACCCTGCTCGGCGTGGTAGAGGGTCCACTCTTCCACCACTCGGCCGTCGGGCAGGTGGCAGTAGCCGGTGACACCGGCCGGCTCGTCGCGCAGCTCGAGCTTACCCCCCTGCTCGACACAATATACGGAAGCGGGGTTGGCCATGCCGAGCGGTTTTTCGGGAGTGGGTTGGGTGCTACAGCCGGCGAGCAGGGTCAGCAAGGCGGCGCCAATAAGGGCTTTCATGGGGCTCTCCTGGAGGGGAATACCAGTCACCAGCCTAAGGATGCAGGGCGTCGAGCGCAAGAAAAAACGCCTCATTTGTGTCTTGCTCTGACAGTTTTTGTCTCTTTCATCACTCCGGTAATTAATCGGCAACAACAATAAAATCATGTGGTTAAGCCTCGCCGTGACATCTGCTGTCGCGCCCGCTCTGGGGCGATCTCACCGCCATCTCTGCCCTTTGCCATAGTGAGTCAAAACCCATAACGAGGTGACAACTCATGAATCGCATTCTTCCTCTGACACTGTGTCTGATGTTGGGAACGGCGCAGGCCTCCGAGACCCTGGGGACGATTCTCGGTGGTGGCGCCGGTGGCGCGGCCGGGGCCGTAATCGGCAAGAATCTGGGGGGGGACACCGGGGCTCTTATCGGCGCTGCCCTCGGTGGCGCTGCCGGTGGCAGCATAGGGGCCGACAAGGGCAACAAGAACGAGGCGGCCATCGGTGGTGCGGTTGGGGCCGTGAGTGGTGCGGCCCTCGGCAAGAGCCTGGGCGGTGACAACGGCCAGCTGATCGGGGCCGGGGTCGGCGGCGCCACCGGGGCGGCCATCGGTGCCAAGACTGGCGACGGTCATGAATACCGCGGTGAGCATCGCCACTATCACAAGAAGAAGCGCAAACACCGCCACTGGGATGATGACGACGATTGAGATAGCAAAGAGGCCCTAGCGGGCCTCTTTTCATTTCATCAACTCTGACCCTTGAGCCACTTGCGGATGCGGTTGGCATCACCGACCGGAGTCAGCTTCCCCTGGGCATTGAGCAGCACTATGGTGATCTCGCGCGTATCGGGCTTGGCGCGCATCACCAGGCAGCGCCCGGCCTCGTTGGTGTAGCCGGTCTTGGAGAGACGCACGTCCCAGTCACCGTTTTTCACCAGGGGGTTGGTGTTGTTGAACATCAGGCTGTAGGCCGGCTTGGCAAAGCGCATCTCCTCAGACTCATCCTGCGTGAACTGGCGGATCAGCGGTTGGCGATAGGCCGCCGTCACCAGCTTGGCCAGGTCCCGGGCGGTGGCGACGTTGCGGGTAGAGAGGCCGGTCGAGTCGTAAAAATGCGTGTTAAACATCCCCAGCTGGCGTGCCTTGTTGTTCATGGCACGCACAAAGGCGGTGCGGCCGCCCGGATAGTGGCGTGCCAGGGCCGAGGCCATGCGGTTTTCCGACGACATCAGGGCCAGATGCAGGGCGTCGCGGCGGCTCACCTTGGTGCCCATTCGTACCCGGGAGTGGGTGCTTTTGACCCTGTCTCTGTCGTTCTCGTCTATGGTCAGCAGCTGATTGAGATCCTGCTTGGCATCGAGCACCACCAGGGCCGTCATCAGCTTGGTCAGCGAGGCGATGGGGCGCGCCTGAGTGGGGTTCTTCTGATAGAGCACGGCGCCGCTGCGGGCGTCCATCACCAGGGCGCTGCCGGATTTGAGGCCGGGATCCGTTGCCGGTTTGGCCCACAGGGTCGGGGTCAGTAGAAGAGCAGAGAGCAGCACACCGAGTGGGCGCGCCAGACGCAGAGTGAACACAACAACGACTCCATGGCCTAGGAAGGTGGCACCGAAAAGGGGCTAGATTCACTCATTTTTAGCAGGGGAAAACAAGAGCGCCGGCACCTTTTTTTCAAGGGTGCCGGCGCCGGTATTACTTGCTCTGGCGCTTGCGGATCTGGCGCCAGATGATGGCCCCTAGGCCCAGTACCAGCAGGGCCAGCGGCAGGTAGAGGATGAAGCTGAGGAACTGATCCTGATAGGTCTCGGCCAGCTTGGTGTGGCTGATGTAGTAGCCAAAGCCGACCAGGGGGGTGCACCACATGATGGCGCTGACGAGATTGATGATGAGGAAGCGCCCCTGGGGGATCTCGGCGGCACCGACGATGCACGGATAGACGGTGCGTACGAAGGCGATGTAGCGCGCCGTGATCAGGGTCAGGATGCCGTACTTGTTAAGCAGATAGTAGGCCTTCTCCTGGTGCTGCTTGTCGATGTGCGAGAGCAGCCGGTGGTACATCTGGGTGTGGCCGAAGAAGCGCCCCTGCATGTAGCCGAGCCAGGTGCCGAAGAAGGAGCAGGCGATCAGCATGGGTAACACGGCCCAGCTGATCACATCCTGGAAGATCAGCACGCCGGTCAGCACCAGCAGGCTGTCGCCGGGCAGAAACGCGGTGGGCAGAAAGCCGTTCTCCAGGATCATGAACAGGGCCAGCACCACGCAGAGCATGGTGGCCAGCTTGGGGTCGGACAGGGCGACCAGGTCGAGATTCATGAAGGCATGAATCAGATGCGAGAACTGCTCCATCATGGCAGTGACTGCTCCGTAGGTTCCGAGCGTCGGGTCGCCAGCACCTTGTCGATGCGCAGGCCGTCCATATCGACGATCTCCAGTTGCCATTGCTCCAGATTCAGCACCTCCCCGGTCCGGGGAATTCGGCCAAGCAGAAACATGATCAAACCGCTAAGGGTATGGTAGTGGTGTTTCTCCTCTTCCGGCAGGCGGGAGAGGGAGAGACTGTCTTTGAGTTCGGGCAGCGGGATCAGGCCATCGAGCAGCAAGCTGCCGTCGCCCCTGAGGACTACCCAGTTTTCGGTGTCATTGCGGTCGGTAAAGTCGCCGGCCAGAGCCTCCAGCAGATCGCGCTGGGTCACCAGTCCTTGCAGCTCGCCGTATTCGTCGACCACCAGGGCCAGGGGCTCGGCATTACCGCGGAAGTGGTTGAGCAGCTCGAAACCGTGCAGGGTCTCGGGCAGCAGGCTGCCCTGCTGCACCATGGCGCGCAGATCGATGGGGGTGCCCTGCACGAAGGCATCGAGCACCCGGGTGGCGTGCAGTATGCCCACCACGTTGGAGAGGGAGCCCTCGCACACCGGATAGTAGCTGTGCTGGTCGGCCGTCATGCGACGCAGGTTCTCCTCGACGGGCAGCTCCAGATCGAGGAAGTGGATGTCGCTGCGCGGCACCATGAGGGAGGAGAGGGTGCGCTGGTCGAGGCGAAACACGTTGCGCAGCATGCGATGCTCTTCATCCTCGATGACCCCGGCCTCGGAGCCCTCCACCAGCATGGCGTGGATCTCCTCCTCGGTGACATTGTTGGCACCGTCCTGGCGTACTCGCAGCAGGCTCAGGGTGGCATGGGTCGATGCCGACAGCAGCCAGACGAAGGGGCGGGTCAGCATGGCCAGCCCCAGCATGGGGCGGGCGACCAGACAGGCGATGCGCTCGGCGCTGATCTGGCCTATCCGTTTCGGCACCAACTCGCCGATGACGATGGAGAGATAAGTCACCACCACCACCACGAAGACGGTGGCCACCATGGCGCTGGCGCGCTCGCCCATGCCCAACTCGGTGAGCCAGAGTGCGAGCGGCTTGGCCAGCACAGACTCCCCGTAGATACCGTTGAGCAGACCAATGCTGGTGATGCCGATCTGCACCGCCGACAGGAAGTTGGTCGGATCCTCGGCCAGACGCAGCGCGATGCGAGCGCCGCCGCTTCCCCCTTCTGCCAATTTGGCGAGGCGGGCCTTGCGGGCGGTGACGATGGCGATTTCCGACATGGCGAAGAGGCCGTTGAGCAGGATCAATCCGATGAGGATCAATAATTCCATAGGGGTGTGACAGTTCCTGTATCGAAGCGCGTTGGCATTCTAATGAATTTGGGGGGATTGCGCTTGTAAAACCTGCCTCGGCAGGGGGATCGCCATCATGGAACTGTGATCCTGTACCGCAAATGAAAAGCCCCCTGCGAGCAGGGGGCTTGGTATCAGGAGCCTTACAGGGCGGCGATTTCCGCCTGCTGGGCTTCCAGCTTGACCAGCTGGCCGCGGTAGTCGGCGAGCTTCTCGCGCTCCTTGGCGATGACCGCCTCGGGGGCCTTGGCGACGAAGCCTTCGTTGCCGAGCTTGCCTTCGATGCGGCCGCACTCGCCGGAGAGCTTGGCGATCTCCTTGGCCAGGCGGGCCAGTTCGGCCTCCTTGTCGATGAGGCCGGCCATGGGGATCAGCAGCTCGGTGTCACCCACCAGCTTCTTGACCGACAGGGGGGCGGCTTCGCCATCGACCAGCACGCGGATCGAGGCGAGCTTGGCCAGGGTCTTGAGGAAGGTCTCGTTGTCGGCGGCGCGCTGGGCATCCACGGCGTTGCAGACCAGCAGCACCTCGAGCGGTACGCTCGGGGCCACGTTCATCTCGGCGCGGATGTTGCGAATGCCGACGATGAACTCCTTCACCCACTCTTGGTCGGCCAGGGCGGCGTCGTCCACCTTGGCGGCGTCGAATGCCGGGAAGGCCTGCACCATGATGGTGTCGGCCTGGATGCCGGCCAGCGGGGCCACCGACTTCCAGATGGTCTCGGTGATGAACGGGATGATCGGGTGGGCCAGACGCAGCAGGGTTTCCAGCACGTTGACCAGGGTGTGGCGGGTGGCGCGCTGCTCGGCCTCGGAGCCGTTCCACAGCACCGGCTTGGTCAGCTCCAGGTACCAGTCGCAGAACTGGTTCCAGATGAACTCATAAAGCACGCCGGCGGCCATGTCGAAGCGGTAGGTATCCAGTGCGGTGCGGAAATCGCGCACGGCCAGCTGCAGCTGGGACTGGATCCAGCGATCCGCCAGGCTGAACTGCATCTCACCGCCATTCAGGCCGCAATCCTGCTCCTCGGTGTTCATCAGCACGTAGCGCGACGCGTTCCACAGCTTGTTGCAGAAGTTGCGATAGCCATCCAGGCGCTTCATGTCCCAGTTGATGTCGCGGCCGGTGGAGGCCAGCGCCGCCAGGGTGAAGCGCAGGGCGTCGGTGCCGTGGGCCTCGATCCCTTCCGGGAACTGCTTGGCGGTGCGCTTGCCGATCTTCTCGGCCATCTGCGGCTGCATCATGTTGCCGGTGCGCTTCTCCAGCAGATCGTCCAGAGAGATGCCGTCGATCATGTCGAGGGGATCGAGCACGTTGCCCTTGGACTTGGACATCTTCTGGCCTTCCTCGTCGCGGATGAGGCCAGTGATGTAGACGGTCTTGAACGGCACTTGCGGCTGGCCGTCGTCGTCCTTGATGAAGTACATGGTCATCATGATCATCCGGGCGATCCAGAAGAAGATGATGTCGAAGCCGCTCATCAGCACGTCGGTCGGGTGGAAGGTCTTGAGGGCCTCGGTCTTCTCAGGCCAGCCCAGGGTGGAGAAGGTCCACAGGGCGGAGCTGAACCAGGTGTCGAGCACGTCGTCGTCCTGGCGCAGCACGGTGACCGCCGGGATGCTGTGCTTGGCACGGACTTCGTCCTCGCTGCGGCCCACGTAGACGTTGCCGGACTCGTCATACCAGGCCGGGATGCGGTGACCCCACCACAGCTGGCGAGAGACGCACCAGTCCTGAATGTCGCGCATCCAGGAGAAGTACATGTTCTCATATTGCTTGGGCACGAACTGGATGCGGCCATCTTCCACGGCGGCGATGGCGTCTTTGGCCAGGGGGGCGACGCGCACGTACCATTGGTCGGTCAGCATCGGCTCGATGGGCACGCCACCGCGATCACCGTACGGCTGTTGCAGCACGTGATCCTTGATTTCTGCCAGCAGGCCCAGCTCGTCGAGCTTGGCCACGATGGCCTTACGGGCGGCGAAGCGCTCGAGGCCGGCGAACTCGCCCGGCAGGGCGCCGTCGTAGGCGTCACAGACGTTGCCTTCACTGTCGAACACCTCGGCGGTGGCACGCACGTGGGCGTCCAGGGTGAAGATGTTGATCATCGGCAGGCTGTGGCGCTTGCCGACCTGGTTATCGTTGAAGTCGTGGGCCGGGGTGATCTTCACGCAGCCGGTGCCCTTCTCCATGTCGGCGTGCTCGTCGGCGACGATGGGGATCAGGCGGTTCACCAGCGGCAGCAGGATGTGCTGGCCGATCAGCGCCTTGTAACGGGGGTCTTCCGGGTTCACGGCGACCGCGGTGTCACCCAGCATGGTTTCCGGGCGAGTGGTGGCGACGATCAGGTGATCCTGGCCATCGGCGGTCTTGGCGCCGTTGGCGAGCGGGTAGCGCAGGTGCCACATGTGGCCCTTCACTTCCTTGTTTTCCACTTCCAGATCGGAGATGGCGGTGCCGAGCTTGGGATCCCAGTTCACCAGGCGCTTGCCGCGGTACATCAGGCCATCTTCGTAGAGGCGCACGAACACTTCCTGCACCGCCTTGGAGAGGCCCGGATCCATGGTGAAACGCTCGCGCTCCCAATCCACGGAGTCGCCGAGGCGACGCATCTGACGGGTGATGGTGCCGCCAGACTCTTCCTTCCACTGCCAAATCTTGTCGATGAAGGCGTCACGGCCGTAGTCGTGGCGACTCTTGCCCTCTTCGGCGGCGATCTTGCGCTCCACCACCATCTGGGTGGCGATACCGGCGTGGTCGGTACCGGACTGCCACAGGGTGTTCTTGCCCTGCATGCGGTTGTAGCGGATCAGGGTGTCCATCAGGGTCTGCTGGAAGGCGTGTCCCATGTGCAGGCTGCCGGTGACGTTCGGCGGCGGAATCATGATGCAGAAGGATTCCTTGCTGGTGTCGCCGTGGGGTTTGAAGTAACCCTGGGACTCCCAGTGCTGATAGAGCGCCTGCTCGATGGCGTTGTGGTTGAAGGTCTTTTCCATGGTGTCGCTGTTTTCCGAAGAATCTAAAAGGGGTGGCAGTCAGGAGGCGGCAGACGGGAGCTCGAGCGTCTCGAGCACATGCCCCGCCTGACGATAAGCCTTGTAGCGTGCGCGGGCCTGCTGCTTGTCGCTCTCGTTAGTGGGGACAAAATCTACCACTTGAGCGAACTCTCCTGCAAACAAAGGTGTGTCGTCAGTCAGGTTAATCAGCCGGGCGTAGCGGCGGCGCGGCGGCTGGTGGCCGATCTCGACCTGGGCCTGACCGCTCTCCTCCTGCAACTGGTGGGGCACGAAGCGGTCGGCCGGCAGTTGCCAGAGGCGCTCGTCCAGGCGCAGGGCCTGGGCCTGGTCGCGGCACAGGCAATAGACGTGGCCTTCGCGCCAGTAGTCGGCCACCAGCTGGCAGGCCAGCGCTTCCCGGTCATCGTCCTGCATCAGATAGAAGGTCACTTGGCTCATGCCGCTCTCCTCGAGGCCATCTAATAAAACAAGGAAGAGGGGGCGCCTCTTCCTTGCACTGGGGTGAGTCACTCGCGACTCATCAATCCTTGACTTCGATGTCCACGCCGGCCCGGTTCAGCAGGAACTGGGTCAGCAGCGGCACCGGACGGCCGGTGGAGCCCTTGTCCTTGCCACTCTTCCAGGCGGTCCCGGCGATGTCCAGGTGCGCCCAGTTGTACTTCTTGGTGAAGCGCGACAGGAAGGCGGCGGCGGTGATGGTGCCGGCCGGACGGCCACCTAGGTTGGTCATGTCGGCGAACGGGCTCTCCAGCTGCTCCTGGTACTCGTCGAACAGGGGCAGACGCCAGGCGCGATCGCCAGCCTGCTCCGAGGCATTGAGCAGCTCGGTGGCGAGCGGGTTGTGGTTGGCCAAGAGGCCCGAGGTGTGGTGGCCCAGGGCGATGATGCAGGCACCGGTCAGGGTGGCCACGTCGATCACCGTCTCCGGCTCGAAGCGATCCACATAGGTGAGGGCATCGCACAGCACCAGGCGACCTTCCGCATCGGTGTTGAGCACCTCGATGGTCTGGCCGGACATGGAGGTGAGGATGTCACCGGGGCGGTAGGCGTTGCCACCGGGCATGTTTTCGCAACCGGCCAGCACGCCGATGACGTTGATCGGCAGTTGCAGCTCGGCCAGGGCGTGCATGGTACCGAGCACGGCGGCGGCGCCACCCATGTCGTACTTCATCTCGTCCATGCCGTCGGCCGGCTTGATGGAGATGCCGCCCGAATCGAAGGTGAGACCCTTGCCGACCAGCACGATGGGCTTGGCGTCCGGGTGGCCCTTGTATTCGATGAGGGCCATCATGGCTTCGTTCTCTGAGCCACGGGCCACCGCCAGGTAGGAGTTCATGCCGAGCTCGGCCATCTCCTGCTCACCGATCACCTTGGTGCTTATGTTGGTGTAGGCGTCGGCCAGGCGGCGCGCCTGGGAAGCCAGATAAGCCGGGTTGCAGACGTTGGGCGGCATGTTGGCCACGTCGCGGCACACCTTGGTGCCACGGGCCACGGCCAGGCCGTGGGCGATCGCCTTCTCACCCACCGACAGCTCGCGGCGGGTCGGCACGTTGAACACCAGCTTGCGCAGGGGGCGGCGCGGCTCGGCCTTGTTGGTCTTGAACTGATCGAAGGTGTAGAGCCCACCCTTGGTGGCCTCGACCGCCTGACGAACCTTCCAGTAAGTATCGCGCCCCTTGACGTGCAGCTCGGTCAGGAAGCAGACCGCTTCCATGGAGCCGGTTTCGTTGAGGGTGGTGATGGTCTTGTTGATGATCTGCTTGTACTGACGCTCGTCGAGTTCACGCTCCTTGCCGCAGCCCACCAGCAGTACACGTTCGCTCAGGACGCCCGGTACCTGGTGCAGCAGCAGCATCTGACCCGGTTTCCCTTCCAGATCTCCCCGGCGCAGCAACGAGCTGATATAACCGTCGCTGATCTTGTCCAGTTGCTCGGCAACCGGAGAGAGGCGACGCGGCTCGAAGACACCCACAACAACGCAGGCACTGCGCTGTTTCTCGGGACTGCCACTCTTAACACTGAACTCCATGCAATCTCCTACATCTAAAGACAAGCCCCCCCTTTTCAGGAATAATGGGGGGCTTACTGGGGTCGAACAGGCGGAGCTTTACAGCCCGTGCCCCGCTGTCTAAATAGGCAAAAATCTATACTAGAGTCCTATTTTTCAGCCATTCGACCAAAAACACAAGTTTACGTGGGAATGAGTGTGATCGTATTCCGATATCTGTTCAAAGAGACGCTCAAGACGCAGCTTGCCGTGCTGTTCGTGCTGCTGCTGATCTTCGTCAGCCAGCAGTTCATCAAGATCATCTCCGATGCCGCCGAGGGCAGTGTGCCCACCCAGCTGGTGTCGACGCTGCTGTGGCTCAACCTGCCTAACATGGCGCTGCTGATGCTGCCCATCAGCCTCTTTCTCGCCATCCTGTTTGCCCACGGACGCTTCTATGCCGAGAGTGAGCTGACCGTGATGCACGCGGTGGGGTTCAGCCACCGCTTCGTGATGCGTAACGCTCAGCTCCTGGCGCTGGTCACCGCCCTGGTGGCCATGGGCAACACTCTCTGGATCGCACCGATCGCCAAGGAGCGTGAATACCAGGTGATGGACCAGTTCAAGTCCGACCCCGGCATCTCTCTGTTGCAAGAGGGTCGCTTCATGGAGCTCGACAAGGGGCGGTCGGTGGCCTACATCCAGGAGCTCAACGGCCGTGGCACCGAGCTCGGCAAGATCTTCTTGCTGCAACACGGTGAGGGGAGCACGCCGCCGTCTCTGGTGGTGGCCGATGTGGGTGAGGTGACCATCGACAAGGAGGGGCTGCAGTGGCTGACCCTCAAGGATGGCACCCGCTACGAGGGTGACTTCGGCGGCAAGGCATTTCGCATCTCCGACTTCGGCAGCTATGGGATAGTGCTGCGTCAGCGCGATCTCGAGACCTCACAGCGCAAGTCGAGCGCCAAGCCGACCGACGAGCTGCTCGGTGGCGAGCTGGACAACGAGCTGATGGCCGAGTTGCAGTGGCGCCTCTCCCTGCCCCTCTCCATTCCTGTGCTCACCTTCCTGGTGGTGCCGCTGGCCCGGGTCAATCCGAGACAGGGGCGCTATGCCAAGCTGCTGCCGGCGATCCTGCTCTATCTCTCCTACTTCCTGATGCTCAGCGCCGGCCGCTCGGCCATCGCCAGCGGCAGCCTGCCCCATTGGCCCGGCATGTTCCTGATCCCGCTCGCCTACCTGCTGTTCGTCGGTCTGCCCCTCAACCTGCAGGGGACGGCCTGGTGGAACGGTACCAAGGTCAGGTTGCTGCAACGGGCCAAGGCCTGATGATTCCGAGGTATTGAATGTTTGGCATTATCGATAGGTACATAGGCCGGGTCATCTTCATGTCGATCCTGCTGGCAGAGTTGACCCTGGTGGGGCTGGCGGCGCTCATCAAGTATGTGGAGCAGCTCAAGGCAGTGGGTGAGGGTGACTACACCCTGCTCAAGGCGTTCTATTTCGTGATCCTCTCCATGCCCAAGGAGGCGGTCATGTTCTTCCCGCTAGCGGCTCTGCTCGGCGGTCTCATCGGCCTCGGCCAGCTGGCGACCAGCTCGGAGCTGGTGGTGATGCAGGCGGCCGGTCGTTCCCGCCTCAGCATAGTGCTGGCGGCGCTCAAGACGGCCATCCCCCTGATGCTGGTGGTGACTATGGTGGGCGAGTATGTGGCGCCCATCGCCAAGCGGGCCGCCGGCGACATCAAGGCGAGCGCCCTCTCCGAGGGGCGTTTGACCCTCTCCGCCTACGGTGTCTGGGCGCGGGATGGTCACGACTACGTCAACATCTCGGGGGTGCGTAACGACGGTTCACTGACCGGCATCACCCTCTATCGCTTCAACGGGGAGCGCAAGCTCATCGAGGTGGTGCAGGCCCAGGAGGGGCAGTTCGTGCAGCGCCACTGGGAGCTCAAGTCGGTGGCGGTCACCCGCTTCGACGATCCCGCCCGCATCACCCGGGAGAGCAGTGCCCTGATGGAGTGGCCTTCCGAGCTGACCCCCAAGGAGCTCGGCGTGGTCAGTATCGACCCGGAGAACCTCTCGGTGGGCGGCCTGATGGACTACATCGGCTATCTCAAGGCCAACCAGCAGGATGCCGGGCGCTACCAGCTGGAGATGTGGCGCAAGCTGCTCTCACCTTTCTCGGTCGTGGCCATGATACTGCTCGCCTCTTCGTTCATCTTCGGGCCCCTGCGTTCGGTGAGCATGGGGGCGCGCATGCTGATGGGGATCGTCACCGGCTTCCTGGTCTACGTGAGCGACCGCCTGTTTGGCCCCATCAGCCTGGTCTACTCGGTGCCGCCCATCATAGGCGCCATCGCACCCAGCCTGCTGTTTGGCGGCGGCGCGCTCTACATACTGAGCCGCAAGCGCTGAGGCAACAAAAAGGGCACCGCAAGGTGCCCTTCGTCTATCCATCAATCCCGATCGAGCAGGGCGCGATTCTCCCCCTTGCTCAGCACGATCACCTCGCACTCGGCCCAGATATCCTGAAAGGCGCGGGGGCTGAAGAGGGCCAGCAGGTTACCGAGGCCGAAGGCGGCGGTTGCCAGCCGGATCAGCGCCTGGGTAAAGCGAATGTGGCTGCCATCCTTGTTCTGGATACGCAGGCGCCAGGCGCGCATGCCGATCGTCTGGCCGCCGCGGACCCAGAACCAGCAGTAGAAGCCGATGATGATCAGGGCCAGCCAGGCGGTGTAGAGCAGGCTGTGGGAGAGGAGATCGGCTACCTCTTGCCCCTCGGCCAGCCGTGCCCAGCCCAGCGCCAACGCGAGGTGTGCCACGCCAAAGCCGATGAAGCCACCGATGATGAGCAGGGAGAGGACGACCAGGCTGTCATAGAGCCAGGCGCCCATACGGCGCAGAAAAGAGGCCGGCGGATGGTTGGGTGCCGGTGCCGGAGGGGGTGTTTTGGGGGTACGTTTGGCCATGGAGGATTCCTTCCTGAGTGTCGGGGGCATTGTAGGGAGTGCGATGAGAGTCGGCAAGATGTTGAATAATTAGACAATCGCCGAGGTGTAGCAGAAAAAGAGCTTGCCTGCCCCAGAGCCATTCGTATAATCGCTCCCACTGCCCGGGTGGCGAAATCGGTAGACGCAGCGGATTCAAAATCCGCCGGGTAAAACCGTGTCGGTTCGAGTCCGACCCCGGGCACCACATTCCTGACAAGGCCACTCATTCGAGTGGCCTTGTTGCTTTTCGAGGATACTGCCCCGTTTCCCGTTTCCCGTTTCCCGTTTCCCGCTTCCTGCATGCCCATTGCAAGGCATCCCAATCCCTGCGGGATTGCCGCTACGCGGGGTTTCGCCCGCCCTTCGGGCTGTGGCGAGTGACTTTTCTTTGCGTGGCCAAAGAAAAGTCACCAAAAGAAAGGCCCCCCCCCGCTTATTCGCCCGACGGTGTCGGATTCCTTCGCCTCACCCGCTTGTCCGACGGCACGCGCCGACGGGCCTTCCATGGTCCGCCGCCACTCGCTCGACATCCCTGTCTCGCGGCCTGGACAAGCCGCCTCGTCTCAGCGAATAAGAGGGGGAGCCAATATCGTGCCCGTCTGCGCCTGAGGGGGGAGTCGCTTGCTCTTCAGGTCGCGGCGCGGCGCTCAGAATGATCGGTGTCCCAATGTTGTGTCCTAAAAGTAGATTGTTGATTTATATGTGAATACCATATTCGAGTCATGCTTCGAGGACATCAGAGGGCACTGTGGCCATTTTTGATATTGAAAAAGACGAATTACTCCGGCTCTCTGATACCCAACTTGAAGAGTTAATAGCGCGTCTTGCCGAAGCGGAAATTGCAGCCCATGGTCATAGCCCTGCTTATGTACACTGGTCAGGCTCTATAAATGCTCCCGATGGCGGTATCGATGTGCATGTTAAAGTACCGGTCGAGCAAATGAGCACTGGCTTTATTGAGAGACCTGATACGATTTTTCAAGCCAAAAAGCATCCAATGCCGAGGGCTGCGATAACCTCAGAAATGACTACTGATGGGGCATTATCACCGACGATCTCTGAGCAAGTGGCAAAGGGAGGGAGCTATATCATCGTCAGCTTGGGTGATGATTGTTCTCCTCTTATGAAAGTGGATCGCCTACAAGCAATGCAGTATGCGGTAGCGGATGAACTTAACCGCTCCAATATTCACTTGGATTTTTACGACTGCTCGAAACTGGCGCAATGGTTGCGGCAGCACCCGTCAGTCATGCTCTGGGCCCAAAAAATACTCGGTCAGGGATATTCTGGGTGGCAGCCATATGGGGCTTGGAGCAATCCGCCTCAGGGGTCAGAAGATACCTTGATTTCAGCACCAGGGGTGATAATTACTCTGCCATCAGGAAAAGGGCAACAGCTAGCCATTCAGGACGCTATCGGGCCAATGCGTGAGCTGGTTCGTTCAACCAATAAAGCCGTCCGTATTACGGGATTATCCGGTGTTGGAAAGACCCGAATTGTACAGGCTCTTTTCGATGAAACGGTCGGAGCAGATGCGCTCGATCGGACTATCGCAGTTTATGTTGATACCGGTGAAAACCCAGAGCCCTCTGCAACAGCAATGCTGGATCGACTGATTGCTGAGGGGCGACGGGCCATTATGATCCTTGATAATTGCCCTTCTGAATTGCACACACTTCTAGCCAGTAAAGTAGCGGCCAATAGTACGATCAGCCTTATTACTGTTGAGTATGACATTAAAGATGACAAGCCTCAGACCACAGAGGTCATCCAGATTGAAGCGGTGGGGCCTGAGGTTGCCGAACAGCTTCTTCTCTGTCGTTTTCCCAATATCGGTCGGAACAACGCCCGCCGAATAGCAGAGTTTTCTGATGGTAATGCACGCGTTTCCTTGGCTATTGCCGAGAGAGTGGAGGAAGGTGAAAGTCTGGCCCAGCTTTCAGATGCACAGTTATTTAACCGTTTGTTCGAACAGCGAAACAATCCGGATGATGGTCTACGGGAGCAAGCTGAAATATTGTCTCTGGTCTATTCATTTTCAGTTTCCTCGGTTGAGGAAGGGCAAAACGAACTGGAGGTATTGGGATCTATCTCGGGGCATTCCGTAAGCCAGTTGTTCCGAGCAACAAGCAGGTTGTCAGAACGCCATATCGTACAGAAGAGGGCTCATTGGCGGGCTATTTTGCCTCATGCAATTGCCAACAGGCTGGCGTCATCGGCACTGAATTGTATTCCGGTTAATCTACTAAGAGCGATTTTTGAAATTCATGGCAACCAACGCTTACTCATGTCATTCGCGCACAGGTTAGGGCTGTTGCACGATCATCCTGTGGCGAAAGAGATTGTGGAGAATTGGCTTGAGCCTGATGGATTATTAGGGCGAATAACTACATTGGACGATATATCGGCACGAATGCTGGATTATATCGCACCAGTTGCACCTGAATATTTGCTCGACAGGATTGAGACTGTACTTGTTTCCTCTGGTTTTATGGGTATGAAGCCGGGTTATAATTTACGGCGAACATCAATCATTAATCTGTTATGTGTATTGGCTTATGAGTCAAAAGCCTTCGAACGGTGTGTCAGACTTCTTATTCATCTAGCTGATTATGAGAAGGAAAACGATGGCAATAACTCGCTGATAACGAAGATAACGAATTTCTTCCAAGCATATCTATCCGGAACACATGCTACTTTAGAACAACGCATTTCCATTATGAATGAATGTTTTTCATCTGATGTTCCTAGACGTAAATCATTGGGTTTCAAAATGCTTTCGACAGCCCTCGAGGATCGCTGGACTGGCTTTGGAAGTAATGCGTTTGGTGCTCGACCGAGAGACTATGGACTTCACCCTAGTCATGATGAACTTGTAGAATGGCGCACTACTTTTATCGATGTAACCGTACAGTTTGGCACTTCTGGCGATCCTGCTCTTGAAGTCCCCGCACGACAGATCATGGCTGATGCATTTCGAGGGATGTGGAACCAGCAAGCGATGAGGGAAATACTGATTGATGCTGCTCGAAAATTAAATAAACATCATCCATGGGGAGAAGGTTGGAAAGCCGTCCGTACGATGTTATATTTTCATCATCATGCCAAGCGAAAAAAATCGAATAATGTTGAGCCCATATCAGATGCCCTTATTGCACTGGAGAAAGATCTGGAGCCCCATGATTTGCTTCCGACAATCATGATGTATGTGCTCAGCAGAGCACATGGCCTGTGGACGCTGGATACCGATTTTGATCACAACGATCATAACAAGTGTCAGGAAGCCGAAAGGCGACTTAAAACCAAGGCATTCCAATTGGGTGAGGAGTTTGCGGTATCAAGCCATAAATTCGATGAGCTGGGGCCTAATCTATTTTCTAATGACTACATGCCTTACCGTGCAGCATTCGGGGGAGGTTTGGCCAAGGGGGAGGAGGATTTATATTTCGCTTGGCTAAAACTTGTTGAGTATCTTGATCTACAGCCTGCAGGACATAAAAATTTGTCAGTGTTTGAGGGCTTTATTGAAGAGACTGACCGTATTGAGCCAGCTCTTGCAAAGGCATTACTTGATCAGTGTGCACAACATCCTCAACTTCGACACGGTTTGGTCGATCTTCACCCTCGAAGGAGCTTCACTGAAACTGATCTGGATCGTTGTATGAATATTATGGATGACTCTGATATTCACCCGAGTATGTATGAATCAATCCTATGGCGGGATGAATATGGGGATTTATCCAGAGGCCGAGTACTCGATCTTGCGATGCGGCTCCTGAGTAAACCGGGAGGTAGTGATGTGGTGCTGCGTGCGCTAAGTATGCGGTTACACGGTGAAGAAGGGACCGCGGACAAGCTTGGCCCTGATTTTCGACAAATAGGTCTTAAAGCTGCGAGGCTGAGTCTGCCAAAGGATCATTGTGATTCCTATGGGGGGGATGGTTACAACATGGAGTGCGTCATCAATGCTGCATTACGTTTCGATGGTAATGAGCCAGAAAAACAGGAGTGGTTGGACGCGATTTTTGCTGTTGTTGATCTGCACTATGGTTACGTTCATTCATATGAAAGCGCCATTGAGACAACAGCTGCGCTGATGCCAGAAGCATTTTTAAATCGAGTCTTTGAAGGCACTGAAGAGCAACAAGAACGACGGCAGTTTTTTATTTGTAATAGAGACTTACGATTCTCACCTCTTGCCCATATTAATATGGATTTTCTGATTTCGTGGTGTTGTGCCAGAAATGAGCCCCGCGTATGGGTAGCTATTGCAGCAAGCATTAACCTGTGGGAAAAGGATGACGATATTGAAGGACTCAGGATGTCAGAGTTATCTCTCAGGCTGCTTGAGTCATCTCCTGACCCTGCTATTGTTCTGGAAATATTCGCCGAGCGTGTCACTCCTTCATCTTGGTCTGGTAGCCAAGCCAAAGTAATGCAGTCCAGAGCGGAGGCAATTCATAAGTTGGTTGAACATGAAAGAGCAGATATTTCGACTGCGGCTCAAACAGTCTCTGCAAACTTGGTTCAGCTAATCGAGCGCCAGAAAGAACGAGAGCAGCGGGAGGATATGGAGCAAGAACAGCGATTTGAATAAAAATCACGATAGCTATTCTGAGACCAACATGGTTATCAAGGCCACATGTACAGGATCTTTAGCGGTAACCAATCGGAGAATTAGGACACCTACCTTTGTGGGCAACTGTCAGGTGAATACCATCTCCATACGCAATAGATAAGAACTCTTTCCCCTTGCGACCGGCGTGTCGTGGGCACTGTAAAGGGGGCTGGCCCCCCAGCGGACGCCTCAGCGTTAACGTACTAACGTTAACGGGAACCACCCCACGATGAGGTGCATCATGTTCAATGTCGTACGCATGCTATCCGCAATCCTGCTACTGGCCTCGTTCACTAGCCCTGCACAGGAAGTGAAGATCGCCAATGGAGAATGGGCTCCGTATATGTCCGAGAGCCTGAGGAGTGGTGGTTTGGTCTCAGACATAGTGAGCCAAGCCTTTGCCCGTGAAGGGCAGACGGTGAAATACAGCTATCTGCCTTGGAAACGCGGGTTCGAAGATGCCAAAGTCGGCAAGCTGGATGCTTCAATCATCTGGAGCAAAACTGCCGAACGAGAGGCCGATTTTCTCTACAGTGACCCTGTGCTCGATCTGCAAGTCGTGTTCTTCTACAACACCAGCAAAGGCTTCGACTGGAGTGACACCAACAGCCTGAAGGGCAAGAAGCTCGGAGGTGTCACCGGCTACAGTTATGGCCTGGAGGCAGAGGAGGCAGAGGAGGCAAATGGTACCGTCGCGATCGAACGTATCTCAAGCGCAGAATCCAATTACACCAAGTTGGTCGATGGCCGTCTCGATGCGGTGCTTGAGGACCTCGACGTGGGCTTGGAAACCGTGCAGAAAATGGGTCTCAGTGACAAGATCAAGTATCACGACAAGCTGCTGGTCAAGCGTCCGCAGTATCTGATCGTGTCTAAGAAAATCCCTAACGGACAAGTACTTATCGACAGCTTCAATAAGGGATTGCAAGCTCTCAGAGATGACGGGACTTTTGACAAGCTCCTCGAGGACTCACGAGCCGGTAAGTACCGCTAGACTGGGTTGTCCACCTGCCCCCTCAGTGACAATGGCTGAAAACTGGCTGGATACGATGGCAGCGTGTCCCGCCGGTTCCCATCCTTCGTTGCGCCCCTTTGCAAGTCGCTCTCGTCATATCTCATACGGCTGGTGTGCAATCGGCCTCTTTCCGTCTGGATAGACTAGGAGGCTTTCACCGGGGTGGGGCACCAGAGCTCTTTGCCCTGACGGATCCGCTCAAGGATTTTAAGCATCTCCTTTTCACTTAAGCGGGGATCGAGAAAGAAGCGGTGCAGCTCGCTGAGCAGGGCATTGCGGATCACCGGGCAAGTGGCCATGGAGTCGGAAAAGCTGGGGACGGCGCTGCCGTGCTCGAGGGCGGCGATAAAGTCGATGCGTGCCTGTCTGGAGCAGGGATTAAAGCCGGGCAACGCTATATCGGTCTGGACCGGGATAGCGCCTTTCTTGCGGTTGAAGCGTTGCAGGAAGGCGGGATCCGAGAGCAGTTCGGTCAACCGTTCGGTCGAGGCGGGGGCGTGTTGGGCCCCGCGCATCATGACCAGACTGTCGATGTTGAAGATAAACCCCGGTTGCCGCGCCGGTGTCGGCAGGCAGAGGAGATCCGGTGGCAGTCGCCCCGCATCGTCCAGCCATTCACCCAGCACCCAGTCGCCGGTGATCTGCATGGCGAAGCGCCCCTCTTTCAGACCGAGTGCCGCCTGATCCCAGGTCAGCGCCTCCACGGGGGCCACGGTGCGGGCGATACGACGGAAATAGGAGAGCGCCTCGCGCGTGGCCGGAGCGCGCAGGGCCGAGGGCTCGAGAGTCACAAACAGCCGATGGTAGAGGTCGGGCCCACCGAGACCAAACAGCAGGTTTTCAAAGAGTTGGGCGATCTGCCAGGGGTCATTGCCGATGGCGAGCCCGGGGCGGCCGGCTTGCCGGAGTCGCTCCAGCGTCACGACCAGCATCTCCCAGTCGGTCGGGGGGGCTAGCCTGTTTCGGTCGAGCTCGCGCCGGTTGAGCCAGAGCCAGTTCAGGCGATGCAGGGCGATGGGGAGGGCCACCATCTCGTCATTGACCCTGTGGATCTTCTCGACCAAGGGGGGAAGAGGGTGAGAGAGCGGCAGGGGATGCAGCAGGCCAAGGGCCGCCCATGAAGAGATAGTCGGTCCCTGCAGCAGCGCCAGATGGGGAGGGCTACCGGAGAGGGTGCGGGCCTGCAGTATGGTTCTGGCGTTGTCGCCTCCCCCTCCCGGGACGGGCACCTCACGCAGTGGCAGGCCGTTTTGCTTGAGGGTCTCGGCCAGTTCGGCGACCGCCCGCCGCTCACCGCGGGAGGTCCACCAGTGCATAAACTCCAGCTCCGCGGCCTGGCCTATCTGTACCATCAGCAGCGCAGCAAGCAGCAGGCGTTTCATGATGATTTTGCCAGGGTGAGGCAGGCCACCAGCCCCCCCTCGTCGTGGTTGTGCAGCGTCAGATCTCCCCCGTGGGCCCGGGCAATGCTGCGCGCTATGGTCAGCCCCAATCCGGAGCCGCTGCCCTGCTCCGGGCTGATGCGGGTATAGGGCTCGAAGACTCGCTCCAGCCACTCGTCATGGATCCCGGAGCCCGCGTCGTGGATCTCGATACGGTAGTGTGTCGCCGTGCTCTGCACCGCGATGGCCAGACGATCTCCGTATTTGATGCCATTGTCGATGAGGTTCATCAGGCAGCGACGCAGGGCCAGCGGCTTGGCCATACAGGGCAGTGCCGTGGCCATCTGCAGCCGGACCCGCGCTTGCTCCTGATTGTACTCATGGGCGCAGTGTCGCAGCTCGGCCGCCAGATCCACCGGCTCCGTCTCTTCGTGCAGATCGGTATCACGAATACACTGCAAGGCGTTCTTGAGCATGAAGTCTATGTCCCCCAGCAGCTTCTCGAAGCGTGCCCGGGTGGGCTCGTCGTCGAGCATGTCGGCGCGCAGCCTCAGGCAGGCGAGGGGGGTTCGCAGATCGTGAGAGAGGGTGGAGAAGAGCTGCTCCCGATCGCGCAGATAGCTGCCTATCCTGCGGTTCATCTTGTTGAAGGCGGCGACGGCGGTGCGCAGCTCTCCTGCGCCCCGCTCAGGCACTTCGGTGACGCTGAGGCGGGTGCTCATCAGGGTGGAGGCATGCACCAGCGCACGCAGGGGTTGCAGCTCGTGGCGGATCACCCGGGTGATGATGAGCAGTAGCAGCACAGAGGCGATGATGAGGAAGAGAACTTGTCTCGGCTCGAGCACGCTGGTGGCAAAATAGGTGTAGGGGAGGGGCAGGGTCGTGGCCAGGTAGAGCCACTCACTCTGGCTAAGCGCGAGCTGGATCACGATGACCGGCAGATCGAAGTCCCCCAGTACCATGCTGTACTGCGTCCACAGCGAGGGAACCTCATCGAGGGGTATGCCGGCGTTGAACACCCGGACATCGTCCCTGTGAGTGATGGTGACGATGGCCTTGAGCGTGCCCAGCCGCTGTTGCAGTTGCATCAGGGCGTGCCGCGCCGCCCGTTCGCTGTTCTCGTGGGTATAGCTGCTCTGGTTCTCCACATGGTGGTTGTTGAGGGAGATGAAGAAGCGCGATCCGCCGGTTTCGAGCAGCTGGCTCAGGACCAGGTGGCGGTAGTTGTCGGGCAGAGAGCGAAAGTAGGTAACCGTCTTCACCGCCGCCTGAGTCACCTCTGTGATGACCTTGTCGATCTCCTGATTGCGGCTGGCCTGGATGGACCTTAGCCAGATGGCGCCGGCGATGAGTTCGGCCAGCACGATCAATCCAATGATCCAGGCGCAGAGCCGAAAGGAGAGGCGGTTGCCGGGTGAGGGGCGGGGGAGGCTCTCCATCAGCACTCCACTATCTTGTCCACGGCCAGCATGTATCCCTTGTTGCGCACAGAGATGATGATGTTTTTATCCTCATCGTTGAGATGCTTGCGTAGCCGGCTCATCTGCATGTCGATGCCGCGCTCGAAAGGCGATATCTCCCGGCCCCAGATGGCCAGCGCTATCTCATCGCGGCTGAAGAGGTAGTTCGGTTTTTGCAAAAAGAGGCTGAGCAGTGAGTAGTCACTGCCCGATAGCTGAACCTTGTGACCCGTATCGTGCAGGAGTTGGCGCCGGGTGCGATCGAAGGTCCAGCAGAGAAAGCGCAGCCGTCCGGCCTGGCCCGAGACTGCCCCAAACTGGGTGCGACGCAGCAGCGCCTTGATCCGAGCCAGCAACTCGCGGGGGCTGAAGCTCTTGGTGATGTAGTCATCGGCCCCCACCTCTAATCCGGCGATGCGATCGTACTCGTCGGTCACCGCCGTCAGCATGATGATGGGCACGAAGGAGTGGCGGCGTATGGCGGCACACAGGGTGAGGCCGTCATCACCGGGGAGCATGATGTCGAGGATCACCAGATGGGGCTCCTCTTGCTCCAGCTGCCGCCACATCTCCTCACCGTCGACGGCGGTGCGAACCACGAAGCCGGCCTTGCTCAGGTATTCGCTGAGGGCATCCCTGATCTCTTCACTGTCATCAACGATGAGTATGGTCTTCCTTTCCATCCAACCGTTTCCGCATATGGCCAACCTGTGGCCCATTGTATCAGCCGCGGGTTGCCAGACAGGGCCCGTTAGATGGGAACTGTGATCCCCATCGGACTGGTGAGTGACGGCTTTGTAACGGCTCTCTTACAAAGCCGATACCTTTCATGACGCGTGCCACATGGCGCCGTATTAGGGTGGTGCAGTCAGTCAACTTCATCACTAAAGGAGAGGTGTATGATCACTGCATCGTTTGGGCTGTTGCAGCGGATAGGGCGTTCGCTGATGCTGCCGGTGGCCGTGCTACCGGTCGCAGGCCTGCTATTGGGCATAGGTTCTGCGAACTTCTCATGGCTGCCCGAGGTGGTCTCTCAGGTCATGGCGACCTCGGGAGATGCCGTCTTCAGTAACCTGGCCTTGATCTTTGCCATCGGTGTGGCACTCGGCCTGAGTGACAATGACGGCGCAGCCGGTCTGGCGGCCACTGTGGGTTTTGCCATCATGCTGGCCACCATGGGCGTCTTGGCCAAGCTGCACGGGATAGAGACATCCCCGGTACTGGGGATCCAGACCCTCAACACCGGGGTGTTTGGCGGTATCATCATAGGGGTCATTGCCTCTATCATGTACCGCAGGTTCCATGGGATCCGGCTGCCCGAATACCTGGGCTTCTTCGCCGGCAAGCGTTTCGTGCCCATCATCACGGGCCTGAGCGCCATCGTTACCGGCATCATATTGAGTTATGTCTGGCCACCCATCGGCAGCGCCATCAACAGCTTCTCTCACTGGGCCGCCTACCAGAATCCCACCCTGGCGTTCGGGCTCTATGGTGTCGTAGAGCGTTCGCTGATCCCGTTTGGTCTGCACCATATCTGGAATGTCCCCTTCTTCTTCGAAGTGGGCGAGTACACCAATCCCGAGACGGGGGCCGTCATCAAGGGAGAGATCCAGCGCTATCTGGCCGGTGATCCCACCGCCGGTAACCTGGCCGGGGGCTATCTCTACTCCATGTGGGCGCTGCCTGCCGTCGGTCTGGCCATCTATCAGAGTGCCAGCAAGGAAAAACGTGCCCTGATCGGCAGTATCATGGTCTCGGCCGCCCTGACCTCCTGGCTGACCGGGATCACCGAGCCGATGGAGTTCTCGTTCCTGTTTGCCGCCCCCCTGCTCTACGTGATCCACTGCGTCTTGACCGGACTGGGCTTTGCGCTCATCACCGCCCTGGATATTCACCACAGTGTCACCTTTGCCCATGGTGCCATCGACTTCCTGCTCTACTACCCGCTCTCTCACAATGCCTGGATGTTCATCCTGATCGGGCCGCTCTGGGCGCTGATGTACTACGGCATCTTCCGCATTCTTATCGTCAAGCTGAACCTGGCCACCCCGGGACGGGAGAAAGAAGAGGAGAGCATTCGCAGCGTGCTGGCCGTCGACTCGGCGCTCGCCCATCGCATCATCGAGGCACTGGGCAGCAAGGAGAATATCGAACATGTCGATGCCTGCATCACGCGCCTCCGGGTCAGCGTCAAGGAGATAAACCGGGTCAACAGCCAGGTACTCAAGCAACTGGGGGCTCGCGAGGTGCTGATCGTGGGCAACAGTCTGCAAGCCATCTTTGGCACTCGTTCCGACAACATCAAGAGTGAAATTCAGCAAGTCCTGTTGGCGGTCTGACGCCGTTTCCGGCAAGGAGGGCTATGGTCCTGATACCCTCAGCCTGCCTGTAAGGTGTCGACATAGAGGTGGGGGCCTTGGGCCCCCACCTCCTTCTTTCATCAGCCCCAGGTTCAGGCTCAGAACCTGACCCCGCATTAGTGCCTGCAATTTGCCCTTTTCTCCGCTAAACTCTGCCACCTTTTTTATAAACCCCATCATTCCAGTGGAGAGCACCATGTCCGCAGTCGGAGAGCGCCGCCGCATCCAGATCCTCGAGTTGACCGACAAGGGGGATGGCGTCGGCCGTGCCGGTGACATTCCCGTCTACGTCGAGGGCGCCCTGCCCGGAGAAGAGGTGGAGATCTCCCTCACTCTGGTCAAACCCAACTACCAGCACGGCCACCTGGAAGAGGTGGTGGTGGCGAGCCCGGATCGGGTGGCGGATTTTTGCGCCCACACCGAGTGCGGCGGCTGTCAGGTGCGCCCGCTGGCCTATCCGGCCCAGCTCAAGCTAAAGCAGAGTCTGGTGCAGGGCGCACTGGAACAGGTCGGCCTGGGTGATGCTGTGGTTAATCCCATCCTCGGCATGGAGACGCCGTTTGCCTATCGCAACAAGGCACAGTATGCGGTGCGCGGTTGTGAGGCCGGCGCCGAGATCGGTTTTTATCGCAAGCACTCCCACGATCTCATCACCGCCGATGATTGCGCGGTGCAAGACTCGCTGCATGTGGAACTGAACGCCCGGGTGCGCAGCTGGATGCGCGCGCACGACATCAAAGCCTATGACGAAGTCAACCACACCGGCTGCGTGCGCAACCTGATGACCCGCAAGGGATTCAAGAGTGGCGAGCTGATGGTGGTGCTGGTGACCCTGGGTGAGGCGCTGCCGTTCGAGGCCGAGCTGCTGGCGGCCCTGCAGGATCTGCCGATCACCACCCTGGTGCAGAACATTAATGACGAGCGCACCAACCGCATCCTGGGTGACAACAACCGGGTGCTGCTGGGTAGCGGGGTGATCCGCGACAAGATCCACGAGCTCGACTTCGAGATCTCGCCGCTCTCCTTCTTCCAGAACAACCCGAGTCAGACCGACGTGCTCTACTCCAAGGCGCTGGAGTATTGCGAGCTGACCGGCAACGAAACGGTGTTCGACATCTATTGCGGCATCGGCACCATCTCCCTGTTCCTGGCCGGCAAGGCCGCCAAGGTGGTGGGGATCGAGTCGGTAGAGAGCGCCATCAGCGACGCCCGCCGCAACGCGACCCTCAACGGTATCGAGCAGACCGAGTTCCACGTGGGCAAGGCCGAGCGCCTGATGCCCGAACTGCATGCCCAGGGGGTGAGCGCCGACGTGGTGGTGATGGATCCGCCGCGCAAGGGCTGCGACAAGGCGGTGCTGCAGACCCTGGTGGCCATGGCGCCGCGCCGTCTGGTCTATGTCTCCTGCAACCCGCAGACCCTGGCTCGTGATCTCGCCTGGTTGGTCAAGCAGGGCTTCGTGCTGGACGAGGTGCAGCCGGTCGACATGTTCCCGCACTCGATGCACGTCGAAGCGGTCGCCCGCCTGAGCCTGCCCGCCAAGGGCTGAATTGAATCGGCCGGATGGCTCTGATAAAAACGACTCCCATTGGAGTCGTTTTTTTATGGCCGTGGAGCCAGACAGGGAGATCAAGGGCAATGATTCGTTTGGCGGGTATAGAGGATGCGGCGGCGCTGGGTCATTTTTTTCAGCAACTGGATCGGGAGACCCGCTTCATGTTGTATGAGGCGGGGGAGCGCCCCTCGGATATCGAGGGGCAGCGCCAACGGCTCGAGGCCATGGTGGCGGCCCCCAATCAGGCCATGTGGCTGCTGGTGTTGGCCGGGGAAGTGCAAGGCTTTGCCGTGCTCATTGGCGGCGGCCTGGCGCGCAACCGCCACTGCGCCCTGGTGGTGATGGGGCTGCGCCGGGCTGCCCGTGGCCAGGGGCAGGGAGAGGCACTGCTGCGCCGCCTGATAGAGGAGGCACCGCGCCTTGGCATCCACCGTCTCGAGCTGGGGGTGATGGCCGATAACGAGGTGGCCCATACCCTCTACCGCAAGTGCGGCTTCGTGGAGGAGGGGCGGCGGCGCCACGCCTATCGCGTCGGTAGCGGCTGGGTGGACGAGATCAGCATGGGTCTGCTGTTGGAGGTGCGCTGATGCTGGCTATGATGAGGCGCTGGCTGGCTCGCTACGACGCCTGGTGCGCCCGCTGGGGGCTGACGCTCGAGAACCGGCGCTGCTGCGTGCCGCAGCGTCACGAGGCCAAGGCCGATCGCGAGGTCAAAAAGTGAGGCTCACCGCACCGGTTACGCTGTTGTAGTCAAAGCCCAGGGAGGTATCGCGGCGCAGCCGGTAGCGGCAGTTGTCGTGGCGCAGGCCGTTGCCATCGGATTGGCCGTCGCTGCGATCGATATAGGAGATATAGTCGCTTTGGGAGTCGCTGATGCGCTCGTCAGCCACGCTCTGATCCGTGTCGAGCAGGCCGGTGAAGAGGCTTTCGCAGTCGTCCGGGCTACTCACCGAGATCTGACCGCTGGTACCGCCGGGGAAGATGGCGTCGATCCCCCTTACCCCCTGGTCCTCCTTGGTACCCACCGGCCAGCCGTGGCGATTGATATCGAGATCCTGCTTGCCCATGCTGCCGAGGTTATAAAGAGGATTGCCCTGAGCGCGTACCTGCCAGCCGGCATTGGCCAGTTGCACGCCGCTGGAGAAGGCGGACGCCGTGCCCTGTACCGAGGCCTTGAGGGCATCATCCTTGAGATTGACGAACTTGGGCAGGGCCGTGACGGCCAGGATCCCGAGTACAATGATCACCAGTACCAACTCGATCAGGGTAAACCCGCGCCCGACGCCACTTCTCATTGTTCTGCTCCACCGCTCAAGGAACACTCATGTATCTTATCGACACCCACTGCCACCTCGACTTCGCCGACTTCGATGCCGATCGCCATGCCGTGTTGGCCGCGAGCCGGGCTCGCGGGGTGACGCAGTATATCATCCCGGCGATCGGTGAGGAAAACTGGGACTCGGTGGCCGCCCTGGCCGCGCGTGAGCCTGGGATGGCCTATGGGCTCGGCGTGCACCCCATGTGGGCGGCGCGCCAGGCGCCCGGGGTATTGATGCGGCTCGATGCGCGCCTCTCGGCCCGTCCGGCGGGGCTGGTGGCCATCGGGGAGTGCGGGCTGGACGGGCGCAGCACGGTCGAGCAGAGCGGTCAGCTCGCGCTCTTCGAGGGGCAGCTGCGGCTCGCCGGCGAGTACGGCCTGCCCCTGTTGGTGCACTCGGTGCGCGCCAACGATACGGTGGCGGGGCTGCTCAAGCGCCACCGCCCACCGGCCGGGGGAGTGATCCACGCCTTTTCTGGCTCGCCGCATCAGGCCGAGCGTTTTTGGGGGTTGGGGTTTCGTCTCGGCATCGGCGGCACCATTACCTATGAGCGGGCCAACAAGACCCGAGAGGCGGTGGCGGCCATGCCGTGGGAGGCGCTAGTGCTGGAAACCGATGCCCCCGACATGCCGCTGTACGGCCGTCAGGGGGAGCGTAACAGCCCCGAGTATCTGCCCGAGGTGTTGCAGGTGCTGGCCGATCTGAAGGGGGAAGACCCATCTGAGGTTGCCAAACTGTTACACCGTTCGACCCGTCAGCTCTTCCCTAGCCTCGACACAATATTTAACAACTGACTAACCTTGGACTTTTACAGCTAGCCAAGAAGTAGGCGCAAAAATCGTTTTCGTTCTAAAAATCCGCCATGATACCAATTTGGCGAACATAAAGTGTGACTTGCCTTCTACTTTGACATGACGCATTCAGTATAATGCGCGGCCTTGATTGATGAGTTTTTTCACACAGCTCGTTAACAAGCGGCAAGGTGCTACTAGAGGAAAATAAATAATGAGTCTGATCATGGGTCTGGTGGGGATGGCAACCCTCATCCTTATCGCGGTGCTCTTCTCGAGCAACCGTAAAGCAATCAACATTCGTACCGTGGCCGGTGCGTTCGGTCTCCAGGCTGGCCTGGGTGCGTTCGTACTGTATGTGCCGGTCGGTCGTGACATTCTGGTCGGCGCGTCTGATGCCGTCTCCAGCGTCATCAACTACGGTCAGAAGGGCATCGAGTTCCTGTTCGGTGGCCTGGTGAGCGGCAAGATGTTTGAAGTGTTCGGCGGCGGTGGCTTCGTGTTTGCCTTCCGCGTACTGCCGGTCATCATCTTCTTCTCCTCCCTGATCGCCGTGCTCTACTACCTGGGCGTGATGCAGTGGATCATCAAGCTGCTGGGCGGCGCCCTGCAGAAAGTACTGGGTACCTCCCGTACTGAGTCCCTGTCTGCTACTGCCAACATCTTTGTGGGCCAGACCGAAGCTCCGCTGGTGGTTCGTCCCTTCATCGGCAAGATGACCGACTCCGAACTGTTCGCCGTTATGTGTGGTGGCCTGGCTTCCGTTGCCGGCTCCGTACTGGCGGGCTACGCCTCCATGGGCGTCAAGATGGAGTACCTGATTGCAGCCTCCTTCATGGCCGCTCCGGGTGGCCTGCTGTTCGCCAAGCTGATCGTCCCCGAGACTCAGACTCCTTCCTATAACGAAGATGCTGCCGACAGCGACATGGACGACAAGCCGGCCAACGTGATCGACGCCGCCGCCGCGGGTGCCTCTGCCGGTCTGCAGCTCTCCCTGAACGTGGGCGCCATGCTGCTCGCCTTCATCGGCCTTATCGCCATGATCAACGGCATCTTCTCCGGTGTGGGTGGCTGGTTCGGCATGCCCGAGCTCTCCCTCGAGCTGCTGCTGGGCTGGCTGTTCTCCCCGCTCGCCTTCCTGATCGGCGTGCCCTGGAGCGAAGCGACCGTCGCCGGTTCCTTCATCGGCCAGAAGCTGGTGGTCAACGAATTCGTGGCCTACCTGAACTTCGCCCCGTACCTGAAAGATGAGCTGCTGATCAACGGCGTGGCCATGTCTGACCACACCAAGGCCATCATCTCCTTCGCCCTGTGCGGTTTCGCCAACCTCTCCTCCGTGGCTATCCTGCTCGGTGGTCTGGGTTCCATGGCACCTAACCGTCGCGGTGACATCGCCCGCTTCGGTCTGAAAGCCGTGCTGGCAGGCTCCCTGTCCAACCTGATGTCTGCTACCATTGCAGGCTTCTTCCTGGCCCTCAGCGCCATGTAAGATAGTGTCTGGACAGAGTCCAACACGACCGAACGCCACAGCTTTTGCTGTGGCGTTCGCATTTGGATCGGTGACAACCGTTTTCCTTAAATACACTTATAAAAAAGAGTCAATCGGAGGTTCGTTATGAACGAAGTAGTACTGGCTATGGCGGCCGGATTCATTGTTGGTGTGTTGTTTTCTTTCCTCAAACTGCCGATCCCGGCTCCTCCCGTCCTCTCCGGTGTGATGGGGATTGTCGGGGTCTATCTCGGTGGTATCGCCTACGGCTGGATCATCGAGCGCTTCTTCTCGTAAGGGGCATCGACTAGGCGGTTCGCAGATGTGAGATACCTCAGGAAATAGCGAAAACCGGCTTGCATGAGAGGGGTATCTCGGCTCAAATAGGCAGTGTCAGCAGGGTGCTGACATTGACTAATATCCGGTGGAATCCGGGTGTTGGCGGTCAAATGGATTTGATTGGGTTCGGGTCATCCCGTCTCAAGTCTTCATGGAACCAAGTCCGCACTTTTGTAAGAAAGTGACGGGGCTATTGCCTTATTTGCAGTCGGATTGCCTGTGCAGTTTTGCTGTAAACATTGAACCTGACTCCGGGTCGGCATTGCTATGCCACCGGTGTTGAAGACTTGATTTGTGGAGAATGTGATGACTGATCTGAAGATCGCGGCACAGCGTGCCCTGAACCTGATGGACCTGACCACTCTGAACGATGACGACACCGATCAGAAGGTCATCGACCTGTGCCGCAAGGCCAACTCTCCGGCGGGCATGACTGCTGCCGTCTGTATCTATCCCCGTTTTATTCCCATCGCCCGCAAGACCCTGCGTGAGATCGGTGCCGAGCAGGTGAGAATCGCCACCGTCACCAACTTCCCGCACGGTAACGACGACATCGCGATCGCCGTGGCCGAGACCCGTGCCGCCGTGGCCTATGGCGCCGACGAAGTAGACGTGGTCTTCCCCTATCGCGCCTTCATGGCCGGCAACGAGCAGGTCGGCTTCGACCTGGTCAAGGCCTGTAAGGAAGCCTGCGGTGCCGACGTGCTGCTGAAGGTGATCATCGAGACCGGTGAGCTGAAAGAAGAGGCGCTGATCCGTCGCGCCTCCGAGATCGCCATCGATGCCGGTGCCGACTTCATCAAGACCTCCACCGGTAAGGTGCCGGTCAATGCGACCCCTGAGGCGGCCCGCATCATGATGGAAGTGATCAAGGCAAAAGATCCCAAGGTGGGCTTCAAGCCGGCTGGTGGCGTCAAAGATGCTGCCGTTGCCGGTGAGTACCTCGCCATGGCCGAGGAGATCCTGGGCAAGGAGTGGGTGAGCGCCCGCACCTTCCGCTTCGGTGCCTCCAGCCTGCTGGCCAGCCTGCTGGCCACCCTGGAACACGGCGACAAGCCGGCGGACACCAGCGGCTACTAAGTGCAATTGCCGGGGCGGTTCGCCGCCCCGACATCAGGACTCCTATTCGGCTTGCATACGCGCCCGCGGCGCGGAGGGAATGAAAGATGTTTTTGCCTCAGGAAATTATTCGTAAGAAGCGCAACGGTGAAGCGCTCAGTACCCAAGAAATTCAGTTTTTCGTTCAAGGCATCACCAACGGCTCCATCGGCGAAGGGCAGATCGCGGCCCTGGCCATGGCAGTCTATTTCCGTGATATGACCATGGACGAGCGCGTCGCACTGACCTGTGCCATGCGTGACTCCGGCATGGTGCTCGACTGGGCACCCCTGAACCTGGGCGGCCCCATCGTCGACAAGCACTCTACCGGTGGTGTGGGTGATGTGGTCTCCCTCATGCTCGGCCCGATGGTCGCCGCCTGCGGTGGCTTCGTGCCGATGATCTCCGGCCGTGGCCTGGGCCACACCGGTGGCACCCTGGACAAGCTCGACGCCATCCCGGGTTACCAGACTTCCGTCGACAACGACACCTTTATCAAGGTCGTGCGTGAAGCCGGCGTGGCCATCATAGGTCAGACCGGCGATCTCGCCCCGGCCGACAAGCGCATCTACTCGGTGCGCGACGTAACCGCCACCGTCGAATCCATCGCCATGATCACCGGCTCCATCCTCTCCAAGAAGCTGGCCTCCGGTCTGGAAGCCCTGGTGATGGACGTGAAAGTGGGTTCCGGTGCCTTCATGCCGACCTTTGAGGCCTCCGAGGAGCTCGCCAAGAGCATCGTCGCCGTGGCCAACGGCGCCGGCTGCCGCACCACCGCCCTGCTCACCGACATGAACCAGGTGCTGGCTTCCAGCGCCGGTAATGCGGTAGAAGTGCGTGAGGCGGTGCGCTACCTGACCGGTGAATACCGTAACCCGCGCATTCACGCCGTGACCATGGCCCTGTGTGCCGAGATGCTGATCTCCGCAGGCCTTGCCTGCGATGACGCCGATGCCCGCGCCAAGCTGCAGGCTGTGCTCGACAGCGGCAAGGCAGCCGAGATCTTCGGTCGCATGGTAACAGGTCTGGGTGGCCCGACCGACTTCGTCGAGCGCTATGACAGCTACCTGCCCAAGAGTGCCATCGTGCGCCCCGTCTATGCGGATCGTCGTGGTATTGTCACCGCCATGGATACCCGCGAACTGGGCCTGGCCGTGGTGGCCATGGGCGGTGGTCGCCGTGCCCCGGCTGACAAGCTCGACTATGCGGTCGGTTTGACCGATTTTGTGCGCCTGGGTCATGAGGTCAATGCCGACAAACCGCTCGCACTGATCCATGCTCAGAGTGAGGAACAGTATGCTCAGGCAGCCGCCATGGTGAAAGCTGCTATCCGGATTGGTGACGATACCCCCGAGGCGCTGCCCGAGGTCTATCGCCGCATCACTCTGGCCGATTTGTAAGTAAGGGGAACACCCATGAAACGTACCTTTATCCTGATGATGGACTCTTTCGGTATCGGCGCTGCCGCCGATGCCGACAAGTTCGGTGACGTCGGTGCCAACACCTTCGGCCACATTGCCAAGGCGTGTGCCGAAGGCAAGGTCGAGGGGCGCGGCCCGCTCAAGCTGCCGAACCTGACCAAGCTGGGTCTGGGTCATGCCTGTGAGCTCTCCTCCGGTCTCTTCCCGGCTGGGCTCGACAAGCAGACTGAAGTGGTCGCAGCCTATGGTTATGCTCAGGAGATCTCCTCCGGCAAGGACACCCCGTCCGGCCACTGGGAGATCGCTGGCGTCCCCGTGCTGTTCGAGTGGGGCTACTTCAAGGATCATCACAACAGCTTCCCGCAGGAGCTGCTGGACGCCATCGTCGAGAAGGCCGGCCTGCCGGGCTATCTCGGCAACTGCCACGCCTCCGGCACCCAGGTGCTCGACGATCTGGGCGAAGAGCACATGCGTACCGGCAAGCCGATCCTCTACACCTCGGCCGACTCCGTGTTCCAGATCGCCTGCCACGAAGAGACCTATGGCCTCGAGAAGCTCTATGAGCTGTGCCATATCGTGCGTGAGCTGCTCGAGCCCTATAACATCGGCCGTGTGATTGCGCGTCCGTTCGTTGGCAGCGGCAAGGGTAACTTCAAGCGTACTGGTAACCGCCACGACTATTCAGTGCTGCCGCCGGCACCGACCGTACTCGACTTCATGAAAGACGCCGGCGGTCAGGTGGTCTCCATCGGCAAGATCGCCGACATCTATGCCGAGCAGGGGATCACCAAGAAGGTGAAGGGCACTGGCCTCACCGAGCTGTGGGACCGCACCCTGGAAGAGGTGAAAGCCGCCGGTGACAACACCATCGTCTTCACCAACTTCGTCGACTTCGACTCCGCTTACGGCCACCGCCGTGACGTGGGTGGCTACGCCGACGCACTCGAGTACTTCGATGCTCGTCTGCCGGAGCTGTTTGCCCTGATGCAAGACGGGGACGTGGTGGTGATCACCGCCGATCACGGCTGCGATCCGACCTGGGGCGGCACCGATCACACCCGCGAGCACATCCCGGTGATCTTCTATGGCAAGCCGGTCAAGGCCGGCAGTGTCGGTGGTCGCGAGACCTTCGCCGACATCGGCCAGAGCATTGCGGCCTATCATGGGCTGCCCAAGTTGCAGTACGGCACCAGCTTTCTGTAACTGAAGGGCCCCGCCGGCAGGCGGGGCCACAAAAAACACAACAACCAATCAAGTGTGAAGGAATAAGAGAATGGCAACTCCTCATATCAACGCGAAAGATGGCGCCTTTGCTGACGTAGTTCTGATGCCGGGTGACCCCCTGCGCGCCAAGTACATCGCCGAGACCTTCCTGGAGAACGTCGAGCAGGTATGCGACGTGCGCAACATGTTCGGTTTCACCGGCACCTACAAGGGTCGTCGTATCTCCATCATGGGTCACGGCATGGGCATCCCGTCCTGCTCCATCTATGCCAAGGAGCTGATCACCGACTACGGCGTCAAGACCCTCATCCGTGTTGGCTCCTGTGGTGCCGTTCGCGAAGATGTGAAGCTGCGTGACGTGGTCATCGGCATGGGCGCGTGCACCGACTCCAAGGTGAACCGTCTGCGCTTCAAGGATCACGACTTCTCCGCCATCGCCGACTTCGACCTGGTAGCCAACGCCGTCCAGGCCGCCAAGAACAAGGGTACCCCGGTTCGCGTCGGTAACATCTTCTCTGCCGATCTGTTCTACACCCCGGATCCCTCCATGTTCGACGTGATGGAGAAATACGGCATCCTGGGCGTTGAGATGGAAGCCGCCGGTATCTACGGCGTGGCTGCCGAGTTCGGTGCCAAGGCACTGACCATCTGCACCGTCTCCGACCACATCCGTACCGGTGAGCAGACCACCTCCGAAGAGCGTCAGCTGACCTTCAACGACATGATCGAGATCGCGCTGGAGTCCGTCCTGCTGGGCGACAAGTAATCCTGCGAGATGAGAACGGCGGCCAACTGGCCGCCGTTTTTTTATTGTGTTTTCGGTGGGGTGTCATCACCCTTTTGCTCGCTGGGCTCGCTGGGC
>NZ_CDCE01000020.1:76725-140989 GCF_000819805.1 Aeromonas diversa CDC 2478-85
GGGCTCGCTGGGCTCGCTGGTTACGCTCTGGGGAGGCGTCGGCAACGTAGCGGTCGCGCTGCGTTTCCTGTGCTTGCGTACTCGCACATAGTTGCGGCGCACGCCAAAGGAGACGAGAAAGCCGGCCATTAACATCACCAGCAACATCAGTCGCTGTCGCTCCTGCTGGCGCAGCAGCTTCTCCTGCAACGGCTCCAGCAGTTGCTGCTCCTCTAGCGTGATACGCAGATAGCCCAGGGTATCGTCCCCCTTGCGGATCTCTTCGACGAAGGGCCTGCGCCCCTCGCTCTGCGGTGTGCGGTTATCGCTGCCGATGGGGAGCAGTGCCTCCAGGGGCAGGGCATTGCCAGACTGGGCGATGGGAACCCCGCGTCCGTCGTAGAGGGTCACGTCTGTGATGAGCGGATCGCGAGCCAGGTTATCGGCCAGCAGGGAGAGTTCGTCCTTGTTCTTCTCCTGCAACCAGCGGCTCATGTTGCGGGCGGCGTAGCCGACCAGCGCTTCGGCCTGTTCCCGGGCCTGGGCATGCAGGGCCTGCCGCTCACTGGCTTCGATGCTGAGCAGGGTGGTCAGTACCCAGGCACAGAGCAGGGCACCCAGAGTCAGGCTGAGGGTCCGTTTGAGGGGCTGATGGCGCACGCAGGCAACTCCGCTGACGGGGAAGAGTGGCGGGATCTTGGGGCTTGCCTGCGGAAAATGCAATACGCTACTCTGGCTCCACATTGATAGAGGGAACCCTTTGACCGTGATACGGATTTCAACCCTGCCTGCCTGTGTGCAGGCGTGGCCACAGGCCCTGGCCGCAGCACCTCTCTGGCGCCTCTCGCACGATGCGCTCCTGCCGCAGACGGACCCACTACAGGAGGCCTGGCTGGTCATCACCGGGGCTCATTTTAGCGCCGAACACCTGGCTTCTCTGGCCGCTATGCTGGGCCGGCACCAGGTGGAAGTATGTCTCTATCCACCGGCTGCCGCCTGTCGTCAGACCCTGCTGCTGGGGTGTGATCGCTTCTCGCCCGAATTGGTTCATTCCTTGCGTGAGGCGAGCTTTCCCTTCGAGGTCTGCCATCTGACCCACCTTCCGACCCTGACCGAGCCCGGTCTGCTGGTGATGGATATGGACTCCACCGCCATTCGTATCGAGTGTATCGACGAGATTGCCCGTCTCGCCGGGGTCGGGGATCAGGTCGCGGCGGTGACGGCTGCTGCCATGCAAGGGCAGCTGGAGTTTGCCGATAGCCTGCGCAACCGTGTGGCCCTGTTGGCCGGTGCCCCGGTCGGGATCCTCGATGAGGTGGTCGCTCACATGCCCTGGATGCCGGGTCTGGCCGAACTGGTCGAGACCCTGAAACAAGCGGGATGGCGGGTGGCCATCGCCTCGGGGGGCTTTACCCGTTTCGCCAGCGAACTGCAGCAGGCGCTTGGGCTCGATGCCATCTTCGCCAATGAGCTGGCGGTGGAGGATGGCAAGCTGACCGGTCAGGTGAGGGGGCCCATCGTCGATGCCACCGTCAAGGCCGAGGTGCTGACCCGACTGGGGGAGCAGTATGGCGTTGCACGGTCGCAGCGGGTCGCCGTCGGCGACGGCGCCAACGACTTGAAGATGATGGCCGCGGCTGGCCTGGGTATCGCCATCCATGCCAAGCCGGTGGTGCGTGCCCAGGCGGCGGCCAGCATAGAGCACCACGATCTGGACGGGGTGCTCAGCCTGTTACAGTCATCGGGCGCGGCCTCGCTGCGCTGGGACCGATAAGCGAGCGGCCAGGGAGGGCCTATGACACTGGAACAAGAATCCTGCTATGTGACCGTGGGTGAGCACACCCTGCATGTGCGCCGTATCGCGCCGGCAGTCCCGGTTCATGGTGAACCCGTGCTGATGGTGCACGGCGCCATCGAGAATGGGCGCATCTTCTACACAGAATCGGGCAAGGGGCTTGCCTGTTTTCTGGCCCGCCACGGATTTTGTGTCTATGTTGCCGATCTGCGTGGGCGTGGGGCGAGCCAGCCCTGCATCGCCAGTGAGGCGCAGCACGGTCAATTTGAGCTCATCACCGAAGATATCCCGGCCCTGCACGCCTGGGTGAGCGCGCGGCACGGAGGGGCCAGGGTGCACTGGATGGCTCACTCCTGGGGGGGCGTCATCATGGCGTCGACCCTGGTCCGTCTTCCGGCCCTCTGCGAGGGGGTCGCCTCACTGCTCTTCTTCGGTACCAAACGCGGGATCTCGATACAGGGGCCCGAGCGCTGGTTCAAGGTGGATCTGTTATGGAACCGCCTCGCCCCCTGGTTGGCGCGCCGGCAAGGCTTCTTCGCCGCCCGTCGCTACCGGATCGGGGCCGACGATGAGCCGCTGGCCTATCTGCAGGAGACGATTCCCTGGGTCAAGGGGGAGCCCTGGGTCGATCCGCGGGACGGGTTCGATTATCGCAGCGCTGCTCCCCGAGTCAGTTGGCCGCCACTTTGGATGATCGCGGCCAAGGCAGATCGGGTCTTGGGGCACCCGACCGACGTGCAACGTTTTCAGGACGAGATGGGGGCGCAGGGGCGCTTCACCTTGCTTTCGCGCACCAATGGCAATCGGCTGGATTACGACCATATCAACATGCTGACGGCGCCCCAGGCGACCGAGGATCACTTCCCCGCCATCCTCAACTGGCTGGATCGGGTGGCGTAATCCCCAGGGCAAACAGGGTGGCGGCCGTGGTGTCGATGATGTCACCCAGCCCCACCACGCTCCAGAGCTCTTCCTCAAGCTGGCGCGCCTTGTGGATCGCAAACTTGGCGATGTAGTCGAGCTCGTTGGCGATGAAGTTGGTATCGGGGCGACCGGTGCGAGAGATGGCTACCCTGACCGAGAAGAAGTGGCCGTCGGCGACGGCCCTGGCCACGAAGGCGTGGCGTTGCGCCTGGTCGGCGAAGGAGTCGACCGGGCGGCACTCGCTCTGGGGCAGCAGGCCCCCCTCTTTCCAGATATGGATGTAGACCTCCTGCTCGGCCGGTGCCTCTTCCCGCTGACGCTCGCGCAGTACCTCCAGCACCAGAGTCTTGTACATCTCGTCGCCCAGCAGAGGGGCGAGGTTGTCCATGCCCTCCTGCTCGGCGAAGGTGGTCAGCAGGGGATCGAGCCGCCTGGCCCGGGCACAACGACCCACCGCCGTGATCCGGGTGCCGCTCTTGAGCTTGTTCACATAGAAAGGAACGGTGAAGAGGTGATGGGTGTAGAGGTTACGCAGTGCGCGCGCCAGCCCACGATAGCGGCGCCCCTCCTGTACTGCCTTGAGCTTGTTCTGGTTGCTCTCGATCAGCAGGGTGAAGAATTGGCGTCCCACATGGCGCTCAGGCGCACCATCGATACAGAGATGCAGCACTGTGCCGCTGCCATTACTGCCCACGACCCGATAGGCCAGGCTGCGCAGGTCCATGCTCTTTGAGAGCTCTTGCAGGCTGGGCAGAGAGAGCGAGAGCACATCATCCTTCTGACAGTGGAGTCCCTCTTCGAGCTCGATCTGCAGGCCATGGGTCGAGATATCTCGCGTCCAGCCCAGGTGCTTCTTTCCGGCATAGCGCAGGACCACGGCCGTCTTGTGGCTGTAGCGGCGTTCCTTGCGTAGCTGGATATAGTGCAGCGTTTCCACTTCGAAGGGGTCGGCTTCGATCGGGTGGCCAAAACGCTGTAGCTCGTTGGCGTTTGACCCCTCTTTTGGCGAGAGTTGGTAGTCTTCCAGAGTAAGCTCGTTGTCGATCTGTTGCAGCATGCCGACATAGGCTATCTGCTTAAGACGCTGCTGTAACAGGCTATCTTGCGGGTTACCCTGCTCGCCGGGCAGCAGGCTGCTTATGTCGGCCTCGAGCTGATTACAGGGCTCCATGATGAGGCGATAGACACGCCAGCTCGGGCGACGGGCCCCCACTTGAAAGAAGAGATCCCGCAGACCGCTCTCGATGAGCTCTTCACGGGTGGCGGAGAAGAAGTAGATGTGGCTGCGTACCGAGTGGGTAAAGCTGTAGATCACCGTCTCTTTCGTGTGCTCGGGTTGTTTGAGCAGACGCTGCATCCGCAGGGCCGAGAAGAGCCCCCCCAGCATCTCCCGGTTGTGCTCGTCACGCCAGTACTCGAGGATGCTCTGGTTGTTCTCGGTACGCAGGGCCATCTCCAGACGAGGGGCATCACCGGTGCCGAAGAAGAGGGGAATGCCCCCCATGCGCGGCAGGTAATACTGCTCGTATCCCTTGATGATGGCGGCCGACAGCAGGTAGTCGACGCTCACCCGGTAGCGGCTCTTGTTGCTGTCGATGAAGCCACGCAGGAAGTCGTCAAACTCCCTGTTCTCCCCTAGACGCAGCAGGCGCAGCCAGATCTTGTCCTCGCGCCGGCTCTCCCCCAGGATCTGGTATTTGACCGGTTGATGCAGCACCGGGTGTGGATTCTCTCGCTCCAGCCCGGTGAAGTAGACCTCCAGTTCATCGCCGGGTAGGTAGGGAGGAAGGTGGGGAACCTGAACCCTGATGCCGCCGACCGAGAGATCCGAGGTCTTGGCAAATAGACGCTCACCGTCATGGGTCTTGAGCAGCACGGGCGAACTGAAGTGCATCCGCTCTTCCCGGCGGCCATAGTAGCTGGCAAACGTGACCCGTTTGACATCAAATTGGCGCAAGGGGCTCTCGGGGGGCTGCAGCTGAGCGGCCCCGTTGGCACTGAGGCGGCCGTTGGAGTGCTCCTTTTGCCAGTGGGTGAGCGCTTCAAAGACACCCAGGGTATATTGATCGCGATAGAGATAGCAGTGAGAGTTGAAGAGCGCCCAGGCTTCCGGCGGCATGGCATGTTGTATGCCCTTGTACTCGGCGATCTGGCAGAGCTCACCGAAGTGATCGCGCATGTCGATGACGCGCCTGCATGGGGTGCAGAGGCGGTTGATCTCCATTTTGATCAAGAAACGGCTGTTGCTACTCTCCTGATGGGTCACCCGCTCGAACAGATCGTCGAAGTCCGGTTCCCGCAACAGGGGGATCAACTGC
Organism: Aeromonas diversa CDC 2478-85; assembly: GCF_000819805.1. Lineage (GTDB taxonomy): Bacteria > Pseudomonadota > Gammaproteobacteria > Enterobacterales > Aeromonadaceae > Aeromonas > Aeromonas diversa. The sequence continues at coordinate 81,742 of NZ_CDCE01000020.1, forward strand.
TCTAGCAGCGTGTTATCGATATCGCGTTCCATGCCTGCCTGCTGCGAAATGAGTGATTCTTAGTCCAACGGCAATTTGATCTGCCAAGTGCAAACAAGTATATCAAGCATCGAAATATTCTGTCTTAGAGTTGTGACCATGGCCAAAAACAAGACTGCCTACGTATGTTCCGAATGTGGGGCCGATTTCAGCCGCTGGCAGGGCCAGTGCACCGAATGTAAGGAGTGGAACACCATCACAGAGGTGCGCCTCGGGGTGAGCACGCCGCGCGGCGGCGCCTCGGCCCGCCTGAGTGGTTATGCCGGCGCCGCCGGCAGCCGGGTGCAGACCCTGGCCGAGATCGCCACCACCGAGATCCCGCGCTTCACCTCCGGCTTCAAGGAGCTAGACCGGGTGCTGGGGGGCGGCGTGGTGCCGGGCTCAGCCATCCTTATTGGCGGTAATCCGGGGGCAGGCAAGTCGACGTTGTTGCTGCAGACCATGTGCGGCCTGGCCGAGCGGATGAAGACTCTGTACGTGACCGGGGAGGAATCCCTGCAACAGGTGGCGATGCGCGCCACGCGCCTCGGCCTGCCTACCGACAAGCTGCGCATGCTCTCCGAGACCTCGGTCGAGCAGATCTGCGTGATTGCCCAGCAGGAGCAGCCGCAGCTCATGGTCATCGACTCCATTCAGGTGATGCATGTGGCTGACGTGCAGTCGGCGCCGGGTTCGGTCTCCCAGGTGCGCGAAGCCGCCGCCCTGCTGACCCGCTACGCCAAGCAGAACAACGTGGCCATCTTCATGGTCGGCCACGTCACCAAGGACGGCACTCTGGCCGGCCCCAAGGTGCTCGAGCACTGCATCGACTGCTCCATCCTGCTCGACGGTGGTCATGACTCGCGCTTTCGCACCCTGCGCTCTCATAAGAACCGCTTCGGGGCGGTCAACGAGCTCGGCGTGTTCGCCATGACCGGGCAGGGGATGCGCGAGGTGAGCAATCCTTCCGCCATCTTCCTGAGCCGTGGCGAGGAGCAGTCCCCCGGCTCGGTGGTGATGGTGATCTGGGAAGGGACCCGTCCCCTGCTGGTGGAGCTGCAGGCGCTGGTGGACTACTCCCAGCTCTCCAACCCGCGACGGGTGGCGGTGGGGATGGATCACAATCGTCTCGCCATGCTGCTGGCGGTGCTGCACCGCCACGGCGGCCTGCAGATGGCTGACCAGGATGTCTTCATCAATGTGGTGGGGGGCGTCAAGGTGGAGGAGACCAGCGCCGACCTGGGCCTGCTGCTTGCCATGGTGTCGAGCTTTCGCGATCAACCCCTGGCGCGGGATCTGGTGGTATTCGGCGAGGTGGGGCTGTCGGGGGAGATACGCCCGGTCCCGTCCGGTCAGGAGCGGCTGCAGGAGGCCGCCAAGCACGGTTTCCGCCGTGCCATCGTGCCCTGGGCCAACGCACCCAAGTCCCCCATCGAGGGGATGGAGGTGGTGCCGGTCAAGAAACTGGCCGACGCCCTCGAGGCGTTGTGATGATGAAAAAGGCGCCCAAGGGCGCCTTTTACGTTTAGCGGGAGCTCGCGGCCTCGATGACCGGCGCCCGGTTCACTGCCTTGCCGAGGTAGGCGAGGGTGATGGTGACTATGATGCAAGTGAAGCTCAGCCACATGTAGGGCAGGTAGTCGAGGGTAGCAACTCCCAATACCCCGGCCATGAAGATGCCGTTGTCGCTCCAGGGCACCATGCCGCAGGTCAGGGTGCCGCCGAACTCGGCGTTGCGCGAGAGGTTCTTGCGCTGCAGGCCGAGGCGGTCGTAGTTCTTGGCCATGATCTTGGGGGTCAGGATCAGCGACACGTACATGGCGGAGCCGAACACGTTGGCCAGGAAGGCGGTGCCTATGGTGTGGCTGGTCAGGCTGCCGACGCTGTTGATGCGCTTCTCGAACGCGTTGGCGATCACCTCCAGCACTCCCACCTTCTCGAGCAAGCCACCGAAGCCCAGACCAAAGATGATCACGGCTACCGAACCGAGCATGGACTCCATGCCGCCGCGACCGAGGATGTTGTCGATGAAGGGCACGCCGGAGGTGATGCTGAACGGACTGTAGGCCGAGTGCAGTGCGCGTACCGGGTCCATATCCTGGAAGGCAATAGCCCAGATGAGGCCGAGCAGGGCGCCGAAACTGATCACCGGGAAGGCGGGCTTGCGGTTAGCCAACAGACCCAGCACCACTATGATGGGAACCAGGGCCAGCGGGGTGATGTTGAACTGCTGCTCCAGGGCCTGCATCACCAGGTCGACCTGCTCCAGGCTGACATTGCCGGCGTACTGCATGCCGACGACGGTGAACAGGGCGGCGGTGATGACATAAGAGAAGAGGCTGATGGGCAGCATCCCCTTGATGTGCTCCACCACGTCCACGTTGGACATGGTAGAGGCCAGCACTACAGAGTCGGAGAGGGGGGAGAGCTTGTCACCGAAGTAGACGCCAGAGAGCACGGCGCCCGCCACCAGGGGAGCCGGAATCCCCAGGCTGTGACCAATCCCCATCATGGCGATGCCGGCTGTGGCGGCAGAGCCCCAGGAGGTGCCGGTGGCCAGGGAGGTGAGGGAGCAGATGATCAGAGTGGCCAGCAGGAAGATGGATGGATGGATCACCTGAAGGCCGTAGTAGATGATGCTGGGGACTATGCCACCGGCAATCCAGGTGCCGACCAGGGCTCCCACGGAGACCAGGATAAGGATCGCCCCCATCCCCTTGGCAACGCCGTCGACGGCGGCCTGCTCGAGGGACTTATAGTCGTGTCCCAGCGTGATGCCTAGGCCCATGATGACAAACCAGGCGATGAACAGTGCCAGCTGGATCGGCAGATCGAGGAGGCTGGTGAAGGAAAATGCCAGGGCCAGGAAGATGGCCAGACAGGCCATTACCTGGTGCATTTTCGGTAATCGGATTTGGTTTTGCATAGATACTTCCTAACTCTTGCTCGCCAGGATCGGTCCCTGCTCGTTCCTGACGGGCAGTTCGCCCCGAGGGGCCGATCGTAAAATGAGGGCGCAATCTAGCATAAAAAGTCGTTGATAAAGGCAAAAAATCGTTGAGATAAGATCTGTTTCTGCCACTGTCTGTGTTTTTTTTGATCCAGCCCCTGTTCACCTCTGATCTCTCTTCTATCAACAAGGATGCGTACTTGCATCGGAACGAGAAATGATCTCAAATGATAATTGTTTCCATTTGATGGTGTAATTTCCCCATGAGACCCTTATTCACCCTGATCCTGTTGCTCGGCCTGGCGGCGCAACTACTGGCCGGGCGGCACCACCCCTATTGGCTGGCGTCGGCGGCATTTCTGCTGGCGGCCCTGATCATGACAGAGCCCAGACTGAGGTCCGGGCTCATACTGCTTCCCATCGGTGGGATGGCCGGGGTAGTCACGCTCTTGCTGATGCACCCCTGATCAGGTTGTACTTGAGTTGAGTACCTTGTCATGGGCGAGTGCGAGTGCATCCTTTACCTTGGTCGTCATCTCTTTGCGTTGTTCATCGGTGAGGAAGTAGATCATGTCCACATCGTGGCGAATGTAGTGGGCAGGCAAGTGGTTGAGCGTGATGCAGCAGAGGTCGGCCAGTTGATCCAGCGTCAGGCGTGAATCCAAGCCCTGTTCGCGGATGGCATTGAGAACCAGCTGTTCATAGAAGTTGTGGATGTCATTATCCAGTCTCATGGTGGGCTCCCGGAATAAGAAAGAGTCGACCACAAGCATAGCCAAAACGAAAAGGCCGCAACCTGAGGTTGCGGCCTTTTCTGAATGATGGTGCGAAGAGAGGGACTTGAACCCTCACGCCCGGGGGGCACTAACACCTGAAGCTAGCGCGTCTACCAATTCCGCCACCTTCGCACGAGTGTTTTCCAGTTAGATTTACATGCTCTGGAAGAAGCATGGTGCGAAGAGAGGGACTTGAACCCTCACGTCCGTGGGACACTAACACCTGAAGCTAGCGCGTCTACCAATTCCGCCACCTTCGCACATTGTGTTTCCAGTTATATTTACATGCTCTGGAAGAAGCATGGTGCGAAGAGAGGGACTTGAACCCTCACGTCCGTGGGACACTAACACCTGAAGCTAGCGCGTCTACCAATTCCGCCACCTTCGCACATTGTGTTTCCAGTTATATTTACATGCACTGGAGAAGCATGGTGCGAAGAGAGGGACTTGAACCCTCACGTCCGGGGGACACTAACACCTGAAGCTAGCGCGTCTACCAATTCCGCCACCTTCGCACATTGTGTTTCCAGTTATATTTACATGCTCTGGAGAAGCATGGTGCGAAGAGAGGGACTTGAACCCTCACGTCCGTGGGACACTAACACCTGAAGCTAGCGCGTCTACCAATTCCGCCACCTTCGCACATTGTGTTGCCGCTGAGATTAACATGCATCGGCCTGCATGGCAGTAATGGTGCGAAGAGAGGGACTTGAACCCTCACGTCCGGGGGACACTAACACCTGAAGCTAGCGCGTCTACCAATTCCGCCACCTTCGCATCGCTGCGGAGGGGCATTCTATAGAGTTTTCAAAGGTCGTCAACAGCAAGCAGTGACTTTCTTCGCTCTTGGTCGGGTTTTTTGCGCCAATGGTTCAAATGTTGTACGTAACCCCTCATACCACCTTCGCCAGGGCCGCCCGGTACATGATCTCGTATTGTTTGACCGACGCTCCCCAGCAGAAGCGGGTGAGCATGGCGTTACGCTGCATGCGCTTGAACTCTTCAGGCTCTTGGAGGAAGAAGAGCAGGCTGCGGCGCAGGGTATCGAGCAGGGCACCTGCGTTGGGCTCGACAAAGCAGAAGCCATTGGCACGCAGGGGATCCTGGTTGAGGTCGATCACAGTGTCTTTGAGCCCCCCCACGGCGCGCACCAGCGGCAGGGTGCCATAGGCCAGGCTGTACATCTGATTCAGGCCGCACGGCTCGAACAAAGAGGGCATCAGGAAGAAGTCGGCCCCCGCCTCGACCAGATGGGCGAGGCGGTTATCGTAAGTGTTGAGAAACACCAGGCGGCCTGGGTGGCGTTCGGCCAAGTGAGTCAGCTGCTGAGCCAGCAGGGGATCGCCGGTACCGACAATGACCACCTGGACCCTGTGCTGGAGGAATTTTTCCAGCGCGGGGATGAGCAGGGGAACCCCTTTTTGCTCCGTTAACCGGCAGATCATGCCGTAGATGGCGACAGGGGACTCTGCCAGACCGAGTTCCTGCTGCAACTGGCGGCGACAGATCCCCTTGCCGCCCAGATCGTCGACGTGGTAGGTCGCGGGCAGGTAGTGGTCGGTGGCCGGATCCCAGTCCCGGTAGTCACAGCCGTTAATGATGCCGCACAGATCGTCGGCACGGGCGTGAAAGGCCTGTGCCATGCCGTGGGCGCCGAGATGAGTGAGCAGCTCCTGGGCATAGTTGGGGCTGACCGCGTTGATCTTGTCGGCGAAGCAGACCCCGCAGCGCAGGAAGTTGACTGGCGCACCGACCGGTTGCCCAACCCGACCGTAGTTCTCGAGCACCTCGGGGACCATCCAGAGCTGCCCGTGATCGAAGATGCCCTGGAAGGCCGCATTGTGGATGCTAATGACGCTGCGGGTACCATCGAAGAAGCGGGAATGGGCATAACGGGTCCGCAGCAACATAGGCAGCAGTCCGGTATGCCAATCGTTGCAGTGGATGATGTGGGGGCGAAACCCGGTGACTTCACAGCTGTGGAGGGCCGCGGCGCAGAAGAAGGCGAAGCGGGCGCCGTTGTCATCGTAAGCCTGGTTATTCTCGGCATAGAGCTGCTCGCGCTCGAAGAAGCGTGGGCAGTCGATGAGATAGAGCATCAGCCCATCTTGTTGCAGGCGCAGGATGCGATAGGGAATGGGGTCACCCTCAGGCACTATCAGTTGGGTCGTGGCGAGCAGGGTCGCCTTCTCCCTGTGTTTCATGCTTTGGTAGTAGGGCATCACCACGATGACGTCGTGGCCCTGTTCGGTCAGGCTGAGGGGCAGCGCCCTGGCGACATCGGCGAGACCACCTGTCTTGGCAAACCCTTCTACTTCCGAGGCAACAAACAGGATCTTCAGGGGATCAGTAACCAACTCTTGCTCCTTTGGGAACCACGACGATGCCACCTTCAGAGACGGTGAATCGTTCTCTGTCATGGTCGAGATTTTCACCGATCACCGTACCCGGTGCAATTTCAACATTTTTGTCGATGATGGTGCGACGTATGACACACCCTTCACCAATCTTGGCATCCCCGAGCAGGACCGATTCGCTGATGTGGCTGCAGGCGCCGATGTTGCAGCGAAAGCCCAGTATGCTGCGCTCTATGGTGCTGCCCTGAATGAGGCAACCACCGGCTATCAGGGCATTGGCAATCTTCACCTTGCAATGGTCCGTATCGACAAAGGTGGCCGGTGGCAGGGGGGGGTAGTAGGTGTGCAGTGGCCACTTGCGGTTGTAGAGGGAGAAGAGGGGCTCGTCAGCCACCAAATCCATGTGCGCCTGCCAGTACGCATCCAGCGTGCCCACATCGCGCCAGTACACCCGCCCCGGCTCACCCGGGATCACGTTGGTGCTGTAGTCATAGACATAGACGGGGGCGCGTGGGAAGAGATCCGGGATGATGTCTTTGCCAAAGTCGTGGCTCGACTCTTCCCGGGCGGCATCCAACTTGAGTTCACGATAGAGGGTCTGGGTCTCGAAGAGATAGTTACCCATGGAGACCAGCGCCCAGTCCGGATCGCCGGGTATCGGTTTGGGGTGCTTGGGCTTCTCCTGAAAGCCGATCATCCTCCCCTCGGCATCCACCTCAATCACACCGAAGGCGCTCGCTTCGTGGATCGGCATGCGCAGGGCCGCGACTGTCATGGCCGCCTGCTTCTGCTTGTGAAACGCCACCATCTGGCCCACGTCCATCTTGTAGATATGGTCCGAGCCGAAGATGGCTACGTGGTCGGGATCGGAGAGTTCGATGAAGCGCAGGTTTTGATAGATGGCGTCGGCGGTGCCGTCATACCAGCGCTTGCCCATACGCATCTGGGCAGGGATGGGGTCGATGAAGCGATCCGTGATGCCGACCAGGTTCCACCCCTTTTTCATATGCAGGTAGAGGGACTGAGACTTGAACTGGGTCAGTACATAGATGCGCAGGAAGTCGGCATTGACGAAGTTGTTGAGGACAAAGTCGATGAGACGGTAGCTGCCACCGAAAGGGACCGAGGGCTTGCTGCGAGTGGTGGTAAGAGGCTGCAAGCGTGTTCCTTCTCCTCCTGCCAATACCATAGCGAGTAGTCCTGCCATCTCTTTTCCCCCTGCTTCCTGCTGAAAAGGTTTTCATCTCGGTTCTAAAAATTACCCCTTGCGGGGTAATTGAGCGAATATTTAGTACTTTATCAGATCTCATTTCCGGCTGGCTATCGGGTGAGCGTTTTTCTTCATTGATGGCAGTGATAGATCCGGAATCGTTTGTCATCGGCCATTATGTCGGCGTGTTTGAAACTCTGTTGCAGTATAGGTTGATAGCGCAGGAAGGCGTTGGCGACTATGGTCAGGGCGCCGCGCGGCTGTAAGTGCCTGCGGGCATCGGCCAAAAAGGTCTCGGTGGCGGCATAGAAGGTCTTGAGCCCCGCATGGAAGGGGGGGTTGGAGATGATATGGGTGTAGGGGCCCTGGATGTCGGAATAGACATCGGAGGCACAGACTTTGGCGCTGACGCCGTTGGCGGCCAGGGTGCGGCGGCTCGATTCCAGGGCGAGGGCGTTGATATCCACCAGCTCCAGTTGAAGGTCGGGATAGCGTGCACCCATGGTGCAGCCGAGCACCCCGGCGCCACAACCGAAGTCGAGCACGCGGCCACTCAGAGGAGGCAGATGATCCAGCAGCAGGCGGGAGCCGTTGTCGAGCTCTGCTGCGCTGAAGACGCCGGGCAGGGCATGGATCTCCAGGGCCTGTCCCCCCAGCTCACACCGGTATCGCCCCACCCATTGTTCGATGTCGAAGGGAGAGACGGCCTTGCTCAGCTCCGCGTGGTAGAGGGAGGCGCGGCGCGCCGAATCGCGCTTGATGGGCTTGTCCGCATAGGGGGCGAGCAGCTTGTCGGCACCGTTTATGCCGCCCTTGTTGTCGCCGGCGACCAGCAGGTCGGCGTCCGCTGTCAGGAGAGGCGCCGCCATCGCCATCAGATATTGGGCTTCTTGCTTGGCCTTGGGGAGTAGCAGCAGCAGCGCATCGTAGCGAGCATCGCAGGCGAACTGGTGCCCGAATACGATCCTCTCTCCCAGCTGTGGCTGGTAGCGGCGATAGTAGCTGTAATCGGTGGTGAAGGCGGTCATGGCGGCGACATGAGGGCGCAGCAGGAGCGGCAAGTCATCGTCCAGCAGGCCGCAGACGAGCAACTGCTTTCCGGCGAAAAGCTCCAGGTTACGCTCCAACATTTCACTGACATTGCTCAGGCTGCTCATGACATCTCTCCGCATTGAGGGGCGCTTATTATACATGGCTTGCAGGTATTGACATTTCGAGCGCCTTGCCAAAAGATGCGGAAAGCTGATTTTTGAGCAGGAAGTGTCCATGATTGTTTGCGCATTGAAACGAAAGCCATTGAAAGCCCTGAAAAAATTGGGGCCGGCCAGGTTGCGCGCATAAATCCCGAGTCTTGCTTCATCATATTGACCCCGGTCGCGCCACAGGCAGACCGGGGTTTTTGTTTACCCCGATTATCTCTACACCTGACAAGGAGTTTGCATGTTTCAAGGATCGATAGTTGCCCTGATCACCCCGTTTCGAGATGGCCAGTTAGACGAGGCGGCGCTGCGGCGATTGGTGGAGTGGCATGTAGAGCAGGGGACCCATGGCATAGTGCCGGTGGGCACCACGGGGGAGAGCCCGACTCTGACCCACGACGAGCACTGCCGGGTGATCGCGCTGGTGGTCGAGCAGGTGGCAGGCCGGATCCCGGTGATCGCCGGCGCCGGCTCCAATAACCCGGTCGAGGCTATCGAGTACACTCGCTACGCCGAGCAGGCCGGTGCCGATGCCACCCTGCATGTGGCCGGTTACTACAACCGCCCGAATCAGGAAGGGCTCTACCATCACTTTAAGGCAGTGCATGACGCCACCGAGCTGCCCATCATCCTCTACAACATCCCGCCGCGTGCGATCGTTGACATCCAGCCCCAGACCATGGCTCGCCTGGCCGAGTTGCCGCGCATCGTCGGTGTGAAGGATGCCACCGGCGATCTCTCCCGCCCCTGGACCGAGCGGCAGCTGATCAAGAAGCCCTTCACCTGGCTCTCGGGCGAAGATGCCACTGCGGTCGCCTACAACATCGGCGGTGGTACGGGTTGCATCTCGGTGACGGCTAACGTGGCGCCCAAGTTGGTGGCCGAGGTGCAAAATCTGACCCTGGCCGGGCGCTGGGAAGAGGCGCGTGCGCTGCAAGACCGACTGATCCCGCTGCACCAGGCCATGTTTGCCGAGCCGAGCCCGGCTGGCGCCAAGTATGCAGTCTCATTGCTTGGCATGTGCAGCGAGGAGTGCCGCCTTCCGGTGATGCCCCTGAGCACCGCCACCAAGGAGCGGATCCGTCAGGTCATGCTCGATCTGGATCTGCTTGAAAAATAATGCGGTATAGATCGTATTTTGAGTGACCAAACCAGAATCGGGTTTCGAAAGAGACTAAACTCCCGCTGTTTTAAGCTGGGAGCATGACACTATGCAGGAGTGGGTACCGGAGGAGTACAGCAGCCTGGAGGAGCTCTGTACTGTCGTGCTGGGCGCCATTCGTGAGAAAACCGATGCCCATCTGGTGGGGTTGGTGCTGCTGGCTCCCCAGCAGCGCCAGCTCTGGCTGACCCACTCCGGGGGGCTGGTCGAGCAGTGTCCGGCGGGGAGCGCATATCCCCCTGCCGGTTTTCTGGAATCCTCCCTGAGCAACGGTAGCCTGCGCTGTGAGACCTTCGATACGCTGCAGAACGAGCTGGATGAGGTCGAAAGGCCGCTCAGTCTCATACGTTGTGCCATTCCCCTCAAGCGGACCGAACAGCTCCAGTGCGCCATCTATCTCGAGACTCGTCGCCGCGTGGATCGCTTTGCCGCCAGCCAGCGTTATCCGCTGCAACTGCTGGCCCACTATCTGGCGGCCGAGCTGGAAACCCGTTTCCTCAGTGGTTGTATCGATGAAGAGCGTGATCTGCTACGCCATGCGCGGCGCGATCTCGATCTCAGCTTGCAGGTGCAAGAGACTTTTTTGAATCTACTTCGCTCCCTGCATGAGGTGAGCGTGCATCTGGCCGGTTGTGGCAGTGAGCGCGAGCTGTTGCGTGAAGCCGTGTTGCAGGCGCGCGGCAAGCTGCAGATCGATAGGCTGGCCATCTTCCTCATCGATGAGGAGCGCCGCATCATGCGGGGAACCTGGGGGACCGACGAATTCGGCAACCTCACCGATGAATCCACCTATGTCAGCGCCATTCCCGACCATCCAGTGGTCCAGCAGGCGCTGAGCAGCAAGGACTATGTGGTGCTGCGCGACGATGTGCCGCTCTACTATGAGCACAGGGTGGTAGGCCATGGCTGGAATGCCATGGTCTCCCTCTGGCATGACGAGCGTCCCATCGGTTGGATTGCGGCCGATAACCTGCTGCACGGTCGACCGGCCAAGAATTACTACTGCGAGATCTTCAAACAGTTCGCCGCCAGCCTCTCTCAACTGTTGATCCGTCAGCGGACCGAAGAGGCACTGCGGCGCCTCAACCAGGAGCTGGAGCTGCGGGTGTGCGAGCGAACGCGTGAGTTGGCGCAGGCCAATCAGGCCCTGGCGCTGGCGAATCGGCAGCTCGAGGCGATGAGCCTGGAAGATCCGTTGACCGAGATCGCCAACCGTCGGCACTGGGATCTCTTTCTCTCCGGCTCCTGGGATCGGGCGCGCCGCGATGGCTGCCGGTTGGCGGTGCTGATGCTGGATGTGGATGAGTTCAAGGCCTACAACGATTCCCTTGGGCATCCCCAGGGCGATCGCTGCCTGCGCCAGCTCGCCCAACTGCTGCACCGCTGCGAGCGGCGCAGGGCCAATCTGGTGGCCCGTTACGGTGGTGAGGAATTCGCCATCCTGCTCTATGCCCCTTCCCCCGGGGAAGCCGAGTGCCTTGCCGAGCGGATCCACCGGGAGATCCGGCACCTTGCGATACCTCATCCCGGCTCCCGAGTTGCCGATTTCGTCACAGTCAGCATAGGCTTCAGTTATGTGACCCCCCTCAGCGGTGACGATTGGCGGAGTCTTATGAATCAGGCCGATCAGGCGCTCTATAGTGCGAAGCAGGCTGGGAGGGCGCAAAGCTTCTCGTTTGAGTGAGGTAGCTATGCTGATCCGTCGTTTCCCGGTCTTTAATCGTCGTCTCGGTTTGGTGGCTTATGGCCTGGATTATCCCCGCCAGGAGCTGCAGGAGCGAGACTGGGAGTGGTTGGTCACCCATACCCGGCTCATGGCGCAAGGCCGGCAGTATTTACTCTCTTTTTCCTATCAGGCGCTCGATGAGCAGCGCCCCCTGTTGTTTGACGCCGACCTGATTCCCCTGATCCAGGCCAGCTCCGAGCGACTGCCCGCCTCGTTTCCCGTATTGCAGGAGTGGCGTGTTCGCCGCCGCCGTCTGGCAGTCCACCGCGCCCGGATCCATGAGCGCTGGCAGGCGATAGCACAGCTGCATGTCTTTGAACTCGGTGAGGAGGGGTGCAGCGAACCGGGCGACCAGAAACGGCTGGTGATGGGGATATGTGCCTGGCAAGACTTCATCCCGCTGCGCGATGCGGGGGTCGACTTCTTTGCGGGGGCATTTCTCGATCGCCCCATGTTGATCCACCGGCGGGAGGATGAGCCGGATCAGCATGTGGTGCAGGAGATACTGCAGTTGATCTGCCTGGAGGGGTTCTCGTTTCCCAAGGTAGCGACGCTGCTGGAAAAAGACACCTTCCTGCCGGGACAGCTGCTGGGCTATGTCAACTCATCGGGCTTTGAGCATGTGACCCCGATTACCTCCATCGCCAGGGCATTCTCCTATCTGGGAGAGGAGGAGCTGCGCAAGTTTGTGCTGGTCTACGGGCTGGCGCGCCAGAGCCGTCATCTGCCCGAGGTGTGCAGCCGGATGGCTATCTCCAAGGGGCGCTTCTGTGAGCTGCTTGCCGAGCGTTATCTGCAGGGGGAGGGGAGGAGCTGGGCCTTTCTGGTGGGGATTGCCATGGAGAGGGAGTTGCTGCCGGCGCATCTGTTTGGACAGCTACCCGCCACGGTGCGACAGGCGATGGAAGAGCGTCGGGGGCCCCTCTTCGAGCTGTACCGTCTGGTGGATGCCTATGACCACGGCCATTGGGAAGCGCTCAAGACCCTCTGCCTTCCCTTTGGCATGTCGCCCGTTGCGCTGGTCACGCCCTATCTGCAGGCACTGCAGTGGAGTCACTCGTTTCCCCTTACCTGACAGCGAGTCGGGGAGGATGGCCGAGGTGATGCCCCGTTGCCGGCGGGAACTGCGGCAACGGGGATGAAGCTTACTGGTCGCTACCCTCGTCGCTGCGGGAGGAACCATAGGGGCGCGGTGCCATGGTCACGCGCGGCTTGCGAGCACGCTGAATGTTGACCTGGGGGCGACCGGAGTGCATGGCAATGGTGGAGATCTTGGCCTTGTAGACCAGCTGCTGGTTACCGTGGGCGTCGGTTAACAGTACGCTGTACTGGTCAAAACCGCTGATGATACCTTCCAGCTTGATGCCGCTGACCAGAAAGATGGCGACCGGAGTACGGTTCTTGCGGAGCCAGTTGAGGGCAGAATCCTGACCATTACCCAGGGAAAATGCCTGTTCAATGGTGGAGTAGCTGGGGGATTCGGTTGTCATAAGTTATTGTCCCGCGGAAAAAATGGAAGTGGCGCTTGATTGTGCAAAATGGTCTGGGGCTTGTCAAAGCCAATCTGGGGGGACATGACCGCCGCGCCAGCCCTGCTATCTCTGCCTTCATGCTGGTTTGCCGACCCTATCACTGCGATAATCGCACCTCGTTTTTTTAGCCGGTTAGGGATGCCTTTGTCTCTTCACCCTGATGTGCCAGCGTTTCACCATGACGCCACTGCCTGCGAAGAGTGTGATCTGCTGATCCCACCTGCCGTGTTGCAGCCTGGTGAGGCCTCCCGCTGCCCCCGCTGTGGTCACACTGTGGTGCGCTGTCACAGCCATCCCCGTCTGCGACCACTGGCTTACGGTCTGGCCACGCTGATCATGTTCCTGCTGGCCAACAGTTTCACCTTCATGTCCTTTTCCAGCCATGGGTTGGGGCGGGAGATGACCTTCTTGCAGACCATCACGGCACTGGCCGATGCCGGCTACCTCTTTCTGGCCGTGGTGCTGAGCGTTACGCTGATCGCGTTTCCTCTGGTGTATATCTGTTCGCTCATGCTGGTGGTCTGGCGTCTGGACAAGGATCTGCATCCTAGCGCGGTGCGCTCGCTGGGACGCGCCCTGTGCCGGATCCGCCCCTGGTTGATGGTCGATGTGTTCCTCATCGGCGTGCTCATTTCGCTGGTCAAGCTGATGGGGATGGCGGACATCACCATGGGGGCGGGCTTCTGGGCCTTTGTCGGCTATACCCTGATGTTGATAAAGACCATCTCGACGCTGGACATTCACTGGCTGTGGCACCACCTGTTCGGGCCGGTTCCTGCTGTGCTGGCGGAGGATGAAGAGCGAATGGCCCGTGAGGCCGGCCTCATCGGCTGCCATGTCTGCGGAGCCTTGGGTGCCCAGGGACAGGGGCGCTGCCACCGCTGTGGTAGCCGGCTTCACAGCCGAAAGCCGGCAAGTCTGCAGCGCACGCTGGCGCTCCTGGTCACGGCCTCGATCCTCTATATCCCGGCCAACCTTTATCCCATCATGGATACCGTCTTCTTGGGGGATGTCAGCCCCTCCACCATATTGGGGGGGGTGGTGCTGCTCTGGGGGCTCGGCTCTTATCCGATAGCGGCCGTCATCTTCCTGGCTAGCGTGGTGGTGCCCCTTGCCAAGCTGATCGCCCTCTATTGGCTCTGTTGGCAAACCCATTCGGGGCGTATTCGGGATCCTCTGGCCCGCCTCAAGCTCTATCGCATGACCGAATTTGTCGGACGCTGGTCGATGATCGACGTGTTCGTGGTCGCGATTCTTGCAGGGCTGATCCGCCTCGACAATCTCATGACCATCTATCCCGGCCCTGCCGCCGTCTCATTTGCCGGCGTGGTGATCATCACCATGATCGCCGCGATGAATTTCGATCCCCGTCTCATCTGGGATCTTCAAGAAGGAGAACGCGACCTTGAGTGAGCGTAAGAAACGCTGGAAGGCGGGCTCGGATTTTTTGAGCTCCGCCGCCGCCATCTGGATGGTGCCCTTGGCAGCCCTGCTGATGGGGGGCTGGATGCTGTTCCAGCACTGGTATGAGCAGGGGCCGCTGGTGACCCTGACGGTGGCGCGGGCCGAGGGCATAGTGGCGGGCAAGACGCCCATCCGGGCCCGTGATGTGGACATAGGCCGTATCGAGAGCGTCCAGCTGAGCGAGGACTTCTCCCACGCGATTCTGCAGGCACGCATCAACAAGCCGGCGGCGGACATGTTGCGGGGCGACAGCCTGTTTTGGCTCGTCAAGCCGAGAGTCGGGCGCGAAGGGGTGTCGGGGTTATCCACCCTGCTCTCGGGCTCCTATATCGAGCTCGCGCCGGGCAAGAGCGGGAAGGCCAAGAAGCGTTATCAGGTGCAGGATACGCCGCCCCTGGCCTCCAATGATCAGAAAGGGCTCCACATTACCCTCACCAGTCGTGACACCAGGGCGCTGGGGATCGGCTCGCCCGTCCAGTTCCAGGGGTTCTCCATCGGTCAGGTCGAGCAGATGAGCTTCATCCCCGAGAAGGCCAGGATGGAGTACAAGATCTTTATCCGCGCCCCCTATGACTCCCTTGTGAGCAGCAACAGCCGCTTCTGGATGACCCCGGGGTTTGAGGTCTCGGTCAGCAGCGAGGGGATGAAGGTGAAGATGGACTCTTTGGAGACGCTTCTCGATGGGGGCATCACCATGGGGCTGCCCGATGGATGGAGCGCCGGTGAGCCGGTCAAGGATCACAGCCGTTTTACCCTGTTCAAGGATGAGTCCAGCGTGCTGGAGGGGAACCTCAGCCAGTTCATCAACTATGTCTTCCTGTTCCAGGACAGTCTGGCCGGACTCCACCCCGGGGCGGCGGTCCAGTACCGCGGGATCCGGGTCGGCACCGTGGTCTCTGTGCCCTACCTCGTGGACGACAAGCTCTATAACACCTTCAACAAGCACACCATACCCGTGTTGGCCCGCATCGAGGTGCAGCGTTTGAGCTACCGTTATGCCGATTCGGATCATGAGCAGTGGCGCAAGCTGTTTGAGCAGCAGTTCCGCCAGGGGTTGCGGGCCTCGGTCAAGACCTCCAGTCTGCTGACCGGCGGCAAGATCATCGATCTCAACTTCTATAACGAAGTGACCCCCTACCAGCCGCTCACGGTCAAGAAAATGCCGGTCTTCCCGACCGTGACCGCCGGCTTCGACCAGATCGAACGCAAGGTCAACAAGATCCTCGACAAGTTCGCCGATATGGACGTGGAGCAGACGCTGTCCCAGGTGAACCAGACCCTGGCGACCCTGGACAAGACACTGCAGAGCGTACGTTCGGTCAGCAGCAATCTGGAGACCCTGACCGGTCAGCAGGCCGCCCATGAGCTGCCAGACTCGCTCAACCAGAGTCTGCGCCAGTTGCAGCAGACGCTGCAGAGCTATGACGGGGAGTCTCGCACCAACCGGGAGCTGCAGAAGTCCATCTCGGCACTCAACCAGATGCTGCATGAGTTACAGCCCTTGGTTCGCTCTCTCAATGAGCAACCCAATGCGCTCATTTTTGATCGCAATAGCAACCCCGATCCCCAGCCGAAACGAGGTGAACGATGATCCGCTGCGTGACCATTCTGATGCTGGCCCTTGGGCTTGGGGCCTGCGCCTCCACCGCACCTACGGTGCACTACTACTCGCTGGGGTTGCCTCAGGCGCAGACGCTTCCTGCCCGTGCCCCCGAGCATGAGTTGCGCCTGGCCCCGCTCTCCATCTCGGATCAGATAGACTCGGTCAGCCTGGTCTATGAGCTGGAGGGACATGAGCTCACCTTTACCGAGCGCCATCGCTGGGCCGGGACGCTGGACGATCAGCTGGAACAACTGACGATCAGCGGTCTCTCCAGCCGCCTGCCTGGCTGGGCTCTGCGTGATAATGGTGGCAAGGGCAATCGTCTCTCCATCCGGCTGCAGCAGTTTGCCGGCCGTCACGATGGCATGGCGGTATTGGCGGGGCGTTGGCGCCTGGAAGGGGAAGATGGGCGTGTGCTGCTGGAGCGCCCCTTCAGCCAGGTGAGGCCGTTGCCGGCCGATGGCTACAATGCGTTGGTCGGAGAGCTTGCCAAGGGGTGGAACCAGCTACTCGACGAGATTGCCGCCGAGGTGATCCGCGACTGATGAAAAAGCCGGGCGATCGCCCGGCTTTTGCTATGAAGGGCCGATTACTGCTGGGTATCGGCAACCCCTTGTACCATGACCTCGACACGGCGATCCGGTGCCAGGCAGACGATCAGCTCACGCTTGTTTTTGCTGGTGCAGCTGTCGCCGGTGACGGGAGCTGCCTTGCCACGCCCCTCGGCGCTCACCTTGTCAGCCGGAATCCCCTTGCTCACAAGATAGCTGGCCACCGTTTGGGCTCGTTTCTGGGAGAGCGCCTGGTTGTAGCCATCTGAGCCGATCCGGTCGGTATAACCGATGACGGTGGCTGTGCCGTCCTTGGGACGCTCCGCCTTGATCTGCTCATAGAGGGTATCGAGCGCACCATAGCCTTCGGGCTTGAGGGTGTGTTTGTTGAAATCAAACAGCACGTCGGCATTGAGGGTGAAGTTCTTCTCGACCATCTGGGGCTCGGGGGCCGGGACCGGGACCGGTGTCGGGGTGACGGCGGCGACCTGGCCGAAGCGATAAATCATGGCCAGAGAGAGCAGGCCATTGTCCATGCTGACGCCGGTGTCACGGATGTCGTCATTGCCGATGGGGGTGGTGTACTGGTATTCGAAGCGTGCTGCCCAGTCACGGTTGATGGCGTACTCGACACCGAGTGCGCCGAGGAAGGCGCCACCATTGTCGTTTTCGAATTGATCGCTGTCGGCCCAGACATAAGCGCCGCCCAGACGGGCATAGATGTCCCATGCATCGCTGACGGGAATGCCGAGTTTCATAGAGAGCTGGGCCAGTTGGGCGCTTACCTCATCGGTTCCGCTCAGTCCACCCATAGTGGCGGTGTACTTGTACTTACCAAGCCAGTCATAACCCAGCTCGAAACCGACATTTCTGTTGAGTTGATAGCCGACCAGAGCACCGAGACCCACATCGTCTTTGCTCTCATCCGTGATGGCGGCGCCAGTGAAGGCCGGGTCGTAGTCGACACCGTAGAAGTTGGACCAACCGAGCTTGCCGCCCGCATACCAGGTGTTGTCCTGTCCTGCCGCCTGTACCGTGGCGGCAAAGGAGCCGGCGATCATAATGGCCACTACGCTCTTTTTCATGGGTTGCCTCTGCTTTAGTTCTGATAGTGACGGGGCCCTGAGGGGGACCTCGGTTCACGACAGCCATAAACATGAACTACTCAATACTAACGGTGCGGTATAAAAAAACAACGAAAGGCTTCGAAAGGGGCTTGTTGCCATTGATGGCAGAGGGAAGAAGGGCCGGCGTGAGCCGGCCCTGAACGAGTTAGTGAGCCAAAAACTCGTAGTGACGTTCGATAAAATCGCCGGCCCGCTCGGCCAGAGCCGAGTGCACCAGGGTGGTGGGGTGCACCTGATCAAAGAACATCTTGCCACCACACTCGCGGGAGGCCGCAGCGCGGCTGCCCGGAGAGGCGACGGCCTGTGCCAGCAGCGGGTTGCCGGCGATGGCCAGGCGTTGGGCCGCGGTGATGGTGCTGGGGGCGCTGTTGTCTGCGGAGAAGGGTTTCCACACATAACCACCGTCGTAGCAGGGGGTCTGGGTATCGGTCAGGCCGAACTGCTCGGGGTTTTGCATCATCTCGTCAAACTGCTTGTCGATCTCGAACAACTGCACCGCACCCGTGGGAGTGAGCTGACGAGTGAGGTTGAGCAGCAACTGGTTATGATATTGGGAGACGTGACGAACCTTGTCGACGACCTTCTGGCTGCGTGCCGACGGCACTGAGCCCAGGTCCGGCAAGTTGAAGAAGAGCACCTGCTTGGCCCCTTTCATCACCACCCGGTTAGCCGCATCCTGGATGCTGTCACGCACTCGGCGGGCATCTTCTTCCTTGTTCCAGCCGTAGGCCAGATAGTCGTTGGCGCCGACCCAGAAGATCACCAGATCGTCGGTGTTGAAACGATCCTGCTCGAGAAACTGGGTGATCTCGTAGTCCAGGTTGTTGATCACCTGATACTTGGGATCCCAGGCCCACAGATTGAGCCAACCCAGCTTGTTGTAAGCAACCGCAGTGGCGCCCCCTTCGGCGGCGTTGACGATCTTGAGGCCGGGGAAGCGATCTTTAAGCTGCTCCAACCAGACCGGACCATTGCTAAAACGCCCCTGATAGTAAGGGGGGCTGGAAGGGAGATAGCCGTGCATCTTGGCGTACATCTTTCCGGTATCGGAGAGGCTGTCGCCAAACATCACGATGCGCGTGAATTGGGGGCCGGCCGCGTGGGCAGAGACCGCCATCAGCCCGAACAGGCCAATCAGTATCTTTTTCATTATTTTTTCTCTGGTTATGGGTCAGGGTTGTACTGACCCTGCTTCGTTCATGGTGCCGATCAATCTGGGAAGTGATTGATCGGTTTCATCCTAAACAAGATCCCGTGCCCGAGTGAGTGGTCCGATGAGAAAAAGCGATTCCCCTCTCATTTTTCACAAGGCTTTCACGCCGGCATCACCAGAATGGGCGCCATCACAAATGAGGAGTTGAATGATGAACAAGATGATGCCTGCTGCCCTGATCCTGATGGCCTCCCTGAGCGGTGGTGCCCATGCCGCCTTCACGGGGCCCCAGCAGCAAAATGCCGTGACTGCGGTTCAGGTCAAGGACGCCAGCGATGATAGCTGGGTGACCCTGGAGGGTAAGCTGGTCAAGCATCTGGGCGGGGAGAACTATCTGCTGCGCGATGCCAGTGGCGAGGTCGAGGTCGAGATCGACGGGGATGTGTGGCGCGGTCAGGCGGTTGGGCCGAACGATACCATTCGCCTCTACGGTGAGGTGGACCATAGCTGGAACCGGGTCGAGGTGGAGGCGAAGCGTCTCGAGAAGGTGGGGGCCGCCCCCGTGAGCAAGGGGGGCTTCGTCGCCCAGTAAGCCCCAGAGGATAATACGACGCCGGCATCTTGCCGGCGTCTTCGTTTTTACTGGCCCAGGGTGAGCCCGTTGCCATCGGCGCCGAGGCGCAGCAGCTTGCCCGGCACCACCCGGCCGGAGAGGATGGCCTGGGCGAGCGGGTTCTCGACCCTCTGTTGGATGGCGCGCTTGAGGGGGCGCGCCCCGTAGACGGGGTCGAAGCCGGCATGGGCGAGGCGGGTGAGCAGCTCCTCGCTGACCTCCACCTGGAACCCCTGCTGCTCGAGACGGGCCACCAGCCCCTTGAGCTGGATGCGGGCGATGGATTTGATGTGATCCTCGCCGAGGGGGTGGAACACCACGGTCTCGTCGATCCGGTTGATGAACTCGGGGCGGAAGCTGCGCCCGAGCACCTCCATCAACAGGGCCTTCATCTCGTCGTAGTCCTTCTCGCTATGGTGCTCCTGGATGAGGTCCGACCCCAGGTTGGAGGTCATGATCACCACCGTGTTGCGAAAATCGACCGTGCGGCCCTGGCCGTCGGTGAGGCGACCGTCGTCGAGTACCTGCAGCAGTATGTTGAACACGTCCGGGTGGGCCTTCTCCACCTCGTCGAGCAGGATCACCGAGTAGGGGCGGCGGCGCACCGCCTCGGTCAGATAGCCCCCTTCCTCATACCCCACGTAGCCGGGAGGCGCCCCCACCAGGCGGGCCACGCTGTGCTTCTCCATGAACTCCGACATGTCGATGCGCACCATGGCGTCCTGGGTATCGAACAGGAACTCGGCCAGCGCCTTGCACAGCTCGGTCTTGCCCACCCCGGTCGGCCCCAGGAACAGGAAGGAGCCGATGGGGCGGTTCGGATCGGAGAGGCCGGCGCGGGAGCGGCGGATGGCGTTGGAGACGGCATCGACCGCCTCGTTCTGGCCGATCACGCGGCTGTGGAGCTGATCCTCCATGCGCAGCAGCTTCTCTTTCTCGCTCTCGAGCATGCGGGCGACCGGGATACCGGTCCAGCGCGCCAAGACGTCGGCGATCTCCACGTCGGTAACCCGGTTGCGCAGCAGGCTGGTCTCCTGCATCTCGGCCTGGGTCGCCAGATCGAGCTGCTTCTCCAGCTCGGGGATTCGGCCGTATTGCAGTTCGGACATGCGACCCAAGTCGCCTGCACGGCGCGCCACGTCGAGATCCTGGCGCGCCTGCTCCAGCGCCGCCTTGATGTGCTGGGTGCCGGCCAGGGCGGCCTTCTCGGCCTTCCACACCTCTTCCAGCTCGTTGTACTCGCGATCCTTCTCGGTCAGCTCCAGGTTGATGAGGTCCAGGCGCTTGCGGCTGGCATCGTCAGACTCCTTCATCAGGGCTTGCTGCTCGAGTTTCAGCTGTATGATGCGCCGCTCAAGGCGATCGAGCGCCTCGGGCTTGGAGTCTATCTGCAGCCGGATGCTGGCGGCCGCCTCGTCGATGAGATCGATGGCCTTGTCCGGCAGCTGGCGATCGGCGATGTAACGGTGCGACAGCTGGGCCGCCGCCACGATGGCGGGGTCGGTGATCTGCACATGGTGGTGCAGCTCATAGCGCTCTTTCAGGCCGCGCAGGATGGCGATGGTGTCCTCCACCGTCGGCTCCTCGACCAGCACCTTCTGGAAGCGGCGCTCCAGGGCGGCGTCTTTTTCCACATACTGGCGGTACTCATCCAGAGTGGTGGCGCCGACGCAGTGCAGCTCCCCGCGCGCCAGGGCGGGTTTGAGCATGTTGCCCGCGTCCATGGCCCCCTCGCCCTTGCCGGCGCCGACCATGGTATGCAGCTCGTCGACGAAGAGGATGACGTTGCCCTCCTCCTTGGCGAGATCGCTAAGTACCGCCTTGAGGCGCTCCTCAAACTCGCCGCGGTACTTGGCACCGGCCACCAGGGCGCCCATGTCGAGCGACAGGACCCGTTTGTTCTTGAGCCCCTCCGGCACCTCACCGTTGATGATGCGCTGGGCCAGCCCCTCGACGATGGCGGTCTTGCCGACGCCGGGTTCGCCGATGAGCACGGGGTTGTTCTTGGTGCGGCGCTGCAGCACCTGGATGGTGCGGCGAATCTCCTCATCGCGGCCGATCACCGGGTCGAGCTTGCCGAGCTCGGCCCGCTCGGTCAGGTCTATGGTGTACTTCTCGAGGGCCTGACGGTTCTCCTCGGCGTTGGCATCGTCTACCTTCTTGCCGCCGCGTACCTTGTCGATGGCCGCCTCGAGTTTTTCCTTGGTCAGCCCCTGGGCGCGCAGCAGCTCGCCGAGGTTGCCCTTGTCGTCGAGCGCCGCCAGCACGAACAGCTCGGAAGAGATGAACTGATCCTTGCGCTGCTGGGCCAGCTTGTCACAGACGTTGAGCAGGCGGCCGAGGGCAGGGGAGAGCTGCACGTCGCCATCCACGCCGCTGACGCGGGGCTGGCGATCGAGCTCTTCACCCAGGCGCGAGCGCAGGGCGTTGACGTCCAGACCGGTCAGGGTCAGCAGCGGACGGATGGAGCCGCCATCCTGATTGACCAGGGCTGTCATCAGGTGGACGGGCTCAATGAATTGGTGGTCACGACCCAGCGCGAGCGACTGGGCATCGGAGATGGCAAGCTGGAACTTGCTGGTGAGGCGATCAAGACGCATCGCATTCCCCTCTAAAAGAGACGCCGCAGCGCGGCAACAACAACTTTCTGAAAGCAAAGATGAGGGTTAGGTCAGGGATTTCAAGGGCGCCGCTGCCGTTTTTTTACTCAGTAGCGGCGCCTCGTATTATTCGAGCCAGATGAGAGAGACCATGCGTCCGGTCTGACTATCGCGGCGGTAGGAGTAGAAGCGTGCCGGATCGCTCACGGTGCAGTGCTCGCCGCCATAGACGGCGCTGACGCCGGCGCGAGCCAGGCGCAGACGGGCCAGGGCATAGATGTCCGCCAGCCACTTGCCAACATTGGGCGATGGTGTGAAGGCGGCGACCGCCTCGGCCTGATCGGCTAGGAAGGCATCACGCACCTCGGGACCCACCTCGAAGGCGTTCGGGCCGATGGCTGGCCCCATCCAGGCCAGTACCTCGGCCGGCTCGCAGCCCATGGCGTTGAGGGTTTCCTCCAGCACGCCGGCGTGCAGGCCGCGCCAGCCAGCGTGGGCTGCCGCCACCACTGTGCCGGCGCGATCGCAAAATAGCACCGGCAGGCAGTCGGCTGTCATCACGGCGCAGGGTTGACGGGCCTGATGGGCGCAGGCGGCGTCAGCCTCTGGCGCAGTGGTGAAGGGGGCGCCGGCTTGGTGCACTGCGGTGCCGTGTACCTGGGTCAGCCAGGGAATCCTGCCCGGGATGCTGGCCTCCTGCTGGAGCAGAGCCCGGTTGGCCAGCACGGTGGCCGGGTCGTCCCCCACGTGATCCCCCAGGTTGAGGCCGGTAAAGGCGCCCACGCTCAGGCCGCCGGCGCGGGTGGTGGAGAGGGCGCGTACCCTGGCCGGGGCCGGCCAGTCGGGCTGAATAAAGAAAAGCGGCATGAAGAGGCTCCGGTGCGATCGAGGTCGCCGACCATAGCGGTTGCCAGGGAGCGGGGCAATAAAAAACGGGGCCCGTGGGCCCCGTCGCTCTGTATTGGTGGCTTACATCCAGACCAGATCGTCCGGGTTGGCCTCGGTGTCGGCGCGCAGCACCTCCATCAGATCCACCATGTCCTGGGGAGTGGGGGAGTGCCACTGCATCATCTCGCCGGTGATGGGGTGGGCGAGCTGCAGCATGGTGGCGTGCAGCGCCTGACGGCGGAAGCCGCGCAGGGCCTCGGTCAGCTCGGGGGTGGCGTTGCGCAGGGGGCGCAGGCGACCACCGTAGACGGGATCGCCGACCAAGGGGTGCTTGATGTGGGCCATGTGCACGCGGATCTGGTGGGTACGACCGGTCTCCAGGCGCAGGCGCAACCGGGTGTGGCCACGGAACTTCTCGTGCACCCGGTAGTGGGTGACCGAGGGGCGCCCGTTCGGGATCACGGCCATGTGGGTTCGCTGGGTCGGATGACGACCGATGGGGGCATCGACGGTGCCGCCGGCGGTCATGTGACCGATGGCGATGGCTTCGTACTCCCGGGTGATCTGACGCGCTTGCAGGTCCTCCACCAGGTGAGTCTGGGCCGGTACCGTCTTGGCGATCACCATCAGGCCAGTGGTGTCTTTATCCAGACGGTGCACGATACCGGCGCGGGGCACCTCGGCGATGCTCGGGTAGCGGTGGAGCAGGGCGTTGAGCACGGTACCGTCCGGGGTGCCGGCGCCCGGATGGACCACCAGACCGGCCGGCTTGTCGATGACCAGAATGTGCTCATCCTCGAAGACGATGTTCAGCTCGATATTCTGGGCGTCGAAGCGGGTGTCCTCTTCCAGCTCGGCACGGATGTGCACGCTCTGCCCGGCCAGGATCTTCTCGCGCGGGGTATTGGCAATCTGACCGTCCAGGGTCACTCTGTCCTGTAAAATCCACTCTTTGATGCGGGTCCGGGAGTAGTCCGGAAAGAGTTCGGCCAGGGCCTGGTCCAGGCGCTGCCCGAATTGGTGATCCTGGAATTCACCTGTCAGTTCAATATGCTGGCTCATCTAACGTCTCTAGAGCTGGGTTATCAATTCAAAAAGAATCCGGCTATTCTAGCTTTTCTTTTAGCCAAGCATAACGGATACTTTGCCAATTTCGTGGAAATGGACCGGATGTTGTTGATGGGAAAGAAGTCTCGCCTGCTGTTATCACTGGCTCTGGCCACTGTCATGGCCACGGGTTGTTCCAGCACCAAGCCCAAGGTTCCCGACGAGCCGCCCGAGGTTCTCTACCAGAAGGCGCGCCTCAAGCTGGACGCCGGTAACTACGCCAATGCCGTCGAGTTGCTCGAAGCGCTCGACTCTCGTTACCCGTTCGGTGCCTATTCTACCCAGGTGCAGCTGGACCTCATCTATGCCTACTACAAGCAGGATGACAACGCCCAAGCGATCGCCAACATCGACCGCTTCATCCGTCTGAACCCGGCGCACAAGAACATCGACTACGTCTATTACATGCGTGGTTTGACCAACATGGCGGCCGACTACAACTTCTTCCAGGATCTGGTGGGGATCGATCGGGACGACAAGGATCCGGCCTACGCCCGTCAGGCCTTCCGTGACTTCAAATTGCTCATCCAGAGCCATCCTAACAGCCAGTATGCGGCCGATGCCCGTGCCCGCATGATCGGTCTCAAGAACCGACTGGCCAAGTATGACCTGAGCGTCGCCGAATACTATGTCCGCCGTGGCGCCCTGGTGGCTGCCGCCAACCGGGCCAAGCAGCTGGTAGAAGATTTCCCGGACACGCCTCAGGCCGAGCAGGCCCTGGAGATCATGGTGAAGTCTTATGATGACCTCAAGCTGCCGGATATGGCGCGCCATGCCCGTGAGGTGCTTGCCAAGAACTACCCGGACAACCGCCTGGGCAGAGGCTAACCACCCCTTCCAATAAAAAAACCGGAGCATCAGGCTCCGGTTTTTTTATTCCTGCGGCTTGACCCTTATCAGGAGGGCTTGGCCTGCTTGTTACGCATGATGTTGATGATCTCGATGTCGGTATCCAGCATGCCCTCCTTGGAGAGGCGCCCCAGGTTGGCAATGGTCTGATCCACATCATCGGCCACGATCCCCTCGCTCTGGGTCACCCTCAGGTTGTTGATGGCCAGCAGGGAGGATTTGACGGCGGCAGAGGTCGAGGTCGACACCTTCATGGAGCAGGCACTGCCGGCCCCGTCGCAGATGATGCCAGATACATCCCCAATCATGTTGTTGATGCAGTGACTGATCTGCTCGTACTGGCCCCCCAGCAGCCAGGTGATGGCGGCGCCGGAGCCCATGGCGGCGGTGCTGGCGGCGCACAGGGCCGACAGCTTGTTCTGGTAGGTCTTGATGTAGATGGCGATGAGGTGGCTCATCACCAGGGCCCGGGTGAGTTGCTCGTCGCTCGCCTGGAGGAAGCGGGCGGCGGCGACCACCGGCATGGTGGCGGCGATCCCCTGGTTGCCTGAGCCCGAGTTGGACATGGCCGGCAGCATGGCGCCGTCCATGCGGGCGTCGGAGGCGGCCGAGGAGAGACGCATGGCCAGCGTCATCAGATCGTCCGAGAGCAGCTTGCGCTCCACCTGCTCGGTGAGGATCTTGCCGATCCGCAGGCCATAGCCCTGCAGCCCTTCATCGGCAAGCGCCTGGTTGAGGCGCGCCGCCTCGCGAATAAAATCGATCTCGGCAAGGGGCACGGCCAGGGCGAAGTCGACGATCTCACGCAGGGACATGCTGGGGGTGGCGGACTTGGCAGGTTGGATCTGCACGCCGGGAGCGCTGTCTTGCTGCAACAGCACCTCGCCATCCTTTTCCATCAGTATGATGCGAGTGTGATCGGTGCAGATCACCACCCGGGCCGTGTGTCCCGCCGCCTGCGCCTCGACCTCGGCGTAGAGCACATCCGGTACGTCCTTCACGTCGACCGAGATGGCCGGCAGCAGGGTCTTGGCATGCTCCACATGCGCCTGGGTGAGGCCCTTGAGCACCTCCAGCCCTCCCTGCGGATTCCCGCCTACGGCGCCCACCGCCGCCGCAACCGGCAGGCCTATCATGCCGGTGCCGGGTACCCCGACCCCCATGCCGTTTTTGAACAGGTTGCCGCTCACCCAGACATTCATTTGTTCGGGCTCGACGCCGAGCAGCTGACGGCAGTTGGCAGCCGCCAGGGCTACCGACATGGGCTCGGTACAACCGAGTGCCGGCACCACCTCGCGCTTGAGCAGGGTAATGAAATCAGACCAATGTTGCGTCATGGGACGGGTTCTCTGTGTGTGGGCCTTCCTGATGCTTTGCCAGGGCGGCCTTGTGATTGCGAATATGCAGATAGACGGTATGGCGCGACAGGCCGAGCCGATCCGCTACCTGCTGGGCGGCATCCTTGATGTCGAAGATGCCCTGATCATAGAGGCGGCAGACGATGGCCCGGTTGCGCGAGCCGGGCGTCAGGGCCGGATCCTCGTCGACCCGGGCCATCACCTGTTCCACCAGATCCTCCACCGAATGGGCGAAGGTCTCTTGCTGCTGACTCTCCTGGGTCACCGGGGCCAGCGCCTGCAGCAGGCCCGACAAGGGGGTATCGAGGCTGAAGTTGACGCACAGCATGCCGACGGCCTGCCCGGTCCGTGAACGCAGCGTGACCGAAGCGGACTTCATCAGGCCCCCCTCGCGGGTTCGGGTGAAGTAGCTGCTCCATGCCTCCCCCTCGAGGGCCGTGATCCGGGAGAGCGCAAAGTCAGTCACCGGGGCCCCCTTCTTGCGTCCGGTAACATGGCCGTTGGCTATCTTGATCACCGAGGCGTGCAGGTTGTCAAAGGCGTGCAGCACGACCTCACAACCCGGTCCAAACAGGGCGGCCAGCGCATCGACCACCGGCTCGAAGCTGGCGAGCAGGTGGCGCGCCTCTTCATCGAGTGGCGACGTGGCAGAGACGGTGGCAGGAGTGAGAGGCATGTCAACAAAAGTTTAGTTATTAAAATGGAAAGTCATGTTAAACGGCGAATTGAGGGGGTTCAATCCGTTTAATGAAGAAAATGGGATAAATTACTCAACTTTTTTTAATGTGGACTCAGCAGGGCGCGAGCGGCCCATGAGTGACCCCGGATAATCTTGTGGTCAAAAAAAAGACGACATTTTGCTTGCGTCGTGACCAACAGTTAGCGCAGAATGCGCCCCGGCCCGTCAAGACGGCCCGTTTGTGTAATCCCTGCCATATCCGCCGCCACGTTTGTCAGTCTTTCACAGCCCCGCAGTCTGAACAGGTCCGGCTCCCTCGAGGAGTCATACCGAGCTATTCCTCCCTTGCGTTATTCCGCCACAGCGGAAGAGGGATCCTGAACCACGCCACCCAGGTGCCAGCCAGAAGAGGAGTTATCAAAACCAATATCTTTGTGAGAAGTACCATGAAAAAGTTGATTACCCATAAGCCGCTGCGCCGTAGCAAACCGCTCGAACTCCCGCAGGACGAACCCTTCGTTCACACCACTCTGATCCGATTCAGCACCGCCAGTTGCGGCGGATATGCCATCGAGATCGACGGCTGTCCAGGCGAGTTCTCCATCGACGATCTTCATTGATCTTGTGGCCGGGTCGCAGCTCACGGCGACCTGCCCTGCCATCACTCTCCCCGCCTCGGCACTATTTGTCACAAAATAGTGCGATTTTCACAAACGGTTCACCTAATGCCATGGCATCATGTGCTCCTGGAAGTATTTTTCAGGCTCAAATGAGCTCATTCGCCGTCGATTATAAGGAAACCATCATGCTGAAAACCTTGCTGCTGCCTCTCGTTATCGGTGCCATCGCCCTTCCGGCCCTTCCGGCCCTGGCGGGGGATCTCGAACAACCCATGAAGAAGATCGGCTTTAACTACAAGCAGGCGCTCAAGGCCGATGATGCCGCCACCATGGAGAAACACCTGGTAGCGATGAAGAGCGAGGTGGAAGAGGCCAAGGGACGCCAGATGCCGGCCGCCAAGAAAGAGAAGTTCCTGCAAGGGCTGGACGAAGTACAAAAGGAGCTGGATGCCAGCCTGGCTGCCCTCAAGGCGGGCGATGAGGCCAAGGCGCGTCAGCACCTCTCCCGGATCAACGATCTGAAGAAGGAGTATCACCAATATGCCAAGCAGAAAGGGTAACCACTTTCGCTGGGATCCCCTGGTGCGCTTCGCGCACTGGGGGGTGGTGTTCTGCTGTGCGGCCAACCTCTGGTTTAACGAGCCGGGGGAGCCGCTCCATGAGCGGCTCGGCTATCTGGCCATGGCCCTGATCGCGGTGCGGTTGGTCTGGGGCTTTACCTTCGCCGGACCCCATGCCCGCCTTGGCGCCCTCTGGCCGAGTCTGGGTGAGCTGCGTCAGCAGCGTCAGGCGATGCGAGAGCGACATCCGCCGGCGGCGGGTCACCACGGTACCGGCAAGCTGGCGGTCTGGGCTCTGTGGGGCACCATATTGGCCACTGCGTTTACCGGTTGGTTGCAAAACACCGAGCAGGGGTTTGTCTGGGGGGCCGACGAGTGGCACGAGTGGTGCACTTGGGCGCTGCAAGGGCTGATCGCCCTGCATCTGGTCGCCATTGCCCTGACCTCCTGGCGCCAGCGCAGTAACCTGGTGCTGCGCATGCTGCCCGGCAGGGAAGTTCGTTAATCCCCGCAGGGGCTATGGTGATGAGGCCAGTATACCCTCACCATGAGCCCCTCCTGTTGACCCCGATCGTCGCGATGGCGCTAGCCCATCTGTTGGCGCAGTGCGAGGCAATGTGCCGCCAGCGTCGGGTCGGCGGCGGTCTGCTCCAGCAGGGTCAGCAGGCGTGCTATCGCCGCCTCTGGCTGCTGTGCCTCCAGCTCGCTGAGGGCCAGAAAGAGGCCGAACTCCCGGGCGCCGGGAAAGCGCTTCATTCCCTCTTCCAGCACCTGACGCGACTCGGGAAAACGGCCTAGCTGCCTCAGCACGGCACCCAATCCCAGCTGGGCGCTGCGCCACTCCTCCCGCGCGAGTCCAATCGCGATCGCTTGCCGATAATAGGCCTCTGCCTCCGACTCACGACCGAGGCGCTCGCAGATGCCTGCCAGGGTCAGGCAGGTCATGGCGTCTTCGGGCTGGCCCCGCAGGGCCTGCTTGCCGACCGTCAGGGCCAGATCCAGTTCGCCCTCGTGGCAGAGCCGCTCCATCTCCTCGCGCACACTCATGATGTCGACTCCAACCCCTTGGCCAGCATGGCGACGATGGCGGCGGCCGGGCCTGTGCGGCAGGCGGTGAAGCCCTGGCCGGCCCAGAGTGGGCTGTAGTCATCTTCCCCTCTGGCTTCGGCGGCGGCGCGCAGCGGTGCCAGGGCCTGCGCCGCATGGGGGAAAGGGGGAGCCAGGGGCGAGAGGGGATCGAGATGGCGCATCAGGCCGTTGACCAGGCCTCTGGCCGGGCGGCCGGTGAAGAGGGTGGTCAGGGCGGTGTGGCGTTCCCGATGTGCCAGTGCGGCCCGGTGCAGGGGAGAGGTGGTCGCCTCATCGCTGAGC
Organism: Aeromonas diversa CDC 2478-85; assembly: GCF_000819805.1. Lineage (GTDB taxonomy): Bacteria > Pseudomonadota > Gammaproteobacteria > Enterobacterales > Aeromonadaceae > Aeromonas > Aeromonas diversa. The sequence continues at coordinate 111,215 of NZ_CDCE01000020.1, forward strand.
AGGAACGCCGTGCCGGCCTGGACCCCGCGGGCCCCCAGGGTGAGCACGGCACGCACCGATCGCTCACTCATGATGCCGCCGGCGGCGATGACCGGCAGCCTGACGGCGGCGGCAATGGCCGGCAGCAGGGTGAAGAGCCCCTCATGCAGGGTGAGATCGTCGGACAGGAAGTGACCGCGGTGGCCACCGGCTTCCAGTCCCTGGGCGATGATGAGGTCTGCGCCGTGGGCCTCCAGCCAGCGCGCCTCGGCCACCGTGGTCGCCGAGGAGAGCACCAGGCCTCCCCATTGCTTGATCCTCTCTATCTGCTCGGCAGAGGGGAGCCCGAAGTGAAAGCTCACCAGCGCCGGCCGGTAGTCGGCGAGGATCGCGGCTTGTTCCTCCGTGAAGGGGTGGCGTCCACTCGAGGGGATGGTGCACTCCTGGGGGAGCCCCAGTTGCTGGTAGGCCGGCGCCAGAGCGTGGCGCCAACGAGCCAGCCGGCTGGCCTCCGGTGGTCCCTGACGATGGCAGAAGAAGTTGACGTTAAACGGGCGATCGGTGTGCGCCGTCATCCACTCCAGCTGCTGGCGCAGCTGATCCGGGGAGAGCATGGCCGCCGGCAGTGAGCCGATGGCTCCGGCCTCGCAGACGGCCAGCGCCAGACGGTGATCCTGAACGCCGGCCATGGGGGCCTGGATGAGGGGCAGGGGGCCAGGTAGTGTGTTTAGCGTCATCTTCCCTCCATGGTCGATTTATCAATCGCTCTGTTGGCAGGCTATCTCATCCCGTCCGCGCTGTCAGCGCACGCTTCTCATCAAAAAGCTGCCCTGGGCGCAGAGCCGCTGCTCGCGCTGGCGCATCTCGATGGAGCAGGCTCTGGGATGTGCCCCGTCAGGGGTGAGACAGAGATAGAGCTCTTTTAGAAAGCGCCCGCCCACACTGCAGCTGAGGGTAATGCTCTCGGGGAGCAGCCAGGGGTTGGCCGCGAGCAGCTCTGTCCGCAGTTGATCTGGGCTGCGGCGCAGGGGCTGGGGCGGGGACTGATAGGGTTCCGGCAGCACCAACCGGCGTCTCAGGGTATCCGCCAGCTTGTGGTAGGCCAGCTGGCTCAGGCCGGAACAGGTACCGTGCTTGCGCCACTCGTGGCGATAGAGGTGCGGGCTCGGGTAGAGGTCGGGAAAGCGCCGTGCCATGGCCGGATCCCAGCGCTCATTGCCACAGTCGGCGGGATAGCCGCGTTCGAACTGGGGCCAGAGTCCGTGCAGCACGAAGCCATAGCCCCGGTCGCACTGCTGCGCCTGTGGCCGGTTGGCACAATGCTCCGGGGACCAGGAGAGGGTCAGGGCATAGAAGTCAAACGGCGCGTCGCCGGCGTGGCATCCAAGGGGGGCGATAAGGCTGAGCAGCAGTAGCAGGCGGCGCATGGCGAACTCCTGAACGATGGAGGTGACATGTTATCCGTTTGGGGCAGGGTGACAAAGGGGTTCACCACTCCCTCACGCTTTTTATGCATCGACATGGTGGCGGTGCCGAATTTGTAATAAAGTTGCGCCCCACATCTGGTCGCTCTCCATCCAAGCGTCTCTTTACGGATGCGTATATCTTCAACCCGGATCAAGGTCGTCTTCATGCCATCCACATTCACCCGCTCAGCCCTCATCCCGGCCGAATTGGGCGCCACCCTGCCTCGCTACGATCTGTTCGGGCGAGAGCGGGCCGAACAGGCCAGACTCAACGGTTTCAACAGCCTGTTCTGTCAGGTCGCCGCCCCCTTGTCCGCCAGCCTGAGTCAGCTCTTCAACAGTGCCGACTGCGAGTTGCAACTCACCCCCTTCGCCGCCAACCAGCAGCCTGACGCCGAAGAGACGCGGGTCTGGTTGCAGGCTCGCGCGGCGGGCGCCTCGATCCCCCAGGCCTGGTTTGCCATCACGCCGGCGACCCTCTATCGGCTGGCGATCCTCTTCTTCGGTGGCAGCCTGCAGCCCGGTTCTCAGGTTGCGGTGCAGAAGAACCCGAGTGACTCTGAGCTGCGCCTCTTCCAGCGCCTGTGCCGTTATCAGATGGAGCATCTCTGTGGCGCATTGGGCTGGGGCGATCTGGGCTGGGAGATCACGTCGGCCACGCCGCCCGAGGGGGATCTCTGGTCTTGCGAAGGGGTCTTGCAGCTTGGCGAACACCGTCAGAGCTGGCAGCTGTGGTGGCGGCCACCGGTCGATGAAGAGAAAGAGAGTACACAGGCGCACAATTTGGCTGACAAATTGCATGAGGCGCTGCCCAATACTCCGGTTCAGCTCAGGGTGGTTCTGGCTCAGATGCAGATGACCCTGGCCGAACTGGAGGGGCTCAAGGTGGGCGAGGTGCTGGCGCTCGACATGTACGAGTCCATGCCTGCGCTCATCGGTCATCGTCCCTGCCTGCGGGGGCGGCTGGCCGAGCAGGGTGGAAGCCTGGTGTATCAAGTGAATGCGGTGGCAGAGGAGTAAAACGATGAGTGATGCACAGAACCACGATTTCCTGGAGTTTGACGGCCTGGATCAGCTCTTTGATGATGAGTTGGGGCTGCCGGATGCCCGCCAGGAGAGCGTGGCGCAACCCGCCACCCCGCCTCGGGATCTCTCCTTCTTCCGCCATATCCCCGTCAAGGTGACCCTGGAGGTGGCCAGTGCCGAGGTCTCCCTCGGGGAGCTGATGCAGGTCAGCCCGGGGGCCGTCATCGAGCTCGACAAGATGGCTGGGGAAGCGCTGGACGTGAGGGTCAACGGTCGCCTGCTGGCCCGTGGCGAGGTGGTGGTGGTCAACGGCAAGTATGGCCTGCGTCTGGTAGAGGTGATCGACACCGCCATGCTGGGCGGTGCAAGCGACTGATGCGCATCTGGTGCTTGCTCCTGCTGGTGCTGGGGATGCCGGCCTGGGGGGCGGATTTAACCCTCTTCTCGGTCACGCCAGGGGCAGCGGGAGGGGAGGAGTACAACATCAAGTTGCAGATCCTGCTCTTGATGACGCTGCTCGGCCTGCTGCCCACCCTGCTGCTGATGATGACCAGCTTCACCCGCATCATCATAGTGCTGGCCATCCTGCGTCAGGCGCTGGGTCTACAGCAGAGCCCGCCCAACCGGGTCTTGATCGGCATCAGCCTGATCCTGACCCTGGTGATCATGCGTCCGGTCTGGACCGACATTCACCAAAATGCCTTCCAGCCTTTCGAACGGGAGGAAATCACGCTTCCACAGGCGCTGGAAAGAGCGGAAGTGCCCCTGCGTAACTTCATGCTGGCCCAGACCCGTGAGGCGGATCTGGAGCAGATGCTGCGCATCGCCGGTGAGGCGACCCGGATGGAGAAGAAAGAGGTACCGTTTGGCATCCTGGTGCCGGCCTATGTCTTGAGCGAGCTCAACACGGCGTTTCAGATAGGTTTCATGCTCTTCATCCCCTTCCTGGTGATCGATCTTGTGGTGGCCAGCGTGCTGATGGCGATGGGGATGATGATGCTGTCGCCGCTTATCATCTCGCTGCCGTTCAAGTTGATGGTCTTCGTGCTGGTGGATGGCTGGGCCATGACAGTAGGCACCCTGGCCGCCAGTTTCAGCGGAGGTTGAGATGTCTCCCGAGCAGAGCGTGTCCCTCATCGGCGGGGCGATCAATCTGGTGACCGTCATGGTCTGCGTACTGGTGGTACCGGGCCTGCTGGTGGGCCTGGTGGTGAGCGTCTTCCAGGCGGTGACCCAGATCCAGGAGCAGACCTTAAGCTTTCTCCCCCGTTTCGTGGTGACCCTGCTCACCCTGGTGTTCACCGGTAACTGGCTGGTGGCCAAAATGATGGCCCTGTTTCACGACATCTTCCAGAATGTGCCGGGCATGATTGGATGAGTGGCCTCATCAACGTCAGTGCCGCCGAGCTGACGGCCTGGCTGGGCCAGTGGTGGTGGCCTTTCGTGCGCCTCTTTCTCGCCTTCGCCATCAGTCTGGCCATGGCGCCCATGATGAAGGGCATGCCCACCTTCGATCCCCTCTCGCTCTCGGCTCTGCTGCTCTCGTTCGAGCAGGTGCTCTTCGGTCTGCTGTTTGGCCTCTGCGTGCAACTGCTGTTTCTGGTGATGACCCTGGCGGGGCATATCATGTCGATGCAGATGGGACTGGCCATGGCGGTGATGAACGACCCCTCTCACGGGGATTCGGCCCCTATCATCAGCCAGCTGATGCTCGTCTTCTGTACCCTGCTCTTTCTCGGCCTCAACGGCCATCTGGCGGTGCTCGATATCCTGGTGCAGAGCCTCTATCGCTGGCCTCCCGGTGTCTCTTTCTATCGCCTCGATCTGGGGATGGTGGTCGGATTGCTTGGCTGGAGCATAGGCGCAGCCCTGATCCTGACCCTGCCGGCCGTGGTGGCCATGTTGATGGTCAACCTCTCCTTCGGGGTGATGAACCGTTCAGCGCCTTCCTTGAATATCTTCTCCCTCGGTTTTCCCATGACCCTGCTGCTCGGGCTGCTCACCATGGCCATCTCCATCAGCGGGGTGCCCACTCGTTACCTTGATCTGGTGACCCATGTGCTCGAGGTGTTGCGAGGTTTGACCCCGTCATGAGTCAGGCCAGCGCCCAGGACAAGACCGAACAGGCCTCGCCCAAGAAGCTGCGACAGGCCCGTGAGGAGGGGCAGGTCGCCCGCTCCAAGGAACTGGGGTCGGCCGGGCTCTTGCTGCTCGGCGGCATGGTGATGCAGTGGATGGTGCCGAGCTTCGGCCTCTTCTTCGGGGAGCTGATGCGCCAGCCCCTGCGGTTTGACTGGCACCAGAACGACCCCTCCATGATGTTGCGGGCCTTCGGTGAGGCCCTGCTCGGCATGACGGGCGTGCTGCTGCCGCTGTTTTCCGTGTTAGGGCTGCTGATGATAGGGCTGGGGTCCGTGCCGGGGGGCATGCTGCTGGCCTGGAAGAACATCATGCCCAAGGGACAGAAGATTAACCCCATCACAGGGTTTGCGAAGATTTTCTCTTCGCAGAGCCTGATGGAGTTGGTGAAATCCATTCTCAAGATCACCCTGATAGGCGGCGTGTTGGCCTTGCTGCTGCAACACTACTGGCCGACCTTGCTGATGATGAACCGCATGCCTCCCCGGGCGGCCATGGAGCTCTCCCTGCGCTTGCTCTCCCAGGCATTTATCATCCTGGGGAGCGTGCAGATGTTGATCGCCGTGCTTGACGTTCCCTACCAGCGCTGGTCTCTCAACAAGCAGTTGAAGATGACCAAGCAGGAGGTGAAAGACGAGCACAAGAACAGTGAGGGGAGCCCGGAGATCAAGGGCAAGATCCGCCAGGTGCAGATGATGATGGCGCGGGCTCGCATCGAGCAGCGGGTGCCGACTGCCGATGTGATCATCACCAACCCGACCCACTACGCCGTGGCTATCCGCTACGATCCGGCCAAGGCCAATGCTCCCTATGTGGTGGCCAAGGGGATCGATTCCATGGCCGCACGGATCCGTCAGGTGGGGGAGCAGCATGGCAAGACCATCATGTCCCTGCCCGAGCTGACCCGGGCCATCTATCACTCAACCCGTATCGATCAAGAGGTGCCGGCCGGACTCTATACCGCCGTCGCCTATGTGCTGAACCATGTCCTGCAACTGCAGGCCTATCGGGCCGGGCGCGGCAAGAGACCGGCCGCGCTGGCTCCGCTCTATGTTCCTCCCGAGCTGCGTCAACCAGAGAGGTAAGCCGTGAACTGGCGTGTTCTGACCAACTCCTATACCGCGATTCCACTCATGTTGCTGGCGGTGCTGGCCATGATGATCCTGCCCCTGCCGGGCTGGCTGCTGGATGCCCTGTTTACCTTCAACATAGTCCTGGCCGTGTTGGTGCTACTGGTGTCGGTCTCGGCGCGGCGGCCCCTCGACTTCTCTATCTTCCCCACCGTCTTGCTGGTGGCGACCCTGATGCGGCTGTCGCTCAACGTCGCCTCGACCCGGGTGGTGCTGCTCAACGGTCATGAGGGGCACGATGCCGCCGGTAAGGTGATCCAGGCCTTCGGTGAAGTGGTGATAGGCGGCAACTATGTGGTCGGTCTGGTGGTCTTCATCATCTTGATGATCATCAACTTCGTGGTCATTACCAAGGGGGGAGAGCGGATCTCCGAGGTGTCGGCCCGCTTCACCCTGGACGCCTTGCCCGGCAAGCAGATGGCCATCGATGCAGACCTCAACGCCGGCATCATGGATCAGCATCAGGCCAAGGCGCGGCGCGAGGAGATCGCCCGCGAGGCGGACTTCTACGGTGCCATGGACGGTGCCTCCAAGTTTGTGCGTGGCGATGCCATCGCCGGCCTCTTGGTGCTGATCATCAACCTGGTCGGTGGCCTGGCCATCGGTATCTTCCAGCACGCCATGCCGGTGGCGGAGGCCTTCCAGCGCTACGCCCTGCTCACCATAGGTGACGGTCTGGTGGCCCAGATCCCCTCCCTGCTCATGTCCACCGCGGCCGCCATCATAGTGACCCGGGTCAACGACGAGGGGGAGATGACCGATCAGGTGGGTCAGCAGCTGCTGGCCTCGCCACGGGTCATCTACACGGCTGCGGCCGTGATGACCATCCTCGGGTTGATACCCGGCATGCCGGCGATGGCCTTCTTGAGCTTTGCCGCCGTCCTGGCCTGGAGTGGCTGGCGAGTGAGCAAGCGTCAACCCGAGGCGCCCGAGCTGGAGGCGGCCGAGCAGATCGCCAAGCAGATGGATCTGCGGGAACCACAGGGCTTGGAGTGGCAGGATCTGCCGGCCCTCGATAACGTGGTGATCGAGCTGGGTTACCGGCTGGTCTCCCTGGCCGAGCAGGATAAGGGGGCCGAACTGCTCTCCCGGGTACGCGGCATCCGCAAGACACTCTCCGAGCAGTTTGGATTCCTGCTGCCGGAGATCCGGGTGCGCGACAATCTGCAGCTACAGCCGGAGCAATACAGCATCAAGCTGGCCGGTGTCGCCCTGGCGGCCGGTCAGGTGGATTGCCAGCGGCTGATGGCCATCGGCAGCAGCGAGACCTATGGGGCCCTGGACGGGGAGCTGACCCAGGACCCGGCCTTCGGCATGGAGGCGGTCTGGATCCTGCCCGATAGCAAGGCCAAGGCCCTCAACCTGGGCTACTCGGTCGTCGATTCGGCCACCGTCATCGCCACTCATCTGAGCAAGCTGCTGCGCGAGCATCTGGACGAGCTGTTTGGTCATGACGAGGTGGGCAAGCTGGGGCAGCATCTGGCCGCCCAGTCGCCACGCCTCAATGAGGAGCTCAACCTGGCCCTGACCCAGATGCAGCAGCTGCGGGTCTACCGTCAGCTGCTGCGCGAGCAGGTGAGCCTGGTGGACATTCGCACCATAGCGACCACCCTGCTCGATTCGAGCGAGATCACCAAGGACCCCGTGCTGCTCGCCTCGGACGTGCGCTGTGCTCTCAAGCGTCAGCTGGTGCGTCAGGCCATCGGCCAGCGCGACGTGTTGGCGACCTTCACCCTGGATGATCGCCTCGAGCAGACCCTGCTGGCCGCGCTCAGCCAGTCACAGCAGCAGGGCAAGGTCTCCCTCGACAGCTTCCCCATCGATCCCCAGCTGCTGGCGCAATTGCAGCAAAACATGCCGTTGGTCAAGACCCAGTTGCAGCAGCTGGGCCATCCTCCCGTGCTGGTGGTGATGCCGCAGTTGCGTCCCCTGCTCTCCCGTTATGCCCGCTCATTCAGCCGTGGGCTCAAGGTGCTCTCCTACAACGAAATCCCCGAGGAGCTGCGGGTCGATGTGATAGGCACCCTGGGTTAACCGGTGGGGAAAAGGGCTTCCTCATGGGGAAGCCCTAATTCCTGAACTGGACCTTGCACTCTCTCCAAAAGCCGATATCATCTGCGCCAAACGGTGACACATGTGCCGTTAAAGATAAAATAATCAAAAACTTAACAATAACGGGCCTGTGCCTTAACAAAGGGTGGATATGGTTGTAATCCACTCAGGGTACTTGGTTGTTTGAAAAGGCAAACTGAACTGAAAGGTCAGGACGCAAAGCCTCCGGTCTAATAACGCTGCGGCGTTGACGATAGCGGGGTTGCCAAAGATCAAGGATCTGGCCGTCGCAGGACGGTATCGGGCAGGGTTCCACTCGCCCCCTATTCCTTCTCTTTGTCGCGCGTTGTCTTTCGGTTCCCAGTATCAGGGTTTCCATTTTTTATGCACGGTTACACGCATCATGGCGCACTCTTGCAGAGTGAGTCCTCGTTCGTCTCCTATTCCTCCCTGCTCTGGGTGGGGAGTGAGGAGGAGACGGCCTTCACCGCCCCCGAGGTGACTAAACTCGCCCGGGTCCACTTTACTCATGTTCCCGGCATCGAGCAGGCCAGAAGCTGGTTGACTGCGCATCCATGCGATCTCGTCGTGCTCGATCTGGACTGCTATCCCGATGTCGGCAGCCACCAGCTCAGAGCCCTGGTCGCCGCGCTCCCCTCCGGGCGCCTCATGGTGGCAGCCAACGAACGGCAGGGCGCCGCCGTGGCCGAGGCGATGCGCTGCGGCGCTGCCGACTATGTCATCAAGCCCTTCAGCGCGCGCCAACTGGCCGATGCCATTCAGGGAGCCCTCCTGCTCGATCAGGGCGAGCCCGGTCTCATCGCCGTGTCTCGTATCAGCCAGCAGCTGTTACAGCTTGCCCGCCGCGCCGCCAAGACCTCCGCCTCCATCTTGATCGCTGGCGAGTCAGGTACCGGTAAAGAGTGTCTGGCCCGCTACATCCACGGCATGTCGGATCGCGCCGACAAGCCGTTTGTCGCCATCAACTGCGCCGCCATCCCCGAGTCTATGCTCGAATCTATCCTGTTTGGTCACGCCAAGGGGGCCTTCACCGGCGCCGTTGCGGCGCAGCCCGGCAAGTTCGAGGCCGCCAACGGGGGCACCCTGCTGCTTGACGAGATCTCCGAGCTGCCTCTGCCCTTGCAGGCCAAACTGCTGCGGGTGCTGCAGGAGCGGGAGGTGGAGCGCCTCGGCAGCCACCGCATCATCCCGCTGGATGTGCGCATCATCGCCGCCAGCAACCGCGATCTGCGCGAGCTGGTCGCGCGCGGCGAGTTTCGCGAGGATCTCTTCTATCGCCTCGACGTGTTGCCCCTCTGCTGGCCGGCCCTGCGGGATCGCCCCGAGGATATCCTCCCTCTGGCCGACTACTTTCTGGCGCGCCACGCTCCCCAGCCGGGCTATCGCTTCAGTCGGGAGGCCTCGCTGCAGCTGCAGAGCTATCGCTGGCCGGGCAATGTCCGCGAACTGGAAAATGTGATTCAGCGGGCTCTCATTATGGCGCGAGGATTGCATATTCAGCCCGCCGATCTGATGCTCCCGGGCGTCGTCGCGCGCGAGAGCGAGCCGTCTGCCGCGGACGGCCTCACCGAGGCACGCCGACAGGCCGAGTTCCGTTATGTGCTGGAGACCCTGCGCCGTTTCGATGGCCACAGGGCGCGTACCGCCGAAGCGTTGGGGATGACCACCCGCGCCCTGCGTTACAAGCTGGCGGCCATGCGCGAACAGGGCATCGACATAGACCTGCAGACTCAACAATAAGGAAGAGAGCGTGAAGATCGAGATGATGACCTCCCAGGTCGCCCTGCTGAATCGGATGCAGGAGATGGAGCGAATTGCTACTCAGCCCGAGCAGTCCTTGTCCGGCGTTGGCCCTGATCTCTCCTTTGGTGGTGCCATGCGCAATGTGATCAACCAGGTCAATGCCCAGCAGAACCTCTCCTCACGCATGGTGAGTGCCGTCGATGCGGGCCAGAGCGACGATCTGGTGGGGGCCATGGTGGCCAGCCAGAAGGCGAGCCTCAGCTTTTCCGCCCTGATGCAGGTGCGCAACAAGCTGATGACCGGGTTCGATGACATCATGCGCATGCCGCTCTGAGGGTGATCCATGAGTGAACTGGTAAACAACATGCCTGCCACCGGGCAGGAGCCCGATCTGCGTCAGCGTCTGGAACAGGGTCTCAAGAATTGGCGCAGGCTCTCGCGCGACAACAAGTCGGTGCTGGCCATCGCCCTGCTGGCGGCCATCGTCGCCGGCACCATCGTCATCATCCTCTGGACTTCCAGCCAGAACTATGTGCCGCTCTACGGTAAGCAAGAGCTGTATGACACCGCCAACATCATGGAGCTGCTGGAGAAGGAGCAGGTGCCATTCCGTCTCGAGAAGAGCTCGGGTCAGGTGTTGGTGCCGGAAAACCAGTTGGCTCAGGTGCGAATGGCCCTGGCCGCCCGCGGCGTGCGCGCCGCCATGCCCGCCGGTCTGGAGGGGCTCAGCAATGTCACCGGACTCGGCACCAGCGAATTCATGGAGGGCGCGCGCTATCGCCACGCCCTGGAAGGGGAGCTGGCGCGTACCATCATAGCGCTGGACTCGGTACGCAGTGCCCGGGTCCACCTGGCCATTCCCAAGCGTACCCTCTTCGTCGGCCGTGACGAGGAGAAACCCACGGCCTCCGTCATGCTCGATCTCATTCCGGGTCAGAGCCTGGATGCGGGTCAGGTGGAGGCGATCACCAACCTGGTCGCCGGCAGCATCTCCGGCATGAAGCCCAGTGCCGTCTCCGTCGTGGATCAGACCGGTCAGCTGCTCACCAGCGAGAGCGGCGACAAGATGCTCTTCGGCAAGCTGAGCGTCCAGCAGATGGACTATGTGCGCAAGCTGGAGCAGTACATCCGTCAGCGGGCCAACGACATGCTGCTCCCCATGCTGGGCAGCAACAACTTCCGGGTGCAGGTCGCCGCCGATGTCAACTTCAGCACGGTGGAGGAGACTCAGGAGCAGATCGACCCCAACGGTGTGGTGACCCAGGAGAGCAGCAAGTTCGACAAGAGTGTCGATGCGCTCGCCATGGGGATCCCCGGCGCCCTCTCCAACCGCCCTCCCGAGACCCCTGCCAACAAGAAACCCGCGCAAGGGAACGAGCAGCAGGCGCGCAGCAACGACTCGCGCAGCGAGCGTAGCGAGCAGAGCAAGAGCTACTCAAACAGCCGCTCCGTGACCCACACCCGCTATCAACAGGGTCGGGTCGAGAAGCTGAACGTCTCTGTGCTGCTCAACAGCCAGGTCGCCCCCAAAGAGGGGTGGAATGAGGGTCAGCTCGAGCAGATCCGCCAGATGGTCGAGCGGGCGGTGGGCTTCGACGCCCCGCGCGGGGATGCCATCAGCCTGCAGAGTTTCCCCTTCAGCCAGGAGGTGCTGGTGGCACCGCCCGAATCCACCTGGTGGGAGTCGCCGGCCTGGCAAAACTCCCTGCGCTATCTGGTGGGTGGCCTGCTGGGTCTGGTACTGGTCATCTTCGGCATTCGTCCTCTGGTCAAGCATCTGGTGCGCATTCATAACCCCGACGCCGTGCTGGACGAAGAGGAGAGCGAAGAACCTGAGGAGCAGGTCAACGGAGCGATCGGCCATCAGCGCCGCGCCGTGGATGAGCTGGAGGCGCCGAACCTGGGCAATGGCTTGATCCGCCATGAAGGGGAGGCCAAGGACAGCCTTGACGAGCTGGATCTCGCCGCCCTGCCGGAGCCGGGCTCCGAGCTCGAGGTGCAGCTGCGCCATCTGCAACTGCTGGTAGACAAGGATACGGATCGGGTCGCCGAGGTGATCAAGGCATGGGTGAGTGGCGATGAATAACATGAATTTCAATCAGGCGGCGGTCGATATCGACATCGACAACCTCGAGAAGGCCGCCATCCTGCTGCTCAGCATGGGCACCGAGGCTGCGGCCAAGGTGATGCAGAAGCTCTCCCGCGATGAGGTGCAGCGCCTCATCGGTCGGATGGCCAACATGCCGAGCGTCAGCTCCAACGAGGCGCGCTGGACCCTGCAACAGTTCTTCTATGACTACCGTGAGCACAGCGGCATCGGCCGCGCCTCGCGGGAATACCTGGAACAGACCCTGGATCTGGCCCTGGGCCAGCGGCTGGCCCGCAGCCTGCTCGACAGCCTCTACGGTGACTCCGTGAGTCAGGATATTCAGCGCCTGCAGTGGGTACCTGCCGAAGTGCTGGCCCGCTTCTTCCGCAACGAGCACCCGCAGATGCAGGCCGTGCTGCTCGCCTTCCTGCCGCCCCAGACGGCCTCGGCGGTGCTCGATGCTCTGCCGGCCCCCGTGCACGACGATCTGCTGCTGCGGGTCGCCAACCTCACCTCGGTGAGCGAGCACGTGCTGGGTGAGCTGCGTCTGACCCTGGATCGCTGCCTCACCTTCGTGGCAGAGCAGTCCGGTGCCAAGGTGAACGGGGTGAAGCAGGCCGCCGACATCCTCAACCGCTATCAGGGCAACAAGGAGGCGATGCTGGGGCAGCTGCGCGAGTTCGACCTCGACATGGCCAAGGAGATCGAGAAGAACATGTTCGACTTCGCCACCCTGCGTCGCCAGTCCGACGACACCCTGCAGCGCCTGGTGCAGGAGCTGCAGCCCGAGCTGTTGGCGGTGGCCCTCAAGGGGGCCGAAGAGCCCCTGCGCAAGGCGATCCTCTCCTCCATGCCCAAGCGGATGGCCCAGTCTCTCGAGGCCCAGATCCAGGATCAGGGCTCGGTCTCTCTGCGCAAGGTCGAACAGGCCCGCGAAGAGGTGATGCAGCTGGTACGCGAGCTGATGGAGCAAGGCGAGCTCGAATATCAGCTCTTCGAAGAGCCAACGGTGAGCTGAGGAGGGCGGCATGAGTCATAAGTTGCGCAAGCTGGCCCCCGGGGCGACCCGTCTCTATCGCTTCCCGCCATTGCGGGGGGAGGGCGATGAGCAGAGCCAGCAGGCCCAGTTCGAGTTCGGATACCGGCAAGGGGTCGAGCAGGGACTGGAGCAGGGCTATCAGGATGGATTGGAGCAGGGGCGTCAGTGCGGCCACCAGGAGGGACACCAGCAGGGATTCCAGGCTGGCTACCAGCAGGGGGTTGAGCAGGGGCGTGCCGAGGGGCAGGCCCGCTTCGACGAGGCGCTGCGTCCCTTCCCGGCCTTGCAGGAGCAGCTCAGTGCCCTGGCACGGGAGAAGCTCGATGCTCAAAAGAACCTCTTGTCTCAGGTGGTGACCCAGGTCGTGCGCCGGGTCATCCAGGCCGAATTTACCCTCAACCCGAGCCAGGTGTTGCTGCAGGTAGAGCAGGCCCTCGCCGGTCTGCCGGCCGGGCAGGAGAGCGTGACCATCTTCCTCTGCGAGGAGGATCGTCAGCGGCTGGCCGATCTGGGCATGACCGAGTGCCAGGGGTGGCCGCTGCAATCCGATCCCGCGCTCTCGGTCGGTGACTGCCGGGTCGAGTGCCTCGCCGCGGTGATCGAGGCGCGCACCGACGAGCGCATCGATAGCTGCCTCGCCCAGGTGGCGCAGGTGCTGGACGGCGTTCATGCATGACGCCTTGCAACAGGCCCTCGAACGGCTCGGTGAAGAGGCGCTGCCGAGCGTGGCGCCGTTTCGCCGCTACGGCCGGCTGGTGCGGGTCACCGGTCTCACCCTGGAGGTGGTTGGCTGTCAGCTGGTGATAGGCCAGCGCTGCCAGGTCGAGGCCGCCGGGGAGCACCGCCTGATGGCCGAGGTGGTGGGCTTTAACCGCGACGTCGCCTATCTGATGCCGCTTGAACCCATGCGCGGCCTCTATGCGGGGGCCCGGGTCTTGCCTCTGGAGGGGGAAGAGACGGTCCACATAGGCCCGCATCTGTTGGGCCGGGTCCTCGATGGCACCCTGTCTCCCCTCGACGGTCGCCCTCTCGAGCCGGCCGGCACCCCGGTTCCCCTCTTCAATCTCCCCCCCAATCCCTTGCTGCGAACCCCGGTGAGCGAGCCCCTCGACGTGGGGGTGCGCGCCATCAATGGCCTGCTGACGGTGGGCAAGGGGCAGCGGCTTGGCCTGTTCGCCGGCTCCGGGGTGGGCAAGAGTATGCTGCTCGGCATGATGACTCGTAACACCACGGCCCAGATCGTCGTCGTGGGGCTCATCGGCGAGCGGGGACGCGAGGTGCGCGAGTTTATCGAACACAGCCTGGGAGCCGAGGGGCTGGCCCGGGCCGTGGTGATCGCGGCACCGGCCGATCAATCGCCCCTGATGCGGCTGCGGGCGGCCCAGGTGTGCCACCGCATCGCCGAGCATTTCCGCGATCAGGGGCAGGATGTGCTGCTGCTGATGGACTCGCTCACCCGCTACGCCCAGGCCCAGCGCGAGATCGCCCTGGCCATCGGCGAGCCGCCGGCCACCCGGGGATACCCCCCGTCCGTCTTCAGTCTGCTCACCCAGCTGGTAGAGCGGGCCGGCAACGGGATACACCCCCAGGGCAGCCTGAGCGCCTTCTATACGGTACTGGCCGAGGGGGATGATCAGCAGGATCCCGTGGTCGACGCGGCCCGCGCCATTCTCGACGGCCACATAGTGCTGACCCGCCGTCTGGCCGAGGAGGGGCACTATCCCGCCATCGACATAGGCGCATCGGTGAGCCGGGTGATGACCCAGATCGTCGCCCCCGACTGGTTGCAGGCGGCGGTGCGAACCCGGCAACACTGGGGCCGTTATCAGCAGGTGCGCGAGCTGTTGCCCCTGGGCGGTTATCAGGCCGGCGCCGATCCCCAGATGGACGAGGCGGTGCAGCGTTATCCGCAGATTGCCGCCTTCTTGCAGCAGGGGATCCACGAGGCCTCGCCCCTCGGTGGTGTGGTTGAACAACTCAGGCAGGTGGCCGGCTGATGCTAAAACGCTATCTCACCTTGCAACAGGACTCCCTCTCCCGTCTCGGGGAGGAGCGTCAGCGCCTGCGTACGCAGGCCGAGCGGGAGGAGCAGCGCGCCCTGCGTCTGCAGGGCGTGCTTGGCGAGCTCGCCCGCCCTCCCGCCAAGCCTCATCCCCTGCTGTGGCAGAATCAGCAGCAGATGGGGCAGCAGGTGCGCCGCTTGTTCGAGCATCAGGTGCAGCAGAGCGCCCTGGCCCGACTCGAGCTGGAGCGTCATGAAGAGGCGTTACGCCATCAGTTTGGTCGGGTGAAGGGGTTGGAGCAGCTGCTTTCACGCCGCGAAGAGGGGCAGAAACAGCGGGAGGAGCTGGCCACCCAGCGCCAGCTCGACGAGCTGGCCACCCAGCGCTTCCTGCGCCGGGAGTGACTCAGGGCATCGGCTCCGGGTAGGCTTCCTGTTGGCCCAGCAGCTGGCGTATGGTCTCGACCTGGCCGGCCAGCAGACGGCCGTTGCGTTCGTTTCGCTGCTTGCACTGGAGCAGCAGCTCTTCGAGCCTGAGCCACTGGGGGGAGAGACGTCGCTGCACCGGCTCGGGCAGCCGGCCGATGAGGCGGGCCATGCCCTGCTGGTTCGGCTCGAGCCCGAAGGCGCGCAGCTGTTGGCAGCGATCCTGGGCCGAGAGTTGCACCTCGCCCATCAGCCCGGTCAGGGTCAGGTTGAAGCGGGTCAGCCCCTCAACGTCATGGGTGCCCAGCAGCTGATACTGCTCGTCGAGCAGCTGACAGAGCCGCTGATAGCGGCCGAGATCCTGCTGCACCCCCTGGATCAGGGTCTGGAGACGCTGACGCGGGGTCATTTACGGTGCAGATCGACGATGGCGCGTCCCAGGGTTTCCATGTCCAGGGTCAGCTTGCCCTCGGCGATGGCCTGGCGGATCTGCTGGACCTTGTCCATGTCCACGTCGGAGAGATCCTGCATGCGCTGGCGTGCCTGCTCGAGCCCCTGCGCCTCGACGCTGATCTCGGCCTGGGCCCGTGGGGCGGCAGCGGCGGGCGTACCCGGCAGGCTCTCCTGCTTACGGGGCTGGGCGGCGTGAAAGAGGGCGCCGTCGGTTCGTTGAATCTTCATAGACTGATGCTTCCTGTTGTCCTGTCACTGAAAAGCGACCGCTCTTTCCCATAACTTTAGGCGAGCGCCATCTCATTTCCCCTCAGAAGCGGGTCTCCACTTCCCCCCGCCCGGTCACCCAGGCCTGCACCTCCTTGCCGGAGGTGAGGTTGCGTACCCGAATGGCCTCGCCCACCACCCCATCCTGCAGGGCCTCGCCGCGCATGGAGGCGCTAAACCCCTCGCTGCCGGCGCGGATGATCACCTCCTGACCCCGCTCCACCGCATGGCGCACCTTGAGATCGAGCTCGCCAATCAGCTGGCCGGCACGCAGCTTGCGGCTGCTCTGCTCTCCGATCAGGGGGCGGTTGGCGGGGATAAAGCCGCGGTAGAGGCGGCTCACCTCGACCGGCTTGCTCACCAGGTCCCCGTTTCCGATCGGCTGGCCCCGCTCAATGTCTCGCGCCGCCCGCCACACCTGCAGGGTGACGCGCACCTCGACCCGGCCGCGCAGGCTCCAGACCGGATCGCCGCAGCGGATGAGATAGGGGCGGCGACCAAACGGCTCGCGATACTGACCGCCGGCTTCCAGCATCAGGGGCTGCTTGCAGGGGGGCAGCTCGCTGGCGCCTGGCGCCACCCAGACCTGAAACTGGCTCTCGGGGGTCGGCCAGTGCTGACTCTGGCCATAGCGCTCGAGCTCGGCACGGGCATCGTCCAGCAGCAGCTGCTCCAGGGTGGCGTGCGCCGGCCAGGCGAGCAGCAAGGGCAGGGCAAGCAGGTACTTCCTCATCGGAAACAGGACTTCCTCTTTCATGGCGCCGTGGCCAATGGGGGCCGGTAAGGGGCCCATTATACGCCATGATGCAAGCTGGCATGACTCTTGTTTAAGGCATCGCCACCCAGCCATGCAACCACAGGATGAAGGATGAGCATCTCATTTGACCAAGCCCTCGGGGTTCACCCCTATGCCTTGCAGGTGCGTACCGAACGGGCGCGCATCATCGCCGGCAACCTGGCTAACGTAGACACACCGGGTTATCTGGCACGGGATCTCGACTACAAGGCGATCCTCTCCCGTGTGGCCGACCAGGTATCGGCCGGTCAGATGGACAACTTTGCCATGAGCGAAGTGGATCATCCTCTCTACCGCATCCCCTATCAGCCCTCACAAGATGGCAACACGGCGGAACTCGGGGTGGAGCAGGGCAAGTTTGCCAACAACGCCATGGACTACCAGACCAGCCTGACCTTCCTCAACATGAAGATCAGCGGTATCGCCAAGGCCATAGAGGGACGCTGATCATGTCGTTCAATCGTATCTATGACATCGCGGGCAGCGCCATGCGTGCCCAGACCGTCCGCCTCGACACGGTCGCCTCCAACCTGGCCAACGTGGACAGCGTGGCGGGCAGTGAGGACGAGGCCTTTCGCGCCATCAAGCCGGTCTTCTCCACCCTCTACAAGCGGGTGCAGGAGAGTGGCGGCCTGGGGGCGGCCGAGGTCTCCATCGCCGGGGTGGTGCAGTCGGATCGGGAGGTGCAAAAGCGCCTCGAGCCCGATAATCCGCTGGCCGACGAGCAGGGCTATGTCTACTACTCCAACGTCAACGCCGTGGAAGAGATGGCCGACATGATGAGTGCCTCCCGTGGCTTCGAGACCTCGGTCGAGGTGATGAACCGTATCGCCAGCATGCAGCAGGGTCTGCTGCGTCTGGGGCAGGGCGTATGAGCCTCGCCAGTGTAAGCGCCCTCGACTCGGCGCGCAGTACCAGCCAGAGCGGCAAGAGCGAGCAGGTGGCGGCCAACGGCACCGGCCAGAGCACGGGAGCAAACGGTCTCCCCCTGCGCAACGAGTTCTTGCAGATGATGGTGGCGCAGATCCAGAACCAGGATCCGCTCAACCCCCTCGACGGTACCCAGTATGTGAGCCAGCTGGCCCAGTTCAGCATGGTGGAGGGGGTCGAGAGCCTCAAGGTGATGCAGCAGCGCAACATCGCCATGCAGGAGTCGTCACAGGTGCTCTCCAGCACCGCCCTCATCGGCAAGGAGGTGATGGTGCCGGGCGAGCGCATGACCCTGGCCAAAGAGCAGCCGCTGCGCGGTCAGATTGAGCTGCCCCAAGGCGCCGATGGCGTGGTGCTCAAGGTCTATGACCAGCACGGTCAGGTGGTGGCCGGCAAGCAGTGGGGGCAGAGCAAGGCGGGCACGCTGGATTACGATCTCCCGACCTTGCCTGTGGGTCAGTACCGCTTCGAGGTGACCGCCAAGGTCGACGGCAAGCCCATGAGCGCTCGCCACTATCTGGCCAGCGAGGTGGAGCGGGTTGCGCTCAACAGCGATGGTCAAATCATGTTGCATGTCGCCGGGCTTGGCGATGTCCCCCTCTTTAGCGCCATCCAGTTCGGCAAGGGCGCCGCCTAACGGCACACAGGAGCACTACCATGTCTTTTAATATCGGTCTGAGCGGCCTGCGTGCCGTCAACCAGGAGCTGAGCGTCATCAGCAACAACGTGGCGAACGCCAGCACCGCAGGTTTCAAGGCCAGCCGCGCCGAGTTCGCCGCCATCTACAGCGGCGGCCAGGCCGGCGGTGTGGAAGTCGCCAACGTCTCGCAAAACTTCGATCGCAAGGGCGATGTGCTCAGGAGCGGTCGTCCCCTCGACATGGCGATCTCGGGCAACGGCTTCTTCGTATTGAAAGATGCCAACGGCCAGACCAGCTACACCCGTGCCGGCATGTTCCGCAAGGATGCCGACAACTATCTGGTCTCCAACATCTCGGGCAAGCGCCTGCAGGGCTACGGCATCGGTGCCAACGGCCAGCTGCAGACCGGCGTGGTCGGGGATATCCAGGTCAGCTCGGCCAGCCTGGCGGCCAAGCCGTCGGACAAGCTCGAGTTTGTCGGTAACCTCAAGGCCGATGCCAGCAAGATCACCGTCACCCCCTTCGACCCGAACAAGGCGGAGACCTATAACTTCTCCCAGTCGAGCAAGGTCTACGACTCCCTCGGCATCGAGCACTCCCTGACCCAGTACTTCGTCAAGACCGGGGACAATGCGTGGCAGATTAACTACACCTTCGATGGCAAGGTGATGGAAACGGGAACGCCTGCGGCCGCTCTTTCCACACCACTGAAGTTCAAGCCGGATGGCACCATCGACTTTGGTACACCGGCTGTTCTCCCCCCCAAGCTGGACCTGGCTCCTCCCGGTGCCGATCCGATTAAGCTGGAGGTCGATCTGAGCAAGCTGAGCCAATATGGCTCTGACTTCAACGTGACCCGCAACCAGTCCAATGGCTATGGGGCGGGCGAGCTGACCGGCGTCAGTGTCGATGACAAGGGCGGCGTCTATGCCATGTTCACCAATGGCCAGCGTCTGCAGCAGGGTCAGGTGGTGATGGCCAACTTCACCAACCCAGATGGCCTGATGCAGTCTGACAACACCAGCTGGGTGCAGACCTTCAGCTCCGGCCAGCCGGTCATGGGCGCGCCGGGGACCGGCACCCTGGGCTCCCTGGCCACGGGCGGTTACGAGAGCTCCAACGTGGATATCTCCAGCGAGCTGGTGGGGCTGATGACGGCCCAGCGCAACTACCAGGCCAATGCCAAGAGCATCAGCTCGGCCGACAAGATGACCCAGGTCCTCTTCAACAGCTTCTAAGGGGTAAGGCGTGGAGAAACTGATCTACACCGCCATGTCCGGGGCCCAGCACACCCTGATGGCCCAGCAGATCCGGGCCAACAACCTGGCCAACGTGAACACGGCGGGTTTTCGCGCCGACTTCGAGCGGGTCTCTGCCTACTCGGTGGGCGGAGATGGTCTGCCGAGCCGGGTGCTGGCCAAGGAGCAGCAGGCGGGTTCCAACTTTGCCGCCGGCGCCCTGATGAAGACGGATCGCACCCTGGATGTGGCGGTGCGCGGCTCCGGCTTCTTCACGGTGCAGACCGCCGATGGCCAGGAGGCCTATACCCGGGCCGGCAACCTCGAGCTGGACGCCGATGGCCTGCTGACGGTCAACGGCCGCCCGGTGCAGGGTGAGGGGGGCGAGATGGTCTTGCCGCCCCACCGCTCCTTGAGTATCGGCAAGGATGGCACCCTCTCCATCGTCCCCCTCGGCCAGGGGGCGCGCCTCGAGGTCGGGCGCCTCAAGCTGGTCGACCCTGAGCTGGGTGAGCTGGTGAAGGGGGTGGATGGCCTGTTTCGCCTGCGCCAGGGGGGCGAGGCGGAGGCGAGCGAACAGGTGGCGGTGGCCTCAGGTTTTCTCGAAGGCTCCAACGTCAACGCGGTGGACGAGCTCATCAACACCATGTCGCTGAGCCGCAACTTCGAGTTGCAGGTCAAGTTGATGAAGAGCGCCGACGATCAGGCCCGGCAAGGGGCTAGACTCATTTCCGGTCAGGGCTGATGGCCCTGACTCCAGCGAAGGATAAACAATAGATGCACGCAGCACTCTGGGTGAGCAAGACGGGTCTCTCGGCGCAAGACGCCAAGATGGCCACCATATCCAACAACCTGGCCAACGTCAACACGGTCGGCTTCAAGCGCGACCGGGTGGCCTTCGAAGATCTCTTCTATCAGGTCCAGCGTCAGCCGGGCTCCCAGCAAGACCAGCAGAATCTGACCCCGACCGGCATCCAGATGGGTAACGGTGTGCGGGTGGTGGGGACCCAGAAGGTCTTCACTCCGGGCAACTTCCAGAACACAGGGCAAGAGCTCGACATCGCCATCGTGGGCGGTGGTTTCTTCGGAGTAACCATGCCGGATGGCGAGACCGCCTATACCCGTAACGGTCAGTGGCACCGCAACGGCGAGGGACAACTGGTGAACTCCGACGGCCTGCCCATGGTGCCGCAGATCGAGATCCCCGAGAATGCGACCCGCATTGCCATCGGTGCCGACGGTACCGTCAGCGCCACCGTGCCGGGGCAGCAGGACAACGTAGAGCTGGGGCGCATGACCCTGACCAACTTCTCCAATCCGTCTGGTCTTGAGGCCCTGGGAGGTAACCTCTATCGCGCCACCGGCGCCTCCGGCGAGCCCATCGAAGGGGTACCGGGCGAGGATGGTCTGGGGGCGGTGAAGCAGTACACCCTGGAGGCTTCCAACGTCAACGTGGTGGAGGAGATGGTCGACATGATCACCACCCAGCGCGCCTATGAGATGAACGCCAAGGTGGTCTCCTCCGCCGATCAGATGCTCAAGTTTATTACCCAGGCCATATGATGAAGCGGCTCCATGCACTGCTCGCCAGCGGCCTGCTCGCCCTGCTGCTGGCCGGTTGCGCCACCTATGAGTTGACGCCGCCGGAGCCGGGTGATCAGGATTGGGCACCCGCCAGACCCAAGTTGCCTCCCCAGCCCGAGGGGGAGGATGGCAGCCTGTTTCAGGGGAACACCATGATGACCCTGTTTCAGGACCGGCGTGCCTATCGGGTCGGCGACATCCTGACTGTGATGCTCGATGAACGTACCCAGTCGAGCAAGAAGGCCAACACCACCACCAACAAGAACAGCAGCATGAACATGCCGGTGCCCACCTTCGGTAACAAGGTGCTCAAGGATATCAGTGCTCAATACTCGGCGGAGCGGGACTTCGACGGTGCGGCCACCTCGAGTCAGCAGAACACCCTCTCCGGTGCCATTACCGTGACCGTGGCCGAGGTGATGTCCAACGGTATCCTGGCTATTCGGGGCGAGAAGTGGATCCGCCTCAACCAGGGGGATGAGTATGTGCGCCTCGGTGGCATGGTGCGGGTGGAGGATATCGATCAGGGTAACCGCATCTCCTCCCAGCGCATCGCCGATGCCCGCATCACCTATGCCGGTCGTGGCGCCCTGGCCGATGCGAACCAGATGGGCTGGCTCAATCGCTTCTTCAACTCCACCTTCTCCCCCCTGTGAGGATCTCGATGCGTAACTGGCTTCTCCTCCCCTTCCTGTTGCTGCCACTGCTGGCGACGGCCGCTGTGCGCACCCGTCCCCTGCTCGACATTGCCGATGTGCAGGGCATTCGGGCCAACCAGCTGGTGGGCTACGGTCTGGTGGTGGGCCTCTCCGGCACCGGGGATCGCAGCCAGGTGAAGTTCACCGGGCAGTCCATGGCCAACATGCTCAAGCAATTTGGGGTTCAGCTACCCGAGGATCTCGATCCCAAGCTCAAGAACGTGGCGGCGGTCTCGGTACAGGCGACCCTGTCGGCCCTCTCGGGCAAGGGGCAGACGGTGGACGTCACCGTCACCTCCATCGGCGACGCCAAGAGCCTGCGTGGCGGCTCCCTGCTGCTGACGCCCCTGCGCGGCATCGACGGCGAGGTCTATGCGGTGGCCCAGGGCAATCTGGTGGTCGGCGGGGTCAAGGCCGAGGGACAGTCTGGCTCTTCGGTCACCATCAACGTGCCGACCGCCGGCATCATTCCCAACGGGGCCATCATAGAGCGGGAGGCGCCGACCAATTTTGCCAGCCGCCCCGAGGTGATCCTCAATCTGCATCAGCCCAACTTCAAGACGGCACGCAACGTGGAGCGGGCGGTCAACCGTCAGCTGGGGCCTGTGGCGCGCGCCGTCAGCGCCGGCCGCATCGAGTTGCAGGCACCCAGAGACGAGAGCCAGCGCATCGGCTTCATGGCGCTGCTCGAGGATATCCAGGTCGACATGGGACGCGAGCGTCCCCGCGTGGTCTTTAACAGCCGCACCGGCACAGTGGTGATGGGTAGCGAGGTGAAGGTACACAAGGCGGCGGTGAGCCACGGCAACCTGACGGTGACCATCTCCGAGAGCCAGAACGTGAGCCAGCCCAACGCCTTCTCCAACGGTCAGACCACCACCACGCCGAACTCCAAGGTGCAGGTAGACCGGGAGCGCAATAACATGTTTGTCTGGCCCGAGGGCACGTCGCTTGAGGTGATCGTGAAGGCCATTAACTCACTGGGGGCGACCCCGGACGATATCATGGCCATCTTGCAGGCGCTCGACGAGGCGGGAGCTCTGGATGGTGAACTGGTGGTGATCTGATGACACGAATTACAGGGAGCGAACCCGGTTTCTATCAGGACCTAGGAGAGCTGCAGAAGATCAAGAGCAATCCGGACCAGCGGGCCGCCCTCGAGGCGGCCGCCGGTCAGTTCGAGGTAACCTTTCTGCAGACGGTGCTCAAGCATATGCGGGCAGCCAGCGATGCCCTGCAGGACGAGGATGAGAAGCTCATCAAGGGCAACGAGCTCTATCGGGACATGTACGACAGCCAGCTGGCCATGGGGCTGGTCAAGGGCGGCGGCATAGGCCTCACCCGTCAGATGGTGGCCCAGCTCGAGCCGCCGTTAAAGAATCCGGCCACAGCGGTCGCTTCTGGATCGGAGAATCTGGCGGCGTTTACCCAGCCGCTCCACTTCAAGCAGACGAGGAAAGCTGACTGATGTCACTGCTCCATATTGGTTTCTCCGGACTGAACGCGGCCCAGATCGCGCTCAATGTCAGTGCCCAGAACGTGGCCAACGTGAACACTCCTGGCTACAGCAGGCAGGAGGCCATGATGGGCAGCGTCGGCGGCTTCGGCCGTCTCGACAGCGGCGCCGGTGTCGAAGTGACCGGGGTGCGGCGCATCACCGACGACTATCTGGTCGGCCAGCAGTGGCGTTCGGGCTCGGCCTTCGGCCGGGCCAACGCTTACCATCAGTACATCAACACTACAGAGCAGATCCTCGGCAGCGAGTCGATGAATATCAGCCTGGGGCTCGACAGCTTCTTCGCCTCCCTCAATGCGGCGCTTGATGCCCCCAAGGAGAGTGCCCAGCGTGAGCAGGTCGTCTCCTCGGCCACGGCGCTGGCTAATCGCTTCAATCAGCTCAATCGCAACCTGCTGGGCCAGGAGAAGCAGATCGCCGACCAGCTCGGCACCTCAGTGACCCAGACCAACAGCTATCTGAGCCGGGTGGCGGCCCTCAACAAGGAGATCGGTGAGCTGGCGGCCAAGGGGGGCAACACGGCGCTGCTGGAAGACAGCCGGGATCAGGTGATCCGCGAGCTCTCCGGCCTGGTCGAGATCCGGGTCACCCGTCAATCCAACGGGGACTATGACCTGAGTCTGCCCAAGGGGCAGCCTCTGGTGCTGGGTGGCAGCAGCAGCACGTTCAGCCTCTCGGGTGAGAAGCTCAGCCTGAGCTTTGGCCCCCAGACCTTCGAGGTGCCCAGCCTGGATGGGGGCAGCATGGCCGGCGTGATCGATTATCGCGACAACGTGCTGCGAACCACCCGTACCAAGCTCGGTGAGATAGCCGGCAAGCTGGCCGATGAATTCAATGCCAAGCAGGATATTGGTTTGGACCTTTCGGGAGCCAAGGGGGCACCTATGTTTACCTACGATGCCGTCGACCCGGCGGGTACCCTGCGTGTTGCCGATGGCTTCAAGGGTGAGCAGCTGGCCTTCGCCAAGACGGGCGGTGGCCCCGGTGACAACCGCAACCTGCATGAGATGCTGACTATCAAGGACGATCAGTACGACGCCTACAGCGCCCTGCTCGGTCGCCTGGCGGTGCACAGTGGCCAGGCCAAGGCCGATGCCGACTCCCAGCGCAAGCTCGACAAGGAGTTGACCGCCAAGGTGAGCAGCGTCAGCGGCGTCAACTCGGACGAAGAGGGGATGAAGGTGATGGCCTTTACCAAGGCGTATCAGGCAAACGCCAAGGTGATCAGCACGGCCGATCAACTCTTCGACGCCCTGCTGATGATGTTTTAAGGAGTTCCGATGAGAGTCAGTTCCAATCAGATCCAGATCAACATGCTGGACAACCTGCAACAGGGATTTCGTGAATATGGTCGGCTCGATCGCCAGATAGCGACCGGCAAGCGAATTCTGCAGCCCTCCGATGATCCCATCGGCAGCGTGCGCCTGTTGGGCCTGCAGAAGGAGCAGGCCTCCATGGAGCAGTATCAGAAGAATATCTTCAACGCCAAGACCCAGCTCTCCCAGGCCGAGGTGCAGCTCGACAGCATGACCAACCTGCTGATGCGCGCACGCGATCTAACCGAGTTGGCTGCGACTGGTAGCCTGACCTATGAGGATCGGCAAGGGGTGGCGCAGGAGCTGGCGAGCCTGCGCGACGGTCTGTTGGACTTTGCCAATGCCCGCAACGAGGCGGGCTCCAGCTTGTTTGCCGGCAGCCAGGTGGATAAAAAGACCCTGGTCAAGGATGCCGCCACCGGCAGCTATCTCTATCAGGGAGATTCCCTGGCGCGCGAGGTGGCGGTCGGCAAGGGGGTGATGGTGACGGTCAACGAGACGGCGGATCGCCTCTTCACCGCGCACGGTGACTATTTCAAGCAGCTCGATGACTTTATCAAGGTGCTGGAGACAGAGACCGGCAGCGTGAACGCCCAGGCTGGTGCCATGCTGGATCGCAGCAAGGTACTTCAGGACGATATCGGGGCCATGCAGGGGCGGATCGGCGCCCGAGTCAATCTGCTGGATCAAGTGGATTCCGCGCATACCGAGATGAAGACCTATAGCAAGGAAGTGAGCAACCAGATAGCATCGCTGGATTATGCCGAGGCGGCGACCCAACAGTCCCATGTGCTGATGGCCCTGCAGGTACAGCAGCAGGCCTTCGCCAAGATAAACAGCCTCAGCCTGTTCAACTACATCCCCTGAGACCCGATTCATGTTGATCTCTCCAACCCGACAGAGTGGCATCACCGAGTCCTCCCGCCTGCACCCGAGCCAGGAGGGCGTGCTCTCTTCGCGCAAGAGCGCGCGCCAAGGGCGTGCGGAAGGACGAATCGATGCGAGCCGGCTGGAGCGTTGGAGTCTGATGGGGCGCACCCAGATGAGTGTCGCCCGGGCCCAGGACAGCGAGAAGGCGCTCGGTCAGACCTGGAACGAGCTCAAGCGCCTCGAGCGCCAGCTCGCCCAGGGGAAGGGAGAGCAACAGGAACTGCAACACCGGCTGCAGCGGCTGGAGAGCAAGCTGCAAAGCGGCGGCATGCTGACCCCGGAGCTCAAGCCCAAGATGCTGCAACCGGCCTCCACCCGCCAGGTGCGCTATGGTACCGAGCCTCTCGATCTGCTCTCGGCCAAGCCGACCGCCGAGCGGCTGCGTTTCTCCTTCCCCCTGAGCGGCGGCGTGGCCGAGGTGCATATCCCGGCCGGTGCGCAAGGAGAGGCGGTGGTGAAACGGCTCGATCAGGCGCTCAAACACGAGCAGATCCGGGCGCGCATGAGCGGCAAGGGGAGCCTGGAGCTAAGCATTCCCGAGCCACTGCGGCGCAAGCTCGATGAGCCCGTGCTGGTGACGGGAGAAGGGGTGCGGGTGCCGGCGGGCAACCCGATCCCGCTGCGCTTCAAGGCGGCCAAGGGCGAGCTGGGTGAGCTGCAAGAGGGGCTTGGCAAGGGCGACATCGCCCAGGAGCAGAACCGAATCAAGCGCTTGCTGAGCGAGATTGAGCAGTCGATGCGCGAGCTCAAGCAGTATCGGCAGCGGATGGTGGCCCAGTTGGGTCAGGTGCGTGCCAAGGCCCAGGGGTTGAACGAGCGTGAGCTCGAGAGCCTGCAGCAGGAGCTGACCGGGGCGCTGCGCCAGGGGGGCTTCGCCGGCACCATGTCGGGGCTGCTGGCTCAGGCCAATGTGTCGCGGCAGACGGTGGTGGCGCTGCTCACCTGACCGTCCACGTTGGCCGATATTTAATGCGGGCCTCCTTCGGGAGGCCCGCTGCGTTCAGGCGATGCCGAGCAGGGCATAGAGGGTGATGTCGCTGCCAAACCCGGTCTCGATCAGCTGCTCGCAGATCTGCTGCTCGAAGGCCAGATTGTGTTGACGGCGGGCGTGGTAGCTATAGACCAGGCTGACCACCTTCTCTTCGGTCAGTTCACCCCGGTGCGCCAGCAGGCAGAAGTAGCTACGCAGCAGGAAGAGGTCGGCGACCAGCAGGCGATAGGCATTCACCATCACCCCATCGGCGCGGTAGGGGAAGTTGAAGTGGTAGAGCTGGTAGAGCAGATAGTTGTCCAGCAGATAGGGGCGCTCGGCCAGGAAGGGGGCGACCTGCGCTTGCCAGACTCGCGGGAAGAAGGCCATCTTCTCCTCGTCGTACTCCCCATCGAGCAGGGCATAGAGGGTCTCGAGACACTCCCCTATGATGACGGTGCCGCGGCCGCTGCGTTCGTTGGATTGCAGCAGCAGCTGGGTCAGGGTGCGCAGGGCCCACCACTTTACCCTGGGCATGGCCGGGATAGTGGCATACATGGCCTGCAGCTGGCCGCTGCCTGCCAGGGCGACCAACTCATCGAGAAACTGCTCGTAAGACGACCTTCCCTCATCGTGATACACCAGCATGCCCATGATCCATAGCCGCTGCTCCAGCGGCAGCTCGTGGGTCAAGGCTATCTGATAGCTGAGCTGATTGAGGCGCAAGGCCTGCTCGGGAACCGAATGGTGCAAGGGGAGGGTCGGCTGATCCTGGGTGTCGATCAGCATGGCCTCAGGGTCGAGCAGGAGCAGGCGGCTGGCCTGGGGGCAGGAGAGGGTGAGGCTCTCCTTGTGCTGATAGGGGAAGGTCACTGTGTAGCGCGGATAGCTGCTGCAGGTCTCGCTCAGTGCCTGCTCGCCGAGGCGGCTGTGAATGGTGCAGAGCCGCTCGCTGTCGAGAAAGGGGCAGACCCCCTGGCTGTCGAGGCGCACCCGCCCCCAGTCGTGATCGCTCTTCTTGACCTTCTCTAGCGATCCCCGTGCCGTGGCCCGGATCCGTTCGTCATCGCTGAACCAGTAGAGTCGGAAGGTGGCCTTGTCGATCTGCACGGTCCAGCCCTGGCAGCAGTGCTCTTCACAGGACGGGCCTATGCACTGAAAGGCGCTGCGAAAGCGAGGGATAAATTGTGTGATAACGGGCATGACTTGCTCCTGAGGAGTGCTTGGGGTTGAGCTTGCACTAAGTGCGCCACGAGAAAAAGGGTGCTCAAGTTTTTTTGTCATGTGGTCGCGTTTCTGCAGCGAAACTTGAGCCGTCACGCGGCCTTCTGAATCATGCCGAGGAGCATTTATGGGATTGTCTATTCACACTAACTACGCATCCCTGGTCACCCAGAACCAGCTGAATTCCACCAACAAGCTGCTGAACACCGCCATGCAGCGCCTGGGTACCGGCATGCGCATCAATTCCGCCGCCGACGACGCGGCAGGTCTGCAGATGGCCACCCGCCTGCAAGCCCAGTCCAATGGTCAGAAAGTTGGCATGCGTAATGCACAAGACGCCATCTCCATGATGCAGACCGCTGAGGGTGCCATGGACGAGATGACCAACATCGTTCAGCGGATTAAAGACCTGGCCACCCAGGGTGCCAATGGTACCGCAACTGAAGAAGATCGCGTTGCCATGGGTTCCGAGATGAAGTCACTCACCGAAGAGCTGGATAATATCACCAAAAATACCACCTTCGGTGGAGCCAAACTGCTCGACGCCACAGGTGGCAAGTTCGCTGCAGCCATTACCTACCAGATCGGCGGCACCGAGAATGAGAAGCTCACCGTCAATGTTTCAACAGATCTGAAGAAAGTAACCGACGCCATCAATAACATGAAGACCGCAGCCGGTGGCGCTACCGTTACTTCCGGTCTCTCGGATTTTGACGATAAGACCAAGGTGACGGCTGCTAATTTTGCTCAGCAGATCACCAACATGGATACCCTGTTGGGGGCACTGGGAACCGTGCGTTCTTCCTTCGGCGCCAACATCAATCGCCTGGATCATACGGTGAACAACCTCTCCAACATGAAAGAGAACACCGATATGGCCAAGGGGCGCATCATGGATGCCGACTTCGCGGCCGAGAGCACCAACATGACCAAGAACCAGATGCTGATGCAGGCGGGCATGTCCGTGCTCTCCAACTCGAACCAGATGACCGGCATGGTCACCTCGTTGCTGCGTTAAGTGATCGGCAGATACAGTTAAAGGGGGCATTAGCCCCCTTTCTCATTAAACGTGAACGGGCTTCGTGGTAAAAAACGTTCATTTCCGTACAGATGGCGCTCAATTTTTTTCCTGTCTCAGTCGCTTTAAGACCCTGACGAGAACAATCTGGCCTTGGCCGAACTGATGAGGAATCGAAAATGGGTTTGTCTATTCATACCAACTATGCGTCTCTGGTTACCCAAAACCAGCTGAACTCCACCAACAAGTTGCTGAGCACCGCCATGCAGCGCCTGGGTACCGGCATGCGCATCAATTCCGCCGCCGACGACGCAGCAGGCCTGCAGATGGCCACCCGCTTGCAGGCCCAGTCCAACGGCCAGAAGGTCGGCATGCGTAATGCACAAGACGCCATCTCCATGATGCAGACCGCCGAGGGTGCCATGGATGAGATGAGCAACATCGTCCAACGCATGAAGGATCTGGCCACCCAGTCTGCCAACGGCACCGCCACCTCGGCCGACCGCACCGCCATGAATGCCGAGTTTGGCGAGCTCAAAAAAGAGATCGACAACATCACTAGCAACACCACCTTCGGTGGCCAGAAGTTGTTGGAGAGCGGCAAAGGGTTCCATACAGCGGTCACTTTCCAGATCGGTGGCAGCGCTAATGAAAAACTGGAGCTCAAGACGGGTGAAGGGGTAGCGAAGGCCCTGGGTGAGGTAGTGGGCACTGGCAAGGGTACCCTGGAAACCAACGTGGCCGCGGGTATCGGTGATCAAACCAAAGCCAAGGATGCCATCGGCTCTCTGGATACCCTGCTCGGCAATATCGGCGCAGCCCGCTCAGGTTTCGGTGCCAACATCAACCGTTTGGAACACTCGGTGAACAACCTCTCCAACATGAAGGAGAACACCGATATGGCCAAGGGCCGCATCATGGATGCCGACTTCGCCGCAGAAAGCACCAGCATGACCAAGAACCAGATGCTGATGCAGGCGGGCATGTCTGTGCTCTCCAACTCCAACCAGATGACCGGTATGGTCACCTCCCTGCTGCGTTAATCGCACGTCAATAGAGCGGGGGGCATATGCCCCCCGCTCT
>NZ_CDCE01000020.1:141161-458950 GCF_000819805.1 Aeromonas diversa CDC 2478-85
CATATGCCCCCCGCTCTATTTTTACAGCAATGAAGAACTCGCCTTAGTACGCAAAAAAGTGGGTGGCCATTTAATATTGCCGCCAATTCGGTCGTTTACCTCTTCTGAAGAGACCCTGCCGGCAAGTAGCCGGCGCCAGCAATGAGGAGCCGATAATGGGCCTGTCCATTCATACCAACTATGCATCTCTGGTTACCCAAAACCAGCTGAATTCCACCAACAAGCTGCTGAGCACCGCCATGCAGCGCCTGGGTACCGGCATGCGCATCAACTCCGCCGCCGATGACGCCGCCGGCCTGCAGATGGCCACCCGCCTGGAAGCTCAGTCTAACGGCCAGAAGGTCGGCATGCGTAACGCCCAGGATGCCATCTCCATGATGCAGACCGCCGAAGGTGCCATGGACGAGATGACCAACATCGTTCAGCGTATGAAGGATCTGGCCACCCAGTCCGCCAACGGCACTGCAACTGCTGACGATCGCACTGCGATGGATGCCGAGTTCGGCGAACTTAAAAAAGAGCTGGGTAACATAGTCGACAACACCAAGTTTGGTGGTAAGGCCCTGCTCAAGGGTGGTGCATTCGAGGGGAGCATCGACTTCCAGATCGGTGGCACCTCGAACGAGAAGCTGAGCGTCGATCTGTCGGCCAACCTCAAGAAGGTGACTGGCACCACAGGTGGCAGTGGTCTCGACCACGCCGATGTTAAAGCCGGGATCAAGACCGATGCAGAGGCCGTGAAGGCCATGACGGCATTGGAAACTGTACTGGGTGATATCGGCACTGTACGCTCCGGTTTCGGTGCCAACATCAACCGTCTGGAACACACGGTGAACAACCTTTCCAACATGAAAGAGAATACCGATATGGCCAAGGGCCGTATCATGGATGCCGACTTCGCCGCAGAAAGCACCAGCATGACCAAGAACCAGATGCTGATGCAGGCGGGCATGTCTGTGCTCTCCAACTCCAACCAGATGACCGGTATGGTCACCTCCCTGCTGCGTTAATTGCAGATTAATAGGTGCGGGGGGCATATGCCCCCCGCTCTGTTTTTTCTCCTCGGTGAATTCATCTTCGAACTTAGAAAAAGCGGGCGGTCATTTAATATTGCGGCTCGTTCGGTCGTTTATCTCCTCTGAAGAGATCTTGCTGGCATCTTGCCTATACCCGTCATGAGGAACCGATAATGGGTCTGTCCATTCATACCAACTATGCGTCTCTGGTTACCCAAAACCAGCTGAACTCCACCAACAAGTTGCTGAACACCGCCATGCAGCGTCTGGGCACCGGCATGCGCATCAACTCCGCCGCCGATGACGCGGCCGGTCTGCAGATGGCCACCCGTTTGCAAGCCCAGTCCAACGGCCAGAAGGTCGGCATGCGCAACGCCCAGGATGCTATCTCCATGATGCAGACTGCCGAAGGTGCCATGGACGAGATGACCAACATCGTTCAACGCATGAAGGATCTGGCGACTCAGGGGGCCAATGGCACCGCCACCTCTACTGACCGAGCCGCCATGGGTTCCGAAATGAAGTCCCTCTCTGCCGAGCTGGACAACATCGTAAAAAACACCACCTTTGGTGGCGCCAAGCTGCTGAGCGATGAGGCTGCCGACAAGGGGAAATTCCAGTCTGGCATCGATTTCCAGATTGGGGGATCTTCCGCCGAGAAGCTGACCGTTAACATCGGCACCGATCTCGCCGCCGTCACCACAGCGGTGAAGACGGCTAAGGATACCGATCTTAAAGACTTCGATCAGGGAGCGAATGCAACCCAGACGGCTATGCAGGGGCAGATGACGAAGATGGAAACCATGTTGGGCGATATCGGCAAGGTTCGCTCCGCACTGGGTGCCAACATCAACCGCCTGGATCATACGGTGAACAACCTCTCCAACATGAAGGAGAACACCGACATGGCCAAGGGGCGCATCATGGATGCCGACTTCGCCGCAGAAAGCACCAGCATGACCAAGAACCAGATGCTGATGCAGGCGGGCATGTCTGTGCTCTCCAACTCCAATCAGATGACCGGTATGGTCACCTCCCTGCTGCGCTAACTCGTAACCGAAGAGCCTCCCTTGGGAGGCTCTGTGCGGATAGGAAAGCGGCGATGCGCCCCTTTCCTATCCGCAGTCACAACCCAAGAGGATTCTTATCATGATGGTTGATCCCGCCACCATGGCCACTCAGCTGGTGGCTGCCGAGCGTCTCAACATGGATAGGCTGCTGAAGAAGCAGCAGGAAAGTTTCAAGTCCCAGCTCTCTGCCATGAACGGCCTCAACACCAAGCTCAGCAGCTTTCAAACCCAGCTGAAGGAGCTGAACAAGGCCTCCACACTGCAGGCCCAAAAGGCGACCGTCTCTCAAGAGGGGATGATGACGGTCACCAGCAATGGGAAGGCGGCATCCGGGCAATATAACTTCTTCATCAATCAACTCGCCCAGACCCATCAGGTCGGGATCAAGTTGGCCAGTGAGAGCGACCCTCTACCTAGCAGCGGTGAGTTTTCTCTCACCGTGGATGGCAAGAGCATCAAGATTGATCTTGCCACTCTGGCCCCGGGCAGTACGGTGAAAGACTTGGTTAGCCAAATCAACAATGCAACCGGCAACGATAAGGTGCGAGCCAGCCTGGTACGCAACAACGGTGAAGTCAATCTGGTGCTGGCGAGCCGGGAGAGCGGCATCAAAAATGCCATCACGATTGATTTTAGTGGTGATCCTGCCTCGGCCTTGGGGCAGGCAACCTTGGCTCGCAAGGACATTACAGCGGCACAGGATGCGATCGTCACCATGGGCAGTGGTCCCGGGGCCATTGCAATCACATCGGCCAGTAACAAGCTGGAGAACGTGGTTGAGGGGCTCACCATCAATCTGACCAAGGCGCAGAAGGCCGGCGATGCAGCGCTGCAAATCACCGTCAGCCAGGATACGGAGACGGTGACGGGGGCTCTCAAGAAGTTTGTCGAGAGCTACAACGGCCTGGTCGATGAACTGGGAAAGTTAACGGCGAGTGACCCCAAGAATCCGGGGGCACTCTCTGGGGATAGCTCGACCCGTGCGCTCAAGAGCAAACTGGCAAATTCGGTGCGAGACCTGCCCGATGGCATGAGCCTTGCTTCGTTAGGGATCAAGACAGATAGAAACGGCAAGCTGAGTTTTAGCGAGAGCGATTTTAACAAGGCCCTCGAGAAGGATCCCGAACTGCTCAGCAAGGCACTGATGGGTGACTCAGGGCTGCTCAAGAAAATGATCAGTGCCGTGGACCCTTTCACCGCCCGCGATGGTGTCTTCAAGCGCAACAAGGACAGTATCGAGAAGAGCCAGCGTCGGGTCGAGCAGCGGATGGAAGCGCTCGATCGCAAAATGGATGCGGCTTACAAACGCTATTTGAATCAATTCTCCCTGATGAGTCAGATGCAGCAGACGATGCAGGGCATTTAAGAGAACCATCATGTTTGATCACGACGACGGTTACAGCGCCTATCAGCAGGCGGCGACCGAGGCCAAGGCGGCCAGTGCCGATCCCCATCAGCTGGTGCTGATGCTGATCGACGGCCTGCTCGACGAGATGGCGCGCGCCGAAGGCCATATTCAGGTGCGCCAGTTCGACCGCAAGGGGCGCTCCATCACCAAGTGCCTCGATATTCTCGGCGGCCTCGACAGCGCCCTCGACATGGAGAAAGGCGGTGAGCTGGCGTTGAACCTGCATCGTCTCTATGACTACTGCGGTCAGCGCCTGTTTGAGATCAGCGTCAGCAATGACACCGACGGGTTTGCCGAGGTGCGCAAGATCATCACAGAGCTGCGCGAAGGGTGGGAAGCCATGGGGCGCCATGCCGCCTGAGTGCTTCCGTATGGGGAAGCCATGCTTCCCCTCGTTGCCCATAGCAAGAGGTTGAACCCATGCTGCCATCCCAGCAAGAGAGTGCTCGCCAGTTGCTGCTTGTGGCCTCTCGCCTGCTCGACCAGGCCAGAGCCGGTCAGTGGCAGGAGGTCACCCGCCTCGATGCCGCCCTGGCCAACGCCTGCGCTCAGCTGCGCCGTGCCCCTGCCCTGTGGCAGGCGCTGGCATCGACCCGCGAAGAAGTGCGCCGCTTGCACGCTGAGGCGCTGGTCTTGTGCCGTAGCGAGACAGCGCGCCTGCAGCTGGAGTGGCAGAGCTTGGGGGAGCAGCACGAGGGGATCCGTGCCTATGAAGAGGTGGCCAGTCGATGAATCCGATGCAGATTAACGGGTTAGGTGGTTTTCGCGGTGCCCGGGGAGAGGGGATTGCCGGTGGCCGGGACGCTCATTCCGAGCAGGAGGGCTTCTCCCTGACTCAGGACGAGGTGGAAGAGACGCTGCCAGGCGACCCGACACCTGAGCCCCTGTCGCAGTTTGTGCGCATGGCCGAGCCCGAGCTCTCCTTTATCGAGCCGCTTCCGCAGTTTGTGCGTATGGCACAGGAAGAGGGGCGGCCTCTTGCCGAGGCGCCGGTTCTCCAGTTGCCCGGCGATGCGCCAACGGCTCAGCCGCAGGGCGAGCCTGCCGCTCCCGCCGTGGACGAGGCTGCGAACACGCCTGAGCCTGGCTACGTGGCGGCCCCGCTGGCCTTTCGCGGCATGATGCCGGTTCGCTTGCCCCCGCTCTCGACGCCCGAGACGAAGGCGGCGCCCGCCGCACCGTCGAGCGCGCTACCTCAGGAGCAAGCGGCCCCTGCCCAGGGCGAGGCACCCGCGCGACTCACCCAGCAGGCGATCACCCAGCGCGAGCTGATGCCGCTTTTACGCCTCGCGGCCCACTCGGCCGCCGAGCCGGCCAAAGAGGGAGGGGCCGAGGTTCCTCCCGAGATCCCTTCCCTGAAAGGGGGGCCGGTTCCCGTCGCCTTACAGCGACCCAGTGAGCTGCAATGGGCGCCGCTGCGTCTTGCCGATCCTCAGGTGCAGTGGGGACAGCAGCTGGTGGCGGCCCTCAAGGACAAGGTGGAATTGCAGGTCGGTCAGCAGATCAAGCAGGCCCATATCCGCCTCGATCCCCCCGAGCTTGGGCGTCTCGAGCTACATGTCCGCATGGATGGCGATCGTGTGACCGTGCAGCTCAATGCTGCCAACCCGGCCGTACGCGATGCCTTGATTCAGTCGATGGAACGGCTGCGCAGCGCCCTGATGCCCCACCATGCGGGTGGCGTCGAGGTGAATGTGGGCCAGGGAGGGGCAGGCCAGCAGGAGCAGGCGCCGCGGGATCAGGTCCTGGCCGGCCGACGCGCCCTGATGGAGGAAGAGGTCGTGACCACCGACGCCGTCGGTTGGCTCGACACCCTGGTGTAAACCTCCCTGACAACACGAGTTCTAGCGAGAGAGTAATCAGAGATGATGCGTCGAATTGTTATCTGGGTGGCGGTGGTCATCATGGTCATCTGCCTCACACTGGTGCTGGGGTATGTGGGCTATCTCAAGCGCGACAAGATTGAGGTCTTGCTGGGGTTGGCCGAGGCTCAGCCCGAGCTCAGCGCGACCCCCTTGTTTAAACCCCTCGACAAGTTTGTCATCAGCCTCGAAGGGGGCGATGAGACCCACTACATGGTGCTCGAGGTGGCGCTGGTGACCCACAATCCGGATGTATTGCTCCAGCTTGACGAGCAAAAGCCGCTGCTGCGTAACGCCATGGTGCAGTACTTCAGTCATCGCAGCCACGACGAGGTACGCAAGGAGTTGCAGCAGATCAAGGTGTTGCAGGAGTCGCTGCTCAAGAAGCTGGAGCTGACTTTGGCGAGCTACGGCTACAAGACCTACCTCGATGAGTTGCTCATCACCAAGGTCGTAGTGCAGTAAGGCTGCCTCATGAACGCGCTCTGGACCGAGGAGAGAGAGTACCGCCCGACGGCGCAACAGGGGGAGGCCGAAGTGCTGCGCCGGTATCTGCCTCTGGTTAAGCGTGCCGCCAGTCACCTGCGCAGCCAGGTCTCGGCCACCTTCGATCGGGAGGACATGGAGCAGGTCGGCATGATGGGCCTGCTCGAGGCGTGGCGGCGCTATGGTGGCGAGCTGGACGAACAGTTCGAGAGCTTCGCCTTCAAGCGGATCCGCGGCGCCATGCTCGATGAGTTGCGTCGTCTCGACTGGCGGCCGCGTCAGCTGCGCCAGCAGGTGCACGCCTTTAACCAGCAGGTGCGCGAGTTACAGGCCCGTCTGGGCCATGTGCCGAGCGAGCCTGAGATTGCCCAGGCGCTGGGATGCAGCCTCGAAGAGGTGCGCGATCTGGCCTATGCGGGGCAGGCCGAGGCCCTGCAGAGTCTGGAGGAGTGGCTGGAGAACGGTGGCCGTGCCCCGTCGGTGGAGAGCGATGATACCGAGCTCGCCATGACGGTCAGCAAGGTGCTCACCACCCTGGAGAAGCGGGAGCAGCTGCTGCTCTCCCTCTACTATCAGCACGAACTGAACATGAAAGAGATAGCCCTGGTGCTCGGATTGACCGAGTCCCGGGTCTGCCAGTTGCACAAGCAGTGCGTACAGCAACTCAAGCAGCGACTGGCGGCGTCGTTTTAATCGGGGGAGTCTCCCCCTCAATCCGGAGTGGATAGATGCTTAAGCAGATTGGCATTGGGGTAATCCTCGTCTGTGTCCTGGGGGGCTTCATGATGGCGGGCGGCAAGGTGGTCGCCCTGTGGCAGCCGGCCGAGCTGATCATCATCATAGGTGCCGCCGTGGGCTCCATGATGCTGGGTAACGAGAAGTCGGTGCTGATCGAGATGAAGCACCAGCTCAAGCAGGTGTTCAAGCCCAATAAAGAGGAAAAAGAGCTCTATCGGGAGCTGCTGACCCTGATGCATCAACTGCTCGAGGAGACCCGCAACAAGGGGCTCAAGGCCCTCGACGAACACATCGAGAACCCCCAGCAGAGCTCGGTCTTCCTGATGTACCCCCAGATCTCCGAGGATCCCCAGCTGCTCGGTTTCATCATCGATAACCTGCGCCTGCTCGGCATGGGCAAGATCAGCCCGCACGAGCTCGACACCATGCTGGAGCAGGAGATCATGGCGATCGAAGAGGATCTCCTCAAGCCGGCCCACGCCCTGCACAAGACCGGTGAAGCCTGCCCCGGCTTCGGGATCCTGGCAGCCGTGATGGGCATCATCATCACCATGCAGCAGCTCGATGGCCCCCTGGCCAACATAGGTGTGCATGTGGCGGCCGCCCTGGTGGGCACCTTCATCGGCATCTTCCTCTGCTACTGCCTGCTCGAGCCCCTGAGCTCGGCCATGGAGGAGCAGGTGAAGCGCCGGGTCGCACTCATGATGTGCATCAAGTCGATCCTGCTCGCCCAGCTGCGTGGCAAGCTTCCCCTGCTGGCGGTGGATGCCGGTCGTAAGGTCCTCGAGCCCGAGGTTAAGCCGAGCTTCCTCGAGCTGGAAGAGTGGGTCACCAACAGGTCGATGTAATGCGCAACCACGAGCAGATCATCATCAAGCGCCAGCAGCGGCGCAATCATGGACCCAAGGCCGGCGGCGCCTGGAAGGTGGCCTTTGCCGACTTTACCCTGGCCATGATGGCGTTCTTCATGGTGCTCTGGATCCTGGCGGTCTCCAATCAGGAGGAGCGTACCGCGGTGGCCAGCCGGCTGCGGGATTACAGCATCATGGACAGCGAGGCCAACCCCTTCGACATCAGCAACAGCCCCTACCCGGTCGATCTGGGTGGCAACCCCTCGGTGGTGGACGAGACCTCTCCGCGCTTTAGCAAGGAGGGGCAACGCATGCCCAAGTATCGGGACAAGGCCGGTACCATCTTCAATCAAGAGGGGAAGGCGGGTTACCAGAGCCTGCTCAAGGGACGGGTCGAAGGGGAGAAGCAGATGCAGCAGCTGGCCGGCTTTATCGGCTCTCTGGCCAACCAGATGGAGGCGAGCCGCAACCTGGAAATCCAGGTGGTGCCCCAGGGGCTGCGGATCCTGATCCGTGACAACGATCAGCGCGAAATGTATGCCCGTGGCAGCGCCCGTATCACCCCCTTCTTCCATCATCTGCTGATGGCCCTGGCCCCGGTGTTTGAACGGGTCGAGAACCGGGTGATGATCTCGGGCCACACGGATGCGACCCCCTTCGCCGGACAGAACTACACCAACTGGGAACTCTCCTCGGATCGCGCCATGATCGCCCGCCGGGTGCTGCAGGCCGGTGGCATGCCCACCGAGCGGGTGGCCCAGGTGGTCGGTATGGCTGACACCATGCCCGAAGATCCCAGCGATCCCAAGGGAAGCCGTAACCGCCGCATCGAACTGCTGATCCTGTCGCAGGGAGCTGAGGCGAACCTGGACCAGCTGTTTGGCAGCCATCTTAAGCAGGCGGCAGAGACCGCCCGTCGTCAGGAGCCCTGAAATTCATGGATGAAACACAAGATCCGCTGTACGACTCTCGTCGTCAGCAGCCGCGCTGGTATCTGCACGATGGCGAGACTCCCTTCGAGGAGCAATCCTGTGGCATCGCCGCTCGCCTGATGGTGAGCGGTCTGCTGTTCGATCGTCGCCTGTGTCGGGTCATCATCAAGGACATAGGCCCTGGCGGGGTGGGATTCCTGGCGCCACTGCGCTTCGAGTTACCCAAGAACCTGCGTCTGGTGCTGCCCGGCCTTCCCCCCCTCGACTGCCTGCTGATGCACCGTCGTCCGGTCGGCCCCTCGCTGTGCTTCATCGGGGGGGCCTGGGCCGAACCCGACGCCGTCGATCTGGCGCCCGTGCTCAGCCGTTGGCGTCAGCACTTCATTGCCACCAGTGGGGTCGCCTTTCCCGAAGACCTAGTGGATCTTTAAGCGCCTCTTGAGGCCACTCGCGCCGCTCCATGTCCAGCCCCCTGGCCGTGCCGAACTGCAAGGGATCAGCGAGTCCCTCGAGGGAGACCGGCAGGGTGACGGTCAGCCGCTTGCGTGTCGTGGTCACCAATGACGCCTCGCCATAGAGGACGGGGCAAGGGGGACGCATGGCCGGCTCCCAGCTGCGCCAGGCCGGATTAAGCGGGAGTAGTCCCTGCAGATCCTGGCGGTGGCGTTGGCTCCAGCCGGTCAGGGAGCAGACAGCCGGGTAGTCGACCCTGAGTTCGCCCCCCTCCTGCCAGGGGGGCAGGCGCAGGCCGTATCGCTCCGGCGCCGAGAGCAGGCGCCCGAGCGCTTGCAGGCGTGCCACATAGCGCCGGGTCTCGGCGGGCAGGGGCAACTGCTGCACCGAGCCGCCCGCCCCTGCCGTCAGGCTCGCCTTGAGCCGCCCCTCGCCCGCATTGTAGGCGGCCAGGGCCAGCAACCATTCTCCGTCGAAGGTATCTTTCAGCCAGGTGAGATAGTCCAGGGCGCCCCGAGTGGCGAGGGGGAGGGAATAGCGTCCGTCAAAGCTTGCCTCAACCGGGATGCCGAAGCGACGGGCCGTCTCGGGCATCAGCTGCCAGGGACCGGCCGCACCGGCGTGGGAGATCACATCCAGGCGGTAGCTGCTCTCCACCAGGGGGACCAGCAGCAGCCAGGAGGGCAAGTGACGACGATGGAGCTCCTCTTCGATGAGGCGCAGCATGGGGCGGGCGCGTCCCAGGGTTCGCTCCAGATGTGTCTTGCTGCCAAGCAGGTAGTTTACCTCCTCTTCGATGCGTTGCTGCTCGAGGGGGGAGGGGGTTGAGGGCAGGCTCCACAGGCGATCGTGCCAGGCCCGCAGCGGCAGGCAGACCAGCAGAGTGAACAGGAAAAAAGAGTACCTCATCAATAGCTTCGAATGGTACTATTCTTGAATAGTCTGACTTACTGATATTGCTACAGTTTTTCCCATTGTTTGTCGCTTTCATTGGGTTGAACAAGGAATGGGGCAGTATGACAAACCGCAAGCAAAAGACCAAGCAAGGGACCCCGGGTCTGCAGAAGTTTCTGCTCTACCTGATCCTGGCCAACTTCATCCTGGTCTGGCTCTATCATCGTAACATCCCATCCCTGCCCGTTTTTCGTAGCCTGCTGGTGACCAGCCTGCTGATCGGCTACAACCTGCTGCTGTGCAAGCTGGTGGTGCGCCGCGCCCGCCGTCACGGGGACAGCTATGTGGTCTATCCCGTTGTCATGGTGAGTATTTTCCTCTGTGCTTCGGTGCTCTATGTCTACCTTATCCGCTGACTTGCCGGTTGACGTGGGCACGAGTATGGGGCTTAGGCCGGCATCATGGCGTCTGCCTGGCGTGGACCGGGTGATAGCAAGCCCGGCATCGCCTTCTTACTCACATCATCGCCTCATGCTGTTACTGTTTGGCCTGCCGGGGCGCCCTTTTTCTCATGGCGCCCGCCTGGCTGGCAGACCTGACCGGTTGGCCGTGATAGCATCATGGTTCATGCGGGAATCGGGTTCTCGCTCAGGACGGATTCACGGATGAAGCTCACCACGCAACTCGTTTCATTCATTACCCTCTGCGTCATCACGGCCATGGCCATGGTGATGCTCGGTGGCGTCTTCAGCTTTCGTCAGCTGGGCATAGCGCTGCAAGAGAAGAAGGTCGAAGCCCTGGTTGAGGTGCTCGACCGTAACTTCGACCTTCAGGCCGAGTCGGCTCCGATGATCGAATGGATGCCGAGCCTGCTGCGCTCGGCCCATGTCATCTCACTGGACGTCTTTCGGGGTGAGCAGAAAGTCTATGGCTTTCAGAACCTGTTTGGCGTCGAGCCGGACGACCCGCTGGTGGATTACAGCCTCACCCTGCCGCGCCATCCCGAGTATGAGGCACGCCTGAAGCTGGAGCGTCCCTTCAAGGAGTTTGAATACTCCATGGAGGCGATGTTCGGCATCTCGTTCGGGGTCTTTATCGTGGTCTTCGGCCTCTGGTTCTCCATCCGCTGGCTGCGTGAACAGATGCGCGGCGCCGAGCTGCTGAATCACAGGGCCGAGCTGATCCTGGCCGGTACCCTCGGCAAGCTTAACCACAACCCGGCCGATGAGTGGCCGCCCAGTGCCAGCAAGGCCATCGATTACCTGTTGGCAGAGCTGGCCGATGCCCGCAAGGAGCGCAGCCGCTTCGACAGCTTCATCCGCAGTAACGCCTTCGTGGACAAGGTCACCGGGACCGGTAACCGTATCTTCTTCGACAACCGACTGGAGAGCGCCATTCGTGACTCTGCCGCCCTTAACGGCGGCATGCTGTTGATCGAGCTGGTCGGCCTGGATGAGCTGGAAGGCAACGAGAGCGTCATGAACGAGGTGCTGCAGGAGGCGAGCCTCTCGATCGGCGCCTTCGTGCGCAAGCATGCGGGCGCCCTGCAGGCTCGCTATGCGGCCCACCTGATTGCCGTCCTGCTGCCCAATCAGGGCGAGAGCGAGCTGGTGGATGCGGCCACCCAGCTGCACAAGAGCCTGCTGCGCCTGCACTGGCCTGAGGAGGTGGAAGGGGAGATCTATGTCGGTGCCGTCTGTTATCGCAGCACAGATACCATGGCCCAGGTGCAGGAAGAGGCCGAGCTGGCCCTCAAGAGCGCTCACCTGCAGGGGGGAAGTGGCTGGTTTTTGTTCGAGAAGCTTTCGCCCGATGAGGAGAACACCAACAAGGGGACTGTGCGTTGGCGCACTCTGTTGACCCGTCGCATCGAGGAGCGGGCGGTGCGCCTCTACAGCCAGCCCGTGTTGCAGGGACAGGGGCAGCTGGTGCTGCAACAGGAGCTGCTGGCCCGTCTCGATGACGAGCAGGGTAACGAGCTGACGGCCGGGGTCTTCATGCCCATGGCCGAGAAGTCGGGCATGTTGCTGCCGTTTGATCGTCTGATGACAGAACAGGTGCTCGAGCTGCTCCAGCGTCTGCCCCCCGAGGCGCCGCCGATCAGCCTCAATCTCTGCGCCCAGAGTCTGCTCAACCGGGAGTTCCAGCGCTGGCTGTTCTTCTCGCTGTTCCAGTTGCCGCGCAGTCGCAATGAGCAGCTTATCCTGGAGTGCTCCGAGGCCCAGATCACCCGCTACTTCGAGGCGCTCAAGAAGCCGCTGCGCTCCCTGCGCATGCTGGGGGTGCGGCTGACGGTGGATCATGCGGGGCAGGATGTGGTGAGCACCCAGTACATCAAGGAGTTCGACATCAACTTCCTCAAGCTCCACCCCAGCCTGGTGCGCGATATCCACCTGCGTCAGGTTAACCAGATGGCGGTACGCAGTCTCATCGGCGGTTGTGCCAACACCCATACGCGCGTCCTGGCGGTCGGGGTCGAAAGCGCCGAGGAGTGGCACTGCCTGCGCCATCTGGGGGTGCATGCGGGGCAGGGGCTCTGGTTCGCCGAGCCGGCCCCATGGTCAATCCAACCGACCCTGCTCCCTGAGGCCGGCCAACCCCTGTAGCCCGCCGGTATGGATGAAGACGAGGCGGCTACCGCGGGGTATGTGTCCGGCTGCCAGCTCCTGGCACAGTCCCCACATGGCCTTGCCACTGTAGACAGGCTCGAGTGGCAGGCCGGTTTCGGCCATGAAGGCCTGCACCCATTGCCAGAGCGCCGGACTCACCTTGGCGTAGCCACCGCCGTGATGCTCGGTCGCCACCTGCCAGCCGTCCTCCAGCCGGGCCGGCGGCCACAGCCGCGCTATCTCCTCGCGCAGAAAATCCCCCCCCTTCAAGACCGCCATGGCGAGCACCCGCTCCCCGTGGCGGCGCCCGCTCAGCAGGCCGGCCGTGGTGCCGCCACTGGCACAGGGCAGCACCCAGTAATCCGGTGAGAAGGGCACCTCGGCTACCAGCTCGGCGACCCCGGGCAGGGCCAGTGTGCTACTGCCCCCCTCGGGGATCAGCAGGGTGTCGGGGGCGGCCAGCGTGGCGAGCCACTCGGGGTTGTGACGGCGGCGATAGGTGTGGCGATCCACGAAGGTCAGGGACATGCCCCACTCCCGGCAGGGGCGCAGGGTGGCGTTATCGGCCGCCTCCGGCTCGCCGCGCACCAGTGCCCGGGTAGTAAAGCCAAAACGGGCGCCGGCGGCCGCGAGGGCGTGCAGATGGTTGGAGTAAGCACCGCCAAAGGAGAGCAGGGTAGTGAGTCCACGCTCACTGGCATACCGCAGATGGTACTTTAGCTTGCGCCACTTGTTGCCCGAGATGAGGGGGTCGAGCAGATCGTCGCGTTTGACCCACACCTCGACCCCGGCCTGCCGGAACAGGGGGTGCTCCAGCCGCTCGAGGGGCGAGGGCGGGATGGCAAAGAGGTGGGTATCCAGGGTTTCAAGGTTGCGACAGATGTCACCTTTGGCGCCGTAATTCGTTGACATGCCTATGTTTTACTTAAATATGACGACTCGTGTGTGGTACAGTTTAAGCCGTTTTGTCGACGAGATCGCAGAGTGGATTGATGCGCCGATGGTTCAAAGGTAGGTCGCAGTCCGACCCGGTCGGGCTGTTGTTGGGACGAGATCGACTCTGGCTGGCCTGTGCCGAGCCGGCTCCCCTGTTCGCGTCGCTCCCCTGTGCCGGTCCCCAGGAGTGGGCGTCAGCCATCCCCGCCCTCCTCGCTCGCCATGCCCCCGGACAGAGCAAGGTTCATCTGGTGCTCTCCAGTGAGTTCTACCAGCAGGTGCAGATCGACAAGCCCGCCGTCCCCGAGGAAGAGCTGGCCGGGGCCCTGCCCTGGGCCATCAAGGACTACGTCAGCGAGCCCGTGATGCAGCTCTCCCTCGACTATGTCGACCTGCCGACCCCGCCTGCGGGGCGCCCCCGCATCAATGTGATCGCCGTCCCCCGCAGCCGGGTGCAGCAGTGGGCCGATGCGGTCAATCAGGTCGCCCGACTCGAGACCATCACCACCGACGAGCTTGCCCTCAGCGCCCTGTTCGAGGCGGATGGGGCCGTGCGCTTTTTGCTCTGGCAACCCACAGGGCAGGAGTTGCAGCTGCTGGTGTTCCATCGTGGCGGGCTCTGCTTCTCCCGGGTGCTGCGCGGCTTCAAGGGGCTGGCCAGCGCTG
This sequence comes from Aeromonas diversa CDC 2478-85, assembly GCF_000819805.1. GTDB lineage: Bacteria > Pseudomonadota > Gammaproteobacteria > Enterobacterales > Aeromonadaceae > Aeromonas > Aeromonas diversa. Next base: position 155,083 of record NZ_CDCE01000020.1, read on the forward strand.
GCCTCGAGCCCATGGAGCTCGACTCTCTGGCTCTCGAGCTGCAACGCTCCCTCGATTATCTGCAGGGGCAGCTCAAGCTACCCGAGTGCGCGACCCTGCAGCTGGCCCTGACCTCGCCGGGACTGGGTGCCCTGGTGGGGCATCTGGAGCAGAGCTTCGGCTTCGCCGTCTCGGCCATGGCCAATAAGGCGATTCTGAGTGGCATCGACTACCTGCCGGCCTATGCGGTGGCCAGGAGGGTCGGCTCATGAAAACCCGGATCAACCTCTATGGGCCCGAGTTTCGCCCCCGCCGCCAGTGGGCCAGCCTGGCGCAGATGATGCTGGCCTGGGGAGGCGCCCTGTTGTTGCTGTTGGGCATGGGGGCCTACCTGAGTTGGCAGCAGAGTGAGCTGGATGCCCGTCAACGGCAGCTGGATGCCGAGCTCAGTCGGCTCGGCGCCGAGTCGGCGCGGCTCGACGCCGAGTTGGCTCGGCACCAGCCAAGCGCGGCGCTCGCCAGCGAGCTGACCGGCCTGCGTGACCAGATCGGCGGTATGGAGCTGATGTTGCAGCAACTCGGGGCCCTGGCCCCGGAGCGGGGGCAGAGCCATGCCCTGCTCCTGCGCGAGCTCGCCGGCCTCTCGGCCCCCGGGCTCTCCCTGCAGCGGATCCGGGTCGAGGGCGAACACATCAGCCTGGGCGGTGAGACCCACGGCAGCGAGGAGGTCCCCGCCTGGGTGGCCCGCTTCGGTGAGACCCGCAGCCTCGCCGGCAAAGCCTTCCCCGAATTCCTGCTCAGCCGTGATCCCAAGGGGCGGCTCTTGTTCCAACTGGGGTCGCTCCCCAAGGAGACCCCATGAACGCCGCATCCTTGAGCCAGCAGTGGCAGCAACTGAGCGAACGGGTCGGGCGGCTCTCCCAGCGCGAGCGCTGGATGATGCTCGTCACCGGGCTGGTGCTCTTGCTGTTGCCCTTGGGCGAATACTGGATTGGCCCGGCACTGGAACGCCAGGCCCAGAGCCGCGACAGGATTGAGTCGTTGATGCGCGATGGCGAGATTGCCCGGCTCGGGATCGAGGGGCGCAAGGCGCGCCTGGGCCGAGATCCCAATGCGGAAGTGAGCCGCGATATCAATCAGAGCCGGGAGCGGCTCGCCGCCTTGCAAAAGAGCCTGCGCGAGCAGACGGTGGATCTGATCGCCGCCGAGGAGATGCCGGCGGCCCTGCAAGGCCTGCTGGCCCACGGCGATCGCCTGCGCCTGATATCCATGACCAGTCGCCCTCCTGAGCCCCTGCTTCCCCCCGAGCAGAAGGCCAATCTCTATCGCCATGAGATTGAGCTGGTGCTGGAGGGAGGCTACTTCGATGTTTATCGCTATCTTCAGGCGCTCGAGGGGCTGCCACGCCACTTCTACTGGCGCCAGTTTGACTACCGGGTCGAGGCGTGGCCCCAGGCCAGAGTGAGTCTGGCTATCTATACCCTGAGCGCCAGCAAGGAGTTTATCCGTGGCTAGTCTGTTTCTGGTGTTGGGGGCCGTCGCGGCGCTCGGCACCCCTCTCAAGGACCCCACCACCCCCCTGACCGGCGGCAGCAGTGGTGGCGCGACCCAGGTCGCGGCGACCGGGCTGCCCAGGCTGCAGAGCATAGTGATTGGCAATGGCCCGGCGCTGGCCGTGCTCGGGGGCAAGAGTTATCGCCAGGGTGACCAGGTCGCCGGGTGGCACATCAGCAGCATCACAGGAGACAGTGTGGTGCTGGAGCGGGGGCAGGAGAAGACCAGCCTGATCCTCTTCGGTGACAAGGTGATTCGCTAGGGAACCCCCCGGCGCTTTCGGATAGACGACCCATGAGATCATTTCAGTACACCCTTCTCTCTCTCGCGCTGGTTGCGGCCGGCTGTACCAGCTATCAGCATCCGCAACCCAATGAGGCCAAGGAGGCCCTGCGGGAGGCACAGCGCAAGCCGGCGCCACCGCTGACACTGCCCAGCGCGGTGCAGAGCGAGCTGCTGGCGCTGCCCGCCCCCAACCTGACGCCGCCGCCGGTGCCCGAGAAGCGCCTTCGCATCGCCGCTCAAGAGGTCGAGGCGGCCGATTTCTTCGGCTCTCTGTTCAAGGGATCCCGCTACAGCGTGGCGCTGCATCCCGGGGTCAGCGGTCTCATCACCCTGGAGCTCAAGGACGTGACCCTGAGCGAGGCGCTGACCACGGTCGCCGACATGTACGGCTTCGACATCCAGCGCCGGGGCTATGTCTACCACATCTACCCGGCCGGGCTGCGCACCGAAACCATACCGGTCAACTACCTGATGATGGCCCGCCGCGGCATGTCGCGCACCACAGTCTCCACCGGCGGGGTGACCAACACCAATAGCAACGACGGCAGCAGCGACTTTAACAACAGCAATAGCAGTAGCGGCAGCAACAACAGCAACAGCGATTCGGGCAGCCAGACCACGGGAAATGGCACCCGCATCGAGACCGACAACGAGGCTGACTACTGGCGCGATCTGCGCGAGGCCTTGCAGACCCTGATCGGTAACGGTGAGGGGCGGGCCGTGATCGTCAGCCCACAGGCTGGGCTGGTGACGATACGTGCCTATCCGGCCGAGCTCAAGGCGGTGAAGGGATTCCTCAACCAGTCTGAGGAGCACCTCAAGCGGCAGGTGATCCTGGAGGCGAGGATCCTCGAGGTGGGACTCAATGAGGGGTATGAGCAGGGCGTCGACTGGAATGGTCTCTCTGCCACCTGGGACGGTAACAAGGGGGTGGCGGGCGGCACCCTGGGCAGCGACAAGGTTGGTAATGAAAATGTCATTTTCAAAGCCATCGGTGGCGGCGCAGGCTTTGCGATCTCTGACGGTAACTTCAATGTGGCGGTCAATCTGCTCAAGACCCAGGGGGACGTCAACACCCTCTCGAGCCCCAGAGTGACGGCCACCAACAACCAGAAGGCGGTGATCAAGGTGGGTTCTGACGAGTACTTCGTCACCCGCGCCTCCACCACTGTGACCACGGCCACTGGCTCCGAGCCGGTCGTCAGCCCCAACGTGGAGCTGACCCCCTTCTTCTCGGGCATTGCCCTGGACGTGACCCCCCAGATCGACGAGCAGGGGCGGGTGCTGCTGCATATCCACCCCTCCGTCATCGACACCGAGGAGCAGAAGAAGAGCATCAGCATAGGCACGGCCACGCCACTGGAGCTCCCCCTCGCCAAGAGCTCGATCCGCGAGTCCGATACCGTGGTGCAGGCCAATAATGGCGACATCATCGTCATCGGCGGCCTGATGAAGACCGACAAGAAAGAGGTGGTGAGCAAGGTGCCGCTGCTGGGGGACATCCCCTGGGTGGGCGAGGCCTTCACCAACCGCAACGAGAAGACCCAGAAGGTGGAGCTGGTGATCATGCTCAAGCCCACTATAGTCGAGAGCAACACTTGGCAGCAGGAGCTGCAACGCTCCAGCGAGCTGCTCGACAAATGGTATCCGGCCGGACCCTAAGGCATGTACCTGGAGCACTTCGGCCTGAGTGAGGCCCCCTTCGGCCTCACCCCCAACACCGGCTTCTACTACGGGCTGCCTCCCCATGAGGAGGCGCTCGAGGTGCTGCGCTGGGCGCTGGACCAGGGAGAGGGCTTCATCAAGGTGACCGGCGAGGTGGGCACCGGCAAGACCCTGCTCTGCCGCAAGCTGCTCGGCGAGCTCGGCTCCGAGGCCCGACCGGTGCGCTGCGCCTGGTTGCCCAACCCGCACCTGACCCCGGACGAGCTGCGTGCGGCCCTGGCCCATGAGCTCGGCATGGCGCGTCAGGAGGGGTGGGAGCTGGATCTCACCGACCGGTTGCACCGGCACCTCATCGCCCTGCACCAGCAGGGATTTCGGGTGGTGGTGTTGATCGACGAGGCCCAGGCCCTGCCCGACGACACCCTGGAGGCGATCCGCCTGTTTGGCAACCTCGAGACCGAATCGAGCAAGCTGCTCCAGGTGGTGCTGTTTGGCCAGCCCGAACTCGACAACCGGCTGGGCAAGGCGCACCTGCGCCAGCTGCGCCAGCGCATCGGCTTCTCCTATGCCCTGCGCCCCCTGCGTCGTGACGAGGCGCGCGCCTATCTCGAGCATCGGCTACTGGTCTCCGGTTACCGCGGGGCGCCCCTCTTCAGTGCCGCCGCCCAGCGCCTGCTGTGGCGCTCTGCCCGTGGCATCCCCCGCCTGCTCAACATACTGGCTCACAAGAGCCTGATGTTGGCCTATGGCAAGGGGTTGCGTGAGGTGGGTCGCCCTCTGGTGCGTGAGGCGGTGCGCGACACCGCCGACGCCAGGGGTGGCCGTGGGCCGCTCTGGTGGGGGCTGGGGATCGGGCTGCTGGCCCTGCTGGTCTGGGGGGCGAGCCGATGAGCGTCATCAACCAGATGCTTAAAGATCTCGAAGGGCGTCACCAGAAAGAGGGGGAAGGCGCCCGCTATCAGCCTGCGGCTCGCACGCCGCTCTGGCTGCTCGCCCTGGTGACCCTCACCTGCCTGGCCGGCCTGCTGTTGGTGGGCTGGCGAGGCTGGCTCTATTGGCAGGCCGATGCCGCCCGCTCAGCCCCCGAGGTGGATAATCTGGTCGCCGTGGCAAGCTCCACTGGCATGGCCACGCCACCCGACGCAGCAACGCCCCCAGACAGGGCGGCGCCGGCGCCCCAAGCCGCCGAGCCGGTGAGCCCGACCCAAGAGCCGGATACCCGGGTTGTCCTGCCCGTGCCCGAGTCTCCCGCGCCGGCAGAGGCGGGCGACGAGCTGGTGGTTCCGCCCGGTGAAGACCCCGAGGCCTTCTATGCCAGGCTCGATGCCGCCTTGCAGCCGGAGCGGCAAGAAGAAGATGCGCTGGCCGCCCGCCCCGTCGAGGCGCCCAAGGCTCAGCCCAAAAATGAGCTCCGTATCGAGCGGGTCTCCCTCTCGCCGGGCGAGCTGGCAACTCTGGCCGACAAGAAGGCCAGCAGCGCCATGGCCAAGGGCGATCTGGCCGAGGCGGAGCGGCAATATGTGGCGCTGCTCGAGCAGCAGCCGCAGCAGGTGGCGCCGCGCAAGCAGCTGGCGGCCCTGCTCTATGGCCAGGGGCGCCTCGAGGAGGCCAACCGTCTGCTCGAAGAGGGGGTGCGCCTGCACCCGGTCGAACCCGATTTTCGCCTCTTGCTGGCCCGACTGGCACTGGCGACCGGGCAGCAACCCCAGGCCCTCAACTGGCTGGCCGGGGCGCGTCCGCCGCTGCCCGGCAACCTCGACTATTACGCAACCTGGGCCGGCGTGGCCCAGGAGCTGGGGCGCAGCGGCGAGGCTCGGGATCTCTATCTGCAACTGCTGCGCAGCAAGCCCGACGAGGGGCGCTGGTGGCTGGGGCTGGGGGTGGCCGAGGAGCGCCTGGGCAACGGGGAGCGTGCCCTCGATGCCTATCGCAGCGCCCAACTGCACGGCGGGCTCGGCGATGCCTCGAGCCAGTGGCTGGGGCAGCGCATCGCCGCCCTGACCCCATGATGAAGGAGTAACCATGGTACAACCCAGACTGAAGATGCGGCTCGGTGACCTGCTGGTGCAGGAGCAGATCGTCTCGGACGATCAGCTGCAACTGGCCCTGCAGCAGCAGCGCCAGACCGGCCGCAAGCTGGGGGCGACCCTGATCGAGCTCGGCTTCATCAGCGAGGTGCAGCTGCTGCAGTTTCTCGCCCGTCAGCTGGAGGTGCCCTTCTTCGATCTTAACACCCTCACCATAGACGCGGCGGCGGTGCAGCTGCTGCCCGAGGTGCAGGCCCGTCGCTACCGCGCCCTGGCGGTCAATCGCAGCGACGACGTGGTGACGGTCGCCATGTCGGATCCGGCTGATCTCAGCGCCCTCGATGCGGTTGCGGCCCTGCTGGCACCGCGTCAGATGGCCCTGGCGGTCGCTCGCGAGGGGCAACTGCTCGACTACTTCGACCGCCTCTATCGCCGTACCCGCGAGATCGAGAGCTTTGCCGAGCAGCTGCGCGAGGAGTATCAGGAGGCGGACTTCGAGCTGGGGGGCAGTGCACTCGAGGGGGCCGGAGAGGGAGAGGCCACGGTGGCCAAGCTGCTGCGCTCCCTGTTTGAGGACGCGGTGCAGATGGGGGCCTCCGACATCCATATCGAGCCGGACGAGAAGGTGCTGCGCATTCGCCAGCGGATCGACGGTGTGCTGCACGAGAACGTGCTCAACGAGGTGCGGATCGCCCAGGCGCTGGTGCTGCGTCTCAAGCTGGTCGCCGGGCTCGACATCTCGGAGAAGCGGTTGCCTCAGGATGGCCGCTTCAACATGAAGGTGCGCGGTCACGACGTCGATGTGCGGATCTCCACCATGCCGGTGCAGCACGGGGAGTCGGTGGTGATGCGTCTGCTGGATCAGTCCGGCGGCCTGCTCTCCCTCGACGATACCGGCATGCCGCCCGAGATCCTGGTGCGCTTTCGCCGCCAGCTCAAACGCCCCCATGGCATGATCCTGGTCACCGGCCCCACCGGGAGCGGCAAGACCACCACCCTCTACGGGGCGCTCTCCGAGATCAACCAGCCGAGCCACAAGATCATCACGGTAGAAGATCCGGTGGAGTATCGCATTCCCCGCATCAACCAGGTGCAGGTCAACCCCAAGATCGGCCTCACCTTCTCCGCCGTGCTGCGCTCTACCCTGCGTCAGGACCCGGACATACTGCTGGTGGGGGAGATGCGCGACAACGAGACAGTGGAGATAGGCCTGCGCGGCGCCATCACGGGCCACCTGGTGCTCACCACCCTGCACACCAACGACGCAGTCACCAGTGCCCTGCGCCTCATCGACATGGGGGCGCCGGGCTATCTGGTGGCCAGCGCCCTGCGCGCCGTGGTGGCCCAGCGTCTGGTGCGCCGTCTGTGTGAACACTGTCGTCAGCCGGCCGAGCCCGATCAGGCGCAAGCCACCTGGCTCGCCACCCTGAGCGGCGAGCGTCCAGGTGAGCACGCCTATCACGTCGGTCGCGGCTGCCAGAGCTGCAACTTCACCGGCTACCGGGGCCGGATCGGGGTCTATGAGCTGCTCGAGCTGGACCAGTCCATGATGGATGCCCTGCGTCGGGACGATGCCGAGGGCTTCGCCCGGGCCGCCCGCGAGCAGCCCCTCTACCGCCCCCTGGCCCGGGTAGCCCTCGACTATGCCCGCACCGGTGTCACCTCGCTCGACGAGGTGCTGCGGTTGGCCGAGGACCTGGGGTAAGCCATGGCCCACTACATCTATCGGGGACGAGACAATCAGGGCCGGGAGGCGCGTGGCGAGCTGGATGCGGCGAGCGAGATGGCGGCCGCCGAGGCCCTGATGCGCCGTGGCATACTGCCCACCGAGATCCGCCCCGGCAAGGCGAGGGCAGCGGCCATCGACTGGTCGCTGCTGCTCGAGCGAGGCGTGCGCCTCGAAGAGCTGGTCATCTTCACCCGCCAGATGTACGCCCTGACCCGGGCCGGCATCCCCATTCTGCGCGCCATGGCCGGACTGGCCGACACCACCCACAGCAAGCCGCTCAAGCGTGCGCTGGTGAACCTCGGCGAGGAGCTCGGCAACGGCAAGCCGCTCTCCACCGCCATGCAGGCCCATCCCAGGGTCTTTAGCTCCCTCTTTATCGCCATCATTCACGTGGGGGAGAACACGGGTCAGCTGGAGGAGGCCTTCCTGCAGCTGGCCAACTACTTCGAGCTGGAGCTGGAGACCCGCAAGCGGATCAAGACCGCCATGCGCTACCCCAGCTTCGTGCTGATCGCCATCGGCGTGGCCATGGTGGTCCTCAATATCTTCGTCATCCCGACCTTCGCCGGCATGTTTGCCAAGTTCGGGGTCGAGCTGCCGCTCGCCACCCGGATCCTGCTCGCCACCTCCCACTTCTTCGTCCATTACTGGTGGCTGCTGCTGGCGGCCCTGCTCGGCGGCGTGGCCGGGTGGCGCTGGTGGGTGAGCACCCCGGCGGGAAAATTGAAGTGGCACCGCTGGCAGCTGCGCCTGCCCATCGTCGGCGACATCATAGAGCGCTCCCTGCTGGCTCGCTTCGCCCGCAGCTTTGCCATGATGCTGCGCGCCGGGGTCCCCCTCAACGCGGCCCTCACCCTGGTGGCCGAGGCGGTGGACAACGCCTGGATGGCCCTGCGCATTCGCGAGATGCGCAGCGGCGTCGAACGCGGCGAGACCCTGCTGCGAACCTCGACCCAGAGTCACCTCTTCACTCCTCTGGTGTTGCAGATGGTGGCCGTGGGCGAGGAGACGGGCCAGGTTGATGACCTGATGCTCGAGGTGGCCGAGTATTACGAGCGAGAGGTGGACTATGACCTCAAGAGCCTGACGGCCCGTATCGAGCCGATCCTGATCGGCATCGTCGCCGTCATGGTGCTGATCCTGGCCCTGGGCATCTTCACCCCCATGTGGGACATGATGCGCGTGGTGCGCGGTCAGTAGGGGGCGATATGAGCCGTGAGCAGCAGGATCAGTGGCGCTGGCTGGGGGGCTTTCGCCTCGCGGTGAGTCTGACCCTGCTCTTCACCCTGATGGGGCTGCTGGCCAGCGCCTATCAGAGTCACCGGGGGGCCGCCCAGGTGGCGGCCCTGACCGAGCTGGTCGGCCAGTTTGGCGAGCGTAGCCAGCGGCTGCACGGCCTCTGGCTGATGGGCCAGCGCCCCCCGGTGCTGAGAGCCGAGGGGCGGTTGTGGTATTTCTCGGCAAACGGCTGGCCAAACGGGGTCGATGGCATGGCCCCGGATCCTTGCCCTGCGCTGTGGCAGGCCCTGATCGGGCGCCGCGATCTGGATGGTGAGCCTCTCTCGCTGAACCTGCGGGCGCAGGGGTGCGAGATCGGGCTCGGCGCGGTGCGCTGGTACTATGACTGGCGCACGGGTGCCGTGCGGCAGACAGAGGGTGATGAGGTTCAAAGGTAGCCAATTGATGCCTTTGATTTTCATGAATTCGTGGAATAATGAGTCGAGAGTGGGGAGGAGTTATGGGTAGACGGAGCGCGGGTTTTTCCCTGATAGAGCTGGTCATCGTCATCGTGATCCTGGGGATCCTGGCGGCCACGGCCCTGCCACGTTTTCTCGATGTGACCGAAGAGGCGAAGAAGGCGAGCGTGGAGGGGGTCTCGGGCGGCTTTGCCACCGGCGTGCTGCTGGTGCGCGCCCAGTGGGAGGCCGAGGGGCGCGACAAGCAGAACGAGCAGAATACCGTGGTCTACGACGGCACCCGCTTCTACCTCACCACCCCGACCGAGCAGCAGGTCAGTGACGGCGTGCTCTCCCCCGGTTACCCCATGGACACGGCCGGCAGCGGCACCATTGAGGTGGCCCCGGGTAGCCTGACCGCGGCGCGCTGCCTCAAGATCTGGAACGGTCTGCTGCAAAATCCGCCCAAGGCGAGCGATGCCTTCGCCGCGGTGCGCGGCAGTGGCAACGACCTCAAATATTATGCGACCGCCCAGAGCAACGGCGTTGACTCTGTCTGTCGCTACTACCTGGTCAACAGCCTCTCCAAGGGGAGTGACGGCCAGTATCAGGACCCTCAGGGACGCACCGATGCGTTTATGAGTTTTAGCTATCGTCCGGCCTCCGGCCAGGTGACGACCAATATCAACTAAGAGGATGATGTGATGAGAAAGCAGTCGGGTTTCACCCTGATCGAACTGGTCATAGTGATCATTATTCTGGGCATTCTGGCGGTGACCGCCGCGCCCAAGTTCCTGAATCTGCAGGAGGATGCAAGAACGGCAACCTTAAAGGCGGTTGAAGCATCCCTAAAGTCAGCAAGTTCAATGGTATATAGCAAAGCAGTGCTGAAGGGAAAGGAGACCTCCTCTGATGAAGTCGCGTTAGACATTGGGGGGGGGAAAACAGTAGCAACACTCTTTGGTTATCCCGTTGCGACCCAGGCTGCGCTGTCTGCTCTGCTGGATGTGGATAGTACCGCATGGGAATATAAAGTTCCTGAAACAGCAACCGACCCTGTATCCATAATGATCTATCCGAAAGGAAAGACCGCGCTAGATAATTGCTTTGTCACTTACACACAAGCAAAGACTGGTGTTGTTGCAAAGGTAGAAACCACGGATTGCAAATAAATAAAATGGGCAGGGCTATATGCTCTGCCCATTTTGTTTTGTCAGATTTAAATGTCGGTTTTGATATTAATTCTTGTGAGGGTTAGGGAGTAATTGATGCTTACTAATACTTGTATTTTCATGATGAAGATTCATGTCTAACGCTAATTCTGACATTAATGGCTTTACCCTGATCGAACTGGTGCTGGTAATCCTGTTGCTCGGGATTCTGGCCGCCTTTGCCGTGCCCAAGTGGCTGGGCAAAGGCGGCATGGAAACCCAAACCTTGCGCGATGAGCTGCTGACCCGGCTGCGGTTGGTGCAGACCTTCAACATGCACGAGCCCCCCGATCGCTGTACCCAGCTGGTGGCGGATGCCGCCGGATTTGCCCATCTGACGCAGGCCCTGGTCGGCGCCAACTGCCCGGCCCCCGGCGCCATCAGCGGCTGGAGCGACCATCAACGCACCCGTGGCCGCCTCGTTACTCCCTCCTCAGGCATGACGCTCTGGTTAAACAACGCCGGCAGCTTCGTCGTGCGCTTCGATCGTATGGGGCGGCCGCTCGGTGCCTGCCTGGGTGGCTGCGAGTTGCGGGTGAGCGATGGCCACGAAGCGGGGCGCCTGCGTATCGAATCCCAGGGGTATATCCATGAGATCCCCTAGCCGCGGCTTTACCCTGATCGAGCTTATCGTCGGTATTGTGCTGCTGGCGGTGGCCCTGACCGGCATCCTCGGGCTACTGGTCAACCAGGCGCCGCGCGCCGTAGACCCGGTGCAGCAGGTGCGTGCCGCCCAGCTGGCCCAGCGCCTGCTGGGTGAGATCATGGAGGCGTCGTTTGATCAGGCATCGGATCACAACGGCGGGCGTTTTCGCTGTGGTGAGACGCAGGCCGGCGTCTCTTATCCTCCCTGTACCAGCAGCGCCCACTATGGTCCGGATCCCGGGGAGAATGCCCCCTATCTCTATAACGATGTGGACGACTTCGACAGCGCGGGTCAATGGCTGGCGGCCAATACCCTGGTGCAACAGAGTGCCCTGGGGCCGCAGGATGAGTATCGCAACTTCGCGGTGCGCATCGCCGTGGTGGGGCGCGATCTGAGCGCCAGCGACCCCGACACCGCCTGCGCGGATCCCTGCTCGGTCGGCAAGCGCATCACGCTGACGGTGCGCCTGCCTGACGGGAGCAGTCTGGATTTTGCCGCTTACCGGGGGAACTACTGATGGCGCGCGGCTTCACCCTGATCGAACTGGTGATGGTGATCCTCTTGCTCGGCATCATGGCCACCTTCTCCAGCCAGTTTATCGGTACGGGCACCCTCATCTATCAGGATGCCAGTGCCCGTGAACAGCTGATGAGCGATGTTCGCTTCGCCCTCGAGCGTTTGAACCGCGAGGTGGGGCAGGCGGTGCCTGGCTCCTTGCAGATTGAGGATCTCGACGGCAATCGGACCGAGCAGGGGGCCTGCATACGGTTCTGGCCGATCCAGAGTGCCAGCCGTTACCTGCGCCTGAATCAGGGGCTGAGCGGGGGGACGTTCGCCATGACTCTGGTGACCCCCGATGGCGCCGCGCCGACCGACGCCAGCCTGGCCATCGTCTACCCCCTGACCGAGCAGGGGCTGGCACAAGGCTGCATCGGTGGCACCTGCACCAGTCAGGTGCTGACGGTCAGCCCAGTGGGCAGCGGCGCCCTGCAGGTCACCACGGCCCAGTCGTTTAGCACCGAATCGCCGGGGCGCCGGGTCTATTTTGCCAGTGAGCAGGTGCTGTTCTGCGTCCAGAGTGGCCGCATGCTGCGGGGGGCGGGGGCCTTGGGGCAATCCCTGGCGGCCAGCGCTCTGACCGAGCCCGTGGCCGGGCTTGTCGCCGAGGGACTCTTCTATCGCGACATCGCCTCGCCCCGCTACGGGGGCGAGGTTGGCTTGCGACTGACCCTGAGCCAGCGGGGGGAGAGCGTGACCCTGGAGCACAGGATGGGGGTGTGGAATGAACCCTAGACGCACGCACGGCAGCGCCCTGCTGATCGCTCTGTTCGTCATCGTCGTGATGGCCCTGCTGGCCGCCGCCATGGGCCGTTTTCTCACCGACAGTGGCGAGAAGCACACGCTTGAGGTGCGCGGCGTGCGGGCCCTGATGGCGGCCCAGAGTGCCCTGGAGGTGGGGCTCTACCGGCTCTATCCCCAGGGGCAGTGGCAACCGCTCGGGTGCCCCGGCGCCAACCTCACCTTTACCACGCCCGGCCTTGACGGCTGTCAGGCTGTACTCAGCTGCACGCCTGTCTCCAGCTCGGATGGGAGTATTTCCGTGGCCGGGGTGCGCCTGAGCGCGCAGGGAAGCTGCGGTGATAGGCAGCTCGATAGCGCCAACCCCGATTTTGCCGTGAGCCGCACCCTGACGGTGGAAACCTATGGAGAGTAACCATGCGCCTTGAGCGATTCCTGTTGATCCTCGCTCTGCTCCTGTCGCCATGCGCTTTTGGTGACGTGCTCCTGCCCGGCTACGGACATATCGGCGATAACGACTCGACGGCGCTGCGCCCCACCCAGGTGCTGTGGCCATCCGGCGGCCATTATCAGGCGCTGCGGCCCATCAACTTTCGACTGACTCATCCCGTGATGCTCAAGGAGATTCGGCTCGAAGGAAGCAGTGATCTGCAGGCCGGCATGAATGTGATTATCTGGGATCGCTATGGGAATACCCTGCTCGATCTGCAAGGTTATGATGGCAGCCGGGACAGGGTCACCGTAGCCAATGAATTATCGTTGCCTGCCGGGGAGTATCGCATCGCGGTGTGGGGGAGCTGTTTTTATAACAATGGCAATGCCTATCAGCGCTATGCCTATCCTTGCCACGATTGGGATGATTTTACCTTTAGTGCCATTCGCCTGGTGACCAATGGCACCAGCACCGCCTTTCATTTCAGCCAGCGCACCCATATCGGTGATAATCAAGACGCGAGCCGTTGGTATCCCCCGGCGGCGAGCGGCGCTTATGTGCGTTATACCTTCACCCTGAACAAGCGCTCACGCCTCGACTCTCTCTTGCTCTTTAATCTGCAGGATTGGGAGGCCACGGGGGGCAGCCGGATCTTTATCCGCACGGCAGACAGCGCCTACACCCCTCTGGTCTATTACTTCACCCGCAACGGCGACATCGAGTGGAAAATTAACTACGAGCTGGCCGCCGGCACCTATGAGCTCTGGGTCGAGAGCGTCGCCGCCTATGATCGCGATGACATCAGCTGGGACTCGATGCTCCTCACCTACACGCCGCTCAACGAGAGCGTCGCCCTGGATAACGTCTGCTCTATCTTCCCTTATCCGGCCCAGGGGCGGGCGAGTGCTCACAAGCTCGACCTGAGCGGTAATCCCGGCAATACCATGGGGCTGGTGTATGGCACCCAGGGCGGACGCCTTGGCTATGGACCCAATGGCCAGATCAAGGGCACCTCGGGGAGTAACTGCGACGGGGGCCTGTGCGTCGCCGTGGGTGATGTCGCCCCCTGGGGCGGCGCGCCCGTTTCTCGTTTCCCCCTCGCCACCGGCGCCGATGTGACGCTGGGGTTTGCCGAGACCCGGTATCTCACGGCGGCCGATGGCATGACGTTTGGCACTGTATCGACCTCATACCAATCCCTGCTGAACATCGAAAATTCGGGCATCACCATCAAGGCGATGAACCTGGGCAGTGGCCGTGGCGGGCGGCCCTATACCGTCAAGTTGGCGGCCGGGGATTACTGGATTGAAACCCTGACCATGAGCAATGACACCTCGATAGAGATCGATGGCCCGGTCAGGCTGTTTGTGAAGACGCTGGTTATGGGGTCGGCCAGCTATATCAACAGCCCGGGCCGCAATAGCGCGGGTGACGTCGGCAAGCTAATGGTCGTGCTCTACGACGGCGCAACCCTGACCGATGGCTCGACCCTCTCCGGGCTGGTCTATCAGGCGGACAGTGCCAGAGGAAGTGTCAGCCTGTCGTCGGCGTCCTATCTGATGGGGCGCATCAACGCCCAGTCGGTGCTGCTGGGTAAAGATTCGACGATCGATAGCCGGGCCTATCAATGTTCCACCGTCGTCGCGCCCGATCACTACGAGCTGATCTATTCGGCCCAGGCGCTCACTTGTGAGCAGGCCAGCGTGCAGCTGCGGGCCTGTAAAGACAGCAGCTGTAGCCAGCTGTTTGACGCGGGCGCCTCGGTCAGCCTCTCCCCTCAGGCGGGGTGGAGCAGCAACCCGGTGTCACTGGGGAGTAGCGGGCTGGCGAATCTCACCCTGGCCCGGCTCACGGTCGGGAGCGTGACCCTGGGCGCGTCGGCGAGTGCCCCAGCGGCGCCGCTGCGCTGCTATCGGGACGGGGTGCTCGATCCTGGCTGCACCCTCGACTTCGTTGACGCGGCCCTGCGCTTTAACGTGCCGACCTTCTATGCTGGCGAGAGCGCCAGCAGCGAGATCCGGGCCATCAAGTCGTCCGCTGCCGGGGCGACCCGGGTCTGCCTCCCCCTGCTGACCGGTACCCAGAGCCTGCGTTTTGACTACGGCAAGGTGGTCTCTGACCCCAGCCAGGCACAGCCGACGGTCAATGGAACGCCCCTGTCTGCGGCGGGTGCGGCGGCCAACGTGACCTTCGATGCCAATGGGGTTGGCCAGCTCACGGTGCAATATCCGGATGCCGGCGTCCTGCGCCTCGATGCGAGCGTGCAGAGAAGCGACAGTACCGGCACCCTCAACCTCAAGGGGAGTGACACCTTTGCCGTGCTGCCCAAGGCCATCGTGCTGCAAGGGGAGGGGCAGTCGCTCTGCAGCGGTAGCGATGATGCGAGCTATGCCGCCTGCCCCGTCTATCGCAGGGCGGGCGAGGGCTTTAACCTGCTCGCCCAGGCGATCAACAGCGCCAATGTGGCGACGCCGGGGTTTGCGACTCAGGGGCGGACTGTGGATTGGCAACTGTTGGCCCCGGCCGGTGGTGTGCGGGGGCTATTGTCGCCCGCCACTCTGTCCATGGCCGCCGGTAGCGGGCGTCTGGCCACCAGCTGGAGCGAGGTGGGGGTGATTCGTGCCGGCGTCACCGATTTTGTCCCCTACCCCAACTATCAGGACGAGTCTCCCCCGTTAACGGTGCCCCTGCGCTGGAGCGCCCCCATAGGGCGCTTCGTCCCGTGGGATTTTGCGGTTAGCGATAAGCGCATCCTGCCTGCCTGCTCTTCCTTCACTTATACGGGGCAGCCCTTTACCAGCGGGTTTACCGTCACCGCCCGTAACCTGAGTGCGGGAACCACGCTTAACTATCGTGGGCCCTTTGCCAAAGGGGCGAGCAAGCTGGTGGCCGAGAATGGGGATCTCGGCGGGGGGCTGACCAGCCGTATTGACCAAGAGCCGGTGCTGACGTGGGGTCAGGGCATTGCCCAGGTCAGACCGGATAGCCCCAACTCCCGCTTGGCTCGTAGCCAGGCCCTTGAGGAATCCCTGATGCAACTGGCTGTCGGCTTGCGGATCGCCGACGGCGAGACCCCGGTGGTGACCCGGGTTGCCGCGCCGGATATGCGTGCCGACGAGGCGGGTGATTGTGCGCCGAGTGGGCGCTGTGATGCCGTCAGGCTGGGTATCCAGGTGCTGCGTCACGGTCGGCTCGCGGTCAGTACCGAGCAGGGGAGCGCCGGTACACCGCTCGCCTTGCGCCAGCAAGTGGAGTCGTATCAGGATGGACGTTGGCGACCCAACGTCGATGACAGCTGCACCGAGCTCGATCTGAGCGGCTATGAGTTCACCGCCGACGGGCAGGCCTATGATGCCGGTAGCGGCATGCTCTCATTCCCGCCGGCAGGGGCAATCCGCCTCGGCCTGGGCAGCCAGGCCCCCGGCAGCGCCAGGGCTCGCGTCGCGGCAGGGGAAACCCGATTACAGCTTGGCGCCCCTGGTACCCCCCTCACCGTACCCTATCGCGTGGATCTCTCCCGCCAGCCCGGGGCTCCGCTCTGGTTGTTAGACGATCCTCGCAGCCTCCAGGGGATCGCCATCTTCGGTAGTGCGCGCGGGAGCGATCGCATCATCTACCGGCGTGAGCGGTTTAATTAATTTGACCGGAGCGGGAGGGCGGCGTTTTTTCCGTCACCTCCCGCCACGCCGGCAGGAGGCGGGCGGCTCAAGGTAAGTGATGGCTCGCATAAATTGTCGTGTCGTGCCCATCCTAAGGGGTTGTTCGCTTGCAGGGCGTGATGGGCATTGGTAAAGTTAGCCGGTTTTCTGCTCTTCCAAATTCTTAGGATTTCCCGTAGCCATGTTCAAAAAGCTCAGAGGCGTCTTCTCCAACGATCTGTCGATCGATCTGGGAACAGCCAACACCCTGATTTATGTGAAGGATCAGGGTATCGTCCTCAACGAACCGTCCGTTGTCGCCATTCGCCAAGAGCGCGGGAACGCCAAGTCGGTGGCCGCCGTTGGCCACGCGGCCAAGCAGATGTTGGGCCGTACCCCGGGCAACATCTCCGCCATCCGTCCCATGAAGGACGGGGTGATCGCCGATTTCTACGTGACCGAGAAGATGCTGCAGCACTTCATCAAGCAGGTTCACGACAACAACTTCTTCCGCCCCAGCCCGCGCGTGCTGGTCTGCATCCCCTGCGGTTCTACCCAGGTGGAGCGCCGTGCCATTCGCGAATCGGCGCTGGGCGCCGGTGCCCGGGAAGTTCACCTGATCGAGGAGCCCATGGCGGCGGCCATCGGTGCCGGCCTGCCGGTCTCCGAGGCGACCGGCTCCATGGTGGTGGACATCGGTGGCGGTACGACCGAGGTGGCCATCATCTCCCTCAACGGTGTGGTCTATGCCCAGTCCGTGCGTATCGGTGGTGACAAGTTCGACGAAGCCATCATCAATTATGTGCGCCGTAACTACGGCAGCCTGATCGGTGAGTCCACCGCCGAGCGCATCAAGCACGAGATCGGCTCCGCCTATCCGGGCGAAGAGGTGCGTGAGCTCGAGGTGCGCGGTCGTAACCTGGCCGAGGGTGTGCCCCGCAGCTTCACCCTCAACTCCAACGAGATCCTGGAAGCTCTGCAAGAGCCGCTGTCAGGCATCGTCTCCGCCGTCATGGTGGCCCTGGAGCAGTCCCCGCCCGAGCTGGCTTCCGACATCTCCGAGCGCGGCATGGTGCTGACCGGTGGTGGCGCCCTGTTGCGTGATCTGGATCGCCTGCTGATGGAAGAGACCGGTATCCCAGTGGTGGTTGCCGAGGATCCGCTTACCTGTGTCGCCCGCGGTGGTGGCAAGGCGCTGGAGCTCATCGACATGCACGGCGGCGACCTGTTCCAGTACGAGTAACAGAAGATGAGCCGGCAAACGCCGGCTCTTTTTTGCAGCCAGCGGCGATCTTGTCGATCGCCGCTGGCTGCGATTGGATGCCGCTCCAAGATGCGGCTTGACCCGACAGGGTGACACCACGATTTATGAAACCGATATTTGGCCGAGGCCCTTCGCTTCAACTGCGGCTCTTTCTCGCCGTGGTTATCTCCATCGCAGCCATTGTGGCGGACTCCCGCTTCAATGCCTTCGAGCACGTCCGTGTCTACCTCGGCTCTCTGGTCAGTCCGCTGCAGTACCTTGCCAATGCCCCCGGCATCCTGCTCGACTCCATGTCCGATCAGGTGCAGACCCGTACCGATCTCATCGAACAGACCAAGCAGCAGGAGCAACAGCTGTTTACCCTGCGCGCTCGCCTGCTGCAGATGGATCATCTTGAGCATGAAAACCAGCGCCTGCGCGAGCTGCTCGGCTCTCCGGTGCAGAAGGAGTCGCGCAAGATGGTCGCCGAGCTCATCTCGGTCGACTCCGATCCCTTCAGCCACCAGATCCTGATCAACAAGGGGGCGCTCGACGGCGTCTACAACGGCCAGCCGGTGATCAACGATCTCGGTGTGATAGGTCAGGTGCTGCACGTGGGTTCGACCACCAGTCGGGTGCTGCTCATCACCGACTCCAGCCACGGCTTGCCGGTACGGGTGCTGCGTAACGACCTGCGCGCGATCGCCAACGGCAGCGGTGAGCTCGACAGGCTGGAGCTGCGTAACCTGCCGCGCAACACCGATATCCAGGTCGGCGATCTGCTGGTCACCTCGGGCCTTGGCGGCCGCTTCCCGGAAGGCTACCCGGTGGCGACCGTGACCCGGGCCGACTATGTGGAGGGCAAGCCGTTCGCCCAGGTGGAGGCCAAGCCCCTGGTGCCGCTCGATCGCCTGCGTTACATGTTGCTGCTGTGGACCGACAAGCGTCCCGAGCTCCACGATGATGAGCAAGCCAGTGCCCCGGCCCCCGCAGCGGAGAAAAAGTCCTGATGTTGCAACCTGCAAGCGGCCGGCTCTGGATCTGGTTGTCGATCCTGCTGGCCCTGAGCCTCTCTATTCTGCCCCTGCCGATCCAGCTGGTGCCCTTCAGGCCCGACTGGCTCGCCATGGTGCTGGTCTACTGGGCCCTGGCGCTGCCCCACAGAGTCAATGTGGGCAGTGCCTGGGTCGCCGGCCTGCTGCTCGATGTGTTGCTCGGCAGTACCCTGGGGGTGCGTGCCATGGCCATGGCCATCATGGTCTATCTGGCGGCGTTCCAGTTTCAGAAGATCCGTAACTTCTCGGTGTGGCAACAGGCCCTCATCATGGGTGGCCTCACCCTGGTGGGCAAGGTCACCGTCTTCTGGGCCGAGCACCTGTTTAGCCGGGCCAATCTGAATGTGGGCTACTTCTGGTCTACCCTATCCACCATGTTTCTCTGGCCCTGGGTCTTTCTGGTCTTGCGCCAATTGAGAAGACACTTCAATATCAAGTAGTTATGAAGAGCACTATTCAACTTTATCTGGCCTCCGGCTCGCCCCGTCGCCGCGAGCTGCTGACCCAGCTGGGCTACCGCTTCGAGGTATTGCGCTGCGAGGTCGAGGAGCGCCGTCAGGAGGGCGAGAAGCCCCAGGACTATGTCTGCCGGCTGGCGCGCGACAAGGCGCAGGCCGGGTTGGCCGTGGCCCCCGAGGCGCATCCCGTGCTCGGTGCCGACACCATAGTCGTGCTCGGCGAGCGGGTGCTGGAGAAGCCTTCCGACCTGATCGATGCCAAGGAGATGCTCGAGGCCCTCTCCGGGCGCGTGCATCAGGTGATGACGGCGGTTGCCCTCGCCTCGGCCGACCGTTGTGACGTGCGACTGGTGACCACCAACGTGGCCTTTCGCAAGCTCGACGAGTCCGAGATCGAGGCCTATTGGGAGACCGGTGAACCCTGTGACAAGGCGGGTGCCTATGGGATTCAGGGGATTGCCGGCAAGTTTGTCAGCCGTATCGAGGGGAGCTATAGCGCCGTGGTCGGCCTGCCCCTGCTCGAGACGGATCTGCTTATCAAGAGTGCCCTGGAACAGCGCTGAGCCACGCCTTCTTCTGGTTTTTCCAGCTTCGGACGCGCTGTTTCATCAGAATCTTATAAAAATCAGGAAGCAGTCATATGTCCGTAGAGCTGTTGATTAACGTAACCCCCTCCGAGACCCGGGTCGCCCTGGTCGAGAATGGCCAGTTGCAGGAAGTGCATGTGGAGCGCCAGGCCCGGCGCGGCATCGTCGGAAACATCTACAAGGGCAAGATCAGTCGGGTGTTGCCCGGCATGCAGGCCGCCTTTGTCGACATCGGCATGGACAAGGCCGCCTTCCTGCACGCCTCCGACATCGTGCCCCACACCGAGTGCGTGGCCATCAAGGAGAAGGAGCAGTTCCAGGCCGGTAACATCGCCGAGCTGGTGCGTCAGGGGCAGGACATCATGGTGCAGGTGGTCAAGGATCCCCTCGGCACCAAGGGCGCCCGCCTCACCACCGACATCACCCTCCCTTCCCGTTATCTTGTCTTCATGCCCGGCAGCGCCCACGTGGGGGTCTCCCAGCGTATCGAGTCCGAGGCGGAGCGCGAGCGCCTCAAGCGGGTGGTGAGTTCCTATGTGGACGAACTGGGCGGCTTCATCATCCGCACCGCCGCCGAAGGGGTGGGGGAGCAGGAGCTGGAGCAGGACGCCGCCTTCTTGAAGCGCCTGTGGCGCAAGATCCTCGAGCGCAAGCAGAAGTATCCGCCGTGCCGGGTCATCTACGAAGACCCCAGCCTGGCGTTCCGGGTGGTGCGTGACTTCGTCGGCGCCGAGCTCGACAAGATCCGCGTCGATTCGCGCCAGAGCTTCGAGTCCCTCAAGCGCTTCTGCGAGGAGTATGTCCCCGAGCTGGCGGACAAGCTGGAGTACTATGCCGGCGAGTCCCCCATCTTCGATCTCTACGACGTGGAGAACGAGATCCAGCGCGCCCTGGAGCGCAAGGTGGAGCTGAAATCCGGCGGCTACCTCATCATCGACCAGACCGAGGCGATGACCACGGTGGACATCAACACCGGTGCCTTCGTCGGCCATCGCAACCTGGAAGAGACCATCTTCAACACCAACGTCGAGGCGACGGCGGCCATCGCCCGTCAGCTGCGTCTGCGTAACCTCGGCGGCATCATCATCATCGACTTCATCGATATGCAGTCGGAAGACCATCGCCGCCGGGTGCTGCACAGCCTGGAGCTGGCGCTCGCCAAGGACAGGGCCAAGACCAACGTCAACGGCTTCTCCCAGCTCGGCCTGGTGGAGATGACCCGCAAGCGCACCCGCGAGAGCCTGGAGCACGTGCTCTGCTCCGAGTGCCCCGAGTGCCATGGGCGCGGTCGGGTCAAGACGGTCGAATCGGTCTGCTACGAGATCCTGCGCGAGATCATCCGGGTTAACCGCGCCTACGATGCGGATCAGTTCACCGTTTACGCCGCCCCGGCCGTGGCCGAGTTCCTGCGCGGTGAGGAGTCCCACAGCCTGGCCGAGCTGGAGGTCTTCATCGGCAAGCAGGTGCGGGTGGTGAGCGAGCCGCTCTATAGCCAGGAGCAGTTTGACGTGGTGATGATGTAAATGCTCCACCGCTGGTTGAGTCGGGCCTGGCTGGCCTTGGGGATCCTGTTCGTGCTGCTGGCCATCGGGATCAGCGCCGTCCGTCTGGGTGGTCCCCTGCTCAACCAGCACAAGGAGTCGCTCGTCACCGGGTTGCTCGGGCCCGGGGCCCGGGTCGAGAGCCTGGGGTTAACCTGGGTCGGGCGAGGGCCCGCCCTCTCGTTGCAGGGGCTTAGCCTCGCTTCCCCCGATGGCCGCATCGAATTCACCCTGGCGCAGGCCTCGATCAAGCTGGATCTCTGGCGCTCTCTGCGCAGCGCCTCCCCCCATTTTCGCGAGCTGCGGCTGCACCGGCTCGATCTCGCCATCGATCTGACCCGCCCTCGCCAGGATCCCCAGGAAGAGGTGCGGCAGCTCGATGCGCTGCTCGAGGTGGTGCTGGGCAGCTTTCGTCGTTTCTCCCTGTTCGACAGCCGAGTGCGTCTCAAGACACCGTTGGGAGAGCTCACCACCCTCAGCGTCGCCGAGCTGGGTTGGCAGAACCGGGGCAATCGCCATCAAGGGGTCGGCAAGGCCTATCTGGTGGATGGGCTCGGCGAGAGCACGCTGGATCTCATCATCGATCTCAAGGGGCGTTCCCATCGTCTCGACGATCTCTCGGGGCGCCTCTATCTAGGGGCTCATCGCCTCAATATCACCCCCCTGTTGGCACGGGTCCACGCCGGAGAGCCGCGCCTCGAAGGGCAGCTCGATCTGCAGTTGTGGAGCGAGTTCAAGGGGCGCGAGTGGGGCGAGAGCCTGCTTAAATTTGGCAACAACTATCTGATCTGGCAAGAGAAAGGTCAGATGCACCGGCTTGGGCTGAGCGGTGGTCAGATCCAGCTGCGGCGGGATGACCACGAGTGGCAGCTGGCCAGCTACGACGTACAGCTCAAACTCGACGAGCGGCCCTGGCTGCGCAGCCAGTTGCAGCTGGAGCGGCGCGGCGATCGCATCACCGGCATTATTCCCAAGATAGAATTCGGCAAGCTGGCCCTGCTCGGCCAAATTGTCTCTGGCCTCTATCCCGAGGCAACCGGCGCGCTGGCAACCATGAAGCCCAGCGGCGAGCTCCACGATCTGACCCTGCTGGCCGATGCCGATTGGCAACATCCGAGCCTCAGCGGCACCCTGCAAGGGCTGGGGCTGCAGCAATGGCAGTGGGTGCCGGGCTTTAGCGCGCTGGATGGGCGTTTCTGGCTGACGCCCGAGCAGGGGGCCCTAACCCTGAGTCTGGGTAAGGACAGGATCGATACCGGGGGCCATTTCAAGCGCCCCATCGCCGTCGATCGCTTCAGTGGTCGGCTCGACTGGTGGCGAGAGCAGGGCAACTGGGTGCTCTATGGCCAGGACATCACGCTCTCCAACCCGGATCTCAGCCTGGCCACCCGTTTTCGTCTCGATCTGGAGGCGCGCCCCTTCCTGGCCCTGACCGGCGCTGTGGATGTAAAAAATGCCGCTCATGCGGATCGCTACTACCCCCTGCACGCCATGGACAAGGGGTTGGTCGACTACCTGAGTGCCTCCCTGCAGGGAGGGCAGGCCAAGGGAGCCAGCCTGCTCTGGTACGGTGCCCTGCAAGACTTCCCCTATGCCGGCGGTGAGGGGATCTTCCAGGCCGCCGTTCCCCTCGAGAAGGCCACCTTCCAGTTCGACCCCGGTTGGCAACCGCTCACCGACCTGCGCCTCGATCTGCTGTTCCAGAACGCCTCTCTCGACATGCAGAGCGAGAGTGCCCGCCTCGGCAAGGCCAGGGCCGAGCGCATTCATGCCCTGATCCCGGATCTCGCCCCCGACGCCCACCTCTATATCGCCGCCAAGGTGGCGGGGGATGGGCGGGAGGTGAGCCGCTATCTCATCGACTCCCCCCTCAAGAATTCGGTGGGCCAGGCCCTCGAGCAGGTGCAGGTGAGTGGTCCCCTGCGAGGGGATCTGCGACTCGATATCCCCCTCAACGGCGCCGAGGTGAAGGTGGCGGGGCAGGCGGACTTTGAGGGCGGCAAGGTGCGTCTGGCGGCGCTCGATCTCCCCCTGGAGGCGGTCAAGGGTACCCTCGATTTCGACAACGACAAGACGGGTTTCAAGGGACTGACGGCCCGCCTCTACGGTAACCCTGTCACCCTCGACTACAGCGGTGCCGTGCGTCCGGCCGGATACCGGGTCGACGTGGGGATCAAGGGGGAGTGGGATCAGCGGCGCTCGACCCTGAGGGCGCCGGGCATGGAGGTGCTCAAGGGCCAGAGCCGTTGGGGCGGTCAGGTGGGGGTCGATCTCAATGAGTCGCAGCCGCTGCAATTTAGCGTCGATCTCGCCTCGGATCTGCGCGGGATGGCGCTGGATCTGCCGGCCCCGCTGACCAAGGAGGCGGCGGCTCGCCTGCCCATGCGTATCACGGCGCGAGGACAGAATGGCAAGGCCGACATTCATGGGGTGCTGGGGAGCGAACACAACCTAGCGGCCCGCCTCGACTATGGCCAGAGCCCGGCGCGCCTGACCCGGCTGCGGGCCAATCTGGGTCAACCGGGTACCCGGGTGATCCGCGATGCCCCCATGGTGCTGACCATCAATCAGGAGCGGGTCGATGTCGGGGCCTGGCTGTCTCGTCTCTCGGGCTGGTTGCCGGCTCGGGGTGAGGGGGGGCCGACGCTGGAAGGACCGGCCTTCTGGCCCTCACCCTGGTGGGTGGACGGGCGTGTCAATCAGGCCAAGATAGGGTCGGCCACCCTCAAGGCGGTGCAATTTACCGTGGGGGCGGTGGCCGGGGCCACCGAGGTGATGATCGACAGTCCCCAGGTGCTCGGGGTGGTGCGGGTGCCCACGCGCCGGAGCCAGCCGGTCGAGGCCCAGTTTGGCCGCCTGCACTGGTCGGGCTCGAGTGATGACTTCCGTGGCAAGCCCGATCCGGTGCAGGAACAGGCTCTGCTCGGGCAGATCCCCTGGATGACCTTCACCTGTGCCGATTGCCGCTTCGGTGAGCTGCCCCTCGGTCAGGTGAGTGGGGAGCTTAAACCCGCCCCCGACCGGGTCACTCTGGATCGCTTCAAGATGGAGCTGGCGGGGTCGACCCTGAGCGGCAAGGGGGGCTGGTATCGCGACGGGGAGCGGATGCAGACTCGCCTCGAGGGAAGGCTCAAGAGCGCCAACAGCGAGCTGCTGCTGCATCGCTTTGGCTATGTCTCTCCCCTTGGCGATACCCCGGCCGACATCGGGTTCAGCACGGGCTGGCAGGATGTTCCCTGGCGCCCGCAGCTGGCGACCCTGGCGGGGGACGCCAGGGTGCATCTGGATGGTGGCACGATCCGCGAGGTCAACGATCGCGGGGCGCGCCTGCTCTCCTTCCTCAGCTTCGACTCCCTGGTGCGCAAGCTGAAACTCGATTTTCGCGACGTCTTCGACAAGGGTTTCTATTTCGAGTCCATCACTGCCACACTCAAGGCCCGACAGGGGGTGATCGAGAACCGGGATCTCTACATGAAGGGCGCCGCCGGCAACCTGCGTGGCGAGGGGGTGGCCGATCTGGTGAAGTGGGATCTCGACTACCAACTGAGTTTCTCACCCAATCTGGGGGGCACCCTGCCGGTGGTGGCGGCCTTCTCGGTGACGCCGGTGACCGGACTCTATGTCTTCGCCCTCTCCAAACTGCTTGAGCCCGTGGTGGATGTGGTGACCCGCATCGACTTCAGGGTGGAAGGGCCGCTCGATAATCCACATCTGAGCGAGGCGGGCCGCAACAAGGCGCGCATCAAGCTCAATGCCGATCAGCGCAAAGAGGCCGAAGCGGCGGCAACGCCCCCCATTCGCCCCTGAGTGAGATGGACAAGCAGATCGGCGTGCAGGGAAACCCCTGTGCCTGCCTTCTCGGGAGGGGGGAGTACACAATGGATAAGGAAAATCTGTCATGGACGACATGCGCTGGCAAACCATGCCACCACGGCAACACGCTTTGCTTCAGACCTTGGCCCATCAGGGAGAGGCACATCCCGACATAGAGGCGGCGGTCGTGGTCGGGTCATTGGCCAAGGGGACAGCAGACCGGGTCTCGGATGTCGATGTCTTGCTCCTGGCCACCCCCGGATTTCATCGGCAGGCCGAGCCGCTGGTGCGTGCCATCGTGGGGGATCGAGAGATCTTTCACTGCTGGCAAGGGGAGCACGATGAGGACGCCTCCTACTGGCGCTATATCTTCTGCGACATGACCAGCATCGAAATCCATATCCTCGACAGGGGCGTCACTTTCCCTCTGGCAAGACCCTATCTCACGCTCTTCGATAAGGCCGCTTGTGTACCCGCACTGGAGGTCAGCGGACCGACCCCCAGCCATTGGGATTTTCCCGCTTATATGGCGCAAGGGGGTGGACTGGTGTGGGAGCTGTTTGATTGTCTCAAATGGGCAGAGCGTGGCCAGCGGGCTCTGGTCAGGCACCATCTTCGCAAGTTATTGGCCGAAATGGACAAGGATCCCCATCTCTCATCACCTCCGGAGGCATGAGCCATGTGGCTATGTGCATTACAGCTGGTATCGGGTCGCCATTGGCCCGACAACCGTGCCCAAATTACCGAACTGCTGGCCGAGCTGCCGGCCGAGCGCCCACTGCTGGCCCTGCTGCCGGAGAATTTCGCCCTGTTTGGGGAGCGGCAAGGTTACCTTGATGGCGCCGAATCGCTCGGGGAGGGGCCGATCCAGGCCCAGCTGTCCGAGTGGGCCCGCGAGCACAACATCTGGCTGGTGGCCGGCGCCATGCCGACCCGCATCGAGGGGGAGGCGCGCATCCACACCAGCTCGTTGGTGTTTGACCCGCAAGGGGCCTGCCGGGGCGTCTATCACAAGTTGCACCTGTTCGATGTGGACGTGGCCGACAGCCAGGGGCGCTACCGGGAGTCGGAGAGCTTCAGCCCGGGCGAGACGCCGGTCACCGTGCCCTCGCCACTCGGGACGCTGGGGCTCTCCATCTGTTATGATCTGCGCTTTCCCGAGCTATATCGCACCCTGGTGGCTGCCGGGGCTCGTATCCTGCTGGTGCCGGCCGCCTTCACCCGCTTTACCGGGGCCGCTCACTGGGAGACCCTGCTTAGGGCTCGCGCCATCGAGAACCAATGTTGGGTGGTGGCGGCCAATCAGGGGGGCGATCATGAAACCGGCCGTGAGACCTTCGGCCACAGCATGATCGTCGACCCTTGGGGCACAGTGGTCGCCTGTAAGGGAGAGGGGCCCGGCGTGGTGAGCGCCCGCTTCGACCCGGAGCAGGCCACCTTGCTGGGTGAGCGCATGCCGGTGCTGCGCCATGCCCGCCTGATGAACATGAACGCCGAACACGGCGATGGAGAACAGATTGAGTCTACTTGAGCAGGTCAGCGCCTCGCTGCTGACCCCCCACGACCTCGACCCGAACCGGCTCGAGGGGCTGCTCGGCAGCCTGATGAGCCACAGGATCGATTTTGGCGATCTCTATTTCCAACGCAGCTGGCACGAGTCCTGGATGCTGGAAGACGGCATCGTCAAGGACGGCAGTTACAACATCGATCAGGGGGTCGGGGTGCGCGCCGTCAGCGGGGAGAAGACCGGGTTCGCCTACTCGGACGAGCTGAGCCTCACCGCCCTGGAGCAATCTGTGGTGGCCGCCCGTGGCATCGCCGAGAGCGGTGGTCACGGTCGGGTACAGGCCTGGCAACGCAGCCAGGCCGGACTCCTCTACCCGGCGATGGACCCGCTCGAGAGCCTTTCCAAGCAGCAGAAGATAGCCCTGCTCGAGCAGATGGATCGCTTCGCCCGCAGTCTGGATCCCGCCATCAGCCAGGTGATGGCCTCCATCAGCGGGGTCTACGAAGAGGTGCTGGTGGCCGGCAGCGACGGCACCCTGGCCGCCGACATTCGCCCCCTGGTGCGTCTGTCGGTCACCGTCATCGCCGAGCGCGGCGGTCGCCGTGAGCGCGGCAGTGGCGGCGGCGGCGGTCGCTTCGGCTATGACTGGTTCCTCGAGCTCGAGGGGGACGAGAGTCGCGCCTTCGGCTATGTGCGCGAGGCGGTGCGCCAAGCCCTGGTCAACCTGGAGGCCATCGACGCCCCGGCCGGCACCATGCCGGTGGTGCTCGGCGCCGGCTGGCCTGGTGTGCTGCTGCACGAGGCAGTCGGCCACGGTCTGGAGGGGGACTTCAACCGCAAGGGCTCCTCGGCCTATGCGGGCCGCATCGGCGAGCGGGTGGCCTCTAGCCTGTGCACCATAGTCGACGACGGCACCCTGAGCGGGCGGCGCGGCTCTGTCACTATCGATGACGAGGGGACGCCGGGTGGTTACAACGTGCTGATCGAGAACGGCATCCTCAAGGGCTACTTGCAGGACAAGCAGAATGCCCGCCTGATGGGGGTGCCCCTGACCGGCAACGGTCGGCGCGAGTCGTATGCCAGCCTGCCGATGCCGCGCATGACCAACACCTATATGCTGGCCGGCGAGTCGGATCCGCAGGAGATCATCGCCTCGGTCAAGCGCGGCATCTATGCCCCCAACTTCGGCGGCGGTCAGGTCGACATCACCTCGGGCAAATTTGTCTTCTCCGCCTCCGAGGCCTACCTCATCGAGGACGGCAAGATCACCGCCCCCATCAAGGGAGCGACCCTGATCGGCAACGGCCCCGAGGCGATGAGCCAGGTCTCCATGGTTGGCAACGACCTCAAACTCGATCGCGGTGTGGGTGTCTGCGGCAAGGAGGGGCAGAGCGTACCGGTCGGCGTCGGCCAGCCCACCCTCAAGCTCGACCAGCTCACAGTGGGTGGCACCCAATAGCATCAATCCCCGGCCTGGCCGGGGATTTTTTTATCCTCCCAAAATGCGGCCGTGCGCCGCGTCAAATACCGGCTGTCTTGATTTATATATAAATAAAACAATGAGATAGTTTTAGTTTTTTCTTGAAATTCCCGTATGAGGCCGATATCTTGTCCGCGCTTTTCAACATACGGGATAGTTAAAAAAATGAAAAAAGCAGTTCTGTTTGCCCTGCTGGGCCTGCCCCTGATGGCCAATGCCGGTTTGCTGGACTCCGTGACCAAGTCTGTCACCGACACCGTTACCACCAGCGTGACTGATGCCGCCGAGAGCGCCAAAAACAGCGCGATCGACGGTGCCTCCAACATGGCTCTGAAGACTGCCCTGGGTATCAAGGAAGGGGAATCCAACAAGCAGGCCATCGAAGCCAAGTTTGGCAAGCCGACCAAGAAGGCCAATGAAGCCGGTCTGGATGTCTGGACCTACGACATGAATGCCATCAAGACTGCCCAGCCGACCATCGAGCAGATCGCCAAGGACGCATTCAAAGACACCGATCTGGCCAAGAAAGCCGTTGTCATCAAGTTTGAAGGCGAAACCGTCAAGAAACTGGATATCGCCGATCTGAGCGCCTGATAACTCATTTCGCCTGACGAGCTTGTCGATAAGCGCCGTAGTGAGACATCAGCCGGTCTAACCGACTGAAGAGCGCTTATCATGCAGTTCGTGGCACGAAATAAAAAGGGAGGCTCAGGCCTCCCTTGTTTTATGCTGTTTCCTGATAACACCCCTTCCTTCGCATTAACTGTTTGGTCTCGTGAGAGACCTGTTATTTCCTCCAAATAAAAAGAGAAGAGCGTCATTGGCATCGACGCTTATTCGGTATTTTCTTGCCAGAAAGCTAATTCAATCCCGATTCAGGTCTTAATATTTTTCCGCCTCGTTGTCATTATTTCCCTTAATTATCAATTAGCTTGAATATGGTAGACCTAGATTGTGGGTGGCCATATAGCCCGATAGGGTGTAGAGTGGTCAGGCTAAATCTTGACCTGATGAGGCATGGCGGGAGCATCAAGCACACTGACAGGGAGGAATATATGGAACAGTATCAATCCTGGCTGGGAGAATATCTGTTGAGCCGGCGTGACGGGGATCATGCCATGGCGGCAGACTTGGCGCGGGATATTGAAGCGTTCTGGGCCGAGCAGGGCAATAAAGAAGAAAGAGACAAGTGGCGCGGTCGTTATCGCCAGCATTTGGCGCAGGCGGTCTGAAACGGAAGCGATAGCGGGGCCTGTGGCCCCGTTCCTTTTTTGGGGCTCACAGCCACTCCAATCCCTGGTAGGGGGATAGCCTCAGGGCGGCGAGTCGGCTGGCCAGATCGCCGGCGTGGATCTCCAGGCGGTGGCCATCCGGATCGAGCAGGTAAAGAGAGTCGCCCTCGCTGCGATTCTGTTTCCACTCCACGACACCGGCGGCGCGCAATCGGTCGCAAAAGGTGGCGAAGTGTTCGGGGTCGATGGCGAGGGCTACATGGGTGTAATCCTGGGCCGGGGCAGGCGTGTCGCGCGAGAGGCAGAGCCACAGCGCTCCCAGACTTAGGTAGGCTCCGCCGCTCCAGCGTACATGGGCGTGAAAGCCAAGCAGATCGCGATAGAAGGCGAGACTGCGCTCGAGATCGCCGGTAGCCAGGGTCAGGTGGTTGAGGCCGGTTAGCATGTTCCAATTCCTAATGGGTGAGCCAGATCATCAGGCTGAAGAAGGTGGCCATGGCGCTGCCTATGCCAATGATCCAGTAAAACCCCTTGAGCCCCTGTTTGAAGGGGATGCGAAACCAGAGCAGGAAGAGATACCAGCCGAGCGCCAGCAGTAGGGGAATAAGAAACATTCGAGCCATCACGTCCTCACTGTTATGCTGTGGCCTCTTCGTTGCATACCTAATGGACTGTAACAATGAATCAGCTGCAAATCACCGCCTTCGGCGATCCTTCCGTGCTCAAGCTGGCCTGCGTGCCCGAAACCGTCCCCGGCGAGGGGCAGGTGCGGGTACGGGTGCACTATGCCGGCGTCAATCCCATCGATGCCAAGACCCGGGCCGGACTCGGCTGGGCGGCGGCCCAGAACAAGGAGAAACTCCCTTGGACGCCTGGCTATGACGTGGCCGGCGTGGTCGAGGCGCTGGGGCCCGGCGTCAGCGCACTGGCCGTGGGGGATAGGGTGTGCGGCATGGTGGGCTTTCCCCTCGCAGGTGGCGGCTATGGCGAGTCTGTGGTGGCGCAGGTGGATGAGTTGGCCCGCCTGACCACACTGCCGCTGGATCAGGGGGCCGGTCTGCCTCTGGCCGGGCTCACCGCCTGGCAAGGGCTCTTCGAGCACGGTGAGCTGCAAAAGGGGCAGCGGGTGTTGATTCTGGCCGCCGCCGGTGGTGTGGGCCATCTGGCGCTGCAGTGGGCGCGCGCCTGGGGCGCCGAGGTGGTGGCCCTGGCCAGCCCGGATAACCATGGCTTCGTGTTGGGGCTGGGGGCGCGTGCCGCCTTCGATTATCACGACCCCGACTGGCCCGCCCGGGTGGGCGAGGTCGATCTGGTGCTGGATCTGGTGGGGGGCGAGAGCGGCCAGCGGGCGCTCGCCTGTGTCAAGGCCGGTGGCCGGTTGGTCACTGTCCCCACCATCACGGCCGAGGCGATCAAGGCGGCCGGGAGCGAAGGTGGCGTCGAGGTGCGCGGCATGCTGGTCCACCCGGACAGCAAACAGCTTGCCCAGATGGTGATGCTGCTCGAGATGGGTGAGGCCCATCTCCAGCTCGCCCATATCTTCCCTCTGGCCGAAGGGGCCCTGGCCCATCAGGCCATCGAAGGCGGTCACACCCGCGGCAAGTTGCTGCTGCGCATGGATGGCCATGCCTGATCTGGCGCTTTGGCTGGGTGCCCATGGCCTGACGGCGCTGTTTGTCAGCGCCTTCGTCTCGGCCACCCTGCTGCCCGGTGGCTCAGAGGTGTTGCTGGGCGCCATGGTGGCCCAGCAGCAGTGGAGCCTCTCCAGCCTGCTCGGGTGGGCGACCCTGGGTAATACTCTGGGCTCCATGACCACCTTTGCCCTCGGTTGGTGGGCCCGGCGTCACAAGGCTCCCGAGGATTTCACTGGCCGTGGGGAACAAACGGCCCTTTCGTGGCTCCAACTACATGGCCACTGGGCCCTGCTACTGGCCTGGGCCCCGATCGTCGGGGATGGCCTCTGCCTGCTGGCCGGCTGGCTCAGGATGGCGCCCCTGCGCGCCTGCATTCTGATTGGCCTGGGCAAGCTTGCCCGTTATGGTACGGTCGCCCTGCTGGCCGGCCAGTTCATCTGACTCAACGCGAGGTATTCGTGAAGCACCCACTCTCTCTTCTTATGCTCGCCCTGTTCTCTTCCTCTGTGCTGGCGGCCCCGACTCTGGTGGCCGAGCAGGGTAAAGAGCCCGGCAAACTCGCCATTCCCTATCAGATGTATCGCCTCGACAACGGCCTGACCGTGATCCTGGCGCCGGACAAGTCTGACCCTCTGGTCCATCTCGACGTCACCTACCACGTGGGCTCGGCCCGCGAGGTGGTGGGCAAGTCCGGTTTTGCCCACTTCTTCGAGCACATGATGTTCCAGGGCTCCAAGCACGTGGGCGATCAGGAGCATATGCGCCTCATCAACGAGGCCGGTGGCACCATGAACGGGACCACCAATCGGGATCGCACCAACTACTACGAGACGGTGCCGGCCAATCAGCTGGAGAAGGTGCTCTGGCTCGAGGCCGATCGCATGGGCTTCCTGCTCGATGCGGTGAGCCAGAAGAAGTTCGAAATTCAGCGTTCTACCGTCAAGAACGAGCGGGCCCAGCGCATCGACAACCAGCCTTACGGCCTGGTGGGGGAGCGCGTAGGCGAGGCACTCTATCCGCGCACCCACCCCTACTCCTGGCAGCCCATCGGCTATGTGGAGGATCTCGATCGGGTCGGTGTGGATGACTTGAAGCAGTTCTTCCTGCGCTGGTATGGCCCCAACAACGCAACCCTGACCCTGGGCGGCGACTTCGAGCCCAAGCAGGCCCTGGCCTGGATTGAGCAGTACTTCGGCCCGATCCCGCGTGGGCCCGAGGTGGCCGAGCCGACCCCCGAGCCCGTGACCCTGCCAGAGACCCGCTATGTGACCCTCGAAGACAAGGTGCACCTGCCGCTGCTCTATATCAGCTACCCCACGGTGGCGCTCGGCGATCCTCAGGAGTCGGCCCTCGACATGTTTGCCGACGTGCTGGGGGGCTCGGCGAGCTCCATGCTCTATCAATCCCTGGTCAACACCGGCAAGGCGGTCGATGTGGGGGCCTCTCACTACTGCGAAGAGCTCGCCTGTACCCTCACCGTTTATGCCTATCCCAATCCGGCGGTGGACGGCAGCCTCAAGACCCTCAAGGCCGAGGTAGACAAGGTGATCGGCCAGTTTGCCCAGCGCGGCGTGCAGCAAGATGATCTCGAAAAGGCGATCAACAAGTACCGGGCCTCGACCATCTGGGGCCTAAGCAGCGTCGAGGGCAAGGTGAGCCAGCTCGCCATGGGCCAGGTCTTCATGCAAGACCCCAACTACCTCTTCAAGAGTCTGGATGCCATCGGCAAGGTTCAGCCTGAGCAGGTCAAGGCCGCCTATGACAAGTTCATCGCCGGCAAGCCGGCGGTGGTGTTGAGCGTGGTGCCCAAGGGCAAGCTGGATTGGCAGGCGGCCAAGCCCAACTTCACGCCGGCCGAGCGTACGCTGCCTGACTACAGCAAGCACGAGCAGGCGCTGCCGGTGCGCACCGTCAAAGACGACTTCGATCGCAGCGTGCAGCCCAAGGCTGGTGCGGCGGTCAGCGTCACAGTGCCGACCACTTGGCACGGCAAGCTCGACAAGGGGATCGAGATCATCGGCACCAGGAGTGACGAGATCCCGGCCGTCTCCATCACCATCGCCCTGCCCGGCGGGATCCGTGCCGAGGGCAAGGATCGGCTTGGCATCGCCAACCTGACTGCCGCCATGCTGGGGCAGGGGAGCGAGCGCCTGACCGAGGCCCAGCTCAGCGACGAGCTGCAAAAGCTTGGCTCCGGCATCAGCTTCTCGAGCGCCCAGTACAATAACCTCATCACCATCAGCAGCCTGACCGACAAGCTGCCTCAGACCCTGGCGCTGGTGCAGGAGCTCCTGTTCCAACCCGGATTGCGTACGGCGGACTTCGAGCGCACCAAGAACCAGATCCTGCAAGGGATGCAGCAGAGTCGGCAGCAGCCGGCCTGGATCGCCGAACAGGTGGGGCGTGAGCTGGTCTATGGCAAGCAGACCCGTCTCGGCCAGCCGACCGACGGTACCCTCAAGGATGTCGAGAAGCTGACCCTGGCCGACGTGAAGGCCTTCTGGCAGCGCTACTACAACCCGGCCAATGCCCGCATCGTGGTGGCCGGCGACGTGGACCAGGCGACCATAGAGCAGGGGCTCTCCTTCCTCACCCGTTGGCAGGGCAAGGTTCCCGAGCTGGGTAACCTCAAGCCGACCGAGCCTCAGGCCAAGCCCGGCATCTATCTGGTCGACAAGCCGGGGGCTCCCCAGTCGGTGATCCGCATCGGTCGCCGGGCGCTGCCCTACGATGCCACCGGCGAATACTTCGAAGCCGGTCTGATGAACTTCAACCTGGGCGGTAACTTCAACAGCCGCATCAACCTCAAGCTGCGCGAGGAGAAAGGCTACACCTACGGCGCCAGCTCCGGCTTCATGGCCAACCGCGACGCCGGCGTGTTTGCCGTCGGTGCCGACGTGCGGGCCGACGCCACCGTCGACGCCATCCGTCAGGTGCTGCTGGAGCTCGACAAGTACCGCAAGGAGGGGCCGAGCGCGAAAGAGATGGAGTACCTGCGCAGCGCCGTGACTCAGCAGGATGCCCTCTCCTACGAGACCCTGGATCAGAAGGCGGGTTTCCTGCTGCAGATGATCATGTATCAGTTGGGGCCTGACTTCGTGGCCCGCCAGGGGGAGATCATCAAGACCATCAAGCCGCAGGCCCTCAAGGCGCTGGCCGAACGCTGGTTGGACCCTGCCCAGATGGTGATAGTGGTGGTCGGCGATCGCAAGGCGCTTGAAAAACCGCTGCAGGAGCTACATCTTCCCATTTATCCGCTGCCCGCCCCCTGAGGCAGCTACAACAACCACCGGCTCCCCCCTCGGGGGAGCCCGGAGTGAGCCGTGATTATGACAACACAGACCCTCACCCTCGACGAGCTGCTGGCCGCCCTGGGAACACCGGAACGCCTGCCCGCTCTCAAGGGGATGCGTCGTGGCATCGAGCGCGAGACCCTGCGCATCACCCCGACCGGCGAACTGTCGCAGCAGGATCACCCGCGAGCCCTGGGATCGGCCCTGACCCATGCCAACATCACCACGGACTATGCCGAGCCGCTGCTGGAGTTCATCACTCCGGCGACTGACTCCATCGATACCCTGCTCGAGCAGCTCGGTGATATCCATCGCACCGCGGTGCGCCACATGGATGACGAGCGCCTCTGGCCCCTCTCCATGCCCTGCTTCGTCGGTGGCGAGGAGAGTATTCGCCTGGCGGAGTACGGCAGCTCCAACACGGGGCGAATGAAACACCTCTACCGGCGCGGTCTCAAGCTGCGCTACGGCAGCCTGATGCAGGTGATCGCCGGGGTGCACTTTAACTTCTCCATGCCCGAGAGCTTCTGGTGCGAGTGGCAGGCTCTCGCCTGCAAGGAGTGTTGCAGCCAGCGCTTCATCTCGGAAAAGTACATGGGGCTTATTCGCAACGTCTATCGCTTCGGCTGGCTGGTGCCCTATCTGTTTGGCGCCTCCCCGGCCATCTGCGGCTCCTTCCTCAAGGGGCGCGAGACCAAGCTGCCGTTCGAGACCCTGGGCGAGGGGACCCTCTATCTCCCCTACGCCACCTCGCTTCGCCTGTCGGATCTCGGCTATACCAACAGCGCCCAGGCCGGTCTCAACATCAGCCACGACAGCCTGCCGGCCTACGTGGCCTCGTTGCGCCGCGCCATCCAGACCCATGCCCCCGAGTTTTCCAGGCTGGGGGTCAAGGTGGGCGGCGAGTACCGCCAGCTCAACGACAACGTGTTGCAGCTGGAAAACGAGCTGTACGCCCCGATCCGGCCCAAGAACACCCCGCGCGGCGGTGAGAAGCCCTCCGACGCCCTGGCGCGGCGCGGTATCGATTACATCGAGCTGCGTACCGTGGATGTCAACCCGTTCAGCCCCATCGGTATCGAGGCCGATCAGATCCGCTTCTTCGATCTCTTCCTGGTGTGGTGCCTGCTGCGTCCGTCCCCGGTGCTGAGCGACGAAGAGATGGCCCGTAACCGCCGCAACCAGACCAAGGTGGTGCTGGAGGGGCGTCGCCCCGGCCTGATGCTGGAGACCGGCGCCGGTGAGCAGAGTCTGAAGGAGTGGGGTCTGTCCCTGTTTGACGAGCTGGCCAAGGTAGCCGCCCTGCTCGACGCCAGCTGTGGGCGCCGCAACCGCTACGCCGCGACCCTAGAGGCACTGCGCCCGCGCCTCGAGGATCCCGAGCTGACCCTGTCGGCTCGACTGCTGCGCGAGCTCAAGACGCAGAACAAGGATAACGCCTGCTTCGGTCGCGAGCTGGCCGCTCGCTACCGCGATGAGCTGCTGGCCAGCCCGCTCGAGTACTGGGACGAGGAGTATTTCGCCGGCGAGGCGCGCGACTCCCTGCTAAAGCAGCGGGAGATTGAGCGCAGCGACAGCCTGAGCTTCGATGACTTCCTGGCCGACTATTTCGGCACGGCCATGGCCTGATCCCGGGCAACAAAAAAGCCGCTCGATTGAGCGGCTTTTTTTATCCTCGCGCCCTGGTATCAGGCGCGGCTATACATCGCCTCGATCTCGCTGCGGAACTTGGCCTCGATGATCTTGCGGCGCAGCTTCATGGTGGGGGTCAGCTCTCCCAGTTCCATGGAGAAGGCGCGCGGCAGCAGGGTGAATCTCTTCACCTGCTCGAACTTGGCCAGCTCTTGTTGCAGCTCCGCAATACGGGCTTCAAAGAACTCCACCACCTTGGAGTTACGCAGCAGCTCGGTCTTGCACTGGTATTGCAGGTTGATGGAGCGGGCGTATTCCTCCAGCGACTCGAAGCAGGGCACGATGAGCGCCGAGACGAAGTGGCGGGCGTCGGCCACGATGGCGACTTGCTCGATGAAGCGATCCTTGCCGAGGGTACCCTCGACCAGCTGGGGGGCCACATATTTGCCGTTAGAGGTCTTCATCAGCTCCTTGAGGCGCTCGGTGAAGTAGATGTTGCCCCGGGCGTCGATGTCACCGGCGTCGCCGGTGCGCAGGAAGCCATCCTCGGTCATCACCTCGGCCGTCGCCTCCGGCTTCTTGTAGTAGCCGCGCATCACGGTCGGGGAGCGTACCAGCAGCTCGTTGTTTTCGCCCAGCTTCACCTCGATACCCGGCAGCAGTGTACCGATAGAGCCCAGTTTGAAGTGGCTCTCCTCGTAGCAGCAGACGGTGGCCGTGGTCTCGGTCATGCCGTAGCCGTACTTGAGATTGAGCCCCATGGCCTGGAAGAAGAGGTTGACGTCATCGGCGAGGCGGGCACCGGCCACCGGCAGGAAGCGGGTACGGCCACCGAAGCGGGCGCGCAGCTTGCGAAACACCAGACGCTCGGCGAGCCAGAGCTGGCCGTAGAGCAGGGGGGAGACCCGCTGATCCTGCTGGCGACGCTCCACCACTCGGGTGCCGACCCGGGTGGCCCAGGCGAACAGGGCGCGGCGCAGGGGCGGCGCCTCGGCCACCTTGGCCTGGATCATGGCATAGGCCTTCTCGTAGAGACGCGGCACCGAGCACATGACGGTGGGTTTGACCTCGCCCAGCACCGACATCACCTGCTGGGGGTCGCGGATATAGACGTTCTCGGCGCCGCAATAGAGCACATAGTAGCTCCAGGCCCGCTCGAAGACGTGGCTGAGGGGCAGCATGCACAGGGAGACATCCTCCTCGCCGAGATCGAGGCGGCCGTCGTGCATCTGGAAACAGGCGGCGATGTTGGCAAAGTCCAGCATCACTCCCTTGGGTTCGCCCGTGGTGCCCGAGGTGTAGATGAGGGTGAGCAGATCATCCATGGCGTAGCGGCTCTCGCGCTCACGCAGGGTCTGCTCGCTCGGGTGGTGGTTACCGCTGCTGAGGAAGGTCTGGAAGTGGCAGGCTTGCGGGCAGTCGCGCAGATCGATGGTGCCATCGAGGGCGACCACCTGGCGAATGTCACCGCTCTCGAGCAGTTGCAGCGCCTGGTCGAACTGGGGCTGCTCTCCCACGAAGAGGATCTTGATGTCGGCGTCGCGCACTATGTAGCGCGCCTGCTCCAGGGTGCTGGTGGGGTAGATGGGGACGCTCACACCGCGGGCGGCGAGGATACCGAGATCGGCCTGGGTCCACTCCGGCATGTTGCGGGCATAGATGCCCACCATCTCTCTCTCCTGATGGCCGGCACGGATCAGCGCCTGGGCACAGTAGTCCATGGCCTGGCCCAGGGTACGCCAGCCGATGGCACGCCACTGACCATCCTGACGGGTCCGCAGGACCGCCTTGTTGCCCAGCCGGGCAATGCGCTCGCGAATCACTCGAACCAAATGAAGCTGCTGCATCAAACAGATTTCCTCAGTAACAGTTGTACGCCCTCAGGCGCCGTAATCAGCGGGCTAGAGTGTAAACACTAAAAAAATAGCTTACAAGTGTTCGCTGTTTTCGGTGATCACATTTTGCGCATCTCATCAGGGCTTGGGATGAGCCCCAAAGAGTGATTAAATAGGAACGGAATCAATAAGCTGGAGTCGGGTATGGCGAGCAAGGGAGTGCTGATTGGCCTGGTTGGGGGGGGGCTGTTGCTGGCAGGCGCCGGCACGGCAGGCCTCTGGTGGTGGCTGGGGCAGTCGAGCCCGGCACCGACCAAGCAGGCGCCAGCCAAGCCCGGCATCAGGGGCTGGCAGGAGGGATTTGCCGGTTTCTTGCTGGCGCGCTCAGAATCTGAGCAAAGCGGCGTGCCTCTGCTCTATCTGGTCGAACGCAACCCGGGTCACTGCTTTCACTGCAAGCAGTTGCATCAGGCCCTGTTCGACAATCCGGAGATGAAGGCGGCCATCGCCCCCTTCATCAAGGTCTCTCTCAACCCGGATGTGGATAACAACAGCAAGCAGGCGATCACTCAGTTGCCCGAGATCACCTCCTATCCGGCCATGTTTATGCAGCTCTCCCCCCGCGGCCCTTTGCTGCCCCTCAAGGTGGTGGTGCAAGCCGGCCAGATCTGGGTGCCGCGAGAGGATTATATGAAGGGGAACTTCATGCCCCTCTCGCCGGCCAGCCTGACCATGGCCATCGACAACACCCGCAAGCTGTTGGCCGCGACCCCCGTTCAGTAAGGGTCAGCCCATGTGGAACAGGCGCGACATCAGGATGGCGTCTTCGCGATCCTGGCCGGCACCGTAGTAATCCTCGCGCCGGCAATATTCGGCGAAGCCCTCGCTCTCGTAGAGGGCGATGGCCGGCATGTTGCCGGCGCGCACCTCGAGGAACCAGGCCTCTGCCCCTCTGGCCTTGCTGCGGGTCAGATACTCTTGCAGCAGGGCGCGTCCCAGCCCCTTTCCCTGCCACTTGGGATGCACGCAGATGTTCATCAGTGAGCTGTCGCCGGCCACCAGATCCGAGATGTAGAAGCCGGCGGGTTCTCCCTCGACCAGCATCAGGCCGTTGAGGTAGCGGGGGCCAAAGCAGGAGAGCAGGTTAGCCTCGCTCCAGGGCCAGCGGTGGGCGGCCTGTTCGATGGGGTAGACGAGGTCGGCATCGGCCTCGGTCAGGGGGCGAAACTCAGTCATGGTGTGTGCGGATCTGTTGCCACAGGGCGCGTTTCTCGGCCGCCGTGGGATTGAGGGGGCAGATCAGGGCGCCTGGCCTTGCGGGATCGGGCTGGGTCAGCCAGAGCCAGCGCGGCTGCCCGGCCGGCAGCGGGCCCGGTGGCAGCAGGGCCACCTCGCTGGGGCTGATCTCGAGCACGGCGCAGAGATCTTCCAGCAAGGACTGGGCGGGCAGCCGTGCGGCGACAAGCCAGAGTCCCTGCGCGTCCGGCCCGGCCGCGTCGACAGGGCTCGACTCCCCGGCCGGTGAAGCGGGAAGCGGATGGCGTAGCTGCCAGGTGGGGATCCCCATCCGACTTAGCAGGGCGGCACGAAGATCTGCGGGGGCACGATCGGGCATAGAGAGCGGTCGCTTTGATCTGGGTTAGCAATGAAAGGCGTGAGCAGAGTACACTCGAACCTCTTTTGCTGCACCCTTTTGCTGCGCCATGTGAATGGCACATTTCTGGAACGGAGCCTCTCATGCAGCCACAAGGCAATCTGGGCGAGCGGATCGCCCACCTAATTTCAGCCCTCGGAGAAGGGCTCTACGAGCGCCAGGATGTGCTGCGTCTCTGTTTGCTGGCGGCCCTTTCGGGAGAGAGCGTCTTTCTGCTCGGGCCACCCGGCATTGCCAAGAGCCTCATCGCCCGTCGTCTCAAGCAGGCGTTTGCCAACGCCCGTCACTTCGAATACCTGATGACCCGTTTCTCCACGCCGGAGGAGGTGTTCGGCCCCCTATCCATTCAGGCGCTCAAGGAAGAAGGGAAGTACCACAGGTTGACCGCCGGCTATCTGCCCGAGGCCGAGGTGGTCTTTCTCGACGAGATCTGGAAGGCGGGGCCAGCCATCCTCAACACCCTGCTCACCGCCATCAACGAACATCAGTTTCGTAACGGTGACACCCTGCACACCATCCCGCTGCGCCTGCTGGTGACGGCTTCCAACGAGTTGCCCGCGCCGGACAGTGGCCTCGAGGCCCTCTATGATCGGATGCTGATCCGCCTGTGGCTGGATCGGGTGCAGGAGAAGCCCAACTTCCGGGCCCTGCTGGGGAGTGAAGGGCGCGCCGAGGTGAAGATGCCGGCGGCCCTGCCTGTGTGTGGTGAGGAGTACCAGGCCTGGCAGGGGGGCATCGAGCAGGTGCGGTTGCCCGACCCCGTGTTCGAGCTCATCTATCAGCTGCGCCATGCCATCGAGAGCCGGCTGGCCAACTGCTACGTGTCGGATCGCCGCTGGAAGAAGGCGGTGCGTCTGGCCAAGGCCAGCGCCTTCTTCAACGGGCGCGATGCGGTGGGCCCCCTCGATCTGCTGCTGCTCAAAGATTGCCTGTGGCATGACGAGAGCTCCCGTCAGGGGCTCCATGACATCATGAGCGAGATGGCGACCCTGCACTGCTTCGAGCAGCTGGCCCTGAGCCAGCGCCTGCAGAGCCTGCAAGAGCAGCTCCAGCAGTGGGAGCGGGAGGTCGCCGAGCGCCTGGCACCCACCGCCCGGCGCACCCGCAACTGGCTTGGTCGCGAGACCGGCTGGGCCCTGCACTTTGGCGATCACCGGGGGCCCAAGGAGAAGGTGGCGCTGCGCCTGCTCTGGCCCGCGCCCCTGGAGGCGGATCATCCGGATCAACTGAGCGACGAGCTGGAGTTCGACCGTGTGGTGCTCGACTACTGGCGCGAGGGAGCCGAGTCGGTGGCGGGGCGCTGCTTGCGCCACAAGTGGGAGCGACAACTGGAGCTCTGCCTCGACGAGGAGCGCCATCTGCAGGTGCTCGATTCCCAGCGCAACCCGGTCGCATTGCTGCAACCCACCCTGATGCCCGAGGTGGTCAGTGCCCCGTGGCGCGAGCGGCTGGCGGCCATCACGGCCGGGCAGCGCACCCTGCTGCAGGATATTCGGCGCCAGCGGCTCATCTTTGAGCAGCAACAATCCCATCTATTCTTGGGGGAGGAGTGGCTGGATCGGATCGAGAGCAGCTTCTACGTGTTGGTGCGCGATGCCGAGGCGGTCATGACTCGACTCGAGACCTGGAAGGACAGAGTCACAGATCTGGTGGGTTGATTCATGCTGGAAATCGGAGCCATGGAGCTCGGCATCATGATGGCGGAAGGGGAGCTGGTCACCGAGATGGTGCTGGCGCTGGCGGGCTCGAGCAAGCTGGTCGACTTCATGCGCAAGGCCCCCAAAGAGGCGTCCCGGTTGCGGCGCCGCCTCTTCAACTGGGGCGATCGGGTGCGCTCCGATCTCCGGCGCAAGCCCGTACCCGCCGCCATGGAACGAGAGTACCTCGCCTATCAGGCCTGCCGCTCCCTCTCCAGCCAGCAGCTGTTGGCGCGCAGCCAGACGATCCTGGACGCGCTGGAGCCCGGCAGCCCCTTCTCGCTGGAGGCGCCCACCCTGTTCTCCCAGCTGCGGGAATCCCCGACCGAGGCGCGTCGGCGCCTCCTGATGGAGCGTTGGCGCACCAGCCTGGTGGCGGCCTTGCTCCGTTTTCAACAGGAGCTGGCCGAGGCGGAGCGGGAGAAGC
The DNA here is from genome assembly GCF_000819805.1 of Aeromonas diversa CDC 2478-85. Taxonomy (GTDB): domain Bacteria; phylum Pseudomonadota; class Gammaproteobacteria; order Enterobacterales; family Aeromonadaceae; genus Aeromonas; species Aeromonas diversa. The sequence goes on from NZ_CDCE01000020.1 coordinate 196,313, forward strand.
AGCAACAGGAGCTGGAGTCCCAGCTGCTCGCCAATCGCGAGCTGGTCGATGCCCTGGATCCGGAACAGGTCTCGGCCGGCGGCCTCTGGGATCTGGCCCAGGGCAAGTGGCACCCCCGTAGCCTCACCCTGGTGCGCCAATACGCCGCCATGCTGGAGAAAGAGCCCCTGCTTCGGGAGATAGCAGAGCTGCTCGGTCGCAGCGACAGGGACAAGGATCGCGATCCCCAGCCCAGGCCCCCCGAGCCCACAATCGAGCTGGAGCCGGTCATCAGCGATGAGGTGCCCGACGATCTGGTGGGGATCCACCCGGCCGGGGATCTGCTACGCATGTTACCGAGTGAGTCGGTCATGCTGGGGGACCCGGATCTGGAGTACGAGTTCTATCGCCGCTACCTGGAGCGGCACCTGCTCAGCTACCAGCCCAAGGGGATGCTGCCCCGCCAACGGTTGATCCCGTTGCAGCCCAAGGATAAGGGGCGTGAGGAACAAGAGCGGGGCCCCTTCATCGTCTGTGTCGATACCTCGGGCTCCATGGGGGGCTATCCGGAGGAGTGTGCCAAGGCGCTCTTTCTCGCCCTGCTCAAGGTCGCCATGGCCGAGCAGCGCCCCTGTTTTCTGATGCTCTTCTCCACCGAGGTGGTGACCCTGGAGATCACCGCCGATACCGGGCTGGACAAGGCCGAGCGCTTCCTCTCCATGAGCTTTCACGGGGGTACAGATCTGGTACCCTGTCTGGAGCGAGCCCTGACTCAACTCGAGGCGCCGGCTTTTGCGCGAGCCGATGTGCTGATGCTCTCCGATTTTGTGGCCCAGCGCCTGCCCCAGGCCTTGCTGGATCGGCTGAATCAGCGTCGGGCCGCCGCGACCCGCTTCTATGCCGTGGCCATGTCTCGTCATGCCAAGCAGGCGCTGTTGCGGATCTTCGATCGCAGCTGGTTGCTCGACTGCACCCTGCCGGGGCGCTGGCTGCGGCACTGGCGGTAGCATTGAGGTCGGCCATCATGAGGGGAAACATGAGCATCTATCCACTGGGGTTCCTGCTGCTGGCGCTCACGGCGACCGCCGGCCCCCTCTCGCCGCCACAGCTGGAGCAAGAGTTGTCGGCCATCGAGCAGGCCTACCTCTCTGACGACGAATTCAGGGTGCGGGTGGCGCGCCTGCAGGCCGAGCTGCCGGCCTATCCGGCGGCGCAGCAGATGCGGATCCGTCGCATGGCCTGCTGGACCCAGCCGGCCGATGAGATTGCAGAGTATCGGCAGGCAAGCCAACAGGCCGATCGGGAGTACGGTACGGCCCTCGCCGCAGGGGACCAGGTGGCCCAGAGCGAATTCGCCCTCTGCCGGGGCTGGTTTAATCAGCTCAGTGGGGAGATAGCGCAAGCCAAGCGGGACTATGATCTCGCCTTTGTCCTGGCGCGGGATGCTGGGGCCAAGAAGCAGAAGGCTCAGGCCCTGCTCTATCGGGGGGCGCTCTCTTCGTTTCAGGGGAGTCCGGCCAAGGGGCTCAGCGATCTGATGAGCGCCCAGCGTCTCTACGATGCCCTGGCGCTCTCGAGCTGGTATGGCAAGGTGCAGCTGGATGTGGCGGCCACCTATCGCCGCATGGGGCTCTTTGGCGTCGCTGCGCGACAGCTCGACGAGGTCGAGGGGCAGTTACCCGCCGAGGGCAGTGGCGCGCTCCTCTACGAGCTGCATCGTCAGCGGGCCATGCTCGAGAATGGCCAGGGCCATTTTCACGCGGCCTTGGCGGAGCTGGACAAGGCTCGGGCCCTGCATAAGGATCTGTCGCGTTTCGAGGTCTCACTGCTGCAACTGGATCGGGCCGAAGCCCTGTTAGGGCTGGGCCAGATTGCAGAGGCGTTGCATCAGCTCAACGAGGTGGGGGCCGTCTTTCGGGCCGAGGTCGATCCCCTGCTCAATGGCTACTGGCGCCTGCTGATGGCGCAGACCTATATCCAGAGCGGTGCGTATCAGAGTGCCCTCGAGCACCTCGCCCAGGCCGAGCCGGCCCTGCGGCGGGAAGACAACCTGCGTTATCTCATCAAGCTGGCGTCCCTGCGCAGCCTGGCGCTCGAGGGGGCAGGCCAGCTCAAGGCTGCCCTCGATGAGCAGCGGCTGTTTGTGGCCCTGAAAACCCATTTTATTGACGAGATGCAGGAGCAGAGCGCCGCCTGGGTGCGGGGAGAGCTCGAGCTGGCGCGCCAGGAGGCCGAAAATGCCCTGCTGCGCAGCCGTCAGCAGCTACAGCAGCAGGAGCTGGATCTGGCCCACGAGCGGCGTTTCTGGTTGGGGCTGGTTCTGGTGCTGCTGATGGCGGTAGGGGCGCTGCTGGTGGGCTGGTTGCTCGAGCGTAATCGCCATATGCGCAAACTGGCCTTCACCGACGAGCTGACCGGCACCCAGAATCGCCGCCGGGTGCTGCGTCTGGGAGAGCGGCTGATGACCCGGGCCAGACGGCAGGGGCTGCCTTTCAGCGTGCTGATGTTTGATATCGACCACTTCAAGCGCATCAACGACAACCTGGGCCACCATCAGGGGGATCGGGTTCTCAAGTGGATGGTTGCCTGCGTGCGCTATCTGCTGCGCCAACAGGATGTGCTGGGACGCGTGGGGGGAGAGGAGTTTCTGTTGTTGCTCCCCGGCCTCGAGCTGGCGCAGGCGGCCCGGGTGGCCGAGCGGACCCGTGCCTTCGTCGCCGGCCGCGCCTTCCCGGGAATGGGCAGTGCGGTTACCCTGAGCCTCGGCTGCGCCGAGCTCAAGGCCGAAGATGACGAGCTGAGCGATCTGATCCGCCGTGCCGACGCCGCCCTCTACCGGGCCAAGGGGGGCGGTCGCAATCGAGTGGAGCTCGACCTCTGACGGGCTGGGTATTTTTCACCCGCGCAGGTATAATGCGCCGCGATTTATCCGCCAACCGGAACCGAGACGCCCATGTAAGACGCCACGACTCCCGCCATGTCCACCATGGCTCGCCCGTCACGCTGCGCCCAGCGCAGGTCGTGCGTCCGTCTCATCCTGGTCGCGGTGTGTCTGCGGCCGACCAACTGAAGAATAGTGAATCATGCCATCTGAATTTCTGAGTGAAGTCTCCAAGAGACGCACTTTCGCGATCATCTCGCACCCCGACGCCGGTAAGACCACCATCACCGAGAAGGTGTTGCTGTTCGGACAGGCCATCCAGCGCGCCGGTACTGTCAAGGGCCGTGGCTCGGGCCAGCACGCCAAGTCCGACTGGATGGAGATGGAGAAGCAGCGTGGTATCTCGATTACCACCTCCGTCATGCAGTTCCCCTACGGTGATAGCCTGGTCAACCTGCTCGATACCCCGGGTCACGAGGACTTCTCGGAAGATACCTACCGTACCCTGACGGCGGTCGACTGCTGCCTGATGGTCATCGACGCCGCCAAGGGCGTTGAGGATCGGACCCGCAAGCTGATGGAAGTGACCCGTCTGCGCGACACCCCGATCCTCACCTTCATGAACAAGCTCGACCGGGACATCCGTGACCCGATGGAGCTGCTCGACGAGGTGGAGAGCGAGCTCAACATCATGTGCGCGCCCATCACCTGGCCCATCGGCTGCGGCAAGCTGTTCAAGGGGGTCTACCACCTCTACAAGGACGAGACCTATCTCTACCAGACCGGTCAGGGCCACACCATCCAGGAAGTGCGCATCGTCAAGGGGCTCGATAACCCCGATCTGGACGCCGCCGTGGGCGAGGATCTCGCATCCCAGCTGCGCGGCGAGCTGGAGCTGGTCAAGGGCGCGTCCCACGAGTTCGACCACGATGCATTCCGCGCCGGTGAGTTGACCCCGGTCTTCTTCGGTACCGCGCTCGGTAACTTCGGCGTCGACCACATGCTGGACGGCTTGACCGAGTGGGCGCCGGCCCCCATGCCGCGCAAGGCTGACAGCCGCGCGGTAGAGGCGACCGAGGAGAAGTTCTCCGGCTTCGTGTTCAAGATCCAGGCGAACATGGATCCCAAGCACCGCGACCGCATCGCCTTTATGCGTATCGTCTCCGGTACCTATACCAAGGGCATGAAGATGCGCCACGTGCGCCTCGGTAAGGACGTCAACATCTCCGACGCCGTGACCTTCATGGCCGGCGATCGGGAACAGGCCATTGAGGCGGTGGCAGGCGACATCATCGGCCTGCACAACCACGGCACCATCCAGATCGGCGATACCTTCACCCAGGGTGAGGATCTCAAGTTCACCGGTATCCCCAACTTCGCCCCCGAGTTGTTCCGCCGCATTCGCCTGCGCGATCCGCTCAAGCAGAAGCAGCTGCTCAAGGGGCTGGTTCAGCTCTCCGAAGAGGGCGCGGTGCAGGTGTTCCGCCCGCTGATGAACAACGATCTCATCGTGGGTGCGGTCGGTGTGCTGCAGTTCGACGTGGTGGTGTCTCGTCTGAAGAGCGAGTACAACGTCGAAGCCATCTACGAGGCAGTCAACGTGGCGACCGCCCGCTGGGTGGAAGGCACCGACGTCAAGAAGTTCGAGGAGTTCAAGCGCAAGAACGAGCCGAACCTGGCCCTCGATGGCGGTGACAACCTCACCTACATCGCGCCGACCATGGTCAACCTGCGACTGGCCCAGGAGCGTCACCCCGACGTCAACTTCCGCCAGACCCGCGAGCATTGATCCCGCACCATCAGGCCCACAATCCTGATATAAAAGAAGGCCCTGCGGGCCTTCTTTTTTTTCGCTCGCTCATCACAAGGACACTGCTCATGCTCGGACGCATCACTCGCCTCTTCCCTCTGTGGGCCCTGCTCGGCTCGCTGCTGGCCTATGGCCAGCCCACCTGGTTTGTCGGCCTCAAGCAGCAGATAATTCCCCTGCTCACCGTCATCATGCTGGCCATGGGACTGACCCTGAGGCCGGCTCACTTCCTCGACGTGCTCGGCAACCGGCGCGCTGTGCTGCTCGGGCTGGTGCTGCAATTTAGCGTGATGCCCCTTGCCGCTGACCTGGTCAGTCGACTGCTCGGCTTCGACACCGCCCTGACGGTGGGCATGATCCTGGTCGGCAGCGTGGCTGGCGGCACGGCCTCCAACGTCATGTGCTATCTGGCCAAGGGGGATCTGGCCCTCTCCATCACCATGACGGCGCTGTCCACCCTGGTCGGGGTGGTGGCGACCCCGCTGCTGGTGCAGTTATTGGCCGAGCGCAGTGTCGATGTGCCGGTCTGGGAGATGCTGCTGAGCCTCATCAAGATCGTGGTGGTGCCGGTGGTGCCGGTGGTCGCCGGGGTGCTGCTCAACGCCCTGTTCCACCGGGCGATCGCGCGCATCGAGCCGCTGCTGCCCCTGGTCTCCATGGCGGCCATCGTGCTCATCATCGCCATCGTGGTGGCCCTCAATGCCGGCCAGCTCGCCAGCATAGGCCCCATCGTCGCCCTGGCCGTGATGCTGCACAACGGCATCGGGTTGGCGCTGGGCTACAGCATCACCCGCCTGCTCGGCTTCGACGAGCGGACCTGCCGCACCCTCTCCTTCGAGGTGGGGCTGCAAAATTCCGGGCTGGCCACGGCGCTTGCCATGAAATTCTTCACCCCCGCCTCGGCCGTTGCCGGCACGCTCTTTTCTATCTGGCACAACCTATCGGGCTCCCTGCTGGCCGGGATCTGGGCCCGTCGTTCGCTCACGCGCACGACGCCGCATGCCGCTCTGGAGCGGGAGTAAGCCATGACGTGCCCCCTGAGCGTCAGGGGGTGAGATCGCGCGCCAGACTGGCCAACCAGCCTATGACCTGGGCGAGGGCCGCCTCATCCAGCGACGCGGCCATCTCCTGCTCCAGCCGGGCAACCCTGGCCTTGGCCTCGGCCAGCAGGGCGAGCCCGGCCGGGCTCAACACCAGATGACGGATGCGGCCATGTTGCGAATGGGGCGTGCGGGTCAGCAGGCCGGCGCGCTCCAGCGCCGTCACCATGGGACTCACCGTCTGGGGGGTGAGCAGGGTCAGCCGGGCGAGGTCCGCATTGGAGCAGCCAGGGTAGGCGTCGAGCATGGTCAGCAGGGCAAACTGGGGGGCGGTGATCGGCAGATCGGCCAGGGTTCGCTCCATGCGCTGGCGCTGGGCGGCGGCGGCCTGGCGCAGCAGGTAGCCGAGGTGGCCCTGTTCGCCGCGTTTGCCTTCGCCGGGTAGGGGTATCGATGGGGGCTTGTTTATCATGTCAGGGTGCTGATATGTTGTTCGTGTCCTGATATTACGCCACTGTGAAGGAGACGACCAGATGTCCGCTCGCATCGATTACCCCCTGTTTAACGATCTGCTGCCCGGCGTGCAAGAGGCCCTGGTGGCCGCCGGCGCCGCCCTCAAGCAGGCGGGGCTTGACCCCGCCCTCGGCGAGCTGGTGAAGCTGCGCGCCTCCCAGCTCAACGGTTGCAGCTTCTGCCTGCAATACCACCTCAATCTGGCGCGCCGGGTCGGGGTATCCCAGGCCAAGCTCGATCTGCTGGCCGCCTGGCACGACGCCACCTGTTTTAGCGACGCCGAGCGGGCTGCCCTGGCCTGGGCCGAGTGGCTCACCCGGCTGCCCCAGCCGGCGCAGCCGGACGAGGTGTACCGAGCGCTGGCACGCCATTTCGATGCCAGCGCCATCGCCGCCCTGTCGGTGGCGATCGCCACCATCAACGCCTGGAACCGGCTCGGGGTCGGGCTTGGCTTCGTGCCGCCCGCCCCGCAGTAACGACTGACGAGGGCGGCATGGGCCGCCCCGATGATGAAGAGGAGAGTCGGTATGTCGGTGATCACACCGGTAGAGGCCCAGCTGGCGGCCTATAACGCCCGCGATCTGGAGGCCTTCGTGGCCTGTTTTGCCGAGGAGTTCAAGGCGTACCGCATGCCGGCCGAGCAGCCCTCGATGGTGGGGCGGGCGGCGCTGCGCGCCTTCTACGCCGAGCATCGCTTCAACAACCCGGCGCTGCATGCCGAGCTGCTCGGGCGTACCGTGCTTGGCAACAAGGTATTCGATCACGAGCGGATCCACGGCCTGGCGCCGGACCCCGTCGAGAGCGTGGCGGTGTTCGAGGTGCGCGATGGGCTCATCACCACCGCCTGGTTCTACTTCGAGTAAGGGGCGCCGGGTGGCGCGTGGCCAACGTCGAGATCACGGGTCGTCTTTCGCCCACCCCGGTCACTGACCCCGCCTCGGCGGGGTCTCTGCCTTGACCACCCGGTTTGGGGTTATCAGAGCTCGTCGGCCAGGGTTTCGAGGGCCGGATCGAGGTGAAGGAGCATGCAGATCTCGCAATCTCCGTGCCCCGTGTGGCCGAGGGGGCCGGGCAGGTGTTCGAAACCCAGGCTCTCGTAGAGGGCGGTCGCCTCGCGCAGATTGGCTGTGGTCTCCAGGTAACAGCGGCGGTAGCCCATCTGCCGTGCCCGGGCGAGGGCTTGCAGCACCAGCCGCTTGCCCAGCCCCAGCCCACGCAGTGCCGGCAGGAAGTACATCTTCTGTAGTTCGCAGGTCTCTTGGTCACCCCCAGACAGGGGCGCTATGCCGCCCCCGCCCAGCACCTGGCCATCCGGCCCTTCGATTATCCAATAGCTCCGCCCGACCCCTTGATAGACCTCGTAGAGACGATCGAGATCCGGATCCGCGACGCCATAGCCCTTGTCGGCGGTGAGCCCGTACTCGGCCGAGACGGCGCGGATCACGGTGGCGATGGCGCGGTTGTCCTCCACCTCGATGGGACGGATCCAGTATCCCTGTTGGCGCCGGGCACGGGAGAGGGCGCTGCGATAGAGCTGGGTGCCTCGCCACAGGATGTCGCGCTCCTCTCCGGTCAGCTGTGCCAGGGCCGAGTCCATCTGGGCATCCATTTCGGCGTGCAAGCCGACCAACTCAGCGCGTCCCCGCTCGGTCAGGGTCGCGTGCTTGCTGCGCCCGTCACTGGGATGCTCCTGCCAGACGATGAGGCCGCGCTCGGCCAGACGAGCCAGGGGACGGCTGGTGTTGGACTTGTCGATGCGAAGGCGGTCGGCCAGTTGCTGGTTGGTGGCGGGGGCCCGCTCGAGCTCGATCAGCAGGTGTGCCTCGACCGGGCTCAGGGTGAGGGAGCCGCACTGCTGGGAGAGGAGACCCAGCTCGCGGATCAGCTCCCGGGAGAGGGCGCGCAAGGAACGGCTGTCCATGAAGTGTCCTTTCGTTGTGATGTGCAACAGAATATAGGGTTGAACGTTGCGCATCGCAAGCAGACCGACAAAAAAAGCGGGCCAATTGGGCCCGCTTAGTCGTAGCTTGGGATCAGACGAGTTGCGGTAGCAGCGCCTCGCTGTAGGGAACCAGCTCGGCACCGCTGCGTACCCGCTGCACATAGTCGGGGTTGGCGATAAGGGGGCGGCCGATGGCCACCAGATCGAAGCGGCCGCTGCTTACCGCCTCGTCGGCACTCTCCGGGGTCAGTTGACCCACGCCCACCAGGGTGCCGCGGTAGTGGGCACGGATGTAGTCGCTGGCGCGTCCGTCCAGATAGTCGAAGGTGAGGGCGTCATCGAAGATCCCCACGTGCAGGTAGGCCAGGGTGCGGTTGTCCAACTCGCCCAGCAGGTGATCGAACACGGCGCGATCGCGCGGGTCACCCTTGAGGTGTACATAGGCGCCCGGGGAGAGACGCAGGCCGGTGCGCTCGCCGCCGATGCGAGCGGCAATGGCGTCGACCACCTCCAGGGCGAAGCGGGCCATGTTGGCCGGGCTGCCGCCGTAGTTGTCTTCGCGCCGGTTGGTGTCGTGGTGCAGGAACTGGTCGATCAGGTAGCCGTTGGCCCCGTGGATCTCGACCCCGTCGAAGCCGGCGTCGATGGCGTTGGCGGCGGCCTGGGCATAGTCGCGAACCAGCTGCTCAATCTCGGGCACCGTCAGGGCGCGCGGCACCTGATAGGTGAGCTCGCGCATACGCGGCACTGTGCCCTCATGGGCCAGGGCAGAGGGCGCCAATACCTCGGCTTGATGGAAGAAGGGGTGGGAGAGACGACCCACGTGCCACAGCTGGGCGAAGATCTTGCCGCCGCCGGCGTGCACCGCGTCGGTCACCTTGCGCCAACCCTGGATCTGCTCCGGGGTGAAGAGGCCAGGGGTGTTGGGGTAACCCTGACCGTCCGGGCGGATGATCACCGCCTCGGTGACGATCAGGCCCAGATCGGCGCGGCGGCCATAGTAGGCGGCCATCTGCTCGGTCGGCACCAGGCCGGGGCCGGCCATGCAGCGGGTCAGGGGGGCCATGACGAAACGGTTGGCCAGGGTCAGGGTATCGTTGAGCTTGAACGGGGTGAAGAGAGTGCTGGTCATGATAAACTCCGGCGGCTATTCTTGAATGTGCATTCAAAATCTTTTTGCGCTCGGATGCAACTCTTTTTTGAATGATCATTCAAGAGCAATTGGCCGATGGGGCCGTCTGGGGTAGACTGCCCGCCTTTTTCATCAGGGGGAGAGCCCATGCGCAGTGCCGAATATGACCGGGAGCAGGTCCTCACCAACGCCATGGAGGTGTTTCGTAATAAGGGGTATGCCAAGGCCACCATGCAGGAGTTGGTGGCGGCGACCGGGCTCCATCCTGGCAGCCTCTATGGTGCCTTTGGTAACAAGCGGGGTCTGCTGCTGGCCGCGGTCGATCACTATGTGGACAGTCGCCGCCTGCAGCGTCGCGAGCTGATGGCCGCAGGCTCCCCCCTGGCGGGGATCCGTGCCTACCTGATCCATCTGGCGAACGAACTGACCCAGTGCACCTGCCTGGTGACGCGCACCGTGATGGAGCTGGATCAGGATGACGAGGTGCGTGAGCGGCTAGCCAGGGTCTATCAGGATCTGGAGGCCGATCTGGCCGGTGCGGTGCACGCGGCCATCGAGCAGGGGCAGTTGCCCCCGGCCGAGGTCGCCACCCTCTCGGCCTACCTGCTGGTGGGGGTGCAGGGGCTGGTCACCTTTGCCCAGTGTCGGCGCGATCCGGCCCTCTCGATGGCGGTGGTCGAGCAGCTATTGGCCGGGCTCGCCGCCCGCTGAGGGCCCCGGTCTGCGCGCTTTGCCATGGGGGGCGCGCAGGCTCAGGAGTCGACCAGTCCCTTCATCAGGGCGCGCAGCCAGACCAGGCCGGGCTGCTGCCCCTGGGCCGGGTGCCAGACGCAGTTGAGGTGGTAGCCCGGCACATCGCCGGGCAGTGCCAGGCGGCGCAAGGGCCAGTGGCTGGCCAGCAGATCCGCCACCTTGCTCGGCAGTACCAGCAGGTGATCGGTCTGGCAGACGATGGCCGCCGCCGACATGTAACTCTGGCTGTTGACCGAGGTGCGCCGCGACAGCCCCTGGCTCTCGAGCCAGCGATCCAGGCTGGTCTCCGAGGTGCCGAGCGGCGAGTGGAACACGTGGGCCATGCCGATGAGCTGCTCCAGCTCGAGCCGCTCGCCTACCCCCTCCAGATCGGCGCGCACCAACCCGGCCAGCGGCTCGGTGAGCCAGGTCTCCTTGCCCAGATACCCCGGCACCTGCATGTACTCGTCAAACCCCAGCACCAGATCGATCTCCCCCGAGGCGAGCTCCGCCTCCGGCAACTTGTCGCGCAGAATGCGGATCTCGATGCTCACCCCGGGCGCGAGATCCTTGAGCCGCTGGATGAGCGGCGGAACCAGCACGCACTCCACATAATCCGTGGTGCACAGCACGAAGCGGCGGTGCGAGGTCTGCGGGTCGAACTGCTCCTCGTCGGTGAGCTGCTGCTCCAGCAGGCGCAGGGCCTGACGCACGCCGCTGTGCAGGCGCTGGGCGCGCGGGGTCGGCACCATGCCCTGCGGGGTGCGCACCAGCAAGGGGTCAGCGAAGGCGCCGCGCAGCCGGGCCAGGGCGTGGCTCATGGCCGGTTGACTGATGTAGAGGGACTCGGCGGCCCGGGTGACGCTGCCCTGTGTCATCAGGGCGTCAAGGGCGAGCAGCAGATTGAGGTCGAGCTGGTGCAGTTTCATCGCTGTTATTTGCCTTATTTATGGGGCAATCTATCGTATTCATTTGTTGTATGAAGGTGCAACTTCTTACACTGTGCTGTGCCCTCTTTCTGGCCGCCCCATCACGGCGGCGTGACCGATGACCAGTCGGTGGGCCAAGGCCCGCCCGTTTCCCTCTTACCGGCCGTGTGATGGCCCGCCATCACGCCGCCCGCAAGGATATTGCGATGAGCATCAAGACCATCAACTCCACCCCGGCCGCCGACGGCTTCACCATGCCCGCCGAGTGGGCGCACCAGCAAGCCGTCTGGATGATCTGGCCGTTCCGTCCGGACAACTGGCGTGAGGCCGGTCGCTTCGCGCAAGCCACCTTCGCCAGGGTCGCCGACGCCATCGGTGGGGCCACCCCGGTCTTCATGGGGGTGCCGGCCCAGTTTATGGCGCAGGCCCGCGCCATCATGCCCGCCCACGTCACCCTGGTCGAGATGAACAGCGATGACTGCTGGGCCCGCGATACTGGCCCCACTATTGTCACCAACGCCGCCGGCGAGTGCCGTGGGGTGGATTGGGGCTTCAACGCCTGGGGCGGCCACAAGGGCGGCCTCTACTACCCGTGGGATCAAGACGAGAAAGTGGCAGCCCAGATGCTGGGACAGCACGGCATGGATCGCTACGACGCGCCGCTGATCCTGGAGGGGGGCTCCATCCACGTCGACGGCGAAGGCACCTGCATGACCACCGCCGAGTGCCTGCTCAACGAGAACCGCAACCCGGATCTCACCAAGGAGCAGATCGAAGCGCACCTGCGTGACTATCTCGGTGTCACCAGCTTCATCTGGCTGGACGAGGGTGTCTACATGGACGAAACCGACGGCCACATCGACAACATGTGCTGCTTCGTGCGTCCGGGTGAAGTGGCCCTGCACTGGACTGACGACCAGAATGATCCCCAGTACGCCCGCTCCGTGGCCGCCCTCAAGGTGCTCGAGGCCGCCGTGGACGCCAAGGGTCGCAAGCTAAAAATCTGGAAGCTGCCCCAGCCGGGCCCGCTCTACTGCACCCAGGAAGAGTCTGCCGGCGTCGAGAGCGGCACCGGTGTACCGCGTGAGGCCGAAGGGCGCTTGGCCGGCTCCTACGTGAACTTCCTCATCACCAACGATCGCATCGTCTACCCGCTGCTGGATGCCGCCACCGACGGGCAGGCCCAGCGCATTCTGGAAGAGATCTTCCCGGATCACAAAGTGGTCGGCGTGCCGGCCCGCGAGATCCTGCTGGGCGGTGGCAATATTCACTGCATCACCCAGCAAATCCCTTCTGGTCAGTAAGCTGGCCGAAGAATGTAGACATTCAAAACCCCACGCCGTGGGGTTTTATCGCTTGATGATGTGATGGTCGCAGGCCGCTGATGCGGCGATCATCATGACAAACTGTCACCCTTTTACAGGAGATCCCCAATGATCCCGAAAATGGTAGATGTCACCGAGGTTTCCATTGCCGAGCTGCGTGCCGCGCTCGAAGCAGGCCGCACCACGGCGGTCGAACTGGTCAAGGCCTATCTGGCCCGGATCGAGGCCTATGATGGTCCCGAGACACAGACCCGCCTCAACGCCGTCGTGGTACGTAACCCCGATGCCCTGAAAGAGGCGCAAGCGTCTGATGAGCGCCGCGCCCGTGGCGAGACCCTGGGGCCGCTCGACGGCATCCCCTACACCGCCAAAGACAGCTATCTGGTCAAGGGGCTGACCGCCGCCTCCGGCAGCCCGGCGTTTAAAGATCTGGTGGCCCAGCGCGACGCCTTCACCATAGAGCGGCTGCGCGCCGCCGGCGCCATCTGCCTGGGCAAAACCAATATGCCGCCCATGGCCAATGGCGGCATGCAGCGCGGCGTCTATGGCCGTGCCGAGAGTCCCTACAACGCCGACTACCTGACCGCGCCGTTTGCCTCCGGCTCCTCCAACGGTGCCGGTACCGCCACCGCCGCCAGCTTCTGCGCCTTTGGTCTGGCCGAAGAGACCTGGTCGAGTGGCCGAGGTCCTGCGTCGAACAACGGCCTGTGCGCCTACACCCCGTCCCGTGGCGTCATCTCGGTGCGCGGCAACTGGCCGCTGACCCCGACCATGGATGTGGTGGTGCCTTATGCCCGTACCATGGCCGATCTGCTGGAAGTGCTCGATGTAGTGGTGGCTGACGATAGCGATCCCCGTGGCGATCTGTGGCGCATGCAGCCCTGGGTGCAGCTGCCCAAGGCCTCCGAGGTGCGCCCGGCCTCCTACCTGGAGCTGGCTGCCAAGGCCGATGCCCTCAAGGGCAAGCGCCTCGGCGTGCCGCGCATGTTTATCAACAAGGATGAACTGGCCGGCACCAGCGACAACCCCGGTATCGGCGGCCCGACCGGTCAGCGCATCCATACCCGCGACTCCGTGATTGCGCTGTGGGAGCAGGCCCGTCAGGCACTGGAAGCCGCTGGCGCCGAAGTCATCGAAGTGGACTTCCCGCTGGTCTCCAACTGCGAAGGGGACAGACCCGGCGCGCCTACCGTGTTCAATCGCGGCATCGTGACCCCGGAGTTTCTCAACGACGAGCTGTGGGAGCTCTCCGGCTGGGCGTTCGACGACTTCCTGCGTGCCAACGGCGATCCCAAGTTGAATAAATTGGCCGATGTCGATGGGCCCCAGATCTTCCCCCACGATCCGGGCACCCTGCCAAACCGCGAGGGGGACCTGGCGGCGGGCATGGACGAGTACGTCAACATGGCCAAGCGCGGCCTCAAGCGTTTCGATGAGATTGCTTCTGTGCCGGACGGCCTGCGTGGGCTGGAGCAGACCCGCAAGCTGGATCTGGAAGACTGGATGGACGGGCTCAAGCTCGACGCCGTGCTGTTCCCCACCGTCGCCGACGTCGCCCCGGCTGACGCGGACGTGAACCCGGCCTCCGCCGATATCGCCTGGAGCAACGGCATCTGGGTTGCCAACGGCAACCTCGCCATTCGCCACCTCGGCGTGCCGACCGTCACCGTCCCCATGGGGGTGATGGCCGATATCGGCATGCCGGTGGGCCTGACCTTCGCCGGTCGCGCCTATGACGACAACAAGCTGCTGCGCTTCGCCTCGGCCTTCGAGTCCACCGGTAGCAGGCGAATGGTGCCGCCGCGCACCCCGCCGTTGGGGTGAAGAAGATCTTCGTTATGAATGCAATAAGGCTCCTGATGGGAGCCTTATATGCATGGAGATGGTATTCACCTGACAGTTGCCCACAAAAGGGAGTGGTCATACGGCTTCAAACCGGATAACAAAACGGTACCCCTACCGTGTTATCCGGAGTTACCGTAGACCGGCAACGAGAAAGTAGCACGTCGTAAACTCAGCCTGCTAGAGCTCGCCAAAGAGCTCAATAACGTCAGCAAAGCTTGCAAGCTCATCGGCTACAGCCGCCAGCAGTTCTACGAGATTCGCCGTAACTACCAGACCTATGTGGCTACAGCCGCCACGCCTGGGGGCGGCTCTACACCAGCAAGCTGCCGGTGACCTCGGTCCATGTGCTCAATGAAACAGTGTTGCCGTTCTTCGAGGCTCACGAGGCACGGGTCTATACCATCTTGTCGGACAATGGGTGCGAGTTCTGCGGGCGCCCTGACCATCATCCCTACGAGCTGTTCCTGCAACTGGAGGGGACTGAGCACCGGACCACCAAGGTACGCAGGCCACAGAGCAACGGCTTTATCGAGCGGCTGCATCGAACCTTGTTGGATGAACACTTCCGTATCAAAGGGAGGACAACCTGGTATGAGTCGGTGGAGCAGATGCAGACAGACCTGGACAGCTATCTGGAGCACTACAACAACCAGCGACCGCATCAGGGCAGGATGATGGAGGGTCAAACCCCCTACAACATGTTCAAGAAGGGTCTGAAATTGATACCGAAGGAAGTGCGCACTAAAGTAGCGTAAACAAGACACCGGTTTGAGGCCGGTGTCAGGTGATAACTAGATCTGTACAATCTGATCATAAAGCCGGGATTTCCCGGCTTTATTTAGTCAAGGTGTACTGCCAGCTCTACTAAATTCTTATACGTTGCTAAACGTCGTTCTAACTGTGACAACTCTTTTTCGGCCAAAAGCGAATTTTCCTCCACTGTCAATTTTCTCATACGATTAGAACAATCTCTCGTTAACGAAATAAATCGATAGGAATATCCACCATCAGAAATAGAATTCAACATGCTATCATACGACATAGCCAAGATAATTCTCAAAGACACTAGGAACTCCCCATCTTTAAATGGGTTTAGATATCGTTCATTAGCATCTTCGAAATAATGACCTATCGTGCTACCTGGCTTTATAAAGCATGGGAAGTGTTGTTCCCCATACTCATTGACCAGAACATTGAAACCTTTTAGCTTAGGATGACTATCTGTCGCCGGCATTTTTCCATCCGCTACAGCCCGATAATCTTCATAACTTCTTTCGCACAGGGAAAATAAATAAACAAGAAAAACTAGGTTCAATCTACCGCCATTGTAATTCAGGATTGATGCAATAGTTCTGTCAAGCACTTGCTCTGTTTTTCGCAAGTTTAAAGAGAAGTGATCACAGATAGCACTCAAAATATTGATTAGCACTTGGCTATCAACAACCTCTGGCCACACATTAATATTTTCATAATGCAATGCTTTATCTGAAATTGCCTGCTGAATAAACTCTCGCCGAGAGATACTGCCTAACGTAAATCGTCTATGAAAAAATCGTCCAAGATAGCTCTCCGCATCAAAGCCTTCACCATAAATTACCTTGATAGCATGCTGAAGTTGTTCGGTATCCGTTGCGAGCACAAACACCACACCAGAGATATCGAAGATATGCTTGATGGTTTCCAGCATTTCTACCGCATAGGAGGGACGACAGCGATCCAGCTCATCAATCAAAATAAAGGCGGGATAATCCAAACGACCTTGGTCATCCAATTGATCCAAGTTAGCAGAAACAGCCGCCTCAACCCATTGCCGGATCTCTTTTTTAAGATACTGGATAGATTCATAACGCTCTCTATGATTACTACAGAGCGTATCAACTAACTTATCTGCATCTTCACCTTCCAAAGAGAAATCACCATCCTCCAGCCCAGCCTTTTTAATGGCTGACTTGATCACCAATTTTCCGCCGACCTTAAGCAACCCCAATAGCCTGGACTTGATGCCATCAGGTACGGCAACATTATTTCCGGTGGCGTCTCTTAATTGATCAATAATCGACGAGATCACCGTCAACAAGGGATCATCGGAAAAGTCCTGCTGCCAGGCGTCGATATAAACGGTGGGATAGCACTCTTTAAGCTCCATATACCAGCGCTTGATAAACCAGGTCTTGCCTGCACCCCATTCGGCATTAAGGTTCAGCACATAGTTGCGCTGCTTGCCCTCTGCCGCCAGATAGTTGCTCAAAAACTCGGCATAGCGGGCGCGGTCCAGCCTGTCACCTGCCAAATCCTCCACCACTCCGTCGATGGCTCCCGGACCAGCCCATGGAAGTGGCTCACTCCAATCAAATGCTGCAACCGTCATAGTGTTTTCCTGTTCCGATACTGAGCAGGATATTACCAGAGTGAGATCCGAAAGAGTTTGATGAACATAGGAATTGGCGCCATATCACCCCGAGGCAATATGGGAGATTCTGGGACACCCACCATTTTGACAGGGGCGTAGTGGTCTGCTTGGCTTAACCGAAAGCGCAGAGGGAACTTGCCATGACCATCGCCCGTTCACGTCAAATCAGTCTACAGGATACGCCCTACTACCATGTGGTCAGCCGCTGCGTGCGGCGGGCATTTCTGTGCGGGGAAGATGTCCACTCGGGCCAGAGTTACGAGCATCGGACAGATTCTGGGACACCCACCATTTTGACAGGGACGTAGTGGTCTGCTTGGCTTGAAGCCTCACTGCCGAGGAACTTGCCATGACCATGAAGATTCTGGGACACCCACCATTTTGACAGGGGCGTCGCGGTCTGCTTGGCTTAACCGAAAGCGCAGAGGGAACTTGCCATGACCATCGCCCGTTCACGTCAGGGGAGATTCTGGGAGATTCTGGGACACCCACCATTTTGACAGGGGCGTAGGGAGATTCTGGGACACCCACCTTTTTGACAGCGGCGTAGCGCTCTGCTTGGCTTAACCGAAAGCGCAGAGGGAACTTGCCATGACCATCGCCCGTTCACGTCAGATCAGTCTGCAGGATACGCCCTACTACCATGTGGTGAGTCGCTGCGTGCGGCGGGCCTTCCTGTGTGGGAAAGATGCCCACTCGGGCCAGAGTTACGAGCATCGCCGTCAGTGGGTGGTCGACCGGCTGGGCCAGTTGTCGCGGATCTTTGCCATCGGCATCTGCGCCTATGCGGTGATGAGTAACCATTATCACCTGGTGCTGAGAGTGGATGCCGAGCAGGCCCAGGGCTGGAGCGAGCGGGAGGTGGCCGAGCGCTGGTCCGGGCTGTTTCAGTGGCCGCTGCTGGTGCGGCGCTGGTATCAGGGGGATACCCTGATTGAGCCAGAGCTCTCGGTGGTGCAAGGGCTGATAGCGGAGTGGCGCGGACGGCTCTACTCCATCAGCTGGTTCGTGCGCCTGCTCAATGAAGGACTAGCCCGTCAGGCCAATCAGGAAGACAGCTGCAAGGGCCATTTCTGGGAGGGGCGCTTCAAGAGTCAGGCCCTGCTGACAGAGTCGGCGCTGCTCGCCTGCATGGCCTATGTGGAGCTCAATCCTATCCGCGCCAAACTTGCCGACCGGCCCGAAGAGAGTGACTACACCAGCATCAGTCAGCGTCTGGGAAGAGCCCAAACCACCGAGCTACCGCCCCTGCTGCTCCCGTTTGCCAAGAAGGGTGAATCCAAGTCACTGCCCTACACCTTCACCGACTATCTGGCGCTGGTTGACTGGACTGGCCGCGCCATTCGCGACGACAAGCGGGGCCATATCCCAGCGGCGCTTTCCCCCATCTTGCAACGGTTGCAACTCGACGCTGACGACTGGCTCAAGCAGGTGAGGCTGTTCAAACGAAGTGGCATTCGGGCCATCGGTCACGGCATAGCGCGAGAGCGTTACGCCCACCACTGCGGGCAGCAACGGTGTCATCAACCCACCCACTGATTTCACTTCAACGCCACCTGCAACTAGGTATGCCCGTGACACCTGCGTCATTGGCTGGCCGTTATCTGGCTCTTCTTTCGGCACCTTCCATTTCTCGCCCTGAAATGGTGACTATTCCGGCTGTATCCTGCTGAAACCACACCGTCAGCCGATTAGCCCGGTCTTCATTACAGCGATAGGTAAAAAGATGGGTGTCCCAAAAAAGAGGGGCGACGAGGTAAAAAAGGTGTGTCCCAAATAGAGAGACCAAAGCGCCAGTAAAAAAACGCCCGATTGGGCGTTTTTTTTATGGCGTCGCGGAGGGGGTTAGCGCCGCCCTTTGCTGCCTTTATTGCCCCCCAGGGCTTGGCGTCTGGCTTTCTGCTTCTGGGCTCCCTTGCTATTGCGGCTCGGGGTGGGGATATCGCGGGTCAGATCCGGCTCAAAGCCCGGGAACCACTGCTGGGGCAGCCGGGTGTCGAGCACCGCCTCGACTTTTTCCATGAGCGGCGTGTCTTCCGGGCTGAACAGGGTAATGGCGAGCCCCTTGTTGCCGGCGCGGCCGGTGCGGCCGATGCGGTGCACATAGTCCTCGGCGATAAAGGGAAACTCCATGTTGATCACATAGTTGAGATCGCTGATATCGAGCCCGCGCGCCGCCACGTCGGTGGCCACCAGAGCTTGCAGGGTTCCGGCGCGAAACTCGATCAACACCTTCTCCCGCGCCCCTTGCGTCAGGTCCCCGTGAAAGGCCAGCGCATTGATGCCGCCCTGGGTGAGCCGCTGGGCCAGCTTGTCGGCCCCTTGGCGGGTGCGGCAAAAAATCAGCGCCGGCGCCCACTCCTTGACCTTGATAAGGTGCTGCACCAGCTCCACCTTGCGATCGCTGTCCACCGCATAGACCCGCTGCTCCACCTCGGCCGCCGTGGTGTTGCGCGGTGCCACCTCAATCAGCTCGGGGTCCTGCAGCAAGACCTTGCTCAAGGCAAACAGGTTGTCATCACAGGTGGCCGAGAAGAGCAGGGTCTGGCGGGCCGCAGGCAGGTGTTTCAGCAGCGCGGTGATCTCGTCCATAAACCCCATGTCGAGCATGCGGTCGGCTTCGTCAAACACCAGATGGGTCACCGCCGACAGGCTCACCGCCCCGTGGCGCAGGTGATCGAGCAACCGGCCCGGGGTGGCGATCAGAATATCCGCGCCCGTTTTGAGGGCCTCCACCTGAGCGGCGATGCTGACCCCGCCGTAGACCAGCGTGCTGGTGAGCGTTGTGCCCTTGGCGTAACGCACGACGCTCTCTTGCACCTGCACCGCCAGCTCGCGGGTCGGCACCAGCACCAGGGCGCGTACCGGGCGGGTCTCGCTAGCGGGTGTCTGCTGTAGCCGTTCGATCAGCGGCAGCACGAAGGCGGCGGTCTTGCCGGTGCCGGTCTGGGCTCCGGCCAGTAGATCGCGCCCGGCCAGGATGAGGGGGATGGCGCGCTCCTGGATCGGGGTCGGCGTGTGATAGCCAAGCTCGCAGAGGGTCTGTTGCAGGTGGAGAGAGAGGCCGAGTTCGGCAAAGGGGGTGGACATGGGGGCTCCTTCGGTTAGGGGCGGCCAGTGATGAATGGCCGCCATGGTAACAGAAGCGTGCGGCCCCTAGTCCAGGTGTTTGGTGAAGCGGCGCGAGGCGGTCAGCAGGCCGAGGGCGGTAAAGCCGAGCAGCCACAGGGCGTCGCGGCCGAGCTCGCTCACCTCGGCGCCGCGTAGCACTATGGCCCGCACCATCCGCATGAAGTGGGTGGCGGGCAGGGCCTCGGCGATCCACTGGGCCGCCACCGGCATTGCCTCGTAGGGGAACATAAAGCCCGAGAGCAGGATGGAGGGGAGCAGGATAAAGACCGTCATCTGCATCGCCTGCAACTGGGTCTGTGCCAGGGTGGAGATGACCAGCCCCAGGGTCAGGCTGGCGCAGATAAAGAGCAGCGAGGCCAGCGCCAGGGAGTCGAGGCCGCCGCGCACCGGCACCGCAAACAGCAGGTGGCCGGCCCCGAGAATGATGGCCACCTGGATAAAGCCCACCAGCACGTAGGGGACTATCTTGCCCAGCATCAGCTCCAGGGGGCGTACCGGTGTGGTGATGAGAAACTCCATGTTGCCGTGCTCGCGCTCGCGCACTATGGCGGCCGAGGTGAACAGCACCATGGTCATGGTGAGGATCACCCCGAGCAGGCCGGGCACTATGTTGACCACGGTGCGCTGCTCCGGGTTGAAGTACTGCACCACCTCCAGTGTCGGCTCTGCCTCGGCCACAGGGCGGCCCAACACCTCGTCGATGGGCATCTTGCGCAGGGTGCGGATGGTTGAGGCGACGACCGTGTCCGACCCATCCACCAGCCACTGGCCGAGAGGGGCGGGCGTGACGTGCCCCCCGCTCTCGGGCCGGCGCATCAGGCGGGAGGCAAAGTCCGGTGGCAGGTAGAGCACCCCCTTGACCTCGCCCCGGGTGATGGCCGTCTCGGCCTCGGCGGCGCTGGCATAGGTGCGGGTGAAGCGCACCACCTGGCTCGCCTCGATGGCCTGCACCAGGGCGCGCCCCTGGGAGGATCCGCTGAGATCCACCAGCCCCGCCGGGAGCTGGCGCACGTCGGTGTTGATGGCGTAACCAAACAGCATCAGCTGCACCAGGGGGATCATGACGATCATGGCGAAGGTCATGCGATCCCGGGCGAGCTGCTGAAACTCCTTGATGATGATCGCCAGCATCCTAAGCCCCATGGTGACCCCCTCTCTCCCCGGTGCAGGTGACAAACACATCCTCCAGGCTGGGGCGCACCTCGGCCAGTGGCCGCCCCTCTACCCGACCGGCCAGCCAGCCCAGAGGGTCGGGGAGATCGCTGCGTACCAGCACCCTTAGCCGGCTTCCTATCTGGGCGGCGCTCAGCACCTCGGGGGCCTGGGTCAGGCGTTGACGCAGGGGGCGCAGGGCCTCACCCGCCACCTCGATGACCCGGGCCCCCATGGCCGCCATCAGCGCCTGAGGGGCGCCGTCGGCCCGCTTGACGCCGCGCTCCAGTATGGCCAGGGCATGGCAGCGCTCCGCCTCGTCCATGTAGTGGGTCGAGACCAGTATGGTGGTGCCGGCGGCGCAGAGATCGAACAGCCGCTCCCAGAACTCCCGGCGATTCTCGGGATCGACCGCCGAGGTGGGCTCGTCGAGAAAGAGCAGCTCGGGCCTGTGCAGGGTGGCGGCCGCCAGGGCCAGGCGCTGCTTCTGGCCACCGCTCATGGAGCCCGCCATCTGGCGCTCTCGTCCGCCGAGCTCATAGAGGGCGATCAGCTCGGCGATCCGCGCTTTCGCCTCGCGCCCGCCTAGGCCGTGAATGCGGGCCACGAAGCCCAGATTCTCGGCCACCGTCAGGTTCTCGTAGAGGGAGAACTTCTGGGTCATGTAACCGATGCGTCGGCGCAAGGGCTCCTCGGCGCCGGGCAGGGATTCTCCCAGTACCCGGATCTCGCCGCTGGTGGGGCGCAGCAGGCCGGTCAACATGCGGATGGAGGTAGACTTGCCGCAGCCGTTGGGGCCGAGAAAGCCATAGATGGCGCCGCGGGGGATGGCGAGGCTCAAACAGTCCACCGCCTTGAGATCCCCGAAGCTGCGGCTCATGCCCCGGGTCTCGATGGCCAGCTCGCTCATGGGGTCGGCTCCTCGAGTATCACCTCCAGGGCCAGGCCGGCGGGAAGGTCTGCCCCCCCTTCGATGTCGATGTCGGTCAGGTACATCAGGCGAGCGCGATCGCGCTCGTTGAGAGCGTAGTAGGGGGTGAAGGCGGGTTCGCTGCGGATGGTGCGCACCCGGCCCGACATGAGATCGGCGCGTCCATCCACCCGGATCTGCACCCGGCTGCCGGGGGCGAGCCGGGTCAGGTAGGGGGCTGGCAGATAGACCCGCACATAGGGGGCATCCTCGGCCAGCAGACCGACGAGCTGGCTGCCGGCGGCCACCCTGTCTCCCACCCGCCAGGGCAGCAGCTCGACCCGGGCGTCCCGGGCCGCGCTCAGGGTGAGATCGGCGAGCGCCTTGCGCGCCTGGGTCAGGGCCGCCCCGGCGGCGGCCACGGCGGCGCGCGCCTGATCGATCTGCTCGCTGCGGGTGCCGTTTTCGAGCTCGTTCAGGCTCTGGGCCGCCTGCTCACGGCTGGCTCTTGCCCCATCGCGGGCGGCGCGGGCGGCATCGAAGTCGGCGACGGTGAGCACCTGGGTCTTGAGCAGCCGCTCGGTGCGGCCATAGTGCAGCTCGGCTTCGCGAAGGGCCGCCTCGGCGCCATCCAGGGCGGCGCGGGCACGGCCCAATGCTTCGCTGCGGGCGCCCTTGAGCAGCTCGGCCAGCCTGGCTTCGGCCTGAGCCAGCTCGGCCTGGCGGCGATCGACCTCGGCCCGGGCCGAGCGCGAGTCCAGGGTGAGCAGCACCTGCCCCGCCTTGACTCTGTCCCCCTCCCGCACCGGCTGGGTGGCGATCTGCTCGCCGACCGGAGCGGTCAGGGTGAGGCGATCCCGCTCCACAGTGCCATAGATATGCGGCGCGGGGCTGTCGCAGCCGGCGAGCAGGGCGAGCAGCAGCAGGGAAACGGCTCTCATGGGTGGCTCCTTGTGGCGGCGGGGGCGCACAGCCCCTCGGTCAGCAGTCGGGTGTTGTGTTCGATGAGGGGGCGCATCCCCTCCGGGGTGAGCGAGAGGCCAAAGCGGGCCATCAGCACGGGGGGAGCGATGAGGGGGAAGACCATCAGGCTGACCAGGCTCAGGCGCGCCAGCTCGGGGTCCGTCCCGCTCTCGAGGCGAGCCCCGAGCAGGCGGTCGAAGCCTTGATGAGAGTGCTCGATGATCTCGTCAAAGACGCTCAGCATGGCCCTGTGTGCCTCACCGCCCGGGGTCTCTTGCAGGACGCGCACCACCAGGCGTGGCAGGCCGGGGTGGGGCAGCATGATGTCGTAGTAGAGGGCCATGAAGCCGGCCAGATCGGAGGGGGTTTCCTCTCGGGAGAGCTGGCGCAGGCGTTGCACCACAGGGGAGAGGGTCTCACGCACCATCTGTTCAAACAGGCCCCCCTTGCTACCGAAGTAGTAGCGGATCAGGGCGGCATCGACGCCCGCCTCCCGGGCCAGGGCGCGGGTCGATACCTGGCGGTAATCCTGACGGCTAAACAGGTTCAGGGCCGCCTGAATGAGGCGCTCACGTGCGTCTGACTCTCCCTTCGGCCGTCCCGGTGTGCTCTGCATGGGGCTCTCCATTAACTCCTCGCTTGATGAAGATGCTAATGAAGGGGAGGGGTAAAAGACACGGTTTTTATTCCCGCTTTTGGCGCAAATGGGGAATAAGGGCCGGCCCTGGCGGCCGGCCCAGGGCTCAGTTAAACAGCCCCTTGAGCAGCTTGTCGGCGGCGTCCTTGATGGCCGGATCGCCCTTGTCTCCCATCAACTTGTTGAGTCCGCGCTCGGCCTCCTTGCGCGCCTTCTCCTCCAGCAGTTTGTTGTTTTGCAGCAGCGCCTTGAGATCGAGGGCGTAGCTGGGCTGACTCCAGGTGCCGGCGATACGCACCGGTATGGTCACATCCGCGAGCTCGTCCAGGTCGCGCCCCCCCTGTCCCTTGCTGGTGCCGACCACTGAGGTGTTGAAGAGGAAATCGAGCCCCTCGCTCACCAGATCGGTCTCACCGCTGCCGTGCACCCGCAGAGCCGGTGCGAAGAGCTGGATGTCGTTGCTGCGTGCTTTGCCGCCCCCGAGCCGGGCGCTGGCGGTGAGGGCGCTGAAGTCGGTCTTGCGCTCCTCCTTCACATATTCGGCGCGTTGGCCCTTGAGGGTCGCCTTGGCCTCGCGGATCATCTCGGGCAGGTTGACCCCGTGCAGGGCACCATCCTCCACCTTGAGGTGAGCCTGCCCCGCGATGCCGCGGCGCAAGGCGGCCTGGGAGAGACCATGCCCCTGCACCGCCAGGCTCAGGCTGGTGCGCCCCGACAGCAGATCGCTCTGGGCCAGTCGTTGCAGCAGGGGGCGGATCTGCAGATCCTGCCCCTGGGCATTGAGGCGATAGGCGGCGGGCACCTGGCGGGCGTCGAGCTGGCCGCTGGCACTCAGGCTCCCCTGATCGAAGCCGCTCTTAAAGCTCTTGAGGGTGAGCAGCCCCTTGTCCAGCGTCAGGGCGATCTCGGGCTGGGTCAGGGTGAGACCAGAGTGGCTGAGCCCCTCGAGCCTCAGGTGCCCGTCGAGATTGAGCGCCTTGAGGGCCGAGAGATCCGGCTCATCCTGAGCCAGTGTGGGTGGCTGCGCGCCCAGCGGGGCCTTGCCTGCCGTGCTCTCCTGGGCCGCCGGTGGGGCATGGGTGAGCCACTCATCGAGATTGACGGCTCCCCCTTCCAGGTTGAAGCGCAGCAGCGGGGTCGCTAACAGGGTGAGTGAGGCCTCTCCCCCCAGCGTCAGGTCGCCACTCTGTGCCTTGAGGGCGGTGAGCGTGAGCAGATGCGCCGTGCTGTCCAGGGCGAGATCGCCGCCGAGATCCAGTGTCAGAGGGGAGCGGGGGAGCCCGGCGCCCTCCAGCGTTGCGGTCAGTTGGCTCTGGGCGAGGCGCAGTCGCTGCAGCCCGCTATCCGCCGAGAGGGTGGTGGTCAGCCGCAGGTCAGCCTGGCGAACCCCGTCCCCCCCTTGAGGGTCAGGGTCAGGGGAGAGGGGGTGGTCAGAGCGAGACTCTCGGCGTCGAGGGTGAATGCCTCAATCTTGAGCGGGCCGCGATTCAGACTCCCCTCCACCGAGAGGCGGCGCAGCGCCGTGTCGGCGAGCGCGTGGCCGGGGCGAAGCTCGCTCTGGCCGGTGAGGCGATACTGCCCCTCCTGCTCCTTGGCAAAGAGCCGCCAGGTGAGGGGCATCCACCCCTCGCCATCGGCACCGCCCAGGGTGAGGTCGAGCTCATCGATGGCGAGGCGGCGACCGCTGCGCTGATCGATGAGCAGGGCGCTGGCCTGCTCAAGGGCGATGCCGCCGAGCTGGATCTGCCAGCGGGTGGCACCGTCGTCGGTACCTGCCTTGGTCTGACTGATGCCTGCATCCGTCGGGGGCACCGGGTCTTCTGCGGGGGGGCTCTGGGTCATCCCCTCCAGATTGTTGCGACCGTCCTTGCGGGTCTCCAGTAACAGGTGAGCCCCTTGCAGGCTGATTTCGCCTATCTCGAGCCGGCGTGATAACAAGGGGAGCAGGGCGACCGAGGCGCTGGCGTGCTCGAGGCGGATGAGATCCGGCTCGGAAAATCCGGTCGGATTGCTCAAGGCGACCCGCTCCAGTGTGAGTCCGAGGCTGGGCCAGAAGCGCCAACCAATAGCGCCCTCCAGCCTGAGTTCACGCCCTGTGCTCTGACGAACCTTGTCGATCAACAGGGGTTTGAACTGTTCTGTGTCTATGGTGGCAAGCAGAGCGCCGCCGGCCAGCAGGGCGAGCAGCAGGCTGAGGGGCAGGATGAGCAGCTTCTTCATGACTGGCTCCATGGTCTGGGTATCGTTCAGACTATAACATGGCTGAGGGAGGCGCTTGGGCCACCCGGTTGCCCCTGCGATCGATGCTGACGGGGGCTGCCGGTCGCAGGGGTGCCATGTTAGGCTCTGGAGTCAGTTGGAGAGTGAAAGGAGAGGTGAGGATGCGTATCAGCCTGTTGGTGGTGTCGGCCCTGCTGGTCGGTTGTAGTCCGGCCACGGATCGTGAGGCGGACATGGCGCGCCTGTTGGAGATCTGTCAGCAGCAGGCCCTGCCCAATACCCTGGCGGCGGGCGAGAAGAGCGACCCGGAGCGGCTTGCCGACGAGCGTGAACGGATCGAGGCCCGCTTCGCCGATGAAGACAACCGGGCCTGGCTCGAGACTCAGCACAGGGACAGCGAGCTGGAGCAGACCTGCCTCGAAGAGACCCTGATGCGGTTGGAAAAGTAAAGAAAGAGCCCGCCAGTGGCGGGCTCAGGGCTCAGGCAAAGATCAGGGTACACAGGGCGATGATCATCACCAGGGCCCCGCTGGTGGTCAGGGTGGCCAGCTTCAATTCGGTACTCATCGACGGCTCCTTCTTAAATGAGTCATATGGACCTCGTCAATCTAGCGCATTTTCCCCTATGCCTCTGTGAGCTGGCGCCAATCCTCGATCTTGGATCCATCTTCAGTGATGAATTTGCCAGAGGATCTCCTGAAACAGCGCCCCCGAGGCGACCATCACAATGGCTGGTAGCAGCCACCCCAGCAGGGATATCTGCTTGCCCCTGGCCCTGGGAAGCGCTCGCTCGGGGCGGGGGCCTGCGGCCTGTTTGATTCGGCGTTCGAAGCGTTCCAGACGCAGCAGCAGATCTTCTTCATGGCTCATGATCTCTTCCCCCCTCGTTCTTTCTACTGGGCTAATGCAAGGGGTTTGCCAGAAACGGAAAGCGCGTGGTGACGCCTTCTGGGCGAAGAAGAGCCGCGCGTTCTATGCAAATTGCAAAGCAGCCGGGGAGTCTTGTTGAAAAATGAGAGCTCAGTGGAGCTGTCGCGCTATGCTGGGCTCATGCCACTGACAGGAGAGAGAGATGCGAGCCTTGGTGACCGGTTGTGGTCGACGATTGGGATTCTATCTTTGCCAGCGACTGCTCGAGGCCGGCTGGCAGGTGGTGGGCAGCTATCGCAGCGAGCGGCCCGAGCTGGCGCTGCTGCGAGAGGCGGGGGCCGAGCTGTGGCTGGCTGACTTCACCCGTCTGGAGGAGGTTGAGCAGTTGGCGCAGGCGGTCGCACCGGCTGGGCTGGACCTGCTCATTCACAATGCCTCCGGCTTCGAGAACGGGTCGCCGGATCCGGCCGAAGAGGCGCGCCAGTTCGAGCGTTTCTTCCGGGTGCACATGCAGGCCCCCCATCTGCTCAACCGCCTGCTGGGCGAGTCCCTGGCCAGGAGTGGGCGCGGGCTCATCGTCCACATCACCGACATCTATATCCACTCCCCGCCCCCCGAGCTGGCCGCCTATGTGGCGACCAAGGCGGGGGCCCACGCCATTGCCATGAGTGCCGCCCGTGAGCTGGCCCCCGGGGTGCGGGTCAATACCATAGAGCCGGGACCCATCCTGTTTCTCGACGAGCATGGGGAAGCATGGCGGCAGGAGGTGCTGTCACGCACCCCCCTCGCCAAAGAGGGGGGGCTGGCCCCCATCTGGCAGGCCATAGAGATGCTGATCACCAACGACTACATGACGGGTGCCAGCCTGAGGGTGGACGGGGGGCGCGCTCTGGCCCGGATCTAGTGAAGGGGGTGTGCCAACTGGCAGGGGCGCATGCCGATTTGCATCCCCAGAGTGGAGAGCGAGATCTTGCCCGGGGGATCCACCGCCTCGCCACACAGTTCGGCCAGCAAGGCTTCCAGGTAGCTGTCGACCCGGGCGGCGCTGAAGTCGCCATGGGGGTGGCTGGCCAGGATGTCGATATCGAGGGGACGGTCTTTGACCTTGCAGAGGGGATCGCTGCGATCCCGCCCGTGTGCCTGCTCCATCGCCACGAACCGCCCCTTGAGCTCGTGGTTGGAGAGGGGGCTCTCCACCACGAACAGGCAGTTGAGAAAGTCGTGGCGGCTGGTGATCCCCACCGGCGTGGTCTGGATCACCGAGCTCAGCGAAAGCTGTCCAAACTGGGTGACCAGCTCATCGATGGCCAGGCTGACGTGGTGATGGGGCTCCATATTGGAGCCAATGCTGCACAGGTAGTACATGCCTCCTCCTTGGCATAGTGGCCGGGATGAATCCCGGCCTTCGAGGAGAGGCTAGCGCATCGTGTGAGCGATTGCTCGTTTTACCTCAACACGCCTGGGCGGTACTGAGCGGTTCGGCGCGCAGGAAGTAGTGGCGGTTGGGGGCCTGAGCGAGGACGCCCTCGCCCAGTAGCTGGGCAAACAGGCGATCGACCTCTTCCATCGGCAGGCCTAGGTGAGCGGAGACCTGACGCTTGCTCGGGCGCAGGCTGCCCTCCATCAGGGCCGAGCGCAGGGCGGCCAGATGGGGAGAGGCGGGCTCAGGGGGTGTTCTGCCGTCGCTCTGAGGCGTGGTTTGGCCGCGGGAAAAGGTGCGCCGAAAGCGTTGTTCCTCGCCGATCAGCCCGACGAAGAAGGCGCCGAAGACGTCGAGCAGTATCGAGAGGAAGCAGACCAGCAGGAACTGCACCTGCCCCACCGCCAGCCCCATCCCCTCCGACAGGCTCTGGATCAGCCCCATCATGGCCGACTGGCGGTCGGTGGGGATCTGGTCGCGCTCCTGGCGCAAGGCATCCTGCTGCAGGCGCAACCGGCTGTTCTCCTGTTGCAGCCGGCTCACCCCGCTCGAGATGCGCTGCATGTCGATGTACTTCTTGGCGGCCTCTTCGTTGAGGCGGATCTGCCGCTCTATGCTGGCGATCTGCTGGTCGAAACGGGCCAGCTCACGCTGATGGCGCGCCTCCTGACTCATCAGGGTGTTGGTCGCGCTGTTGATGCCGCCTATGCTTCCCCCGACCGAGATGGCCGCCAGGATGGCGTAGAAGATCAGGGCCCAGGCCGAGCCGCTCACGTCGCGGCGGGCACGGCGTTCACCGTACTCATACCAGACATAGAACTTGCCCAGTTCGAAGATGATGGCGAGCCCTCCAAACAGCATCTGCATCACCGGCTCCTCGTGGAGCGAGAGAAAGAGCAGCAGGGAGAAGACGATGGAGGCGGCGATGGCGGCACCGGTGAAGCTGTAGACGGTGGCCAGGGCGAACCAGCCCTTGGGATAGCGGATGAACGGCTCGGTAGTCATGGGACGGTATCGGGATGGAGAAAGGGGGCGATTATAGTGGCGTCAGGCGGCGAGAGAAGGGGGAGTGGCGCCAAGCGCCGACTATTTGATCAGCCTCGGGGGGATCGTTGCTTTTGTGGTCGCAGGGGCTATCCTGTCACCCCTCGATTGTGCGGAGGCTGGCTCGAACATGTTCAAGGTGGGTAACAAGTTTCAACCCCGCTCCCTGTTAACCCTGGTGTTGACCGGTTATCTGCTGGTGCTGTTGCCGCTGATCCTGATGATCTGGCACGACTACAACACCCTGACGCGGATCAGTCAGCGGGTGGAAGAGGGGTCGGTCCGCATGGTGCAGGATACCCGGCGCGCGATCCGCCTGACCGCCCTGAGCGAGGAGCTCGAGCGTACCCTGCGCCGCTTCGCGGTGCTCGAGGATGAGAGCCTGCTCGGCCGCTATCGGGAACAGCTGACGACCTATCTTGCCCTGTTTGACGAGCACAAGGCAGGGGTGCCGGCCCCCGAGGCGTACCGCGAGCTGGACGCGGATCTCGCCTGGCTGCAGCAGCTGGAAGGGCTCGAGCAGGCCAGGGAGCATGCCGACAGCCCGCGTTTTCTCGAGTTGCATCGCCACCATGAGGCACTGGAGGAGGCGACCAATGCCTGGGTCGATACCATGGTCAATGACGCCAAGGCGCGCATCACCCGGCTGCAACGGGAGCTGTGGTGGGTCTCCGGGGTGGTGGGGGTGCTCACCCTGCTGGCGGCGCTGCTGTTTACCTATCTCATCATCCACCCCATGCGTCAGCTGGAGAGCCGTATCCTGAGCCTGGGCGCCGGCATCGAGCCGGAGCGTACCCCGGTGGAAGGGCCCGCCGAGCTGGTGCTGCTCGGCGAGCGGCTGACCTGGTTGCACGACAAGTTGCAGGAGCTGGAGCAGCAGAAGTACCGCTTCCTGCGCCACGTCTCCCACGAACTCAAGACCCCCCTGGCCTGTCTGAGAGAGGGGGCCGATCTCCTCGGCGAGGGGGTGGTGGGTCCGCTCACCGGGGATCAGAAAGAGGTCTGTGGCCTGCTCTCGGACAATAGTCGTCGCCTGCAGAGCCTGATCGAGCGGCTGCTCGACTTTAACCGCTTGAGCCAGCAGGAGTCGTTTACCCTGAGCACTCTGCCCCTGGCCCCGATCATGGCCTCCTTGCTCGACACCTATCGGCTGCCCCTCGAAAGCAAGCGGATGCGGGTCGAGCTGCCCCCCCTCTCGCTCTGCGTGCGGGGAGAGCCCTATCGCCTCGGCCTCATCCTCGATAATCTCTTCTCCAATGCGGTGAGTTACGGGCGCGATGGGGGAACCATCTGGCTGCGTGCCCGTCAGGAGGGCGAGCGGGTGGTGATCGACGTCGCCAATCAGGGGACTCCTATCGATGAGCAGGAGCGGGCTCGCATCTTCGAGCCCTTCGAGCAGGGTTCGTCGCGGCGCCACGGGCTGCTCAAGGGGTCGGGGATCGGCCTCTCCATCGCCCTGGAGTCGGCCCGCAGCCTGGGGGGAGAGCTCACCATAGTGGAGGATGAGATGGCCGATGTTTGTTTTCGTTTGACCCTGGATGCGTGACAAGAACATGAGATACGCGATCGTTTTATGTGCCATGGCGATGGGGGGCTGCTCCATGCTGGGCAGCGTCAATACCGAGCCCACTCCGGCCGTGATGGCCCAGCGCCAGGCCGATTCGCTCCATCAGCTGCAGCTGCGGATGCAGTACAGCAACTGGCTGCTGGGCAGCCATCCCCAGCAGCGGGAGCAGGAGCGCCGGCGCCTGCGAGGGCAGGGCTCTCTGGCCAACCGGCTCAATCTGGCCATGGTCAACAGCCATCCCGATGAGCCGCTGGCCCGCCGCAATGAGGCGCTGGCCACCATGGAGCGACTGCTGCCCGAGACCGGGCTCGACGAGCAGGCCTACCTGCGTACCTGGCTGCTGCTCTCGCGCAGCCGTCCCGAGGAGGCGGGGCAGGAGGCCGAGGTCGCCCGGCTCAAGTCCAGGGTCCGGGCCCTGGAGGAGAAGATCGCCAAGCTGTCGGCCATCGACGAACAGATCAATTCCCGTAAACAGGGAAAGGGGTAAGACCCATGGCAAAGGGACGCATTCTGCTGGTCGACGACGATCAGAGCCTGCTCAAGCTGCTCACCCTGCGTCTGCGCGGTGAGGGCTATGAGGTCATTGCCGCCGAGAGCGGGGAGCAAGCCATCATGGCCCTGCGCCAGCAGAGGCCGGATCTGGTGCTCACCGATCTGCGCATGGAGGGGATGGACGGTCTGAGCCTGTTTGAACGCATCCAGGGGGAGTGGCTGGGGATGCCGGTCATCATCATGACGGCCCATGGCACCATCCCGGACGCCATCACGGCGACCCGCTCCGGCGTGTTTAGCTTCCTCACCAAGCCCATCGACAAGCAGATGCTGCTGCAAACCCTGGAGCAGGCGCTCAGCATCACGGCGCCCGTGGTGGTCGACGAGCTGGAGAGCCAGTTCCCGACCCGCAGCTCGCGCATGCAGCAGAGCCTGCAACAGGCGCGCAGCGTGGCGGCGATGGAGGTGAACGTCCTCATCACCGGTCCCTCGGGCTGTGGCAAGAGCCGGCTCGCCGAGGCGCTGCATCGGGGGAGCCCGCGTCGCGCGCATCCCTTCCTGGCCATCAACTGCGCCGCCACCCCGTTCGCCGAGCTGGAAGAGGCGCTGTTTGGTCACCCAGGGGCGCCCGGCCTCTTCGAGCAGGCCCAGGGCGGCACCCTCTGTCTCGACGAGATCGGCGATCTCTCCGCCTCGTTGCAGGCCAAGTTGCTGCGGGTGATGGGGGAGCCGGGTGCGGCGGACCGGGTGCGGGTCATCGGCACCACCCACAGGGATCTGGTCAAGGGGATGGAGGAGGGGACCTTTCGCGAGGATCTCTACTACCGCCTCAACGTCGCCAATGTCACGCTCCCCCCGCTCGAGGAGCGCAGCGAGGATATCCCCCTGTTGGCGCGGCTGGCGCTTGATCGGGTGCGGCTGCGTCAGGAGGGGGTGGCCGTCGGCTTTGCCCCCGAGGCGCTGGCCCTGCTGGCCAAGGCCTCCTGGCCGGGTAACGTGCGCCAGCTCTGCAACCTGGTGGAGCGGCTCGCCGCCCTCTGCCCGAGCCCGGTGATCGGGGCCGCCATGGTGGAGTCGGCCCTGTCCGGCGCCGAGGTGGCCGTCCCCTCGTTCAATGACGCCAGGGCAGAGTTCGAGAAGGAGTATCTGATCCGGCTGCTGCGGATCACCGAGGGGAACGTGACCCTGGCCGCCAGCATGGCCGAGCGCAATCGCACCGACTTCTACAAGCTGCTCAGTCGCCACAACATAGAGGCGGCCCACTTCAAGCCGAAGGGGTAGCAAACGATGAGGGGTGACCTTGGTCACCCCTCTTTCATTGCCCCTCAGGCGGCGTCCGGCAGCGCCTCGCGCGGCTGGGTGCGGCGATGCAGCCAGAGGCCAGAGGCCTTCATAGCCCAGCCAAACAGGGCACCGATCACCAGAGAGGGGAGCACCAGTTGCCACTGACCGGCGGCGCCGAAGGTGGCACAGCAGCCGGCGAAGGTGCCGGGGATATAAGAGAGCCACTGCTGGCGTCCCTGTACACACATCAGGGTGGCGACGATGCCGGTCATCAGGTAGCCGGCGGCGCCGTTGCCCCACCAGTCGCCGCCGTGGATCAGCAGCAGGGCCCAGAGCATGCCGCTGGTGTTGCACAGCAGGGTCTTGAGCAGCGCCTTGTAGCCCCCTTCCGAGGCGAAGTAGCTGGTGCAGCCGAGGAAGCCGACCCAGGAGAGCAGGCCGAGCAGGGTGGCCAACCATCCCCAAATAGCAGAGAGCAGGCCCGTCGTGAGGGCGATCGCGATAAGCGGTGACACGAGATTGACTCCGTCCGATGCGAAAAGGAGGTCAGCCTACTCCGGTCGGGGTAGGCTGCAATTTGGTGGGTGAGGAGGTGTGATCCCCGTCACTATGAGCTCATCAGGAATACGCTTGCGCTCGCGAAAAAGTTTCATGGAACGGGGCGCGGGTCTGGTTCATAGTTAGAGGCCCTGTCACAAAGAGGAGTGAGCATCATGCTCAAGGGTCTCATCCTGCCCCCTCTCATGGTGCTGGTGCTGCTGTTTCTCTCCGCCCACCTGAGCCGGGTTCTGGCCTGAAATAGTATCTGTGTAATTTTTCTCTTCCTCGTCGGGTCTAGTCTGTATCAAGGTCCCGTCGAGGAAGAGAACCCATGCTCATCAAACGTCGCCCATCGCTCACCGAGCAAGCCGTCACCCCGGAATCTGTCTATCAGGATCGCCGCCGCCTGCTCAAGGGGCTGGGTCTGGGGGCCGCCTCTCTGGCGCTGCCGGCCCAGGCCGGTGTGCTCGACCTCTTGCTCCCCTCCGAGCCGCAGAATCCGGGGCGTCCCCTCAAGGCCAAGGCGGCGGCGCGCGGCGATCTGGTGCTCACCCCCGAGAGCAAGGTGATCAGCTACAACAACTACTACGAGTTCGGCACCGACAAGGCCGAGCCGGCGCGCAATGCGGGTTCGCTGCGCACTGAGCCCTGGACCTTGCGGATCGAGGGGGAGGTGGAAAAACCCCTGACCCTGGATGTGTGGGAGCTCATCAACCGGCGACCCCTGGAGGAGCGAATCTATCGCTTTCGCTGTGTCGAGGCCTGGTCCATGGTGATCCCCTGGCTCGGGGTCGGGCTCGGGGAGCTGCTCAAGGAGGCGGCCCCCACCAGCCGCGCCAAGTACGTGGCCTTCGAGACCCTCTACGACCCCGAGCAGATGCCCCTGGCCCGCCGCAGCGGGATCGAGCTCCCCTATCGGGAGGGCTTGCGTATCGACGAGGCGATGCACCCCCTGGCGCTGCTGGCGGTCGGCCTCTATGGCAAGACGCTGCCCCCGCAAAATGGCGCCCCCATTCGGCTGGTGGTCCCCTGGAAGTACGGCTTCAAGAGCATCAAGAGCATAGTGACCATCCGGCTGCTGGAGCAGATGCCCCCCACCACCTGGAACATGCTGGCGCCACAGGAGTACGGCTTCTACGCCAACGTCAACCCGCAGGTGGATCACCCGCGCTGGAGCCAGGCCAGCGAACGCTTCATCGGTGAGGGGGGAGCCTTCGGTGCCAAGCGCCAGCCCACCCTGATGTTCAACGGCTATGCCGACGAGGTGGCGAGCCTCTATCAAGGGATGGATCTCGGTCAATGGTATTGAAAATCAGCGCACGGCAGGCTCGTGGCCTGCAACTCATGGTCCATCTGGGGGCGACTTCAGCCCTGATCTGGCTGGGGTGGGCTATCCCGAGCGGCTGGCTCGGCGGCGATCCCGTGCCCGGGATCATTCACTGGCTCGGCAAGGGTGCGCTCAACCTCTTGCTGCTCTGCCTCTGCGTCTCCCCTCTGGCCAAGGGGCTCAAGGCGGGGGGCCTGATGCGGCTGCGCCGCCCTCTGGGGCTCTGGGCGTTGGCCTACGCCTCTTTGCATCTGGCCAGCTGGCTGCTGCTCGATCTGCAACTCGACTGGGCCCTCATCGGCGGCGAGCTGGTCAAGCGCAGCTACATCGTCGTGGGGATGACGGTCTGGGGCATACTGCTGACGCTCGGGATCACCTCGCTGCCCAGGCTGGTGCGCGCCCTGGGGCCGCGCTGGCAACGGCTGCACAACTGGGTCTATCTGGCGCTGCTGCTGGCGCCGGTGCACTACTGGTGGTCGGTCAAGAGTGGTTGGGTCGAGCCGCTTATTTACCTGCTGCTGGCGCTGGGGTTGCTGGGGCTGCGCCGGCAGAAGCTGCTGCGGGGATGGCGTGGGTCTCCAGCAGTTGCCCGCTGTCCGAGTCCAGATAGACGGTGACCTTGCGCTCGCGGGCATCGAGCGCCTCTATGTGGTAGTGTCCCTCTTCCAGAACAATCTCGCGGATATCGTGATAACCCTGCTTGAGCAGGAGCCGGATCACCGCCTCTATCTCCAGCACCTGATCATTGGCCTTGACCAGCAAGGGGGCCAGGCCGAGAAACAACAGAAGAGTGCGGGGGATCATATTCATGACGGATTCATGGCTGGCAAAATATAAACGCCATTATGTTATGAACCAGGAGATTAATCACCCATGAACAGGGTTCTCCCCCTGCTGGCCTTGACGCTGCCCTGCTGGGCCGCGGCTCTGGCGCCGAGTGACCAGATGCTGCAGCGGGCCCTGACCGAGGGCAAGATCCGCCCCTTCAGCGAGGTGATGAAACAGGCGCGCACCCTGCCCGGTGAGCTCCTTCGGGTCGATCTGAAGGAGGAGGCGCCGGGACGCTGGATTTATGAGCTCAAGCTGCTCGACCGCACCCAGAATGTGGTCAAGGTGGGTTACCGGGCCGACAGCTTGCGCATGGTCTATCTCAAGGGACATCATCTGGAACATCTCTTCTTTCCTCCCGCCGCTCCAGGCGATGCCCCCTAATCATCAGGTAAACACAGATGCGAATTCTGATTGTTGAAGACGAAAAGGCCCTCGCCGCCCAGCTTGCCGAACAGCTGAACCAGGCCGGTTTCGTGGCCGATCTCTGCCACGACGGGAACGAGGCCGCCTTCCTCGGGGCGACCGAGCCCTACGATGCCATCGTGCTGGATCTTGGCCTGCCCGGGCGCGACGGGCTGAGCGTGCTCAAGGAGTGGCGCGCCCAGGAGATGGCCTGCCCTGTGCTGGTGCTCACCGCCCGCGGCCAACTGCACGAGAAGATAGAGGGGCTCAACGCCGGGGCCGATGACTACCTCACCAAGCCGTTCCAGATGGCCGAGCTGGTGGCCCGGGTCCACGCCCTGGTGCGCCGCGCCGCCGGCAACGCCAGCTCTGTGCTGGAGATCCGCGGGGTGCGCCTCGACATGGCGGCCTCTCAGGTGTGGTACGAGGGGACTCCAATCAAGCTCACCGCCCACGAGTTCCGGGTGCTGGCCTACCTGATGCAGCACAAGGGGCGGGTGGTATCGCGCAGCGAGCTCATCGACCACATCTATGCCCAGGATTTTGACCGCGACTCCAACACGGTCGAGGTCTTCATCGGGCGGATCCGCAAGAAGACCCATCCCGATCTTATCGAGACGGTGCGAGGCCTCGGCTACCGGATCGACGAATGAGGGTGGTGCGCACCCTGCGCGGTCGCCTGCTGGTGATCGCCCTCATCTGGTGCGGCCTGTTCCTGTTCGCCACCGGATTCAGCCTGCAGCGGATGCTCACCAACTACTGGCAAGAGGCGGAGGCCGATGGCCTTCGCCTGCAACTGTTCGATCTGCTCTCCCGTCTCGAGCTGGGCGAAGACGGTCTGCCCATGCTGACCGAGCCCCTCGCCGATCCCCGCTTTCGCCAGCCCTACTCGGGTTTCTATTGGCAGCTAGAGGCCCGTGGCCTGGTGGTGGCCAAGTCCCGCTCCCTGTGGGACAGCCAGCTGGTGAGCGATCGACTGAAACCCGCCTTCGGCGACAAGGGGCTGTTTCTCGGCAAGGGGCCGGGGGGAGAGCCTCTGCTGCTGATGACCCGCAACGTCCTGCTGCCCGGCTCGGATCTCCCCTTGCGTCTGGTGATGGCCAAGGACAGCAGCGTGTTGACCCAGACCCTGAAGAAGACCCGTCTCAGCCTCTTCTTCGGCCTGGGCTTTGCGGCCGCCGGGCTTATCCTGGGCTTTTTGTTTCAGGTGCTCTACGGCCTGCGCCCCCTGCACCTGCTGCGGCGCGAGCTGGCCCGCATCCACAAGGGGCATCAGGAGAAGTTTGAGCAGCGCTATCCCCTCGAGATCCAGCCCCTGGTCGAGGACATCAACCGCCTGTTGCATCACTACGGCGAGCTGCTCTCCCGGGCCCGGGCCCACACCGGCAACCTGGCCCACGCCCTCAAGACGCCGCTCTCTATCCTGCGCAACCAGGTGCCGCAGCTTCCCGCGGCCGAGCAGCCGGCCATCAACGAGCAGCTCGATCAGATCCAGCGCCACATCGACTACCACCTCGGCAAGGCGCGGGTGACGGGGGCCGCCAGGGTGCTCGGCGTCTCGACCCCCTTGCGCGCCCGCATCGAATACATCTGCCGCGCCTTCTCCCGCCTCTATCCGGGTCGTGAGCTGGCCATCGACGTGCCGGCCACGCTGGCGGTGGGGGTGGAGGAGCAGGACTTCGACGAGATGGTCGGCAACCTCCTGGAGAACGCCTACAAGTGGTCGGCCGGGCAGATCCGGGTCTCCACCGCCGAGCTGGGGGGCTGGATCACCCTGCGCATCGAGGATGACGGCCCCGGCATGACGGAAGAGCAGATGGCCCGGGCCATCGAGCGGGGGGTGCGTCTCGATGAGAAGGTGCCCGGCTCCGGGCTCGGGCTCAACATAGTCTCGGATCTGGCCGAGGCTTATCGGGGCAGCCTCATCATGGGGCGTGCCGAGCTGGGCGGGCTGGCCGCCTGCCTCTCCCTGCCCAAGGTCGCGCGGATCGAGCGCTGATCCCGGGGCGCCCTGGCTGGCACAGGGCGCCCCTTTTCTTTATCATTCCTCATCATTTCGGTTTAAAGACGCACCATCATGGCCAGAGCCCTCTCTCTCCAGCTTGCCCAGTTGAATCTGACGGTAGGCTCCATCGAAGAAAACTGTGACAAGATCCTGGCCGCGGCCCAGCGGGCCGACGAGCAGGGGGCCGACCTGCTGGTCTGCTCCGAGCTGGCCCTGACCGGCTACCCGCCCGAGGATCTGTTGCTGCGCCCGGATCTGATGAGTCGCGTCAAGGCGGCCCTGGCCCGGTTGGCGGGCTGGGGTGGCAAGGCCGGGATCCTGGTCGGCCACCCCTGGCGCGACGGAGAGCGGCTCTACAACACCGCCTCCCTCTATGAGAACGGCAAGCTGTTGGCCCGCTACTACAAGCGTGAGCTGCCCAACTACGGGGTGTTCGACGAGAAGCGCTACTTCAGCTCGGGGGAAGAGACCTGCGTGGTGCCGTTCCGTGGCCACCTGCTGGGGCTGCTCATCTGTGAGGACATCTGGAAGCCGGGCCCGGCCCTGGCGACCAAGGAGGCCGGCGCCGAGATCCTGGTGACCATCAATGCCTCCCCCTATGACATGCACAAGCCCTGGCTGCGCCGGGAGCTGTTCAGCGAGCGCTGCGCCGCCACCGGCCTGCCGCTGGTCTATCTCAACCAGGTGTGTGGCCAGGACGAGCTGGTGTTCGACGGCTGCTCCAAGGTCTTTAACGGGGCCGGCGAGTTGACCCAGCGGCTGGCCGCCTTCGCCGAGGAGGAGGCGCTGGTGCGCTTCCACGATGGCCAGCCGGTGCCGAGCGGCGAGGTTGACTACGCCCTGCCGCCCCTGGGCGAGGTCTATCAGGCCCTGGTGCTGGCGGTGCGCGACTACGTCAACAAGAACGGCTTCCAGGGGGCCGTACTCGGCCTCTCCGGTGGCATCGACTCGGCCCTGACCCTGGCCATTGCAGCTGACGCCCTCGGCAAGGAGCGGGTACAGGCGGTGATGATGCCGTTCCGTTACACCGCCCAGATGAGCGTCGAGGATGCCCGCGAGCAGGCCGAACGGATGGGGGTCGAGTTCGATATCGTCTCCATCGAGCCCATGTATGAGGCCTTCATGGGCCAACTCACGCCCATGTTTGAAGGCACGGCGCGCGACACCACCGAGGAGAACCTGCAGGCGCGCTGCCGCGGTGTGCTCTTGATGGCGCTCTCCAACAAGCGCCGCCGCATCGTGCTCACCACGGGCAACAAGAGCGAGATGGCGGTCGGCTACGCCACCCTGTACGGTGACATGGCCGGCGGCTTCGACGTGCTCAAGGACGTGCCCAAGACGCTCGTCTTCCAGCTGTGTGAATACCGTAATTCCCTCGAGTATGTGATCCCGCAGCGAGTCATCGACCGTCCTCCTTCGGCAGAATTGGCGCCGGATCAGGTGGATCAGGACAGCCTGCCCCCCTACGACATTCTCGATGCCATCCTGCAGCGCTACGTGGAGCAGGATGCCTCGGTGGCCGACATGGTGGCCGAAGGGTTCGAGGAGGCGGTGGTGCGCAAGGTCATTCGCCTCGTGGATCTCAACGAATACAAGCGCCGTCAGGCGGCCGTAGGGCCGCGCATCTCGGCGCGTAACTTTGGTAAGGATCGCCGCTACCCCATCACCTCCGGGTTTGGCAGACAGAACTGGTAAGGAGAAGTCATGAAGAAGATCGAAGCCATCATCAAACCCTTCAAGCTCGACGACGTGCGCGAGGCGCTCGCCGAGATCGGCATCAACGGCATGACCGTCTCCGAGGTGAAGGGATTTGGTCGCCAGAAGGGCCACACCGAGCTCTACCGTGGTGCCGAGTACATGGTCGACTTTCTGCCCAAGGTGAAGGTCGAGCTGGTGGTGCAGGACGAGGATCTCGACGCCTGCATCGAGGCCATCCAGAACACGGCGCGCACCGGCAAGATCGGGGACGGCAAGATCTTCGTCTGTGACGTGGAGCGGGTGATCCGCATCCGTACCGGTGAAGAGAACGAAGACGCCATCTGATGAGGCTGCGTCTTCTCACGGCGGTGGGCCTGCTGCTCGGCCTCACCGCCTGCAGTTCCACGCCACCGGCCCAGCCGGAGAACCTGTGCCAGATCTTTCGGGAGAAGCCCGAATGGCACGAGGCGGCGCTGAAGATGAACGAGAAGTGGGGCACGCCGGTACAGGTGGTGATGGCCATGATGTATCAGGAGTCCTCCTTCGTGCATGATGCCAAGCCGCCCATGCAATATTTCCTGTTCATCCCCACAGGCCGGGCCAGTTCGGCCTACGGTTATGCTCAGGTGAAAGACGAGACCTGGGCCGACTACCAGAGGGAGACCGGCAACGGCTGGAGCGATCGCGACGACTTTGCCGACGCCATCGACTTCATGGGCTGGTACACCACCAAGGCCCAGCGCATCAACGGCACCTCAAAATGGGATGCCTACGGCCAGTATCTCAACTATCACGAAGGGTGGGGTGGCTATCGGCGCGGATCCTATCGCAGCAAGGGGTGGCTGATGCGCACCTCGCGCAAGGTAGAGGCGCGCGCCCAGCGCTACGGCGCCCAATATCGACAATGCAAGAGTCAGCTCCCCTCGGCGGGCTGGTTCTAGTTAACCAATCAGGAGTCACAGATGCCATTACTGGACAGTTTCAAAGTTGATCACACCCGCATGGAGGCTCCTGCGGTGCGGGTTGCCAAGACCATGCTGACCCCGCACAAGGACACCATCACAGTGTTCGACCTGCGTTTCTGCCTGCCCAATCAGGAGATCCTCTCCGAGCGCGGCATTCACACCCTGGAGCACCTGTTTGCCGGCTTCATGCGCGATCATCTCAATGGGGAAGGGGTCGAGATCATCGACATCTCGCCCATGGGCTGCCGCACCGGCTTCTACATGAGTCTCATTGGCACGCCGAGCGAGCAGAGCGTGGCCGGCGCCTGGCAGGCCGCCATGGAAGATGTGCTCAAGGTGGCGGATCAGAAGCAGATCCCCGAGCTCAACGAGTACCAGTGCGGGACCTACTCCATGCACTCCCTGGAAGAGGCCCAGGCCATCGCCCGCCACGTGCTGGGTCGCGGCAT
Organism: Aeromonas diversa CDC 2478-85; assembly: GCF_000819805.1. Classification (GTDB taxonomy): domain Bacteria; phylum Pseudomonadota; class Gammaproteobacteria; order Enterobacterales; family Aeromonadaceae; genus Aeromonas; species Aeromonas diversa. The sequence goes on from NZ_CDCE01000020.1 coordinate 236,759, forward strand.
CGGGGTGAATCACAACGAGGCGCTGCTGCTGCCGGACGAGAAGTTGCAGTCCCTGTAACGAATACGCCAAGGGCCGGTCACTGACCGGCCCTTGTGGTTTCTGGGATGCCGGTTTGGCACCTAGATGGCGAGCGGCATCACCCGGTTGCGGCCGAGCTCCTTGGCCTTGTAGAGCAGTTGGTCGGCCCGCTCCACCAGATCGTCGCCGTGCTCGCTGCCGTCGAATTCGGCCACACCGAACGAGGCGGTGATGTTGTCGACCCGGCGCCCGCTCTTGCGATCGAGCACAGAGAGCTTCTCGGTAGCCCGGCGCAGGCTCTCGGCGAGCTGACGCGCAAGCTGGAGCCCCTTGCCCGGCACCAGCAGGGCAAACTCCTCGCCGCCGAAGCGAAACACCTGGGCCCCCTCCTTGCAGCCATCCTTGAGGCGCCGCGCGAAGGCACGCAGTACCTGATCCCCCAGCAGATGACCGTACTCGTCGTTGAAGCCCTTGAAGCGATCGATGTCGGCCAGGATCAGAGAGAAGCCCTTGCCGCTGCGGCACTGGGCCTCGAGCTCATGGTTGAAGGCACGGCGATTGGAGAGGCCGGTCAGGGGATCCTCGTTGGCCTGCTTGCGGGTCTCGTCGAGGGCCTGGCGCAGCTCCTTGATCTCCTTCTCGGCATTGGTGATCTGGCCGCGAAAGTGCAAAGTCGCCATGCGAATCTCACGTGACTCGCGCACCAGTTCACGCAGCACCCCCATGGTCTCTTCCAGGCTCAGCCCCTCTTCATCGATCTGGCCGAGCTTGCCAAAGCTCTTGTCCAGCATCTCCTGGAAACAGCCGGTATCGGTCAGGGCATCCTGCATGGTCTGGGCTATCTGGGTGGTCATGGTGGCGAGATTGAACCTGACCGTCTCCAGCTCTCTCTCCTGGGCGCTGGCCAGATGCTGGTGATAGAGGCGCTCACAGGTGACCTGGGAGCAGGTGCCCTGCTGCTTGAGGGCCTCGTCGAGCGCCTTGGTCAGGTCGGGATAGGTGGCGGCCACATAGTTGTACCAGACGGCGTAATTGGCCGGGGTGGTGGGGATCTGATACTTGGTCATCAGGGGGATGGCCTGTTTAAGATAACCCGCCGACTGGGTAAAGAGATCCTTGCTCATGGAGACCATGTCTTAACTGCTAGAAAGTGCTCTCTAGTATGACAGAGGCATAACAGAAACGGCAGGGTGCCATTGCGCCCCTCACTGGGGGTATAATGACGCAGAATCCTACCAGAAGGCCTGCCTATGTCTCATAACGATCCCTTCCTCGAACGCGAGGCCGAAAAATACGAGAATCCCATCGCCAGCCGCGAACTGCTGCTGAAGATAATCGAGGACCATGTACGTCCCATGTCTCGCGAGGAGATCGCTCGCGACCTCAAACTCAAAGACGAAGAGCATCTGGAGGCCCTGCGCCGGCGCCTGCGCGCCATGGAGCGCGATGGTCAACTGGTCTTCACCCGTAACCAGTGTTATGCCCTGCCCGATCGCCTGAATCTGGTGAAGGGGTATGTGCTCGGTCACAAGGACGGCTTCGGTTTTCTGCGTCCGGATGGGGGTGGGCAGGATCTCTATCTGAACAACCGCGAGATGCAGCGTCTGATGCACGGGGACTACGCCCTGGTGCAGCCGACCGAGATCGACCGCAAGGGGCGCCAGGAGGCGCGTCTGGTGCGCGTGCTCAAGCCGCGCGAGATGGATATCGTCGGGCGCTACTTCGTCGAGAACGGGGTGGGGTTCGTGGTGCCGGACGATAGCCGCATCGGCCAGGACATCCTGATCCCGGAAGGGGAAAACAAGGGCGCGCGCCAGAGCCAGGTGGTGGTGGTGCGTCTGACCCAGCGGCCGACCGGCCGCCTCAACGCCCTCGGCACCGTGCTCGAGGTGCTCGGTGAAAACATGGCGCCGGGCATGGAGATCGAGATCGCCCTGCGCAACCACGGCATCCCCCACACCTGGCCGGAGGCGGTGACCCAGGAGATCGTCAACCTCACCGACGAGGTGCCCGAGAAGGCCAAGCTGGGCCGGGTCGACCTGCGTACCCTGCCGCTTGTCACCATCGACGGCGAAGACGCCCGCGACTTCGATGACGCCGTCTTCTGCGAGAAGAAAAAATCCGGCGGCTGGCGCCTCTGGGTCGCCATCGCCGACGTCTCGGCCTATGTGAAGCCGGGCACCGCCCTGGACGCCGAGGCCTATCAGCGCGGCAACTCGGTCTACTTCCCCGAGTTCGTGGTGCCCATGCTGCCCGAGGTGCTCTCCAACGGCCTCTGCTCGCTCAACCCGCAGGTGGACCGCCTGTGCATGGTGTGCGAGATGACCATCTCCGCCAGCGGCCGCATGTCCGGCTACACCTTCTATGAGGCGGTGATGAACTCCCACGCCCGGATGACCTACACCAAGGTGGCGGCCATTCTGGACGGGGATCCCAAGCTGCGTCAGCAGTACGAGCCGCTGGTGGGTCACCTTGAAGAGCTGAGCCACCTCTACAAGGCGCTCAAGCACGCCCGCCACCTGCGCGGCGCCGTGGAGTTCGAGAGCGAAGAGACCCGCTTCATCTTCAACGCCGAGCGCAAGATCGACCGCATCGTGCCCCTGGTGCGTAACGACGCCCACAAGATCATCGAAGAGTGCATGATCCAGGCGAACGTGGCCGCCGCCCGCTTCATCGAGAAGCACGAGGCCGCCGCCCTGTTCCGGGTGCACGACCGTCCGGGCGAAGAGCGCCTGACCGGTTTCCGCCAGTTCCTCGCCGAGCTGGGGCTGGAGCTCAAGGGCGGCCTCGAGCCCGAGCCGCGCGACTTCGCCGAGCTGGCCGACCAGTTCGAGGGGCGCCCGGATGCGGAGCTGCTCTCCACCATGCTGCTGCGCTCCATGCGTCAGGCCATCTATCAGGCCGACAACATTGGTCACTTCGGCCTGGCCCTGAAGTCCTACGCCCACTTCACCTCGCCGATCCGCCGCTATCCGGATCTGATCCTGCACCGGGCCATCAAGTACCAGCTGGCCAAGGCGCAGGGCACTCCGCGTCACAAGTGGACCCCGAGCGGTGGCTATCACTACAGCCAGGACGAGATGGACCCCATGGGGGAGCACTGCTCCCTGACCGAGCGCCGCGCCGATGACGCCACTCGCGATGTGGCCGACTGGCTCAAGTGCGAGTACATGCAGGACCACGTGGGTGACGAGTTTGACGGCGTCATCGCCAGCGTCACCGGCTTTGGCTTCTTCGTGCGTCTGGCCGAGATCCATATCGACGGCCTGGTGCACGTCAGCACCCTGACCAACGACTACTACCAGTTCGACCCGATTCACCAGCAGCTGATCGGCGAGAACTTCCGCCGCCGCTATCGCCTCGGTGACAAGGTGCGGGTCAAGGTGATGGGCGTGAACCTGGACGATCGCAAGATCGACTTCGTGATGGTCGAGGAGCCCCTCAAGGTCACCGGCAAGGGCGCCAAGCAGGCCGTTCGCAAGATGGCCGACATCAAGAAAGAGAAGGCCAAGACCGAGCGTCGCCGCGACAAGCGCAAGGTGGAGAGCAAGGACAACAAGAAGAGCGGTGGCAGCGCCAAGCCGAGCAACCGTCGTCCCGGCAAGCGCGCCCGCGACAAGGCCAAGGGGTAACCCATGGCGTGGGTCTGGCGAGCCGGGCCCATGCTAAGGGTCTGATGACCCTGGGTTATCTCCCTCAAAGGCTGACAGCCCCTTGAGAGTAAAAAAATCCGAACCCTGTTACCGGGGTTCGGATTTTTTATGGTCATCGAAAAGGGGGACTCAGATTGTGGGCGGAGCTCGGCCAAGCTCCGTGCCTATGGCGAGCATCTTGATGCGACTGCGCCGCATGGGGCGCGAAGGCGTTTCGCCAGCCCTTCGGGCTATGGCGAGTGACTTTTCTTTGCGTGGCCAAAGAAAAGTCACCAATCGAGCGGCCAACCCCGCTGATTCGCTCTCCTGCGTCGAGTCCCCTCGCCACCGCCACGATGCCGACGGCACGCGCCGACGGGCCTTTGGCCTACGCCATCCATGGCTTCGGCCAAAGCCCGCTTCGAACTTCCTTGTTCTCGCGCCAAATCGGGGTCGAGCAATGCTCGCCCTGACCCGATTTAGCCCTTGGCCCGCCGCCGCTCGCTCGACATCCCTGTCTCGCGGCCTGGCAGCGTGCCTTCGTCTCGGCGAATCAGAGGGGGAACCAATACCGTGCCCACCTGTGACTGGGTTGGCTGGTTGCTGGTCTGTTGGCCGCTACGCGACGCTCAGAATGGTGGGTGTCCCAATTTCACCCCAATTTCACCCTTACAGGGGAAGCCAATACCATGCCCGCCTGTGACTGGGTTGGCTGGTTGCTGGTCTGTTGGCCGCTACGCCTCTGATTGGTGGGTATCTTTCATTAGCTTAGGTATGTGTGCAGGCTTCGGATAAATGCCTTTACCATAGTGGGGCTCTGGAGGCGAATAAACCGAATGTGGCTATATTTGGGGTCTGAAAAAACCTGTTGATAGCGAACGCGATTATTTTTATAGGTCTTGCATGTCCAGATAATCACCGAGTCTTTACTGAGAAACGACTTCCTGAAGGACTCTACATTTCCCGAGTTTTCCCACAACTCCTGCTTTGTCAATGAACGAAGCAGTGCTCTTTTTACAGCCTGATACAAAGTTCTTGCGAAGGAGTAGTCAATCCATATAACCGTATCGACCCGCTCCCACTTGATCGGCACAGTGCGATTATAGTTTCCATCCAAGACCCAGTACTCATCAGCTAACTTACTTTTTAGCGTAGAGAATAACTCTTCATCGGTAGAGCCCTGCCAATTAGGCTTCCAGAACAGAGCATCCATTTCTAGATATGGATAATTGAGCTTGGCGGCAAGCATCTGGCTAAACGTACTTTTACCGCTGCCACTCGTGCCGACGACGTTGATTCTCTTCATGCGCTTACCTGCATTTAAACTCTGGCATATATCGCCAATCTATCGCACAGGATAGCCTGCGCCTCTAAGGCGTTTCACCCGCTCGCGGTACTTCGCTCTCGAGGGGCGAGCTCTCCCACCTCAGCCACGATGCTGATGGCACGCGCCGACGGGCCTTTGGCTTACGCCATCCATGGCTTCGGCCAAAGCCCGCTTCGAACTTCCTTGATCTCGCGCCAAATCGGGGTCGAGCAGTGCTCGCCCTAATCCGAATTGGCCCTTGGCCCGCCGCCGCTCGCTCGACATCCCTGTCTCGCTGCCTGGCAGCGTGCCTTCGTCTCGGCGAATCAGAGGGGGAACCAATACCGTGCCCGCCTGTGACAGGGTTGGCAGGTTGCGGGTCTGTTGGCCGCTACGCGGCACTCAAAATGGTGGGTGTCCCATTTTCGCACCCTAATCCGAATTGGCCCTTGGCCCGCCGCCGCTCGTTCGACATCCCTGTCTCGCGGCCTGGCAGGGTGCCTTCGTCTCGGCGAATCAGAGGGGAGCCAATACCGTGCCCGCCTGTGACAGGGTTGGCAGGTTGCGGGTCTGTTGGCCGCTACGCGGCGCTCAGAATGGTGGGTGTCCCATTTTCGGTCGCCCGCCTGTGACTGGCTTGGCAGGTTGCGGGTCTGTTGGCTGCTACGCGGCGCTCAAAATGGTGGGTGTCCCATTTCTCCGCCATCGACGGGATGGGGAACGACTATCCAACGACGGATTTGATCAACAACGCCAATCAGAGGGGGAACCAATACCGTGCCCGCCTGTGACTGGGTTGGCTGGTTGCGGGTCTGTGGGCCGCTACGCGGCGCTCAGAATGGTGGGTGTCCCTTTTCTGCTTCGTTAACGGAGGAGTTAAACATCATCACAGACCGACGAAATGTCCTTTATTCTCGTTCTTGTGATGTCAAAGTTCTCATAATCAACATCTAGGACAGCGAGAAAACCTCGGTCAAGAGCATTCTCACCATCCTTCTTGACCCTTGCATGTAACTTCTTCGCGTTCTTTCTCAAATGATCCGATGCTCCCCATGTCCCCCGACCACGAATTCCAGCGAGAACAAGTATAGTGGACACCGGGTTCCGTGGATTCGGGCGACGTAGGATGAAACCAATGTCTGGAATCTTGTCCTGTGCATTGACTGGTCGAGGGCTAGCGTATGACGGGGATGTGTAGGTAATCGAATCTCCGCGTTTCAGGACTACCTGATCCGGGTGGGTCTCGCTACGCTTAAAGTCTAACTTCCCATCAGCCAGCGGTAGCTCGAGGACCTCGGCTGTGAAGCTGTTAGTCATTGAACCGCCGATTGAAATGATATTACGCTTCCTGTCTGACTCGGATAGGTTTGATGGATGGCGTATCTTCGGATGCTTTACTCCAATATCGCCCAATATTTCGAGCACATTTTTCAGTGCGAGAGCATCTTCCACTGCAATCTGTGGTAGTTCTCGACTTTTAGATTCGGTCTGGTGAGGCAATACAATTATAACTTCTTCACGACCTAACTGAAGTAGCTTTCTAAGGTCACCGCTTTGCACCCATCCTTTGAAAGATTCCGTATGCGGCCCAGAAAGTACGTTTGTAAGGTATCCACCGACATAGGATGCGACGACACTAAGTCCGTAGAGGGTGTTACCGATGGTGAAATAGTCTGATAGCGGCATTGTTCAGGCCCTCTCAATGTTGAGTTTGGGTCGATGAGTAACGGTGCAATACACTGAGGTCTAACGCTGTATTCAGTAGCTTGTCCACTGCAATACATTGTTAGGCGCAGCCTAGCTATAAACTAACGCTCAGATTGGTGGATGTCCCAATCTTTCCTCTCAATTAGTCATAATTTAGGGACCAAATTGCTTTTGCTTGTTTAGCTAGATTCTTTTGACGATAAAGGATGTTATCCGGGTCCCAAATCTTGAACGCTATCTGTTTGGTTATAGCGTATCTACTTTTCTCATAGTGAGGCTTCTTCTCTGTGTATGTCTTGTTGCCGATAACTCTATTCGCATCAGGTTCTAAGATTGTGAAATTTCCAATTTTATAAATAAAAGATTCTTCGCTATCTCTTGGGAAAAATTCAAACCATTCATCCGTTGGGTTTTCTGGTAGTATGTGTTCGAGGGTTCCATTATCAAATTCATAATCCAAGCTTGAATTGTTTATGTGATTTTCTATTGAGTAAATTATGTATTTAGCTTGTTTTGATGATTTTCTTGTTTTGATAGAGGCACTTTCGAAGTTTCTAACGAAGTCTTCATCATTAACATATATAGGCTTAAGTATGTTGAATATTTCTCTTGCGGTTGTTGCTGTGCCGGTGTTTATAGACTTACATGCGTCATTGTATTTTGACTCTAGAGCATTCGGGTTAAGGCCTGATATGACCATGTATCTAAAAGAAATAATTGAACAAATCCTCAGAACTCCAATCCACTCATCTTTATCTAGGTATAAATAAGAGTTCAAAAGCAAAGGATAACACTGAGTAACATTAAACATGTTTAACTCTCGTATGTGTTTCTTTACTTTTTCATCATTATTCCATAAGTCGTGATTGTAGTCATTGAGTGCTTGATATATTTCCGCAACCTCACTCATGTCTTCAAGGAGTTTAAATGCTGATTTGGCTGTATTAACATTTTGCTTTACAACCTTATATAGTTCTTTTTCAGCTAAAATACCGTTCTGCATCATCCAGTAGTGGCGGAGGAATTTTGGAAAACCAGAATATGACACATAGTTTATGGTGGCGTCCCATATATTCTTTACATGAGGCCGATCGGTATCATCAACAATTGAGAACAGATAGTTCTTCAGTAAATCAGTGACAGAAAGTTCTAAGCCTCGATCATTTAGCGTTTCAAAAATAAGATATGCACTTAGATCATCAGTTGCGGAGATTTTAATAAATAATAAATTATCAGAAATATATTCAACAAATGAAATCAAGTGCTCAATGTTATCGTCTTTAAGCACATCATCTTTAATCTTCTTTTTGAAATAATCAAAACATTGCATTAATAGCTTATTGCTTTTATGCTCACTTCTAAGGTTGTTAACCTTGCGGCCATTTGTAATATATGTTGAAAAAAAAGGATTGTTGTGTTCGTTTAGCTGTATCTTGTTTTCGTAATTTAATGATTTTAGAGACTTTTTCCCTATGTAATCACTGGTTAGTAAGTCAACTCTCTTTTGGTTGTTATCAATATCAATTTTCTTGTCTATCAATGACTTTATTGTGTCAATTATTGATAGTATTAGTATAGTCAGTGTGGTTAATCGTTGCTGACCATCTATTATTTCATATTGTTTATTCTCTCGTGCAACTAGAACAATAGAGCCCATATAGTGTTTGTTTTTGTTTGCTCTATTATTTTCAATATCAAGCCATAAGTCATCCCAATTGTTAGGTTCCCATGAGTAATCTCTTTGGTAAATAGGTACAATATATTGGTTGTCACCTTTTATTATTCCACCAAAGGATTCTGTTTCTGCATTTAGAAAGTTTTCTACTGCCATATATTTTCTCCATAGAAAAAGAAAATGACGACTGCACTCGTAACTAGTTATTTGTGCGATGAAACCTAACTCGAAGAAATGTTAGGACTCAGTGACGCATAGTGAATCGCTGCTCGTTTATCTATTCCATCAGGCAAGGCTACCGCCCCTGAATTACAGCCTTCAGTCTGCTGCTTTTTACCTGCGTGGTTTCGCTGACCTGGCTCATGGGTGATTCCGACGAGACGGTTGCCAAACGGGTATGGTAGCGAACGCCGCCGGGGAGAAAAGGGGGAGATGATGGTTTCCTGAGCAGGATCAACAAATTACTTGGTATGGGGGGCTTTGTGCGTAGTGCGCCAATACGAGATTCTGGGACACCCACCGTTTTGAGCGCCGCGTGGCGAGCCCACTTAGCTACTGTCGGGCACGGTATTGGTCCCCCCTGCAATCCGCCGAGGGGAGGGCGCAAGGTCAGGAGCGCCATCAGGGATGATGGCGCAGCCACAGCGGGGCATGGATGCCCCATCTGCGGCGGTCCGTCCGACCTGGCGACCGAGCCGAGGGAAACCGCGTAGCGGTCGGATTGGCGGGGTTGGCCTTTCTTTTGGTGACTTTTCTTTGGCCACGCAAAGAAAAGTCACTCGCCACAGCCCGCAGGGCGGGCGAAACCCCTTCGAGGGCAGCGCCCTCGCGTGCAGGGTGCCCGTCATAGGTCAGGAGCTTGACCGAGCTCCTCCCCCGTCGGTGTCTCTGGTATGATGCCCCATCATTTAGCGACCGGTGACGCCGCCACCCCATGGCGGTCGGGCTACCGGTAGGGCCATTTTCCCCAGGGGCGCATTCATGCGACCCGACACCACGGATTTTGAACATGAGCAGTGAACTGATTTACGGCATCCACGCCGTGGCCGCCCTTCTCGAGCGCGAGCCGGAGCGTTTTATCGAGGTGTGGGCCCTCAAGGGGCGTGAAGACGAGCGTCTGCTGCCTCTGCTGACCGAGCTGGAAGGGCTCGGCATCCGGGTCCAGCCGGTGGGTCGCAAGGCTCTCGATGAGAAGAGCGAAGGCAACAACCACCAGGGGATCATGGCCCGGGTCAAGGAGGCGCCGCGCCTGTCCGAGCACGATCTCGCCACCCTGCTCGACGAGATCTCTGCCACGGCCGAGGCCCCCTTCCTGCTGGTGCTGGACGGGGTGACCGACCCCCACAACCTGGGCGCCTGCCTGCGCAGCGCCGATGCCGCCGGGGTGCACGCCGTGGTGGTGCCCAAAGACAAGGCGACCGGGCTGACCCCGATCGTGCGCAAGGTGGCCTGCGGCGCCGCCGAGGTGATCCCGCTCATCCAGGTGACCAACCTGGCGCGCACCCTGCGCGAGCTGCAAGAGCGCGGCGTCTGGATCGTTGGCACCGCCGGTGAGGCGGACCACGATCTCTATCAGGCCAAGCTCACCGGCCCCATGGCCCTGGTGATGGGTGCCGAGGGCAAGGGAATGCGCCGCCTGACTCGCGAGCACTGCGACGAGCTGGTCAGCATCCCGATGGCGGGTGCCGTCTCCAGCCTCAACGTCTCGGTTGCCACCGGCGTCTGCCTGTTCGAGGCGGTGCGCCAGCGTAAGGCCTGATGGTGGATCGTCCGCCCTTTGACTGCACCGACGAGGAGGCCGCGCGCCTCCTCTCGTTTTCCCGCGAGTTGACGCTGGCCCCGCGCCAGAGCCTGTGGCATGCCGGCGACAGTCCGGATCTGCTGATCCGGGTGGAGCAGGGGCTGCTGCGGGCCCGGGTGGTGCTGGCCGAGGGGCGTGAGTACATCAAGGAGTTCTACTGGGAGGGGGACGAGTTTGTCGACTTTCACCACCTGCTCAGCGGCGAGCCCGCCCGCTACAGCGTGGAGGCACTCGAGCCCTGCCGGCTACAACTCTTTCGGGTCAGTGATCTGCGCCGGCTCCCGCTCTGGGACGCCTGGTATCAGCATCTGCTTCAGGTGCAGCTGCGTATCAAGGAAGAGAAAGAGATCCTGCTGCTCACCACCGGGCCCGAGGAGCGCTACCGCCACTTTCTGGCCCACTTTCCCGCCCTCGATGCCCGACTGCCCGATCATCAGGTCGCCGCCTACCTCGGCATTACTCCCATCAGCCTGAGCCGCATTCGCAAGCGCCTGAACGCCATTAACAAAGGTTAATGTCCGCTGCGTGGTTCCCGTTTATCCTGAGCCTCCCGTCTGATAAGGAGTCGATGATGAACTGGAGCCTGAAACCCTGGAGTGCGCTTTCCACCGACGAGCTGTATGACCTGCTGGCCCTGCGGGCCGAGGTCTTTGTGGTCGAGCAGACCTGCCCCTTTCAGGATCTGGATGGGCTGGATCGCCGGGAGGGGGTCTGGCATCTGATGGGGTGGCAGGGAGAGACGCTGGCGGCCTATGCCCGCATCATGGCGCCGGGGATCGGTGACGAACAGGGCGCTACCATCGGTCGGGTGGTCACGGCGCCTTCCTGTCGGGGAGGGGGGCTGGGCCACCGGCTGATCGCCGAGGCGGTGCAGGTGTGTGAGACGCACTGGCCAGGGCACTCCATCTGGCTCGGCGCCCAGGCGCATCTGCAGGGCTTCTATGGCCGCCACGGCTTCGTGCCGGAAGGGGCCGAATATCTTGAGGATGACATTCCTCATATAGGCATGCGCAGGGGGTGAGTGTCAGGGGCGGGCCGGCTCCCCCTCCGTCCCTTGGTTGGCAAACAGGGTGAGCAGCCTCTGTTGCATCTGTCGCCAACGGCCGCTTAGCATCAGCCGCTGCTGGGCCTCCTCCAGTCGCCGGGCTGCCGGCTCCTGATCCCGCCGCAGATAGAGAAAGTAGTCGAGGCGAGCGATCTTGTGCCCCTGCTCACTCCCTCTCTCCTCGGCTCCGGGCCAAAAATAGATCAGCCACTGGATTCGCCCCCGCTTGAGCATCAACTCCCCCTGCTCCTGATCGTTGAGCCAGGTGAGCCGCTGCGCCGGGAGCTGCCGGCGGCACCAGAGGGAGCCGCGCTGGCAGCCATATTGATCTCCCTCGGCCGGTGGCCAGCTGCCGCTGCCACTGGCATAGACCCTGACGCTGCCGATGGGGGCACCGACCGCTTTCAGCGCGGGGTGGGCACTCTCGTAGCCACTGACTCTGACCAGCTCGCCGTCTATCTGCTCGCTCCCCTCTATTAGGCGCTCGCAGCGGGCCGGCGTGCAGGGGGTGAGCGCATATTCCAGCCCTGCGGCCTCAAACCACTCCTGATAGAAGGGGGTGTGCAGTGGCTGGTAGCGGGCGATCACCAGCAGTTGCAGGGGACGAGCCCATACCAGCAGGGGGAGCCAACACAGTGCGAATGCCACGGCGACTCTGTTCATCTTCCCTCGTCCATGCCGTCACGATCACAGCTAGTGTAGTCGCGGCCATAGGGTCGGTGATGTTCGCTCGCCCGTGCCAGACAGTGGGGGCGTATGATGCGCGGTGGATGGGAGGGGCATGCCCGTGAGCGGGCAAGAGAGGCGGGGGACTGGCCCCCGCCCGCTACTGACCGAGCAGCTTGAGCGCCTCGGCCAGCTTGTCAACCGAGGCCTGGTGCTGCCCCGCTTTATGCAGCTTCTCCCCTTCGGCGCGCAGCGCCTTCACCTTGGCGAGATCGCCTGCATTGAGCGCCGGCTTCTGGGCCAGCAGGTCGTCTATCTTCTTCATGTCGGCCGGGCAGTGGAATGCCATTGCCGGAGCCGCCAGCAGCAGGGCCAGCAGCGCCATCTTTCCCTTCATCACCGTCTCCCTGATTGGTCACGGGCGCGGCCGCGCCCGCTTCAAGGATAGACCCGGGTGTGCACGGGTCGCCGGGTTAAGCACAGGGGTCACCGGATGCAGGGTTGCCATCCGCCGATACTCACATGCCAGTGACGCAAACGGGTATGATGGCGCCCCCTGTCGATCGGAACCCCGTCGTGACCCTCTCCATCTTCGCGGCCATTTTGCTGGCCGCCCTGCTGCATGCCCTGTGGAATGCGCTGGCCAAGCGCCAGGCCGAGGGGCGGGTCTGCGTGCTGCAGGTTTCCCTCTGCTCCGGCTGTTTTCCCTGCGGTTTCTGACTCTGGTGGGGGCTGCGGCTGCCACCGAATATTCCTGACTCGCACCGACTGGTTCTGGGGGGCGCCCTCTCGCTCCTGGCTTATGGCATCGTCATCTGGGCCATGACCCAGGCGCCCATCGGCCTGGTGGCGGCGCTGCGCGAGAGCTGCGTGCTGCTTGCCGTGCTGCTCTCCTGGGGGTGGCTGGGCGAGCGGCCGGGGCGTGTCAGCTTGATGGCGGCTCTGGTGATGCTCGGCGGGATCCTGCTGATCCGCCTCGGCTGAGGGGGACGACACCGGGCCGCAAGGTGTCGGCCCAGTGTCTCACTCAGGGGGCGACCCGAGTGTGCAGGGTGAAGCCCTCATCGCAGGGGGCCAGGGTGACCTCGACCCGGCCGAGCTCGGCGAGCGAGCCGGCGTGGGTGCCGCCGCAGGGGATCGTCACCTCGCGTCCCCCCAGGGTGCAGTGCCACCAGCGTGAGTCGATGATGGCCTCCCCGTCGCGGCTGCGGCGGATCTCTCCCCCCTCGACCAGCCAGTCGGCGAGCCGGACGTTGACCGCCTGCTCGATGGCGGGCAGGGCCGCCAGCAGCTCGGGCCCCATCACCCCCTTCTTGCGCAGGCTCTTGCCGATGCGGTAGTGCTCGCGCGAGCCGTGGGGCTCGACCCGCGAGATTTGAATGGCGAGGCGGTCGAAATCGGGCTGGTCGAGGGCGTCGCGCTCGGCCGGATCTTTCTTCCAGAAGGGGATCAGGGCCTGATTGAGCGCCAGGGCCGCCAGGTGGCAGCCGCTATGACCGAGCGAGAGGGGACGGCGCACCGCCGGGTCGACGCGCAGGGTGACCGGCGTGCCGGCGGGCAAGGTGTGTACGCCCGAAAGGGGATGCACCACCACGAAGGCCCAGCCCGGCTCACCGCGCTTGACCGGGATGGCGGCATCCACAAACAGCTCGCCGCTCGGGCTCACGGCCCCCATGCGGCAGGGGGCGATGGGCGCTTGGCCCCCCTCCCACTGGACTGTGCCGACGTCGCCCGGCTGATCGGGCCAGAGGTGGCTCTGGGGGTGACAGGGGGTGAGATCGGTCACCACCAGGGTCTGGTCGCCGACAACCTGGGCAAGCAGGACGCGGGCCTGCTCCTTGAGATGGCCCAGCACGAAGCTGGCGCGGGTGTGTTCCATGGGATCCTCCATCGATGATGGGGGCAGGATACCGCAAAAACGGCGGGCGCCTCATTAACCGAGGTTAACGGGCGCCGCGACATCCGGGTGATGAGGCCTCTAGAGCAGGGAGACCAGCAGATAGGCGTTGAGGCCCACCACCAGGGTGACGATGACCCGCCCCAGAGCCTGGGTCAGCGGGTGGTTGCGGTGCGCCCCCATCAGGGCGCGCTCCCCGGTCAGCATCAGGAGCGGGATCAGCGCCAGCGCGATGCCAAAGCTCAGCACCACCTGGCTCATCACCAGGATCTCCGTGGTGTTGAGCCCCATGGCGATCACCACGAAGGCGGGGGCCATGGTGATGACTCGGCGCAGCCAGAGCGGGATGGTGAAGCGCACGAACCCCTGCATCACCACCTGGCCGGCCAGGGTGCCCACCACGGTGGAGCTGACCCCGGAGGCGATGAGCGACAGGCCGAACAGGGTGGCGGCGGCCTGGCCCAGCAGGGGAGTCAGGGTCGCGTAGGCGGTCTCGAGCCCGGCCACCTGCTGATGGCCGCTGGCGTGGAAGGCGGCGGCCGCCATCGCCATCATGGCCAGGTTGACGAAACCGGCAATGGTCATGGCAATAGCCACGTCCACCTTGGTCGAGTGCAGGCGCTGCTCCACGCTGGCGCCGGCCTGCGGGCCCTGGGTCAGGGCCGAGTGCAGGTAGATGACGTGGGGCATCACGGTGGCGCCGAGCACACCGGCGGCCAGATAGACCGCCTGATCGTTCGGCAGGCCCGGCAGCAGGGCCCCCTCGAGCAGGCTCGGCAGGTGCGGGCGGGAGAAGAGCAGCTCGACCAGGTAGGCAGCGGCGACAAACAGCAGCAGGGCGCCGACCACGAACTCCAGCGGCTTCTGGCCGCGGCTTTGCAGCATCAGAATGGCCCAGGTGATGACGGCGGTGATGCCGGCCCCCTCGAGCAAGGAGACGCCGAACAGCAACTGAAAGCCGACGGCGGCACCGATGAATTCGGCCAGATCGGTGGCCATGGCGATGATCTCGGCCTGCACCCAGTAGGCCCAGACGGCGGGGCGCGGCAGCCGGTCGCGGATATGCTCGGCCAGATTCTTGCCGGTGACGATGCCGAGCTTGGCCGACAGCGTCTGCACCAGCATGGCCATCAGGTTGGCCCACACCACCACCCACAGCAGTTGGTAGCCGAACTGGGAGCCGGCCTGGATGTTGGTGGCGAAGTTACCCGGATCGATATAGCCGATGGCGGCGATGAAGGCGGGTCCGAGCAGGCTGAGCCTGAGTTTTCGTGGCTGCGTTAGCGCCAGTGCCGTGGGTTGCATGATATGACCTCCCAAGTCTGATAGAGAGAGCATATATGCAATTAAGAATTATTATCAATTGGTGTTGTGGATAGGATCCATCGGCATCGCCTTACCTGTTGCAGTCGAGGAGCGCATTTCGTACAATACGCCGCCCTAGAAAGCAGCGTCTACACATACACGTTCCTTGCCTCCGAGGTTTGGCTGCACCCGGGCGGAGGCTGATTAACCCGTAAGGAGCTGATAATGCGTCATTACGAAATCGTCTTCATGGTTCACCCGGACCAGAGCGAGCAGGTTCCTGGCATGATCGAGCGCTACACCGGCGCCATCACCACTGCCGGTGGTAAGATTCATCGCCTGGAAGATTGGGGCCGCCGTCAACTGGCTTACCCGATCGAGAAGCTGCACAAGGCTCACTACGTTCTGCTGAACGTGGAAGCCGAGCAGGCTGTCATCGACGAGCTGGAAACCAACTTCCGCTTCAACGATGCCGTTATCCGTAACATGATCATGCGTACCAAGCACGCCGTGACTGAAGTTTCTCCGATGGCCAAGGCCAAGGAAGAGCGTTCTTTCCGCCGTGACGACGTTCGCAGCGAAGAGTCTGCCGAAGCTGCTACTGAAGCTTCCGCAGAAGAGTAATTTCGGATCACTGAATAGAGGATAAAGGCAATGGCACGTTATTTCCGTCGTCGCAAGTTCTGCCGCTTCACCGCTGAGAACGTAACCGAGATCGACTACAAAGATATCGTTACCCTGAAGAACTACATCACTGAATCTGGCAAGATCGTACCGAGCCGTATCACCGGTACCCGCGCCAAGTATCAGCGTCAGCTGGCTCGCGCCATCAAGCGCGCCCGTTACCTGGCTCTGCTGCCGTACACTGATCTGCATAACAAGTAATCAGTCCGGCGCTTACGCCTAACTCAACGAATTTAAAGAGGAAAGGTAATGCAAGTTATCCTGCTCGATAAGATCGCCAAACTGGGCGGTCTGGGTGATCAAGTCAACGTTAAGCCTGGCTTCGCCCGTAACTTCCTGATCCCGCAAGGCAAAGCTGTGATGGCCACCAAGGCTAACATCGCTTCTTTCGACGCCCGTCGTGCCGAGCTGGAAGCCAAGCTGGAAGCCACCCTGGTTGCCGCTCAAGAGCGCGCTGCCAAGCTGGGCGAACTGGCTGCCGTTGTTATCGCCTCCAAGGCCGGTGACGAAGGCAAGCTGTTCGGCTCCATCGGTACCCGCGACGTGGCTGACGCCATCACCGCGGCTGGCGTAGCCGTGTCCAAGAGCGAAGTTCGCATGGGCAACGTTCTGCGTTCCACCGGTGAGTACGAAGTTTCCGTTCAGCTGCACGCTGACGTGAAGGCTACCGTACAAATCCAGGTTGTTGCCGAGTAATCGACAACCACTCTGGTTGAAAAACCCGCGCATTGCGCGGGTTTTTTATTGCCTGCGCTCGGGGTAGAGTGGATCGGGTCGTCAATCGAAGAGGAGGCTCCCCATGGCCGACTGGGTTGAGGGTCGGGTGCTTGAGCGCATCGACTGGACCGATACTCACTTCTCCCTGCGGGTGCAGGCAACCCTTCCCCCCTACAAGGCGGGACAGTTCACCAAGCTGGCCCTCTATGACGGCGAGCAGAAGGTGCAGCGCGCCTACTCCTTCGTCAATCCTCCCAGCGCCTCCTGGCACGAGTTCTATGTGGTCGAGATCCCGGACGGGCAGCTGACGCCGCGGCTCGGCACCCTGCAGGCCGGTGATACCCTGCTGATCGCCGCCAATCCCACCGGGTTTCTGACCCTCGACGAGATCCCCCCCGCGCGCGATCTCTGGATGCTCTCCACCGGCACCGCCATCGGGCCGTTTCTCTCGATCCTCTCCGACGGCGAGGTGGCCATGCGCTTTGACAACCTGGTGCTGGTGCACGGGGTACGCCAGGGGCGCGAGCTGGCCTATCGTCCCCTCATCGAGCGCCTGGCCGAGCGCTACGGCCCACGCTTTAGCTATGTGCCCATGGTGAGTCGTGAGGCCTGGCCCGATGCGCTGTCCGGGCGCATCCCGGCAGCCATCGAGGCGGGCACGCTGGAGCAGAGGGTGGGCCTTGAGATCAGCGCCGAGGCGAGCCAGGTGATGATCTGTGGCAACCCCGAGATGGTACGCGACACCCAGCGGGTGCTCATCGAGCGGGGGCTGACCAAGAACCTGAGGCGCAAGCCCGGCCAGATCAGCGCCGAGAACTACTGGTAAACAGACAGGGGGCCGATGGCCCCCTGTCTCGTTAGGTGCGGGCGAGCAATCAGAACTCGTTGGAGAGCGCCTTGTAGCCCTTCACCAGATCGATGTTGGTGTGGGCCACGTCTTCCGAGAACTCGGCGGCGTCCACCGTCACCTTGGGGATGGTGGCCAGATCGCTCTGCTGGTTGATACGGGTGGTGGAGGGGACGTAGAACTCGGGGGGCAGATCGCAGCCGTCCACCACAGAGTTGTGGCGCACCACGCAGCCGTCGCCGACGTGGCAGTTGAACAGCACGCTGTTGAAGCCGATGAAGACCCGATTCCCCACGACGCAGGGACCGTGCACTATGCTGCGGTGGGCGATGGAGCTGTATTCGCCAATGGTGACCGCGGCGCCGGATTTGGAGTGGATGACGACCCCATCCTGGATGTTGGAGTTGGCACCGATGACGATGGGCTCCATGTCACCGCTCTCGTCCACCTCGTCGGCACGGATCACGGCGTAGGGGCCGACGAAGACGTTCTCGTGGATGATCACCTTGCCGCAGATGATGGCGGTCTTGTCGATGTAGGCGGATTCGTGGATGACCGGCAGGTGGCCGGAGGGGTTCTTGCGGATCATGAGGCTTTCCGTGGGTTGGGAACAGAACGCTCTCCAGCTTACGCCTAAAAGGTAATAGGTGAAACTGCCAACCCAACTCAGCAAAAGGGCCCTGACGGGCCCCTGCTTACGCCAGTGAGGTGGTCGGTTGACGGTCGCGCCGCTCCTGATACCACAGCCAGAGCCCGACGATGAAGCCGATGCCGCACAGGGCCGTCACATAGTGGGAGGGGGCCAGCACGTCCTCTTTCATCCACAGGGTCACCAGCATGGGGGTGAGGCCACCGAAGATGGCGTAGGCGACATTGTAGGAGAACGACAGGCCGCTAAAGCGCACCACGGGCGGGAAGGCGTTGACCATCACATGGGGGACGGCGCCGATCACACCTACGGCAAAGCCGGCCAGCATGTAGTGCAGAACCATGGAGCCGGTGCCAGCGGCCAGACCGTGATAGAAGAGATTCACGCTGATGACCAGCAAGGCCGTGCCGAGCAGGAAGGTGCGGCCACTGCCGATGGCATCGATCAGGCGGCCATAGAAGATGCAACCCAGGGTCAGGGCCAGTATGGCCAGTGAGTTGGCCTGCAGGGCGTCAGCCGGGGCGATGGCGTGGATCTTCTGCAGGTAGGTGGGGGTCATCAGGATCACCACCACGATACCGGCGGAGAGCAGCCAGGTCAGCAGCATGGAGACCACCACGCTGCCCTTGTGTTCGCGCAGCACGGTGCGCAGTGGCAGCTCTTCGGCCAGGGCCTTGTTGGCCTGCATCTCGGCGAACACCGGGGTCTCGTGCAGCCAGCGGCGCAGGTACATGGCCACAATGCCAAAGACCCCGCCCAGTACGAAGGCCAGGCGCCAGCCCCACTGGCTGACATCGGCCGGGCTCATGCCCTTGTTGATGGCGGTGGCCACCAGGGAGCCGAGCAAAATGCCGGCGGTCAGTCCACCGGTCAGCACGCCGCAGGCGAAGCCGACCCGCTTGGCCGGCACGTGCTCGGCCACGAAGACCCAGGCGCCCGGCACTTCACCACCGATGGCGGCGCCCTGCAGGATGCGCAGGGCCAGCAGCAGGATGGGGGCGAGGATGCCGAGCGTGGCGTAGGTGGGCAACAGGCCGATGAGCAGGGTCGGCAGGGCCATCATGATGATGCTTAAGGTGAACATCCGCTTGCGACCGACCAGATCGCCGAAGTGGGCCATGATGATGCCGCCGAGCGGGCGGGCCAGATAGCCGGCGGCGAAGATGCCGAAGGTCTGGAACTGGCGCAGCCACTCGGGGATGTCGGCCGGGAAGAAGAGTTCACCGATCACCACGGCGAAGAAGACGAAGATGATGAAGTCGTAAAACTCGAGGGCTCCACCGAGGGCGGCGAGGCCGAGGGTCTTGTAATCCTGGCGGTTGAGGGGGCGATGTTGTGCCGTCATGGGCTCTCCTTATCGTTATTGCGGCGGCTATCCGTGCTCTCCCGTGCTGGGATGGCGAATCTATCGAGAGTAAGATGCGCCGGCGTATCAAGTAAATCGCGCAATCTGCAACACAGTCTTGCGATTCTCGAGACTTGACCGGCTCCCTGAGGCACACAGTATGGGCGACCACGGAGGATTTCACATGGCCAAGGTTCTGCTCTCCTGGAGCAGCGGCAAAGACAGCGCCTGGGCGCTGCATCGGCTGCGTCAGCAGCCGGAACTCGAGGTCATCGGCCTCTTCACCACCACCAACGAGGCGTTCGGGCGAGTCGCCATCCACGGGGTGCGCGACGCTCTGCTGCGCGCCCAGGCCGAGGCGGCGGGGCTGCCGCTGCACGTGATCCCGCTCCCCTGGCCCTGCAGCAACGCCGATTACGAGGCGCGCATGAGCACCTTCGTCGAGCATTGCCACCGACTCGGGGTGACCCATTTTGCCTTCGGTGACCTCTTCCTCGAGGAGGTGCGCCGCTACCGGGAGGAGAAGCTCGCAGGCACCGGCATCACGCCCCTGTTCCCACTCTGGGGAACGCCGACCGACGCCCTGGCCCGCGACATGCTGGCCGCCGGTCTCAAGGCGACGGTGAGCACCTGCGATCCGGCGCGGGTGCCGCATCAGCTGGCCGGCCACCCCTTCGATGCTGCGCTGCTCGCGCTGCTGCCGGCCGGGGTGGATCCGTGCGGCGAGCACGGGGAGTTTCACACCTTCGCCTGGGACGGCCCCATGTTCCGTCACCCGGTGGCGTGCCATACCGGCGAGACGATCGAGCGGGAGGGGTTCCTCTACACCGACCTGCTACCGGGCACCCTGTGACCGGGACCACCCCGCTTGGGTCTGGATTGGGGCAGAATCGCTCCTCTCGATTTGATGCTCAAAGGAGCCCGGTGATGCGTCTCTTCCCCCTCTCCCTCTTGGCGGCCGTGCTGGCCTGCGCCCCCCTGACCTGGGCCGAGCCTGCTCAGCAGGGCACTACCGTGGTCCAGTTGGCCCACCAGGCACCGGTGCACTGGGTCTCGGTCGACCAGATTGCCACCAGCCTTGCCGGCCAGCCCCCCATAGCGGTGGGTTTCGACATCGACGACACCCTGCTCTTCTCGAGCCCGGGTTTATACCGGGGCAAGCGTGAGTTCTCGCCCCACGATGCCTGAAGAACCCCGCCTTCTGGGAGAAGATGAACAATAGCTGCGACAGCATAGCCAAGCAGATCACGCTCTACTACGGCGATTCGGACGGCGACATCAGGGCCGCCCGCGAGTTCATGCCACCGACTATCGGGCGGACGCCAGCATCAACCCTGGGGCTGGGCGGTGCGGGCCTCGCCCGCCAGGGGGCCACGCAGGCGCAGGTAGATCAGGGTGCAGCCAGTCACCGCCACCAACATCAGGGTCTGCACCGGGACTCTGTCTCCCAGCAGGGTGACGATGAGGCCGGCCAGGGGCAGGCTGAGCTGGTTGAGCAGCACCATCAGGCTGATGACCCGTCCCCGCTGCTCCGGCGCGATCCAGTGCAGCCGCTCGGTGCGGATGAAGACGTTGAACAGGCCGCACAGCCCGTAGCTTAAGGCGCAGCCCAGCAGGTAGAGAGGGAAGCTGTTAGCCAGCCCCATCAGCAGGCCGCCCCCCAGCACGGCGAGAAAGGCGAACTGGCCGATCCCGTAGACCGAGGTCCGGCGCAGTAGCCAAGGCATGAGGGCGAAGGCACCGATTGAGATGAGTCCCATGGCCATCTGCACGCTGGCAAAGATCTGGTCCCCTTGTCCGAAGTGACCGAGGGTCATGGGGGCGGCGGTGGCCATGATGAGGCCGACCACCAGGTTAACCATCATGGCCAGCAGCACCAGGCGTAGCAGGATGGGGTGGACGAGCAGGCTGGCCATGCCGGTGCGCAGCTCCTGGCGCACCGAACGACGTGGCCCCTGGGGAAGCGTCTGGCCACGACCGAGACCAAACACCCCGAGGGCACTCAGGGCGAAGACCAGGGCGGCGCCCCACAGTAACTCATTGGGGGCCAGCCAGAGCAACAGACCCGCCGCCAGGGCCGGGCCGAGGACGCTGGCGCCGTTATTGATAAGCTGCAGCCAGCTCTGGGCCTTAGGCATCTCGGCTTGGCTCACCATCAGGGGCAGGGTGGTCTCGAGGGCGATGAAGGCCTGGGCGTAGCAGAAGGCGCACAGGGACATCATCAGTACCAGCGGGGCGATGCCGGCCTCGGCCCAGCTCACCATGGCCCAGGCGGTGCCAAGACACGCCAGGGCGCGCAGGGTGTCAGCCATGACGTAGACGCGACGCCCGCCAATACGGTCCGCTAGCACCCCCGCCAGCGGCAGGGATACGAGCCGCGGCAGCCACTCGCAGAAGAAGGCGAGCCCCGACAGGGAGAGGTTGCCGGTGGTGCGGTAGACGATCAGCGGCACCGCAAACTGCAGCAGCTGGTCGCCCAGGTTGGAGAGGGCCCGCGAGCCGAGAAAGAGGGTGAAACGCATGCTGTGCATAGGACCTCCTTATGGCGTGCTGACAGGTTGGGTAATGTCGATCCGACGTTCGATGGCGTCGGCCAGGTTGTCCAGTTGCTGACGCAGGGTGTGATAGTCCCGTGCGTGCAGCACGATGTGGCCGATGAAGCCGGCATTATCGGTGACTCGCTCACTGACCTGTGCCCCACACTCTTTGCTGTAATGGCCCTCGTACAACTGGATCCCCTGCTCGGCTGCCAGCGTATCCATATCAGGCAGGGTGCGGAGTTCGCCAGAATGCCGAGCGCGCAGCATGCGGATGCCGCTGTATCCTCGCAGTGACAAGGGCATTTCGTTGTGGATCCCCTCTCGCGCCCATGCCAACCAGGTAGCCCAGGGGTCGAAGCGATCAAAACTCAGGCGGGCAAGGTCCCAGATGTGCATGCCGGCCGGGCGCATATTGGTCTCAACGGCACTGACGCCTTGTGCATGCAGGAAGAGTTCATTGTGGTAAGCCCCGTTGGTGGGTGAAACCAGAGCCTGCATGAAGCGCCCCCCCTGGTGTAAGGCCGCAGACTCGCTCTCGGTCAGGTAGGCCGGCACTATCTGCTGGTATTCGGCGCGAAAGTCGCCGTGGGTCGTGAATTTCTCGGTCAGCCAGCAATGACCGGCCACGTAGTCCCAGCTGAACTCTCGGGCCGCCTCAATCAGGGGTTCAACCATGAGGCCGCTGTCGTGGTAGGGGGACAGCGCCCCCCAGACCCCGGGGCAGGCATCGAGACTGGGTACTTGCTGACAACCCCGGCTGTTGCCTTCACCGGTCGGCTTGACGAAAGCCCGTCCACCGAACTCGATGACGGCGGCTTGGAAGGCCGACAAGGTGGCGACTTGCCGGCAGGCCAGCGGCTGGTAACCGGTCGGTGGCGTGGTACTGGCCTCCAACTGTCGAAAACGCGGCTTGTCCAGGCCGGCCCAGGCGGCTTCGGGGGCGGCACCGGGCAGGGCGTAATGCGCCGCCAGTCGTGCTCCTAAGGGAACCCCCTTGTCTGAGAAAGGAAGTATGCCAACTGGGGTGAGTCCAAGGCGTGCCAACTCGTCAGCCACCTTTGGCAGGCTGCTATTTGGCTTGCCGAGGCGAGCCTGGATAACATGGTCGGCGGCCTGCCAGTCTTGGGGCGTGGCGCTCTCTACCACCAGGACCAGTTGGCTGTCATGGAGCTGACGGGCCATGCGGCGCAACTTATCCACATCGTAAAGGCGTACGTTGTTGTAGCCGACGATGATAAAGCAGGAGGGGGTCATGGGATGTTCCTTATCCGGGTTTCACGAAAAATGGCCTGCAGGGTTTCATGCACCTGCTGTGCAGACCCTTGCACCACGCCGGAGAGAGGGGTGGCGCCCGTGGCATAACTGATGCTGCCGTAACGGACATGGGCTGGCGGCATGTGATGCCAGTTGTGAAGACGGGGTTGCCAGCGCTCGGGTTCGAACAGAATGTCCTGTTGGTCGGCGCAGTGGTGGGCCGGGTAGACGAACCAACCATAGAATCCATCGGCAAGAGTGGGAACATGGCGCTCAATGGTGCCATTTAACTGGTATTCGAGATCTATCTGGTAAAGATTGATACCGGTGCGCAGGGCAACGGTCTCAGCCACCCCGGCACCGCCTACCCGGCAGGCGGTCTCGAGGAACCAATAGTGACCCTGTTCGTCCAAGATGGCCTCAAAATGGAAGCAACCGTTGCGCTGCCCCAACGCGTTCAGCGTCTGCTGCAGGAGCGAGAGCGCTGGCGGATCATTGCTCACCTGTGCGGACCCCAACGGTGTGCCGCCAGCATATTCGAGGCAGCTACCCACATAGTGGCTGCTGACCACCAGACCGATTTCGCCTTCCCGCATGAAGCCATCGAGGTGGCATACCTTGCCGGGGATAAAGGCTTCGACCAGATACTCCTGTGCCGTGGCGAGGGCATCGATCGCGGCATTGATTGCGGTGTGGGGGCCCTTGATGATGCCGGTGCTGGAAGCTTCCAGTCTGGGTTTGAGGACAAACAGCCCATCGCGCGGGGGGAGTGTGCGAAACTGGGCTGCGGACCAATAATCGGGTTGACGCAACCGTGCTGCGGCACACTGTTCGCGCATCAACAGTTTGTCGCGCAGGGGCAAGACCTCGACTCGGGTGTCGCCAGGGATGGCAAAGTGCTCCCGCAGCTCGGCTGCGGCCAGCAGCTCGTACTCGGAGCGGGCAATCAGGCGATCCGCTTGGCTGAGCCAATCGGCGTGCTCGGCAGCGAGATGTGCCGCATCGAAAGAGGCCACCTCCCGTTTGATGGCAAAAGAGGGCAGATCTTTATCGCCACCGGGCAGGTGCAAGTAGTGCACGATATGGCGGGTATGATCGATGGCCAGATCGTAGCGAATTTTCGAATAGGGGAGGCGATGCAGTATGACGATGTGCATTACTGGTACTCCACGTGGAAATGTTGCTGGCTCGCGGTAAAGAACGCCTCGTGCTGCTCGGGAGGAAGATGGGTGATATCCCATAGCACCTGACCGATGAAGATCTCGCGCTCGACCTGAGGCAGCGTCTCCCCCTCCTGGATAAAGAGGCGTTCATCCAGTACCCGGGCCTCACCGGGGGTTACCCCGCGTTGCAGATGTTGCACCGTGCGGCCTGCTTGACCGAAAAAGACCCGGAAGAAGGAGCGACGGAGGGGGGCCGGTGGCGTGGGCAACGGTTTGCCCTGGAGCAGAGCGATCCAGTGGGTGAGTAGGTCGACCCCTGCATGATGCTTGATGCTGTCGAGAATGTAGGCACCGCCAACTCGGGGATTGATCTCGATAAGCTCCCAACCCAGTGACGGGTGATACTTCGCTTCCACATGGAATAAACCTGTGGTCGCACCCAGAGCGGACAGGCACGCTGAGACATAGCGGGTACCTTGCGTCTGCACTTCCTCACAAAGGGAGCGCGGGGGGCAAACACAGGCATTTTCCAATACGGTGAACCGTTGCTGCAGGACATCCAGTTTTTCATGAATGCCGTGTACGGTGGCGATCCCGTCATTGAGGGTGACTTCGAAGCAACACTCCTGCCCTTCAATCAGATCTTCGATGATGAACTCGGGTTCACCGCTGAAGACCCCGGCATAGGCATCATCGTTACAGGCGGCCTGCCAGAGCGGCAACAAGGCGTCCGGATCGCTCAGCGTGCTGGCTCGAAATGCACCCAATGAGGCGAGCCCTACGCGGGGCTTGATAAAGTACCGATCCGGTTCCACGAGTGCCTGGAAGGACGAGCGAGTCAGCAGGCGAGTGCTGATCCGCGAGAGGCCACATTCAAGGAGCCGTTGGCGCATTCGATATTTATCCCGCAGCAATTGCACCGTCTCTTCCTGCAGGTCGACGGCACCCAGCATGCGATTGGCACTGGCCATCAGGTTGCGGTAGCCATCCCAGACCGACAGGCAGCCCACCAGATGGGTCTTGGATTGCAAGCGGGCGATACAAGCGGTGACATCGGCTTCAGTGAGGGCATAGCCTTGCGTGATCTCGACCTTGGCGACCTGATTTAACCAGGGCGGTGTCATCCCTCTGGCGGAGCGGGAGGAGAGAACATAGCACTCCATTCCTTGAGCGGAAAGGCTCTGGAGCAGCGGGGCTACCATGGAGAGCAGTTGGTGTGAAAGAACAAGCAGTCCTGGCTTGGTATTCATGATAAGACTCCTGTTGGGCCCGGATGTGCCGGGCCCGACCCGGCATCAAGCAGCCTGGGTCTCCTTGTCGGCATAGCGTTGGTACAGATCGACGAAGAACATCTTCAGCAGCTCCTGAATTTCGGCGAAGTAGCGCTTGATATCGGTGATGTCCTGCTCTTCTTCGATCAACTGGCTGAGGATGTTCCACATATCCTGGGTGTGGTCTTCCACTAGGTCGGTGTTGAGGTGCGCGGCTTGACCGATGATCTTGTCTTTACCGAGCGATTGGCTCATGGCGGCGATCTGCTTTGGCGTGATCTTCTGAGTGGTGTATTCCACCAGGTAGCTGTAACAGACGACACCCAGCGGCTTCTCGTGCTCGGCAACAAAGTAGAGATAGCCGGCAAGGAGGCGGGTATAGAAATTCGGCTCAGTCGCAAAGATCTGCTCAGGCGTGATGCCGACCCGCTCGGCGTCCTGCATAAAAAGGGTGTCGTGCAGCATCTCTTCATCCTGATAGGCCGCATAGAGTTGGGCTGCTTCGGCATTGGTCTTGGTGATCTTGTGCAGGTTGTTGCATTGGGCGCTGCGCATCAGGCGGATGCGCCATGCATGCTCAATCAGGGTTTGACGGTAGTACGCCAAGTTGACCTGTTCCCCTTCCAGGTGACGGGCAAAGGGAACGGTACGGTTCCATTCGTCAATCTTCCCGTCCAGGAAGCTATCGAGTTCCTGCTTGATACGAATGCTCTCCTGACGCGACAGGAAGGGCTTGGTCCGCAGCAAGGCGCGGTCGGTAATGCGATTTTTCAGTTCCATCTGATGGTCCTCAGTTGATCTCATGAAGTACTACGTCTCCGTATGCCTTGCATTGGCATGCCAGACGTACGGAGGGATCGGTCTCACCGGTCAGTGTGAAGAGTCGTTTTTCCCGCGGTGTCGTGGCGGAAAGATGTTGATGCCCCTCAACGACGCGAATGGTGCACGCGCCACAATTACCGGCACGGCAGCCGAAGGTGACGTGTTCGTCCAGCTCAAGCAGTCGTATTGAGGTGTCAAAATGCACCGTGACGCCTGCCTTGAGAAACTTCAGGTACGGCATGCACACGCTCCTGTTGTACGGATGATGGGGAAACACCCCGGTATGATTGGGGCTCGGAGGGCGATTCTAGAGAGCCGCGAGAGGGGCGTTCAGGTAAAGGAGGTATTCATTTGGCATTGCTTTACCGGTAGAGTGACCGGCACAGTGAGCAGGGAGTGCACGCAGATGGAGATTGCCGAGCTGGAATGGGTCGTTGGCGTGCCCAAGGTGGCACAAATTACCGAGCATTTGGCCGCGACGATCCGAACGGGCAGCCTGACGCCGGGGGCGCGGCTCCCCTCGATCCAGGCACTGACCCGCCGCTTTGGGGTCAGCAAGTTCACCGTGGTGGAGGCGTTGGAGCGGCTCAAGGCACAGCAGTTGATCCAGTCGAGCCAGGGGCGGGGGTTCTTTGTCACACACCGCCATCCATCGCCTATCGGCGTGGCAATGGGGGAGCTGCTACCGCAGGACTTTGTCAGCGTACTGCGCCGCTCCCTCATCGGCGAGCGGGCAGGGATGCGCCCCGGCTGTGGTTTCTTGCCGGAAAGTTGGACCGATGGGGAAGGGATCCGCCAAGCGCTGCGTCAGGTCAGCCGGCAACCTCGACTGCGCTTGGCAGAATACGGCGAAGCGGCAGGTTACCTGCCGCTGCGCCAGGCGTTGCAGGAAAAACTGAGCGCCTTGGGGATGAGCCTGGCCGCCGATCAAGTGGTGACCACGGCCAACACCATGCAAGGGATCGACATGTTGCTGCGCCTCTTACTGCGCCCCGGAGACGTCGTGCTGGTGGACGACCCTTGTTACTTCAATCTGCATGGCATACTGCGCCTGCACGGTGCCCGAGTGGTGCCCGTGCCGCGCCCGCCCGAGGGGCCCGATCTTCAGGCGCTGCGCCGTGTGCTCGCCGAGCATAAGCCGCGTCTCTATCTCACTGCTGGTCTGCTGCACAACCCGACCGGTCACTCACTGGTACCAGCCCAGGCCTTTGGCCTGCTCCAGTTGCTCGCCGAGTTCGGCTGTCACCTGATTGAGGATGACTTGTACGGGGATCTGCTGGACGGCGGTGCGCCGCGTTTGGCGAGCCTGGCGGGGCTGCGTGGGGTGACTTATGTATCGGGCTTCTCCAAGTTGCTGACGGCCAATCTGCGGGTCGGCTATGTGGCGGCGAGCCCTGAACTTGCCGCCGATCTGGCGCATCTCAAGCTGGTATGCGGAGGGGTGACCTCGGAGGTGAGCGAGCGGGTGGTGCTGCAGCTGATGCGTGAGGGGTGCTATGAGCGTAACCTGCGCCGGGTGCGCCATCGCCTGCAAGAGGCCGGCGCAAGGACGGATGCCTGGCTGCTGGCGTGTGGTTGTCAGCTGCCCTATGCGGCGCCTGCCGGCCTGTTTCGCTGGGTACGCCTGCCGGTTGGATGCGACAGCGAGGCATTGGCGCGCGCCGCCTTGGCCCACGGCATGGTGCTGGCACCGGGCACCTTGTTTACCCGTGAGCCATGGGGCCACGACTTTATGCGCCTGAACCTGGCTCACTGCGACGAGGCGCCGGTGCGCGAGAGGCTGGGCGCGCTGCTCGCCAGGGTGCGCGGCTAACAAAACGGGGATGCCTTGGCATCCCCGTGTCGGTTACAGCAGATCCTCGATCTCGCTGCGCAGGTATTGGAACAGCTCGCGATAGGCGGCGGGCGGTTTGTTCTGCTCACGTTCTTTTTGCACCGAGCGCAGCAGCTGGCGCAGCTTCTGGCGATCCAGCTCATGGAATTGAGCCAGCAGCTCGTTGATGGCCACGTCTCCCTCGCTGACCAGACGCTCGCGCCACTGCTCCAGGCGATGCTGGCGCGCGTTGGCGGTGGCGTGACGGTTCTTGATGATGGCCAGTGCCTCGGCGATGGGCTCTACATCGCGGCTGCGCATCAGGCGGCCGATGAACTGCAGGTGGCGGCGATAGGCCTCGTTCTTCTTGGGCTTGAGCTTGTGGGCCATGGCCACGGCGTCAGCCAGCTCCTCGTCGAGGGGCACCTTGGCCAGCTCGCTCGGTTTGAGATCGACGATCTCCTCACCCATGTTCTGCAGGGCTTCGGCGTCGCGTTTGAGCTGGCTCTTGCTGGGGCCGTCCCACTCGTCATGCTGGTCGTCGTTGAAATGACTCATTAATTCTGGATCCTGTGATGTTGTTCGCATCGGTTTGGCCGATATGGTACCAGCTTCTCCCGCCCTTTGCTGGGCTCTGTTATGCTTAGGCCCTTTCCCCACCTATCAGACTGGATGTATGGATCAGCAAGCGCAAATCCGCCAGGAGCAGGCCCAGCTCGAGAGCGCCGTGGCCGAGGCTCTCGACATTGCAAAGGCGTTGGGGGCCTCCTTGGCCGAGGTCTCCATCAGCAAGCAGACCGGATTGTCGGTCAATACCCGTGGCGGTGAGCTCGAAAGCATCGAATTTAACAAGGATGGGGCGCTGGGCATCGCCGTCTATCGGGATGGCTGCAAGGGATCGTCATCCACCACGGATCTCGGCCGCGATGCGATCCGCGCCTGCGTCGAGGCTGCCATCGAGATCGCCCGCCACACCTCCCGCGACGAGGCCGCCGGTCTGGCCGAGCCGGAGCTGCTGGCCTGGGACGCCCCGGATCTCGAACTCTGTCACCCGGTGGCCCTCGACCCGGCCGAAGGCACGGCGCTGGCGCTGGAGTGCGAACGGCTCGCCATGGGGCGCGATCCGCGCATCAAACACTCAGACGGGGCCGGCTTTACCAGCCATCTTGGGGTCAAGGTCTACGGCAACAGCCACGGTTTCGTGAAGGGGTATGCGGCGTCGCGTCACTCCTTAAGTTGCGTGCTGATCGGCGAGCAGGACGGCGAGATGCAGCGCGACTACGGCTGGAGCTGCAGCCGCCGGATGGGCGATCTCTGGAGTCCGCAGCGCATCGCCGACGAGGCGGTGGAGCGCACCCTGTCCCGTCTCGGCGGGCGCAAGATCGGCACCTGCCAGGCGCCGGTGCTGTTTCACCCGGACACGGCCTCGGGTCTGTGGGGCCACCTGGTGATGGCCATCAGCGGTGGCAACCTCTACCGCAAGTCGAGCTTCCTGCAGGAGCAATTGGGTCAGGTCATCTTGCCCGAGTGGCTCACCATCACAGAGCACCCGCATCTCAAGGGCGGGCTCGCCAGTGCACCATTCGACGGCGAGGGAGTACGAACCCGGGATCTCGACATCATCCGCGATGGCCGCCTGATGACCTGGCTGCTCACCTCCTACTCGGCGCGCAAGCTGGGGCTTACCACCACTGGCCACGCCGGCGGGATCCACAATTGGCAGGTTTCCCACAGCGGCCAGGATTTCAAGACGCTGCTCAAGGAGATGGGCACCGGATTGCTGGTGACCGAGCTGATGGGGCAGGGGGTCAACATCGTCAACGGCGACTACTCCCGCGGGGCGGCAGGCTTCTGGGTCGAGAACGGTGAAATCGCCTATCCGGTCGAGGAGATCACCATAGCCGGCAACCTGAGCGACATGTTCCGCCAGATAGTGGCGGTGGGCAGTGATGCCGACGAGCGCTCCAGCCTCAAGACCGGCTCTGTGCT
The DNA here is from genome assembly GCF_000819805.1 of Aeromonas diversa CDC 2478-85. Lineage (GTDB taxonomy): Bacteria > Pseudomonadota > Gammaproteobacteria > Enterobacterales > Aeromonadaceae > Aeromonas > Aeromonas diversa. Next base: position 266,906 of record NZ_CDCE01000020.1, read on the forward strand.
GGTCGAGAACATGAAGCTGGCCGGCCACTGAGACCGGTCGGACAAATAAAAACGGCACCCCAGGGTGCCGTTTTTGTTGGGCGCAAGGATTACTCCTTGATGCGCTCGATGCGACCGCCAAGCCCTTGCAGCTTCTGCTCGATGTGCTCGTAGCCACGGTCGATATGGTAGATGCGATCGACCAGAGTGGCCCCTTCGGCCACGAAGCCGGCCAGCACCAGGCTGGCAGAGGCGCGCAGGTCAGTCGCCATCACCTGGGCACCCTTGAGCTGCTGGGCGTCGCGGCAGATGGCCACGTTGCCTTGCAGCTCGATGTCGGCACCCATCCGCACCAGCTCGGGAACGTGCATGAAGCGGTTCTCGAAGATGGTCTCGGTGATCATGCCGGTGCCCTGGGCCACGGCGTTGAGCACGGTGAACTGGGCCTGCATGTCGGTCGGGAACGCCGGGTAGGGGGCGGTCTTGATGGTGACAGGCTTGAGGGTGCGGCCGGTCATGTCCAGGCTGATCCAGTCCTCGCCCTTCTCGATAAGTGCGCCGGCCTCTTCCAGCTTGACCAGCACCGCCTCGAGCAGGCTCGGGTCGGTGTTGCGGCAGACTATCTTGCCACCGGTGACGGCGGCACCGACCAGGAAGGTCCCGGTCTCGATGCGATCCGGCTGAACCGTGTAGCTGCCACCGTGCAGGCGCTCGACCCCGTCGATGGTCAGGGTGTCGGTGCCGGCGCCCTGAATCTTGGCGCCGAGCGTGTTGAGGAAGTTGGCGAGATCCACCACTTCCGGCTCACGGGCAGCGTTTTCGATCACGGTGCGGCCGTCGGCCAGGGCGGCGGCCATCATCAGGTTCTCGGTGCCGGTGACCGAGACCATATCCATCAGGATGTGGGCACCCTTGAGGCGGCCGTCGACGCGGGCCTTGATGTAACCGTCTTCGATGGTGATCTTGGCGCCCATCAGCTCCAGACCGTGCACGTGCAGGTTGACCGGGCGGGCACCGATGGCGCAGCCACCGGGCAGGGAGACGTCGGCCGCGCCGTAGCGGGCGGCCAGCGGGCCCAACGCCAGGATAGAGGCACGCATGGTCTTGACCAGCTCGTAAGGGGCCACGTGGTTGTTCACGGCGCCGGCCAGCACGGTGACGTTACCGTTCACCTTGGTGGTCGCGCCCAGCATCTCCAGCAGCTTGACCGTAGTGGCCACGTCTTTGAGGCGCGGCACGTTGGAGAGCTGAACCTCCTCGTCGCACAGCAGGGTGGCGAACAGGATCGGCAGGGCGGCGTTTTTGGCGCCGGAGATGGTCACTTCACCGGAGAGGGTGCAAGGGCCGGTGATCTTGAATTTATCCATTTTTACTTCTTTACCAAATCAGGAGGGCAGCTGGAATTTACGCTCACGTTTCCACTCGGCCTCGGTATAGGCCTTGATCGAGAGCGCGTGGATCTCGTTGGTGGCGATCTTGTCCATCAGGGGGGCATAGATGGCCTGCTGTTTTTTGACACGGCTCATGCCGTCAAACAGGTCGGCAACGGCGATCACCTGGAAGTGACTGCCATCACCCGTTACGTGAACCTCGGACAGGGGCAGGGCCTCACGCAGGATTGCTTCAATTTCAGAGACTTGCATAGTCGTCCTTAGGCTTGGGTAGTAAATAGCCCGGCCACGCCGTAGAGGGCGGCCAGCTTGTCGAAGTCGTCGGGAGTGCCGATGAGGCCAGGCGTCTGGCCGCGCTCGCGCACGGCCTTGGCCCACTTGACCAGGATCGCCACGCCGGCCGAGTCGATGGCGACGAGTTCGCGCAGATCCATGGTCTCATCTTGCCACCACTGGTCGCGGATGGCCCAGAGGCGCCGGACCTGCTCACCCTGCAGATCGCCGCTCAGTCTCATTTCTTCAGCACCAGCGGCTTGGCGTTGTGTGCGTTGAGCTGCTGGATCACCGCATCGATACCGTTTTGGCGAATGAGGCCACCGAGCTCGCTCTGCTTGGCAGAGAGCAGACTGATCCCCTCGGCCACCATGTCGAACGCCTTCCACTGCTCGGTCTTGTTGTTCTTGCGCAGCTTGAACTCGAGGCTGATGTCGGGCTTGCCGGCTTCCTTGACGCTCAGATTGACGGCGGTGATCTCCTTGCCATCGAGCGGCTTGGCCGGCTCGACCTGTACTGTCTGCTTGTTGTAGTGAGCCAGCGCATCGGCATAGGAGCTGATCATGTACTCGGTGAAGGCGCTGACAAAGGCATCGCGCTGGGCCGGCGTGGTCTGCTTGATCTGGTTGCCGAGCACCTTGTAAGCCGCGAAGCGGTTGTCGATGTAGGGCAGTAACTCCTCACGGATGATCACCCGCAGATGGTCCGGGCTGGCCTTGATCTTCGGCTGATCGCTCTTGAGGCGGGCGAACGTCTTGTCGGCCGCCACCTGAATAAGGGTGTAGGGGTCGGCCGGATAGGTCTCGGCACGGGCCACCAGGGAGCAAAGCAGGCTGGCCAGAACGCCAAATGCCAACAGAATCTTTTTCATCTCTTGTTACTCCTTGCCGCCGTCAGACTTGCTGTAGAGGAATTTGCCGATCAGGTCCTCGAGGACGATGGCGGACTTGGTGTCTTCCAGTGTGTCCCCGTCCTTCAGGTCACGGGTGCCCATCTCTTCGTCGCTAAAGCCGGGTACCAGACCGATATATTGTTCACCGAGCAGACCCGACGTGAGGATCGACAGGGTGCTGGTCTCGGAGAACTGGCCCGCCGATTTCTGCATCTGCATGGTCACCAGAGGCACCTGGCTCTTGGGATCCAGGGTGATATCGGTCACCCGACCGACCACCACGCCACCGACCTTGACCGGGGAGCGTACTTTCAGGCCGCCGATATTATCGAAATGGGCGTGAATGGTATAGGTTTCCCCTTCGCTCTTGAAGCTCAGCCCCGCCACCTGCAGGGCCAGCGCCAGTATGGCGCCCATACCGGCCAGCATGAAGCTGCCAACCAGGAATTCTGTCTTGCTGAATTTCATCGTTTTATCCAAACATGATGGCTGTGAGTACGAAATCCAGGCCGAGCACGGCCAGGGATGAGTGGACCACGGTTCGGGTGGTCGCCTGGCTGATGCCGGCCGAGGTGGGTTTGGCGTCGTAGCCGTTGAACAGGGCTATCCAGGTCACCACCATGGCGAAGATGAGGCTCTTGATGGCGCCTTGCATGATGTCCTCGTGCCAGTCGACGGCGGCCTGCATGGCAGACCAGAAGCCCCCTTCGTCCACCCCAAGCCAGTCGACCCCGACCAACTTGCCGCCCAGTATGCCGATGAGGCTGAACATGAAGGCGAGCAGCGGCATGCTGATGACGCCCGCCCAGAAGCGCGGTGCCACCACCCGGCGCAGGGGATCGACCGCCATCATCTCGAGACTGGAGAGCTGCTCGGTCGCCTTCATCAGGCCAATTTCGGCGGTCAGCGCCGAGCCGGCGCGGCCGGCGAAGAGCAGAGCGGTAACCACGGGGCCGAGCTCACGTAGTAGAGAGAGCGACACCAGGGGGCCCAGGCTCTGCTCGGCCCCGAAGTCCACCAGTACGTTGTAGCCCTGCAGGGAGAGCACCATGCCGATGAAGAGGCCCGACACCAGTATGATGGCGACCGACTGGACGCCGACCACATAGAGTTGCTGAACCAGCAGCGAAAAGTGCTTGCGCGGGGCCGGCTTACCCACCAGGGCGTGGAACAGCATGATGCCGGCGCGCCCGACGGCGGTGATGGCACGCACCCCGCGGTGACCCAGCTGGCCAATCAAATCAATCGACATCAGAGATCCTGTAGCAGTTCGCCTGCCGGGAAGTGGAACGGCACAGGGCCGTCCGGCAGACCGTTGAGAAACTGTGCCACCTCGGGATTATCCTCGCGGCGCAGCTGCTCCGGGGTTCCCTGGGCCACCACCTTGCGGTTGGCGATGATGTAGGCGTAGTCGGCGATGGTCATCACCTCGGTGACATCGTGGGTGACGATCACGGAGGTGATGCCCAGCGCGTCGTTGAGATCGCGGATGAGCTTGACCAGCACCCCCATGGTGATGGGGTCCTGTCCGACAAACGGCTCGTCATACATGATGAGCTCGGGGTCGAGGGCGATGGCGCGAGCCAAGGCGGCGCGGCGGGCCATGCCGCCGGAGAGCTGGGAAGGCATTAGCCTGGCTGCGCCACGCAGGCCCACCGCCTCCAACTTCATCATGACGATGGTGTGGATGATCTCCTCAGGCAGGCCGGAGTGCTCGCGCAGCGGGAAGGCAACGTTGTCGAAGACGGTCATGCCGGTGAAGAGGGCGCCGCTTTGGAACAGCATGCTCATGCGCTTGCGCAGCTCATAGAGCCGAGTGCGGGGCAGTGCAGGCACATTCTCCCCATCGAACAACACCTCGCCACTGGCGGGCCTCAATTGCCCACCGATGAGGCGCAGCAATGTGGTCTTGCCGATGCCGCTGGGCCCCATGATGGCCGTGACCTTGCCACGAGGAATATGCAGGTTGATGCCGTCATAGAGGAGGCGATCCCCATGACTGAAGGTGAGGTTGTTGATGGTAATCAGGTCGGAATTCAAGCCTTGGTCCATCCAGTTGTGACAGGGGGCAAATTTTAGGGGCTAGTCTAGTGGGAAGCAATCTTTTGGAACAACTATTGAACAGGGGGAGAGCGCCGTCTATGCGACAAATTTGTGTTGCCAAATGTGTCAGTAATGACCAAAGCGGGACCGATTCGCTTATCCTGTCAGAGTTTTTTATAATCCCGCCTTTCCACTCTGTTTCGGAGCCGCCTTCCCATGTCCGGTGTCAGCGAAAAAGTGTCTGTGATCTCCCGTTTTAAGCTCAGTGCCAGCCGGGTGCTGGAGATAGAGCAGGAGGCCATCGCCGGCCTGCAGCAGTACCTTGATGAGGCCTTTGACCGGGCCTGTGAGATGATACTGCAGTGTGGAGGAAAGATAGTGGTCACCGGCATGGGTAAGTCGGGCCACATCGGCAGCAAGATCGCCGCCACCCTAGCCAGTACCGGTACCCCGGCGTTTTTCCTGCACCCCGGTGAGGCGAGCCATGGAGATCTGGGCATGATCTCCGAGGGAGATCTCATCGTCGCCATCTCGAATTCGGGGGAGAGCGATGAGATCCTGGCCCTGCTGCCTGTGCTCAAGCGCCGCGGTGTGCCCCTTATCTGCATGACAGGCAACCCCGCCTCCACCATGGCCCGTGAGGCCAATGTGCACCTCTGCATTCGGGTAACGCGTGAGGCCTGTCCGCTCGGGCTGGCGCCCACCTCCAGCACTACGGCGACCCTGGTGATGGGGGATGCCCTGGCTGTCGCACTGCTCGAGGCGCGTGGCTTCACCGCCGATGACTTTGCGCTCTCCCATCCGGGCGGCTCTCTGGGCAAGCGCCTCCTGCTGAGGGTATCTGACATCATGCATACGGGGGCTATGTTGCCCTTGGTGGGCGTCGATGCCACCATCAGCGAGGCCTTGCTGGAGGTGAGTCGTAAGGGGCTCGGCATGACTGGTGTTGTGGGTGCCGACGGTACCCTGGCGGGACTCTTTACCGACGGGGACCTGCGCCGCATTCTGGATCAGCAGGTGGATATTCACCACACCCCGATCAGCCGGGTGATGACGGCAAACTGTATTACCGTTGGGCCCGACATGATGGCCGCCGAGGCAGTCAAACTGATGGAAACCCGTAAAATTAATGGTCTACTTGTGGTAGATGCGATGCATCGTCCTCTGGGAGCCTTTAATATGCACGACCTGCTGCGCGCGAGGGTCATTTGATGTCTGATGTGATGACTCCCTATGGCGCCGTTTCGGCCGAGCTGATGGCCCGTGCTGCCCGTATCCGGCTTCTGGTGTGCGATGTGGATGGGGTGCTCTCCAATGGCTTCATCTATATGGGGAATAACGGTGAGGAGCTTAAAACCTTCTGCACCCGCGATGGCGCCGGCATGAAGGCGGTGATGAGAGCAGGCATCGAACTGGCGATCATCACGGGTCGTAGCTCGCGGATCGTCGCCGATCGGATGAAGAGCCTGGGTGTCCGTCATCTGGTCCAGGGGGCCGATGAGAAGTTACCCCACTTCGAGCGGCTGCTGGCCGAGCTGGGGTTGACGCCCGACCAGGCCGCCTATGTGGGGGATGATACCATCGACCTGCCGGTGATGCAGGCGTGCGGCCTGGGCATTGCGGTGGCGGATGCCCATCCGCTGGTATTGGCTCGTGCGAACATGGTGACCCGGATTGGTGGTGGTCTCGGCGCGGTGCGCGAGGTGTGCGATCTGCTGCTGCAGGCCCGAGGGCTGCTGGGTGATGTGGTGGAGGTATCGGCATGAGTCGCCAGACACTGCTCTTTGGCGTGCTCTTTATTGTGGCGTTGGCTTGCTGGCAGGTGCTGAATAAACCGGTAGCGAGTCAAGGGCAGGTCCAAAAGGAACACTTTCAGCCCGACTTCGTGGCTCGGGACATGGTAACCCTCCAGTACGATCAAGAGGGGCGTCTCCAGGATCGTCTCGAATCTGTCTATGCGGAATATTTTCGTGCCATCGAGATGGTCACTATGACCCAGCCCATCTTCTATCGCTACGATGAAGAAGGGCGAGCCGAATGGCGCCTGACTGCAGAAGAAGGGGTGCTTAATGTTGGGGATAACGCCATTTTGCGCCATAAGGTGCAGTTGGACGGACTGCGGGAAGCGGGGCCGGTGAAGCGGCTCGATACCGAATACATAGAGCTGGACCTGAACAATCAGGACGTGCGTAGCAATCAACAGGTCAAGATGCTTGGCCAGGCTTTCCAGACCGAGGGACTCGGTCTCAAGGGTAACCTGGACAAGCGCTATTTTGAGTTACTGGAACAGAGTCATGCGATCTATTTCAATGAAAAACGTTAATCTCGCCCTGGCTGCCCTGCTCTGCTGCGGCGCCCTGCAGGCGAAGCAGTCTGACTTCTCCGAGCCGGTCTATGTCGATGCGGTAACTCAGACGGCCGAGCTTCAGGACAATCGCCTCACCTTTACCAAGGATGTGATCATCACTCAGGGGACCATCAAGATCCATGCGGACAAGGTGGTGGTCGTGCGGGGGGCCGAGAAGGGCTCCGAGGTGATGACGGCCTATGGCAAGCCGGCCACCTTCTTCCAGATCCTGGATAACGGTAAGCCGGTCAACGCCCACGGCAATACTATCCGCTATGAACTCAAGCAGCGCCTGGTCACCATCACGGGGAATGGCCAGCTCAAGCAAGAAGATAGCCAGGTTAATGGAGAGGTGATCCGCTATGACATCGTCAAACAGAAGATGATGGCCGAGAGTGGTGATACCGGATCCCGGGTCAAGACTGTGTTCCTCCCCGATCAGGTTGAAAGTTTTGACAAGCCCGCTGACGGCAAGAAGGAGTAAGCCCATGGCGGTATTGAAAGCGGTTGGTCTGCAAAAGAGTTATAAGGGACGTCAGGTTGTCAGCGATGTCAGCCTGGAAGTGGGTACCGGCCAGATTGTGGGTCTGCTCGGGCCCAACGGTGCCGGCAAGACCACCTCGTTTTATATGATTGTCGGCCTGGTCCAGCGTGATGCCGGCAACATTACCATCGATGACCGTGATATCAGCGCTCAGCCGATGCATCTGCGTGCGCGCAACGGTATCGGTTACCTGCCTCAGGAAGCCTCCATCTTCCGTCGTCTCTCCGTCTATGAGAACTTGATGGGCGTCATGGAGACCCGTAAGAAGCTTTCTCGTGAGGAGCGAGTGGACCTGGTCGAGCAGCTGCTGGAAGAGTTCAACATCACCCATATTCGAGACAGCCTTGGGCAGAGTCTTTCCGGTGGTGAGCGTCGTCGGGTCGAGATCGCCCGCGCCCTGGCGGCCGATCCACGCTTTATCCTGCTTGACGAGCCCTTTGCCGGGGTCGATCCCATTTCTGTGATAGACATCAAGAAGATCATCCAGCACCTCAAGGATCGCGGACTGGGTGTCTTGATCACAGACCACAATGTCAGAGAGACTCTGGATGTATGTGAGAAGGCTTATATTGTCAGCCATGGCAAGATGATCGCCGAAGGTACCCCGGAGCAGATCCTGACCGATGAACAGGTCAAGCGTGTCTATCTGGGGGATCAATTCAGTCTATAGTAAGGGTGATCCACCCCTCGCCTGAATGCTGAACATAAGGACATTCCAACGTAGATGAAGCCGACACTGCAGCTGCGTCTGGGTCAACAGCTGACCATGACGCCACAATTACAACAGGCCATCCGTTTGCTCCAGCTTTCGTCTCTGGAACTTCAGCAGGAAATCCAGCAAGCCTTAGAGAGTAATCCGCTGCTGGAGCAGGAAGAAGCGGAGCTGGATTCAGATCCCCGCGATTCGATGCCGGAAGCCGGCGATGCCAGCCAGATGGATAGCTCCGAGGCCATGTCTCAGGAACAGATGCCTGACGATCTACCGGTTGATACCACTTGGGATGAGGTCTATTCAGCCGGAACGGCTCAGCTGGCCGCCCCCTCTTTTGAAGGTGAAGATAACGTCTATCAGGGCGAAACCACCGAAAACCTGCAGGACTATCTGCTGTGGCAGATGCGTCTTACCCCTTTTTCCGATCTCGATGCCGCCATCGCGCTCGCGATTATCGATGCCATCGATGAGTCAGGATATCTAACTGTTTCACTTGAAGATATTCAGACTGCGGTCAGCTCTGAGGAATACAGTGTTGAGATGGATGAGGTGGAGGCCGTCCTCAAGCGAGTTCAGCATTTTGACCCCGTCGGTGTGGCCGCTCGTTCGGTGCAGGAGTGTTTGCTGATCCAGCTCGGGCAATTCGAGCCGTCTCTGCCCTGGCTCAAGGAAGCGATTGAGGTCGTGACCGAGCACATGGACTTGTTGGGGGCTCGTGACTACCGTACCCTGGCCCGTAAGACCAAGCTCAAGGAGAGTGAGCTCAAGGAGGTGCTGGATATGATTCAGCAGCTCGAGCCGCGCCCCGGGAATAGCGTGGTGCAGAGCGACTCCCAATATGTGATCCCGGATGTCTCCGTGGTGAAGAAGGGGAACCGCTGGGTGGTTGAGCTCAATCCCGACAGCGCTCCGCGTATCCGGGTTAACGAGACTTATGCCGCGATGGCCCGCAATGCACGCAGTAGTACCGACAGCCAGTTCATCCGTTCCCACCTGCAGGAGGCGCGTTGGTTCATCAAGAGCCTTGAGAGCCGCAATGATACGCTGCTCAAGGTGGCCAACTGCATCGTTGAGCAGCAACAGGGCTTTTTCGAGTATGGCGAGGAGGCGATGAAGCCCATGGTGCTGAACGATATCGCCGAGGCCGTCGAGATGCACGAGTCGACCATCTCGCGGGTGACGACCCAGAAATTTATGCACACTCCTCGCGGCATTTTTGAGTTGAAGTATTTCTTCTCGAGTCATGTGAATACCGAGGGAGGAGGTGAGTGTTCATCGACCGCCATCCGCGCCTTGATCAAGAAACTGGTGACGGCCGAAAACCCTGCCAAGCCGCTTAGCGACAGCAAGATCACCGATTTGTTGGCAGAGCAGGGGATTATGGTGGCGCGAAGGACCATCGCCAAGTATCGCGAGTCCCTCATGATTCCACCCTCCAATCAGCGCAAACGCCTGGTGTAGGCAAAACAAAAGGAAGACGTTATGCAAATCAATCTGACTGGACACCATGTAGAGATCACCGAAGCACTGCGGGAGTACGTCAATAGCAAGTTTGCCAAGCTGGAGCGCCATTTCGACCATATCAACAATGTGCATGTCGTTCTCAACGTCGAGAAGCTCAAGCAGATCGCCGAAGCCAAACTGCACGTCAATGGTGGTGAAGTTTTCGCCAATTCAGAACATGCCGACATGTATGCCGCTATCGATACCCTGATCGATAAGCTGGATAGACAGATCATCAAGCATAAAGACAAGTTACAGCAAAAATAAGATGCAACTGGAACATATATTGAGCAGGGACTGCACCCGGAGTGCAGTCCCTTGTAGTAGTAAGAAGCGGGCGCTGGAACTCATTAGTGAGTTGGCTGCGGATCATCTTGGTACCTCTCGCCAGATCCTGTTTGAATGCCTACTGGCTCGGGAAAAGATGGGCAGTACCGGTATTGGCGGTGGTATCGCCATCCCCCATGGCCGCATCGGTGATGAATTGCCGCCAACCGCCGTACTGCTTACCTTCGAAGAGCCGATCCCCTTCGACGCGATCGACAATCAGCCGGTCGACCTTCTCTTTGCATTGCTGGTTCCCGAGAGCGAATGCAAGCAGCATCTCAAGACCCTCTCCATGATGGCTTCTCGGCTGGGCGATAAGGGCATATGTCGTCAGCTGCGCCAAGCGGCCAGCGATGAAGAGCTCTATCAGATCATGATCTCTGCCTGAGTGCCGTACTGACGTCTCCAGGATGTAGGAGGAATAATGCAACTGATTGTCGTCAGTGGCCGCTCCGGAGCCGGTAAGACGGTTGCTCTGAGGGTACTGGAGGATCTTGGCTACTACTGCGTCGACAACTTGCCGGTTGTCCTGCTGCCCCAGCTTATCGTGGCGCTGGAGGGACAGTATGACAAGCTGGCGGTGAGCATCGATGTGCGCAATCTGCCCACAGTCCCCGACAAACTCGATGAGCTGCTGCGCCAGGTTCGCAGTGAGAAACGGGTAGACTATTCCAGCTTCTTCTTTGATGCGGACAACAGCACCCTGCTGCGCCGCTATGGGGAGAGTCGCCGCCTGCACCCCTTGTCACGTAACCAGCTAACCCTGGACGAGGCCATTCGGGAGGAAACCCACCTGCTTTCCCCCCTCTCTTCCAGTGCCGATCTGCGGGTGGATACGACGAATCTCAGCATCCATGACTTGAGCGAGCTCATCAAGACCCGAGTGCTCGGCAAGAAAGAGAGCGAACTGGTCATGGTATTTGAGTCGTTTGGCTTCAAATATGGCATCTCGAAGGATGCCGACTTCGTTTTTGATGCCAGGTTCCTGCCGAATCCGCACTGGATCCCGGAGCTGAAACCCTTTACCGGTCGTGACCAGCCAGTCGCCGATTACCTTTCGAGCCAGAGCGATGTGATGCTGTTTATCCAACAGATTGAGAGCATGCTCACTACCTGGTTACCCCATCTGGAGCGCAACAACCGCAGCTACCTGACGGTGGGTATAGGTTGTACCGGTGGTCAGCACCGCTCCGTCTTTATTGCCGAACGTCTGGCAGAGAGTTTCCGGAAAATGGGAAAAAATGTGCAGCTGCGCCACCGCACTCTGGAGAAAAGCGGTGCTGGCAAGGAGAGACAATGACACTGCGAGCCTCGGTCGAAGTGAAAAATCGGCTGGGTATGCACGCCCGGCCTGCCATGATGCTCTACGAGTTGGTGCAGAGATTCGATGCTCAGGTATTGCTGCGCAATGAAACGGGTGTCGAGGCCGAGGCCAACAGCATTATCGCCATGCTAATGCTGGAATCGGCCCAGGGTGGGCATATCGAGGTGGTGGTTGAAGGGCCGGAAGAAGATCAAGCCCTAGATGCCGTCGTGGCGCTGTTTGCCTGCGGGTTTGATGAAGAGTAACCGAGTTGCCCGTCACCTTGGCAAAACCCTGAAATGAGAGCCAGCAGCGACCTGCTGGCTTTTTTGTTGCGTCTCGTATTCAAGCAGGCTTATTGCTGGGGATAACGCATATCCTCTTCGATGGTCACCGGCAGCTCCAGCGTCTTGCCATCGCGCGCTATGCTCAGGCGCAACTGACTGCCGGGGCGACTCTCGACGATGCGATCCATGGCGCTGCGGATCCCCGTGATGGCCTCGCCATTGATCTTGAGCATCACATCGCCACGTTGAAGGCCCGCCTTGGCTGCCGGCCCATTCGGATCGATGCTCTCGATCACCAGACCACGCAGATCACCCAGGTTCATCATGCGCGCTATGATGGGGTTGATCTCGATGCTGGAGATACCGAGGTAACCACGGATGACGCGGCCGTTGGCGATCAATTCGTCCATGATGCGTTTGGCCAGCTTGTAGGGGATGGCGAAACTGATGCCATAGCTCTCCTGATTGCCGTTGATGTGGTAGGCCGCGGTATTGATGCCCACCAGATCACCTCGGGCGTTGACCAGGGCACCTCCCGAGTTGCCTTCATTGATGGCTGCGTCGGTCTGCAACAGGTCCTGTCGACCATTGCTCTCGGGGCCCATGCTGGAGAGGCCGATGCGACCGGTGGCGCTGATGATTCCCTGGGTGATGGTCTGACCGACGTTGTAGGGGTTGCCGATGGCCAGCACCACATCCCCCACGTCGGGCTGATTGTCTGGGTTTTGCGGGATCACCGGCAGGTTGTCGGCCTCAATGTAGAGCACGGCAAGATCGGTGAGTTTGTCGGTGCCGACCAGCTCGGCGGTAAAGATGCGGCCATCTTGCAGGGCGACGATGATCTGATCGGCCTCGGCAATGACGTGGTAGTTGGTGAGGATGTGGCCACGCTGGCTCATGATGACGCCAGAGCCAAGCCCTTGTGGTCTCAACTCGGACTGGTTGTTGCGATCGCGGCTGAAGCTGCGGGTGTAGATGTTCACAACGGCGGGGCCGGCCCGATGCGCCGCATAGGAGAAGCTCAGATCGCGACCCGAGCCAATGGTAATAGGCTCACCGCCCCTCAGCTTGGGAAAGAGCAGCAGCAGTATGGCTGCCATTACGAGTCCAAAGCCGATGGCTTTGCCCAAGTAACTGAGAAGTGGTGGGATTTTCATGAATCTCTCGTCCGAAGCGCGCACCGGCAGAGGATACCATCATCCATGGATAAAAATAAGCCGCGGGGCGAGCCCGCGGCTTGATTGGCAAGGGGAGGGGATTAGCGGATCACTAGATAGAGAGAGGCTTCGCCGCGCTGGATGTTGAGAGCCAGCACGTCGCTCTTCTGTTTAAGCACCTTGGCCAGATCGCTCAGGTTGTTCACTCGCACCCGGTTGACACCCAAAATAATGTCGCCCTTCTGCAGGCCTGATGCGGCGGCGGGGGAACGCGGATTGATATCGCTCACCTCTACACCGCTCACCGGCTCGGTGACGTTGCTGAGCTTGGCGCCGTCCAGAGCCGGGTGGAGTACGTCGGCGCGCACGTCGCTGTCATCTGCCTGTTTGAGGGTCACGGTGACGTCCTGTTGTTTGCCGTCACGGATCAGCCCCAGTTTGACCTGCTTACCGGCGCCCATGGTGGCAATCTTGGCACGCAGCTCGCCGAAAGAGCGCACTTCCTTGCCATCGATGCTGACGATGATATCGCCGGCCTTGATACCCGCCTTCTCGGCGGCAGAGCCCGGCATCACCTGATTGACGAAGGCGCCGTACTGCTTGTCGTAACCGAAGGTCTTGGCGATGTCTGAGGTGAGCTCCTGCCCCTGGATCCCCAACTGGCCACGACGTACCTCGCCAAACTTGACGATCTGATCGGTCAGGTCGCGCACCATGTTGGAGGGAATGGCAAAACCGATGCCGATGTTGCCGCCATTGGGCCCCAGGATGGCGGTGTTGATGCCGATCAGCTCGCCCTTCAGGTTGATAAGCGCGCCACCCGAGTTACCGGAGTTGATGGCGGCATCGGTCTGAATGAAGTTCTCGAAGTTTTCGATATTCAGGCCGCTGCGGCCAAGTGCCGAGACGATGCCCGAGGTGACAGTCTGACCCAGGCCGAACGGGTTGCCGATGGCGATGGCGTAGTCACCGACCCGCAACTTGTCGGAGTCGGCCATCTGGATCTGGACCAGATTGTCAGCCTTGATCTGCAGCAGGGCGATGTCTGACTGTTTGTCTTCACCGATCTTCTTGGCCTTGAACTCGCGGCCATCCTTGAGGCTCACCTTGATCTCGTCGGCCTCGTGCACCACGTGGGCGTTGGTGATCACATATCCCTTCTTGGCATCGATGATGACACCGGAGCCAAGTGCCTGGAAGGGTTGCTCCTGCACCTGCTCGGCCGGCATGTCGGGACCGAAGAAGTAACGGAACGGTTCGGGCAAACGCTGGCGGGTGATCTTCTTGCCAGAGACATAGATATTGACGACCGCAGGAGTAACCTGCTCGATCATGGGGGCCAGGCTCGGCATCTCGCTGTTATTGGAGGCATTGTCAGAATTGCCAAACAGGGAAGGCAGAGCGGCCTGAGCCGGCGCGGCGGAGAGCGCCATGCCGACACTCAGAGCGACAACACTAAGCAAGGAGAGAGATTTACGCATAGATGAGAATGCTCCCGAGATAAAAAACAGTGCGTTACGACAGTGTCAGACCACAAGGACATCCTATTAGTTCAATCAGCTCTGTCCTGACTGCTTGAGCAGGCCCGACGCGTCGGCATAGTCACGAGGCGGGAAATCAGGCTCGGCGTTCTGGGGCTGGGGCGCGTCTTCAACGACCTTGAAGGGGCTGTCACCGTGTTTGGCCAAGAACTGGCTCTGTTGAGCCATGTGGCGATAGAGCTCCTGATACTGCTCCGCCATCTGCTCCATCAGTGCCGCACTGTCGGCAAAGTGAGTGCTGATCTGGTTCTGGTAGCTATCAAGCTCCTTATGGGCCTTTTTCAGATCTTGCTCCAGACGCCCGGCGTCACGGCTGCGTACGCTGAGTCGCCCCAGCACTATGCCCAGCACGAGGGCGATAATGGCTACACCAATGGCACTTATCAGACTCATAAAAGCTCCTTAAAACCAATATAAACAAGGGGTAACGACCATCCCGGCCGGTTTTATCCCGCTTGGCACTATACAGCGCCACCTGGGGGCGTGGTACCATTTTGTACCACATTCAGGGACTTGGAAGCGCGACATCGGGATGACAGTGCAACAGCGATATCAGCAGGATCTACAACGATCAGGTTACGTGGCTGACCCGGCTCAGGGGGCCGCCGTGGCCGAGCTGGAGCGACTCTATCAGGATTTGCTGCGGCGCCCGACTCCGACCAGCCAGAAAGTATGGTGGCGTCCCTGGCAAAAGCCCCAATCCGTAGTCCCTGTCACGGGACTCTATATGTGGGGCGGAGTGGGTAGAGGCAAGACCTGGCTGATGGATCTTTTTTTCGATGCATTACCGGGCGAACGCAAACTGCGCATGCATTTTCACCGCTTCATGTATCGTATTCATGGTGAGCTCAAAGCGCTCAGCGGGGTGCCGGATCCCCTCAAACAGGTGGCTGAACATATCGCCACAGAGGCTGATGTCCTGTGTTTTGACGAATTTTTTGTCTCCGACATTACCGATGCGATGCTGCTCGGAACCTTGCTGCAGGAGCTCTTTGCTCGGGGCGTTACGCTGGTTGCGACCTCCAATATTCCACCCGCAGAGCTCTATCGCAATGGTCTGCAGCGAGCCCGCTTTCTCCCTGCCATCGCCCTCATCGAGCAACATTGTCGTGTTCTTAACGTCGATGGGGGCACCGACTACCGGTTGCGTACCCTTGAGCAGGCGGAGATCTATCACTATCCCCTGGATGAGAGAGCGGCAGCAAACCTCGACCGTTACTTTCAGCAACTCAGCAGCTCGGCCCCGTTGGCAGGAGAGTTGGAGCTGCTTGGGCGACGGCTCTGCACGCTGGGTGCCCACGATGATTTGCTCTACATGGAGTTCACCGAACTCTGTTGTACTCCTCGCTCCCAGGCCGACTACATCGAGATTTCGCGTTGCTACCAGACAGTACTGCTGGCCAATGTTCAGCCCATGGGGGTGGGCAGTGATGATGCGGCCCGCCGCTTCATTGCCATGGTGGATGAGTTCTACGAGCGGCATGTAAAACTCATCATTTCTGCGGCGGTCCCCATGGATGATCTCTATGGTCAAGGGGCGCTCAATTTCGAGTTTTCCCGATGTCTCTCACGACTCCAGGAGATGCAATCGCACGAATACCTTGCCAGAGAGCACCTTCCTTAGTCACAATACCGCGCCTGCCAGTCGGATGGGCATCTGCGGCAGGTAGGGCCGGGCGACACTCGATGATGTCATGGGCAGTGAAATTGGAGAGTGATCTTTAAGGTAACTTCACTTATAATCGCCCGGCCCACGTTACAAGCTGCTAATCTGGCAGCACTCTATCAGGTTTTACTTGTATTCGAAGGGGTACAGGTAGGCCATCGTTTGTTGTTTGTGGGTGAGCCCCCATAAGCAATTGGGTCTGTAACAGGTAATTGGGTTTAACTTAATGAAAACTTTCGTTGCCAAGCCAGAAACCGTAAAACGTGACTGGTACGTTGTTGACGCAGAAGGCAAGACTCTGGGTCGTATCGCCACTGAGATCGCTGCCCGCCTGCGTGGTAAGCACAAAGCTGAGTACACTCCGCACGTTGACACCGGTGATTACATCATCGTTGTAAACGCTGAGAAGGTATGTGTAACCGGTAAGAAAACTACCGACAAGATGTACCATGCTCACTCCGGTTTCCCGGGTGGTATCAAGTCCATCAGCTTCGACAAGCTGATTCAGCGTAAGCCGGAAATGGTCATCGAAGCTGCCGTCAAGGGCATGCTGCCGAAGGGCCCGCTGGGCCGTGCCATGTTCCGTAAGCTGAAAGTTTACGCTGGCGCCGAGCACAACCACGCTGCTCAGCAACCTCAAGTACTGGATATCTAATCGGGAACTGGCAACATGGCAGAAAATCAATACTACGGTACCGGCCGTCGCAAAAGCTCCACTGCTCGCGTTTTCATCAAGGCAGGCAGCGGTAACATCGTAATCAACCATCGCTCCCTGGAGCAGTACTTCGGCCGTCCGACCGCTCGCATGGTCGTTCGTCAGCCGCTGGAACTGGTTGAGATGACCGAGAAACTGGATCTGTACATCACCGTTACTGGTGGTGGCATCTCCGGTCAAGCCGGTGCGATCCGCCACGGTATCACCCGTGCTCTGATGCAGTACGACGAGACTCTGCGCTCCGAACTGCGTAAAGCTGGCTTTGTTACTCGTGATGCCCGTAAGGTTGAGCGTAAGAAAGTCGGTCTGCACAAAGCTCGTAAGCGTCCGCAGTACTCCAAGCGTTAATTCGCACGAGTCGCGAGCTCTTATCGGCTCTCAAAAAGCCTGGCGCAAGCCAGGCTTTTTTTATGCGTATAAATTCCCCAAACCAAACCCAACCCCGCGTCACAAAAGAGAAAAATTCTTTTTGTTATTGGTTTTACCTGCTGCTTGTCTTTCTTGTCAACTTGTTATCTTTTCTTTAAAATTTCCTCGATTTTTCTGTGACAATTGTAACTCCTGCTTCCGCCGCTGTTGTCACCGGAAAACCTTGAACAGGGAAACTATAAGAATGCGCGGAGTCCACATGGGAGAGTTTTTGGATGAGCAATGCGCCTGTTGATACCGGTCGCCGCAGATTCCTTACCTGGTCAACCATAGCGGTTGGTGGGGTAGGAGCTGCATTTACCGCAGTGCCTTTTATCAAGTCATGGAATCCGAGTGCCAAGGCCAAGGCCGCTGGTGCGCCGGTGGAAGTGGACATCAGCAAACTGGAGCCGGGTCAGCTGATCCGGGTAGAGTGGCGTGGCAAGCCGGTATGGGTGGTGAACCGTACCAAGGCGACGCTCGATGCGCTGCCCGAGCATGACGGCAAACTCCGGGATCCTGGCTCGGAAGAGCCGCAGCAACCGGATTATGCCCAAAATGGCTATCGCTCCATTAAACCCGAGATCTTCGTCGCCGTGGGACTCTGTACTCACCTGGGTTGTTCTCCGACCTATCTGCCCGACAGCTTCGGGGAGCAGGTGGAAGGGGTTACATCGGGCTTCTTCTGCCCCTGTCACGGTTCCAAGTTCGACATGGCCGGCCGCGTATTCCAAGGGGTTCCAGCTCCGCTGAACCTGGTGATTCCGCCCTACCAGTTCCTCAATGACACCACCATTATGGTGGGTGCCGACGGCAAGGAGGCCTGATCATGTTTGCCAAGTTGATGGGGTGGATCGACGATCGCTTTCCGCTCACCGCCATGTACAACGAGCACATGGCCAAGTATCCGGCACCCAAGAACCTGAACTTCTGGTACTTCTTTGGCTCCCTTGCCATGCTGGTGCTGGTTAACCAGATCCTCACAGGTATCTGGCTGACCATGAACTACAACCCCTCTGCAGAGGGTGCCTTTGCCTCTGTCGAGTACATCATGCGCGACGTGGAGTTCGGCTGGCTGCTGCGCTACATGCACTCCACCGGTGCTTCCGCCTTCTTCGTGGTGGTCTACCTGCACATGTTCCGCGGTCTCATCTACGGCTCTTATCAGAAGCCGCGTGAGCTGCTGTGGATCTTTGGCATGCTGATCTTCCTGGTGCTGATGGCCGAGGCCTTCATGGGCTATCTGCTGCCCTGGGGCCAGATGTCCTTCTGGGGTGCCCAGGTTATTATCTCGCTGTTTGGTGCCATTCCGGTCATCGGTGACGATCTGACCCTGTGGATCCGGGGTGACTATGTTATCTCGGGTGCGACATTGACCCGTTTCTTTGCACTGCACGTTATTGCGCTGCCGCTGGTGCTGGTCATGCTGGTCGCCATGCATATCCTGGCGCTGCACGAGGTGGGATCCAATAACCCTGATGGCATCGAGATTAAAAAGCACAAAGATGAGAACGGCTGGCCGCTGGATGCGGTGGCATTCCACCCCTACTTCACCGTTAAAGATATGATCGGTGTGGCCGGTTTCCTGTTCTTGTTCTGCGCCATCATCTTCTTCAAGCCGGATATGTGGGGTTACTTCCTCGAGAAGCCCAACTTCGAAGTGGCCAACGGCCTGAAGACGCCTGCGCATATCGCCCCGGTCTGGTACTTCACCCCCTTCTACGCCATTTTGCGTGCGGTGCCGGACAAGTTGCTCGGGGTCATCATGATGGGTCTTTCCATCGTAGTGCTGTTCCTGTTGCCCTGGCTGGATCGCTGCAAGGTGCGCTCGGTGCGTTATCGCAGTGCCCTGCACAAGCTGAATATCGCCCAGTTCGTGGTCTGCTTTGGCATCCTTGGTGTGCTTGGTGTGCTGCCGTCTACCCCGATGCTGACACTGATCGCACAGATCTGTACGCTGGGTTACTTCGGTTTCTTCGTCCTGCTGTTCTTCTATAGCAAGAATGAACGTACCAAGCCGCTGCCGGAAAGGGTGACATTCAAATGAAAAAAATGATTATTGCCGTGCTCGCCCTGCTTCCGACTCTGGCCCTGGCCGCAGGGGGGGAGAATATCAAGCTCGATAAGGCTCACTATGATCTGAGTGACAAGGCTTCCCTGCAACGGGGGGCCACCACCTTCATGAACTACTGCTCCGGTTGTCACAGCACCCAATATCAGCGTTATAACCGGGTGGCTCAGGATCTCGGCATTCCGGAAGAGATCATGAAGGAGAACCTCATCTTCAACGGTGCCAAGATTGGCGATCTGATGAAGAGTTCGGTATCCGAGAAGGATGCTGCCAAGTGGTTTGGCGCCGCACCGCCGGATCTGACCCTGGTGGCCCGGGTCCGTGGTGCAGACTGGATCTACACCTATCTGCGCTCCTTCTACGTCGATCCGACCCGCCCGTTTGGGGTCAACAACCTGGTGTTCCCCTCCGTGGGCATGCCCCATGTGCTGGAGCCTTTGCAAGGGACCCCGCGCCTGCACTACTCCTCCGAGGTGATCAATGGTGAAGAGGTGAAGGTGCCCCACAGCGTGGTCTCCGACGGGAATGGTGAGCAGAGTAACGAAGAATATGACCAGACCGTGCGCGATCTGGTAAACTTCTTGGTCTATTCGGGTGAGCCGGTCCAGCTCGAGCGTGAACGCATGGGCTTCTGGGTGCTCGGCTTCATCGTCATCTTCTTCATCTTTACTGTGTTGTTGAAGAAGGAATACTGGCGCGACGTTCACTAAGCGACCAGAAAAGAGTAAAATCGTGTACGGCAATGAGGCCCGTCGCTTCATTGCCGTTTCTGCTTTTAAATGACTGGAGGGGTCAATGGCTGTAGCTGCCAATAAGCGTTCTGTGATGACGCTGTTTTCCGGTGCCAACGATATGTTCAGCCATCAGGTGCGTATCGTATTGGCCGAGAAGGGTGTCACCGTAGATATTTGCCAGGTTGATATGGATCACCTGCCGGAAGAGCTGGCCGAGCTGAACCCGTACAACTCTGTCCCTACGCTGGTGGATCGCGAGCTGGCGCTGTACACCTCTCGCATCATCATGGAGTACCTCGATGAGCGTTTCCCCCATCCGCCCCTGATGCCGGTCTATCCGGTGGCCCGTGGCAACAGCCGTCTGATGATGCATCGCATCGAGCTCGACTGGTACACCCTGGCCGACAAGATCATGGCGGGGGTGGATGTTGAGGCCTCCCGTAATGAGCTGCGCGACAACCTGCTGGCCATTGCCCCCATCTTCACCGAGATGCCTTACTTCATGAGTGAGGAGTTCGGTCTGGTGGATTGCTACATGGCTCCGCTCTTGTGGCGTCTGCCGAGCCTGGGTATCGACCTGACTGGTCGCGGAGCCAAAGAGCTCAAGGCTTACATGGTGCGTCTGTTCGAACGTGAGTCGTTCCAGGCCTCCCTGACCGAGGTCGAGCGCGAAATCCGTCTCGGCGCATGAGCATGGAGATCAAGATGACGCCCAGCCGCCCCTATCTGCTGCGGGCGTTTTTCGACTGGCTGCTCGATAACGATCTGACCCCTCATCTGGTGGTTAACGTCAACGTGCCTCACGTGGCAGTACCCCTGCAGTTTGCTCAGGATGGTCAGATTGTGCTGAATATCGCGCCCCGTGCGGTGGCGGCATTCCAGATGGATAACGAGGCCGTCAGCTTCAGCGCCCGTTTCGGAGGTGTCTCCCAGCAGGTCTACATTCCGATGGCCGCCATTGTTGCCATCCACGCCCGCGAAAACGGCGTCGGGACCCTGTTCCCGCCCGAGCCGGCGTATGAGGCCTGGCTGGAGTCGGCAGAGGTGCCGCCACAGCCGGATCCCGAGCCGCCACGCCCCACTGGCCGCCCGACCCTCAAAGTGGTCAAATAATGACATAAGAAAACGCAGCCGATTGGCTGCGTTTTTTTATGGGCTCGTCATCACTGCTGGGTATATTCGAAGGCCTTGATGACCTGCTTGACGCCGCTTACATGGCGGGCGATGTTAACCGCCTGCTCCCCTTCCTGGCGAGTCACCAGTCCGATCAGGAACACTTCACCATTTTCGGTCACCACCTTCACCTTGCCGCTATCGAAATTCTTGGCAGCGAGCATATCGGCGCGCACCTTGGAGGTGATCCAGCTGTCGTTGCTGCGGGTTGAGAGGCTGACCGGTTTGCCAATGCGCAGCTCGTTATAGACATGGCGAACACCCTCGATGCGTCCGACGATGCGCCCCGCTTCGGCCTTATGGGCATCACTCGGGGTCTGGCCTATCAGGATGGCGCGACCGTTATTGCTGTAAACGCTGATCTTGCTGCCCGAGAGTTGCTTGTTATCGCCGATCAGATTGGCCGCTTTGAGCTCAATGTTTTGATCGTCCCACTGTGACCCGACGGTGCGGCGATCGCCCGCCATCTTGGCGGTCGTCGCGGCGCCACCGACGAAAATGGCCGCACAGCCCTGCAGGAGCAGGGTGCCAGTCAAAAGAGCAAGAAGCAGGGTAGGCTTGCGCATGGTCTTAATCTTCCTGTTGCGGGAAAAGAGTCTGGTCGATGAGATCACACAGGCAGTGCAGGGTCAACAGATTGACCTCGAGAATTCGGGGGGTGCGGGTCGAGGGAACCCGGATCTCAACATCGTTTGGCCCCAGTAATCCGGCCATTTCACCCCCGTCTCCGCCACTGAGCACCACGATCGTCATATCCCGTGACAAGGCGGCTTCGGCGGCCTTGATGAGGTTGCGACTGTGCCCCGACGTGGTCATGGCCACCAGAATGTCGCCGGGTTGTCCCAGGGCGCGGATCTGCTTGGCATAGATCTCTTCAAAACCACTGTCGGTGGCGATGGCACTGATGGTGGCCATGTCCGGCGTGAGCGCCAGACCTGGCAGGGAGGGCCGCTCGGTTTCATAGCGATTGACCAGCTCGGCGATAAAGAGCTGGGCCAGTGCCGCCGAGGGGCCATTGCCACAGGCCAGCACCTTGTTACCGTTGAGCAAGCAGATGGTAATCATCTGAGCCGCAGTGTGAATGGCTTCGGATAGCGCCTCAGCAGCGGCAATTTTAGTCTGAATGCTCTCGGTGTAATTCTCTTTGATGCGGTCTGTCATCTTTTCCTCTTAAAACGCATTGGGGATCCACTCCGGTGTCTCCCCCTCAAACAGCACCACGTCGAAACGGCAGGATTGATTGGCTTCGTTGAGTCCATGCTGTTGCAGGTAGTGGCGAGCGGCCAATTGTACCCTGTGTTGCTTGGTTTTGGTGATGGATTCGGCGGCGCCTCCGTGTGAGCGACTGGCGCGATAACGCACCTCGACGAAGACCAGGGTCTGCCCCTGGCGCATGATAAGGTCGATCTCGCCGCCACGGCAGCGGTAATTGCGCCAGAGAGGCTGCAGCCCGGCGGCTTGCAGCCTCTGTTCTGCCATCAACTCAAAGCGACTGCCCGGATGAGTCGGGGACGGCGTCGGCAGCAGGTTCTGCAGGCGTTGCTGCATCTGCTTCAGGAGTCGCTTCATCGGTCACTTCGGGGGTGGGGGCATTGTCGTCACGCAGCGTGCCGTTGCGATAGGTGGCCCAAACGGGCTGGCGCTGGATCACGCCGTCATTGGCCACGCTGAGCTCACCGGTCAAGCCCGGCATGCTCATGGTGGGCACACTCCTCAGTTGTTGCAGTTTTCCTGTCAGAGAGAAGGCGTCATAGCCCATAGCAAACAGCCGCAGCGCATCGCCCTGGAGCTGTGGCCACAACTGCTGCACCTGGGCTTTCAGTTCATCGTGATAACCCAGCATGATCGGCATGTCGGAGATATGCAGGCCGTTGAGTTCTGGCAGCACCTCGCGGGCCTGACTGTCGTAGCCCCGTGCCGCGGTGAAGGTGGCCAGCCCGCCATTAGCCTGGCTGACGTTGAAGTCGATATAGGGCTTGATGGTGCGGGTCTCGGTGGGGTTACCCACGACATAGGCGGCATCGATGCCGTTAAAGGTGTTATGCGAAGGTTGCTCCCCCCCTTGCAGCGGGGCGACTTGCTGCACGCGACCCGCTGCACTGCCACTCAGGGCGTTGCGCACCATGCCCTGGATCTCCTGCCGGCCGCCATAGGTGGCGACGATGGCCCGCCCCTGACTGACGGCTTGCCAGGCCTTCTCAAAGCTTTGAACACTGGCATAGCCGATGCGGTCCTGCGCGGCCAGCACCAGAGGTTGACGATATCCTTGCTGGTGCAGGTAGCGGGCTGCCTGAGCGGCATCGGCGCTGGCCGAGAGGGAGAAGAAGTAGAGCTTGTCACCGGTGACCGGTTTGTCGAGCTCGTTGAGGGCCAGCACGGGCACTGTGGGTTTGAGCGCCATCAGTGCTTGCACGCGATCCTTCAGCAGAGGGCCGATGATCATGTCGGCGCCCTCGGCCAGCGCCTGCTGATAGAGGGCCGCAATGGCCTTGCTCTGGGTGTCGTAAAACTTCACCTTGAGCTCGCTGCCACTCTGCTTGTAGGACATCAAGATGCCATATTGAATGGCCTGCCCCTGGGAGGCGAGATTCCCAGAGAGGGGAATGAAGACGGCGGCCTGCAAGGGCGTCGTCAACTCGCTGTTTAGCAGCGCCCCCAGCCCGGCGGGCATGTCGGTCAGGGCCGGATGTTGCGGGAAGCTGCGCTTCCAGATATGGAGCTGGCGGGTGAGCTGATTGGGCTGGGCGCCATACTGATTGACCAGCGCCGCCAGTTGCAGCCAACCGGTCGTCACATCGGGAGCCGGTGCCTCTTGCAGGGATTGCAGGGTTGCCGGGGTGATGCCTTGCAGTAGCGTCCAGATCTGGCGGTGGTTTTCCCCCAGCGCTGTACCCTGCAGGATGGGCTCCATGGCGATGAGGCTCTTGGCAGCACCGAAGCGATCGTTTTTGTCGAGCTGCAGGTTGGCCCGCTGCAGATACCACACCTTGTCGGTCTCCTTGTCGAGGACGGTGGCTGGCTTCTGCTCCAGCAGCGCCAGGGCGCCGGCACTATTGCCCTGGGCCAATACGAGCTGAGCCTCCAGCAGTTGCAGTGCGGCCAGCTGCTCGGCGCTCTTGGCTTGTTTACGCAGCTGTTGCAGCAGGGCGGCGGCAGGCGTTGCCTTGCCGGCGGCCAGATGGCTACGGGCAGCCAGGATCTGCCAGGTAAACGCCTCGCCGGGCTTGTCTTCATCAATCTGATCCAGATACCACTCGGCATTTTGAGTCAGCTTGGCAAAGGGAGAGGACGGGCCCTGATGGGCATCCTGCTGAGCCGGGCCAGAGGCACAGGATGCAAGCAACAGAGCGGCAGCCAGGATGCTGGCAAGTCGTGGTACACTTAGCTGTTTTGTAAACCGGTTCAAGTTCATTCCCCGACCAGTGTTGAAAATTCCCCATAGTGTAAACGGGGCATAATGACGACACAATTGTGTCGGGGCACGCGGAGACTTCATGAGCGCAATCCCCACCCTTTATATTGTTCCCACTCCCATCGGAAACCTGGCGGACATCACCCAGCGTGCCCTCGATACCCTGCGCAGCGTCGATCTGGTGGCGGCCGAGGATACCCGGCATACGGGAATCCTGCTCAGTCACTACCAGATCTCGGTGCCCACCTTCGCTCTGCACGACCATAACGAGCAGCAGAAGGCCGAGGTGCTGATTGCCCGCATCAAGGAGGGCAAGAGCGTGGCACTGGTCTCTGATGCCGGCACCCCGCTTATCAGCGATCCTGGCTATCACCTGGTCACCCGCTGTCGTGAGGCCGGGGTCAAGGTGGTGCCCTTGCCTGGCCCCTGCGCCGCCATCACTGCGCTCTCTGCCGCCGGCCTGCCCACCGATCGTTTCACCTTCGAAGGCTTCCTGCCGGCCAAGGCCAAGGGGCGTGACGACAAGCTGCAGGATCTGGCCGAAGAGGCCAGAACCATGGTCTTTTACGAGTCCCCACGGCGGGTGCTGGAGACGGTCGATGCCATTGCCCGTATCCTGGGTGAGCGTCAGGTGGTGCTGGCGCGTGAGTTGACCAAGACCTTCGAGACCATTCATGGCCTGCCCGCTTCTGAGCTGCTCGCCTGGTTGGGCGAAGATGAGCATCGAACCCGTGGCGAGATGGTGCTGATGGTGGCCGGGGCGCGCAAGGATGCCGACGATCTGCCTGCCGAGGCTGTCCGCACGCTGGGGTTGCTGGTGGCCGAACTGCCCCTCAAGAAGGCGGCGGCTCTGTGTGCCGAGATCCACGGGGTGAAGAAGAATGCCCTCTATAAATATGGTCTCGAGCACCTCAGCGGCGAATAATCGGGATTTAACGGTTTACCCGCAGCGGACGCTGAGGCTATAATCCGCGCCCGGAGTTGGCCGGGCAATCGCTGCTTCGTCGTTGTGTCCCTCGGGACAGACGGGCGGAGGGGAGGAAAGTCCGGGCTTCATAGGGCAGGGTGCCAGGTAACGCCTGGGAGGCGCGAGCCTACGACCAGTGCAACAGAGAGCAGACCGCCGATGGCCCGCAAGGGATCAGGTAAGGGTGAAAGGGTGCGGTAAGAGCGCACCGCGCGACTGGCAACAGTTCGTGGCACGGTAAACTCCACCCGAAGCAAGACCAAATAGGCCCCCTTTGGCGCGGCCCGCGTTGGGGGCGGGTAGGTTGCTGGAGCCTGCGAGTGATTGCAGGCCTAGAGGAATGGTTGCCACCGGGGAAACCCGGTACAGAACCCGGCTTACAGGCCAACTCCGACCTTATATCTGAACCCCGCACTTGTTGCGGGGTTCTCTTTTTTACCCGGTTCAGTATGCCCGGAGCCGTCAATCGGTGCTGAATTTGTCTCTCTTTGGTATGGCTGACGGCCCTTTTCCATTCGGTGTGGCAGCAATATCTGCTGTAAAATCAGCACCCTTTATTTATTTCCTCGAATTACCCCGTCTTTTGGCTCCTATTGTGGCCCCACGTTGCTTGAAAAGGGCCAGCCCCCTCCTTAAACTTTACCGTGGAGAAAAGTGGATCAAAGTGGTTTTTAGATCCAGGGATAGGGCGAGCAAGGGATAACTAGCGGGTGTTGCGTGGCGCTCATGCCATTAGCCTCGATACCAAGGGGCGACTGGCCATACCGACCAGATTTCGTGATTGGCTTCGTGATGAATGCGAGGGCCAGCTGGTCTGCACCATCGATCTGACCCACCCCTGCCTGCTGCTTTACCCACTGCCCGAGTGGGAAGAGATTGAGCGCAAGCTGCGCACTCTATCCAACATGAATCCCATGGAGCGGCGGGTACAGCGCCTGTTGCTCGGTCATGCCAGCGAGTGTGAGCTGGATGGTAATGGACGTTTGCTGCTGAGCCCCCCCCTGCGTGCCCATGCCGGGCTGGAGAAGCGGGTGATGCTGATAGGGCAGCTCAACAAGTTCGAGCTGTGGGATGAAGAGCGTTGGCTCAAGCAAGTGGACGATGATATTCGGGGTCTGCCGCAGGATGACTGGTCTGGCTCCGACCGACTACAGGACTTCTCTTTATAAATGACGCAAGGCTTTGAACACATCACGGTACTGCTCGACGAAGCGGTGGAAGGGCTGGCCATCAAGCCGGATGGCATCTACGTGGACGGCACCTTCGGTCGCGGCGGTCACTCCCGCCTGATCCTGCAGCAACTGGGGCCGACGGGGCGTCTTATCGCCATCGATCGGGACCCCCAGGCCATTGCCGAGGCGTCAACCATCGACGATCCCCGCTTCGAGATCGTGCACGGCCCCTTCTCGGGGGTGGCCGGCTATATCGCCGAGCGTGGCCTGACCGGCAAGATCGACGGCTTCTTGATGGATCTCGGGGTCTCCTCGCCCCAGCTCGATGATGCGGATCGTGGTTTCAGTTTCATGAAGGACGGTCCCCTCGACATGCGGATGGACCCGACCAGTGGCCAGAGCGCCGCCGAGTGGCTGGCTCACGCCGATATCGACGATATCGCCTGGGTGCTCAAGACCTTTGGCGAGGAGCGCTTTGCCAAGAAGATAGCGCGAGCCATCGTCCACGATCGGGATGAGACCCCCTTCACCCGCACCCGACAGCTGGCCGAGATGATTGCCCGGGTCAATCCGAGCAAGGAGAAGGGCAAGCACGCGGCCACGCGCAGCTTCCAGGCGATCCGTATCTATATCAACAGCGAGCTCGACGAGATTGAGAGCGCGCTTAATGCCTCTCTCGCGATGCTCAAGCCGGGTGGCCGCCTGTCGGTGATCAGCTTCCACTCCCTCGAGGACCGGTTGGTCAAGCACTTCATTCGCAAGCATGAGAAGGGACCCGAGATCCCTCATGGCCTGCCGCTGACCGAGGCTCAACTCAAGGGTGATCGCAAACTCAAGGCCGTCGGCAAGGCGCTCAAGCCCTCCGATAACGAGATCAACCAGAACAGTCGCTCCCGCAGCTCGGTGCTGCGAGTAGCCGAACGTTTGCCGGAGTAGAGCATGGCCGAAGAGCGTATCAACCTTTCCCGCGAGATCCTCTCCGATCTGGGACGTCACAAGATCCAGCTCTTCCTGATCCTGGCGGTCTTGGTGACCGCCTTCGCCAGTATCCTGGTCACCAACATGACGCGCACCACCACCTCTCGTTATAACGAACTGATGGCAGAGCGGGATTCGCTCGAGATCGAGTGGCGCCACCTGCTGCTCGAGCAGAGCACCCTGGCCGAACACTCCCGCGTCGCGGCCCTGGCGATGGAGAAGCTGCAGATGGCGCGTCCCATCGTCACCACCGAGAAGGTGATCATAGAGCCATGAGTCGCAAACCTACTCCCAAGGCAACCAAAAACGCCAAACAGACGACCACGGTCCACCCGTGGCGCTTCCGCACCCTGATCGTCTTCATCGGGATCGCCTTTGTCGGTTTGATCCTGCGCCTTGCCTGGATCCAGGTCATCGATCCCGACCGTCTGCGCCAAGAAGGGGATATGCGTTCCCTGCGTACCACAGAGACCCAGGCGGTGCGTGGCATGATCACCGACCGCAATGGTGAGCAACTGGCGGTTTCTGTGCCGGTTGAGGCGGTGTGGGCGGATCCCAAGACGGTGCACGAGTCCGGTGCCGTCAACAATGAACGTGCCTGGCAGGCGCTCTCCGAAGTGCTCAAAGTGGATCTCAAGAGCCTCAAGCACAAGGTGGCCAATCCCAAGAAGCGTTTCGTCTATCTGCAGCGCCAGGTCACTCCTGCCGTGGCCGAATACATCAAGGGGCTCCGGCTGGGTGGTGTCTATCTGCGCCCCGAGTCGCGCCGTTTCTATCCGACCGGCGAGATCAGTGCCCACCTGGTGGGGGTGACCAACATCGATGGCCGGGGTATCGAGGGGATCGAACGCAGCTACAACGACTGGCTGACCGCCACGCCGGGCGAGATGCGGGTGCGTAAAGACAGGCACGGTCGGGTCATCGAGCACCTGGGCGTGGTCAAAGAGGGGAAAGATGCCAACGACTTGAGCCTGAGCATCGATCAGCGGGTTCAGTCCATCGCCTATCGGGCACTCAAGAAGGCGACCGATGAGAACATGGCCACCTCAGGCTCCATGGTGATGCTGGATATCAAGACCGGCGAGGTACTCGCCATGGTCAACACCCCCTCTTATAACCCCAACAACCGAGGCCAATATCAGAGTTTCCGGGTGCGTAATCGGGTGGTAACCGACACCTATGAGCCGGGCTCGACCGTCAAACCGTTGATCTTGCTCAGTGCCCTGCACGCCGGGGTCACCAGCTGGGACGACTTCATCGATGCCAAGCCCCTGTTTATCGGCGCCAAGCAGATCAAGGACGTGAGTATCCATCACGCCAATAACCTCCACGATATCCTGCGCTACTCCTCCAACATCGGCATGTCGCGGATCGCCCTGCGCATGCAGGCTCAGGACATGATCAACACCCTCAGTCTGCTTGGCTTCGGCATCGAATCCGGCAGCGGCCTGATGGGAGAGAGTGGCGGCATGTTGCCGCAGCGCCGTCGTTGGTCTGATATCGAGCGCGCAACTCTCTCGTTTGGTTATGGTCTGCGGGTGACCCCGCTACAACTGGTCTCGGCCTACTCCACCCTGGCCAATGGTGGTTGCCGGGTTCCCATTTCGGTGACCCGCCTCGACAAGGCACCGACCTGCGAGCAGGTGATCAATCCCAAGGATGCCAGGGCGATGCTCGGTGCACTCGAATACGTGGTCGATAGCGCCATCCCCAAGGCCAAGGTGCCGGGCTTTCGCATCGGCGGCAAGAGTGGTACCGCCAAGGTGGCGGTCGCCGGTGGCTATGGCAAGGACTACATGGCCTGGTTTGCCGGTTTTGCCCCCGCCAGCGATCCCCGTTTTGCCATGGTTGTCGTGATCAATGAGCCCAAGGGTAAGGCCTATTACGGTGGTGCGGTCGCGACCCCACCGTTTGCCGAAGCCATGGGTGGTGTATTGCAACTGTTTAATATCAGGCCGGATGCCGACACGGCGCCTCAGGCCGGAAAACTCGCCCGCCAGGAGGCTCCCCTTGTTCCGCGCACTTGATCTACTGTTGCAACCCTTCGGCGTGACCGCACCCGCGGTCTCGTTGACCGGCATAACCCTCGATAGTCGTGAGGTGCGCCAGGGCTTCCTGTTTGTGGCGGTGAAGGGGCATCAGGTGGATGGCCGACGCTTCATCGAGCAGGCGGTGGCCCAGGGGGCCGCCGCCGTGTTGTTCGAGGCAGATGAGGGCTACGTCGCCCCCGCCGTGGGCGTGCCCTGTGTTGGGATTCCCGACTTGTCCGCTCATCTTTCTACTCTGGCTGGTCGCTTCTACGGTGAGCCTGCCGCCGAGCTTCAGCTGGTGGGGGTAACCGGAACCAACGGTAAGAGTACCACGGCGCTGCTGGTGGCCAACTGGCGTACCCTGCTTGGGGGTCGTGCCGGCGTGATGGGCACAGTGGGTAATGGCCTGTTTGGCGAGCTGGTCGAGGCGGCCAACACCACCGGCAGTGCCATCGAGGTGCAGGGCACCCTGCGCGCCCTGCGCGACCAAGGGGCAGACTTGGTGGCCATGGAGGTCTCCAGTCACGGCCTGGTACAGCACCGAGTGGCCGGGGTGCGTTTCGCCGCTGCGGCGTATACCAACTTGAGTCGCGATCACCTGGATTATCACGGCACCATGGAGGCCTATGGTGAGGCCAAGGAGCGGCTGCTGGATCTGGTCGCCGAGCGGTGCGCCGTCATCAATGGTGACGATGAGCTCGGGCGTCAGTGGTTGGCGCGTCGACCCGCCGCCGTGGCCTACAGCATGGAGGGGGGCGTCACGGGTCATCAGGGCCCCCAACTGCTCGCCTCCGAGCTGGAATTTCATCAGCAAGGCTTCCGTGCCCGCATTACCTCACCTTGGGGGAATGGTGTATTATCCGCCCCCTTGCTGGGCCGCTTTAACGTGGCGAATGTGTTGGCGGCCATGGGGGTCATGCTGGTGCTGGGTTATGACTTCCAGAGCCTGCTCGACAGCGCCCCTCGCTTGCAACCGGTGACCGGTCGAATGGAGTGCTTCGGCGGCCAGGGTAAGCCCCTCGCCGTGGTCGACTATGCCCATACCCCCGATGCCCTCGAGAAGGCGCTGGCTGCCCTGCGTGTGCATTGTCACGGGCGCCTCTGGTGCCTGGTCGGGTGTGGCGGAGATCGGGATCGCGGCAAGCGTCCCATGATGGCGGCCATGGCCGAGCGTCATGCGGACCGCGTTATCCTGACCGACGACAACCCGCGCACCGAAGAGCCGCGTCAAATCATGGCCGACATGGTGGCGGGGCTGAGCCAACCCGAGACGGTGCAGATAGAGCACGACCGGGTGACGGCCATTCGTCTCGCCCTGACTCAGGCGGGCCCGCAAGATATCGTCCTGGTGGCCGGTAAGGGTCACGAGGATTACCAGATCATTGGCAAGGACAAGCGCCACTACAGCGATCGCGAGACGGTCGCTGCCGTGCTGCAAACACTACCGGAGTCATTCAGATGATGACCCTTCAACTCTCCGACATCGCCAGCGTCATCGAGGCTCGCCTGGTCGGGGAGGATTGCACCATCAAGGCCGTCAGCACCGACACCCGTCAGCTGGCGAGCGGATCCCTGTTCGTTGCCCTGCGTGGCGAGCGCTTCGATGCCCATGACTTCTGCGACCAGGCTCTTGCCGCCGGTGCCAGCGCCCTGTTGGTCGAGCGTGAGCTGCCGTTGGCTGTGCCGCAGCTGGTGGTCGACGATACCCTGCGCGGCCTCGGTCGTCTGGGGCGTCTGGTGCGCCAGCGGGTCAACCCCAAAGTCCTCGCCATCACAGGTAGCTGCGGCAAGACCACGGTCAAGGAGATGGCTTCCGCCATCCTCTCTCAGGAAGGGCGCGTGCTGGCCACCGCCGGCAACTTTAACAACGAGGTGGGGGTGCCGCTGACCCTGCTGCGCCTCGAGCCCGAGCACAATTTCGCTGTGATGGAGCTGGGTGCCAACCACAAGGGGGAGATCGCCTGGACCACCTCCCTGGCCCTGCCCGATGCCGCCATCATCAATAACGTGGCGGCCGCACATCTGGAAGGCTTCGGCTCCCTCGAGGGGATCTATCACGCCAAGAGCGAGATCTTCGAGGGGCTGAGCGAGGGCGGCACCGCCATCGTCAACGCCGACAACGAATTCTGGCCCAAGTGGCGGGAGCGGGGGATCGCCTGCGGCTTCTCCATCGAAGATCAGAGCCAGCCGTTCCACGCCCGCGACATCCGCATCAACGGAGCCGGGTGCGCCGAGTTTGTCATGGTCACCCCCGAGGGGGAGGTGGCGCTGACGCTGGCCATTCCCGGGCGGCACAACATCGCCAACGCCCTCTCTGCCGCCGCCGGCTGTCAGGCGCTCGGTGCCTCCCTGGCCTCTATCAAGGCCGGATTGGAGGGAATGGCGCCGGTCAAGGGGCGTTTCTGCGTCCAGCGCTGGGGTGGCCTCACCCTGATCGACGATACCTATAACGCCAGCGTGGAGTCTGTGCTGGCGGGGATCGATGCCCTGCGCGAGATGGCGGGCTATCGGGTGCTGGTATTTGGTGACATGCGGGAGCTGGGGGCCGAGTCGGCCGAACAGCATGCCCGGGTTGGGCATCATGCCCGTGAACGCGGCCTGGATGCCGTGCTCACGGTCGGAGAAGAGAGTCGCCACACCGCAGATGCCGCGGGTGGTCGTCATTTCGATAACAAGGCATCGCTCTATGAAGTGCTGGCAACCATGATTGAGAATCACGCAGAGATAGCGGTACTGGTGAAGGGGGCGCGTGGCTCCCGGATGGAAGAGATCGTCGAGATGGTCAAGCACCATCAGGAGCAGGCCCAATGCTAGTCTGGCTGGCGGAACTGCTCACCCCGCACTTTACCTTCTTTAACGTCTTCTCCTACCTGACGTTTCGTTCCATCCTGTCGATCCTGACGGGGCTGTTCGTCGCCCTCTGGATGGGGCCGCGCCTCATCCGTCGCCTCCAGATCCTGAAATTTGGCCAGGTGATCCGCAACGATGGTCCCGAGTCGCACCTCAGCAAGAAAGGCACCCCGACCATGGGCGGCCTGATGATCATCGCCGCCATCTTCACCTCGGTGCTGCTCTGGTGCCGTCTCGACAATCCCTATGTCTGGCTGGTGCTATTCGTGCTGGGCGCCTATGGCGCCATCGGTTTCGCCGATGACTACCTCAAGGTGGTGCGCAAGAATACCGATGGCCTCATCGCCCGCTGGAAGTACTTCTGGCAGTCCGTGGTCGCCCTTGGCGTCGCCTTCTATCTCTATACCACGGCGACCCACGACGGTCAGACCCAGCTGGTGGTGCCCTTCCTTAAAGAGGTGATGCCGCAGCTCGGGCTGCTCTTCATTCTGCTCACCTACTTTGTCATCGTAGGCACCTCCAATGCGGTTAACCTGACCGATGGTCTCGACGGTCTCGCCATCATGCCGACCGTCATGGTCGCCGCCGGCTTCGCCCTGATCGCCTGGGCCACCGGCAACGTCAACTTCGCCAGCTATCTGCACATCCCCTACGTGCCCTATACCTCCGAGCTGGTGGTGGTGTGCACCGCCATCATAGGCGCAGGGCTGGGCTTCCTCTGGTTTAACACCTACCCGGCTCAGGTCTTCATGGGCGACGTGGGCTCTCTGGCTCTCGGCGGGGCACTCGGCACCATAGCCGTGCTGGTGCGTCAGGAGTTCCTGCTGGTCATCATGGGCGGCGTCTTCGTGATGGAGACCCTCTCGGTGATCCTGCAGGTGGGCTCCTACAAGCTGCGTGGCGTGCGGATCTTCCGCATGGCGCCTATCCACCACCACTACGAGAAGAAGGGCTGGCCGGAGCCGCGCGTCATAGTGCGCTTCTGGATCATCACGCTCGTGCTGGTATTGCTGGGTCTGGCGACCCTGAAGGTGAGGTAAGCCCATGGTCATCATCATCGGACTCGGCAAGACGGGCCTCTCCTGTGTGGAGTACTTCCTCGCCAAGGGCGTGACGCCTCTGGTGATGGACACCCGCGCCAATCCGCCGGGCCGTGACCAGTTGCCGCCCGAGGTCGAGCTGATCCTGGGACTGGATGGGGAGCGTCTGAACCAGGCGCACCTCATCGTCGCGAGCCCCGGCATCGCTTTGGCGACCCCAGAGCTCAAGGCTGCCGCCGAGCGCGGCGTCGAGATCGTCGGCGATATCGAGCTGTTCGTGCGCGAGGCCAAGGCCCCCGTCGTGGCCATCACCGGATCCAACGGCAAGAGCACGGTCACGACACTGGTCGGTGAGATGATCCAAGAGGCCGGCCTTCGAGTCGGCGTGGGGGGCAACATTGGGGTGCCGGCACTGGCGCTCCTCAACGCGCCTGCCGATCTCTATGTGCTGGAGCTCTCCAGTTTCCAGCTCGAGACCACCCATAGCCTGCAAGCTGCCGCCTCAGTGGTGCTCAACCTCTCCGAGGATCATATGGATCGCTACGAGGGTATGGCCGACTATCGCGCCGCCAAGCAGAAGATCCATCAACACTCCCGTCACATACTGATCAACCGCGACGATCTGCAGACCCAGCCCGATGTGGGTACCGTCTGGAGCAGCTTCGGTCTCGACTGCAACGCCTATGGCCGCTGCGAGATTGAGGGGCGCTGCTGGCTCACCCTGCACGGTGAGCCCCTGCTGGCGGTGGACGAGATGAAGATAGTGGGTGCCCACAACCAGGCCAACGCACTGGCCGCCATGGCCCTGTGCGATGCGGTGGGCATACCGCGCGAGCCGCAGCTCGCCGTGCTGCGCCGCTTCGAGGGGCTGGCCCATCGCGCCCGCTTCGTACGCGAGGTCGGCGGCGTGCGCTGGATCAACGACTCCAAGGCCACCAACGTGGGCGCTACCCTGGCGGCCGTCGCCGGCGTGCGCGAGGCGGTCAAAGGCAAACTCATCCTGCTGGCGGGGGGCCAAGGCAAGGGACAGGATTTTGGTCCGCTACAGGCCCTGCTTGGCACCCAGATCGACAAGATGTACTGCTTCGGTCAAGATGGCGCCCTGTTGGCTGCTCTCGGTGCTCAGACCGAGCTGGTGGCCGACATGGATGAGGCGATCAGCCGCGCTGCCGCTGAGGCCAAGTCTGGTGATTGGGTGCTGTTGGCACCGGCGTGTGCCAGCCTGGATCAATTTAAATCCTTCGAGGAGCGGGGTGACCGCTTCAGTGCACGGGTGATGGGTCTATGAAACAACTGCTGCGATCGACTGCGGTCTGGGTATGGGGCGTCTTGATGCCCCAGCGGCCCGGCGCGCTCTATGATCGCCAGCTGGTGACCCTGGCCTTCTCCCTGATGATGGTCGGCCTCGTCATCGTCGCCTCTGCCTCCATCCCCGAGGGGATCTCCCTGGCGGGTGACCCCTTCCTGTTTGTGAAGCGTCACGCCACCTTCCTGGTGATGGCGCTCGGCATCGCCTGGTTCGTGTTGCAGGTACCCATGGTGCGTTGGCAGCAATACAACGGCTCCATGCTGCTGCTGGCCATCATCATGTTGGTGTTGGTGCTGGTGGCGGGACGCAGTGTCAACGGCTCGGTGCGCTGGTTGCCGCTGGGCCCCTTCAACCTGCAGCCGGCAGAGTTCGCCAAGCTGGCCCTGTTTGTCTATCTGGCGGGCTACCTGGTGCGGCGTCAGCACGAGGTGCGGGAGCGCCTCATCGGCTTCATGAAGCCGCTGGCGGTGCTCTTCGTGCTGGCCATCCTGCTGTTGCTGCAGCCCGATCTGGGTTCTGTGGTGGTGATGTTCGTCACCACCCTCGGCATGCTGTTTCTGGCCGGTGCCCGCATGATGCAGTTCATCGGCCTCATTCTGGCCGGTGTGGGCGCCGTGGTGACCCTGATCATCGCCGAGCCCTACCGGATGCGTCGTGTGACCTCCTTCCTCGACCCCTGGGCCGATCCCTTCGGTAGCGGCTATCAGCTGACCCAGTCCCTGATGGCGTTTGGTCGCGGCAGCTGGCTGGGGGAGGGGCTCGGCAACTCGATCCAGAAGCTCGAGTACCTCCCGGAGGCCCACACCGACTTCGTGTTCGCCATCCTCGGCGAAGAGCTTGGCTACCTCGGTGTGCTGGCGGTGCTGGCGCTGCAGTTTTTCATGGCGGCCAAGGCCCTGCGCCTCGGCCACGCCTGTCTCCAGGCCCA
Source organism: Aeromonas diversa CDC 2478-85 (assembly GCF_000819805.1). Lineage (GTDB taxonomy): Bacteria > Pseudomonadota > Gammaproteobacteria > Enterobacterales > Aeromonadaceae > Aeromonas > Aeromonas diversa. The sequence continues at coordinate 302,658 of NZ_CDCE01000020.1, forward strand.
GCGCCTCTACGAGGGGTACCTCGCCATCGGCATCGGCATCTGGTTCAGTTTTCAGACGTTCGTCAACGTGGGCGCCGCCAGCGGCATGATGCCCACCAAGGGGCTGACCCTGCCACTGGTGAGCTATGGCGGCTCCAGTCTCATCATCATGTCGGTGGCGGTGAGTATGTTGATTCGTATCGATTTTGAGTTGCGCCAGGCGAGTGCCCAGGCGCGCGTGCGGGAGGCATAGTGAGCAAGACCTTGTTGGTGATGGCCGGTGGTACCGGGGGGCACGTCTTCCCAGGGCTGGCCGTGGCCGATCGATTGAAGGCGCAGGGGTGGACCATTCATTGGCTCGGCACCGCCGACCGGATGGAGGCTGAGTTGGTGCCTGCTCACGGCTACCCCATCTCCTTCATCGATATCCAGGGTGTCCGTGGTAACGGCCTCAAGCGTCTGCTCGAGGCGCCTTATCGCATCGTCAAGTCGATCCTGCAGGCGCGCCGCGTATTGAAAGAGATCCGCCCCGACGTGGTCCTCGGTATGGGGGGCTTCGCCTCCGGTCCGGGTGGCGTGGCGGCCTGGGTCTCGGGGATCCCCTTGTTGCTGCACGAGCAGAATGCCTCAGCCGGCATGACCAACAAGCTGCTGGCCCGTATCGCCAAGCGCGTGTTGATGGCCTTCCCCGGTGCCTTCGCACCAAGCCGCCGTACCGCCGTGGTGGGTAACCCGGTGCGTCCCGAGGTGGTTGCCCTGCCAGCTCCCGAGCAACGCATGGCGCGTGGTGAGCGCCCGCTTCGGCTGCTGATCATTGGTGGTAGCCTTGGGGCTCGTGTGCTCAATGAACAGGTGCCCCTGGCCGTGGCCGCCGCCGGCCTCCCCATCGAAGTCCGCCATCAGACCGGTAAGGGTAACCAGGACGCCGTGGCCATGGCCTATGGCAAGCTGGGGCTTGAGGCCGAGGTGAGTGACTTTATCAAGGACATGGCCGGGGCGTACGCCTGGGCCGACCTGGTGGTCTGCCGTGCCGGTGCCCTGACCGTTTCCGAGGTGGCTGCCGCCGGCGTCGCCGCCATTTTTGTGCCGCTGCCCCACGCGGTGGACGATCACCAGACCCGCAACGCCTTGACCCTGGTCGATGGCGGTGCGGCCGAGTTTCTGCCCCAGTCCGATCTGACCCCGGCATCCCTGGCTGCCCGTCTGGTCTGGCTGGCTGGGCGCAGGGATACATTGTTGAAGATGGCCCAGGCGGCTCGTCGCATCGCGATCGTCGATGCGGCAGAGCGCGTCGCTGACGAATGCAAACGTCTGGCCGAGTGAGAGAGAGCTATGACCAAGGTTGAACTGGCAAAACTGCGTACCATGATCCCCCAGATGCGCCGCGTGCGTCGCATCCACTTCATCGGCATCGGTGGTGCCGGTATGGGGGGGATCGCCGAGGTCCTGGCTAATGAGGGTTATCAGGTAAGCGGCTCGGATCTGGCGCGTAACGCCGTGACCGAGCGTCTCGTCGCCCTGGGGGCCGAGATCTTCCTCGGCCATAGCGCCGAGCATGTGCAGGGGGCCAGCGTCGTGGTGGTCTCTACCGCCATTCGGCAGGACAACCCCGAGCTGCTGGCCGCTCGCGAGCTGCGCATCCCCGTGGTGCGCCGTGCCGAGATGTTGGCCGAGCTGATGCGCTTTCGCCACGGCATTGCCGTCGCCGGGACCCACGGCAAGACCACTACCACCAGCCTGGTGGCCAGTATCTATGCCGAGGCCGAACGTGACCCGACCTTCGTCATCGGCGGCCTGCTCAACAGTGCCGGCACCAATGCGCGTCTGGGGAGCAGCCGTTACCTCATCGCCGAGGCCGACGAGAGCGACGCCTCCTTCCTGCATCTGCAACCTATGGTCTCTATCGTGACCAATATCGAAGCGGATCATATGGATACCTATGGCGGTGACTTCTCCAGGCTCAAGGCCACCTTCATCGAGTTTCTGCACAACCTGCCCTTCTACGGACTGGCGGTGGTGTGCGTGGATGACCCTGTGATCCGTGGCATGTTGCCCGAGATTGCGCGTCCCACCATCACCTATGGCCTCGCTGATGATGCCGACGTGCAGGTGCTGGATTTTGCCCAGACCACCAACCACAGCAGCTTCAAGGTGCGTCGTAAGGAAGGGGGTGAGCTGGCGGTGAGACTCAACCTGCCAGGAATCCACAATGCCTTGAATGCCGCCGCGGCAATTGCCGTCGCGACCGAGGATGGCATCGCCGACGAGGCCATCGTCCGCGCTCTCGAGAAGTTCGAGGGGGTGGGACGCCGCTTCCAGCAGTTTGGTGAGTTCGAGACCGGCCGTGGTAAGGCCATGCTGGTTGACGACTACGGCCACCATCCGAGTGAGGTGAAGGTGACCATCAACGCCGCCCGTGCCGGTTGGCCCGAGAAGCGGCTGGTGATGGTGTTTCAACCGCACCGTTACACCCGAACCCGTGATCTCTACGAGGATTTTGCCGAGGTGCTCTCCAAGGTAGATGTGCTGGTGATGCTCGAAGTGTATGCTGCCGGTGAAGATCCCATCCCTGGTGCCGATGGTCGGGCACTGTGCCGCTCAATCCGCTCTCGTGGCAATCTCGAGCCCATTTTTGTGGCTGCGACCGAGGATGTGCCGGCAGCGCTGGCCGACATCGTCGGCGAGGGGGATCTGGTGTTGACTCAGGGGGCGGGCAACGTTGGAGCCCTCAGTCGACGTCTTGCAGAGATGAAATTGGATATAAACCGCATGAAATCTGGCGTTTGAGCCAGTCATGGGGGTTTTGCCCCCCATGTCGGGGCCTATATAATGGCGAGTCCGGCACTGGGGCCGGCGAGACAAGGGGTTGAACGGGGAGCGCAGGTTGGAGGCAAGGGCACAGCCGCGCACCAAAGGAGGCTTCCTCGCAGGGGTTCTGTTTTTCCTGCTGGTGATTTGGGGCCTCTACCGGTGTGCATTAAATGTCAGCGACTGGCTGACGGATGCGAATCGGTTGCCCATGAGTGAGCTGTTGCTGCAGGGGCAACACGACTATGTGAAGCCCGAAGAGGTGCGAGTCGCTGTGCTTGATGGCGCAGAGTCGCGTAACTTCTTCGAGCTGGATGTCAATGCGGTCCAGGCCCGTCTGAATGCCCTGCCATGGGTGGCTCAGGTGTCGGTCCGCAAGAAATGGCCGAACAAGATCAAGGTGTTCCTGACCGAGCAGACGGTGGCGTCGCGTTGGAATGGAAATCGCTTCCTGAGCAAGGATGGCGTGGTCTTCAAGGCGCCCGACCGGGTCAAGGTTCCTCTGGTTTCCCTGTCGGGGCCGGACGATCAGGCCAAGCGGGTTTTGGAGGCTTATTACGGGTATCAGGCGCTGCTCTCGGCGAAAGGATTCAGGATCGCCAAGGTCAATCTCACGGCCCGTCATGCCTGGGAGTTGACCCTGGAGGGGGGCACCCAGCTGTTTCTTGGGCGCTCGGATGAGCTCTCTCGTTTGCAGCGGTTTGTCGATGTCTTTCCGGATATCCAGCCCCGTGAGCTGATCGCTTACGTGGATCTGAGATACGACACCGGATTGGCGGTTGGATGGAAGAAGAACGAAGAGAAAGTGAATGACCAAAGCCGCAGATAGAAACCTGATTGTCGGACTGGACATCGGCACCAACAAGGTGGCGGTTCTGGTGGGTGAGGTATTGCCGGACGGTGAGTTGAATGTCATCGGCATGGGCAGCCACACCTCGCGCGGCATGGACAAGGGGGGCGTGAACGACCTCGACTCCGTGGTCAAGTCGTTGCGCCGCGCCGTCGAAGAGGCCGAGATGATGGCCGACTGCCAGATCAGCTCCGTCTATCTGGGGCTGTCGGGCAAGCATATCGACTGTCGCAATGAGACCGGCATGGTGCCCATCTCCGATGAGGAGGTGACCCAGGAGGATGTGGACAACGTGATCCACACCGCCAAGTCGGTGCGTCTCTCCGACGAGCTGCGCGTACTGCACGTGCTGCCCCAAGAGTTCGCCATCGACTACCAGGAGGGGATCAAGAACCCGGTCGGTCTCTCCGGTGTGCGGATGGCCGCCAAGGTGCACATCGTCACCTGTCACAACGACATGGCGCGTAACATCGAAAAATGCGTGGAGAAGGTGGGGCTGCGAGTGGACCAGCTTATCTTCTCTGCCCTGGCGTCCAGCTACGCCGTCCTCACCGAGGACGAGAAGGAGCTCGGCGTCTGCGTGGTCGACATCGGTGGTGGCACCATGGACATGTCCCTGTTCACCGGGGGCGCCCTGCGCCACACCAAGGTGATCCCGTACGCTGGCAGCACGGTCACCAGCGACATCGCCTACGCCTTCGGCACTCCGCCGCTGGACGCCGAGGCGATCAAGGTGCGCTACGGTTGCGCCCTGGGGCGCTTGGTCAGCAAGGAAGACACCATAGAGGTGCCGAGCGTGGGTGGTCGTCCCGCCCGCAGTCTGCAACGTCAGACGCTGGCCGAGGTGATAGAGCCGCGCTACACCGAGCTGCTCTCCATGGTTCATGACGAGCTGGTGAAGGTGCAAAACGAATTGAAGCAGCAGGGGGTCAAGCATCAGCTGGCCGCCGGCGTCGTGCTCACCGGTGGCGCCGCCCAGATCGAGGGCGTCGTCGAGTGCGCCGAACAAGTTTTTCAGTGCCAGGTGCGAGTGGGGGAACCCCTCAACGTGCGCGGCCTGAGTGATTATGTGCAAGCACCGGTCTATTCCACGGCCGTGGGGTTGCTGCAGTATGGCCGCACGCACCAAAGCAGCGGTCCGAGCAAAGAATATGCCGCCAAGGCAAGTGTCGGTGGGCTGGTCAAACGGGTCAGCAACTGGTTGCGTGGCGAGTTTTAAGAATTTTGCTGAAGTCAGCAAATAAAGCGGAGAGACATTATGTTTGAATTCATGGATAGCCATACTGACGAAGCCGTCATCAAGGTGGTGGGCGTGGGCGGTGGCGGTGGCAACGCCGTCGAGCACATGGTTCGTCAGAACATCGAGGGCGTGGAGTTCATCACGGTGAACACCGATGCCCAGGCCCTGCGCAACTCCAGTGCCAATACTACGCTGCAGATCGGTGGTGGCATCACCAAGGGTCTCGGCGCCGGCGCCAATCCTGAAGTGGGTCGCGATGCCGCGATGGAAGATCGCGAGAGCCTGCGTGAGCTGTTGGCCGGTTCCGACATGGTCTTCATCGCCGCCGGTATGGGTGGTGGTACCGGTACCGGTGCTGCCCCGATCGTGGCCGAAGTGGCCCGCGAAATGGGTATCCTGACCGTGGCCGTGGTGACCAAGCCCTTCTCCTTCGAAGGCAAGAAGCGTATGGGCTATGCCCAGCACGGGATCGAAGAGCTGTCCAAGAACGTCGACTCCCTGATCACCATCCCCAACGACAAGCTGCTGAAGGTGCTGGGTCGCGGCATCTCCCTGCTGGACGCCTTCAAGGCCGCCAACGATGTCCTGCTGGGCGCCGTGCAGGGGATCGCCGAGTTGATCACCCGCCCGGGTCTCATCAACGTCGACTTCGCGGACGTGCGTACCGTGATGCGCGAGATGGGTACCGCCATGATGGGGACCGGCTCTGCGTCCGGTGACGACCGTGCCGAGGAAGCGGCCGAGAAGGCGATCTCCAGCCCGCTGCTGGAAGACGTGGATCTGGCCGGTGCCCGCGGCATCCTGGTCAACATCACCGCTGGCCTCGACATGACCATCGAAGAGTTCGAAACCGTGGGTAACGCGGTCAAGGCCTTCGCCTCCGAGAATGCCACCGTGGTGGTGGGGACCGTTATCGACCCCGAAATGCACGACGAGCTGCGTGTGACCGTGGTTGCCACCGGTATTGGTGCCGAGCGCAAGCCGGACATCACTCTGGTCAAGAACAGCCAGGTGCAAGAGCGTCCGGTTCGTCAGCCGCTGGGTGACATGATGCCCGGTCGCGTGATGGAAGAGGCCCCGGCCAAGGTGGTCAACGCCGAGCCCCAGGCCCGTCGTGAGCCCGATTATCTGGACATCCCGGCCTTCCTGCGCAAGCAAGCGGACTGAGGTCATCCGACCTCGGTTTGTTTGTCGCTTAAGGATTGTGCTAAGATGGGCAGCCACGGCTTTTTAGCCATGAATTTTGCTGTTGAGCGGATGCACCCATGATTAGACAAAGAACCTTGAAAACGAGTGTCCAGGCTACCGGTGTTGGCCTGCATTCTGGCCGGAAAGTCACCATGACGTTCCGTCCGGCGCCTGTGAACACAGGTATCGTTTACTTGCGTACCGATCTGAATCCTGTTGTGGAGTTGCCTGCCAACGCGGATCAGGTACGCGATACCCTGCTCTGTACCGCCCTGGTCAATGACCAGGGGGTGCGGGTCTCGACCATTGAGCATCTCTCTGCCGCCTTGGCGGGCATGGGAATCGATAACCTGTATGTCGAGGTGGATGCACCGGAAGTGCCGGTGATGGATGGCAGTGCGCATCCGTTCATCTACCTGCTGCAGGAGGTTGGGGTTCGCGAGCAGAATGCGCCCAAGCAGTTTGTGCGCATCAAGCAGAGCGTGCGTGTTGAAGATGGCGACAAGTGGGCGGAATTCCACCCCTATCGCAATGGCTTCAAGATGGATCTCGAGATCGATTTCCAACATCCCGTTTTTGCCGGGCGTAATCAGCGCTGTGTGCTGGACTTCTCCGGCGCCTCTTTCGTGAAAGAGATCAGCCGTGCCCGTACCTTCGGCTTCATGCGCGACATCGAGTATCTGCGTTCCCAGAACCTAGCCCTCGGCGGCAGTCTGGAAAATGCGGTTGTACTCGATGACTACCGTGTGTTGAACGAAGAGGGTTTGCGTTACGAAGATGAGTTCGTCAAGCACAAGATGCTCGACGCCATCGGCGACCTCTACATGTGTAATCGCAGCATCATCGGTGAGTTCCGGGCTTACAAGACCGGCCACGCACTGAACAACAAGTTGCTGCGTGCCCTGCTCGCCAACCAGAAAGCCTGGGAACTGGTGACCTTCGAGGATGAGCAGGCAAAGGCTCCTATCGCCTACTACGACCATTCGCTGGTTCTGGCCTGATAGGATGAATGACAGGGCGTCGGTCTCCTCTCCGCACCGACGCCCCGTTTTTCTTGCCCCCCTGATTGACACCGCCTCTCCCGGCCTGTTTTTCCAACGACCGAGCAGACAGTGATTATCTTATGAGTCTTACCCTGATCCTCAACGGCAAGCGGCGTCGCCGGCTTCATATCCCTCGCTGGCATCTGCTGGGGATCGCAGCCTTGCTCCTCTTGATGACCGGTAGTGGCGGTTGGTTGACCTGGAGTCACTGGCAGACCAAGATCGCCTCCTTAGAGATGGCACTGGACCTGGCCCAGCAGCAGAGCGAAGCCACGGCCGAAGAGGTTTCCAAGCAGCAACTGGCCATGTTGGCCGCTCAGGTCGGCACCATGCAGGCCCAACTGGGTCGTCTCAATGCGCTCGGCGAGCGCCTCACTGAAGAGGCCGAGCTCGATCCCGACGAATTCAATTTCAGTGAAGCGCCTCCCATGGGGGGCCCTTCCTACGATCCCGATCTCGAAGTGGGGCTCAATGAGCTCCAAGACTCCATGAAAAACCTCAGTTATCAGCTGGGAAATCGTGAAGAGCAGCTCGCAGTCCTTGAATCCTTCATGATGAATCACAATATTGTGGACAAGGGACTCATCGACGGCACGCCGGTGGCGGGTCGCCGGGCATGGGTCTCTTCCGGTTTTGGCGGCCGGGTCGATCCGTTCAACGGCCGCGCCAAGATGCACAAGGGTATCGATTTTCGTGGCAAGACCGGCACGCCGATCCTCGCCTCTGGTCCCGGCGTGGTGAGCTGGTCAGGGCGTCATCCCGAATTTGGCATCATGATCGAAATCAGCCACGGCAATGGCCTGGTTACCCGCTATGCCCACAACTCCAAGGCCCTGGTGCGAGTCGGCACCTTGGTCGACAAAGGGCAGAAGATAGCCCTGATGGGGCGCACCGGGCGTGCAACCGGTGTGCATCTGCATTATGAAGTCTTAAAAGATGGTCGTCAGGTCAACCCCTCCCGTTTTATGACGGTCAAACGGGGTTAGTGGTTTTCTTTTAGTTTCCCCTCGATGGGGCGCGTTTATCATTAGAAACAGTTGGTACACATGATCAGCACACTGCTTACCAAGATTATCGGTAGCCGCAACGACAGAACCCTCAAGGCGTTGCGCAAAATTGTAAAACAAATCAATGCGATGGAGCCGCAGTTTGAGGCCCTTTCCGACGCCGAGCTGCAGGCCAAGACGGCCGAGTACCGCCAGCGTCTGGAGCAGGGGGAAACCCTGGACCAACTGCTGCCGGAGGCGTTCGCCACCGTGCGTGAGGCCTCCAAGCGGGTGTTCGGCATGCGCCACTTCGACGTGCAGCTGATCGGCGGCATGGTGCTCGACTCCAACCGCATCGCCGAGATGAAGACGGGTGAAGGTAAGACCCTGACCGCGACCCTTCCTGCCTACCTGAATGCCCTGACCGGGCGCGGCGTACACGTGGTGACCGTGAACGACTACCTGGCCAAGCGTGATGCCGAGGCCAACCGCCCCCTGTTTGCCTTCCTCGGTATGACGGTCGACTGTAACGTCCCCGGCATGGGGCCGGCCGAGAAGCGTGCCGCCTACGCCGCCGACATCACCTACGGTACCAACAACGAGTTCGGTTTCGATTACCTGCGCGACAACATGGCCTTCTCGCCGGATCAGCGCGTGCAGCGTCCACTCCACTACGCCCTGGTGGATGAGGTCGATTCCGTGCTCATCGATGAAGCCCGAACCCCGCTTATCATTTCCGGCCCGGCCGAGGACAGCTCAGAGCTCTACACCCGTGTCAACAAGCTGATCCCTACGTTGGTCAAGCAAGACAAGGAAGACACCGAAGAGTATACGGGGGACGGTCACTACACGGTGGACGAGAAGAACCGCCAGGCCCTGCTGACCGAAAACGGCCAGATCTTCGTGGAGGAGCTGCTCAAGAAGGAAGGGCTGCTTGAAGAGCACGACTCCCTCTTCTCTGCCACTAACATCAGCCTGTTGCACCACGTCAACGCCGGCCTGCGTGCCCACACCCTGTTTGAGCTCAACGTCGACTATATCGTGCAAAACGGCGAGATCGTCATCGTCGACGAACACACCGGCCGTACCATGCCGGGTCGTCGCTGGTCCGATGGTCTGCACCAGGCTGTCGAGGCGAAAGAAGGGGTCAAGATCCAGAACGAGAACCAGACCCTGGCCTCGATCACCTTCCAGAACTATTTCCGCCTCTATGACAAGCTGGCCGGTATGACAGGTACTGCCGATACCGAGGCGTTCGAGTTCCGCCAGATCTATGGTCTCGATACCGTGGTGATCCCGACCAACCGTCCCATGGTGCGTAAAGACATGGGCGATCTGGTTTATCTGACCGCCAAGGAAAAATACGCGGCCATCGTGCAGGATATTCGCGAGTGTGTGCAGCGCGGGCAGCCGGCATTGGTCGGTACCGTCTCCATCGAGAACTCCGAGCTCATCTCCAATATTCTGAAGAATGAGGGGATTGCTCACCAGGTGCTGAACGCCAAGTTCCACGCCATGGAAGCCGAGATAGTGGCACAAGCCGGTCAGCCGGGTGCCGTGACCATTGCCACCAACATGGCCGGTCGTGGTACCGACATCGTGCTCGGTGGTAACTGGCAGTCTGAGGTGGCCAAGCTCGAGAACCCGAGTGACGATCAGATCGCAGCCATCAAGGCCGATTGGCAGCTGCGTCATGACGCCGTCATCGCCGCCGGTGGTCTGCACATCATCGGTACCGAGCGCCATGAGTCACGCCGTATCGACAACCAGTTACGTGGCCGCTCCGGTCGTCAGGGCGACCCGGGCTCTTCCCGTTTCTACCTCTCCATGGAAGACAGTCTGATGCGTATCTTCGCCTCTGACCGCGTCAGCGCCATGATGAAGAAGCTGGGGATGGAAGAGGGTGAGGCCATCGAGCATCCCTGGGTAACCAAGGCTATCGAGAATGCGCAGCGCAAGGTAGAAGGGCGTAACTTCGACATTCGTAAGAGCCTGCTCGAGTTCGACGACGTGGCCAACGACCAGCGTAAGGTTGTCTACGAACAGCGTAACGAACTGCTCGACACCGACGACATCTCCGAAACCATCCATGTGATTCGCGACGATGTTTATAACGGTGTTATCGACGAATATATCCCGCCCCAATCCCTTGAGGAGATGTGGGATGTCCCGGGTCTGGAAGCCCGTCTCAAGGGGGATTTCTCCCTCGACCTGCCGATCGCCAAGTGGCTGGAAGAAGACGACAAGCTCTACGAAGAGAAGCTGCGTGAGCGGATCCTGGCCGAAGCCGGCAAGGTCTATGCCCACAAGGAGGAGTTGGTCGGCACCGACGTGCTGCGTAACTTCGAGAAGGCCGTCATGATGCAGACACTGGACGGTTTGTGGAAGGAACATCTGGCGGCAATGGACTATCTGCGCCAGGGTATCCACCTGCGCGGTTACGCCCAGAAGAACCCCAAACAGGAGTACAAGCGCGAGTCGTTCGAGCTGTTTACTCAGATGCTCGAGACCTTGAAGCGCGACGTCATCAGCATCCTGAGCCGGGTGCAGGTGCAAGAGCGCGACGTAGAGACCATGGAAGAGCAGCAGCGCCAGCGTGCCGAAGCCGCTCCACGGACCTACTCCCACGCCGATGCCGAAAACCCGCTGGCCGAGCCACCGCAGGAAGGGCATACCACCTTCGTGCGCGATGAGCAGAAGGTGGGTCGTAACGATCCTTGCCCCTGTGGTTCTGGTAAGAAGTTCAAGCACTGCCACGGCCAGCTGAGCTGAAACCGGGCCGAGTGAAACGAGGCGGGCCTGATGCCCGCCTCGTCTCGTTTAGGAGAGAGCAATGGAAGAGAAAAAGCGAGTCTGGGTGGCCGTCGGTGTCATCGAGAACGAGCGGGGCGATATCCTGCTTGCCAAACGTTCTGCCGAGCGTCACCAGGGCGACCGTTGGGAGTTCCCCGGTGGTAAGGTTGAGAGCGGCGAGGATTTACTGACGGCGCTGGATCGGGAGCTGTGGGAAGAGATCGGCATCCGGGTGCTCGACTGTGCCCCCTTCATGGAGTTGTGCCACGACTATCCGGATAAGGCGGTATTGCTTGATATCTGGAAGGTCACCCGCTTCGAAGGAGAGCCATACGGAAGGGAGGGACAGGAGTGTTGCTGGGTGCCGTTGGCACGACTGCACGAGTATCATTTCCCGGATGCAAACGCTCCTATCGTGGCCAAGTTGCAACAGGGATTGCACAGACGATAAAAAGGGTCCGTAAGGACCCTTTTATAATTGTTCAATGCCATTCTTCATCATCGAAGTCGGGCTGAGGATCGTCCGGTTCACCCGCGATCCTCTTCTCTTCATTGGCCCACTCGCCCAGATCGATGAGCTGACAGCGCTTGCAGCAGAAGGGGCGGTAAAGGCTTGCCGGTGTCCACTCAACATCTGCCTGGCAGGTGGGGCATTTGACTTTCGTGACCATCCTATCTCCTTAACAACAGGCTAGCTGGAAGGGGACATCGCCGATCGAACGATCGGTGGCTGGCAGGAAGCGCAACGCGAAGCGATTCTTGTGGCCACTTAAGGTCGGGTAGCACTCCTGAGCATGCTCTAAACGAATGCGAATGAGTTCGGCTCCGTCGGCCACATCCTGATAGAAGCCGTTGACGGCGATCTTGTCGGAAAATGAGCCAGACTCACGCCACAGGCGCAGCAGCAGGCGGATGGCTTCGATCATCAGAGTGATGTCGGCCAGCCATCCTTTCATCTGAGGCAGGCGTTGGGCATGGGGGAGTGCCAGCCAGTGGTGCAGATGCGGCACGTCAAAGGCACACAAACCACCGGGAATAGAGAAGCGCTGACGAATGGTGCCGAGCAACCGATCTTCTTTCAGTTTCGCTCCGGGACGAGGGGAATTGAGCAGTTGGCGTGAGAGGGTGACAATCTCGGTCTGCATATGGTCGATTTGCTCGAGATCCGCTTCGGGGAGGGCTGCCCAACGATTGAGACGTTGGCCGAGGCGTTCCAGATCCTTGATAAGGTCGGCACGCAGATCGCCTCGCTCCAGTAGCTCTTGCAGGTCAAAAATGGCCTTGAAACAGGCGATGTGACCCCAAGGCTGCTCCTGCTCCAGGTTGTCACCGATCTGGGAAAACAGGGACTCCAGACGCAGGTAGGTCCGGCTTTTTTCATTGAGAGGAAAATCGTAAATCATGCCTGCTCCTGGCCTCTTCTAAAACCGCGCTAGTGTACCTATTGAGTGTGGGCTTGTTGAGTGGCAAATGTCAGATATTGCTGGTGTAGCGTTAAAATTTCATGTTCCAGTTCAGCCTCTGAGCGATCCTGATTAACGATCACATCGTCGGCAACCGCGAGTCGCTCGTCGCGGTTCGCCTGGGAGGCGAGAATGGCTTCGGCCTGTTGCTGCGAGATCTGATCTCGCTGACAGGTCCGTTCAATCTGAACCGCCTCGTCCACATCGATCACCAGCACTCTCTGCCCCAGGCCGCTGAGGCGGTTTTCCACCAACAAGGGGACCACCAGCAGACAATAGGGCGAAGTGGCCTGTTGACACTGGCGCATCATCTCTTCGCGGATGAGGGGATGCAGCAGGGCGTTGAGCCAGGCTTTCTCATCGGGATTGGCAAAGATGCGCTCGCGCAGGGCGCGGCGATTCAGCTCCCTCTTCTCATCCAGAATGTCTGAACCAAAATGTGCGGCGATGGCGCTGAGGGCCAGGCTGCCGGGTTCGACGACCTGACGGGCGACCAGATCGGCATCTATGATGTCGATGCCGAGTGCAGCGAAGCGATTGGCGATGGTGGTTTTGCCACTGCCAATACCGCCGGTGAGTGCGACGATATACATGAGAGCCTCGTTACAGGACTGTGCTGAGATACCAGCGGGTAATTTCATCGCCCCAGAGCAGGGCTATCCATCCAGCCATGGCGAGATAGGGCCCAAAGGGAATGGGATTGCCCTGTTGGTGACGGCGCAGGGCGATGAGTGATAGCCCAACCAGGGCGCCGACCAGTGCCGAGAGTAGCAGGATAAGGGGCAAGGCTTGCCAGCCAAGCCAGGCGCCAAGAGCAGCCAACAGCTTGAAGTCGCCGTACCCCATTCCCTCCTTGCCGGTCAGTAGCTTGAAGGCCCAGTAGAGACTCCAGAGCGTGAGGTAGCCGATCATGGCCCCGATCACCGCGTCCGTCAGGGGTACAAACCCACCGACGAGGTTAAACAACAGCCCCCCCCAGAGCAGGGGAAGGGTGATCTGATCCGGCAACAGCATGCGATCGAGATCGATCAGGGTCAGGGGGATAAGCGACCAGGTGAGCAGCAGCCCAGCCAGGGTGGGCCAACCTGCGGGAAGTTGCCAGGACACCACGAGCGAGAGCAGAGCCGTAACCAGCTCAACCAGCGGGTAGCGAACCGAAATAGGCGCCTTACAGGCACTGCAACGACCACGCAGCCAGAGCCAGCTCAGCAGAGGAATGTTCTCGGCAGCGGTAATGCCGTGACCGCAGCTTGGACAGCGAGATCGCGGCACCATCAGATTGAAGGGTGGGACGTCCTGGCGTTCATCGGGGGTGAAGTAGTCTCGATACTCCTCGCGCCATTGCCGCTCGAGCATGATGGGCAGGCGATGGATCACCACGTTGAGGAAACTGCCGATACAGAGGGCAAACAGTGCCACCAGAAGAGAGTAGAGCCAGGGCTGTGCCTGGCCAAGTTGGATCAACAGGGTCATAGGGTCCGATAGCAGATTGGCAAGGTCAGCGTACCACATCCCCCAGCTTGAAGATGGGCAGGTACATGGCGATGACCATGCCGCCTACTAGCACCCCGAGCACCACCATGATGAGGGGTTCGAGCAGGCTGGTCAGGCCATCGACGAGATCATCCACCTCTTGTTCGAAGATAGTGGCGACCTTGGAGAGCATATCATCGATGGCTCCTGATTCCTCGCCGATCATCACCATCTGGATCACCATATCGGGGAAAATATCGACGGTGCGCATGGCGACGTTGACCTGCATTCCAGCGATCACCTCGTTACGGATGGCCATGATGGCGGTGCGGTAGACATAGTTGCCCGAGGCGCCAGCCGAAGAGACAAGCGCATCGACCAAGGGGATACCTGCGGAAAAGGTCGTGGCCAGCGTCCGGGCAAAGCGGGCCATGGCGGCTTTGTGCAATATCATGCCCACGACGGGGAGTTCAAGAATGAACTTGTCGGTTCTGTCTCGTACCTTCTCGGAGGCACGCCAGGCTCGAACATAGAGGAAGATGACCAGTGCCGTACCGCCGAAGAAGACATACCACCAGTTTTGCATGAAGCGCGAGATACCGATAACAAACTGAGTGAAGGCGGGTAACTCGGCGCCAAAGCTCTTGAAGATGTCTTCAAACTGAGGGATGACAAACAAGAGCAGGATAGAGGTGACCACGATGGCGACCAGGATCACCATGGTCGGATAGAACATGGCTTTCTTGATCTTGGACTTGAGTGCCTCAGTCTTCTCCCGATAGGTAGCGACGCGATCGAATATTGTTTCTAGCGCCCCCGATTGCTCACCGGCTTCGACCAGATCGCAATAGAGCTGGTCGAACTGGCGCGGGTGTTGGCGCAGGGCCTCGGAGAGCGGTGTTCCGGTCTCCACACTGGCGGCTATTTCACCGATCAACTCACGCATGGTGGCCTTCTCGTGGCTGCGAGCAATCACTTGCAGGGTCTGCACCAGTGGCACACCGGCCGAGAGCATGGTGGTGATCTGGCGGGTGATGACGGCGATATCCATGGTGGTGATCTTCGCCGCGCCCTTGGAGAAGAGTCCCTGAGCCTTCTTGCTCACCTTGGAGACGGTCACCCCTTGCTTGCGTAGCTCGGCCTTAACTGTGTTGGCCGAGTCAGCCTGCATCTCGCCTGAGACTTTTTGTCCCTTGCGGTTCACCCCGCTCCAGCGAAAGGCGGAGATCTTGGGCGATTTTTGCTTCTGAGCCAGTGTTGCCATCCTTGCTCCCTGTCTCTCGATCAGTTGGTGGTGACCCGATTCACCTCGGCCATACTGGTAACGCCCAGGCGAGCCTTTTCAAGCCCGGATTGACGCAGAGTACGCATCCCCTCTTTCTGGGCCTGAGCGGATATCAATAGAGAGTTGCCCCCCTGCATGATGATGCGGGCAATGTTTTCCGACATGGACATCATCTCGTAGAGGCCGACCCGCCCCTTGTAGCCGCCCGAACACTCCTTGCACCCTACCGCATGGTAGAGCTGGATCCCTGACTCCACCTGCTGCTGACTGTAGCCCAGTTTGAGCAGTTCGGCCTCGGGTACCTGCTCCGGTGTCTTGCAGTGGGGGCAGAGTTTACGGGCCAGTCGCTGGGCCATGATGAGGGTGACCGAGGAGGCGATGTTAAATGCCGGCACCCCCATGTTCATCATACGGGTCAGGGTCTCGGCGGCTGAGTTTGTGTGCAGGGTCGAGAGCACTAGGTGACCAGTTTGGGCCGCCTTGATGGCGATCTCGGCGGTTTCCAGATCGCGGATCTCCCCCACCATCACCACATCCGGGTCCTGGCGCAGGAAGGCGCGCAGGGCGCTGGCAAAGGTCAGCCCCGCCTTGGGGTTGACCTGCACTTGATTGACGCCGGGCAGGTTGATTTCGACCGGATCCTCGGCGGTCGAAATATTGCGCTCTATGGTGTTGAGGATATTGAGGCCCGTATAGAGGGAGACCGTCTTACCCGAGCCGGTGGGCCCTGTCACCAGTATCATCCCCTGAGGCTTGGATAGGGCATCCAGATAGAGGGCCTTCTGTTTGTCGTCGAAGCCGAGTTGCTCGATGTTGAGGCGAGCCGCCGAGGAGTCGAGCAGGCGGATCACCACCTTCTCACCCCACATGGTGGGCAGGGTGTTGACCCGCATGTCCATCGACTTGTTGCGCGAAAGCTTCAGCTTGATGCGCCCGTCCTGTGGCAGGCGTCGTTCGGCGATATCGAGGCGTGCCATTACCTTGAGGCGGGCCGAGAAGCGGTTGGAGAGGTTGACCGGTGGTGTGGCCACCTCGTGCAGGATGCCGTCGATGCGAAAGCGGATGCGGTACTTGGTCTCATAAGGCTCGAAGTGCAGATCAGATGCGCCACGTTTGATGGCATCCATCATGATTTTGTTGATGTATTTAACGATGGGGGCATCGTCATCGGCGGTGCTGACCGCCTCATCAAGCCGGCTCTGCTCGTCGGCGACCTCGAGATCCGAGATCTCGGCCTCATCGATGCTATCGACGCCAAGTGCATCGCTGTCGTTTTCGAGCAGCTTGCCGATGGCGTGGACCAGTTTCTGCTCTTCGACCAACAGGGCTTCGGTATGCAGCCCGAAGTTGAAGCCAAACTCCTCCAGTGCCGACACATTGGTCGGATCCGACATGGCGATATAGAGGGTATGGCCCTGGGTGTAGATGGGAAGGGCGTGATGTTTTTCGATCAGCTTCTGATTGATGTATTTCTGCGGGATCTCGGTGACATCGAAGGCATCCAGATCCAGTAGAGGTACACCATACTCCTGCTCGCAAAAGTCGGCGAGCTCCTTGCTGCCGAGGATCTCGTTCTCGATGAGGAAGGTGACAAAAGGTTTGCGCTGGGCCTTGGCCTGACTCACGAAGCGTTGTGAGTCCTGCTCACTGATGAGGGAGGAAGCGGCCAGGCTGATGGCCAGGCCGCTATGGGGGCTCGAGGTCATGCTAATTCAGCAAATCCCTGCCGCGACGCACGTTCCAACGCTGCCGGCAGGGTTGGCTGCCCAGTTGACTTTACCGGTGAGCACGGTTGGAACAATGATGTATGTTTCACCTGACAGGCCGTTTACCGGAGCACCAGCAGCACCCACTGCGGTTGCCGTGATGGCATTGGTGGCCGCATCGACGGACACGGATGCCACGTTACCATTAACCGCCGCTATGTTGGCGGGAACACCATTGGTGCCTGCGTCACAAGTGGAAAGGGCTCCATCGGCAGCTGCTGTGGATTGCGCGCATAGCTCGATGGCTGTCTTGAACGAACCCGTAGCAGCAATGACCTCCGAGAATCTCGCCTTTTTGGTGTACGTTTGGTACGCCGGTAGCGCAATGGCAGCCAATATGGCCACGATCGCGACCACGATCATCAGTTCGATAAGGGTAAAACCCGTCTGTCTTTTCATAGCAAAGTTCCTTTCTGCGTTGTACCCGAGAAGCTGGGAGCACTAATGAGTGCTCAGTTACTATCCTGTCCGACACCTCACCGCTAGACAACACCTCCCATCACATATTTTAACAAGAGCCTGTAGAAAGCCTGTTTCGAAACAATAGGCTAGTTGCTTTCCACTGGTTGTGCAGGGTCAGCATCTGCTGCTTCACCTAATAGAAAAGGCGCCTTAGGCGCCTTTTGCAAGTCTGGTGAGCTGAGCGTCATGCAATAAAACGCATGGAGAGGTCGAGTGCCCGCACATGTTTGGTCAATGCCCCGACCGAGATGAAGTCGACACCGGTGGCAGCATAGGCGGCCAGGGTATCGAGAGTCACGTTGCCGGAGACCTCCAGCTTGGCCTGCCCCTGATTGAGAGCAACGGCCTCGCGCATCATGGGCACGTCGAAGTTGTCCAGCATCACGATATCGGCGCCGGCGCTCAGGGCCTGCTCGAGCTCGGCAAGACTCTCGACCTCGACCTCGACCGGTTTACCCGGGTTGAGGCGCCGCGCCTCGGTAATGGCCTCGGCGATACCGCCACAGGCCAGGATATGGTTCTCCTTGATAAGGTAGGCATCATAGAGACCAATACGATGGTTTTTACCGCCACCACAGGTTACGGCATATTTTTGGGCTGTCCGCAGGCCGGGCAGGGTCTTGCGGGTATCGAGCAGGCGGCAGTGGGTGCCGGCAAGCTCTGCTACATAGCGTGCCGTGAGCGTCGCGACCCCGGAGAGGGTCTGTACAAAATTGAGGGCATTACGCTCACCGGTCAGCAGCACCCTGGCCGGACCGCTCAGGCGAAACAGCTCCTGATTGGGCTCAAGTCGATCGCCATCGGCGACAGACCAGGCGATCTCGACGTCACCACCGAGTTGAGCAAACACCTCCTCGACCCAGGCCTTGCCACAGAAGACGCCGGCCTCGCGGGTGATGATGCGTGCGGTGGAATGACGGTCGGCCGGGATGAGTTGCGCCGTGATATCGGCGCCGGCATCCGGTTGAGCAGCGGGGGTGAGGGCACCGCCGAGGTCTTCGAGCAGTGCGGCGCGCACGGCGCGGGTGATGTCCTGTTGTAACATGCCTTCTATTCCTGCAGGGGGCGAAGCAGCAGCTGCCGCTCCTTCTGTATGAGTTCGAGCCTGGCCAACGCATTCATGCCAACCAGCACCTGCTGGTCTGACTGCGCCGGGTTGATAAAGACCGCCAAATCGTACAGGGTCAGGGGGCCCATCTCCAGTGAATCGATGTGCCCGGTCGCGACTCTCACCCTGCCTGCGGCGGTCTCGACAAAGGTCTCCCCGCGCGGTGTGATGCCAATTCGTTGGGCCACCCCCTGAGGGATGCTGATCAGCGTCGCGCCAGTATCTAGCATCAGTTGCACCGGCTGGCCGTTAATGGCACCCTCCAGCCGATAGTGGCCGCTGGCATCCCGCGGCAGGAGCAATGCCCCGTCCGCGCTAACCCCCGGGCGACTGCGTTCGCTGAAATAGAGGGTGAGCAGGCCAAGTAGCGCCAGCCAGGCCAGCAACCAGAACCAACGGGCCGTCCTGGGTGCAATGCTGTTCATGATACGATCCACGGTAGACGACAAGATGACTCAGCCTAACACAGTTTTCTCTATCGATTCCGATGGTTGGTGCCAGCAGGCGCGCCAGGTTCCATCACCGCACTACAATGACCGCCCACAGGGAGAGAGCATCTCCTTGCTGGTGGTCCATAACATCAGTCTGCCACCGGGTGAGTTTGGCGGTCCCTGGATTGACGATCTGTTTCTCGGACGACTCAACCCCGCGGCTCACCCCTATTTTGCACAGATCCACCAGCTGCGCGTCTCAGCCCACTGCCTCATTCGCCGTGATGGCGAGTTGGTGCAATATGTCCCCTTTCATCTGAGAGCCTGGCATGCGGGCGCCTCCTCCTTTGAGGGGAGGGAGGCGTGCAACGATTTTTCTATCGGTATCGAGCTGGAAGGGACCGATAGCGAGTCGTACACGGAGAGCCAATATCGGGTGCTACAGGGGATTACGCGGGCGCTCATGGCCCACTATCCGTCGATTACAGCTGAGCGGATCACCGGACATAGCGATATTGCCCCCGGCCGCAAGAGCGATCCCGGTCCCTCCTTTGACTGGGCTCACTATCGCAGTGGCCTGGTGGCGCCGAGTTAGCTAAAGTTTTTTTTAATTTATCAAATCAAAGGCTTGCCTGAATAGGCAGGCCTTTTTTCGTGTTGCACTAAGGTTGTTTTGTGACGCGCCTCAATTTTATTGGTCATACCAATTTCTTTGATGCAGGTCATATCTTCGCCTCAATACCTCCTAATGGGTGCTTTCCTTTATTGATGTGGATCATCTTTTTGATGGACTTTCCGCGGGGCGTCTGCTAATTTTCGCCCCATCCATGAAATTGGTAATACCAATTTAACAAAGTCTCTCTCATGCCCTATCGCAAGATTACCCAGCCCAAATTGGCCGATGCCATTGTTGCCGAGCTGGAAAACATGATTCTGGAAGGTAGCCTGCAACCAGGGCAAAAATTGCCCCCCGAGCGTGAGCTGGCCATCCAGTTTCAGGTATCGCGTCCCTCTCTGCGTGAGGCCGTTCAGCGCCTCGAGGCGCGGGGGCTGCTTTACCGGCGCCAGGGTGGGGGAACTTATGTGCAGAATGCCCTGAGTAAGGGAATCGCCGATCCCCTGTTTGAGTTGCTCTCCAACCATCCGGAAGCCCAGTACGACCTGCTGGAGTTCCGTCATGCGCTGGAGGGGATCTGTGCCTACTATGCCGCCTTGCGTGGCACCGAGGCCGACTTCGAACGGATTCGCGCGGCTCAAGCGGCTATCGAGGAATCCGGCAAGCTGGGTCTTGCCGAGGAATCGGCGGCCGTCACCGGTTTCTATCTGGCGGTGGCCGAGGCCTCTCACAACGTGGTGCTGCTGCACCTGTTGCGTGCCATGGGGCCGATGCTTGAGCAAAACATTCTGCAGAATAATGAGATTTTGAATCGCCGTCCGGGAGTGGTAGCCAAGATCCGTCGCCATCGTGCGAATCTGATCGAGGCTATTCTTTCGGGGGCTCCGGAGCGGGCCAGGAGTGCTTGTCATGAGCACCTGGCCTTTATCGAGGACACCTTGTTGGACATGCAGCGGGAAGAGAGCAGGATCCAGCGCTCCATGCGCCGGATCCGTCAGCAGTAATCCCCATCCAACAAGGCTTAATTGTCGAATTTTCGCGCATCTTAATCGCCGTGCAATAACAATAGGAACCAGCCATGTCTGATATCCTGAAGAACGATGTGGACCCGATAGAAACGCTGGAGTGGCTCGCCTCTCTGGAATCCCTGCTGCGTGAAGAGGGTCCGGAACGCGCCCAATTCATCCTGGAACAGCTGGCCGAGAAGGCCCGCGCCAGCGGTGTGGACGTGGCTGCCAAGGCCAATCGCGACTACATCAACACCATCCCGTCCAGCGACGAGCCGGACTACCCGGGTGACCTGGAGATGGAGCGCCGCATTCGCGCCATCATCCGTTGGAACGCCATGATGATCGTGCTGCGCGCTTCCAAGAAAGATCTGGACCTGGGTGGGCACATGTCCTCCTTCGCTTCTTCTGCGACCATCTACGATGTCTGCTTCAACCACTTCTTCCGTGCTCGCAACGAGAAGGATGGCGGCGATCTGGTCTACTTCCAGGGGCACATCTCCCCGGGCATCTATGCCCGCGCCTTTGCCGAAGGTCGTCTGACCGAAGAGCAACTGGACAACTTCCGTCAGGAAGTGGATGGCAAGGGCCTACCCTCCTATCCGCACCCGAAACTGATGCCGGACTTCTGGCAGTTCCCGACCGTTTCCATGGGCTTGGGCCCCATCGCCGCCATCTATCAGGCTCGCTTCCTGAAGTACCTGACCGATCGTGGTATCAAGGATTGCTCCGAGCAGACCGTTTACGCCTTCCTGGGTGACGGCGAGATGGACGAGCCGGAAGCCAAGGGCGCCCTGACCGTAGCAGTGCGTGAAAAACTCGACAACCTGGTGTTCGTGGTCAACTGCAACCTGCAGCGTCTGGATGGCCCGGTTGTCGGCAACGGCAAGGTCATCAACGAGCTGGAAGGCCTCTTCGCCGGCGCTGGCTGGGACGTCACCAAGGTCATCTGGGGTCGCAAGTGGGATGAGCTGCTGAAGAAAGACACGTCCGGCAAGCTGATCCAGCTGATGAACGAGACCGTGGACGGTGACTACCAGACCATGAAGTCCCGCGACGGTGGCTACATCCGCGAGCATTTCTTCAACCGTTACCCGGAAACCGCCGCGCTGGTCAAAGACATGACCGACGAGGAGATCTTCGCCCTGAACCGCGGTGGTCACGACCCCCGTAAGCTGTTCGCCGCCTTCAACAAGGCGACCCAGACCAAGGGCAAGCCGACCGTAATCCTGGCCAAGACCATCAAGGGTTACGGCATGGGTGAGGCGGCCGAAGGCAAGAACATCGCTCACCAGGTCAAGAAGATGGAGCTGGACTCCGTGCGTCACCTGCGTGACCGCTTCAACCTGCCGGTGGCCGACGAGCAGCTGGCTGACCTGCCTTACCTGAAGATCGAAGCGGGCAGCGAAGAGCACAAGTACCTGCACGCCCGTCGTGCCGCATTGAAGGGCTACTTGCCGACCCGCCTGAGCGAGAGCTCCACCAAGCTGGAAATCCCGGCGCTGGACGCCTTCGGTCCGCTGCTGGGTGAGCAGGCGCGCGAAATCTCCACCACCATGGCGTTCGTGCGTTCCCTGAACGTGATGCTGAAAGACAAGTCTATCGGCAAGCGCATCGTACCGATCCTGGCTGACGAAGCCCGTACCTTCGGTATGGAAGGCCTGTTCCGTCAGATCGGTATCTACAGCCCGCACGGTCAGCAGTACACCCCGCAAGACCGTGACATCGTCTCCTACTACAAGGAAGACAAGCAGGGTCAGGTTCTGCAAGACGGTATCAACGAGCTGGGCGCCATGTCCTCCTGGCTGGCTGCTGCCACCTCTTACAGCACCAACGACTGCCCGATGATCCCGTTCTACATCTACTACTCCATGTTCGGCTTCCAGCGGATCGGCGACATGGCGTGGGCAGCCGGTGATCAGCAAGCCCGTGGCTTCCTGCTGGGCGCGACCTCCGGTCGTACTACCCTGAACGGCGAAGGTCTGCAGCACGAAGATGGTCACAGCCACATCCTGGCCAACACCATCCCGAACTGCATCTCCTACGACCCGTCCTACGCCTATGAAGTGGCGGTGATCGTACAGGACGGCCTGCGCCGCATGTACGGTGAGAACCCGGAGAACGTGTTCTACTACATCACCACTCTCAATGAAAATTATGCGATGCCGGCCATGCCGGAAGGCGCCGAGGAAGGCATCCGCAAGGGTATCTACAAGCTGGAAACCGTGGCCGGCACCAAGGCCAAGGTACAGCTGCTGGGTTGTGGCTCCATCCTGGGGCACGTTCGCAAGGCGGCCCAGATCCTGGCCACCGAGTACGGTATCGGCTCCGATGTGTTCAGCGTGACCTCCTTCAACGAACTGGCCCGTGACGGTCAGGACGCGGATCGCTGGAACATGCTGCACCCGACTAGCGACGCTCGCGTGCCTTACATCGCTCAGGTGCTGGGTACCGAGGCCACCATCGCCGCGACCGACTACATGAAGTCCTTCGCCGATCAGGTGCGTGCCTTCGTGCCGACCGAGAACTACCGCGTGCTGGGCACCGATGGTTACGGCCGTTCCGACAGCCGTGCCAACCTGCGCCGTCACTTCGAAGTGAACGAGTTCTATGTGGTAGTTGCTGCCCTGACCGAACTGGCCAAGCGCGGCGAGGTTGACAAGCAGGTTGTGGCCGAAGCCATTGCCAAGTACGGCATCGACGCCGACAAGGTCAACCCGCTGTACGCCTAAGAGGGTCTAGTGCCGCGCCAGAGATGGCGCGGCCTTGCAAAGGTTAACGCGAGATACGCGTGACTGTGATCGTCATGCGGATCTGCGCAAGAGGATAAAGCACAATGTCCAAACAGATTATGGTTCCGGATATCGGCGCCGATGAAGTTGAAGTCACCGAGATCATGGTCGCCGTGGGCGACAAGGTCGAACTCGACCAGTCCATCATCGCGGTAGAGGGTGACAAGGCCTCCATGGAAGTGCCGGCTCCGGCCGCTGGTATCGTCAAAGAGATCCTGATCAAGGTGGGTGACAAGGTTGCCACCGGTTCCCAGATCATGGTCTTCGAAGCCGAGGGTGCTGCCGCGCCGGCACCGGCCCAGGCCGCTGCACCTGTTGCTGCCGCCGCGCCGGCTGCTGCTCCGGCCGCTGCCGCTCGCCAGGACGTCAACGTACCGGACATCGGCGGTGACGAAGTCGAAGTCACCGAGATCATGGTGGCCGTGGGTGACATGGTCGAGGCCGATCAGTCCATCATCGCCGTAGAGGGTGACAAGGCTTCCATGGAAGTACCGGCTCCGTTCGCGGGCCGCGTGGTCGAGATCAAGGTTGCCACCGGCGCCAAGGTTTCCACCGGCTCCCTGGTGATGGTCTTCGAAGTGGCGGGCGCTGCACCTGCCGCTGCTGCCGCGCCGGCTCCGGTTGCTGCACCTGCTGCCCCGGTTGCCGCCGCCAAGGACGTCAACGTGCCGGACATCGGTGGCGATGAAGTCAGCGTGACCGAGATCATGGTTGCCGTGGGTGACAAAGTCGAGGCCGAGCAGTCCCTGATCACAGTGGAAGGCGACAAGGCTTCCATGGAAGTGCCTGCACCGTTCGCCGGTGTGGTCAAAGAGATCAAGGTGAAGGCGGGTGACAAGGTTTCCACCGGATCGCTCATCATGGTGTTCGAAGTGGCTGGTGCTGCTCCGGCTGCCGTGGCTGCCCCTGCCGCTACCCCTGCTCCTGTTGCTGCCGCTGCCGCCGCCCCTGCACCGGTTGCCCAGGCTGCTGCCGCCTCCGACTTCGTGGCCAACGACGCCTACGTGCACGCCTCCCCGGCCGTGCGCCGCCTGGCGCGCGAGTTCGGTGTTAACCTTGCCAAGGTCAAGGGTTCCGGTCGCAAGGGCCGCATCGTCAAAGAAGACGTGCAGGCTTATGTGAAGGACGCCATCAAGCGTGCCGAGTCTGCACCGGCTGCCGGCACCGGCACTGGTAACGGCATGAGCGTGCTGCCGTGGCCGAAGGTTGACTTCAGCAAGTTCGGTGACGTGGAAGAGGTCGAACTGACCCGCATCCAGAAGATCTCTGGTCCGAACCTGCACCGCAACTGGGCCATGATCCCCCATGTGACCCAGTTCGACGAGGCCGACACCACCGAGCTGGAAGCGTTCCGCAAAGAGCAGAACGCGATGCTCGAGAAGCAGAAGGCAGACGTGAAGATCACCCCGCTGGTGTTCATCCTGAAAGCCGCTGCCAAGGCGCTGGAAGCCCATCCGCGCTTCTGCAGCTCCCTGTCCGAAGATGGCAGCAAGCTGATCATGAAGAAGTACATCCACATCGGTGTGGCGGTGGATACCCCCAACGGTCTGGTTGTGCCCGTGGTGCGCGATGTCAACAAGAAGGGCATCATGGAGCTGTCTCGCGATCTGGCCGAGATCTCCAAGAAGGCCCGTGCCGGCAAGCTGACCGCGTCCGACATGCAGGGCGGTTGCTTCACCATTTCCAGCCTGGGTGGCATCGGCGGTACCAGCTTTACCCCGATCGTCAACGCGCCGGAAGTGGCCATCCTCGGCGTCTCCAAGTCCGACTTCAAACCGAAGTGGAACGGCAAGGAGTTCGTGCCGCGCCTGATGCTGCCGCTGGCCCTGAGCTATGACCACCGCGTCATTGACGGTGCCGACGGTGCTCGCTTCATCACCACCATGAATGGTGTCCTGTCCGACATTCGTCGACTGGTCCTGTAAGTGAGAGGGCGGGCCCATAGCCCGCCCTTTTTGCTTCTCAATTCGTTAACAGGATTGTAAACTTGCCCCGGTTTTTTTAAGCGCTGACAGCCCACCAATATGGCATTTCATACTGCGCTGTCCGGGGATATAAGAACGACAAAGAGGTCATGATGAGTAAAGAAATCAAAACCCAGGTCGTGGTACTGGGTGCTGGCCCTGCCGGTTATTCTGCTGCCTTCCGTGCAGCCGACCTGGGCCTCGATACCATTATCGTCGAGCGTTACTCCACCCTGGGTGGCGTCTGCCTGAACGTGGGTTGCATCCCCTCCAAGGCCCTGCTGCACGTGGCCAAGGTGATCGAAGAGGCCAAGGCCCTGGCCGAGCACGGCATCGTCTTCGGTGAGCCGAAGACCGACATCACCAAGATCCGCCTGTGGAAAGAGAAAGTCATCAACCAGCTGACCGGCGGTCTGGCTGGCATGGCCAAGATGCGTAAGGTTCAGGTTGTGAACGGCTTCGGCAAGTTCACCGGCCCGAACACCCTCGAGGTAGAAGGCGCCGACGGCAAGACCACCGTCACTTTCGACAACGCCATCATCGCCGCCGGCTCCCGTCCGGTGAAGCTGCCCTTCATCCCGCACGACGACCCGCGTGTATGGGACTCCACCGACGCGCTGGAGCTGACCACTGTACCGGGCAAGCTGCTGGTGCTGGGTGGCGGCATCATCGGTCTGGAAATGGGTACCGTGTACTCCTCCCTGGGCTCCGAGATCGACGTGGTCGAGTTCGCCGATCAGCTGGTGCCGGCCGCTGACAAGGACATCGTCAAGGTCTACACCAAGCGTGTGGCCAAGAAGTTCAACATCATGCTGGAGACCAAGGTTACCGCCGTTGAAGCCCGCGAAGATGGTCTGTATGTCTCCTTCGAAGGCAAGCAGGCTCCGGCCGAGCCGGTTCGCTACGACAACGTGCTGGTCGCCGTTGGCCGTGTGCCGAATGGCAAGTTGCTGGACGCCGAGAAGGCCGGTGTCGCCGTCAACGAGCGTGGCTTCATCGAAGTGGACAAGCAGCTGCGTACCAACGTGGCCCACATCCACGCTATCGGTGACATCGTGGGTCAGCCCATGCTGGCGCACAAGGGGGTGCACGAAGGTCACGTGGCCGCCGAAGTCATCGCCGGCAAGAAGCACTACTTCGATCCGAAGGTGATCCCGTCCATCGCCTACACCGAGCCGGAGATGGCCTGGGTCGGTCTGACCGAGAAGGAAGCCAAGGAGAAGGGGATCACCTTCGAAGTGGCCACCTTCCCGTGGGCAGCCTCCGGTCGCGCCATCGCCTCCGACTGCTCCGACGGCATGACCAAGCTGATCTTCGAGAAAGAGACCGGCCGCGTCATCGGTGGTGCTATCGTGGGCACCAACGGCGGCGAGCTGCTGGGTGAAATCGGTCTGGCCATCGAGATGGGGGCCGACGCCGAAGACATTGCCCTGACCATCCACGCTCACCCGACTCTGCACGAGTCCGTGGGCCTGGCTGCCGAAGTGTTTGAAGGCTCCATCACCGACCTGCCGAACGCCAAGGCCAAGAAGAAAAAATAAGTTTCATGAAGCCAAAAGGCGCCCCTGGGGGCGCCTTTTTACTTTCTACGGCCGGTGAGGGGAGGGAGTATCTGACATACTAGAATGGATAACCCTGATGATGCGGAGCCCGGTCGATGATGTCTCCACCCATGTGCCTCAACGAGGGATTGCGCCTCGAGACCCTGTGTTCGCTGGCGTAGCCCGACACCGCTTCCTCTGTTCACGCGGTTCTGGGCTCAGGGACCTTTGTGGTGCGTGATACCGGGCTGGATCCCCGTTTTGCCGACAATCCGCTGGTAGCGGGGGAACCCTATATCCGTTTCTATGCCGGGTGCCCTCTTCGGGTGTCGAACGCCTGTGTACTGGGGACGCACTGCGTCATAGATAGCAAGCCCAGGCAGAGGGATGATGAGACGCTGCAACGGTTTGAGGGCCTGGCGGCCATGGAGGTACCCTTGCTCGACGATCTGCTCAAACGGGCAGATCATCTGATGTATCGACAGAAGATGGCGAAGCGCTCAGTAAAGAACTAGGCCAAAAGGACATTTGGGCCGAGGAGAAGTAAAGATGCAAGAGCCTGCGATGTTATCCGATGAGCCTCTGCGGCTGGAGACGCTACGCCGTCTCGGCTTGCTCGACACCCCAGCGGAAGAGCGGTTTGACCGCTTTACCCGTTTGGCTCGGCGCATGTTCAATGTGCCCATCGCGCTTATCACCCTCATCGATAGCGATCGCCAATGGTTCAAGTCTGCCTGGGGGCTCGACATGACAGAGACGCCCCGCCGCGTCTCTTTCTGTGCTCATGCCATCTTGCAACAGGATCTGATGGTGGTGGAGGATGCCCATGAGGATCCCCGTTTTTGGGATAATCCTCTGGTGACGGGTTCGCCGAATATCCGCTTCTACGCCGCTGCCCCCCTGATCGCCAGCAATGGCCATCCATTGGGAACCATCTGTGTCATTGATCACCAACCGCGAACCTTTCATGACGCCGACGGAGGCTTGCTCAGGGAGCTGGGGCAGATCGTGGTGCACGAGATGGAGATTGAGCAGTGGGCCACCCTGGATGAACTGACCCAGATCTCCAATCGCAGAGGATTCATGATGTTGGCAGAGAAGGGGCTGCGACTGGCGCTGCGTCAGGCATACCCGATCACGCTGCTCTATTTCGATCTGGATGGGTTCAAGCAGATCAATGATCGATGGGGACATCAGGCCGGGGATCGGGCACTGCGCCGCTTTGCCACCCTGATGATGGAGACATTTCGTGATGCGGACGTCTGTGCCCGACTGGGTGGGGACGAATTTGTGACCCTGCTTCCGTATACCGATGCGGGTCAGGCCGTCTACGCGTTGCAGCGGCTGCGGCAGGCCATCGACGCAGCAAATCGGGAGCAACCCGATTATCGGCTCGACTTCTCCGTCGGGGCTGTGACCCATATGCCGGGGGAGCCGGTCTGCGATCTGGAGTCACTGCTGCACAGTGCCGATACCCTGATGTATCGGCACAAGCATCGCCATTAGCAGCGCCCTTTCTTCGCCTGCCCCGGGGGGCAGAACGTGCCGCCACTGTTACCATCGCTGATGCGGATGCGGGCATCGTCGAGCCGGATATCGGCGTCACGGATCCGCACCGCTCCTTGCTGGCTACAGGCAGATAGCAGCAGTACCAGCGTTACCATCCCAAGACTCTTTCTCATGTTGACCTCCTGACAGAGGCGATGAGTATGGCCGCTTTAGGGCCGCTTTCCAGATGCCAAGGGTGGCTCAGCGCCAGGAGTTGACTGGTGCAGAGAGGAAGAGAGAAAACAGGGAAAGAGAAGGGGAGCACGCGGCTCCCCTTGTCGGCTTACAGGCGGAAGTGCCCGACCAGTTGATCCAGCTGCTGCGATAGCTGCTGCAGCCCCTGGCTGGAGCGGGTGAGCTGATCGGCCAGCTCTGCCGTCTCCATGGTCAGATGGTTGATCTCCTCGACGTTGCGGTTGAGCTCGCCCACCACGCTCGACTGCTCCTCGGTGGCGGTCGCCACCTGGATGTTCATGTCGCTGATCTGGGCGATGTGGCTGGTGATGTTGCCGAGTGCGCCGTTGGCTTCATCGGCCTGCTCTACTACCTTGAGGCTCTGCTCACGGCCACTGCGCATGGCCTCCACGGCGCGACCCGACTGCTGTTGCAGGCGGTTGATCATCCCCTGGATCTCTTCGGTCGAAGCCGCCGAGCGGCTGGCCAGGTTACGCACCTCGTCGGCCACCACGGCAAAGCCACGCCCCTGCTCACCGGCGCGGGCGGCCTCAATGGCGGCGTTCAGTGCCAGCAGGTTGGTCTGCTCCGAGATGCCACGAATGGTATCGAGGATGCTGCCGATGGAATCGGTCTGGCTGGCCAGCGACTCGATCACCTCGCTCACCTGCTCTATCTCCCCAGAGAGCGCGACTATGCTGCTCCTGGCGGTGCCCACCAGGTTGGCACCGATACCGGACTGGTCGTTGGCCTGGCGGGCTACTTCGGCGGCCTGGGACGCATTCCCGGCGATTTCGTTGACCGTCGCGCCCATCTCATGGATGGCGGTGGCGACCTGCACGGTGCGATCTCGTTGGGCGGTGCAGTTGCTCTGGGTCAGGTGGGCCTTGCTGGCGACCTCGTTGGCGGTGAGGGCCAGCTGCCGCGAGTTATCGGCGACCTCCTGAATCGAGGCGTGGATCTTGGCCACGAAGTTGTTAAAGCCCTTGGCCACTTCGGCCAGCTCGTCACCGCCATCGACCTTGAGTCTGTGGGTCAGATCGCCGTCACCGCTCCCCAATTCGCGGAACAGCCGCGCCAGCTGGTTGAGCGGACGGCTTACCGAGCCCGCCAGCAGTACACCGAGCAGCCCCATGCCGGCGGCAATGGCAAGGCTTATCAGCAGGATCTGAGTGCGTGCCTGATTCAATCCGGCAAAAATTTCGCTCTTGGGCACCTGAGCGATCAGATACCAGTCGAGCAGCGGAATGTAGCTGGAGGCGAGCACCAGATCCTCATTCATGGCGTTGGACTCGAGCAGGGCGAACTCCTGTTTGGCCAAGAGGCGTGATGCATCGCTACCGGCCAGTTGGGTCAGCGTATCCCTGTCGATTCGGCTGGCATCCGGGTGGAGTTTCACCTTGCCCTGGTTATCGACCATGAAGACGAAGCCGCTCTGACCGATCCGGAAGTTCGACAGCATCGCCACCATGCTGTCGAGGGACTTGGCCAGCCCCGCCATGCCGCGGCCATTGAGCTGTTGGTAGTTCACAAACAGCTTCACCTCGCCGGTTTGCTCGCGAAAGACGCTGAGCATCAGGTCTTGCGGCCCTTTGGTGTAGGCATAGAACCAGCCGTCTTGTTCCGGGGTGAGGTTACGCAGGAAGCCATCCTGGTTGTAGTAGGCGGCGCTCTGGCGATCGGCAAACGAGGCGGTGACAAGGCCATATTGGCCGGCCACATCCTTGAGTTGGTCGATCAGGAGAGACTCCTGCTCCTTGGGCATGCCGCGATTCACCCAGTCGAGTACGAAGCGATCGGTGGCAAGCTGCTTTGCCGCCCCGGCAATGGGGTTGAGCTCGGCCTCAATCGATTTGCCGATGCGTTGGGTCAGGTTGGGCAGCTCGTGGGCAAACAGTTGCTCCTCGATGAGCTGCTGTGCCGAGCGCTGGCTGAAGTAGCCCACCAGGATGCAGGAGAGCAGCACTGCCAACAGCAGGGTCGACACGATTTTCTGTTTCAGGGTCAGATGGTTAAACATGGTCATTTCCAATAGAGCAGAATAGCCGTTGATGAGTGTAGCGGCAGGGGTTTTCATTGCCTAAGGCTGCGAGATGCATTATTGCAGCGATACGATTGCGTTCACACTCCGGTTTGCCTCAAGGGTGTCTGCCTTTATAGTATCTTTCGCCTCTTTTTTGCACTGGATGGAAGCCCCGATGAGCCTCTTTTGGCGAGGATTTGCCCTGATCGTATTCACAATCGTCTCATTTGCCAGCGCGGCGGCCGAACGCCCCAAGATTGCGCTGGTGCTCAGTGGCGGGGGGGCCAAGGGATCGGCTCATATCGGGGTGCTCAAGGTGCTGGAAGAGAAGCGTATTCCGATCGACATGGTGGTCGGGACCAGTATGGGCTCATATGTGGCTGGCCTCTACGCCATGGGGTTGTCTGCCGAAGAGGTGGAGCAGATCACCCTCAACATCGATTGGAATAAGGGCTACAACGACCGGGTCAGCCGGGATGCACTCTCCTTGCGCCAGAAGCAGCAGGACGAGCTCTATCAGTTGCGCACCGATATCGGCATCAGCGGGGGAACCGTCAAATCTCCGGACGGTTTCTTTCGGGGGCAAGCCATGGCCGCCCTGCTGCGCGATGCCACATCGAATCTGAAGGTGCAAAAGAGCTTCGATGAGCTCCCCATACCCTACCGCGCCGTCGCCACTGACATGGAGACTGTGACCCCCTTCGTGCTGGACCACGGCAGCCTCGCCAAGGCGATGCAGGCGTCCATGTCGATTCAGGGGATCCTCAAGCCCGTTGAGTGGGAGGGGCGGATCCTGGCCGATGGCGGGGCGGTCAACAACATGCCGGTCGACGTGGCCAAGGCCATGGGGGCCGATGTGGTGATCGCGGTGGACATAGGAGCCAGGCTCAGAGACAAGAGCGAGCTCACCTCTGGGTTGGCCATGCTGGATCAGATGACCACCTACATGACCCAGGTTGGGACCGAGCGACAGAAGGCGCTTCTCACCGATCGGGACATCCTGATCACACCGGCCTTCGGCAACATGGGTATTGCCGATTTCGACCGGATCCCGGAGGGCGTCAAGTATGGTGAGGAGGCGGCAAAACGGGTTGCGCTGAGCCTCGATGCGCTCTCTCTGTCCCCTGCCCGCTACAAGGCCTATCGGGATCAGAAGCTGAGTCGGCGCGCGCAAAACAGCGCGCTGCCCGCCTACTACATCGACCGGGTCGAGATCGTCAATAATTCTTCCCTCGCCGATGAGACCATCCGCTCGGCGATGCGGGTCAAACCCCACAAGGTGCAGACCCGGGAGGGCCTCGAAGCCGGGGTTCGTCGCCTCTACGCCCTCGAGTCGTTCGACCGGGTCACCTACCAGATCGAGGAGCGCGGCGCCGAGAACGTGCTGGTGGTCGACGCCCACGAGAAGAATTGGGGGCCGGGTTACCTCAACTTCCAGTTCGGCTTTACCGATGACTTCGAGAGCAGCTCCAACTACAACGTGGGGGCCTCCTATACCCGCACCAATATCAACGAATGGGGCGGTGAGTGGCACAACGAGGTCTCGCTGGGGACCTGGAAGCACCTCAAGACAGAATTCTATAGCCCTCTCGATCCGGCCCAGACTTACTTTGGGCAGATTAGTCTCGGGTATGACAAGGAGACCCGTCGCCTTTATCTGACGGAGGAGGGCGCCCTGCGCCGAAGCCGAGACAGTGGCCAGACCTACTACTTCGACAGCCAGTATGCCTTCTGGTCTACCGAGGGCTCCCTGGGTTGGAATATCCGCCCCTGGCAGCGCGCCAGCCTTGGCATCAGTGCCATGACCGGTGACATCAGCATCGATGGTATTGGCATCAGTGACGTCTCGACCAGTGCCTGGGGGCCCTTCCTGCGCCTCGAGCACGACACCCTCGACAGTCGCTACTTCCCTTACAGCGGTTTCCTGTTCCAGGGGCAGCTTGGTTACATGCGGGTCAATCAGGATAACGGGGAATGGGCCACGGCCCGCTCGCGCGGCAGCAGCTACGAAGTGAGTCTGGTCAAACCCTGGTCCTGGGAGCGTCACAGCCTCAACCTGATGCTGGGGGCCGGGGGCACTCAAACCAATGAGCCCTTGCCGCTGTTTGCCCAGGATCTCGGCGGCATGTTCAACCTGTCGGGCTTCCAGCCTCACGAGCTGTCGGGTCGCTACAGACTGTTTGGCGGTCTGCGCTACATCTATCGGCTGGCGGATAACGACTTCGGCGCCTTCCGACTGCCCTTGTTCGTGGGCGGCTCCTTGGAGCAGGGGGGAGTGTGGGATCAGGGGCACGACATCCGCTTCGCCACCTCTCACACGGCGGGCTCGCTCTACATCGGCAGCGAGACGTTCCTCGGGCCTGTCTTCCTGGGGATCGGCGCGGCAGAGGAGGGGCGTGAGGCCATTTATCTGCAGATAGGCAGCACCTTCCACTGATGACAACTTGTTAACGTTTTTTGGGCGGCTCATAACACTGTGTTTATAAACAATTGTTAATTAAACGAAAGTGTTATTTTGAACTGCCGGTGTGTTCTGAGTGGATTTTAATTAGTCGTTAAAACTTATATAGTGGGGGGCACCCTACGGGTGTCCCGCAAGGACGATCGCCGCCGCGGCGACCCATAAGACCAAAGAGGAATTAGTCGTGCTTGAAACCTACCGTAAACACGTCGAAGAACGTGCTGCCGAGGGAGTGGTTCCCAAACCTCTGGACGCTGAGCAAGTCGCCGCCCTGGTCGAGCTGCTCAAGAATCCTCCCGCCGGTGAAGAGAGCTTTCTGAAAGAACTGTTGTCCGATCGCATTCCCCCTGGTGTTGATGAAGCGGCTTACGTGAAGGCCGGCTTCCTCACCGCCGTGGCCAAGGGCGAGGCCAGCTCCCCCATCCTGAGCCGCGAAGAGGCGGTTACCCTGCTCGGTACCATGCAAGGTGGCTACAACATCCAGCCGCTGATCGACCTGCTGGACGACGCCGCCCTGGCTCCGCTGGCCGCCAAGGCCCTCTCCCACACCCTGCTGATGTTCGACTCCTTCCACGACGTGGAAGAGAAGGCCAAGGCCGGCAACGCCTTCGCCAAGCAGGTGATGCAATCCTGGGCCGATGCCGAGTGGTTCCTCTCTCGTCCGGCCCTGGCCGAGAAGCTGACCGTCACCGTGTTCAAGGTGCCGGGCGAAACCAACACCGACGACCTGTCGCCGGCCCCGGACGCCTGGTCCCGCCCCGATATCCCGCTGCACGCCCTGGCCATGCTGAAGATGGCCCGTCCCGGCATCACCC
Organism: Aeromonas diversa CDC 2478-85; assembly: GCF_000819805.1. Taxonomy (GTDB): domain Bacteria; phylum Pseudomonadota; class Gammaproteobacteria; order Enterobacterales; family Aeromonadaceae; genus Aeromonas; species Aeromonas diversa. The sequence goes on from NZ_CDCE01000020.1 coordinate 336,474, forward strand.
CGGACAAGGACGGCACCATAGGCCCCATCAAGACTATCGACGAGCTCAAGCAGAAGGGCTTCCCGCTGGCCTACGTGGGCGACGTGGTGGGCACTGGCTCCTCCCGTAAATCCGCCACCAACTCGGTGCTGTGGTTCATGGGTGACGACATCCCCAACGTGCCCAACAAGCGCGCCGGCGGCATCTGCCTCGGCGGCAAGATCGCCCCCATCTTCTTCAACACCATGGAAGATGCCGGCGCCCTGCCCATCGAGGTGGACGTCTCTGCGCTTGCGATGGGCGATGTCATCGACATCTACCCGTTCGCAGGCAAGATCTACAAGCACGGCACCGACCAGGTACTGGCCCAGTTCGAACTGAAAACCGACGTGCTGATCGACGAAGTGCGTGCCGGTGGCCGTATTCCGCTGATCATCGGCCGCGGCCTGACCGACAAGGCTCGTGAGGCGCTCGGTCTGCCTCACTCCGAGGTGTTCCGCCGTCCGCAACCGGTGGCCGACACCGGCAAGGGCTTCACCCTGGCCCAGAAGATGGTGGGCAAGGCGTGTGGCGTGCAGGGCATCCGCCCGGGCACCTACTGCGAGCCCAAGATGACCACGGTCGGCTCCCAGGACACCACGGGCCCGATGACTCGCGACGAGCTGAAAGACTTGGCCTGTCTCGGTTTCTCCGCCGACCTGACCATGCAGTCCTTCTGCCACACCGCTGCTTATCCCAAGCCGGTCGATGTGCAGACCCACCACACCCTGCCGGACTTCATCATGAACCGCGGCGGTGTGAGCTTGCGTCCGGGCGACGGCGTCATCCACTCCTGGCTGAACCGCATGCTGCTGCCGGATACCGTGGGTACCGGTGGTGACTCTCACACCCGTTTCCCCATCGGCATCTCCTTCCCGGCGGGCTCCGGCCTGGTGGCCTTTGCCGCCGCCACCGGCGTGATGCCGCTGGACATGCCGGAATCCGTGCTGGTGCGCTTCAAGGGCGAACTGCAACCGGGCATCACCTTGCGTGATCTGGTCCATGCCATCCCCTACGCCGCCATCCAGAAGGGGCTGCTCACGGTCGAGAAGGCGGGCAAGAAGAACATCTTCTCCGGCCGCATCCTCGAGATCGAAGGGCTGCCGACCCTCAAGGTGGAGCAAGCCTTCGAGCTGGCCGACGCAAGCGCCGAGCGCTCTGCCGCCGGTTGCACCATCAAGCTGGATAAAGAGCCGATCATCGAGTATCTGAAGTCCAATATCGTGATGCTCAAGTGGATGCTCTCCGAAGGCTACGGCGACGTGCGCACCATCACCCGTCGTATCAAGGGGATGGAAGAGTGGCTGGCCAACCCGACCCTGATGGAGGCGGACAAGGATGCCGAGTACGCCGAGATCATCGAGATCGATCTGGCCACCATCAAGGAGCCTATCCTGTGCGCGCCGAACGATCCGGACGATGCCCGCCTGCTGAGCAGCGTGGCCGGCGACCAGATCGACGAGGTGTTCATCGGCTCCTGCATGACCAACATCGGCCACTTCCGTGCCGCCGGCAAGCTGCTGGGCAAGTTCAGCGGCCAGCTGCCGACCCGCATGTGGATCGCCCCGCCGACCAAGATGGACAAGGATCAGCTGACCGAAGAGGGCTACTACGGCATCTTCGGCCGCGTCGGTGCCCGCATCGAGATCCCCGGCTGTTCTCTGTGCATGGGTAACCAGGCACGCGTGGCGGATGAGGCCACCGTGGTCTCCACCTCCACCCGTAACTTCCCGAACCGTCTGGGCAAGGGGGCCAACGTCTACCTGGCCTCTGCCGAACTGGCTGCGGTTGCCGCCATCCTCGGCAAGATCCCGACCGTGGAAGAGTACCTGCACTACGCCAAGGAGCTGGACGCCACCGCGGCCGACACCTACCGCTACCTGAACTTCAACGAGATCGCCACCTACACCAAGAAGGCGGACTCGGTGATCCTGCAGCAAGCGGTCTAAGCATCCGAGTAGTGAGAGAGCGGCCTTAAGGCCGCTCTTTTCGTTGCTGGCCCGTGGCCACAAAAAGAAGGGGGAGCCGGTGGCTCCCCCTTATTGCGTCATCATAGCGCCATCAGATGCGGAACATGCCGACCTGATTGTTGAGTTCGCCCGAGATGTTCTTGAGCTGGTTGGCCAGTTGGTTGGAGCTTTCGGCCTGATGGGCCAGCTCATCGGACACATCCTTGACCGCCTGGATATTGCGACTCACCTCGTCGGTGACGGCGCGCTGCTCTTCCGCCGCACTGGAGATCTGGGTCGCCATATCGGAGATCTGGCCGATGGATTCGACGATCTGCTCCAGCGCCTGGGTGGCGTTGCTGGCGTCGTCCACGCTGTTTTGGGCCAGCAGCTTGCTCTCTTGCATGGTGCCCACGGCGCCCTGAGTGTTGCGTTGCAGTGTCTCGATCATGCTACGGATCTCGACGGTGGAGCTATGGGTACGCTGGGAGAGCACTCGTACCTCGTCGGCCACCACGGCGAAGCCACGACCCTGTTCGCCGGCCCGGGCTGCCTCGATGGCGGCGTTGAGGGCCAGCAGGTTGGTCTGTTCGGCGATGCCCTGAATGGTCGAGAGGATGGTGTTGATCTCCTGAGCGTTCTTCTCGAGCTCCTGGATGATGCCAGAGGCATGCTCAACCTGAGAGGCCAGATCCGTGATGGAGCGCTGGTTGCGGGCGATGACCTGTTTGCCCTCTTCACAGCTGCCGGCCGAGGCGCGGGCCGCTTCGGCCGTCTGCTCGGCATTGCTGGCCACCTCGACCGCGGTCGCCGACATCTCGTGCACTGCGGTGGCAATCTGGGAGATCTCGTTCTGTTGGCGTGCGAGGCCCTGGTTGCTCTGCTGCGCCATCTGATGCGACGAGATGGCCTGCTGATTGAGCTGTACCGAGGAGCTGGAGATGTCTTTGACCATCTCGTGGATGCGTGTGATGAAGGTGTTGACGTGACGGGCAACGGTCCCGACCTCGTCATCGCGTTCGATCTTGATGCGACGTGTCAGATCCCCGTTACCGCGGGAAAGATCGGCGATGGCTTCACCCAGCGTCTTGAGCGGTTGCAGTGAGCCGCTGATGGCCAGATAGGAGATGCCGGCCACGATGAGGATGGTGAGCAGCCCCTGCCAGATGGCGGAGGTGATCATCCGGCTGACGGTCTGATAGGCGACCGCCTCATCGATCACGATACCGTAGTACCAGGTGGTGTTGGGAATCGCGGTGAGATCAAACACGCTCGGCTTGCCGGCGACCTCCAGCTCGGAGATGGTGCCATCATGACCCAGCTCCTTGATCTTGGCGGCGGTCAGCTCCGGGAAGATCTCGGTGCTCGACTTCATGCTGAGACTCTTGTCCGGGTGGGCGATGATGGTGCCATTGCTGTCGAGCAGCATGACATAGGTGCCTTCCATCTCGATGGCGAGAATGTCGCGGATCAGGGCATCGATGGCGATATCCCCGGCGATGACACCCTTGGTGTTACCGCGTTGGAAGGGTTCGGCGATGGTGATGACCAGATTGCCGGTCGAGGCATCGGCATAGGGAGAGGTGATGGCCAGCTTGCCGGTTGCCATGGCGTCCTTATACCAGGGGCGCTGACGTGGGTCATAGCCTGCCGGCAGATCCGTGTGATGGCTCTGGATCATCTTGCCATCTTCGGTCCCTGCATAGACCAGATCGAATCCACCTGCTTTTTCTGCCTGGGCGAGATAGGTGACGGGTTCATCCTGCAGAGTGAAGGCCTCTTTAGCAGACGTCACCATGCCGATATGGGCATCCAGCCAGCGGGAAATGCCTTGTACGTTGGAAATAGACGCGATATCGACCGAATTCCAGACCAGCTTGCGGGTCTCTTCGCGTAGCTGTGAGGTGTTGTACCACACCTGCAACCCAGTGATGACCAGGATGATGAGGCCGATGGCCAGCACCAGTTTGTTCTTGATGGAAAGGTTCATGGTGTATGTCCTTATAACCTTACGAGCGTGTCGATGATTATTATGGTGTAGAGCCTACTGTCGGGCTTCTCCATTAATATCGACGGTTCCCGAATAATCCTGATACTTCAGGCACTCTTAACCTATAGCTTAATTGGCGCGTGGCGGTGCGCCGCGCTCGGGATGGTTGGTAAAGACGCCATCGACGCCCATCTCTTCCAGCCAGCGCCACTCGTCGGGGTGGTCAACCGTATAGACCAGCACCCTGAGCCCCCTCGCATGGGCATCCTCGATCAGCGCCTGGTTGATAAAGTCCACGTCACAGTTGAGTGACCAGCACCCCATCTCGGCGGCAAAGCGAGCCAAATGGCTGGGCACGCCGGCGATGAGGGCTCCAAGCCGTATCTCGGGACGCAATTGCTGAAACTGCCGCAGCTCCCGATGATCGAAGGAGGAGACCAGCCACTGCTGTGGGTGAAAGTGCAGCTCGGCCTCGGCCCGGCGGGTCAGGTCGGCAATCGGCTGGGCCGTGTGGGGCCCCTTTAGCTCGATGTGGAGATCGCAGCGGCCAGCCACCAGGCTCATGACCTGCCACAGGGTGGGGATGGGTTCCCCATCCCCCGCATCGAGGTTGGCCAGGTACTCCCGTCGCTGGTGGGTCAGCACGCCTCGCCCGTCGCTACAGCGCTCAAGGCGGCGGTCGTGAAAGACCCAGAGCTCCCCGTCGGCGTATTGCACATCGAGCTCGATGGCCGTCACCCCTTGCTCCAGGGCGAGGCGAAACGCCTTGAGGGTGTTCTCCGGTGCCAGGCCACTGGCCCCTCTGTGGGCTATCAACTGCATCTTCTGTCTCCTTACGCCCTGGAGAGGCGAATATCGATCTGTTGGTGGGGCAGGGACATGCCCAGCTCCTTGAGTCTGGCCAGCACCCGGTTGTGCAGCTCATGGGTGATCGGCATGCGATGGTCCATGTTGTTGACGTAGACCCGCAGCTCGTAGATGAGGGCCGAGTCGGTCAACTCGACCAGGAAGGCTTCCGGGGTCGGGGTGTCGAGTACCAGGCTGCACTGGAGGATGGCCTCTTCCAGCAGGTGCTGGATCTGCATGGGATCGGCATGCAGGGCGATGCGAATGCGGATCTTGACCCGGGTAATGGCATCCGACAGGGACCAGTTGATGAACTGCTCCGTGATGAAGGCCTTGTTGGGCATGATGATCTCCTTGCGGTCCCAGTCCACTATGGTGGTCGCCCGGGTGTTGATGCGCGCCACCGTGCCGGTGAGATCGCGAATGGTGACCGTATCGCCGATCCGGATCGGTTTCTCGAACAGGATGATGAGACCGGAGACGAAGTTGGCGAAGATCTCCTGCAGCCCGAACCCCAGACCCACCGAGAGGGCCGCCACCAGCCATTGGGTCTTGGACCAGTCGATGCCGAGCATGGAGAAACCGGACAGGGCGCCCACCAGGATCACCATGTATTTGGCCAGGGTGGTGATGGCAAAGCCGGTGCCCGGCGTCAGGCTCAGATGCTGTAGCAGGGAGAGCTCCAGCAGGCTGGGAAGGTTGCGTGCCGTGACCACAGTGATGATCAGGATAAACAGGGTGACGGCGAGATCCATGACGGTGATCCCTTCGAGCTGGGCCATGCCGCCGACTGTGCTGCTCACCTGCCACAGCTCGACGTCGCCGAGGAAGCTGAAGGCGGCCATCAGATCGGACCATAACAGCAGAAGCAGCGCCGTGTAGCCCAACATCAGCAGGGTACGGATGAGTCGCAGGGATTGGGCGCTCAGGGTATCGAGATCCAGCACCAGATCGTCCTGGGGCTCCATGGTCTCGGTGAGGGGCTCCTCATGGCCCCGTTGGGCCAGGATTTCGGCGCGGCGCGCCTTGGCCCGCTCAAACTGGAGACGACGACGCTGGATCAGCATCCAGCGCCGGGCCAGGTAGTAGATCAGCATGAAGAGCAGTGCGCAGAGCAGGGAGATCTCCAGCTGGCGCAGCAGGGTGCGGGCCGTGAAGAAGTAGCCGAGCAGGGCTCCGCTCACCGCCAGTAGTGGCGCCAGCATCAGGCTGTTCCAGATGAAGTGGTGTAGCAGATGGGGCTTGTTCATGTCGCTCTGACCCCAGGTGAGGGGGAGGCGTTCCCGGTTGAGGCGGGCAAAGAAGAGCATGAGCCAGAGGGAGCCGATGACAAATGCCAGCCGCCCTATGGTGTCATAGAGCGCATACCCCTGATAGGCATCGCCCACCCCCTGAATGAAGAAGCTGGGGATGAGGATCAACATCAGCACCCTGAAATGGACCCAGACCCGGTTGACCCGCTCGGCGTGCCAGCCAAAGTGGAGTGTCAGCAATCCCCTCTCGAGGCAGAGATGGCGGGTAAAGAGGAGGGCAAACAGCAAAAACCAGAGCTCTGCCAGGCTGTTTATCACCGCACTGGCAAAGGGGTACTCCCAGGCACTCTGATAGAGGTGGCGCAGCAACAACATCATGAGCGGCAGGGGGAGGGAGGTGAGCAGTGCCCGCAGCAGCAGGCGACTGCTGAGACTGAACTTGTCCTGGGTCACCTTGCCGATGCGCCCGGCAATGGCCTGATTAAAGCGCAGGAGATCCCTGGCTAGACGCCACCAGAGATAAGCGAGTAGCAACAGGCTGGCCATGACGGTGAAGCGGGTCGTCACCGGCGGTACTGTCAGTGCCTGGAGCAGTTGTCGCCAGTTGGCGGGGGCCAGGGCCATTGCCAGGGCATCGGGCAGGGCCTGGAGCTGCTCCACTCCTATGGGACGCAGATCGGGAAGCCAGAAGAGCTGGCTGCCTCCCTGCTCCTTGATCTCGGCTATCTTGCTGTTCTGCCGGCTATAGAGCAGCTTGAGCCTGGTCTGATCCTGAAGCAGGCTGTCCGTGGTGTCGGCCATTCGGGTCAGCAGCTGGCGGCGAGCCTTGAGCAGGCTGTCGAGCACCTGCAGCTGGGCGCGATCCAGGCTCATCCCCTGTTCGACCCGGTTGCGTACGGCGGCCAGGTCGCTCAGATCGGCCAGCTCGTTGTCATACTGACGTTTGGCGATACGGGTTTTAACGATCTGGCTCTCGAGTTTCGGCAGGGGATAGGGGGGCGGCAGCGTGCTCAGCTTGCCGCGCAGATCCTCCCCATAGGCATCGCTGACCTGCAGCCACTCCAGCTGTTCTCGCAAGGCGGCGCCCAGCTCGCTCAACTCTTGCAGACGCTTGTCGACCTTGCTCTGCTCTCGGCGCACCTCATCGATTTGTTCTTCAATGGTCTCTAGCTGCAGGGAGAGGGTGCTGTTGTACTGCTGCTGCTCCTGCAGCAGGGGTTGATCGCCCTTGAGCTGCCTGCGCAGTCGCTCGCTCTCGGCCAGGATGCGCTCGCTCTTCTCCCGCCTCAGCTGATCCTGGCGCCCGACCAGGCTGACCTGCCATTCGTCTTCGTCCGCGATGGCGTAGTTGACCTCCTGCAGCCTCAGCTTGGCCAGATCGCTGCGCTGGGGCGCCGAGAGCTGGTCCAGCTCCAGCATGGCGATGCGCTCGTTCAGGCTGCGCTCACGCACCTGCAGCAGCAGTCGATTGGCTTCCAGCTGACGACCGGACTCGTTACCGGACTGCAACTTGTCAGCCTGCTGGCGGAGTTGCAGCAGCTGACGGCGCAAGGCATCGACCCGCTGGTGATAGTCGAGCCCGCCGCTCTCAATCTGAGAGAGCTCGTCGAGCAAGGACTGACGCTGACGGCGCAGCTCCAGCTGGCGGTTGCCGGTTTTGCTCATCTCTAGGCCAAGGGTGCTCTCGTCGAGCTGCTCCAGAGGCGGGCGCTTGGGGGGGCGCCAGCTCTGCAACTGTCCCTTGAGTTGCTGGGAGGTCAGGGGATAGTTGACCAGGGCGGCCTGGTACTGCTCGGCCAGCTCACGATAGCGGGCGCCTTCTCGCGCCGCCTGCAGCGCTTGTTGCAGCGGCTCGCGCAGCTTCTGGTTTTCGGGGGTATCGGCCGAAGGGAGGGCGGCCAGCTGTTGCTCGATCTGGAGGATCTGCTCGCTGGCGTGGAGAGAGAGCGACAGACAGAGGGTGAGCAGCAGCAGGACTCTTCGCATCGGTTCACAATCCAGAGGGGGTAGACCCCTAGCCTAAGGCAGTGGCTCGGGAGGGTAAAGCTGTGTGCGAGGGGATGCGACATGAAAAATCGTTTATGATTCAGCCCCCTGCCATTTTGAGTCTGGTCCGATGAACGTATCCGAGTTGGGAACGGCCCCGCTTTCTCGCCTCTTCTGGCGCTATGTCACCCCCACGGTCGCCGCCATGCTGGTCACCGGCATCTATGTGACCATAGACGGCATCTTCGTCGGCCATATTCTGGGGGAGGAGGGACTGGCGGGGATCATGCTGGCCTACCCCATCTGCGCCGTCCTCTATGCGGTGGGCGCCCTCATCGGCATGGGGGCCTCGTCGCTCGCCTCCTTCCATCTGGGCAAGGGGGAACGGGCCACCGCTCGGCACATAGTGGGGAATGCCCTCCTCATGGTCGTGCTGGCTTCTGTGCTGCTGGGGGTCATTGGCCTGGTGTGGGGGGAGGCTCTGCTGCGCTGGATGGGTGCCGAGGGGATCATCTTCGCTGCGGGCATCGACTATCTGCGCTGGTATGCCGCGCTCGGATTCTTTGCCGTGCTCTCCATGGCCTTTACCTCCCTGCTGCGTAACGATGGTCGCCCTGGGCTGACCACCCTGATCCTGGTGACGGGGGGCGTGCTCAACGTCGTGTTGGACTGGCTCTTCATGGTGGTCTTCGACTGGGGGCTGGCGGGGGCCGCCATTGCCACCATGTTGTCGCAGGCGGTGACAGGGCTATGGGCCCTGGCGCACTTCTTCACGGCGCGCAGTGACTTGCGGATCCGCTGGGACACCCTGCTGCCCGATGGGCGTCTGATGCTGCAGACCCTGCGACTCGGCTTCTCCAGCTTCTTGATGTACCTCTATCTCTCCGTGGTGCTGACCCTGCATAACAAGGCACTGCTCTGGGTCGGCAGCTCGCTGCATGTGGCCGCCTATGGGGTCATCAGCTATACGGAGGCCTTCTTCTACCTCATCTTCGAGGGGATCGCCATGGGGATCCAGCCCATCGCCAGCTTCAACGCCGGCGCCGGTCACAGGGATCGGGTGCTTCGCATTCGCAATCTGGCGCTGGGGGCCACCCTGCTGGTGGCATTGGCCGGGGTGATCCCGCTCTACCTCTGGCCTGAGGGGGCTGTCTGGCTGTTTGCCGGCGACAACGCCGAGCTGCTGCCGGTGGCGGTGGCTGGCATCTTGCTCTACTTCTGGGGGCTTCCCATGGAGGGACTGCTGCTGGTGGGGGCCACCTATTTTCAGGCCATCAATCGACCGCGTATCGCCACGCTGTTGACCGGCGGAAAACTGGTGCTGATTGGCGGCCTGTTATTCGGTCTGGGGGCGATATTCGCAGTCCCGGGTGTCTGGCTGGCGCTCCCCTCGTGCAGTGCCCTGCTGACCCTGGTGATGGTGCTGGCGATGCGGCGGGAACGCACAGAGGATCATCCCTGAGGCTCGACGCTGCGATAGATCCGCTCCATCTGGACGCTGACCTCCTGGCGCAGCAGCTCCAGCTCCAGCATCTCGCTGAGCACCTGATACTGAGCCGGGTTGAGTAGCTGGCGCCCTTGCTCCAACACCTCCTGGGTATAGAGCCGCTGACTCTCTAGCCAACTGGCGGCATCCCCCGGCTCGCTCTGGTTGAGGTGACGGTGAGCCTCCATCATGAGGCGGGTCATCGCATGGCGCTGGTTGGGCTCGAGCTGGCTGCCCCGCTCGGCGAGGCGCCCCTGCAACTCCATCAGGCGGTAGGGATCGCCGTTGTAGAGCTCCTGTTCGAGCTGCTCGCGTGCCTCTGGGCCGGTCAATTCGCTGATCTCCTGCCAGATCTGCTGGCTGCGGGCCTCATACTGCTGGGGGGCCTCGAAGCCGAGACGATAGAGCTCCCTGAGCAGATCGTTTATCTGGGGACGAATTCCCTCCGCCAGATTGAGTCGCTCAAACAGGCGGGGCAGCTGGCTGCCCTGTTCGGCGTCGTAGAGCCTTTCCAGCAGCAGGCTGCCGTCACTGCTCTGGCTCCACTCACTGATGGCATGCTCCAGCTCTGCCGTCGGCGGCTCGGGTTGGGCCGGCGGGGGGTCACTGCGCAGCGCGGGGGCGCGTCCGGTAGTGGCGAGGGGGGGCGGACAGAGCAGGGGGGCGGCGGCCTCACCTTGACGCTGGGCCAGCGGCGCACCCGGCTCGGCGCTCGGGCGTAGCAGGAGCCATCCGTTGGTCCCCAGAGAGAGCAGTAACAGTAGGATGAGAAGACGGCGGGACATGGCGGCTCCGTGAGAATGGGATGGGGCATCTTAACGGGAATCCGCCACGAGATCGGCCCCTTTTTGTTAGCACCTGTTGCCGAGGTCCGCGCCGCTCATGGCATGTTCACGCTTTTTATATAGAATCGACGGGTTATCTATTTCAGGAGTCAGCGTATGCAGGAAATGCCCGCCCTGGTGGCCCCTCGCCAGCACGGTATTGGTCGCGGTTGGTATTGGATCCGCCGTGGTTTCGATCTCTTCAATCGGGGTCGTGGTGTCAGCGTGGCCATGGTGCTCTGCTGGTTGGTGACCAGCGTACTGCTGGAGCGCCTGCCGGCCGGTGGGCTTATCTCCAACCTGCTGTACATGGTCTGGATGGCGGGTTGGATGGTGGCGGCCCACCATGCCTGGGAGCAGCAGGGCATCGCCTTCGGGGATCTCTTCGCCGGTTTTCGTCGTCAACTGACCCCTCTGGTGCTGGGGGGGCTGGTGATTAGCGCCCTGATGCTGGCGATAGTGCAGTTGGTAATGGGGCTGCTTTCCTACTGGGGTGTGGACGCTCTGCTGGGACAGGACCCGGCCACCCTGACGATGACCCCCGAAGAGGCCCAGGCTGTGCTGCTCGCCATCCTGGCCGGGCTGGTGCTGGCGGTCCCGCTGCTGATGGCGGTGACCTTTGCGCCGGCGCTCATCTTCTTTCATCGGTTACCCGTGTTGCTGGCCTTGCGCCTGAGCTTCCTCGGCTGCCTTCGCAACATGTGGCCCTTCCTTACCTGGAGCGTGCTGGCCTGCCTGCTGCTTCTGCTGGGCGGCATGCTACTGGTGGTGGGGCTGCTGGTGGTGATGCCGTCCCTGAACTACTCCATCTATGTGGCCTATCGGGAGATCTATCTCTCCGATGAGGCGATGGCGCCCGAGGCGCCGGTCACTCCGACCAACCACTTCCACGCATAAGAAGCCAAAGCCACCTCAGGGTGGCTTTTTTATTTCCCCTTAGTCTGCCAGAGGGGGTCTTCCTTCATCCGCTCAATCAGAAAGTCGAGGAAGCTGCGCAGCAGCGGCGACATCTGTTTGCGGGTAGCGTAGACCGCATAAACCCCGAGGGGCTGCGGTTCATGGTCGGTGAGCAGGGCGCTTAACTCGCCTGTGGCGATCAGCGGTGCGGCAGAGCAGAGGGGTTGCATGCTGATACCGGTGCCGAGCTGGGTGGCACGTAGCAGCAGGTTGGAGATGTTGCCGCTCAGGTTGCCGCTGACGGGGACCGATTCAGGACCCTGCGGGCCTTCGAAGTGCCACATGCTCTTGCCGAAGTAGGCGTAGGTGAGGCAGTTGTGCAGGGCGAGATCCTGCACCCCTCGGGGTGTGCCGTGGGCGTTGAGGTAGGCGGGGCTGGCGCAGATCACCGAGCGACAGGTGCCGAGTTGGCGTGCCACCAGATTGGGGTCGAGATCGTTGGTCATGCGCAGGGCCAGATCGATGCGTTCTTCCACCAGATTCACGGTGCGATCCACCAGCAGTATGTCGATGGCGGTGCCGGGCCAGCGGCTCAGGTAGTCGTGGGCGGCTGGGATGAGAAAGGCATCGGCCAGGGAGTAACTACAGGTGACTCGCAGCTGCCCCTTGGGGGCGGCATCCTGCCGTATCGCCAGCTGGGTCATCTCGTCGCCGATGGCAAGCATGGCGCGGGCGTGGGCGAGGGCCTCTTCCCCGGCGCCGGTCAGGCTCAGGCGCCGCGTGGTGCGGTGTAGCAGCCGTGCCCCCATCCAGCTCTCCAGCTCTCCCAGATAACGCGACACCATGGCGCGCGACATGTCGAGCCGCTCGGCGGCGGCACTGAGACTACCCTGTTCTACAACGTTGACAAAAACCTGCAAGGCGGTGAGTCGGTCCATGTTATTTGCTCGGAATACGCAACAGTGAAGTCACTATTATGCTGTATTTGCCACGGAAGTGATCCAATAGACTGCATCCCATCGAAACAGACAACCTAACCAACCCGATTGAGGACAATGCAATGAAAAAGACAATGAGCACCCTGACCCTGGCTTCTACCCTGCTGAGTGGCATGGCGGTCGCGGCTCCGCTCGACATCCAGGTCTACAACCCCGGCGAGAAGGCCATCTTCCCGGTCTCCTCCGAGCTGGTCACCGGCGAGAAGGAGGCCATCCTGGTCGATGCCCAGTTCGACGTGAAGAACGGTCAGGCACTGGTCGACATGATCAAGCGCAGTGGCAAGACCCTCACCACCATCTACATCAGCGGAGGGGATCCGGATTACTACTTCGGCCTCGAGCCCATCGTTGCCGCCTTCCCGCAGGCCAAGGTGGTGGCCAGCCAGCATGTGGTCGACCACATCAAGCAGACCAAGGATGCCAAGCTCGCCTATTGGGGGCCGATCCTGGGTAAGGATGCGCCCAAGAGCGTGACCGTGCCGCAGGTGATGACCGCCTCTCAGTTGACCCTGGAGGGGAAAGCCATAGAGGTGAAGGGGATGAATACCCCGAGTGCCTTCCTGTGGGCGCCTTCGGTCAAGACCGCCTTCGGTGGCGTGGCAGTCTACGCTGGCGTGCATGTGTGGATGGCCGACAGCCAGACCAAGACCGCCCGCGGTCAGTGGGTTGAGACCCTGAACCAGCTGGAGGCCCTCAAGCCCGAGCGCGTGATCCCGGGCCACTACCTCGGCACTATGCCCAAGGGCATCGAAGCCGTCACCTTCACTCGTGACTATGTGCAGCGCTTCGAGGCCGAGCTTGCCAAGAGCAAGGACTCCGCCACCCTGATCGAGGGCATGAAGCAGGCATATCCGGCACTGCCGGTGGATGATGGCCTGGCCATCGGCGCCAAGGTCGCGACCGGCGAAATGAAGTGGTAAGGCAACGCAGGGGCCGGGTTTCCGGCCCCATGAGGTAATCCCATGATTCAGACAACTCTTCATTACGTCTATGACCCCCTCTGTGGCTGGTGTTATGGGGCTTCGCCGCTCCTGAAGGCGGCTGCCACCCTGCCCAATCTGCGCCTGCAGTTGCATGGTGGCGGGCTGTGGCTGGCAGAGCGGCGCCGGCCAATGGGGCGGGCCTTGCGCGATTATGTGCGCCCTCATGACGAGCGGATCGCCGCCCTCACCGGTCAACCGTTCGGGGCTCGCTATTTCGACGAGCTGCTGCTCGATGAGCAGGGCGTACTCGACTCAGAGCCTCCCCTGCGTGCCATTCTGGCGGTCACCGCCCTGGGTGGGGCCCCCCTGACCATGCTGCAACGCATTCAGGAGTGCCATTACCGCGATGGGCTCAGGGTCGGTGAGTTTGCCCTGCTGACGAGGCTGGCTGCCGAGCAAGGCATTGAGCACGAGTCGTTTCGGGCGGCGTTTGATGCGGCCCCTCTGGCCGAGCATCTGCGTGACAGTCAGTGGTGGCTGCGGCGCATCGGTGGACAGGGTTATCCCACTCTGGCACTGCAGCGGGGTGAGCGGCTGGAGCGGGTCGATATCTCCGCCATGCTGGGCCGACCCGAGGCGTTGCGTCAGTGGCTGGCGGTGCGTTGTGAGGATAGGGAGCCGAGCATAGAGCAGTGATAGCCCTGTTATTAGCGGGCCGAGGTCAAGGGCGGGTTCAGGTGCGTCGCTATGAGTCTGTAGATGGGGATTTCCTTGCGTTTTTCCCCATCAAGCTATGCTCAATATGATTCTCTCTGGCAGCCCTAGTGGCAGCCGGAGAGCCAATAAATCCCAAGGATGCGCCGCTATGTTCACAAACATGTCTATCGGTCAGAAACTGAGTGCCGGTTTTACCTTTCTGGCAGTACTGGTGCTTGGATTGGCCTGGTTCTCGACGCTCCAGCTCTCCCGTTTTAACGATCAGACGACCGAGATTACGGATAACCTGATCCCCTCGATTCGCCTCGCCAGTCAGATGCAGTTGGCGTTGACCGATGCCCGTCGCGCCGAGCTGAGCATGGTTGTCGCCGTGCTGAATCAGGACAATGAAGAGTTGGCGCGTTATACCCAGAGCTTTGCCAAGGCCAAAGCCTCATTTGACGAGTCCTCCCAGAGCTATGGCCGTCTTCCCTTTGAACCCTCCGGTCAGGAAGAGCAAGCCTTCAACGCCCTGAACGACACGGCCAAGCGTTACTTTACCCATCACGACTCGCTAGTCGATGCCTTGCAGCGCCAAGACCTTGAGAAGGCAAAGAGCCTGCGCAAGAACGAGACGCTCAACTCCTTGGCCGAAGCGGCCGATTACGCCTTGCGCCTCAGAGAGATCAACGATCAGCGGGCCAGCACCATGAATCAGGAGATAGAAAGCTCCTATAGCAGCTCGCGCAACATCAACATCGTCATCGGTCTGTTGACCGTCGCCTTTGTGGTCGTGGTGGCCTGGCTGTTGACTGCCCAGATCCGCAATCCAGTCATGGTGCTGTTGGAGCAGACTCGCCGGGTGGCGGCCGGGGACCTGACGGTGCGCACCGACAGCTCCCAGTTTAATAACGACGAGCTGGGCAAGCTGGCCAAGGGGTTTGGTGAGATGCAGGGCAATCTGCGTCAGCTGGTGAGTGAGGTGTCGGGGTCCGTGGTGCAGTTGAGCGCCGCCGTCGAGGAGATGAGCGCCGTTGCCAGCCAGTCTGCAGGAAACATGAACAGCCAGCAGCATGAGCTCAATCAGTTGGCCACCGCCATGAACGAGATGCAGGCCACGGTACAGGAGGTGTCTCGCAATACCAGCGATGCCGCCAACTCGGCCGGCCAGGCGAGCAAGCGTGCCGAGCAGGGTGCGAAGACGGTGAATGAATCGATTCGCCGTATCGAGCAGGTAGCGGGCGCCATCGAGAGCACGGCCGCCGTCATTCGCCAGCTGGGGGATGACAGCCGTAACATCGGCGTCGTGCTCGAGGTGATCCGCGGCATTGCCGAGCAGACCAACCTGCTGGCCCTCAACGCAGCCATCGAGGCGGCCCGGGCTGGTGAGCAGGGGCGCGGTTTTGCCGTGGTGGCCGATGAGGTGCGGACCCTGGCCAAACGGACCCAGGATTCGACCTCCCAGATCAACAGCATCATCGCCGAGCTGCAGCAGCGTGCCGAGCAGGCGGGGGTCACCATGCAGCAGAGTCAGGAGATGATGAGCTCGACTGTCGAGACGGCGCGGGACGCAGGGAGTTCCATCTCGGAGATCAGCGGTGCTGTGAGCAGCATCTCCCAGATGAATATCCAGATTGCCACTGCGACCGAAGAGCAGGGCGCCGTGACCGAAGAGCTCAATCGCAACGTGGTCAACATCAGCCACGCCTCCGAGGAGGTGACGGCCGGGGCCAATCAGATGGCTCAGGCGTGCGGCGAGCTCAACCACCTGGCCACCCAGTTGCAGGAGATGGTGCGACGCTTTCGCACCTGACCATGAGAGAGGGCGCCGTTGGCGCCCTCTCTTTTTACAGCTTGAACTGGATGACGGTGGGAGGATTGCGCAGGCGCCAGATCTCCTGCTCTATGGCGGTGGCACGGCGGTTGGCGCGATCCAGCTGACTGCGGTAGTAGCTGCGATCAGAGCTCTCCTTGCTGTTGCGTAGCTGCAGCTCCAGAGTACCGATGCTGGTGTTGAGGCTACTCAGCTCCTGCTGCAATTCGCCGATGCGTTTTTGAATCAGGTATTCGTCTCGCCCACGCTGATATTGCTTCATAAAGCTGGCGTCATTGGGGCAGACGCCGAGATACTCTTCCCCGTCTCGCCCCTTGCGGTAGGCCAGCTCAGGAATGCAGTAGAGCTCGAGCCCCTTCTGATAGCCTTTATCCCATTCGACGCTGTCTGGCCGGACGCCATACTCGGCGCAGCTTTCGCCGTACTCCTTGAATACATCGCGGGGACGTCCTCTCTCGCCATCCTGATAGCCGAGATGATTCCAGTTGGTGTTGTGGCACTCCTCTTCCGAGAGCGCGGCACAACCGCCGAGTAAGAGGGTCAGGGAGAGCAGGAACAGACGCATAGGCATAACGGGGTCTCATCGGAACGGAATGCACGATTTTATGCCTGTGATGGGGATCGCTCAATCGCTATTGGAGGTTTGCAATGAGGCTGAAGGGGCCTAGAATGGTGCGTTTTTTAACATGAGCGAAACATAACAATGAAAGTTCTGACAGTCGACTACCAGGCTCCGGATGCGGCGGCCCGTTTCACCGAATCCCTGCGCACCACAGGGTTTGGCGTACTGACCAACCACCCCATCCCCCGTGAACTGGTTCAGGCTATCTACGACAACTGGCAGCAATTCTTCGATAGCGAGCGCAAGCACGACTTCCACTTCAACCGCGAGACACAAGACGGCTACTTCCCGCCCTCCGTCTCCGAGGTGGCCAAGGGGCACACCAAGAAGGACATCAAGGAATATTTCCACATCTATCCCTGGGGACAGATCCCGGAGGAGTTGAACGCTCAGGCAATGGAGTACTACCGTCTCGCCAATGAGCTGGCCGCCGAGTTGCTCTCTTGGGTCGAGCAGCACACCCCTGACGATATCGCGACTCACTACAGTTGCCCCCTCTCTTCCATGATCGATGGCAGCCAGAAGACCCTGCTGCGGGTGCTGCACTATCCGCCGCTGAATGGCAGCGAAGAGGCAGGTGCCATTCGCGCCGCTGCCCACGAGGACATCAACCTGCTGACCATACTGCCGGCGGCGAGCGAGCCCGGTTTGCAAGTGATGGGCGCCGACGGAGAGTGGATGGACGTGCCGTGCGACTTTGGCACCCTGATCATCAACATCGGCGACATGCTGCAAGAGGCATCCCAGGGTTACTATCCCTCGACCACCCACAGGGTGATCAACCCCACCGGTGGTAGCGTCAACAAGTCGCGCATCTCCCTGCCGCTGTTCCTGCACCCGCGCCCGGACGTGGTGCTCTCCGAGCGTCACACCGCAGACACCTATCTGAAGGAGCGCCTGCGCGAACTCGGGGTTATCTGAGGTCCTGAGGATACGCTGCGACACAACTGATTTTGTTTCAGTAACATGTTGGTGGATCGTGCCAAAAATGGTGTGGTTCCACCAAATATCGTCGTAGTGATTGCCGGCCACTGTCGGTAGCGTATGAACATGGTGCGGGCCCCTCTCGGGCCCGCTTTTCTTGACTGGAGTTCATACGATGCAGTCCCAATGGTCCTCCCGCCTCGGCCACATTCTGGCCTCCGTCGGCACCGCCGTCGGCCTCGGCGCCATCTGGAAGTTTCCCTACGTCACCGCGGCCAACGGCGGCGGCGCCTTCCTGTTGGTCTTCCTGCTGTTTAGCCTGACCCTGGGGGTCGCCGTGCTGGTGGCAGAGACCCTGCTCGGTAGCCTGACCCGCCAAGGGGTGCTTGGTGCCTGTCGTCAGCTGGCGGGGCGCGGCTGGGGTTGGATCGGCTGGACCGGGGTGATCTGCACCTTCCTCATCTACAGCTTTTACAGCGTGGTGGGAGGCTGGACCCTGGGGTACACCGGGCTTGCGGCAAGCGGCGAGCTGGCCAGCGCCGACGGGGCGGCCCTCACCGCGCTGTTCAACGGCTACGTCAGTCACCCCTGGTGGCCCCTGCTCACCCATCTGCTGTTTGCCGGCCTCACTTGGTGGCTGGTGCGCGGCGACATCCAGAAGGGAGTCGAGCGCTCCCTGCGCTGGATGATGCCGAGCCTGTTTGTGATGATGCTGCTGCTGGTCGCGGTGGGGCTGACCCTGCCGGGGGCCGGCGCCGGGGTGCGCCATTTCCTCGAGCCCGACTTTGCCAGGCTCGGCATGGCGGGGGTGCTCGATGCCATGGGGCTGGCCTTCTTCTCCCTCTCCATCGGCCTCGGCATTCACACCACCTACGGCGCCTACCTGCCCGGCCCCGAAGGGGTTGGCCGCTCCAGCCTCTGGGTGGTCTTGCTGGCGAGCTTCATCGCCGTGCTGGCGGGGTTGATGATCTTCCCGGCCCTGGCCGCCACCGGCATCGATCCTACCTCGGGCCCCGGCCTCACCTTCATGACCATGCCGGCAGTGTTCCAGCACATCCCGTTCGGTCAGCCCCTGGCGGTGGTCTTCTTCGCCCTGCTGGTGATGGCGGCGCTCTCCTCGTCCATCTCCCTGCTGGAGAACCTGGTGCGCTTCTGCTGTGACGAGTGGGGGATGCAGCGCAGCCGTGCGGCAGGCCTGGTGACCCTGGCGGTGATACTGACCGGCGTCCCGGTGAGCCTCTCGTTCGGGCCCCTAGCGGGCGTCACCCTGTTTGGCATGGGGATCTTCGATCTGCTCGACTTTGTCACCTCTAACCTGATGATGCCCCTGTTTGGCCTCGGACTGACCTTACTGCTTGGCTGGAAGATTGGTGCGCGCACCCTGCCGGCAGGCATGGCGGCTCCGTGGCGCGCCGCCCTGATCGGCTGCTGGCGCTGGTTGGCGCCGCTGCTTATCGGCGGGATCCTGGTGCGCGGCGTGCTGTGACGGCTCAACCCGCCTTGGGCCAGTGGCTCTCGGCCTGGGGCTGGCGTTGCTCGTCCTCGCCGGTCGGGCTCTGCCTGCTCAGGGTCAAGGTGCCGAGCCGGCCGAGGTGGCGCAGCTCGAACTCGTCGTCGTGGCAAGGTGCCAGCACTGGGAGAGGGGGCATTCACCCAGTGTACTGGCTGATGCGACCAAGATAGGGGATCTCAGGAGGGGAGGTGTTCATCCAGATGGCGGTGGATTTGCCCCAACAGGATCCCGTAGCGCTCCCCATAGTTGGCCTGAAACTCGGCATCGCGATCCAGGCGCTGAGTGAGGCTCTCTACCAGTGATGCCACCTGACTGGCCGGGGCATTGCCGGGCCAGGCTCGGCTCAGCAGGTTGAGGGTCGCCCAAGCCTCGGCCGGGTAGGCGGGAAAATCGGAACAGAGGGTGATACTCAGCTGCAGTGCTCGCTGCCACTGATGATGACGGATGGCGTCGTTACGCGCGCTGCGAAGCTGCTCTAGCCGGCCCTCTTCCTCCTGCACAAACTGTCTGAGGCTCTCCAGCGTGCGATGCATCAGAGTGCCGAGCAGCGGTGAGAAAGGGGTGGGGGGCTGTAGGGTCGCGAGCCTGTCCAGACACTGCAACGCCCTCTGTGCCAGGGTGCAGTGGTGGCTGATGGCAAATTCAAGCAGGAGTGCGCTGGGCGCCGGATTTTCCTCGTCGGCCAGCGTGGTTAAGCGGGTAATGGCACCATCGAAGTCGCTGTCGAGTAAAGACCAGAATGCCTGCAATACCCCGGCTTCGCGCTCGGACAGTTGAGGGGGGGAGAGGGGACCCAGCTCTTGAAACCTCACCGATAGAGTGTGATCCCTGGTCAGGGCCGAGTATTGCCACAGCAACTTCAACGCCACTTCCAGCATGAACTGCTCGACACTGAGGCGCAATCGTCCTTCGGGGAAGAAGGTCAGGTTTAGCTGCGCGATGTGATTGCACCCCATGTCGACATCATGCAGCAAGATGGCCAGTAGAATCGCCGCGTGCCGAAAGTCTGGATGATGTTGCTGCTGGAGCAGTTTCTCGAGGTTCAGTTTGGCCGCAAACCAGCGCCCTTCCTGAACATCGAGGATCACGGTTAACTTGAGCAGACTGATCTCGCTCAACGATGAGGCCCGCAATTCCAGATCCCGTTGGGCCACATCCATGCGTCCCAAGCCAATCATGGCGAGAAAGAGGCCGCAGCGAGGCCAACTGGCCGGGTATTCGGTGGCACACAGGGCGTAGTGCTGACTCGCATCCAGATAGGCGCGTTGCTGCAGGAGTAGCATCCCCTTGAGGCGATCGAGGTGGAGCCTGACCAAGGGATGTTGAAACAGGCGAAATTGAATGTCTTCACACTGATGCAGGGTGAGACCCCACTCTTGCTGTCTGAGAGGTGGGCACAAGGGCCGAGTGACGCGGGTAAGGCTGATAAGTTCTTGTGCAATGTCGTCCAGCGACTGGCTGGTGAATGGGATGGTGAGCTGCAACTCGAAGTGAATGGTCGAGAGGCCCAGCGTCAGGGGGGCAGGATCCTCGTTGAGCAATAACAGCACCACTCCGGGTGGCAGCAGTGTCTGATAGTCGGCCTCTTGCAAGAGCCTGATACCTTCATACCCCTGATAGTGACTCTGCCGGCAAATGATGGCATCGAAGTGGTAGCGATGAAGGAAAGAAGAGATGGCATGCAGATCCTTACATTGCATCATCTCTTCCACGCCCAGGCCATGCTTGCGCAATGTCAGGCAGATGGCGGTGCTCAGCAGGGGTGTTTCTTCAATGATGAGGAATTGCATACCCGGAGATCTCCCCGCACAGGTATATAAAAAGTGGCGGATTCGATTGAGGTATGAATATAGCAAGGTCGGCGGAGTATTGCGTAACCGGATGATTTTTCTGATGAGATACGCCCCCATGCCGCCTGCTGAGCGGGAAAAGGGGGCGCTATTTCTTGTGCGCTCTTGAGGAGCCAGTGAGAGGCCGAATGCTCGTCCCTACAGGATGGGGACGATCGGGGGCGTGCCGGCCAGCAGCTCGCGCAGCCGGGTTAACCCTTCGGCGAGCAGAGCGTCGCTGGAGGGTTGGCTCAGGCTCAGGCGCACCCCCTGGGGAGCGGCATACTGGCCGGCGGCAAATAGCTCGCCGCTGGTGACGCCGACCCCGACCGCGTCGGCCGCTGCCGCGAACTCCTGGCTGCGCCAGGGGGCAGGCAGGGGCAGCCAGGCGTGCATGGCGCCGCTATGCCAGCGGGCCTCCGGCAGCAGCTGGCGCAGCAGCTCGCCGCGCCGACCCAGCACCCTGCGCTGCTCCTCGAGCAGGGGAGCCAGCCCTTGGCGTAGCAGGCGGGAGGCGACCTCAAGCAGCAGCGGGCTCACCATCCAGCTCGACAGGCGCATCGCCTGGGCCAACGTGCTGTGCAGGCCAGGCGGGCAGAGCAGGAAGCCTACCCGCAGGCCACCGCAGGCAATCTTGGCCAGGCTGCCGAGGTGAATGACCCGCTCCGGCGCCAGCTCGACCATGGGGGTGGCGCGTTCCTGTGGCAGCAGGCCGTTCACGTCATCTTCCACCACCCAGATCCCGTGCCGTTCGCACACGGCCAGCAGGGCGCGGCGGCGCGCCTCGCCCATCATGGCGGTGGTGGGGTTTTGCAGGGTTGGGGTGAGGTAGACCAGGCGCGGTCGACGCTGGCGGCAAAGGGTGTCGAGCGCCTCAGGCTGCATACCCTCGTCGTCCATCGCCACCGCCGTCACCTGGCAGCGCAGCTGGCGCGCCGCGCCAAGCAGGCCTGGGTAGGTCAGTCCCTCGCAGGCGATGCTCTCGCCGACGCAGCCGGTGGCCAGCAGGGTCAGCAGGATGCCGTGCTGGGCGCCGTTGCAAAACAAGAAGCGATCGTGCCCGGCGTGAATGCCGAGACTCGCCAGCCAGTCGAGGAAGGCCTGGCGCTGGTGCGGTCGGCCCGCCTCCTGGTCGTAGCCGAGCAGGCGGTTGAGATGGGGATCGTCGGCCAGCTGACGCAGCAGAGGTCCCACCAGGGAAGCCCGATCGAGAGGCACCGGCAGGTTCTGCCACAACTCGATGCGCCCCTCCAGCTCCTCGCGCACCGGCCAGTCGGCTCCGCTGGTTTCCCCTTTCTCCCGCACCCAGGTGCCGTTGCCGACCCGGGCGGCGAGCAGGCCGCGCCGCTCTGCCTCGGCGTAGGCACGGGTGATGGTGCCCACAGTGACCCCGAGCCGATCGGCCAGGGCACGTTGGGTCGGTAGCCGCGAGCCGGGGGTCAGGGCGCCGTTGGCGATGGCCTGCTCAATGGCCTGGGTCAGGCGAAGGTAGAGGGGGCCGCTGTGGGCGGCGAGATCCGGAGTCCAGATTGTCATGGTGACAATAAATCCATTGATCGGAAAATTGTCTCAATATAGCGTGAGATAAGGGCATGAAACAACACGATCGATGACATTGTATCGATACAATGTCGATGGGAAAGGAGCGACACTGATGACTCTCGAATGGTATGCCACCCTGTTTGGCTTCGCCGTATTGATGTGCGGCACCCCGGGCCCCAACAACCTGATGCTGACTGCCTCGGGGGCCAACTTCGGGGTGCGCCGTACCTTGCCACATCTCATGGGGGTGAGCGTCGGCCAGCCTGTGTTGCAACTGGTGCTGGCCCTTGGCCTCTATCCTCTTTTCGAGGGGTGGCCCTGGCTGCGGGTCGGGTTGCAGATCTTCGGCAGCCTCTACCTGCTGTGGCTGGCGTGGCGCATCGCGGTGGCCGGTGCCCCCGGGGATCCCGCCGGGCGGGCCCGTCCGCTGAGCCTGCTCGAGGGGCTGGGGTTCCAGTTTCTCAACCCCAAGGCCTGGATGATGGGGATCTCGGCCATCAGCCTGTTTAGTCAGAGCGGGGCCGGCTACTGGCCGAGCCAGCTCATCATCATGGCCTGTTTCACCCTGGTAGCGCTGCCGGTCTGCTTCATCTGGGTGGTGTTTGGTAAGCAGCTGGGTAACTGGATAAGCTCGGATCAGGGGTGGCGTCGCCTCAACGGTACCTTGGGCGGTCTCACGGCTCTGTGCGTGGTGACCCTCTGGATGTAAGAAAACTCATGCAAAAAATAAGCATAAACGAGGCTTGTTATGCATGAAACCCCTGCGGCATAGTAGGAATTCGTGCTCGAAAAGGATGTTGTCACTATGGATCTCAACTGGTTGCTGCCCCTGGCGGGCTTTGCCCTGGTCACCTGCGGAACCCCTGGCCCCAACAACATGCTGCTGACCAGCAGCGGGGCGGCCCAGGGCTTTCGCCGCAGCCTGCCCCTGTTGGTGGGGGTGGTGGGGGGCATCAATCTGATGATCCTGGCGATGGCCCTGGGGCTTGGGGTCATCTTCGAGCGGCTGCCCTTGCTGCATGATTTGCTCAAGGTGGCCGGCTCGCTCTATCTGTTGTGGCTGGCCTGGAAGGTGGCCATCGCCTCGGGTCCGGCGGAGGGTAACCGCTCTCTGATCCCGGCCCACCAGGGGGCGTTGTTGCAGCTGCTCAACCCCAAGGCGTGGATGATGGCCCTGTCGGCCATAGGTGGCTTCACCCTGGCCGGCGAGGCCTATTGGCCTTCCGCCCTTTGGGTGCTCGCCATCTTCTTCTGCACCGGCCTCTATACCGGCGCCTTCTGGGTGGTGTTTGGCGCCCAGGTACGGCGCCTCATATGCACGCCGCTTGGTTGGCGGCGCTTTAACCTCGGTATGGGGATCGCCACGGCGGCCTGCGTGCTGATGATCTGGATCTAGACGTCTGTCTTGTTGGCCCTGCGGGGCCTTTTTTATCCAAGGAGTGAGTCATGCGTTGTATCGGTGTGTTGGGCGGCATGAGTTGGGAGTCGACCGTGAGCTATTACCAATCCCTGAACCGGGGCGTGCGTGCGCGTCTCGGCGGTCTGCACTCGGCGCGCATCCTGTTGCACAGCGTGGACTTTGCCGTCATCGAGCAGTTGCAGGCGCAAGGACAGTGGCAGGAGGCGGGGCGCGAGCTGGCCGCGGTTGCCCGCTCCCTTGAGGCCGGCGGTGCCGATTTTCTGCTGATCGCCACCAACACTATGCACAAGGTGGCACACGATGTAGCCGCGGCGGTGTCGATCCCGCTGCTGCACATCGCCGACGCCACCGGTGAGCGGTTGGTGGCCGACGGGGTGCGCCGGGTAGGGCTGCTCGGTACCCGTTTCACCATGGAGCAGGCGTTTTATCGCGCCCGCCTCGAGGAGCAGTTTGGCCTGGGGGTGGTGGTGCCCGGCGAGGCTGACAGGGAACGGGTACACAGGATCATCTACGACGAGCTCTGCCTTGGCGAGATCAAAGAGGCGTCGCGTCAGGCCTATCTCGAGGTGATCGCGCGTCTGGCTGAAGAGGGGGCCGAGGCGGTGATACTCGGCTGTACCGAGATAGCGCTGCTGGTGGGAGAGTGTGCGGCGGCGGTGCCGCTCTATGACACCACGGCGCTGCACGCCGAGGCGGCGGTGAGTTGGGCGCTCTCACCAGATGGGTGAGTTTTCACTGGTCAGATCTCAGATCTCTTGGTGCTGCATATCCCATGAAGGAAAAGCGTGTAAAATTGCGCCCTGAAATTTGAGGGTGCCAAGCACCTCTTTCCCCGAAGATAAAGGCACACACAGTGGCAGAAGTAGACAGATTTGCGGAGATCCGCCCTTATAACGACGACGAGGTGGCCGGCGCCATCGACCGCCTCATCCAGGATGACGAGTTCATCGGCGCCATCGCCAGGTATCGCTTCGGTAATCTGGTCTGCTGGTTGGGTTGGGCGATCCGTCCCTTCATCCGTCTGGTGCTGCGTCGCAAGTGGGCCGGCGTTAACACGGTGCATCAGGTGCAGCTCGGGGTGACCCGTTACATGGAGCGGATGATCGCCGGCACCACCCATGGGGTGACCTTCTCCGGCCTGGAGCATCTGGAGCCGGGCAAGGGCTATCTCTTCATCTCCAACCATCGCGATATCGCCATGGACCCGGCATTCGTCAACTGGGGGCTGTTCAAGAGCGGTTTCGATACTGTGCGTATCGCCATCGGCGACAATCTGCTGCGCAAGCCCTGTGCCACCGAGCTGATGCGACTTAACAAGAGCTTCATCGTCAAGCGCTCCGCCAAGGGGCCGCGCGAGATGATGAAGGCGTTTGGCGATCTCTCGGCCTATATTGGCGAGTCGCTGGCGATTGGCCACTCCATCTGGATCGCCCAGAAAGAGGGGCGTGCCAAGGATGGGGACGACAGAACCGATCCGGCCATCCTCAAGATGTTCTACATGGAGGGGAAGAAGCAGAAGCTGGAGTTTGCCGACTATATGCGCCGTCTCAACATAGTGCCGGTCAGCATCTCTTACGAGTGCGATCCCACCGACATGGCCAAGGCGCGCGAGCTCTATGAGAAGGCCCACACCGGTCGTTATGAGAAGGGCGAGTTCGAGGATATCGAGAGCATAGTCGCCGGTATTGTCGGCCAGAAAGGGCGGGTACACGTGGCCTTTGGCGAGCCGCTGCGAGAGGGATTCCATGGCCCCGACGAGCTGGCCGAGCTGATCGATCACACTATCTGGCGTCACTACCGTCTCTTCCCCAATAACCATCTGGCGGCCGGTGACGGTGAGCCGGTAGGGCAGGCCGAGCGTCAGGAGTTCGAGGCGCGACTGGCTCAGGTGCCCGAGGCGCACAGGGAGATCTGGCGTGCCATGTATGCGCGCCCCGTCGAAAACCTAAAGAAAATTTGAATAATTTAAGTAATTTTTATAAAACAGGAGCAGATGCTCCTGTTTTTGTTTCTGGTCAATATCAGACGAAATCAGTTGGGCGATAATGTTGTTTCAGCTGGTACGATGTTGATGACACTATCAGGGCCGTCTGGCCCTTTTTGTTGCGTGGCACGAGGTCTTACATGATCACTGGTAACTTGATGGCCCTTGACCAGGCCCTGCTTCCACCGCCTCTGGTGGCCATTTTGCTCGATGTGGTCATCTCTATCGAACACTGGGAGCAAAGCCCCATTGGACGGGTGACGATCGACGGTGATCGCCTCTTCTGCCTGGTGCAAGAAGATCTCACTCAGCCGGCCGATGAGCGCCTGGGGGAGTTCCATCAGGAGTACCTCGATATCCAGCTGCTGCTTTCTGGCCGCGAGTGGATTGGCGTCGGCCCCCAGCAATATCGGCTGGAGGGGCTCACTCATCCCCACCCCGACCTCTGGTTTGTGGAGGTGGAGCAGGAGAGCTGGTTGGCACTGCGCCCCGGTGACTTCGCGATCTTCTATCCGGGTGAGCTGCATCGCCCGCTCTGTACTCTGGGTCTGCCCGCGCCGGTTCGCAAGCTGGTGATCAAGGTACACAAGAGTCTGCTGGCCTGAGCCGGCACGAATTGAAAGATTGGCTGCCCAGGCGGCCATATAGCCCCATTGAGGGGATCCTGTCCCATGTGGATACAACGACGCGGCGACAGCCGTATCACAGGAAGATTCTGAAGATGAGCAAGTTGGTATTGATCCTGAACTGCGGTAGCTCTTCCCTCAAATTCGCAGTCATGGATGCCGAGACCGGTGAGGCCAGCCTCTCCGGCCTGGCCGAGTGCTTCAACCTGGACGATGCCCGTATTAAGTGGAAGCTGAACGGGGTCAAGGGCGAAGCCATGCTGGGGGCCGGTGCGGCTCATCAGGAGGCCCTCGACTTTATCGTGAACCATATCCTGAGCCAGGATCCCTCTCTGGCGGCTCAACTGGTCGCCATCGGTCACCGCATCGTTCATGGTGGCGAGCGCTTCTCCAGCTCGGTGCGCGTGGATGACGAAGTGATTGCCGGTATCGAGGCCGCCATCCCCTTCGCTCCCCTGCATAACCCGGCTCACCTCATCGGTATCCGGGCCGCGCTCAAGGTGTTCCCGCAGCTGGCCGACAAGAACGTGGCCGTGTTCGACACCGCCTTCCATCAGAGCCTGCCTGAGGAAGCCTACCTCTACGCGTTGCCTTACAAGCTTTATGAGCAGCACGCCATCCGTCGCTATGGCGCCCACGGCACCTCTCACCGCTTCATCGCCGAAGAAGCCGCCAAGGCGCTGAACAAGCCGCTGGACGAACTCAATATCATCAACTGCCACCTGGGCAACGGCGCCTCCGTCTGCGCCATCAAGGGCGGCAAGTCGGTGGATACCTCGATGGGGCTGACCCCGCTGGAAGGGCTGGCCATGGGTACCCGCTCCGGCGATGTCGATCCGGCCGTGGTCTTCTTCCTGCATGACAAGCTGGGTTATTCGGTTGACGAGATCAACACCTTGCTGACCAAGCAGTCTGGCCTGCTCGGCCTGACCGAGGTGAGCAGCGACTGCCGCTATGCCACCACGAACTACGACACCGATGCCGGTGCCAAGCGCGCCGTGGACGTCTTCACCTACCGGGTGGCCAAGTACGTGGGTGCTTACGCCGCGGCCATGGAGGGTCGCCTCGACGCCCTGATCTTCACCGGCGGCATCGGCGAGAACGCCGCCGTCATCCGCGAGATGATCCTGGCACGCCTGGCGCTGATGGGTTTCAAAGTCGACCAGGAGGCCAACAAGGCCGCCGTGCTCGGTGGTGAAGGGCTCATCACTACGGCCGACAGCCGCCCCGCTCTGGTCATCCCGACCAACGAGGAGTTGGTCATCGCCCGTGACGCCCTCGCCCTGGTGGGCTAAGCGAACCACTCAGCAAGACGCCCGCCACAGTGCGGGCGTTTTTTATGGTTGGCAAAAGACAAAGAGGGCGCCGATGGCGCCCTCTCTTCATGGCAAGGGAGGCTTATTTCACCTCTTCGCCCTTGGCTTGCAGATCCGCGTGGTACGAGGAACGCACGAAGGGCCCGCAGGCGGCGTGGGTGAAGCCGAGCCCCATCGCCACGTCTTTGAGCTCGTCAAACTCGGCGGGCGGCACATAGCGCTTCACCGGCAGGTGGTGGCGGCTCGGTTGCAGGTACTGGCCCAGGGTCAGCATGTTGACGCCGTGCTCGCGCAGATCCTTGAGCACCCCGACAATCTCTTCATTGGTCTCGCCTAGCCCCATCATCAGGCCGGACTTGGTGGGCAGGTCAGGGTGCATCTCCTTGATGCGACGCAAGAGCTCCAGCGACCACTTGTAATCGGCACCCGGACGGGCGACCCGGTACATGCGCGGGGCGGTTTCCAGGTTGTGGTTGAACACATCCGGCGGAGTGTCGCGGAATACCTCGAGGGCCTGCTCCATGCGACCGCGGAAGTCCGGGGTCAGGATCTCGATGCGGGTCTGTGGGCTGTGCTCGCGGATCTCGCGGATGCAATCGGCAAAGTGTTGGGCACCGCCGTCGCGCAGGTCGTCACGGTCTACCGAGGTGATCACCACGTAGCGCAGGCCCATCTCCTTGATGGTGAGCGCCAGCTTCTTCGGCTCTTCCGGATCCAGGGCCAGCGGGCGACCGTGGGCCACGTCGCAGAAGGGACAACGGCGAGTACAGATGGCGCCCATGATCATGAAGGTGGCGGTGCCATGGTTGAAGCACTCCGCCAGGTTGGGGCAGGAGGCCTCTTCGCAGACAGAGTGGAGCTTGTTCTTGCGCAGGGTGCTCTTGATGTGATCGATCTTCTGGCTGCTGGGGGGGAGTTTGATCCGCATCCAGTCAGGCTTGCGCAGCAGCTCTTCATTGGGATCCGGCATGAATTTAACCGGGATCAGGGCCATCTTGTCGGCATCGCGCAGCTTGACGCCCGGCTCCATACGAATGGGTTTGCTCATGATTCACTCTCGGAATTCGTTATTGTGTCGTAGCCGATGAGGCGTGCCAGCTCGGCTACCAGTAGCGGGGTCGCTTCGGCGACACTCTGGGGGCCGCCCAGGCTGCTGGCCTGAGTCATCACCATGCCGGCATAGCCGCACGGATTGATACACAGAAAGGGTGCCAGATCCATATTGATATTGAGGGCCAGGCCGTGGAAGGAGCATCCCCTGCGGATCCGCAGACCCAGCGAGGCGATCTTGGCGCCATCCACATAAACGCCGGGGGCGTCGGGCTTGGCACTGGAGTGAATGCCCCACTGCGCCAGGGTGGCGATGATGGCATTTTCCAATGCGCTGACCAGATCTCTTACCGTCAGGTGGCTGCGGCGCACATCCACCAGCACATAGAGCACCAGCTGACCAGGCCCATGATAGGTGATCTGGCCGCCCCGATCGCTTTGCACCACAGGGATCGCTCCGGGATTGAGCAGGTGCTCGGCCTTACCGGCCTGTCCCTGGGTGAAGACAGGATCGTGCTCAACCACCCAGAACTCATCCGGGGTCTCGGGCGTGCGATTGTCGGTGAAGGTCTTCATGGCATCCCATACCGCCTGATAGGGGCGACGACCGAGATGGCGCACTATGAGAGGGGGGAGCGATGGCGCAGACATGGGACTCCTCAATAGCTGGAAAAGAGAGCCCCGACAGGCGGGGCAGACGATTACAGGACGTAGCGTACCTGCTCGATCTCGCCGAGGGCGGTGTACATGGCCTCGATGTGTTCCTTGCTTTGGGCGATCACGGTGACGGTCACCGAGTGGTAGTTGCCCTTGCTGCTCGGGCGAACGACCGGGGTATAGGTACCCGGGGCATGGAGCTGCAACACCTCGATCACCCGTTCAGGCAGGACGGGGTCGGCCACGCCCAACACCTTGAAGGGGAATTTGCAGGGGAATTCGAGCAGCTCGTCAAACTTGGTATTCATCGTATTACCTACTCTGTGGCCGAAGGGCTCGGCCGGTTGTTCGTCTCTCGGCTGAGTATGGGGTCTGGGCGATACCCCTTCAAGGGGGCCGCCCGGCAGACGCCAACACCGGGGTGCTGCTTTTTACCACAAATCGGGGGGAGGCGGAACCAACAAAGCGTAATGTTATTACAGCAGAAACAAAACGGCGCCCATTGGGCGCCGTCACTATCAATTTATTTGAGCAGGCTCTGCACCAGCATCATCAGGTAATCCCAGATGCGGCTCAGCAGGTTGCCTTCTTGCACATCTTCCAGTGCCACCAGAGGGGCCTGGGTGATCTCTTTGTCACCCATCTTCAGGAATACGGTGCCGACGCGCTGGCCCTTGGCCAGGGGCGCCTTCAGCTCGGTATCGAGTTGGAAGTCCGCCTTGAGCTTGTCACTCTGACCACGGGTGATGATGACGGCCACGTCCTTGTCGACGCCCAGCTTGACGGTGGACTTGTCGCCCATCCAGATCTTCTGGGTTACCAGCTCGGTCCCGGCCTTGTAGGGGGTCAGG
The DNA here is from genome assembly GCF_000819805.1 of Aeromonas diversa CDC 2478-85. Lineage (GTDB taxonomy): Bacteria > Pseudomonadota > Gammaproteobacteria > Enterobacterales > Aeromonadaceae > Aeromonas > Aeromonas diversa. Next base: position 366,508 of record NZ_CDCE01000020.1, read on the forward strand.
GTCTGGAAGAAGCGGAAGCCGTAGGTCAGCAGCTTCTTGCTCTCTTCGGCGCGCACGCGCTCGCTGGCGGTGCCCATCACCACGGAGATGAGGCGCATCCCCTCCTTGTTGGTGGCAGAGGCGACCAGGTTGTAGCCGATCTCGCTGACATGGCCGGTCTTGATGCCATCGACGTTCAGGGTCGGGTCCCACAGCAGCTTGTTGCGGTTGTGCTGGGTGATGCCGTTGAACTGGAACGATTTTTGGGAGTAAACCTTGTACTCCTCCGGGACATCACGCACCAGCGCCTGGCCCAGCAGGGCCATGTCGCGAGCGGTGGAGTAGTGCTCCGGATCATGCAGGCCGTGCGGGTTCATGAAGTGGGTGTTATTCATGCCGAGCTTGGCCGCCCAGGTGTTCATCAGGCTGGCGAAGGAGTCGGTGCTGCCGGCAATGTGCTCCGCCATGGCGACGCAGGCGTCGTTACCGGACTGGATGATGATCCCCTTGTTCAGGTCATCGACGGAGACCTGCTTACCCACCTCGATAAACATCTTGGAGGAGTCGGAGTAGTTCTTGGACCAGGCGTTCTGGCTGATGGTCACCATGTCATCGTGCTTGATGTTCCCCTTGGCCAGCTCGAGGCCGACGATGTAGGAGGTCATCATCTTGGTCAGGCTGGCGGGGGGCAGGCGTTCGTCTGCATTCTCCTGAACCAGGGTCTGCCCTGTGTAGTAGTCCATCAGTATGTAGGACTTGGCGGCGATGGCGGGGGCGGATGGCACCACGACCGGATCAGCACTGGCAGAGGCAGCGGTGCTGACCAGGGTGGTGAGGAGCAGCGATTTAACAAATTTGGACATCTTCGACTTCCTGGGTGCCTGGCGGGAGCATGCGCGCCCCCATGAAACAAAAACGGCGATAACTATACCAGATGTACCCCCTCGTCACAGGGGGAAAGGGCACAAGTATATAGGTCAGTTGATTAAAAATGCTTGAGGGTAACCGGCCGCCCTGATTTTCTTGAGCGCTCGCTGTTGAGTCGAGGCGCTGACCGGGCCCAGGATCAGGCGATAGCGGGAACCTTGCCCCCTGACCTGATAGGGAAGGCCCAGCCTGGCTTGCAGCCGCTTGCCCTCGGCCACCAGCTTCTCCTTGTGGGCGCCGCTTGCCACCTGAATGCGTTTGCCCTTAACCGGCGCCATGCTCTTCGCGGCCTTGCCGCTCTGGCTCAGCGGCTTGGCTTCGGCACGAGCGGTTGCGCGACTCACCGCCTCGACGCGCACGCGCGCCTTGCCGCTGCGGATCATGCCCAGTTCGTTGGCGGCGGCATGGGTGACATCGATCAGCAGATGGCGGTTGAAGGGGCCACGGTCGTTGATCTTGACGATGACCTGGCGACCGTTACCCAGGTTAGTGACACGCGCATAGCTGCCGAGGGGCAGCGTCCGGTGGGCGGCGGTGAAGTGGTGGCTGTTCATCACATCACCGTTGGCGGTGCGACGCCCGTCGAGGGAGCGCGATAACCAGGAGGCGCTGCCGGTGGCCCGGTAACGGCCGCTCTTGCTCCAGTTTGCCAGAGGCTCGGGGGCGGCGTCGTGGGCGCCGCGGGCACGACTATTTGAGGCACTAGAGGTCGGAGCCGCCGCCTCATCGTCAGCGTACGAGGTGATGCCTGCCTGCTGGCGGTCGGCCTCGGCCCGTGCCAGCAGCTCGTACAGAGGTGGCTCGGCCTGGGTCGTGGTTGACGGCATAGCCCGTGGGGCGGGCTGACTGCTACAGGCGACCAGCAGCAGGGTCAGACAGCCCAACAGAAGGGCGTGGCACTTGCTCATGGGATCTCTCGGGTTAGGGCTTGCTCAGCCCGGGCGGTGACGACGGTGAAAAAACCGGCACAGGAAGGGCGGCATGGTAACACGGGATATGGCGGCACGCCTCCCCTGGCTGGGGAGGCGTGCGACAGACTATGCCAGCAGGCGGCGGTGGGTGTGGATCGACATCAGAATGCCGAAGCCTGCCATCAGGGTCACCATGGAGGTGCCACCGTAGCTGACCAGGGGCAGGGGCACCCCCACCACAGGCAGTATGCCGCTCACCATGCCCATGTTGACGAACACATAGACGAAGAAGGTGAGGGTCAGGGCGCCGCCGAGCAGCCGCTCGAAGCTGTTCTGGGCCTGTACCGAGATGTAGAGGCTACGGCTGATGACGTAGAGGTACAACACCAGGAGCAGTGCTACCCCGACCAGGCCGAACTCTTCGCTGTAGACGGCGAAGATAAAGTCGGTATGCCGTTCCGGTAAAAACTCGAGTTGAGACTGGGTCCCCTCCAGCCAGCCTTTACCGAAGATGCCACCGGAGCCGATGGCGATCTTCGACTGGATGATGTGGTAGCCACGGCCAAGGGGGTCTTTCTCCGGGTCGATCAGCATCAACACCCGTTGGCGTTGGTAGTCGTGCATCAGGAAGAACCAGAGCACCGGCAGGAAGGCGCCAATGAGCAGCACGGCGAGCCCGATCAACCACCAGCTGATCCCGGCCAGGAAGATGACGAAGAAGCCGGACGCCGCCACCAGGATGGAGGTGCCGAGATCGGGCTGGGCCGCGATCAGCAGGGTCGGCACCAGCACCAGCACCAGGCTGATGACCAGATGGCCAAGCTTGGGGGGCAGGGGATGGCGACTCAGCCAGACCGCGATCATGATGGGCATGGAGAGCTTCATCAGCTCGGAGGGCTGGAACTTCATGAAACCCAGGTCGAGCCAGCGTTGTGCTCCCTTGCCGATGTGGCCGAAGACATCCACGGCGATCAGCATCAACACCACTACCACGAACAGGGGGGTGGCCCAGCGGGCGTAGAAGTTGGGGCTGAACTGGGCCATCACCACCATGATGACCAGCGCCAGACCGCCGCGGACGGCCTGCTTGATCAGTTCATCCATGCTCTGGCCCGAGGCGGAGTAGAGTAGCACCATGGCGAGAGCCATCAGCCCCAGCAGACCGAGCAGCAGGGGCAGGTCGATATGCATGCGATACCAGATGCTGGTGCGGCGATCGGAGTTATTCATGAGCCTTATTCTCCGGCAATGGGGTGGCTTGCTGTTTCGGCGCCGGTGGTAGCTGGGGCGGCGGTGGCAGTAGCAGGGAGTCGAGCATGGCGCGGGCCACCGGCGCCGCATTGCTACTCCCTCCCCCTGCGTTCTCCAGTACCAGGGCGATGACGGCCTTGGGACTGTCATAGGGGGCGAAGGCCACGAAGAGCGCGTTGTCCCTATGCTCTACCTTCATCTTGCTGGCGTTGTAGACCTCGTTCTCCTTGAGGCTGACCACCTGGGCGGTACCGGATTTACCGGCGGCTACGTAGGGAGTATTGGCAAAGGCCTTACGCCCGGTCCCTTCATGGCCGTTGATAACCCGCCACATGCCTTCGCGCGCGACAGCCCAGTAGCTGTTGTCGCGTACCGAGAGTGCCATATTGGGATTGACGGGCGCATCCTCGCTGCTCGTGGCTGTGGTGGTACGCTTGAGCAGGTGCGGGGTCACGTCGTGACCATTCTGGGTCAGTATGCTGATGGCCTTGGCCAGCTGCATGGGGGTGGCACTCCAGTAGCCCTGGCCGATGCCGATGGAGATGGTGTCCCCCTGGAACCAGGGTTGGCGCCAGCGCTTGCGCTTCCACTCCCGTGACGGCATGACTCCGCGGGTCTCCTCATAGATATCGACCCCGCTGTACTGACCGAAGCCAAATTTGGTCATGTACTCGTTGATGTGATCGATACCGACTCGGTAGGCGAGATCGTAGAAGTAGGTATCTGCCGATACCTCGATGGCGCGGTAAACATCGAGCCAGCCGTGGCCCCACTTCTTCCAGTCGCGAAACTTCTTGGTGGTGCCGGGAATGGAGTAGGTAGGGCCGCCGAAGTAACGGTAACCCGGGGTGATGGCCCCCTCGTTGAGCCCCATCACCGACATCAGGGGCTTGACCGTCGAAGCCGGTGCATAGATGCCCTGAGTAGTGCGGTTGACCAGCGGGCGGGCCGGATCGTTGAGCAGGGCCGAGTAGTTGGCGCTGGAGATACCGGTCACGAACAGGTTGGGGTCGTAGCTCGGGCTCGACTCCATGGCCAGGATGGCGCCGGTCTTGGGCTCCATCATCACGATGGCGCCGCGCCGGCCAGCCAGCTGCTGCTGGGCGTAGAGCTGCAACCGAATGTCGATGTTGAGGTAGATGTCCTTGCCCGGCACCGGGGGTTGGAACTTGAGGGTCCGTACCACGCGGCCGCGGTTGTTCACCTCGACTTCCTGATAGCCGGCAGTGCCGTGCAGCTTATCCTCGTAGTACTTCTCGACCCCTTGCTTGCCGATGTCCTTGGTGGCCGCGTAGTTGGCGAGCTTCTCCTCTTTCTCGAGGCGTTCCACGTCACGCGCGTTGATCTTGGCCACATAGCCCAGGGCGTGGGTCAGGGTGTCACCAAACGGGTAGTAGCGCTTGAGGTAGGCCTCGATGCTGGCGCCCGGGTAGTTGTGCTGGTTGATCGAGAAGAGCGCCACCTGCTTCTCGGTGAGCTTCTCGTACAGGGGCACCGGCTTGAAGCGGCGCTGGCGCTTGGTTTCGGCCAGGAACTTCTCTTTGGTACCGTCGGGCAGACCGAGCAGGGCGATGAGGTCGTCGGCCATCTTGTCGACGTTGCCGGCTTCTTCCGGGACGATTTCCAGGCTATAAACGGGGCGATTCTCCGCCAGTAGCACCCCGTTGGTGTCATAGATGAGGCCACGGGTTGGGGCCACCGGCACCACCCGAATGCGGTTGTCATTGGAGCGGGTCTGATAGGTGTCATATGAGAGCACCTGCAGGTAATAGAGGTTGCCAAACAGCACCAAGATCAGCACCACCATGCCGATGTAGGCGACCAGGGAGCGGCGGAAGAAGAGCGTGCCTTCGGCGCTGTGGTCGCGTATCTCTACCCGTTGTTTCGACATCGGGGCTCCTAAGCGGCGTGACTCATGAACAGACTACTCCCTGTGATAGGGGTGATTGGTGGTGATGCTCCAGGCCCGATAGAGGCTTTCGGCCACCAGAACCCGCACCAGGGGGTGAGGCAGGGTGAGCGGCGACAGGGACCAGCTCTGCTCGGCGGCCTGCTTGCATTCTGGGGAGAGCCCCTCGGGCCCGCCCACCAGCAGGGCGACATCTCGACCGTCCAGCTTCCAGGCCTCAAGCTGGGTGGCGAGCTGCTCCGTGGTCCAGGGCTTGCCCGGGATATCGAGGGTGACGACGCGCGAGCGACCGGCGGCGGCCAGCATGGCCTCTCCCTCTTTTTGCAAGATGCGGGGAATGTCGGCGTTTTTGCCGCGTTTACCGGCGCCTATCTCGACCAGCTCGAACGGCATGTCTTTGGGGAAGCGGCGACGGTACTCTTCGAAGCCGTGCTCAACCCAGGCGGGCATCTTGGTGCCCACCGCGATCAACTGAATCTTCATCAACTAGGCCGCTTCGACCGGGGCGCCGCCCCAGAGCTTTTCCAGTTGGTAGAAGTCGCGATATTCATCCTGCATCACGTGGACGATCACCTCGCCCAGGTCCACCAGTACCCACTCACCGGTATCTTCTCCCTCGACACTCAGCGGATCCTGGCCTGAATGCCGCATCTCGCTGGCCACGTGGTCGGCGATGGAGCGCACATGGCGGTTGGAGTTGCCGGAGCAGATGATGAGGGTATCCGTGATGGTGGATTTGCCGCGTACGTCCAGGGTGACGATATCGCGGCCCTTCATGTCATCGATCTTGTCGATGATAAAGGCGTGAAGTGCGTTGCCTTGCAATGACCTTCTCCTGTATTGCGTCGCGTCGGGCGGCGGATTATAGCACGGGGCCACTCTGTCCCGCATAGAGGCGGTTATTGCGAATATAGTTCGCTACCGACTCAGGCAACAACTCTCCCGGATCGTTCCCCGCGGCGAGCCTGGCTCTGATCTCGGTGGAGGAGAGCGGCTGCGGCTCGTTGTGGGCCAACCAGATATGGCCGGCGCGATGTTGGTGCAGGTCATCGACCCGCAGGGTGCCGTGGCGCGCCAGCAGTGCCTGTACCGGCGCCGTGGCCTCGGCGGCGTCCCAGCCCGGACGCACGCTCACCACTAGGTGAGCAAGGCTCAGCAACTCGTCCCAGCGGTGCCAGCTGGGCAGGGAGAGCAGGGAGTCCATTCCCATCAGAAAACAGAGGGGAGTATCGGGCAGCTCGTGACGCAGCTCCTCGAGGGTCTCTATGGTCCAGGAGGGGCGATCTCGTCTCAGCTCTCGCTCATCCACGCCGAGGCCAAATTCGTTGGCGGCCAGATACACCATGGCCAGGCGCTGCTCCGGGGTGCAGAAGGGGCTGGCCCTATGCGGCGGCACCCGGTTAGGCAGCAGGCGCAGCTCGCCAAGGCGCAGGGCATCGCGCGCCGCCAGGGCAGGCTTGAGATGGCCGAGGTGAATGGGATCGAAGGTTCCCCCAAGCAGGCCGAGCGGGGGCGCTAGCATGGCGCCTCTTCCAGCAAGGGCAGGGGCGCTGCGTCACGAAAACCGAGGCAGAGGGTGGCCAGCAGCAGCCAGGCCCCCTCGCTGTCAAAGCGGCGCAGGCGATCGTCGAGCTCGGCCATGAATCTCCATAGCTGGGCTATCTTGGCCACCGGCAGGCGATTGAGGGCCTGGGTGATGAGCTGTTGGCGGCTCTGCCAGATGCGCAGCCGGCTGAAGTGCTCGGCCAGCGGCTGGCCGGCCTGGCGGGCCAGGGCCAGTGTCTCGAGCTGTTCCAGCTCGCGGGCCAGTGTCCAGGCCAGTTGGCCCGGCTCTGTGCCCTCGGCGCGCAGGGCGGCCAGAATGCGTTGGGCACGGTTAATCTTTCCCTCCAGCAGGGTGTCGATAAGCTGGAAGGGGGTGAAGTGGGCGTGGCGAACTATGGTCTCTTGCAGGTAGGCGACCGTCACCGGCTGCGGGGGAGAGAGCAGGGTCAGCTTCTCGATCTCCTGGCTGGCGGCCAGCAGGTTCCCCTCGTAGCTGTGGCACATGAAGTTGATGGCGTCGGGTTGAGCCTTGAGGCCGAAGCGCTGAAAGCGCGCCCCCATCCAGCGCGGGAAGAAGCGTGGCTCAGGATGGTTGACGGGGACCCAGGAGCCCTGCTTCTCGAGCTTGTCGAACCAGGCGGCCTTGGTCTGGGCCGTGGTGAGACGCCCTCCCGACAGGATCAGGAGGAGATCAGGATGCAACAGCTGGCCTATCTCGGTGATCTTGGCGGCGAGATCCTTGTCGACCTTGGCGGGCAATTCCAGCTCGATCACCTGGCGGCTGGCGAACAGCGACAGGGCCTGGCAGGCGTCATAGACCTGGTTCCAGTCCAGCCCCGGCTCGACGGTGAAGCTGTGACGCTCCTCGAAGCCGCGCTCGCGGGCGACCCGGCGGATCGTGTCGATGGCTTCGATGCGCAGCAGCGGCTCGTCGCCAAAAACGAGATAGCAGGGCCTAAGCCCTGCTCTCACATGATCATCGAACTGTTCGGGAAACACTCTCATCAGAAGCTGACCTGGCTGAGCTGCCGGATCACCTGATCGGCCGCCTGCTCCTGCATCTCCCGATTGATCTGTGCCTGCTCCCGGGAGGAGGCGAGCGCCGCATCGGGCTTGTTGAGGAAGCTGCGGTTGAAGGTGATCGGGAAGACCTGAAGTGGCTTGTCCGGCACCGCAATGGTGAACTGGGTGTTAAAACCCAACACATACTCTATCTCGGTACCCTGAACGTTAACCGAGGCTACCTGGCTGGAGTTCCCCACGGCGCCCAGGGTCAGGACCGGGATCCCCTCCTTGTTGGCCAGGGTCACGCCGGCAGCCTTTAGTCGGGTGGTGACCAGGCGATAAAAGTCGCTCTTGTTGTCACCGACTACCTTCATGGTCATCAGTTCGGGGGGGATGGCCATGCCACGCAGGTGGAAACCACAGGCCTGCACCAGCAGGCCTGCAACCAGAACCACCAACCAGCGACGCATCAAGCGACTCATGGTGTCCTCTCTATGATCAGTTGGCGACTATGTTGAGCAGTTTGCCTGCCACATAGATGACCTTGCGGATGGTCTTGCCCTCGGTGTGCTTCTGCACCCCGACGTCGGTCATGGCCAGCTCTTCGATCTGCTGCTGGTTGATGTCGGCCGGTACGGTGATCTTGCCGCGTACCTTGCCGTTCACCTGCAGCACCACCAGCTTCTCGTTCTCGACCAGTGCGGCCTCGTCGGCCACCGGCCAGATGGCATCGTCCACCTCACCGTCTTTGCCGAGTGCACGCCACAGCTCGCAGCAGATGTGCGGGGTGATGGGGTAGAGCATGACGGCGATGGCTTCGAGCGCCTCCTGCATCAGGGCGCGATCCTGAGCGTCGCTGCCCAGCTTGGCCAGGTGGTTCATCAGCTCCATGATGGCCGCGATGGCGGTGTTGAAGGTCTGACGGCGACCCACGTCATCGCTCACCTTCTTGATGGTCTTGTGCAGCTCGCGGCGCAGGGCCTGCTGGTCACCGTTCAGGGCGGCCAGATCCTGGGGCGGAACGGCACCGGCACCCACGTGCTCGAAGGTCATCCGCCACAGGCGGCGCAGGAAGCGTTGGGCACCCTCCACACCGGAGTCTGACCACTCCAGAGTCATCTCGGCCGGCGAGGCGAACATCATGAACAGACGCACGGTATCGGCGCCGTAACGCTCTACCATCAGCTGCGGATCGATGCCGTTGTTCTTGGACTTGGACATCTTGGTCATGCCGGAGTGGATCACCTCACGACCTTCGTTGTCCACCGCCTTGGTGATGCGGCCCTTGTCGTCGCGCTCCACGGTCACGTCGAGGGGGCTGACCCAGACGTTGCCGCCCTTCTCGTCCTTGTAGTAGAAGGCGTCGGCCAGCACCATGCCCTGGCAGAGCAGGCGCTTGAACGGCTCGTCGCTGTTCACCAGGCCCGCGTCGCGCAGCAGCTTGTGGAAGAAGCGGGCGTAGAGCAGGTGCATACAGGCGTGCTCGATGCCGCCGATGTACTGGTCGACCGGCAGCCAGTGGTTGGCGGCAGCCGGATCCAGCATGCCCTTGTCGTAGTCCGGGGAGCAGTAGCGCGCGTAGTACCAGGAGGACTCCATAAAGGTGTCGAAGGTATCGGTCTCGCGGAATGCTTCCTGGCCGTTGTAGGTGGTCTTGGCCCACTCGGCGTCGGCCTTGATCGGGCTCTGGATGCCGTCCATCACCACGTCTTCCGGCAGCAGTACCGGCAGCTGGTCGGCCGGGGTCGGCACCACTGTGCCGTCAGCCAGGGTCAGCATCGGGATGGGGGCGCCCCAGTAGCGCTGACGGGAGACACCCCAGTCGCGCAGGCGGTAGTTGACGGTGCGCTTGCCCTTGCCCAGCGCCTCAAGCTTGTTGGCGATGGCATCGAAGGCACCCTGGAAGTCGAGGCCGTCGAACTCGCCGGAGTTGAACAGCACGCCCTTCTCGGCGTAGGCGGCGTCGATCACGTTCGGTGCATCGCCATCAACCGGCTTGATCACCGGCTTGATCTCGAGGCCGTACTTGGTGGCGAACTCATGGTCGCGCAGATCGTGACCCGGAACGGCCATGACGGCGCCGGTGCCGTAGTTCATCAGCACGAAGTTGGCGACCCAGACCGGCACCTTGCGGCCGTCCAGCGGGTGAATGGCGTAGAGGCCGGTGGCCATGCCCTTCTTCTCCATGGTGGCGAGCTCGGCTTCGGCCACCTTGGTGTTCTTGCACTCTTCGATAAAGGCGGCGAGCTCGGGGTTACCCTCGGCAGCTTGCAGCGCCAGCGGGTGGCCGGCGGCGATGCCCACATAGGTCACGCCCATGAAGGTGTCCGGACGGGTGGTGTAGACCTCGAGGTGCTCATCCTGGCCGTCGATATTGAAGCTGATGTTGACCCCTTCGGAGCGACCAATCCAGTTGCGCTGCATGGTCTTGACCATCTCCGGCCAGCCATCCAGATTGTCGATGTCGCTGAGCAGCTCTTCGGCGTAGTCGGTGATCTTGATGAACCACTGGGGGATCTCTTTTTGCTCCACCGGGGTGTCGCAACGCCAGCAGCAGTTGTCCACCACCTGCTCGTTGGCCAGCACCGTCATGTCGTTCGGGCACCAGTTGACGGAGGAGGTCTTCTTGTAGACCAGGCCCTTCTCATAGAGCTTGGTGAAGAACCACTGTTCCCAGCGGTAGTAGTCCGGCTTGCAGGTGGCCAGCTCTCTGTCCCAGTCGTAACCCAGACCCAGCATCTTCAGCTGGTTCTTCATGTACTCGATGTTTTCATAGGTCCAGGGCGCCGGCGCCGTCTTGTTCTTGATGGCGGCGTTTTCTGCCGGCAGGCCGAAGGCGTCCCAGCCGATGGGCTGCAGCACGTTCTTGCCGTTCAGCCGTTGATAGCGGGATACCACGTCACCTATGGTGTAGTTACGAACGTGCCCCATGTGTAGACGACCCGACGGATAGGGGAACATGGAGAGGCAGTAGAACTTCTCCTTGTCGACCTTCTCCACGGCCTTGAAGGTTTTCTGGGTGTCCCAGCGCTGTTGCACTGAGGGCTCAATCGTCTGGGGAACGTACTGTTCTTGCATTGGTGACATCCGGATCTGTGAAATGGATTGGAACATCCAACTGGAAAATCGCCATAGAATACCGAGTAACGGGGGCCGCAACAACCGGCCAGGGCTGGCAAGGAGGGAGGAGAGACCATGGACAAGCAGAAAAAGGGCTATGAGGCCTTTATCGAGGAGCTGCGGGCCCAGTGGGAAGCCACCGGGCAGTATCAGGAGGAGCGCCTCAACCGGCTCATCGCCCGGGTGCAGGACTACCTGGAGGCGGCCGGTGACCTGACCCGGGACGAGTGGGCCCTCATCGCTGAGTACGTTAAACGGGATCTGGGCAACTTCGAGGAGGGGCGCCAGGAGGTCCCAGAATCCGAGTTCACGCTGCTGCTAAAGGATTCCATCTGGTCCTGGTTGGTCGAGGCGACGGATCGCACCCAGGTGGAGTGGGCCGAGCTGTCGGCCGATCTCGAGCACAAGGGAGAGTACCGAAGCGGTGACTGGGTCGGGCTCGGGGTCATGGTGTGTCGCCAGTGCGGCCATCGCCATACAGTGCTTCGCCCGGAGCGGCTCGGTGAGTGTATCCAGTGCGGCGCCACCGCCTTCGTACGTGAGCCCCTCTCCCCATGAGGGGAAGCTAACAAAAAGCAGAGGCGCCCGTGGGCGCCTCTTTTCATGGGGCATCTCAGTAGTGGCGCTCACTCCAGGGGTGAGCGCGCGGACGCAGCCAGAGGGCAGCGATCAGCATCAGGGCAGAGAGGGCATAGAGGGGCCAGGAGCCGAAGCGCTGGTAAGGGGTCGCGCCGGTGGCTGGGCGTACCTCGACCCGCAGTACCCCGTCTTCGAACTGGGGCAGCTGGCCTATGATGTGGCCATCGCTCTCGGTGGCAACCGTGAGCCCGGTGTTGGTGGCGCGCAGCAGGGGGCGAGAGAACTCCAGGGCCCGCATCCGCGCTATCTCCATGTGCTGCCAGGGGCCGATACTCTTGCCAAACCAGGCGTCGTTGGAGACGGTGAGCAGGAAGTCGGTCTGCTCCATCACGTTGCGGCGCAGCTCCTCGGGGAAGATGATCTCATAGCAGATGGCGGTCGCCAGGCGCAGCCCCTTGGCCAGCAGGTTCTCCTGCACCGGCGCCCCTTCGCTGAAGGAGGACATGGGCAGGTTGAAGAAGGGGGCGATGGGGCGCAACAGATCGCCAAACGGCACGTATTCGCCGATGGGCAGCAGGTGCACCTTGTTGTAGCGGTTGCCCTGCTCATAGTGGTAGCTCTGTTTGCCGTCGAGGTCGGTCATCCCCATGCCAAGCACCACGTTGTAGAAGCGGCGCTGGTCCATGTCGAAGTTGATGATGCCGGCGATCAGGGCGGTCTCGTTGACCTTCATCGCCTTGTCCAGATTCTCGAGATAGGGAACCATCTCCTTCTCGAGGGCCGGGATGGCGGACTCGGGCCAGACGATGATGTCCGCGTCCTGATGCTGACGGCTCAAGTCCTGATATTTGCGTACCGTGGGGACCAGCGTCTCCGGATCCCACTTCATCGACTGCTCTATGTTGCCCTGCACCAGGGCCACCTTGACCGGCTCACCGCGGGTTACCCAGCTCAGTTGCATGCTGGCGGTGGCGAGCGCCACCAGCACCAGCGGCACGGCCAACCAGAGCAGGCGGCGGGTCTGCCACAGCAGCCACAGGCTGGCGGCGGTGAGCAGTAGCGCGAGCGTGATGCCCTGTACCCCGAGCAGCGGAGCCAGTCCCTTGAGGGGACCGTCGATCTGGGTGTAACCAAACCAGAGCCAGGGGAAGCCAGTCAGCACCATGCCGCGCAGCCAGTCCGCCACCAGCCAGAGGGCCGGGAAGGCAAGCAACCAGCGGCTCCAGTGACGCTCGCGAAAGAAGCGGGCGAAGGCCCAGCAAGCCAGGGCCGGATAGAGCGCCAGGTAGGCAGACAGGCCCGCCAGCAGCACAAAGGCGACCGGCAGCGGGATGCCGCCAAACTCGGTCATGCTGACGTGGATCCACCAAAGACCCGGCAGGAACATCCCCATGGCATAGCCAAAGCCGCGCCAGGCGGCCTGCTTGGGGCTGACCCTGTCGATCAGGGCGAAGAGGCCGAGCAGGGAGGGGATGAGCAGGGGCCAGTAGTTAAACGGAGAGAAGGCCATAACGGAGAGCGCCCCGCAGGACAGGGCGCTCAGGGTGATCAGGAGTCTCGATTTCACGGATTATTGGGGCTCTGATTGGGCTGCAACATGGTCTTCCGGTATCTTAACCTGCAACTGTTGCAGACGGCGACGATCGGCGTGCATTACCTTGAACTGATAGCCGTCGATCTCGACCTCTTCGCCCTTCTCGGGCAGGTGGCCAAAGGCGTGCATCACCAGGCCGCCGACCGTGTCGACCTCCTCGTCGCTAAACTCGCTGCCGAAGAAGTCGTTGAAGTCCTCGATCTCGGTCAGGGCGCTGACCGAGAAGACCCGCTTGCTGATGCGGCGGATCTCGTCCGGCTCGTTGTCGTCGTCGTCAAACTCGTCGTCGATCTCGCCGACGATGAGCTCGAGGATGTCCTCGATGGTGACCAGACCCGACACACCGCCAAACTCGTCGACCACCATGGCCATGTGGTAGCGCTCTGCCTGGAACTCCTTGAGCAGACGGTCGACCCGCTTGCTCTCGGGGACGATCACCGCGGGGCGCAGGAAGCGCTCGATGGAGAAGGGCTCGTCGTCCTGACCCAGACCCACTTTCAGCAGATCCTTGGCCAGCAGGATCCCTTCCACGTGGTCCTTGTCCTCGTTGATCACCGGGAAACGGGAGTGACCCGATTCGACGATGACGGGGAGGAAGGCCTCGATGGGCTGGGACTTCTCGATGGTCACCATCTGGGAGCGGGGGATCATGATGTCCCGCACTCTCAGTTCGGCGATCTCGAGCACGCCCTCAATCATGTCCTTGGTGTCCTGGTCGATCAGGTCGCGCTCTTCGGCGTCCTGAATCACTTCTACCAGGTCGTTGCGGTCCTTGGGCTCGCCCTGGAACAGTTGGCTGAGTTTGTCGAGCCAGCTCTTCTTCGGCGAGCCGGTACTAGGGTGATCGTCGGTCATCTTGTCTCTTGATGGTTCACTTAAGGGATGATGCGGCAGATATGAGGCTAGTTCCCATTCATGTCAATGGGATTACTGCTCGTCATCGGCATAGGGGTCGGCGTAGCCCAGCTCGTTCATGATGTCGCGTTCAAGCTGCTCCATCTCCTCGGCCTCGTCGTCCTCAATATGGTCATAACCTAGCAGATGCAGGCTACCGTGGACAACCATGTGGGCCCAGTGGGCCTCCAGCGGTTTGCCCTGTTCGGTCGCCTCGCGCTCCACCACCTGGCGACAGATCACCAGATCCCCGAGCAGGGGCAGCTCGATGCCCGGCGGGGCCTCGAACGGGAAAGAGAGCACGTTGGTGGGTTTGTCCATGCCCCGGTAGGTGAGGTTGAGCTCGTGGCTCTCGGCCTCGTCCACCAAGCGTACTGTCACCTCGGCCTCCTGCTGGAAGCCCAGTACAGTGCCGTCCAGCCAGCGCTGGAAGTCGGACTCGCTCGGCAGCCCCTGTTCGTTTTCGCAGGCGAGCTGCAGATCCAGCATCACGCTCATGCTTGATTCTCCTTGTTGGCCTGACGCTCGGCGTCGGCACTGGCCTTCTGACGGGCCTGCTCGGCATCGAATGCCTCATAGGCCTGGACGATGCGGGCGACCACGGGGTGGCGGACCACATCCTGGGACTGGAAGAAGTTAAAGGAGAGGCCATCGACCCCCTGCAACACCTCGAGGGCGTGGCGCAGCCCCGAACGAGCGCCCCGCGGCAGATCGATCTGAGTGATATCCCCTGTGATGACCGCCTTGGAGTTGAAGCCGATACGGGTCAGGAACATCTTCATCTGTTCGGTGGTGGTGTTCTGCGCCTCGTCGAGGATGATGAAGGCGTCATTGAGGGTGCGGCCACGCATGTAGGCGAGCGGGGCGACCTCGATGACGTTGCGCTCGATAAGCTTCTCCACCCGCTCGAAGCCCAGCATCTCGAAGAGGGCGTCGTAGAGGGGGCGCAGGTAGGGGTCCACCTTCTGGGAGAGATCGCCGGGCAGGAAGCCGAGCTTCTCGCCCGCTTCCACCGCCGGGCGGGTCAGCAGGATGCGGCGGATCTCCTGGCGCTCCAGGGCATCCACGGCGGCGGCGACCGCCAGATAGGTCTTGCCGGTACCGGCCGGCCCTATGCCGAAGGTGATGTCGTGGCGCACTATGTTAGCGATGTACTGGGACTGGTTCTGGCTGCGGGCCTTGATCATGCCGCGCTTGGTCTTGATGTTGACCTCCTTGCCCCAGCTCATGCCCGGCTCCGGGCTTCCCTCATCCTGCTCCATGGCCTGGCTACCCAGGATGGCCAAGTGCACCTGATCCGGCTCGATATCCGGGATCTGGTTACCGCGCACCGGGGCTGTCTCCACATAGAGCTGTTTGAGCAGCTCGGCGACGGCCTCGGCCTGGGCCGGTTTGCCCAGGATCTGGAAATGGTTGTTGCGGTAGCTTATTTCGACGCCCATGCGGCGCTCGAGCTGCTTGAGGTTGTCATCGAACGGACCGCACAGGCTGGCCAGCCGGGCGTTGTCGGCGGGTTCCAGGTGCAGATTGATGGTGGAAATGTGTCGACTCAAGGGATCCTCGCAAGACGAAGCCGCCCGCCCGAGGGGCAGGCGGCAGGGTGATCAATGGGGGGTGAAGGCGGCCACGCCCAGCGGGTCCGGCACGTTGTCCGGGCGGCGGGCCAGGATCTCGCCCGGTGCCGTGGCGATCCGCAGGCCCATCTCCTCTTCACCACGCACGAAGCGTGCGCGCAGGGAGTGGGGCAGCACCTCGGTGATCTCCACGTCGGCGAAGCGGCCGATGAGGCTGTGGGGCCCTTCGAAGTTGACCACCCGGTTGTTCTCGGTGCGCCCGCGCAGCTCCATGGGGTTGAGCTTGGAGGGCCCTTCCACCAAGATGCGCTGGATGGTGCCCTGCATGGCGCGGCTCAGCTGCATCGCCTGGTTGTTGATGACGTGCTGCAGCAGATAGAGGCGCTCTTTCTTCACCTCCATATCCACATCGTCCGGCAGGTCGGCGGCCGGAGTGCCGGGGCGCGGGCTGAAGATGAAGCTGAAGCTCATGTCAAAGCCCACCTCTTCGATGAGCTTCATGGTGGCGGCGAAGTCTTCTTCGCTCTCGCCGGGGAAGCCGACGATGAAGTCGGAGCTGATGGTGATGTCCGGACGGGCAGCCCGCAGGCGACGGATCTTCGACTTGTACTCGAGGGCCGTGTGGGGACGCTTCATCAGGGTCAGGATGCGATCCGAGCCGCTTTGCACCGGCAGGTGCAGGAAGCTCACCAGCTCCGGCGTGTCTTTGTACACCTCGATGATGTCGTCGGTGAACTCGATGGGGTGGCTGGTGGTGTAGCGAATACGGTCGATGCCGTCGATGGCGGCCACCAGGCGCAGCAGCTCGGCAAAGGTGCAGATGCCATCATCATGAGTCGGTCCGCGATAGGCGTTGACGTTCTGGCCCAGCAGGTTGACCTCGCGCACGCCCTGTTCGGCGAGCTGGGCGATCTCGTAGAGGACGTCATCCAGCGGTCGGCTCACCTCTTCGCCGCGGGTGTAGGGGACCACGCAGTAGGTGCAGTACTTGGAGCAGCCTTCCATGATGGAGACGAAGGCGGTCGGGCCTTCGGCGCGCGGTTCGGGCAGGCGGTCAAACTTCTCGATCTCGGGGAAGCTCACGTCCACCTGGGCGCCACGGCCCTCCTGAACGCTTCTGATCATGGTCGGCAGACGGTGCAGGGTCTGCGGGCCGAAGACGATGTCCACGTAAGGGGCACGGCTGCGAATGGCGTCCCCCTCCTGGGAGGCGACGCAGCCACCTACCCCGATCACTAGGGCTGGATTTTTCTCCTTGAGCAGCTTCCAGCGCCCCAGCTGGTGGAATACCTTCTCCTGCGCCTTCTCACGAATGGAGCAGGTGTTCAGCAACAGCACATCGGCCTCTTCGGGCTCGTCGGTAAGCTGGTAACCGTTGCTGGCGTCGAGCAGGTCGGCCATCTTGGACGAGTCGTACTCGTTCATCTGGCAGCCCCAAGTCTTGATATGAAGTTTCTTGCTCATTGCTACTCTTGCGGGTGTTGATGTCGACATGATCAAAGGGCCGGTCATTTTACTCCGCAACTGTGGCTCTGACCAGTTAATATCCAGGGGGGCAAATCCCTGCCCCACATGCGGTTTTTGGGATTTCCCCACGCTGCATCCCACCCCCAAAGCAGGCTACAATGGCCCCACTTTCCGCCAACGGAACCGCTCACGGAACAATCAATGATGCAATCTTGTGACATCGCCATCGTCGGTGGCGGCATGGTCGGTGCCGCGGCAGCCTGCCTGCTGGCACGCCAGGGACTCGAAGTGAGTGTCATCGAGGCCGAGCTGCCAGCCCCCTTCGACCCGGCCCAGCCCATGGATCTGCGGGTGTCGGCCATCAGCGCCGCCTCGGTCTCTCTGCTCGAGCGAGCCGGCGCCTGGGAGAGTACCCGCGCCATGCGTGCCTGCCCCTATCGCCGTCTCGAGACCTGGGAGTGGGACGGTTTTGCCGCCCGCTTCAGTGCCGACGAGCTGGGGTTGCCCCAGCTTGGCTATATCGTCGAGAACCGCCTGCTTCAGCTGGGGCTGCTGGCCGCCATGGAGCGCTGGCCCAACGTGCATACCCTGACTCCGTCCCGTATCAAGGCCCTGTCGCAGGAGCGTGACTGTGCCACCCTGACGCTCGATGATGGCAGCCAGCTGCGGGCCCGCTGGGTGCTGGCCTGCGACGGCGCCGAGTCCCTCACCCGGCGGCTGGCCGGCATTGGGGTGTCGCGCTTCGAGTACCGCCAGCACTGCATGCTCATCAACATCGACACCGACGAGGGGCAGCAGGACATCACCTGGCAGCAGTTTACCCCGAGTGGCCCACGCGCCTTTCTGCCGCTCAGTGGGGCGCATGGCTCTCTGGTGTGGTACGACAGCCCGGCGCGCATCCGCGAGCTGATGGGGCTCACCCTGCCCGAACTGGAGCAGGCCATTCGCGCCGCCTTCCCGAGTCGCCTCGGCGGTTTTCGGGTCACCGGCCGCGGCAGTTTCCCCCTGGTGCGTCGCCACGCCAACCGCTATCACGCCGGGCGGGTGGTGCTCTTGGGGGACGCCGCCCACACCATCAATCCGTTGGCGGGGCAGGGGGTCAACCTCGGCTTCAAGGACGTGGCCTGCTGGTGCGATCTGCTGGCCAGGGCCGGTGAGCAGTGGCACCAGCTCGAGCTGGCAGGTCGTTACGAGCGCCGCCGTCGCCCCGACAATCAGCTGATGCAATCCGGGATGGATCTCTTCTATGCGGCCTTTAGCAACCGCCTCGGCCCCCTGCCGGTGCTGCGTAACCTGGGACTCAATCTGGCGGACAAGGCGGGGCCCCTCAAGGCGCTGGCCCTGCGCTATGCGCTGGGGCTGTGAGAAAGGGGCATCCCCTCTCACCTGGCGGGCGCTATCTAAAGCGCCGGCAGGATCACACTTATCGTCTCGCGGCGTGGGTGACGGCGCCGGCTTTCGGGTAGCATGACACCCCAATTTCTGGCAACTGACTACGGAATTCACGATGCGCAGCACCACACGCGAAATGGCGGCCCACAAGCGGGTCGCCCTGGTGGCCCACGACAACATGAAAGAGTCTCTCCAGCGCTGGGTGATCCGGCGCAAGGAAGAGCTCAAGCTGCACCACCTCTACGCCACCGGCACCACGGGGACCCGGCTCAGCAAGGCGGCCGCCTTGCCCATCACCTGCCTGTTTTCCGGCCCCATGGGGGGGGATCAGCAGTTGGGGGCCATGATCGCAGAAGGCAAGATAGACGTGCTCATCTTCTTCTGGGATCCCCTCAACGCGGTCCCCCACGATCCGGACGTCAAGGCCCTGCTGCGGTTGGCGGCGGTCTGGAACATTCCGGTCGCGACCAACGAGGCGACCGCCGACTTCCTGATGGACTGCCCTCACATGAACCGCACCTTCACCGTCGAGATCCCCGACTATGCCGGGTATCTGAAGGAGCGCACCGAGTAAGCAGCATCCTCCGCGGGGCTGTGGCGAGTCATAGGCAGCGCAGAGCAAAGAGAGAGGCCAGCCGGGTAACCGGCTGGCCTCTCGTATTTTCAATGGGCAGCAAACTGGTAGTTGAAGGTGGGTAGGCCCCACTTGTAGCGCACCGCCAGCAGACGCAGCACGAAACCGATGCCGATGGCGCCGAAAGCGGCCCACTCATTGGGCACCCGATGGGCCAGGGCCAGGCAGTAGAGGGCTGCCGTGACGAGAGAGACGGCCGCATAGAGCTCGCGACGAAACACCAGGGGGATGCGCTGGCAGAGCAAGTCTCGCAGCACGCCGCCGAAGACGCCGGTCACCACCGCCATGATGCAGGCGATGAGGGGACCATGTCCCATCTCGAGGGCCCTGGCCGCCCCAAAGATAGAGAAGACCGCCAGCCCCAGTGCGTCGAGGGCGAGAAACAGCTTGGTGAGATAGCGCATCAAGGGGGCAAAGGCGACGCTCGCCATCGCGGCGGCGGCCACCAGCAGCACATACTCGGGGTGTTCCACCCAGAGCAGAGGGTAGTGGCCGAGCAGTACGTCCCGAATGGTACCGCCCCCGATGGCGGTGGCCGAGGCGATGATGATGACGCCAAACAGATCCATGCGGCGGCGGCCGGCGGCCAGGGCGCCGGTCATTCCCTCTGCGATGAGACCAATGATGAAGAGCAGGTGGAGCATGAGAAATCCCAGGGTATTCAAAAGGAGGGGATCCTACTCATGCAAGTCGCGTGGGACAAATGCAAAAAAATAATGTTAGTTTTTCTAATGACAAGGGGCGCCGTGGCGCCCCTCTTGTTTACACTGCCCGACGTGGCAGGTGCTGTGCCCGATAGTGATCGACCCACATGGCGGTGGCGCCGCAGATGGCGACCGGCATGACGAAGAGGTTGACCACCGGGATGGAGGAGAAGAGGGTGACCAGGGCGCCGAAGCTCAGACACTTACCGCGCCGGGCCTTGAGGGCTTCACGCATGGTAACGAAGTCGATCTTGTGGTTGTCAAACGGATAGTCCACGTACTGGATCGCCATCATCCAGGCGCTGAACAGGAACCAGAGCAGCGGTGCCACTGTCTGGCCCACCACGGGGATGAGGAACAGCAGCAGGCAGCCGATGGCCTTGGGCAGGTAGTACTTGAGCTTGGTCCACTCACGGCCGAAGGTGCGTGGGATATCCTTGACCACATCCAGCATGCCGCTGTCGTTCGGGGTTTCGCCGGTGAGGAGTTGCTCCACCTTCTCGGCCAGCAGGCCGTTGAAGGGGGCGGCAATCCAGTTGGTGACCGAGCTGAAGACGAAGGAGAAGAGCACCAGTATGGTGATGAGCGCCAGCGGCCAGAGCAGGTAGTCGAGCCATGAGAGCCACTCGGGGATCTGCTGGTGCAGCCAGGCAAACAGGCCGTCGAGTTGCAGCAGCAAGGCGTAGAAGGCGGCGGCAAACAGCACCATGTTGACCAGCAGGGGGATCACCACGAAGGTGCGGATGCCGGGTTGGCGGATAAGAGAGAAGCCGCGCAGGAAGTAGTCAGCGCCGCTGACCGAATCTTTCACCAGGGGTTGCTTCATCAGAGAGTCCATCGGTGGGTCGGAAGATGTCCGCATATTACAAACAAGCCCTCGATTTGGTAAAGTTGCCAGCCATTTCCTTCGACGATTGCCCCTCTCCATGCGCCTGAAATCGATCAAGCTTGCCGGCTTCAAGTCGTTTGTGGAGCCCACCCGGATCAGCCTGCTGGCCGACATGACGGCTGTCGTGGGGCCCAACGGCTGCGGCAAGTCCAATGTCATCGACGCCGTGCGCTGGGTGCTGGGTGAGAGCTCGGCACGCCATCTGCGTGGCGAGAACATGACCGACGTCATCTTCAACGGCTCCAGCAACCGTCCCCCCCACTCCCGCGCCTCGGTCGAGCTCATCTTCGACAACCCTCACAACCGGGTGCCCGGCGAGTTTGGCCGCTTCAGCGAGATTGCGGTGCGCCGCGAGGTCTATCGGGATGGCAACAACCTCTACTTCATCAACGGCCAGAAGTGCCGGCGCAAGGATGTCACCGACCTCTTCCTCGGCACCGGTCTGGGCCCGCGCAGCTACGCCATCATAGAGCAGGGCACCGTCAGCCGGCTGGTGGAGTCGCGCCCGGCGGATCTCAAGCTGTTTCTCGAGGAGGCGGCCGGCGTGTCGCGCTACAAGGAGCGCCGGCGCGAGACCGAGCAGCGCATTCGCCACACCCGGGACAACCTCGAGCGCCTCGGCGACATACGGGGCGAGCTGGGTGAGCGGCTCGAACACCTCAAGGCGCAGGCCGAGACCGCCGAGCGCTATCGTCTGCTCAAGGGGCGCAGCCGGGCGGCGCGCAGCGAGTTAATCGGCTCCGAACTCTGGGGCATCGAGAACCGCTTGGCCGAGATAAAAGGGGGACTTGCCGAGCAAGAGGTGGCCCTGGCCGCCCTCGATGCGCGCCGTACCCAGGATGAGGCGCAGACCCTGACCCTCGCCACCGCCCGTCAGGAGAGTCAGGCCGAGCAGGCCGATCGCCAGCAGCAGATCTTCCTCGGTGGCCAGGCCATCGCACGGCTCGAGCAGCAGACCCTGCACCGGGCCGAGCAGGACAAGGAGTGGCAGCGCCGTCGTGCGGCCCTGGCCGAGCGGATGCAGCGCCTGACGGCTCAGTTGAGCGGCGAAGAGGCTCGACTGGCTCAGTTGCAAACGGGGTGCGAGAGCGCTGAGCTGGCGCACGAAGAGGCGCAGGCGCGCCAGGAGGAGGCGCAACTGCGCCAACAGGCGGGCCTGGAGCGGCTGGAGAGGGTGCGTAGCCAGCGGGAGCAGTGGCAACGGCGCCTCGGCGAGCTGCAGGGGGAGCAGACCCGGCTTCGCACCGAGGTGAACCACCGCGAGGAGCTGCTGGCGCGCATCCGTCTCACCCGCCTCAAACTCGAGGACGAGCGGGGGGAGCCCCTCCAGCCGCTGGCCCTCAGCCCCTTGCCCCCCCTCGAGGAGGCGCTTGCCGTGGCCGAAGCCGGCCGGTCGAGCGCCGCCGTCAGGCTGGCGCAGTGCCAGGGCGAGCAGCGTGAGGCTCAGGCCCGCTGGCAAGGCGCGCAAGGGGCACTGCGTGAACAGCAGGCGCGCCTGCAGACCCTGGAGGCCCTGCTCGGTGAAGAGCCGCAGGGCGGTCTGGGCGCTCAGCTCACTCTGGACGAAGCTTGGGCCAAGGCCCTCGACAAGGTGCTCGGCCACTGGTTGGGGGCGACCACCGGCGAGCCCGATGACGAGGCCGTGCTGGGGCGCTTCGTCGGCCTGGCCGACGCTCCCCTGGCCGGCACCCTGGCCGAACGGGTGAGCGGTGCCTGTCTGCCGAGCTTCCTCAATGCCATTCGCACTGCGCCGGATCGCGCCAGCGCCCTGGCCCTGCGGCCCACGCTGACGCAGGGCGAATCGGTGATCACGCCGCTTGGGGAGTGGTTTGGCCGCAACTGGGCCGATTTGGGAGAGAGTCAACGTCTCGGTCGGTTGGCCCTGCAGGCCGAAGCGGAGCGGCTGGCCGGTGAGGTGGCGCTCCTCGAGGCCGATGTGGTGCGCCTCGCCGCCCTCCATGAGCAGGCCGATGCCCAGGCCCGGGCGGCCGAGGCCGGGCATGGCAGTGCCACCACCCTGGTTCGCGCCGCCGAGCAGGCGCTGCAGCAGGCGCGTGAGCAGTGGCGACTCGAGGAGGGACGCCAGAGCGAGCGTGGCGAGCGGCATCAACGCATCGCCGACGAGCTCACTCGCCTCGATGAGGAGCTCTGCGCCGAGCAGGCGCGCCAGGAGGCGGCCTGTGAGGCACTATGCCTGGCCGAGGAGCGCCTCGAGGAGTGGTTGGCACAGGGAATGGCTCAGGAAGAGGTCCTGCCGGGGGCGCAGCGCGAGCAGCAGGGGCTGGACGAGAGTCTGGAGCAGGCGCGGCAGGCCAGAGAGCGTGCCCACGCCGATCTGCTGCGGCTGCAGCAGGAGCAGCTGAGCTGCCGCCATCTGTGCGAGCTTCATCGCACCGAGCTGGCGCGGGTGCAGGGCGAGCACGGACAACTGGCGCTACCCGAGAGCGGCGAGGCGGTGGATCTGGCGCCCCTGCTCGAGACCCAGCGCCGGCTGGAGGCGGAGCAACTGGCCACCCACCAGACGCTGGCCCACCTCGAGAACGAGCTCTCCGCCCTCGACAAGCGCCGCCAGGAGGATCACAAGGTCCTCATCGGGTTGCAAGAGAAGCTTGCCCAGCTGCGGTTGGAGCGCGAGCGACTGCTCACTCGCCGGCAGGCGCTGCACGAGCAGTTTGAAGAGCTCGGGGTGCGTTTTGCCGATCTGGATCAGGCCGCCCTGCTGCAGGCGGATCGCGGCAAGTTGCGTCAGGAGATCCAGACGCTGGAGGAGCAGGTAATGGCCCTTGGCGCCATCAACCTGGCCGCGCTCGAGGAGTATGAGGAGGCGCGCACCCGCGCCGAGTACATGGAAAATCAGTGTCAGGATCTCGAGCAGGCCCTCGAAACCCTGGAGCTGGCCATCAAAAGAATCGACCGAGAGACGCAAATCCGCTTCCGAGACACTTTCGATAAGGTCAACGAAGATTTAAAATCGCTGTTTCCAAAGGTATTTGGGGGAGGGAGCGCCTGGCTCGAACTCACCTCCGATGATCTGCTGGAGGCCGGGGTCACCATCATGGCGAGGCCACCGGGGAAAAAGAATGCTACCATCGCCCTGTTGTCTGGAGGGGAGAAGGCTTTGACTGCCCTGGCGCTGGTCTTCGCCATCTTCAGGCTCAATCCGGCACCGTTTTGTATGCTGGACGAGGTAGATGCACCGCTCGATGAAGTGAACGTGGGTCGCTTCTGTTCTCTTGTCAAAGAGATGTCGAGCACAGTACAGTTCGTTTACATCAGTCATAATAAGGTCTCCATGGAGATGGCTGAGCAGCTGGTCGGCGTGACGATGCAAGAGCCCGGGGTATCCCGCATCGTCTCGGTTGATATTGGTGAAGCCGTCGCTCTGGCTGAGCAAAACTAGAAAGAGAAGCAGCTAATGCAGGAATTGCGCTACATCTTGGTTGCCTTGGGCGGGATTGCCATCGCGGCATTGCTCATTCACGGGTTGTGGACTAACAGAAAAAATCGCAAGTCGCCCATCAAGGAGAAGCCTCTCGGCCGGGTCGAGGCCCGCTCCCGCGATGACGACAGTTTCGATGACGATGGCATCGGCCAGGTACGCGTGGTCAGCAGCCGTCGCGCCGAGCCCAAGATGCAACCGGAAGAGCCCAAGCCGGTGCGTCGTGCCCCCCCCATCTATCGCCGTGAGGAAGAGGACGACGACGAGGACGAGCTGCCGCCCCTGCGTAGCCAGCCCGAGCCCGCCTATGCGCCCCCTGCCCGTGAGCCCGCTTACAGTCAGCCGGCGCGTGAACCGGCCTATACGCCACCGGCCCGTGAGCCCGCCTATGTCGAGCCGGCGCCGCGCATGAGCGTGCCGGCCTATGAGCCCGATCTGGAAGAGCCGGAAGAGGAAGTGCAGCCCGAGCCGATCCCGGTGCGTAAGCCCTCTCCCGTCATTCGTCGCAACCCGGTGCAGCCCCGTAGCCGCCCCCAGCGCGAGCCTGTAATGTCGGCCCAGCTCGACGAGGAGCCCATGGCGCCGGCCTATGAGCCGGAGCCTGTGCTGCGTGCCGAGTCCAGTTACGAGCCGGAGCCCGAGCCGATCCCGACCCCGCGCCGTGCACCGGTCGAGAAGACCTGGCAGGACGTTTACGTGCTGAACCTGATGGCCCGACCGGGTCGCGAGCTGGAGGGCGGTGCTCTGCTCTCCTCACTGCTGGCTACCGGGTTCAAGTTTGGCGAGATGGAGATCTTCCACCGCCACGAGGATGCCGACGGCCACGGCGAGGTGCTCTTCTCCATCATCAACATGGTCAAGCCGGGCACCTTCAACCCCTACCGGATGGAGCAGTTCACCACCCCGGGCGTCTCCCTCTTCATGCAGCTGCCTCTGCGCAGCAACGCCGCGCTGGCGTATGAAGAGATGCTGCGTACCGCAGATCAGCTGGCCAGCGATCTCGATGCCATGCTGACCGACATGGAGCGCAGCCCGCTCAGCGACGAGACGGTCGACCGCTGTCGCCGCGAGCTGGCCGCCTATGAGGCGAGCCGCGACTGAGCGCAACCTTGACGCCATAACGATTCCCGATGCGGTACTTTGGTGCCGCATCGTCATTTATGGACCCCGGAAAAGAGCAAGATGAGCGATTACCAGACCCGTTACCACGACTTGAGCCGACAGCTGACCGAGTACGGCCATCAGTACTATGTGCAGGACAACCCGACCGTCACCGACGCCGAGTATGACCGCCTGATGCGCGAGCTGCTGGCCATCGAGGCAGAGCATCCGGAGCTGCGCACCCCTGACTCCCCGAGCCAGCGGATCGGCGGCGCTCCCCTGTCGGCCTTTGCCCAGGTGACCCACGAGATCCCCATGCTGAGCCTCGACAACGTGTTCAGCGATGAGGAGCTGCACGCCTTTGATCAACGCATGCAAGACAGGCTCAAGCGTCCGCAGACCTTCACCTTCTGCTGCGAGCCCAAGCTCGACGGCCTGGCGGTGAGCCTGCTCTATGTGGATGGCCTGCTGGTGCGTGCCGCCACCCGGGGTGACGGCAGCACGGGGGAGGAGATCACCGAAAATGTGCGCACTATTCGCACCATTCCCCTGCGCCTCGGCGGCGCAGGCTGGCCGGCACGCCTCGAGGTGCGAGGCGAAGTGTTCATGCCCAAGGCCGGATTCGAGGCGATGAACGCCAAGGCCCTGGCCGCCGGCGAGAAGGTGTTCGTCAACCCGCGCAACGCCGCCGCCGGCAGCCTGCGCCAGCTCGACTCGCGCATCACCGCCTCCCGTCCCCTCGACTTCTACGTCTATGGCGTGGGGGTCGGCGGTGACGAGCTGGGAGGCTCCCACTTTGGCCGCCTGCAGCAACTGCAGGCATGGGGGCTGCCGCTCAGCCCAGAGGTGAAGCTGAAAGCGGGCGCAGCCGGTTGCCAGGCGTTCCATGACGACATACTGGCGCGTCGGGACCTGCTTCCCTACGAGATCGATGGGGTGGTCTACAAGGTGGACGACATCGCCCTGCAGCAGGAGCTGGGCTTCGTGGCGCGCGCCCCGCGCTGGGCCACCGCCCACAAGTTCCCCGCCCAGGAGGAGATGACCGAGCTTGAGAATGTGGAGTTCCAGGTCGGCCGCACCGGTGCCATCACCCCGGTGGCCAAGCTCAAGCCCGTGTTCGTCGGCGGCGTGACCGTCTCCAACGCCACCTTGCACAACGCCGACGAGATAACGCGCCTCGGCGTCATGATTGGCGACACAGTGATAGTGCGCCGCGCCGGCGACGTGATCCCGCAGGTGGTCTCTGTGGTCGAGGCCAAGCGTCCGGCGGATGCCCGCGCCATCCTGTTTCCGGATGCCTGCCCGGTGTGCGGCTCGGCCATCGAGCGCATCGAGGGGGAGGCGGTGGCCCGCTGCTCCGGGGGCCTGTTCTGCGGCGCCCAGCGGGCGGCGGCCCTCAAGCACTTCGCGGCGCGCCGTGCCATGGACATAGAGGGGCTGGGCGACAAGATCGTCGATCAGCTGGTGGAGCGGGAGCTGGTGAAGACCCCGGCCGATCTCTTCAGGCTCGACGCCATCGTGCTGGCCCGCCTCGAGCGGATGGGGCCCAAGTCGGCCCAGAATCTGGTGGCGGCCATCGACAAGGCGCGCAGCACCACCCTGCCGCGCTTCCTGTTTGCCCTGGGGATCCGAGAGGTGGGGGAGGCCACGGCCCTGAACCTGGCCAACCACTTCCTGACCCTGGAGGCCCTGCGTTCGGCTTCGGTCGAGCAGCTGCTCGAGGTACCCGACGTGGGTGAGGTGGTGGCCAAACACGTCTGGTTCTTCCTGCGTCAGGAACACAACATCGAGGTGCTCGAGGCGCTGCTGGCCGCCGGTATCCACTGGCCGGCCATCGAGAAGAAGGAGGCCAGCGAGCAGCCGTTTGCCGGCAAGACCTTCGTGCTGACCGGTACCCTCACAACCCTGTCGCGCAATGACGCCAAGGCGGCCCTGCAGGCCCTCGGCGCCAAGGTGGCTGGCTCGGTGTCGGCCAAGACCGACGTGCTGGTCGCGGGGGAGGCGGCGGGCTCCAAGCTCGCCAAGGCCCAGGAGCTCGGCATCGCCATCTGGACAGAGGCCGAGTTGCAGCAGGCATTGGCCGAGCAGGCATGATGAGAGAGGGCCCATGACGGGCCCTCTGTTATTCCTGCCACTCCACCTTATCGGCCCATTGCGCCGGTGGTGTCAGCTTCCAGCGTGCCAATTCACTGCGGCTGAAGATGTACTTGCCCCGCTGTGCGGCCCGGGGGGAGATGCTCTCTGGCCTGGCACCGGCCATGATGGCGTTGAGCAGATCGGCCGCCATGACCCCCTGTTCTCGCCCGTTCAGCACCAGGCCTCCTGCCGTCTTGCCCTTGCCGACGGCGAACTCCCAGAAGCAGAAGAGGGGGAGGGGGGAGTGCTGGCTGCTCCAGTGCAGGACCTCGCT
This sequence comes from Aeromonas diversa CDC 2478-85, assembly GCF_000819805.1. Taxonomy (GTDB): domain Bacteria; phylum Pseudomonadota; class Gammaproteobacteria; order Enterobacterales; family Aeromonadaceae; genus Aeromonas; species Aeromonas diversa. The sequence goes on from NZ_CDCE01000020.1 coordinate 393,832, forward strand.
CTCGTTGACGTGCTTGCCCTGCGCGTCAGTCAGGGTGTGGTAGAGGCCGATGAAGATGGCCTGGAAACCCTGTCCTTTGGCACTCTGTACTATCTGCTGCCAGAGCGGATATTGTCCTATCAGCGATATGGTCACCAGGGTCTGTCCGATCCGCAGGCTGGTCTGGGTGCGAAACTCGTCATCGATCGAAGCCAGGGAGACATCGCTGGAATCGAACAACACCAGCACCTTATCGAGCCCGCCCATCATGCGCGACATCTCCTGGATGTTGCGCTTGAGCAGAGGCCGCTCCAGCACGCCGGTGATGTTGCGGTGACCGACCATGTCGTGGTTGCGCGGACTCTCGTTCATGCCGAGAAACACCACTGGGGTGCCCGCATCGGCGATTGGGTGGGCCAGATAGTCGATGGCGTTGTCATCCGACAGCAGCACCCAGTCTGGTCGGGTCTTGCGATAGAAGGCCAGGGCGTCGGCGGCCTGCTGATCGAAGCGTTCACGGGGTAGCCGTTTGGTATCGAGATAGAAACGACTTATCTCGTGCGCTCCCTTGAGCTGGCTCAGCAGCCCCTCGTTGTAGCTGATGTCCCAGGCGTAGTCGGGATGGTAGCTGCTGATGATAAGCAGCTTGCCGGCCTGCAGGCTCTGGGCCGTGATGAGCAGTAACAGAAATAGCATGGGTTTCATGGGGCTTTCTCCCTGGCGCTTCTGTTGAGCATAAAACCTCCTCGCCCCCCTTTACCTGTGGGCGAGTTTTTTTTCACTTCCCCTTGCAATTCATGCAGCCCACGCGGGCTCTGCCTCGCTGACGAGTGGGTCTCGTTAGGCGCTGGTTGCGTCCTGGGCAGGCTTTCAAAAACCTGTCTTGGATCAATATTTCACGATCCGGTTTCGGGCCTAATACACCCAACATATAGGTGCGCTATTTTGTTTTTCACCTATATATTGTGTTTATAAGTTGTGCATAAGCTGTTCTCGTCTGCACTGTGTCCGGGGTCGGTTGAACTCGGGCGCGGTCTGTTGCGTCCAGGGCCGGGCGCTGGCGTGAACCATTCAAGGGTGATACCGGCTGGCAGGCCGGTTTTTTACGGGGAGTGAATCATGAAACCGGTTGTGATCAAGCGCGATGGCTGCCGAGCACCATTTGATGCCAATCTGATTGTCGAGGCGGTCTCTCGGGCTGCCGAGGCCGTGGCTCACCCCCTGCGTGAGCTGGCCGAAGAGATGGCCGCTCAAGTCAGCCTCGAGCTCGAAGGGCGCGTCGAGGTCGACATCCACGAGATCCAGACCCTGGTGGAAAACCGCCTGATGGCCTCCGATCACAAGGAGATCGCCCGCGCCTACATCGAGTATCGTCACGACCGGGATCGCGAGCGCGAGACCCGTGGCCGCCTGGCCCGCGAGATCCGTGGCCTGGTGGAGCAGACCAACGCAGCCCTGCTCAACGAGAACGCCAACAAGGACTCCAAGGTGATCCCGACCCAGCGCGATCTGCTGGCGGGTATAGTGGCCAAGCACTACGCCACCACCTATATGCTGCCGCGTGATGTGGTACAGGCCCACGAGAGCGGGGCGCTGCACTTCCACGACCTCGACTACTCCCCCTTCTTCCCCATGTTCAACTGCATGTTGATCGATCTGAAGGGGATGCTGACCCACGGCTTCAAGATGGGTAATGCCGAGATCGATACCCCCAAGTCCATCAGCACCGCCACCGCGGTCACCGCCCAGATCATCGCCCAGGTGGCGAGCCACATCTATGGCGGCACCACCATCAACCGCATCGATGAGGTGCTGGCGCCCTATGTGACCATCAGCTGGCGCAAGCACCGCGAGGTGGCCGAGGAGTGGGGCATCACGGACGCCGAGGGCTATGCCATGGCCCGCACCGAGAAGGAGTGCTATGACGCCTTCCAGTCCCTCGAGTACGAGGTGAATACCCTGCACACCGCCAACGGGCAGACCCCGTTTGTCACCTTCGGCTTTGGCCTGGGGGAGAGCTGGGAGTCGAGGATGATCCAGCGTGCCATCTTGCGAAACCGCATCGCCGGTCTTGGCAAGAACAAGAAGACCGCCGTGTTCCCGAAGCTGGTGTTCGCCATCAAGGATGGCCTCAACCATCGGCCGGGCGATCCCAACTATGACATCAAGCAGCTGGCCCTGGAGTGCGCCTCCAAGCGCATGTACCCGGACATCCTCAACTACGACCAGGTGGTCAAGGTGACCGGCTCCTTCAAGACTCCCATGGGGTGTCGCTCCTTCCTCGGCGCCTACGAGGAGAACGGCGAGCTCATTCACGAGGGGCGCAATAACCTGGGGGTGGTGAGCCTCAACCTGCCGCGCATCGCCTTGCAGGCCCGCGACGAGGCGGACTTCTTTGATCGCCTCGACGCCGCCCTGCGGATCGCCAGGAAGGCATTGATGTATCGCATCGAGCGCCTCGACGGGGTCAAGGCGCGGGTTGCTCCCATCCTCTATATGGAGGGCGCCTGCGGGGTGCGTCTCAAGGCGGATGACAACATCAGCGAGATCTTCAAAAACGGGCGCGCCTCTATTTCGCTGGGCTATATCGGCCTCCACGAGACCATCAACGCCCTGTTTGGCGACAAGGTGCACGTCTTTGACGACGAGGCCCTGCGCCAGAAGGCGGTGGCCATAGTGCAGCGCCTGCGCGATGCGGTAGACGGGTGGAAGCAAGAAACCGGCTATGGCTTTAGCCTCTACTCTACCCCGAGCGAGAACCTCTGCACCCGTTTCTGCCGTCTCGACGCCAAGGAGTTCGGCGTGGTGGCGGGGGTGACCGACAAGGGTTACTACACCAACAGCTTCCACCTCGACGTGGAGAAGCAGGTGAACCCCTATGACAAGCTGGACTTCGAGGCGCCCTATCCGCCCATCGCCAGCGGCGGTTTCATCTGCTACGGCGAGTACCCCAACATCCAGCACAACCTGGAGGCGCTGGAGAACGTCTGGGACTACAGCTACGACAAGGTGCCCTATTACGGCACCAACACCCCCATCGACGAGTGCTACGACTGTGGCTTCACCGGCGAGTTCGAGTGCACCTCTAAGGGCTTCACCTGTCCGCGCTGTGGTAACCACGATCCCGCCAAGGTGTCGGTGACCCGCCGGGTGTGCGGCTACCTCGGCAGCCCGGATGCGCGCCCCTTCAACGCGGGCAAGCAGGAAGAGGTCAAACGCCGCGTCAAACACATGTAAGCGGCCTTTGATGGCAGTGAGGCCCCCGACCGAGAGGGGCCTTTTTCATGGGGCAAGAGCGAGGAGCACGCCGTGCATTACCACCAGTACTACCCGGTCGATGTGATCAACGGCCCGGGCACCCGGGCCACCCTGTTCGTGTCGGGCTGCGAGCACCAGTGCCGCGGCTGTTACAACCAGTCCACCTGGCGCCTCGACAGCGGCCACCCGTTCGATCAGGCCATGAGCGACCGGGTGATCGCCGATCTGAACGATACTCGCATCAAGCGGCGCGGTCTTTCGCTCTCCGGTGGTGACCCGCTCCACCCGGCCAACCTGGCGGACGTGCTGGCCCTGATCAAACGGGTGCGCGCCGAGTGCCCGGGCAAGGACATCTGGTGCTGGACCGGCTATCGTCTCGACGAGCTCACGGCTGCCCAGCAGGAGGTGGTGAGCCTCATCGACACCCTGGTCGATGGTCGCTTCGAGCAAGATTTGGCCGATCCGGGCCTGGTGTGGCGTGGCAGCAGCAATCAGATCATCCACCGCTTTCGCCTCGAGGATGCGAGCGAAGGCGAGGCATAAAAAAACCGGGCGCTCGCCCGGTTTTTTGTTTCGCTCATCCCTTACTTGGCCGGGATCTGCTCCAGTACGCGAGTCAGCAGCTGCCAGAAGCGCTCGACCGCCACTATGTGCACCTTCTCGTCCGGGGAGTGGGCACCGCGGATGGTCGGGCCGAAGGAGACCATGTCCCATTCCGGGTAGGCGCTCTTGAACAGACCGCACTCGAGGCCGGCGTGGATCACCATGATGTTGGGGCGGCTGCCGAACAGCTCCTCATAGGTGCCACGCACCAGCTCCATCACCGGGGAGCTGACGTTCGGGGCCCAGCCCGGGTAGGCGCCGGTGAACTCGCAGCTGGCGCCGGCCAGGGTGAACAGGGAGCGGGTCATCTGTTCGATCTGGTCGCGGCCCGAGTCGATGAGGGAGCGGATCAGGCACTGGACGTACACTTCCCCGTCCAGGGTCTTGATGACGCCCAGGTTGGTGGAGGTCTCGACCACGCCGGTCATGCTGTCGCTCATGCGCATCACGCCGTTCGGGCAGGCCATCAGGGCATCCAGCAGGCGATCGCGCAGGGCGGCGCTCATCACCTTGGCGGGGGCGGCGACCTGGGTCAGCAGCACGGTCAGGTGCGGCTCGGTGGCGGCCAGCTCGGTTTGGTAGATGCCGGTGAGGCGATCGACCAGGGCCTTGAACTCGGCGACGCTGGCGCCCGGTACCACCAGGGTGGCACGCGCCTCACGGGGGATGGCGTTGCGCAGGGTGCCGCCGTGGATCTCGGCGAGCTCCACGTTCAGGGCCTGGGCGGCCTTGAGCAGGCGTACCAGCAGCTTGTTGGCGTTGCCGCGACCGCGATGAATGTCGCCGCCGGAGTGGCCGCCGACCAGCCCCTTCACCTGCAGCTCGAACGCCTCGCCCACCGGGGCTGCGGTCAGCTCGAGGGGGAAGCGGATGTTGGCGTCGACGCCACCGGCGCAGCCCATGTAGACCTCACCGTCCTCTTCGGAATCGGTGTTGATGAGGATCTCGCCCTCCAGCCAGCCGGCCTCGAGGCCGAAGGCGCCGGTCATGCCGGTCTCTTCGTCGGAGGTGAGCAGCACCTCCAGCGGGCCGTGCTTGAGGCTCTTGTCGGCCAGCACCGCCAGGCAGGCAGCCATGCCGACGCCGTTGTCGGCGCCCAGGGTGGTGCCGCGGGCGGTGACCCACTCACCGTCCACATAGGCATCGATGGGATCTTTGGTGAAATCGTGCGCCGTGTCGGCGTTGGCCTGGGGCACCATGTCGAGGTGGGCCTGCAGCACCACCGGCTTGCGGTTCTCCATGCCCGGGGTGGCGGGCTTCTTGATGAAGAGGTTGCCGACCTTGTCCTGCTTCACCGCCAGCCCTTCAGAGCTGGCCCATTCGGTGATCCAGCTGGCGAGCGCCTGCTCGTGCTTGGAGGGGTGGGGGATGGAGCAGATTTTCTCGAAGAAATGCCACACCAGGGTGGGAGAGAGGGAACTCAGTTGTGCCACGTCATGACTCCTTACACGGCAGGGAAGAGGGGTGGCAAGGATAATACAGTCAATGGCGAAAAAAGGTGAGCCAACTGTTTAAATGGAAAGTAAGGCGGTGTAAAGGGAGGGAGATACAGAGGGGGAATGCAAATTTTGTGATGTAACTCACAAAAGTGTTGTGCAAAAAAAAGACCCGGTGTAGAGTACAAACCGTGATGAAGATCACGCTTCATGGACGGAATAATACGCCTCCAGGGAACAGAAGCAAAGCAAGTGCGCCTCCACGGAACCGAGTCTCAGCTTATGGAAAAGCCCGCATCTAAGGTACGTTACTTGTTACGCATTAAGGAGTCTTGATATGGTCGGCAGCAACGCCTCTTACTGGTTCGCTCACGCTCTCTACACCCAGAGCTTCCAGTATCCCAATCCCTTCCGCCGTTAATCCGGTGGAAAGCAAGACAGCAGGCCAGATGCCTGCTGTTTTTGTTTGTGCGGTTTTTTCCGGTCACGAGTGTGGCATGGCGCACACAGCGGCGAAAGTCGCTGGAAAAACGATTTTCACCTCACTATAATCCGCCGCAACTTTCATCCCCTGTCGTTGGATCATTGTGCCTGCCTGCTCGCCAGTGCTGGCCCTTTGTCGCATCTGCAGGAATCCAATTGTGCGCGTCAGCGCTCTGCCGCTCCCGAGGTCGTCATGCCGAAGAAGTTCTATGTGTCGTGGGATAACCTGCAGCGTGAGGCTCGTCGCCTTGCCCGTCGTCAACTGCCTGTCAACCAGTGGAAAGGGATCATCGCCGTCAGCCGTGGCGGTCTGGTGCCGGCGGCCATGATGGCGCGCGAGCTCGGCATCCGCAACGTCGAGACCCTGTGCATCTCCAGTTATGACCACGACAATCAGCGTGAGCTGGTGGTGGTCAAGCCGGCGACCACGGCCGGTGACGGCGAGGGGTGGCTGGTGGTCGACGATCTGGTCGACACCGGTGGCACCGCCAAGGCCGTGCGTGAGCTCTATCCGCGCGCCAAATTCATCACCATCTTCGCCAAGCCACAGGGTGAGCCGCTGGTGGACGACTTCGAAGTCTCCATCCCCCAGGACACCTGGATTGAACAGCCCTGGGATATGGCCCTGGAGTTTATTACGCCGATCTGCGACGAAGAGTAAGCTGCATCGTCGTGACAAGGGCCCCTGGTGGGCCCTTTTTGCTGGCCGCTTGCCAGCTCGGAGGTGATTTTCACCCGGGCATCGGCTTAATATGAGTGTCATGTTTCCTCCCCTTTTGAGAGGCCCTTGTGGAACCGAATGATGAGCTCACCCTGACCGAGCGGCTGTTTAGCCAGGTCAGGCGGGTTCGGGAAACCTCCCAGATATCCAATAGTTCTCCTGCCGAGCCGGAAACGGTACCGGGCGAGCGTCCCTTTATCGATGGCTCCTTCTCGACCCGCTGGTATCGTCTGTTGCGTCGCCCTGCCTGGGCCTGGCAGGGGGCCGACCCGGTCGAAGTGGAAGAGGTGCTGGCACGCATCGCGGTTGCCGACGGGGAGCGCAGCCACGAGCACTTCCTCGATACCATCAAGGGATATATACCCGGCAACTGGATCTACGAGTGGAGCCAGCTGGCCGGCGACTATTACAAACGTGGTCGGGCTGCGCTGGCCGGCGATGAGCGCGATACCGCCCGTGCCTTGCTACTGCGAGCCGCCCGTTACTACTCCATCGCCAGCTATCCCCACCTCAAGGAAGACGAACTGGCCGATCAGGCCCAGCTGCTTGGCAACATGGCCTATCGTGAGGCGGGCAAGCTCTTTGGCGTGCCGCTCAAGGAGTTGCAGATCCCGTTTCGTGGCAAGAACATCCAGGGGTATCTGCACCTGCCGACCACAGAGCGGCCCGTGCCCCTGGTGATGGTGAGTGGCGGCATCGACTCGCTGCAGATCGATTTTGTGCAGCTCTATCTCAAGCATCTGGAGCCGGCTGGTATCGGCATGCTGTCGCTGGATATGCCGGGGATTGGCTATGCCGAGCACTGGCCCCTGGTGCAGGACACCAGCCGACTGCACCAGGCGGTGTTGCAACACCTGTGTGAGGTGCCCTGGGTCGATCACCAGCGCATCGCCATGGTGGGCTTTCGTCTGGCGGGTAATGTGGCGGCGCGGCTGGCCTTCATCGAGCCGTTCAAGTTGCGTACCGTGGTCTGTCTCGGCGCCGGGGTAAATCAGGTCTTTACCCAGCCCGAACTCTTTGCCCGTTGCCCCCGCATGATGCGCGACAGCCTGGCCAATCGCCTCGGGGCGGATGCGGCCGACTGGGATCTGTTGCAGACCAAGAGCCAGGTTTTTTCGCTCAAGACCCAGGGGCTGTTCAGCTCCCGCACCTCAGTGCCGATATTGAGTATCGGGCACAAACAGGATTTCATCTGTCCCGAAGCCGATGTCAGGGCCTTGGCTAACGCCAGTCGCAACGGCAAGGCGATCGTCTACGATCGCGAGGCGCTCTGGGACGTATACGATAAGGGATTGATTGAAACCGTAAATTGGTTGAAGCTGCATCTGGTGGGGTGACAAGCCCCACGTTGTAACGAGCTCATGACCCGGCCTTGGGTCTCCTCTCACTTATTGACAAGGTGGTTGATATGTCTGAAGGCGTCTCTTACAAGCGCTTGCTACGCAAGTTTCTGGCCATTGGCCCCTATCTGCGCGAGGAGCTGTGTAGCGAAGGGGTCTATCGATTCGATTGTCTCTCTGTCTGCGTCAGTGCCAAGCCCGCCCCCGACAAACGCGAGTTTTGGGGGTGGTGGTTGACCCTGGAGCAGGAGTCGCGGGCCTTCACCTATCACTACCAGTTTGGATTCTATGATGCCGAAGGGATCTGGCAGGAGAAGGCGCTGCCCAAGAAGCATCAGGATGAGGTCGAGCGCACCCTGAACCAGTTTTATGAGCGTCTGTCGACCCTGCTCGGCGAGTTGCAGTGCCAGTTGATTCCGGCGGAACATCTGGCGCAGGAGCGGGTCATCACGGCCGCCTGACGGGGTGCTTAATTCGCCTTGCAGGCCAGCAGGGGCGTGGGTATAAAGGGGGTCCCCTAGCCCTTTTTCTGTTGGTTCCATGGAAAACAAAACCATAGTCGTCAAGTTGGGCACGAGTGTGCTCACGGGTGGTTCTTCCCGTCTTAACCGCGCCCATATGGTGGAACTCGTGCGCCAGTGTGCAGCCCTGCACCGGGATGGCCATCAGGTCGTGGTGGTCACCTCCGGCGCCATCGCCGCCGGACGCGAGCACCTCGGGCACCCCTCTATTGCCCCCACCCTGGCCAACAAGCAGATGCTGGCGGCCGTGGGGCAGACCCAGATCATTCAGGTGTGGCAGGATCTCTTCAATCTCTACGGCCTGCATATCGGCCAGATGCTGCTGACGCGCGCCGATCTCGAGGATCGCGAGCGCTATCTCAACGCCCGCGACACCCTGCGCGCCCTGCTCGATCACCGCATCATCCCGGTCATCAACGAGAATGACGCCGTGGCGACCGCCGAGATCAAGGTGGGCGACAACGATAACCTCTCGGCGCGCGCCGCCATCCTGGCCGACGCCGATCTGCTGATTTTGCTGACCGATCAGAAGGGGCTCTTCACCGCCGATCCGCGCACCAATCCGGATGCCCAGCTGATCGAAGAGGTACGGACCATAGACGACACCCTGCGCAAGTTGGCCGGCGGCAGCGTCAGCGGCCTCGGCACCGGTGGCATGGCCACCAAGCTGCAGGCGGCCGATGTGGCGCGCCGCGCCGGTATCGACGTGGTCATCGCCACCGGCCAGGTGCCGGAGGTGGTTGGGCGTCTGGCCAAGGGGGAGCGCATCGGTACCCGTTTCCCGGCCCTGGCGACACCGCTCGAAGGGCGCAAGAGCTGGATCCTGGCCGGCCCCCCTCCTCATGGAGAGGTGCACGTCGACGCCGGCGCCGTGCTGGCGGTGCGTGAGAAGGGTTCCAGCCTGCTGCCCAAGGGGATAGTACGGGTCTTGGGTGACTTCGTGCGTGGCGATGTGGTGCGTATCTTGAGCCCGCAAGGGGACGAGCTGGCCCGGGGTATCTGCCGCTACGATCATGAGGAGCTGGGACGTCTGTGCGGGATTCACTCCGATCAGATTGAGGCGGTATTGGGTTACGGCTACGGTGCCGTTGCCATTCACCGGGACGATATGGTGCTGCTCTAAGCCGCGGCACTCACAGTCAATAAGGAAGCCACATGAGCCAGGAAACACACTCTCCGCTCGCCGCACTGGGACAGGCTGCCCGTGAGGCGGCCTATCAGTTGGCCGTCACTCCGACGGCGGCCAAGAACCGAGCCCTAGGGGCGATCGCCGATGAGCTGGAGGCCCACAGCGCCGATATCCTTGCCGCCAACGCCAAGGACATCGAGGCCGCCCGTGCCGGTGGCATGGGAGAAGCCATGCTCGATCGCCTGCTCCTCAACCAGGCGCGCCTGGCCGGTATCATCGGCGATGTGCGCAAGGTGATTACCCTGGACGATCCGGTGGGCAGCGAGCTCGATTGCCGGGTGCTGGAGAACGGCCTGCGCCTGTCCCGTCGCCGGGTTCCGATCGGTGTCATCGGTGTCATCTACGAGGCGCGTCCCAACGTCACCATCGACATCGCCAGCCTCTGCCTCAAGACCGGCAACGCCAGCATACTGCGTGGCGGTCGCGAGACCTTCCATTCCAACCAGACTCTGGTACGCGTCATTCAGCGGGCGCTTGAAAAGAGCGGCCTGCCGGCGGCGGCGGTGCAATACATCGACAACCCGGATCGTGCCCTGGTGGGCGAGCTGCTGCGTCTCGATCGTTATGTGGACATGATCATTCCCCGCGGTGGTGCCGGCCTGCACAAGATGTGCAAGGAGCAGAGCACAATTCCCGTCATCATCGGCGGGTTTGGCATCAGTCATCTCTTCGTCGATGCGAGCGCCGATTTAAGCCGCTCCCTCGACGTCATCGACAACGCCAAGGTGCAGCGCCCCTCCGCCTGCAATGCCCTCGACACCCTGCTGGTGCACGAAGCCATTGCCGCCACCTTCCTGCCGGCACTGGCCCTGCGAATGAACCAACGCCAGGTGACCCTGGTGGCCGACCCGAGCGCCAAGGCGCTGTTGGCTGCTGCCCAGGGGCTGCGCGACGCCGGCCCCGAGGATTTCGACACCGAGTGGCTGTCGCTTACCCTGGGGGTCAAGCTGGTGAAGGGGGTCGATGAGGCACTGGCTCATATGCGCGAGCACAATGCCAGCCACTCCGACGCCATCCTCACCAACGATCTCGCCAACGCCGAGCGCTTCGTCAACGGCGCCGGCTCGGCGGCCGTCTATGTGAACGCCTCGACCCGTTTCACCGACGGCGGCCAGTTCGGGCTTGGCGCCGAGGTGGCGGTATCGACCCAGATGCTGCACGCGCGCGGCCCCATGGGGCTGACCGAGCTCACCAGCTACAAGTGGGTGGGACAGGCCGACTACCTGAGCCGCGCTTGAATCATCCCGTTCGCGACACAATGCCGGCATGATGCCGGCATTTTTCTTGCTCTGTTTTCATGAAGGATCTATAAGTCTCTGAGTCGGAAGGAGATGACAGGGAGATGTCATGCAGCGGATGCGATGGAGTGTGGCCCTGCTCGGGCTCTGGATGGGGTGGGCGTCACCGGCGGCGGCGCTCAACGAGAGCGCCCTCTACTATGGCTCGGGTCTCTCCCGGCTCATCTCGCCTCGGGTCTTCGACGGGGCGCTGCAGGGGTATCGCCAGGTGCCCGGCAAGCGCAAGGCGCTGCTGACTATCATCGATTATAGCAAGCCTTCTAATGAGCGACGCCTCTTCATCCTGGACATGGTCAAGGGGCGCCTGCTGGCGGCGACCTGGGTGAGCCACGGTCGCAACTCGGGTGACGAGTGGGCGCACAGCTTCTCCGATCGTCCGGATTCGCTACAGAGCTCCTTGGGGCTCTATCGCACCGCCGAGACCTACCTCGGCAAATACGGTTACTCCCTTCGCCTCGATGGCCTCACGCCGGGCAAGAACCTCAACGCCCGCAAACGCGCCATCGTGCTGCACGGTGCCCCCTACGCCAGCCCGGCCCACCTCAAGCGATTCGGCAAACTCGGGCGCAGCTGGGGTTGCCCTGCGGTGCCGCTGGAGCAGGCACCACGCATCATCCGTCTCATCGAGGGAGGAAGCGTCATCTACGCCTATGGCTCCAATCGGCAGGCCTGAGCATAAAAAAACCGGAACCCTGGGGTTCCGGTTTTTCTTTACCACGTTGTGGATTACTTACAACCGTTGGCGTCGGCGCTGTTGATGAAGGTCACTTCACCGGCAGGCTGATAGTCGGCCACGTTGATGGTCTGCTTGGCTTCCAGGTACTCCTTGAGGACACCCGCATCGACCAGACCGGCGTTGATGGTGTTGATCACCGGGTAGCCGTCACCACCGGCCGCGCTGAAGCTCGGGATGGCGAAGCTGTAGCTGGCGTTGGCATCGAACGGCTTGCCAGCGATGGAGGTGATGGTCACGCTCTTGGCGCTGCAGTTGACTTCCATGTTGATACCGCCGAACTGCGGGTAGCCACCGGTGCCGACCGTCTTGGTCGCAACCAGGCCCAGATAGGTGGCCAGCTCGCTGCCCTTCATGTTGGCCTTGTTGACTGTGTTGCCGAACGGGTGGACGGTCAGCACGTCACCATAGGTGATATCGCCGGCCTTGATGGAGGCACGAACCCCACCTGAGTTGACGATGCCGAAGTCGGCATTGAGACGGGCCGTGGTTGCGGTGGTGATGAGGCGACCCAGATTGGTCTGCTTGCCGCGCACGTTGGCGCGTTCACCGTCGAGCATGCCGTCGGTGGAGGCGATAACCACGCCCAACTCCTGCTTGCCCTTGTCCTGATAGACCTGCAGGGTGGCGAGCAGCTCCGGATCCTTGATGATCTCTTCCTTGACGAACAGGGGGTTGCCGCTGCCGTCTTTGATCACGTTGTTCTTGGCGTCGCGCTGCACCAGGTTGACCGGGATCAGCTCATAGCTGGTCAGGGTCAGCTTGCCATTCTGGTAGTCGAACTGGGCGCGGCCCACATACTTGCCCCACTCGTGGGCTTGCATGATCCAGGCACCGTTCTGCTTGTCCGGCATGCAGTCATCACCGGGCTTGAAGGTTGCGTACTTGTTGGTGCCCGGCTCCATGCAGACCGGGTTTTGGGAGTGACCGCCGATGATGGCATCGAGTTGACCGGCCGGCAGGGCACGGGCCATCTCTACGTCGCCGGGGGCGTTGCTACCGTGCTGACCATCGGCATAGTGACCCATGTGGGTGATGGCGAAGACCAGGCTGGCTTCTTTGTTGCTACGGATCTGCTCGATGGTCTTGGCCGCTTCAGCGGTCGGATCTCGGAACTCTAGGGTCTTGACGTTGTTCGGGTCGACCAGCTGGGCGGTGTCTTCTGTGGTCAGGCCCACGACGGCGACCTTCATGCCGTTGTCGAACTTGAAGACTTTATAGGGGTCGAAGTAGTGCTTGCCGCTCGCCTTCTCATAGATGTTGGCGGAGAGCATGGGGAACTGGGCCCACTTGCGTTGCTTCTCCAGCACGTCGAGCGGGTTGTCAAATTCGTGGTTGCCCACGGCCATGGCATCGTAGCGGATGCTGTTCATGGCAACGAAATCGGGCTCGGCATCCTGCATGTCAGACTCGGGCACGCCGGTGTTGACGTCGCCGCCGGAGAGCACCAGCACCTCGCTGCCCCCCGCCTTGGCCTCGGCGCGCAGACGCTCGACCAGGGTCTTCTGGGCGGCCATGCCGTATTCGCCATCTGAGTTGTTCCAGAAGCGGCCGTGGGTGTCGTTGGTGTGCAACACGGTCAGCTTGCAGACGTTCTCGGTACAGGGAGCAACGCTCTCGTTGCTGGAGCTGTTACAACCACTCAGGGCAGCCAGCACAGCCAGCGCCACACTTCCTTTCAGCAGATTATTCATTTCCATAGCACCTTTTTCGTTATCGTGGGCCGTCCATACTCGGCCGCTCGGCACTATAACAAACATGAGATGACGTTTTTTCATCGCCGGGTCACAAAGTGCTGAGATTGTGATCTCGGGCGCATCCACCATCTAATTGTCTTAATTGACAATAAGATGGTGCATCTTACTGGTGCTCGTCCACGGTGGTGTGCTCGCTTGGTGCTGGTCTTTTCGGGCTTTTTTTCGCAAAATCCAGCCTCTTTTCAGGCGGAGTTCGAGATGGCCAAGTATCAGAAAACCTCTCCCGAAACCCAGGCCGAGGCGCAGCGGTTGGCCCGCGCAAACCAGAAGCCCGGCCAGACCAAGGAGCAGACCCAGCTGATCGCCCAGGGTATTCAGAAGGGGATTGAGGAGTATAAGAAGCAGCAGAAGACCAAGGCCCGTGAGCTTTCCCGCTACAAGAAGCAGCAGGCGAAGGCGAAGAGCCAGGGCGATGTGGCCGAGGTGAGCGAGGAGGTGGAGATCCTGATCGAGCGTCGCCATCATCCGCTGCCCTGGTTGTTGCTGGTGGCAAGTTGGGGCGCATTTGGGCTCTGGTATCTGCTTGGCTAATCGTTTGCCACGGGAGCGGGCTCACACCTGGCTTGCGTGGCACTGGCATCAAGGTCACCCGGCTGGTTAAATCGCCTCCCTGCCTAGACTGGAGCATCCCATGAGCACTTCATCCCTTTTTCTGCTGGCCCCTCTCGCACTGTTTCTGGTGGCCATGTTGTTGTGGCGCATCTCCCCGCTGCGGGCGATGGCGGCAGGCAGTGCTCGTTGGCTGATCTTCCCCGCCTTCACCCTCTTCATCCTGCTGATCGTGGCTAACAACAGCATAGATCCTGCCTTGCGCAGTCCTGGTCTGCACTGGTTGATGCCGGGCCTGGGCTTTGCGCTCTCTATGTTCCCGGCCATGCCCAAGGCGCTGGTGCCCCGCTTGGCATTGCGTGAGGGTGTATTTGCCGCCCTCGGCCTGATGTTGATGAGCCTCGCACTGGTGATCTGAGGCACTTGCCTGTCCCCCCTCGAGGGGGCATCTTGGGGGGTAGGATGGAACCTGCCAACCCGGAGCCCCCGATGAACGGAATACCCGATTTTATGGCCTGCTGGGACTATGCCCAGCCTGCCGCCACTGCCGAGCGCTTTATCGCCTTGCTGCCACAACTGGCCGAGTGCGACGACCCCCAGCCCCTGCTCGAGCTCAAGACCCAGCTTGCCCGCACCCACTCCCTGCGCCGCCAGTTTGACGAGGCTCACGCCCTGCTCGACGAGGTGGATCCGGCGCTCACCGACGCGACCCCCCGCGCCCGTTTGCGCTACCTGCTCGAGCGAGGGCGCAGCTTCAACTCAGCCGGCCGACGCCCCGAGGCCTTGCCTTGCTTCGAACAGGCCTGGCAGCTCGCTCTCAAGCTCCATGAAGACACCCTGGCGGTGGACGCCGCCCACATGATGGCTATCGCCCTGCCGACGACAGAGCAGACCCGCTGGCACCAGCAGGCGATCGCCCTGGCCGAGCGCAGCAAGGAGGAGGGGGCCCGGCGCTGGTTGCCGAGCCTGTGGAACAACCTGGCCTGGACCCTGTTCGATCAGGGACGCCTCGACGAGGCGCTGACCCTGCAACACAAGTGTCTGGAGTGGCACGAGGAGCATGAGCGGGTGAAGCAGGCCTTCATCGCCCGCTGGAGTATTGGCCGCATCCTGCGCGAGCAGGGCAAGCGTGACGAGGCATGGGCCAGCCAGCTGGCATTGCAGGAGGCGATGGACGAGGCCGGGCAGGCGCCCGACGGTTATCTGTTCGAGGAGCTGGGCGAGCTGGCGCTGCTGCGCCAGGATCCTGAGGTAGCGTCCGAGGAGTTTTTCGCCCGTGCCTGGTTCCTGCTCTCCAAGGAGGCGGGGCTGGCGCCCGAGCGGCTGGAGCGGCTCAAGCGCCTCGCCAAGCTGTGATCAGGCGACGCCGGCGTCTTCCCACGCCTGCTTCTTGCGATAGATGGTGGAGGGGCTGATCTCGAGCAGGGCGGCCGCCTTGGGAATGTTGCCGTCGCACTGCCTGATGGCGTGCTCTATGGTCTCCTTCTCCACCACCCAGAGTGGGCGTACCGGCAGGCTATGCGTCTCGACGATGACCGGCATGGCGACGTCGGTGAGCACACTCTGCACGGCAGTGCGGCTGTTTAAGGGGGGGGGCAGCATGGGCACGTCCACCCGCTCCCCGTCGTTGAGCACCACAGTATTGCGGATCACGTTTTGCAGCTCGCGCACGTTACCGGGCCAGGGGTAGTCGAGCAGCAGGCGCACCGCCTCGGGGGAAAAGTCGGTGAAGCGGCGCCCCTCTTCACGGGCATAGCGCTGCAGCAGTTCCCGCGCCAGCAGCAAGATGTCTTCCCCCCGCTCGCGCAGGGGCGGCAGGGTCAGCGGGATGACGTGCAGCCGATAGTAGAGATCCTCGCGAAAACGGCCCGCCTTTACCTCGGCCAGGGGATCCCGGTTGGTGGCGCAGACGAAGCGCACATCCACCGACTCGGTCTTGCCACTGCCCACCTTCTGGAAGCTGCCGGTCTGGATGAAGCGCAGCAACTTGCTCTGCAGATCCAGGTCCATCTCGCAGATCTCGTCGAGAAACAGGGTACCCCCGTCGGCCAGGCTGGCGGCGCCCTTGCGATCCCCGACGGCGCCGGTGAAGGAGCCCTTCACATGGCCGAAGATCTCGCTCTCCATCAGATCGTGGGGAATGGCGGCGCAGTTGAGGGCGACGAAGGGGTTCTCCCTACGCGGGCTGCTCTTGTGGATCGCCTCGGCACAGACCTCTTTCCCGGTGCCGCTCTCCCCCGTGATGAAGACGGTCGCCTTGCTCGGTGCGGCACTCTCTATGATGCGATAGACCGCCTGCATGGGCATGGAGCCCCCGATAAACCCGGCGAAGGAGTTACGCTCGAAGTTCTCTTTATAGTGGGCGACCAGTGTGCTCAGTTGTTGATGCTGCAAGGCGTTGTGCGCCGTGGCACAGAGCCGCTTGCTATCAAACGGCTTGGTCAGGAAGTCGAAGGCACCGCAGCGCATCGCCTCCACGGCGATGTCGGCCGAGGCGTGGGCGGTGATCACCACCACGGCGCAGGGAAGCTGCTGTTCGGTCACCTGACGCAAGATGGTCATGCCATCCATGTCGGGCAACTCGAGATCGAGCAGGATGAGGTGCACATTTTGACTCTGCAGGATCTCGAGTGCCTGCTGGCCACAGTCGGCCATCAGCACCTCATACCCCTCCTGACGCAGGTACTGTTGGTAGACGACGGCCAGGCTCAGGGTATCTTCCACCAACAGGATTCGGGAGGTTGACTGTGACACAGTGGGCATCCTTGACGATTGATTGTTAAGCACAATTTAGCCCCAGACGGGCCTTCGGCTCAATCCAATTTAGGGATCTGTCGGTGCAAAAGACAAATAAAGGGGAGCAAATGGGCCGGGGTGGACCGGCCCGATGTGGGTTACGCCTCTTGCTGGCGCACGATGAGCACGGGGCAGGGGGCATGGCGCACGACGGCTTCGGCAACGCTACCGACCAGCAGGTGGGCCAGGCCGGTGCGGCCGTGGCTGCCCATGATCAGAAGATCACACTTGTCCTTGTCGGCCAGGGCCACGATCTCGTCAGGGGCACGTCCGAAGCAGACCTCGAAGGTGGCCGGCACGGGCAGCTCGCCGAGCAGGGCCGTGAGGTGGGACTGGGCCTGCTGCTCGAGCTGGAAGGTAATCTCGGCGGCGGTCATGTGCAGGATCTTGTAGCTGTCGAAGCCCTGGAGCTGGTCGACCACGTGTACCAGCTTGAGGCTGGCATTGTGGCTCTGGGCCATGAACACTGCGTAGTCGAGCACCGGCTTGGACATGGGAGAGAAATCGACGGGACACATGATGCTCTTGATGGACATGGGGAGACTCCTCTGAGTAGGGCCGCGCTGGGCCGAAACGGTCGACGGGGTTGTTCCCGCCACTACCGCCATCTTACGTCCTGGGGGGGTAAAGAACATGGGCAGGGTGCGGGAACATGAGCCAGATCCGGTTTTTGATGGTTTCGATGGAGGCTCTGCATTCCTGCCGTCAAGGTCCTCAATTGGGCGTCGAGAAGGCCTTGGCCAGCCGATCGTAGAGGATCACGTTGACCGAGGCGGCCAGGTTCATGCAGCCGCGGGTCGGTACATAGATGACGTCGCGGCACCACTGTGTGATGTCACTCCCCAGGGTGCCGTCCTCGGGCCCGAAGATGTAGAAGGCGTTCTCCGGGTGTTGGTAGTCGGGCAGGGGAATGGCTCCCTCGATCAGATCCACCGCCACCGGCACCGCCCCCTCGGGCAGGGCGGCGGCCAGGGTATCGACCCCGACCAGGGGGATCTGCTGCACCATCTGCTTGGTGTCGGTGACGAAACGCTGAGCCAGCTCGAAGCGGACCCCGCTGTAGAAGACGGCATCGGCGCCGTAGCAGCCGGCGGCGCGCAGCACGGCGCCCACGTTCTCCGGCGATTTGGGATTGACCAGCCCTATGGTGACCTGACTCATGACGGCTCCTCGTGATAACGGGGCGCGATTATAGGCCCGTGCGCCGCCCCATGCACCCCGCGCGTGTTTTGTGCGCCCTCCGACATTTTTTTGCACTGGCCATTGCGTCGCCTTGGGAACGGGAAATAATAGACAAACGTTTGCAAATGGATGTTTGTCTATGACGGAGCGTGAACAAGAGGTGCTGCACCTGCTGCGCGAGGACCCCATGATCGCCCAACAGGAGCTGGCGGACCGGCTCGGGATCAGCCGCTCGGCCCTGGCCAGCCACATCTCGAGCCTGATGCGTCAGGGCTATGTGATGGGGCGTGGCTATGTGCTGCGCGAGGGGCCCTACGCCGTGGTGATCGGCGGGGCCAACATGGATATCTGTGGCAAGGCGCTCGGTGCGCTGACGCTCGGGGATTCGACCCCCGGTCGGGTGCACACGGCGGCCGGCGGTGTGGCCCGCAACATCGCCGAGAACCTGGCCCGGCTAGGCAGCGACACCCGCCTCATCACGGCGGTGGGCAATGACGCCCACGGCCACCGCCTCATGGAGGTGAGCCAGCAGGCCGGCGTCAACATGCGCCACACCCTGGTGCTCGATGGCCACACCACCTCCTGCTATCTGAGCCTGCACGATGGCAGCGGCGAGATGAGCTGCGCCATCAACGACATGGGGATCCTCGACGAGCTGACCCCGCAGCGGCTCGCCCTGCAAGATGGTTTGCTCTCGGGGGCGCGCGCCCTGGTACTCGACACCAACCTCTCGAGCCAGACCCTGGCCTGGCTGTTCGACCGCTACGGCCATCTGCCCCTGTTTGTCGACACCGTCTCGGTGGCCAAGGTGGAAAAGATCCGTCCCTGGCTGCCAGCCATCCACACCCTGAAACCGAACCGGCTGGAGGCCGAGCGCCTGTGCGGCATCACCATAGCCGGGCCCGAGAGCTGGCCCATGGTCGCCGCCTGGTTCCACCGCGCCGGGGTGCAGCGCCTGTTCCTGAGTCTGGGGGAGCAGGGGATCTATTACAGCGACGGGGAGCAGCAGGCCCACCTGCCGGTGCTGCCCGTGCCCGTGGTCAACGTGACCGGCGGCGGGGACGCCTTCATGGGTGCCCTGGTCCACGCCTGGTTGCAGGAGACCCCCCTCGATGAGAGCGCCCGCTTCGCCCTGGCCTGCTCGGCTTTGGCGGTGGGCTGCGAAGACACCGTTTTTACCGGCCTCTCCCGGGCCGCCGCACTGAGAATCCTGGAGGAATACCCATGCTGAGCCCCTATCTCGATATCCTGCCGGAAATTGCCGATGCCCTGGCCACCGGTAAACCGGTCGTGGCCCTCGAGTCCACCATCATCTCCCACGGCATGCCCTATCCGCAGAACGTGGAGACCGCCCGCCGGGTCGAGCAGGTGGTGCGTGACAACGGCGCCGTGCCGGCCACCATCGCCATCATCGACGGGCGCCTCAAGGTCGGGCTCGATGCCGCCGCTCTGGAGGCCCTGGGCAAGGGGGGCCACGCCGTCACCAAGTGCAGCCGCCGTGACATCCCCTTCGTGCTGGCCGCCAAACAGATGGGGGCGACCACGGTCGCCTCGACCATGATAGTCGCGGCCATGGCCGGGATCCGGGTGTTTGCTACCGGTGGCATCGGCGGGGTGCACCGTGGTGCGCCCGAGACCTTCGACATCTCGGCAGACCTGCAGGAGCTGGCTCACACCGGGGTGGCCGTGGTGTGCGCCGGGGCCAAGTCGATCCTCGACATCGGCCTGACCCTCGAATACCTGGAGACCCAGGGGGTGCCGGTGATCGGCTACCAGAGCGAGGAGCTGCCCGCCTTCTATACCCGCGAGAGCGGCTTCAAGGTGGATTACCGGCTCGATACCCCGGCGGCGATCGCCGAGGCGCTGCGTCTGAAATGGGCGCTGGGGCTGGAGGGGGGCGCCGTGGTGGCCAACCCGATCCCGGCCGAGTTCGCCATGCCCAAGGCCGACATCGATGCGGCCATCCAGCAGGCCCTGCGCGAGGCCGACGAGCAGGGGATCAAGGGCAAGGCATCGACCCCCTTCCTGCTGGCCCGCGTCTGCGAACTGACCGGCGGAAACTCCCTGGCCGCCAACATCCAGCTGGTGCTCAGCAACGCCGCCCTGGGGGCGCGCATCGCCGCCGCACTGTGAGGTCGATGGTGACAGAAAAGAGGGCCGTTCGGCCCTCTTTTTTATTCCAGAATGGTGCGGGCGCCGAGGGGTTGCGCCGGCCGGTTGTTGGGGTGGTGCATCAGGGCCTTGAAGGCGTCGATCTGCGCCTGACTGGCGGTGACGGGGTGTTTGAGCACCAGCCAGCGCACTCCTTCCGAACAGGGAGGGGTGGTCAGCGATCCGTTGAAACGGTAGTAATCGAGCCCCTTGGGCAGCAGGGCGCGCACGTCGAGGGGGCGGGCCAGCGACACAGGTGTGCCGACCTGCTTGGGCAACTGGCGCCACGCCTCGGTGAGCAGGGGGTTGGCGGCACCCGCCTCGAACATCACGGCCAGCACCAGCAGCTCCCCTTGCTCGCTGGCGTGGACCAGGTGCGCCTCGAGGGGATAGTGGCGACCCTGGATCAGGTTTTCGCTCGGCGCGTGGAAGTGGAACTGCTTGAGGGTGAAGGCGTGCCCGTCCAGGGTGAGTTGGCTGCCCGGGGCGTAGTCGAGTTGCAACGTGTGGCCGTTGTTGATGAGGGTGGTGGCTCCGGCCTGGTAGTGGGGGGCGAGCGGCGCCAGGGCCGATTTGATGGTGCCCTTGATATCGACCGGTGACTGGTTGTGGCCGCTGCAGGCGGCAAATTCAGGGGTGAGGCTGGCCCAGTGATCGGGCCCTTCTGCGCCGGTGTAGCCCCAGTGGGGGGCGGCGAAGGCGGTAGAGGAGAGTAGCAGTGTCGTGGTTAGCCAGCAGGTATTGATCTTCATATCCCTATCCGAGAGCAAGAAAGAGTGAGCCTCCACGGGGGAGGAGTGGATGAGGCGAAGATGTTCTGTGGTTATGGGTGGGTACTACCCCTATAGGGTAAGACATGATGCGCCAAGAGGGCGCCAAGGGATACGTCATCAATTAATCACGGTGATCGCATTGACGAAATTAATGGGATTCAAACCACTCCATCACGGATCGGGTAGATCGTTCAGTATCTCACCCGGCAATTCATTGATTTAAAGCATATTAGCGTCTGTTCGACCGGATATCAGCGGCCAGTCACAGTTTCGTGATGTGTAAAAAAACTGCAATTGATGCTCTGGTCTGATCTCATGTCAAATTGCTCCGCCTACTAAACTGGAGCAATGTAAAAATGATAAAAATCAATAAATTGGTTCTGGCTGTCACCCTCGCTCTTGGCTCTGCCCCCCTGCTGGCGGCGGGCTTTACCTGTGGGGAACACGTGCGCTTCGGCATTCCGTCCGAGTCGGATCAGAAGCTGTGTCGCGACGCTTACGCCGTCGGTTACAACTATGACTACAAGGTGGCGGACTGGGTCTCTTACCAGATGACCAGCGAGAGCGCCCAGGGCTCGGTAAAGCGTAAGGATGCCTTTGCCGAGGACAAGGAGATCCCGGTGGCCTACCGCGCCACCCTGGCCGATTACAAACGCTCTGGCTACGACCGTGGCCACCAGGCTCCGGCTGCCGACATGGCCGCCACCGCCACCACCATGAAGCAGAGCTTCCTGCTCTCCAACATGACCCCGCAGTTGCCCGCTCTCAACCAGAAGGCGTGGCGCATTCTGGAAGAGAAGGTGCGTAACTGGGCCATCGCCCGTGGCGATGTGCAGGTCATCACAGGCCCCATCTTCACCGGTAATGAGGGCTCCATCGGTAATGCCGTCGGCATCCCGAGCGCCTACTACAAGGTGGTGATGGACCCTTATCGCCTGCAGGCCATTGCCTTCATCCTGCCCCAGGAGGATGTGCCCATGAGCCAGCTGACCAACTACCGTGTCTCGGTTCACGAGGTGGAGCAGCAGACCGGGCTCGATTTCTTCAGCGATCTGCCCGCCGACCAGCAGGCGACCCTGGAGGAGCGCGTCTCCCCCATGTGGAGCGACCGCTGAGCTGAACCAGGGCTGTAAGGTACAGCCTGGGTTTAGCTTCAGGGAGTAGAATGGCCCTCCATTTTTTGGAGGGCTTTTTCTTGTCGAAGTACGCGTTCACATTGGCCGCCCTGTTGGCTGCGCCGCAGGCCCTGGCCGGCGATCAATTCACCCTGGGTCGTACCCTGTTGCTGGGCATCGGCGATAGTGGCGCCACCATTCCCCTGCTGGTCTGCCGTCCCACCAAGTACGTCAAGGTCAAGGCCGAGCGGGGTCTCACCCTGGAGCGGCTGGTGGTTACCTATGGGGACGATCGCACCCGCACCGTACGTTTTGACCGGGAGATGGACAAGGATCAGGAGACCCAGTGGCAATCCCTTGGCACCCGTCGCTGCGTCAAGAAGATCCAGGTCTACGGCAACGCGGAAGGGAGCAAAGCCGGGGTCAAGGTCTTCGGTCGTCGCTGAGTCGAGACAAAAAGAGCGCCATCAGGCGCTCTTTTCATTTCTTAGGGCGAAACGGCTTGATCACCTCTTCGTCGCACTCCAGATAGGGTCCCTCCATCAGATCGATGCAGTAGGGAATGGCGGGGAAGACGGCGTCGAGACACTCGCGGATCGACTTGGGCTTGCCCGGCAGGTTGACGATCAGGGTGTCACCGCGCAGCCCCGCCGTCTGGCGCGACAGGATGGCGGTCGGCACAAACTTGAGGGACTCGGCGCGCATCAGCTCACCAAAGCCGGGCATCATGCGATCGCACACCGCCTCGGTCGCCTCGGGGGTGACGTCCCGCTTGGCCGGCCCTGTGCCACCTGTGGTGACGACGAGACAGCACGCCTCTTCATCGGCCAGGGCAGTCAGGGTCTGCTCTATCAGGGGCTGCTCGTCGGGGATGAGGCGGTAGACGGGTTCCCACTCCGAGCTCAGGTAGGCGCTCAGGGTATCTATGATGGCTTGTCCCGACAGATCCTCGTAGACACCGGCACTGGCGCGATCGCTGACGGTGACGATGCCGATTCTGGCTCTCTGTGACTTCACTCTCTTGCTCCTCCCGTTTGGTGGCGGCCACACCTTAGCATGCAGGCTCGGACCGGCCCAGTCTCGGGCGTGTACATGCCTGCAAAATGATCTATTTGCCCACGTGTTAGAGAAAGATGGTCTAACTGCCCGGCGGCGAGGCCGACGAGGACAATTGGTTGAATCTGTGTGGCTTTTTGACAAACGAAGGAAAAAGAGTCGACGGTGAGGCAACGAGTGACTCCGGCCGGGAATTGCCCCATCGCGCAGCACATGCTGTATTGCACATTAAGTGAACAGAGAAGTGCATCCGGCCGGGTGCCCCGACATGGGAGGGAGCTTATGTCGCTGCCGGATTTCGATACCCTGAAGGCGATGGCCGAAGAAGATGAGGCCGCGCTGGATGCGCTGCTTCAAGAGCAGATAGAGGAGCTGGTGGCGGCGGCGCATCCCCAGTTTCAGGAGAGGCTGCGCGGCCTGCAATTTGAGATCGACTGCCAGAAGCGGCTGGCTCGCAATCCCATCGACCGCTGTGTGCGTCTCTCGCGCATGATGCACAACCGCTGTTATCAGCTCCACGAGACGCTGCGTAATCTGCAGCAGAACGGTCTGGAACTGCCCGAGCCCGATGCCCCCTGCGAGGTGGTCGAGCTGAGGGCATGGCGCCATAAGAAACGGCCGACATGATGTCGGCCGTCGTCGTTGTTAGTGGTCTACCCACACAAACTTGAGGATGAACAGCAGGGCTACCGCCAGTACGCAGGGATTGACCTCGCGCCAGCGGCCGGTACCCGCCTTCATCACGCAGTAGGAGATGAAGCCCACGGCGATCCCCTCGGTGATGGAGAAGCTGAACGGCATCATGACGGTGGTCATGAAGGCCGGTACGGCCTCGGTCAGATCCTCCCACTCCACCCGGGTCAGCTCGGAGCACATCAAGACCCCCACGTACATCAGGGCGCCGGCGGCGGCATAGGCCGGCACCATGGCGGCGAGCGGGGAGAAGAAGATGGCAAGCAGGAACAGCAGACCCACCACCACGGCGGTCAGGCCGCTGCGCCCGCCCACGGCGACGCCGGAGCTGCTCTCGATGTAGGCGGTGACCGAGGAGGTGCCCATAAAGGCGCCGCCGACCGAGCTCACGCTGTCCACCATCAGGGCTTCCTTCATGCGCGGGAAGTGACCCTTGTCATCGGCCAGCTTGGCGCGGTTGGTCACGCCGATCAGAGTACCCGACGAGTCAAACAGGTTGACCAGCATGAAGGAGAAGATGACGCCGGCCAGGCCAATGTCGAGTGACCCCATCAGATCGAGCTGGCCGAATACCGGCGTGATGCTCGGCGGCAGGGAGACCAGGCCCTGGAAGGTGACATCGCCGAAGGCCCAACCCAGCGCCGTGGTGACGGCGATGGCGATCAGCACAGCCGAGTGGATCCCCTTGGAGGAGAAGATGCAGATGAGGAAGAAGCCCAGCGCCCCCAGCAGGCAGGGCAGGGAGGTGAGCTTGCCCACGGTCACCATGGTCGCCGGGCTTGCTACCACCATGCCGGCGTTGTGCATGCCGAGCAGGGCGATCAAGAGGCCAATGCCGGCCGTGATGCCGACCCGCAGGGAGAGCGGAATGTTGCCGATGAGCCAGTAGCGCACCCGAAACAGGGTGAGGATCAGCAGGCCCACGGCGCCCCAGAAGATGGTGCCCATGCCCACTTGCCAGGAGTAGCCCATGCCGCCAACCACCACGAAGGCGAAGAAGGCGTTGAGGCCCATGGCCGGTGCCAGGGCAATCGGCAGGTTGGCCAGCAGGCCCATCAGGATGCTGCCGATACCGGCGATGAGGCAGGTGGTGACGAACACGGCCTGGGTATCCATGCCCGCATTGGAGAGGATCTGCGGGTTGACGAAGACGATGTAGACCATGGTCAGGAAGGTGGTGATGCCGGCGATCACCTCGGTTCTGGCATCGGTGGCGTGGGCCTTGAGGCCAAAGAGGCGCTCGAGCAGGCCGCCACGGGCGTGTTGGGATTGACTCATCTCTATTATTACCAGTGATTTCGTGTGTGGGGGGGGCGGTCACCCGGGGTGACCAGCCGCGCATTTTGGCACAGATGAGGGGCAACCCCAAAACAGAAAAAGGGGCGTGGCGAGAGGGTGGTAAACGTTTTGCTGTTCGGTTTTTACGGTCTCAGGGGCGTGAGTCGAGGTAGCGTTCCACCAACATGGCCAGCGTCTCGTCGATGCGCTCCTTGAGGTGGTCGAGATCGCAACCGGCCCGGTGCAGGTATTGATCGGCCTGATCCTCACTGAGGCGACGGCCGGCCAGATGGAACTCCATCTCGTCGAGCTTCTTGTCGTGGCGCGGCACGATTTCCCAGTTCAGCAACTCGGGCTCGAGGCGGGGGAAGACTTGCATGGCGAGGGCGCAGAAGGTGTCGATATGCTGTTTGCCCTCCGGGCCCAGGCAACCGGGTTCAACCCGAAACAGCAGGGTGAGTTTGGGCACAGACATGATGACCTCATGAAACAACAGGGTTCCCGACATTATGGCAGCAATAAGAAGGGGAGCCGAGGCTCCCCTTGCAAGATTGCGGTAGCAATCCCTTATTTGGTGATGCGCTTGTACTTGGCGCGATGCGGTTGGACCGCTTCGGCACCATAAGTCTTCTTCTTCCACTCTTCGTATTCGGTAAAGTTACCTTCGAAGAATTCGATCTTGCCCTCGTCCTGATAGTCCAGGATGTGGGTGGCGATCCGGTCGAGGAACCAGCGATCGTGGGAGATGACCATGGCACAGCCGGGGAACTCCAGCAGGGCGTTTTCCAGGGCGCGCAGGGTCTCGATGTCCAGATCGTTGGTCGGTTCATCGAGCAGCAGCACGTTGCCGCCGGTCTGCAGCAGCTTGGCCAGGTGCAGACGACCGCGTTCACCACCGGAGAGCTCGCCGACGCGCTTCTGCTGATCGGAGCCTTTGAAGTTGAAGCGGCCGATGTAGGCGCGGCTCGGGAACTCGTAGTTGCCGATGCGCAGGATGTCCTGACCGTCGGCGACTTCTTCGAACACCGTCTTCTTGTCGTTCATCTGGTCGCGGAACTGATCGACCGAGGCCAACACTACGGTCTCGCCCAGGGTGATGGAGCCTGAATCCGGCTGCTCCTGGCCCGACATCATGCGGAACAGGGTCGACTTACCGGCACCGTTAGGGCCTATGATGCCGACGATGGCCCCCTTGGGAATGGCGAACGACAGATCGTCGATCAGCACCCGATCCCCGTAGGACTTGCGCAGGTTGGCCACTTCCACCACCTTGTCGCCGAGGCGCGGTCCGGGCGGAATAAACAGCTCGTTGGTCTCGTTACGCTTCTGGTAGTCGTTGGTGTTGAGCTCTTCGAACCGGGCCATACGGGCCTTGGACTTGGCCTGGCGCCCCTTCGGATTTTGGCGAACCCACTCCAGCTCCTTCTCGATGGACTTGCGGCGGGCCGCTTCGGAGCTGGCTTCCTGCGCCAGACGAGCGTCTTTTTGCTCCAGCCAGGAGGAGTAGTTGCCTTCCCAGGGGATACCCTCGCCGCGGTCCAGCTCCAGGATCCAACCCGCCACGTTGTCGAGGAAGTAACGGTCGTGGGTGATGGCCACGACGGTACCCTCGTAGTCGTGCAGGAAGCGCTCCAGCCAGGCCACGGACTCGGCGTCCAGGTGGTTGGTCGGTTCGTCGAGCAGCAGCATGTCCGGCTTTTCCAGCAGCAGGCGGCACAGCGCCACGCGGCGGCGCTCACCACCGGAGAGGTGCTTGATCTGGGCGTCCCAGGCCGGTAGGCGCAGGGCGTCGGCGGCACGCTCCAGCTGGTTTTCCATGTTGTGGCCATCGTGAGCCTGAATGATGGCTTCCAGCTCGCCCTGCTCCTTGGCCAGCTTGTCGAAGTCGGCATCCGGCTCGGCATAGGCTGCATAGACCTCGTCGAGACGGGTCAGCGCGCGCTTGAGCTCACCCATCGCCTCTTCCACCGCTTCGCGTACGGTCTGCTCCGGCTCCAGTTTCGGCTCCTGGGGCAGGTAACCGATCTTGATGCCGGGCTGCGGGCGGGCTTCCCCTTCGATCTCGGTATCCAGCCCGGCCATGATACGCAGCAGGGTGGATTTACCGGCGCCATTCAGACCCAGTACGCCGATTTTGGCGCCCGGGAAGAAGGAGAGGGAGATGTTCTTGAGGATATGACGCTTGGGCGGCACGACCTTGCCGACCCTGTTCATGGTGTAAATAAATTGAGCCATTGGCTAATTCTCTTTGGTTTCAGTACGTTGGCATCAATGCCACCGCTCTGGGGCCGTGGTGGGGCCGGGGACTTGCCCCGGTTCCAAAAAACCCGTCGATTGTAAACCAAGGGAAGAGGGGGGGCAAAGCAGGCGGGCTGCACCGGGCGCCGCGTCGGCGTATGATGGGGTTTTCGCCCCGGAGTCCTTATGCCGACTGCATCGCTCACTCACTGCCTTTCCCGCCTCGGTCTGGTTGACCCGCAGTGCTGGTGCGATCAGGCCACACGGATGGAGTTCGCCGCGGGTGAGACCTTGCTGCCCCAGGGGGCGCGGCAGCGCTATGGTTTTTTTATCGAGAGCGGCATTGCCCGCGCCTGCCACTACGACCCCGCCGGACAGGCCCGCTGCAAGGAGTTCTATTTCGAAGGAGAGCTGTGCCTGCTCTACGACCACTGGCTCGGGCAGACCCCCTCGGACTACGCCCTCGAGGCGGTGGAGGCGCTCAGGGTACGTCGCCTGCCGCTGGCCTGGCTCGATCTGCCCGAATGGGCACAGGTGCAGCGCCGGCTGCTGCGCCAGCAGCTGCGCTACAAGGAGCAATAAAGAGGCGTTTTTGCTGCTACACGATGCCGAGCAGCGCTACCTGGTCCTGCGCGAGCGCTTCCCCGAGTGGGAGGCGCGCCTGACCCAAGTGCAGTTGGCCGGTTACATTGGTATCTCGCCGGTCAGCCTGTCGCGGATCCGCCGGCGCATTAACCCGGGTTAATGCCGGGGCGGCGTCCGCTGTCTATCCTGCCGCCTCCTTGTGTGATGCCGGAGGCCCCATGAACCCGTTTATGCTCTCCCAGTGCCTGGTCGCGCTGGCGCTCTTGTGCGATCTCGCCGCCTTTCAGTGCCGGGCACGCCACAGGGTGCTGGGGTTGCTGGCGCTCTCTTGCTCTCTCAATGCTGCCCACTTCGCCCTGCTCGGTTATTGGCCGGCGGTGGGTCTGCTGCTGGTGGCGGCGTTACGCTTTGCCGTCGGCGTGCGGGTACGAGGAAGAGGCTGGATGCTGGGGTTCATGGCACTGTCGACCCTGGTGGCGTGCCTCGGCTATCAGGGGCCGCTCACGGGACTGACCCTGGCCGCAAGCCTGCTGCAGACCTGGGCGGCCTTCTGTCCGGACGATCGGCATCTGCGCCGGCGCATGGTGCTCGGTACCTTGTGCTGGATGGGCAACAATCTGCTGGTCGGCTCGCCGGTTGCGCTGCTGATGGAGAGTCTGTTCCTGCTGAGCAACCTGGTGGGGTACTGGCGCCACTATGGCCGGTACGCACGCGGCTAGTGCCGGGTGTGCCCCGAGTAGTAGAGCACCCGCTGCACGTAGTCCTGGGTCTCCTGATAGGGGGGAATGCCGCCGTAACGGGTCACCGCCTTTTCACCGGCGTTGTAGGCGGCGCTGATGCGTACCCAGTCTTTGCCAAACTGCCCCTCGAGCCATTTCAGGTAGGTCATGGCGCCGCGTATGTTCTGTTCTGGGTCGAACGGCCGGGTTACCCCGAAGCGGGCCTGGGTCTCGGGGATGAGCTGCATCACCCCCTGGGCATTCTTGGGAGAGACGGCGTAGCGGTTGAGATTGGACTCGGCGATGGCGATGGCCAGTGCCAGCTCGGGGTCGACCTTGTGGCGCAGGGCCGCCTTGCGGATCTGGCTGGCCAGCTGCTGCTTGGCGACCGGCTGGCGGGCGATGTAGTGATCCAGATCGAACGGGGTGCCCGGCTGCACCCAGGGGGTGCCACCACCACCGCCGACCCCGCAGCTGGCGAAGGGGGCATTGCCCACCTTGTAGTTGTAGTAGCGCCCCGCCTGCTGGTTGCCAAGGCGCATCGCCATCGCCAGATAGGCGTTGGCCCGGCGCGGGCTACGGATCTCGCCGGGCCCACGCGCAAGCAGCCGTCCGATGCG
Source organism: Aeromonas diversa CDC 2478-85 (assembly GCF_000819805.1). Taxonomy (GTDB): domain Bacteria; phylum Pseudomonadota; class Gammaproteobacteria; order Enterobacterales; family Aeromonadaceae; genus Aeromonas; species Aeromonas diversa. The sequence continues at coordinate 422,905 of NZ_CDCE01000020.1, forward strand.
AAAGTAGGCCTCAGGGTTCCCCAGATTGGCAGCCCTGCAGTAGTGGGCGATCGCCTGATGTGGATCGCTGCGCTCCAGTGCCGCTCCCTGGCGCAGGGCGCTGGCGACTCTGGGGGGCTGGCGGAAGGTATCGGCCTGCAGGCAATGGCTGGCGAGCAGCAGCGAGAGCGTGCTCCAGAAGGTGATGCGACCCATGTCAGTTTATCTCTTGGTGTTATCCAGAAAACATAGGTCGTCGTGGCGGGGCTGGCTACGCAGGCAGTGGATCGTGTGGTTATGTTCCCTAAATCCAGAGAACGAAATGTTCTGGAACTAAGGCTCAGGGTCGGGGTGGCATGCTACTGCGGGGCAACAGGGTCCGATAGGGTGGGCTCTGTCAGCGTGCGGCTTGGTTCGAGTGGCGCTGTGGTCAGCCCTTCGATGTACCCTGTCGCGGTCCCACCGATCAGAGCGGGGATTCGCTGCCATATCTTGGTGCAATAGCTGTAACGAAAAAAATACGCGCCCCATTTTGGGGCGTTGGCGTATCCGCTTGTGATCTCGCTCACCGAAAATAGACTCCCATTTCATAACGAGATCCTGAGGACAGGATCCGCTGCTGTGCCCCCCTCTCTTCTTCGTCGCCAACAGGAATACGTTATGGATAACCGCACTCATCCTCTGCATGAGGACTTGCTTGCCCTGCTGACTGCCTCGGGGTTTATTTCCCTCGGCATCCACCTGTTTCATCAGGTCGGCCTGTTGACCGGAGGGACCGCCGGCCTGGCCCTGCTGCTGCAACAGGTGACTGGCGTGAGCTTTGGTCTTCTGTTCTTCACGATTAATCTCCCTTTCTACGCACTGGCCTGGTTCAGAATGGGGTCGCGTTTTACCTTCAATACCTTCATCTCGGTGGCCACCGTCTCCTGGGTCACCGATCACCTCAACATGGTGCTCAAGATTGGCCAGATAGAGCCGCTCTATGCCGCCTTGATCGGCGGCACCCTGATTGGGATGGGGCTGCTCATCATGTTCCGTCATAAGTCGAGTCTGGGTGGCTTCAACATACTGGCGCTCTTCATTCAGGAGCGATTCGGGGTGCGGGCAGGCAAGTTACAGATGGGGCTCGATTGCGCCATCGTGTTCGCCTCCTTCTTCGTGGTGCCGATTTGGATCCTGCTGCTCTCCGTGGTCGCCGCCATCCTCTGTAACCTGGTGTTGACGTTCAATCACAGGCCGGGGCGCTATCAATTGGCGTGAGTCGAGGTCGGCTCGGGCACCAAGAGGTTATGGAGCCGATCATCGGGTAGCGGGGAGGAGAGACCCCAGCGCACCCGGTGGCGTAACAGGTTGCCCTGTGCCTCGAGTCGGCTAAGGATGAGGTTGAAGGCATTGAGCCTGGCTTCGCTTATCCGGTCACGATTGAAGGCGATGTAGTAGTTCGCCTCATGGCTCTTCTTCCAGAGTCGGATCTGTGCCTCTGAGCCGAGGTTGAGTCGGTGCAGGGCCACATCGATGTTGGAGAAGTAGAGGCGATAGCGCCCCTGTCGCTCCAGCTTGAGCAGACTGGCCAAGTCGTCGTTGACGTTGAGATCGAGCCGCATCGGCGGCAGCCCCTGCCGGCGCAGGGCATCGTCCAGTTGCCGTAACAGGGTCTCGCTGAATGAGCCCTTGGTCACCCCGACTCGAGCGTTACTCAGGCGCGCCAGGGTGAGCGGCGTGTCAGTCTCGTCGCTATGGGCAAAAATGCCCCAGCTCGCCTTGCACAGTGGCCGCGAGTAGCGCAGCGTCTTCGCCCGCTCTTCACTCCAGGCGAGGGGGAACATGCCATCCACCTCCCCCAACTCCAGCTTTTTTCGGGCCCTCAGATTGGGTAACAGGGTGATCTGGCACCCCTCAGGCCAGTAGTTACACGCCTCTTTCACCATCTCCACCACGGCGCCGGCGGGTTGTTTATCGCTGCCAACAAAGCTGTAGGGGGCGAATTCTTGCACCACCAGATGCAAGGGGGCGGCAAGGGCGAGGGGAGAGAGACCCCAGAGCAGCAACAGGCGACCCAGCATGGGCATGACTCCGTGAGTGATACCCTAGCAGTATGGATGAGAAACCCCTCCTAGAGGACGATAGGGTGAGCCCCCTGTGGGTCGGTAATCACCCTGGCCGGGTAGCCATAGAGGCGCTCGATCAGGGGGGCTTGCAGCACCTGCCGGGGGGTACCATCGGCTATCAGACGCCCTCTCTCCAGCATGATCAGTCGATCGCCATAGCGGGCCGCCAGGTTGAGATCGTGCAGCACGGCCAGCACAGCCGTATGCGATCCGGCCAGGGCACGTGCCATGGCCAGCAACTGGTGCTGATGTTTGAGATCGAGGGCCGAGGTGGGCTCATCGAGTAACAGCAGCCGGGGGCGGGGCTCATCGTCGGCACTGTGCCAGATCTGGGCCAGCACCCGGGCAAACTGAACCCGTTGCCGCTCACCCCCTGACAGGGAAGGGTAGAGGCGGTCACTCAGGTGATCGACGCCGGCATGGGCCATCGCCGCCGCCACAATCCGATCCCGCTGCGCGCGCGGCTCACTGTGGGGAAGGCGTCCCATGGCGACCACTTCCTGGCAGAGGAAGGGAAAGGTGAGTGAGGCGCTCTGAGGCAGGACGCCCAGCTGACGGGCGAGGGCCTCGGCCTGCCAGTGTGCACTCGGACGGTCAAACAGCCGGATCTCGCCCGCGACGTCGAGCTCACCCGTAATGCACTTGAGCAGGGTGCTCTTGCCCGCCCCGTTGGGGCCAAGCAACACGGTCACCGAGCCGGCTTCGAGAGCCAGATTGAGGCCGTCGAGCAGGGTGCGGCCGTCCCGAGAGAGGGTCAGCTGTCGACAGGAAAGCAGGGGCATGGCAACTCCTAGAGGCGGCGGCGTCCTTGAACCAGTAGCCAGAGAAAGAAGGGGGCGCCGATCAAGGCGGTGATGATCCCCACGGGCAGCTCTGCCGGTGCCAGCAGGGTGCGGGCCAACATATCGGCACACAGCAGCAGGGTGGCCCCGAGCAGGGCGCTCAGGGGCAGCAATCTGTGGTGATTGGGGCCGGCCAGCAGGCGCACCAGATGCGGTACCACCAGGCCGATAAAGCCGATGAGGCCGCTGACCGCAACCGCGACCCCGACGCCGGCGGCGGTGAGCAGGATCAGGCGGCGTTTGAGGGGCTGCACCGCGACCCCAAGATGACGAGCCTCCGACTCCCCCAGTAGCAGGGCGTTGAGGGGGCCGGCATCGCGCATAAACAGAGCCAGCAGCGCGGCCAGCGTGAGCATGGCGAGCAGAATGTCGGCCGGCTTGCCGGCGGCCAGGCTACCCATCTGCCACAGGCTCAGGTTACGCAGCATCTGATCGTCGGCAAGATAGGTGAGCAGACCGATGGCGGCACCGGACAGCGCCGTGATGGCGACCCCGGCCAGCAGCATGACGCTGACCGAGGTCCCTTCTGCCCGTGTGCCGAGCAGATAGACCAGGGTGGTGGTGAGAGCCCCGCCGAGGAAGGCCATCAGGGGTAGCAGGCCCACCCCGATCTGGCGTTGTAACTCGCCACCCAGAGGGGCCAGCAACACGATGGCGAGGGCCGCGCCGAGGGCGGCGCCACCGGAGACACCAATGATACCGGGGTCGGCCAGGGGGTTACGAAACAGCCCCTGCATGACGGCGCCGCACAGGCCCAGGATCCCGCCGATGGCAATGCAGAGCAGGGTGCGCGGCAGGCGGATCTCCTGCACCACCAACTGTAGATGGGGGGCGAGGGAGGAGTCTGGCAGCAGGGCCCCCAGGCTCTCGCCTAAGGTCAGGGGCAGCGGGCCCGTGCCCAGCGAGAGGGTCGCGAGCACGCCCAGCAGGGCGGTGAGCGTCCCCAGCAGGGGCAGCAGCGGCAGACGACGGATCATGGGGTGCCTTGCAACCAACCGGCGATGTGGCGCGCCTGCTCCAGGGAGGAGAGGGAGAGTCCCCCTTGCAAGGCGTGACCATCGACGGCATGCAGGTTGCCGCGCTGCCCCGCCGGGGTGGAGGCCAGCGCCGGCACTTCGGCCAGCACCGCTGCCGGGTCTCGGTAGGCCTGCCACTCGCGGCCGCTCACCAGGATCAGATCGGGCTGCATCTGGATAAGCGACTCGGCAGAGACGGGCTTGTAGCCGCTCAGCGCCTTGCCGAGATTCTCTCCCCCCGCCAGTTTAATGAGCGCTGCCGCCGTGGTGTCGCCGCCCGCCAGACTTAGCGGTTGCCCCTTGTGCAGCAGCAGGAAGGCCACCTTACGTTGGGTCTGTGGGTTCGCCTGCCTGGCCAGAGCGTCAACCTCGTTGCCTATCTTGGCTTTCAGGGCATCGGCCTGTGGCTGAGCCCCGAGCAAGCGGGCCAGGGTATCGATACGGACGGTGAGGTTGTCGAGGGTCGGCGCCGTGGGCAGCACATCAACCTGAACGCCGGCGCGGGTGAGCTGATCGAGGGCCGACTGAGGGCCCATTTCGTCGCTACCGATGACCCGGGTCGGTGCCATGCTCAGAATACCCTCTGCGGTCAGGGCTCTGTGATAGCCCACCTTGGGTACGGTGAGCCCCTGACTGCTGACGTCGGTGGCAATGATCGCGGACTTTGCCCCCAGTGCCTGTAACAGCTCAGTGGTGGCCGGCCCTATGCTGACGATGCGCTCGGCCGCCAGCAGCGCGGGAGAAGTGAGTAGGGGGAACAGCAGCAGGAGTCGGGTCAGGGGACCGCGCAGAGAGGTCATGGGGTATGCTCCACTGAAACAGGATACAGGGCGGGGAGCATAGCAGGAGGCATTAATGATGTATAGATAATGAAAAGTGTTATCAATTGCATTCGTGGCTGTCCATCCTTTAGAGTAGCGCCCACCAATCATGTGCACCAGATGGAGAAAGCATGACCATTGCACAACAGATCAACGACCTGTTGACCGAGGATCCGGGGGCACACCCCTCCGCCATCGCCGCACGGCTGGCCGTGAGCGAGTGGGAGGTGGTGCGCCATCTTCCCGCCGAGCTGGTGACCCTGTTGCCGGGGGAGCGTGCCGAGGCGCTGCTGGCCGATCTCGCCGATTGGGGACCGGTGACGACCATCGTCGAGTCGTCCGGCTCCATCTTCGAGGTGAAGGCCCCCTTCCCCAAGGGTAAAAATGCCCGTGGTTACTACAACCTGATGGGGCGTGACGGGGAGCTGCACGGCCATCTCAAGCTCGATGCCGTGGCCCAGGTGGCCCTGGTGAGCAAGCTCTTCATGGGTAAGGAAGGGCACTCCTTCCAGTTTTTCGATGTGGCCGGTCGCTGCATCTTCAAGGTATACCTGGGTCGTGACGAGCAGCGCCGTCTGCTGCCGGATCAGGTGGAACGCTTCATGGCGCTGCGTAAGGAGAATCAGGCATGAGTGAACGTCAAGAGCGTCTGCAAGGCAGGCTGCAACCGGAGATCCGCGAGTTTCGCGATGCCTGTCGTACCCTGCAACTGGCCACGGTCGATGCCGACGGCACCCCCAACGCCAGCTATGCGCCGTTTGTGTTGCAGGAAGATGGCTACTATGTGCTGATCTCCGAGATCGCCCGCCATGCTCGCAACCTGCAACAGGTGCCGCGTGTATCCCTGATGCTGATCGAGGACGAGGGCGCGGCGCGCGAGCTGTTCGCCAGAAAGCGCCTCACCTTCGACGCCATTGCCGAGGTTGTCGCCCGGGACGATGCTCGCTGGGAGCGCGCCATCGCGGCCCTGGAGGGGCGCTTTGGCGAGATCGTCAAGGGGCTATCCAACCTGCAGGACTTCGTGCTGTTTCGCCTCAAGCCCGAGCAGGGGCTCTTCGTGAAGGGGTTTGGCCAGGCATTTCGCGTGAGCGGTGACGAGCTGATCGACTTCGTGCATCTGGTCGAGGGGCACAAGCGCATCGATACCGGCGCTGAGATCGCCTCTACTGCCGACGACCTGCGTTAGTCGGGCGTCGAGAGATGAAACGGGCAGCCTGGGCTGCCCGTTTGCTTTGGTTACTCTTCCCAGCCCGAGGCATTGGGAAAGGCCTGGCGATCGGCCGTGCTGGCGGTCTCGTTACACTCGCCGCGGATCTTCCAGGAGGTCCTTGTTAATACGATAAAACCCTGATGACAGAATTTTTTTTGAGCCAGCCACTGATCCAGTTGCTCCGCCTGGAGCGCTTCACGACTCTCTAGCAGGCTCTTGCGTGGCCGCACCGGCTTGCCTTCGACGGAGAGGCCGGTAGGAAGGCGCTCCAGCGGCGCCGCCTCGAACACGAAGCGCTTGCTTCCCTCTTCGGTGATATGAGTGGCGAAGAGCGGCGGCGGGACGTCGCTGCGCGGGCTAGGTACAGAGGTGCAAGCCGCGAGTAGCAGAGGAGAGAGCAGTAACAGGCGCAAGGAGGACTCCATTCAGACCAGCCGTTCGGTGGGGAGCAGGGTAACACGTTTGCCGTCGGGCAGGATCAATCCCTCCCACATCCAGTGGTGGTGGGCGATGACCTGGGCTGCGCTCAGGTGGGGTCGCTCGGCCGTGGTGTGGGCATCGCTCACCGCCACCAGGTTGAATCCCTGCGCCGCGGCGCTACGCAGTGTGGTGTCGACGCAGAAGTCGGTGGCGCAGCCGCTGATGAGCAGGCGAGAAGGGGCCAGCCTGTGCAGATGCGCGCCGAGACGGGTGCCGAGGAAGCTGTCGCAGGCGCTCTTGCCGATGCGTTCGTCCTCCTCGTCGACCTCGAGCCCGGCGTGGAGTGCCCAACCCGGGGTATCCGGTGCCAGCGCCTCGCCCGGCAGGCCGTTGTGCTGGATATAGATGACATGGCCATCCCGTGCCCGCACGGCGTGGGCGAGCCGATTGATGTTGTCTATCACCTGCTCCGCCTTGTGGCGCGGTTGCTCAAACAATCCCTGCTGCATATCGATCACCAGCAATACATCCATGTCACCTCTCCCTTTCTCACCGTTTCAGGGCTGTTGCCAGTGTTGGCAGTCGCGCCCACGAGCCTGGCGCAAGGATGCCATATCCAGCTTCATCTCTTCACGGTTTTTCCAACGCTCGGGTAGGGGGGCCAGATGTACCTCTATGTCGGCGCTGCGCCCGCCGGTGGGCTTGACTGGCGCAGTCACCGGAACGACCAACGCCACCTTGAGATCCGGATTGCGGGCCGCGATCCGGCTGGCAAGTCCCAATCCGCCCTCTACATGAAAGTTGCCCGCGATGTGCATGATGCGCCGGCCCGGGTGAGCCGCAAGGTAGGTCACCATACTCTCGGCCATGGTGTCATCCCAGGCGGTTTGGGCGGCAAAACGGCGGGCATTGCTGTCATTGTCACCATGGTGCATGGAGGCCATGAAGCTGCGGCGGTAGTCGTCATCCTTCAGGGTGAGGTGCGCCGCGACCAGGCGGCGATGATTGGTGGGCAGGGTGTCGAGCCATTCAGGGCCCTGCTCGCCGATGCAGCTCACCAGCCCTTTGGGGGCATTGGCGGCGATAACCGGCAGGTGGTTGGCCTTGGCGAACTCTACCAGGGGGCGATAGTCGCTGCCGTAGTTGGGCCAGGCATGACCGTCCCTCATCAGCGCCGACTCGCCGATCCGCCCGGCCAGATAGGCATCCACCACGGCTTGATCGGCGCGACTGAACTGCTCCATGGAGAGGGCGAGGGGGCGGGGTCCCCGGGTCAGCTCAGCCAGCAGGCGCGCCTGCAGCAGATGCACGGCAGGATGAGAGTGCAGCTCGCCGACCAGGACGATGTCCGCCCCTTCCAGGCGCCGGGCTGCGTCCATCAGGCTTATCGGGGTATCACCGGATTGGAGGTGATAGTCATAGAGGGTGGAAACGGGGGGCGGAGGGGTGGCACAACCCGCCAGCAGGGCGGTCAAAACAAGGGAAAGCAGTCGCATCTTGGCTCTCGTCGGTGTGGTTCGAGGGGGATTGTAGTCAAGTTTCTGCGGCAATCAATCAAATGATAATGATTTGCATTGCGTTGATCTTTTCCTGTCGATCAGTAAGATGACGCCACTTTGATAATAATTCTCATTAAAAGGATGTAGTCGTGAAACAGACCCCCTTCACCGTCGTGGCCCTCTCGGTCGCTGCTGCCCTCTCTATTCCGGTTCACGCCAGTGGTGGCAAGAGCGATGAAACCATGGTCGTCAGTGGCTCGCGCATGGCGCAGAAGCTGGAAGATGTCTCTGGCCCCATCACCGTCATCACCGACAAGCAGATCGAGGAGCAGGGGGTCACCAATGCCGCCGAGCTCTTCCGCTATGAGCCCGGGGTGAGTGTCAAAGGAGGGAATGGGGGCGATCAGACCTTTATCATCCGTGGCATGGGGGAAAACCGGGTCAAGGTGATTCAGGATGGCGTGCGTCAAAACGATGCTTACAGTAAGGGTGGGGTCGGGCAAGCCTATTTCGATACCGACATGATCAAGCAGGTGGAGGTCGTCAAGGGGCCCGCCTCGGCGGCGTATGGCTCTGATGCCATGGGGGGGGCGATCGCCATCACCACCAAGGAGGCCGGCGACTTTCTTAAGGGACGCGATCACTATCTGGACGTCACCGCCGGCTATGCCGGGGCAAACGGGCAGGGGATGGGGGGCTTCACCGGCGCGCTGAGAACGGGCGAGGTGGAGAGCCTGCTGCGCTATACCCATCGTGATGGCGGCGTCACTCAGGACTTTCACGACGCCAAGAACGACTTTGACATAGTGAGCGAGGCGATTCTGCTCAAGAGCCGCTGGCAGTTATCCGAGGCCCAGCACCTCAAGCTGACGGTCAACTATCTCACCGAGGGACAAGATCCTGAGGCGGTAAAACTGAACAAGGTGGGCGGTGGCCGTGCTCGGGTCTTCGAGCAGCCCATCACCGACAAGCAGACCGACAACCTCTCCCTGATCCTGGATCACGGTCTGGAACTCAACCGCCCTTGGGCGGATCGTATCGACAGCAAGCTCTACTACAGCGACATGGAGCAGACGCTGGATCAGTTCGCATCCTCCAAGTATCCGGTGATGCCGGGTAATCCCTACGTGACCAAAAACTCTCTCGATCACAACCGTTTCCGCCAAAAGAGTCTGGGTGCCCAGATGCAGTTCTCCAAGGCGCTCGCGAGCCAGCGTCTGGCCTGGGGGCTTGAGTATGAGCACACCGATAACCGTCGCGAGCGTTACAAGGGGCCTGGCGTACCCGGAGACTTCCCCGGTTACGATGAGCTGAGCTTCCCCTCGACCGTGAGTGAGCGAGGCGGGATCTGGGCCTTCGACGAGATCCGTTTCGCTGAACGCTGGGTGCTGACCCCTGGGGTGCGTTACGACTACTACCGTATGACGCCGGACGAAGATCCCGCCTATCGGGGGCAGCAACTGCACTCCTTCTCCGAAGGGGAGTTCTCACCCAAGCTGGGATTGGTGTTCAAGGCGCACGAGGCGGCTAACCTGTTTGCTCAGTACAGCCATGGCTTCAAGGCGCCTATGTATGACACAGCCTTCTCGACCCTGAACCACCAGGCCTATGGCTATCGTTTCGAGCCCAACCCGAATCTCAAGGCCGAGACCAGCGATGGCGTCGACGTCGGTATTCGTGGCAATACCGAGCGACTTGGCTATGAAGTAGCGGCCTTCTATACCCGCTATGAGAACTTCATCTCTCAGCAACAGATTGCCACTGAGGGACGTTCCAGTATCTACCAGTATCAGAACCTGGATGAGGTCAAGACTCGTGGTCTGGAGGCCAGAGCCGACTACTGGGTGACCGATTCGGTCAACCTCTGGGGCAACCTCGCCTATGTAACCGGTAAGGACGGAGATGGCCACTACATCAACGAGCTGAGCCCGCTGCAGGGGAGCCTGGGGGCTCGGCTGGATCAGACAAACTGGAATCTCAACACGGCTCTGCGCTTCGCCGACGACATGAAAAAGGTGGGGCTGGATGCCAGCGGCAAGGAGACCCTGAAGAGTGCCGGTTGGGGTGTGGTGGATGTCTACGCCCAGTTCACCCCCATGGCGGATCTGCAGCTTAATGTGGGGGTCTTCAACCTGTTTGATAAGGAAGTGCTGGCCTATGAGTCGGTGGCAGGGCTCGCCCAAGGAAGCGACACGTCTCGCCAGACGGACGCCGGTCGCAACCTCAGTGCCCGCGTGAAGTACGCCTTCTGAGTATTCTGCTCGGGGGCCTTGGGGCCCCCGCTTATTTCACTCCTGCTGGCGGGGGAAGATAGGGTATGATCGACGCCCTTTACAGAGCAGATGAGTTCCCATGCCCGCCTTCTCCTGGTTAGCCCTCTTCTTCGGTGCCTTCTACTTCGTCTACGGCGCCTACCTGCCATTTTGGTCCCTCTGGTTGGAGGGCGTCGGCCTGACCCCCGACTTCATCGGTCTCTTGCTGGGGGCCGGGATGGCAATTCGCTTTGCCGGTAACCTGATTATCATGGGACGCATCAAGGGGGCGGCGTCGTTGCTGCCCATGACGCGGTTGCTCTCCCTGCTCTCCTTGCTCAGCTTCATCGGTTTTTACCTCGGCCATTCCCCCTGGTGGCTGGTGGCCCTGACGCTGATCACCAACTTCATCTACCCGACCCTGATGCCGATGGGGGAGGCGCTCGCCACCCGCATGGTCGTACAGGTCCATCTCGACTACGGCAAGGTGCGTCTGTGTGGCTCCCTGGCGTTTATCGTCGCCTCTACTCTGGTGGGCATGCTGGAGGCCTCCTTTGGCAGCGATTGGGTGCTGCATACCATGGTGGCCGGCTTGCTACTGATGTTGCTGCTCAGCTGGCTGCCCCTCTCCCCCACGCCCAAAGACGTGGCGGGGGAACGGGCCAACGTCAGCCTGTGGGAGACTTTTCGCGATCCCGCCGTGCGCCGCCTGCTCTTCATCGCCTGCCTGTTGCAGGGTAGCCATGCGGCCTACTACGGTTTTAGCGCGATCCACTGGAAGGCGGCCGGTTACAGCGGCAGCACCATAGGCTATCTCTGGGCCCTGGGGGTGGTGGCGGAGATCTGCATGTTTGCCGCCGATCGCCGCGTCCTCTCCCGTTTCCCCGCGCGCACCCTGTTCCTGGTTGGCGGAGTGGGGTGTCTGGTGCGTTGGGCCATGATGGGGGCGAGCACGGAGCTGTGGGTGTTGGTTCTGGCTCAGCTGCTTCATGCGGTCACCTTCTGTGTGAGCCATCTGGCGACGGTGCGCTTCATGACTCGCGTGCTTCCGCCGGAGCGCCAGATCCCGACCCAGGCCCTCTATTCGGCCCTGGCGCTGGGGATGACGGTGGCCATCCTGATGGCCCTCTGTGGCCAGCTCTACGAGAGCCTGCAGGGTGGCATCTTCTGGCTGATGATGGGGGTGGCACTACCGGCCCTCTTCCTGCGACCCCGCCAATAAACAGAGGCGCCTTCGGGCGCCTCTTGCGTTATTTCAGATAGCGTTGCTCCAGCGCCTGCCAGCGCCAGGGCTCTATCTCCTCCTCCAGCCAGTGCCGGCTCTGCGACGTCAACTCCCCCTGCTCGTCAAAGGCGATCCTGGGGAGCAGGTCTCCCAACGAGAAGCCATTCGTGGCGAGACGCTCATCGAGTGCCTCCCAGAAGGCGGCCCCTTTGACGTAGAAGAGAGGATAGAGGGAGGGATCGCCCTCTTGCAGACGCCGATAGGCCGGGTAGAGGCCGGTCTTCCTGTCAGGCAGGGTGCGCAGCAGCCACTCGTCGGCAGCGCTCTCCTGCTGCAGGTGGAAGTGGCGCAGGCTCTTGATGGCCAGATATTCCGCCAATCCTTCGCCGGCCCAGGCCGGCCAATCTGCCGTGATCAATTGATGCGTGGCCTCGTGGGCGCTGATGCGCAGCAGCCGCTGGGAGGCCTCGGCGGTGGGCTCGCCCCGCCGCACCGGGTAATTGGCCACGAAGAGGTTGGCGCCGGCAGCTCCACCCAGGGAGTGGCTCTCCACGTCCCGAGCCAACCAGATGAGGCGCCAGCCGGGAGGCATGGGCCGCCCCAGCTCCTCGCTCAGGTAGGCGAGCATGGCTTCGAGTTGCCCCTGCAGCGAGTCGAGGGGGAGACGCCGAGCCATGGCATCGTGAGCTATCTGCACGTTGGCCCTGGATTGTGCCCCCAGGGTGGTGAGCCCCTGACTGAGAAAGAGCGGTGGTGCCGAGAGGGAGGGCAGCGCCGTGCAACGGCCATCGGGCAGGCAGACCTGCGCCTCGCCTTCGGTACGGGGGAAGTTACCCCACTCGCTCACCAGCCAGCTGGTCGAGTCGAGCCGCACGCTCTGTTGAAGGGAGGCATCGATCCCTTCAGCCGGTGCGGGGACGAGGGGGATAGACCACTGCCACTGACGGCAGTGGGTCAGGGCACCCATAGCCCCCTTCTTGTCATCCAGGCAGACGGGGGTGACCCCCTCCTGCCCGGATTGGCTGCGGGAGGCGGCCAGCCGATAGGGGGTGTTTCCCTCTACCGTCAGGGTCACCCTGAGGCGCAGGGGGTCGTCGGTCTCCTCCAGACGATAGAGGCTGGTCGCCTGCAGGGTTGGTAGCAGACCGAGGACACACCAGATGAGGGGTCGCATCAGCTCTCCTCCTCATGGGCGAGCAGATCTCCCGGTTGGCACTGCAGCTCGCGGCAGAGGGCCTCCAGCGTCGAGAAACGCACCGCCTTGGCATGCCCCTTCTTGAGGATCGAGAGGTTGGCCTCTGTAATACCGATGCGTTGAGCCAGCTCGCGAGAGGTCATCTTGCGCTCAGCGAGGAGGGCGTCGAGTCGAATGATGATGGGCATGTTTGCCTCACACCGTCAGGGCTTGATCGTCGGCCATGCGCTTGGCTTCGAGCATGACTCTATAGAGGGCCAGTACCGCGACGCCAACCAGCAGCTCTCGAAGATCCGTTGTTTCCAGATGGAAGGTGATGAGATGTTCCGGGGCACTCATGCTCATGATGATGCTCAGCAGCGGAGTGCGAAGGAAGTTGCTCACGAAGATCATGCAAATCCAGAGGCCCAGCTTTTTGTAACGGCAGATCTGTTCAAGGGTGAACAGCTCCTGGCGTCGATAACCGGAACAGAGCTGCTTGAGCTGCCACAACACCATGATGAAGATGGCATCGGTGAACAACTCGAATGAGATCTGCAGGATCTTGGTGAGGAGCGTGACTTCGGGCAAATAAAACTCGAGGGGTTGGGCGCCTGGGCTTTGTTCCAAAACGGATTGAAACGCCTCGATGGCAAAGTCAGCCTTGAGCCATGGAACGCAAAGAGTAATCAAGGGGGTGATGAGCATACCAAGAATGAGTATGCCTTCAATCCAAAGGGCGGAATGGTTTTTGGGGTAGTTTGTCATCGTCGACTCCTGAATAATGAAATTATCGTTTATCAATATATCCGCGGCGATTATTTCTGTTTATCGATAAACGGTCAACGGATTTTTATCGAAAAACAGAAAGCAAACTGCTCGGAGAGCGAGTGACATTTCCCCCGACAGCCCCTAGACTGGCGGCAGGCCTGAGTAAAATGCATTCAAAGACAAGGGGTTATACATGCAACAGGGATGGTTGCTGATCGGGGTTTCGCTGGCCTATCTGGGGCTCTTGTTTCTCATCGCCTATGTGGCCGACAAGCATCGCCGGGCCCGTCTACCGGGTCAGCCCCTGCTCTACAGCCTGTCGCTCGCCGTCTACTGCACCTCCTGGACCTTCTATGGCACGGTCGGTCAGGCGAGCCTGGATCCCTGGTCACCTCTGCCCATCTACCTCGGCCCCCTGCTGGTCTTCCTGCTGGGGTGGCGAGTGCTGGCCCGCCTCATCCTGGTGGCCAAGCGCGAGCACATCACCTCGATTGCCGACTTCATCGCCGCCCGTTATGGCAAGTCGCAGCATCTGGCGATGCTGGTGGCCTTGGTGGCGATCCTCGGGGTGTTGCCCTATCTGGTACTCCAGCTCAAGGCGATCGTCATCGGCCTCGAGCTGTTGACCAACGGCGCGGCGGGGGCCAGCACGGGGGGCGGGCGTGCCGGCCTGGCTCTGGGGGTCGGTCTGTTGCTGGCCCTCTTTAGCATACTGTTCGGCACCCGCCACCTGGATGCCACCGAGCACCACAGGGGGATGGTGGTCGCCATCGCCTTCGAGTCAGTGGTCAAGCTGTTTGCCTTCCTGCTGGTGGGGGGCTTCTCCCTCTGGTTGCTGTGGGGAGAGCCCAGCGTGTTGCAAACGGCAGCGAGCCAAGAGTTCATCAAGGGGGCGAGCGAGCTGCGCGGCAGCCAACTGTTGGAGCTGGCCATCTACACCCTGCTTGCCATGTGCGCCATCGTCTGTCTGCCGCGTCAGTTCCACGTGACTGTGGTGGAGAACAACCAGGGGCAGGATCTCCATTGGGCGCGCTGGCTCTTTCCCGTCTACCTGTTCCTGATGGGGATCTTCATCTGGCCGCTGGCGCTGGCGGGACGGCACTGGCTGGGGGAGGGGATCTCGCCCGATACCTTCGTCATCAGTCTGCCCCATACCCTGGGCTATGACGCCATGGCGCTGCTCGCCTTCCTCGGGGGAACCTCGGCGGCCACCGGCATGGTGATCGTCTCGACCCTGGCACTGGCCATCATGGTGAGCAACGATCTGGTGCTCCCCCTGCTGCTGCGTCGTTACTGGCAGCGGCGACAGGACGATAGACTCGGCCGCCTGCTGCTGAGGGTGCGTCGGGCCGCCATCCTGCTCATCTTGCTGGCCGCCTGGGGGCTCTACCTCTGGCTCGGGGAGATGACCAGCCTCTCCGGGATCGGCTTCCTCTCCTTCGGGGCGGTCGCCCAGTTCGCCCCGGCCCTGCTGCTCGGTCTCTACTGGCGTCGTGGCAACCGCAAGGGCGTCTATCTGGGACTGCTCCCCGGGCTGACGCTCTGGCTGCTGACCCTGCTGCACGAGAGCGGCATGTTGACCGGCTCTCCGCTGGCGACCATGCTGGCGCCGCCGGATCTGCCCTGGCTGCGGGAGGTGAGCGTCACCGCCTGGTGTCTGCTGCTGAGCCTGCTGCTCAACCTCGCCGGCTATGTGGCCGGGTCACTCCTGGCCAGGCCCGCGGTGAGCGAGCGGCTGCAGGCGGCCAACTTTGTCGGCAAGCCGAGCCGGGACACCTCTGCCCTCTATCAGGCCAGGGTGACGGTGAAAGAGCTGGAGATGCTGGCGACGCGCTTCCTCGGTCCGAGCCGGGTCAAGCGCGCCTTCGGGCGTTTCGCCGCCGAGCGGGGGGGCGCTCTGGCCCCGCACATGCAGGCGACCCCGGAGCTTATCGCCCACACCGAGCGGCTGCTGGCCGGGGTGTTTGGCACCTCGTCGGCACGGTTGGTACTCGCCTCGGCCCTGCAGGGGCACAACATGCAACTCGAGGAGATCGCCACCATAGTGGACGAGGCCTCGGATCTGCTGCGCTTTAACCGGGATCTGTTGCAGGGGGCCATCGAGCACATCGGCCAGGGGATCTCTGTGGTGGACAGGGAACTCAAGTTGGTGGCCTGGAATCGCCGCTATATCGAGCTCTTCCGTTATCCCCCCGGGCTCATTCAGGCGGGGCGACCCGTCGAGGAGATCATTCGCCACAATGCCAGCCAGGGGTTGTGCGGCCCAGGGGAGATCGAAGCCCAGGTGGCGCGGCGGGTGGCCCATATGCGCAGCGGCAGCCGCCACGTCTCGGCGCGAGAGCGCCCCGACGGGCGGGTCATCGAGATGCAGGGCAATCCCATGCCGGGCGGCGGGTTTGTCATGACCTTTACCGATATCACCCCGTTTCGTGAGGCGGAGAAGGTACTGCGCGAGGCCAATGAACTGCTCGAGGCACGCGTCGCCGAGCGGACTCGCGAGCTCTCGGCGCTGAACAGCCAGCTGCTGGCGGTCAACCAGCAGGTGGAGCGGGCCAATCAATCCAAGAGCCGCTTCCTCGCGGCGGTGAGCCACGATCTCACTCAGCCTCTCAACGCCGCCAAGCTGTTTGCCTCTGCCCTGCGTGAGCAACTGCCCCCCGGCGAGGAGGCGCACCTGGCCGAGCGGATCGACACGGCCCTGGAGGCGGCCGAGGATCTCATCTCGGACTTGCTCGACATCTCCCGTCTCGAGGCGGGTAAGTTCAAGGCGCGCAAGAGCGACTTCCCCCTGGCCGAGGTGTTGGAGACCCTCAAGGCGGAGTTCGGGGTGCTGGCCAAGGCGGGCGGGATGGATCTGGCTGTGGTCCCTTGTTCTTTGGCCGTCCATTCGGACCCCAGGTTGCTGCGCCGGGTGTTGCAAAACTTCCTCACCAATGCGTTTCGCTACAATCCGGGGGGTAAGGTGTTGCTGGGGTGCCGCCGGGATGGCGATCGGGTGCGTATCGAGGTGTGGGACAACGGCCCCGGTATTCCTGAGGAGAAGCAGAGCGAGATCTTCGAGGAGTTTCTGCGTCTCGATCACTCCCGCACGGCCATGGAGCAGGGGTTGGGATTGGGGCTCGCCATCGCCCGTGGCATCGCCACCGTGCTGGGTCATCAGATAGGGATGCGCAGCTGGCCCGGGCGTGGCTCTGTCTTCTCACTCACGCTGGCCTGTGTTGATCCCGCCGAAGTGCTTGCCAGACCGAGTGTACCCGTGTCCGCCAGCGGCTCTCTGTTGGAGGGACGTCGGGTTATCTGCATCGACAACGAACCGGAGATCCTGTTGGCCATGGCGTCTCTGCTGCGGCGCTGGGGGTGCGAGGTGCGCTGTGTGGCGGATGCCGAGGAGGCCTGTGGCGTACTGGCGGAGGGCTTCTGGCCGGATCTGGTGCTCTCGGATTATCACCTGGATCGCGGCGAGAGCGGCCTGTCGGCGCTGGAGCGGCTTCGTCTTGCCCACGGCGAACCGATCCGTGGCATCATCATCAGCGCCGATCGCAACCCTGAGCTGCTGCGCCGCATCCGGGAGCAGGGGCACGGCTACGTGAGTAAACCGGTCAAGCCCCTCAAGTTGCGTGCCCTGATGAACAGCCTGCTCGATGATGTGGCGTGATACGGCTCCCATAATTGAACGACAGTTAACCCTCATTGTTGGCCCGGCGATGGGGGGATATTCCCCCCAGGGTGCATGGCATCGCCCTTCAGGGTTGCGGGTGTCTGCGGCCTGATCTTTGCCTGTCATTTATGACAGGTGGCATTTCTCACTTCCCCCCTCCTATATTCGGTGTGCGATTTATTTTCATCGCGAAGCAAGTTGTGTTAAGGGCAAACCGGTCGAAAGGTCGGGACGCAAAGCTTCCGGTCTAAGGGCTTGAAAAACCTAAGATAGCGGAGCTACCACTATGGGGCGGGCCGCCTGTGCCAAGGGGTTGCCTGCACCCGTCAATTGCGTCCACCTGTTCGGCCTGCAGCGGGGTTACGCCTCCTCTTTCTGGGCACCTCCAAAGCAAGATCCCCCTGATGTCCGGCGGGGGATGGCCATATAACACACTGTCGAAAGCCGCGGCATGGTCGGCGCCTTGGGGCTGTCGTCACGGCTTGCTGCGCTGCAGCTGCGCTCCTCCGGTTGTTCCTGGGTGGGGGCCCGGCGGCAAACACGGCTCTCCCGTGATTGGGGGCGCACACCTCATAACAGAACAGGAATATTCACTATGCTAAGTCCAAAACTCACTCCGCTGGCCCTGCTGGTCGGCACCCTGGCTGCGACCACGGCGCATGCTGCGGCGCCGGGTAAACCGACCATCGGCTGGGGCGAGACCAAGTTTGCCATCATAGAGGTGGATCAGGCGGCCACCGCCTACAACAAGCTGGTCAAGATCAAGGATGCTGCCGATGTCAGCGTGAGCTGGAATCTCTGGTCTGGCGATGTTGGCCAGACTGCCAAGGTGCTGCTCGATGGCAAAGAGGTGTGGTCCGGTCCCTCGGCGGCCTCCGGCAATGCCACCTTCAAGGTGAATAAAGGGGGGCGCTACCAGATGCAGGTGGCCCTCTGCAATGCCTCGGGTTGTACTCTCTCCGACAAGAAGGAGATCGTGGTCGCCGATACCGATGGCAGCCACCTCAAGCCACTCAAGGCTCCGCTGCAGGAGAACAACAAGCCCTACGTCAATAAATCGGGCAAGGTGGTTGGCGCCTACTATGCCGAGTGGGGCGTCTATGGGCGTAAGTTCACCGTGGACAAGATTCCGGCCCAAAACCTGACCCACATCCTCTATGGCTTCACCCCCATCTGCGGTGGCAACGGCATCAACGATAGCCTCAAGTCCATCGAGGGGAGTTTCGAGGCGCTGCAACGCGCCTGTGCCGGACGTGCCGACTTCAAGGTGGCTATGCACGACCCCTGGGCCGCCATCCAGATGCCCCAGAGCGGTTTGACGGCCTTCGATGAGCCCTACAAGGGGAACTTCGGTGCCTTGATGGCGCTCAAGCAGGCTTACCCGAATCTCAAGATCCTCCCCTCGGTCGGTGGATGGACCCTTTCAGACCCCTTCTATTTCCTCGGTGACAAGACCAAGCGTGACACCTTCGTGGCGTCGGTGAAAGAGTTCTTGCAGACCTGGAAGTTCTTCGACGGGGTCGACATCGACTGGGAATTCCCGGGCGGGTTGGGAGCCAATCCGGCATTGGGTGGGCCCAACGATGGCCAGACCTATGTGCTGATCATGAAGGAGCTGCGCGCCATGCTCGATGAGCTGGAGGCACAGACCGGCCGCAAGTATGAGCTCACCTCGGCTATCAGCGCCGGCGGCGACAAGATTGCCAAGGTGGACTACAAGGCGGCCCAGCAGTACATGAACCACATCTTCCTGATGAGCTATGACTTCAACGGTGCCTGGAGTAACACCGAGCTGGGTCATCAGACCAACCTCTACGCGGCGAGCTGGGATCCGGCCACCAAGTACACCACCGACAAGGGGGTGAGGGCCATGCTCGATCAGGGGGTAGAGCCTGGCAAGCTGGTCGTCGGCGCCGCCATGTACGGTCGGGGCTGGACCGGGGTGAGTGGTTACCTGGCCGGTAACCCCTTCACCGGCAAGGCGACGGGTCCGGTCAAGGGCACCTGGGAGAATGGCGTCGTGGATTATCGCGACATCGTTAACAACCGGATGGGCGCCGGTTGGGAGAAGGGGTATGACGAGGTGGCCGAGGCTCCCTACCTCTTTAACGCCGGTAGTGGCGACCTTATCAGCTATGACAATGACCGTTCGGTCAAGGCCAAGGGTCAGTATGTGTTGACCAACCAGTTGGGAGGGCTGTTTGCCTGGGAGATTGACTCCGACAATGGCGATATTCTCAACGCCATGCATGAAGGGCTGGGACACGGCGATGGCGGCACCACTCCGCCGGCTAACAAGCCGCCGGTGGCCAACGCGGGGAGCGACCTGAACGTGACCGGCCCGGCCGAGGTGACCCTCAATGGCAGTGCCTCTCACGATCCTGAGAATGGTGTCCTGACCTACGGCTGGAAGCAGGTCTCCGGCCCGCAGGCCTCCTTACTCGACGTCAATCAGGCGAAGGCGCGCGTGGTGCTCGATGCCGTCAGTGCCGATACCAGGCTGGCATTCGAGCTGACGGTCACCGACGAGCAGGGGCTCAAGGCGAGTGATCAGGTGGTGGTGACCAACAAGGCACCTCAGTCCAATCAGGCTCCCGTGATCACTATGCCGGCCACCGCCAGCGTCGAGTCGGGCAAACAAGTCACCATTCAGGCCAACGCCTCCGATCCCAATGGTGATGCACTGACTTATCAGTGGAGTGTGCCAGCCGGCCTGACTGCGACGGGTCAGAATAGCGCGACCCTGGTGGTGACGGGGCCGGCGGTGACCGCCGATACTCTCTATGACCTCTCCCTGACGGTCTCTGACGGCGCCCTGGATGTGACCGCCGTGACCCGATTGACCGTCAAACCCGCCGGCGGCGCTGGGTATCCAGCCTATAAGGCAGGTACGACATACAAGGCTGGAGATCGGGTGAGCAACGTGGGGGGCAACTATGAGTGCAAGCCCTATCCCTTCACCACCTGGTGCTCGGGTGCCGCCTGGGCCTATGAGCCCGGCAAGGGGACTGCCTGGCAGGATGCCTGGATAAAACTCTGACGAACCCATAAAAAAAGCGCGCCGAATGGCGCGCTTTCTCATTCTAGGGGGGTTAGCGACCCAGCTTGGCCTTGATCAGGGCGACGATGTCTTGGATCGCCACTTCCTGCTTCTCGCCGGTGCGGCGGCACTTGTATTCCACCACGCCGTTGTCCATGCCGCGCTCGCCGATAACGATACCGTGGGGCACGCCCAGCAGCTCCATGTCGGCGAACATCACGCCCGGACGCTCTTTACGGTCGTCGAACAGCACGTCGACACCGGCCGCTTTGAGCTCGGCGTAGAATTGCTCGGCCAGCTCGGCGACACGCACGGACTTGTGCATGTTCATCGGCACGATGGCCACTTCGAACGGGGCGATGGCGTCCGGCCAGATGATGCCGTACTGGTCGTTGTTCTGCTCGATGGCGGCAGCCACCAGGCGGGAGACCCCGATGCCGTAGCAACCCATCTCCATGGTGACGGACTTGCCACCTTCGTTCAGCACGCTCGCCTTCATGGCTTCGGAGTACTTGGTACCCAGCTGGAAGATGTGGCCCACTTCGATGCCGCGCTTGAGCAGCAGCTTGCCCTGGCCACACGGGCTCGGGTCGCCTTCCACCACGTTGCGCAGGTCGGCAACTTCATAGGTGGCGATGTCGCGATCCCAGTTGGCACCGGTCAGGTGGAAGCCGGTCTCGTTGGCGCCGCAGACGAAGTCGGCCAGGTGGGCGGCGCTGCGATCGGCGATGATGCGACCGGCAAAGCCGACCGGGCCGATGGAGCCTGCATCGCAACCGGCGGCAGCCTTGATCTGCTCGTCATTGGCGAAGGTCAGCGGGTTGGCGACACCCGCCAGCTTCTCGGCCTTGATTTCGTTCAGCTCGTGGTCGCCACGCAGCACCAGGGCGATGACCTCCTGTTTGCCGGCTTCATCTTCTTCGCCCAGCACCAGCAGGGTCTTGGCGACGGCGCTCGGGGCCACGCTCAGGAAGGCGGCCACTTCGTCGATGGTGTGGACGTTCGGGGTGGCGATCTTGGCCATCGCCTGGGTCGCAGCCGGGCGCTCGCCGGCCGGGGCCAGGGCCTCGGCCATCTCGATGTTGGCGGCGTAATCTGATGTATCGGAGAAGGCGATGAGATCCTCACCGCTCTCGGCCAGCACCTGGAATTCGTGGGAGCCGGTGCCGCCGATGGAGCCGGTATCGGCCTGCACCGGACGGAAGTTCAGGCCCATGCGAGTGAAGGCGGTGCAGTAGGCGGCGTGCATCTTCTCGTAGGTATCGACCAGGGATTCCTTGTCGATGTGGAAGGAGTAGGCGTCCTTCATCAGGAACTCGCGGCCACGCATCACGCCGAAACGGGGGCGCACTTCGTCGCGGAACTTGGTCTGGATCTGGTACAGATTCAGCGGCAGCTGCTTGTAGCTGTTCACCTCGTAACGCACCAGCGCGGTGATCACCTCTTCGTGGGTCGGGCCCAGCACGAAGGGACGGTTGTGGCGGTCGGTCAGACGGCATAGCTCGGGGCCGTAGTCGTCCCAGCGGCCGGATTCCTGCCACAGCTCGGCCGGTTGCACCACCGGCATGGAGACCTCGATGGCACCCGCATTGTTCATCTCTTCGCGGACAATGTTCTCGATCTTCTTCAGAACCCGCAGACCGGTCGGCAGCCAAGCGTACATGCCGGAGGCGAGTTTACGGATCATGCCGGCGCGCAGCATCAGCTGGTGGCTGACGACTTCCGCATCGGACGGGGTTTCCTTGAGAGTGGAAAGCAGGTAGTTGCTGGTACGCATCGCTCGTGACCTTCAAATGGTGTGGGCCGTTGCCCGCAAAGGGAAAATCTAAGAGCGGAATATTAGCAGGGCGGCCGGCTCGGCCCAAGGGATAAATGGCCCGGCCCTGGCCGCCCAGGATGCAGGCAGCCGTGGCCGGGCGGCATTTCACACCCTGAATTGGGACAGGCTTGCCTGTTGGCGAGTAATCGCCTGATGCAGTGCCTCGGCGATCTCGATGCAGCCCTGGGCTTCCTCTTCCCCCTGACGGGCATCCACATGAATGCTGGACACCCGATCGGTCGCATGGTTGAGGGTGTCGGAGAGCTGGGTCGTGGAGTGCGCCACCTGATGCACCAGTCGGGTCAGGTTATCCATGGCGGTGAGCACCTGAACCAGCATCTGCTCGGTCTGCTCGGCGCTCTGCATGCCATTTTCCACCCGGTTGACGCTCTGTTGCATGCGCTGGAAGGCTTGCTCGGTTTGACTCTGTATGGCCCCGATCATTCGGCCTATTTCGGCACTGGAGGTCGAGGTCCGATTGGCGAGGGTACGGACTTCGTCGGCGACCACGGCAAAGCCACGGCCCGACTCGCCGGCTCGTGCGGCCTCAATGGCGGCGTTGAGCGCCAGCAGGTTGGTCTGCTCCGATATGCCGGTGATGGTCGAGACAATCTGGCCTATCTCTTCGGCCTGGCTGCGCAGGGCATTGATCTCCTTGGCGCACAGGGTGACTTCGTCGACGACTTTATGCATGCCTTCGCTGGTCTCGCCGACAAAGGTGCTGCTGCGGCGTGACAGGTCCTGAACCTCGGAGGCATTCTGGGCCGCCTCCTGGCAACTGTCTGAGATGGTGCGGGCCATCATTGCCATCTGCTCACTGTCCCTGTGGATCTGTTCGGCATGGTTGGCCGCCTGCTGACTCCCCTGATTGATGGCGGTCACCCTGCCCACCGAGTTGTCCACCAGATGGGTGATGGTCTGACCCTGTTCGAGGGCACTGACGATAATGGTGCGCAGTTTTTCCAGTAACCCGTCGACACTGTTGGCCAGTTCACCCACCTCATCGCTGCGATGAAGATTCAGACGAGCGTTGAGATTGCACTCCCCCGAGGCGATCTGGTGCATCCGCAGGTTCACCTCGTTCAGGGGCGCCACCATGCGGCGTTTGAGCCACAGTCCCCCACAGGCGATGAGCAGCAGGTTGATCAGCGTGGCCGCGATGAGCATGTTACGGGTTTGGCCTATGATGCCATTCAGGCGGCTGACCTGATCGTCGACCGTCTTGTCGCCTTCGCTCTCTACCGTCACCAGCAGATTACGAAACTGGTTGGCACTGTGCTGGTACTGGGTGCTTTGCGCCTGATAGCGGCTTAACAGCGGTAGCCAGGCCTTGATCTGAGCCTGGTGCTCTGTCAGCAGGGCACGATAGCGCTCTGCCAGGGTTGCTCCGCTAAATTCCCCCTGCGCCGGCACGTCGAATAGGCCCGTGTTGAGCATCTCCTTGACGGCGTTGTCATGAAAGCTGACCGCCTCGTCGAGCTCCTTTTTCAGCGCCTCGTTCGCCCCTTCGAAGCGCATCTTCTCCATGACGTAGAGTTGGCGCAAGAAGCCGATGTTCGACTCCATCCCACCGTCGGCCGCAGCCCAGCGGCTAGACAAGCCACCATTCCAGCTGATCGCCTCATCTGGGGCTGATGTGAGCGCCTCGACCGCGCTGTCACCCATCTCCTCCATCTGCACCGACAGGCGGGCGAGGGCCTCGGCATTGCTCCTCAGGCGTTCGTCCTGACGTTGGTAAGCATGAAAGTCGTTGAGCAAGGCGACCTGTTCACGCTGATAAGTCTTTGCTGCGTCTTGCACCTGACTCATCAGGTTGCCCGAGACCAGCCCTGAGTGGGTGACTCGTTGCAGCTCTTCATCGGCGCGCTGGCGCGCCTGCGAGAGAGCGACTTCATCGAGGGACATACCGCCGACCATCTGTTGGATCATCAGCTGTTGGTTGCCGACCTCGATGGAACTCATCATGGCGCCATCCGCTGTAGACCAGGCGGGGCCGAGCACAAAAGAGAGCATGTCTGTCAGCCGTTGGCTGCCATTCCAGCCGACCCAGGCAAGGGCCAAGGCGCAGCCGAAGATGACGGCGAGTCCAAGGTTGGCGGTAGCCGAAATGCGCATCGGTGATTCCTCTCTGTGGGCTTATGGGGAGTGGGACTGGAATGAGTATTGCCCTGAGTTCGGAAAGTCGCCATTCCCCGTCGAGCGCGGCAGACATGCTGGATACCCATCCAGTTATTCTTTATGCTATGGCCAGTTTTATCGCCGGTTGAGGTAGGAAGCGTGATTGGTCGTCTGCGTGGCATCGTGATTGAGAAACTCCCCCCCGAAGTGGTGCTGGAGGTGGGAGGTGTCGGCTATGAGGTGCATATGCCCATGAGCTGCTTCTACGATCTGCCGGATATCGGCAAGGAGGCGAGCATCTATACCCACTTCGTGGTGCGTGAGGATGCGCAGCTGCTCTACGGCTTCAACCACAAGCAGGAGCGGGCCCTGTTTCGCGAGCTGATCAAGGCCAACGGCGTGGGCCCCAAGCTGGCCCTGGCGATCCTCTCCGGCATGAGCGCCAGCCAGTTTGTGCTGTGCGTGGAGAAAGAGGACATCACGACGCTGGTGAAGTTGCCCGGCGTTGGCAAGAAGACCGCGGAGCGGCTGGTGGTTGAGCTGAAAGATCGCCTCTCGGGGTGGGTCAGTCAGGATCTCTTTACTCCGGCAGCGGTGAAGTTGCCCGAGACGAGTGCCACCTTGCGTGAGCCGGATGCGGTGGAAGAGGCGGCCAGCGCCCTGGTCGCGCTAGGTTACAAGCCGGCCCAGGCCAGCCAGGTGGTGGGTAAGGTGGCCAAAGAGGGGATGACGGTCGAGGCCATCATCCGTGATGCGCTGCGAAGCCTGGTGTAACGGGGTAAGTCATGATCGAAGCCGACCGTCTTATCTCTTCCTCGGCCTCAGGCCGTGACGAGGATCTTATCGATCGCGCCATCCGCCCCAAGTCGCTCTCTGACTACAAGGGGCAGGATCACGTACGCGAACAGATGGAGATCTTCATCGAGGCGGCTCGCCAGCGTGGTGAGGCCCTCGATCATCTGCTCATCTTTGGCCCACCCGGGCTTGGCAAGACGACCCTCGCCAACATAGTGGCCAACGAGATGGGCGTGAACATCAAGACTACCTCGGGCCCCGTATTGGAGAAGGCCGGCGATCTGGCCGCCCTGCTGACCAACCTCGAGCCCAACGACGTGCTGTTCATCGACGAGATCCATCGCCTGAGCCCTGTGGTGGAGGAGGTGCTCTATCCCGCGATGGAGGACTACCAGCTCGACATCATGATAGGGGAGGGGCCGGCGGCGCGCTCCATCAAGCTGGATCTGCCCCCCTTTACCCTGATCGGCGCGACCACCCGGGCCGGCTCACTGACCAGTCCTCTGCGCGATCGCTTCGGCATAGTCCAGCGTCTCGAGTTCTATAGCGTGACCGATCTGGCCGATATCGTTGCCCGCAGCGCTCGCTGTCTGGGGCTCGATATGGCGGCCGACGGTGCCCACGAGGTGGCCCGCCGCTCTCGCGGCACACCGCGTATTGCCAACCGGCTGCTGCGCCGGGTACGCGATTTTGCCCAGGTCAAGTCGGATGGAACCATCGATGGGGTCATAGCGGCGCGGGCCATGGATATGCTGGACGTGGATAACGAGGGGTTCGACTTCATGGATCGCAAGCTGCTGCTGGCGGTGATCGACAAGTTCCTCGGCGGACCGGTTGGGCTCGACAACCTGGCGGCAGCGATCGGAGAAGAGAAAGACACCATCGAAGATGTGCTGGAACCCTATCTTATCCAGCAAGGGTTCTTGCAACGTACCCCCCGCGGCCGTATTGCGACTCCGCGCGCTTACCTCCACTTCGGCCTGGAGCGCCCGGAAAATTGAGTAAAACGCGCCACTTCGTTACAAACCGCCTCTTGGGGCGGTTTTTTTATGGCTGACAAAAAAAAGCCCACGGCATATGCGGTGGGCAAGACAATTCAGGATGGATGTTCACATACAGGATTAGGCGCGGCAGAGAGCCGGCGCTGAGGTCATTGGGGACCTTACAGGCGGTTCAGCTGATACATCTGAACAAAAGAAAGCTTGTAATAACGAAGGGTGCGCTCAACAAACTTTTTCATCTCGTCGTCACTCACAACAGGGTGGATGGAACCGTGGCAAGCTGGCCTGTCAACGCGGGACTATCATGCCGGGCTTAATCTGCGAGGCGAATTCTAGGGAGCCGCGATGGCTGGGACAAACGAGAAAAATTGACGAAATTCAGTTAGAAAAACTAATCCTTATAATCATCCAGAAATTCAACATTCTGATGCACTTTTGTAAGTAGAATCGTCTCTTTATATCCCAGAATTATAAAGGGAGGGGCTGCTGAAAAAAGGGTTTTTTGAGTGCTTTGTCATGGTCGGCTACAATAAATGGGTTATTTGAAAAATTCCTTATACAGCAATGTGTTGCAATAATGTTGAAGTGTGACTTAGCTCACTTTGTAAGCGTGTCGCTATACTGCAAGATGTATTTTTGATGGTTGTTTTGTCGCCTGCTTCACATTGATTTTCGTCAAATAAAGGTGATATAACACGGCGGTATTTTTGCGTCTTTACTGAGACAAAAAAGTTGTTTATTGCATGTTAAACATTAGCTTTTTTGTTTCTTTTTGTTGCCGTTAAGTTAACAGTGTGGCGCATTTTTGGTCTTGTGCATGGCGTTTATTTTTACTGACCCAAGCGTGCAGAGGACCTGCTGATCGGAAGCTTTTCATTAACTACCCCAACAGCCGTGCCAATAATCGGTGAGGAAACATCATGATTGCTGAGCATGTGGTTGATCTGTCGCGGCTTCAATTTGCCGCGACGGCACTCTATCACTTCCTGTTTGTACCCCTGACGCTAGGGATGGCCTTCATCCTGGCGATCATGGAATCGGTCTATGTCATGACCAACAACCCTGTCTACCGGGACATGACCAAGTTCTGGGGCAAGTTGTTCGGTATCAACTTCGCGCTCGGTGTCACCACCGGCTTGACCATGGAGTTCCAGTTCGGTACCAACTGGGCCTATTACTCCCACTATGTGGGCGACATCTTCGGTGCTCCTCTGGCGATCGAGGGCCTGATGGCCTTCTTCCTCGAGTCTACCTTCGTCGGCATGTTCTTCTTCGGCTGGGATCGCCTGACCAAGCGTCAGCACCTGGCAGCCACCTGGCTGATGGCGCTGGGAACCAACCTCTCCGCCCTCTGGATCCTGGTTGCCAACGGCTGGATGCAAAACCCGGTCGGTGCCGAGTTCAACTTCGAAACCATGCGCATGGAGATGGCCAGCTTCGCCGAGGTCGTCTTCAACCCCGTGGCCCAGGTGAAGTTCGTGCACACGGTCGCTGCCGGGTACACCACCGGCGCCATGTTCGTGCTGGGTATCTCCTCTTACTATCTGCTGAAGGGGCGGGATGTGGCGTTTGCTCGTCGCTCCTTTGCCATCGCGGCGGCCTTCGGTATGGCCTCTATCCTCTCTGTCATCGTGCTGGGTGACGAGTCAGGTTATGAGACCGGTGAGGTACAGCGGGTCAAGCTGGCTGCCATCGAGGCGGAGTGGGATACTCACCCGGCGCCGGCCTCCTTCACCCTGTTCGGCATTCCGAACCAGGAGGAGATGCGCACCGATTACGCCATCAAGATCCCTTATGCCCTCGGTATCATCGCCACCCGCTCCCTCGACGAGCAGGTGACCGGGATCAAGGATCTCAAGAGCGAGCATGAGCTACGCGTACGTAACGGTATGACCGCCTACGAGCTGTTGACCAAGCTGCAGTCCGGTGACAAATCTGAAGAGACCCAGGCCCGCTTCGATGAGGTGAAGCAGGATCTCGGTTATGGTCTGTTGCTCAAGCGCTACACCGACAAGGTGACTGACGCCAGCGACGAGCAGATCAAGGCTGCCGTGGATGACTCCATCCCGCATGTGCTGCCGCTCTTCTTTACCTTCCGCATCATGGTCGCCTGTGGCTTCCTGATGCTGGCGCTGATCGGTGTGGCCTTCTATGACAGCGCCCGCCACCAGATCGGCAAGCGCAAGTGGCTGCTCAAGGCGCTGTTGTGGGGGATTCCGCTGCCGTGGATCGCCGCCGAGTGTGGCTGGTTCGTGGCCGAGTATGGTCGTCAGCCCTGGACCATCTCCGAGGTGCTGCCGACCTTCATGTCTGCCTCTAATGTGCCGGCCTCCGAGATCTGGTTCTCCCTGATCGGCATCTGCCTCTTCTATACCGTGCTCCTGATCATCGAGATGTACCTGATGTTCAAGTATGCCCGTCTTGGCCCGAGTAGCCTCAAGACCGGCAAGTACCACTTCGAGCAGCTCAAGGCATAAGGAGAGCCACTCATGTTTGATTACGAAATTCTGCGTCTCATCTGGTGGGTACTGGTCGGTGTTCTGCTGATCGGTTTCGCCATCACTGACGGCTTCGACATGGGGGTGGGTAGCCTGCTCCCCTTCGTCGGCAAGAAGGACGTGGAGCGCCGCGTCATGCTCAATACCATGGGACCTCACTGGGAAGGGAACCAGGTGTGGCTGGTGACTGCCGGCGGCGCCCTGTTTGCCGCCTGGCCTTATGTGTATGCGGCCGCCTTCTCCGGCTTCTACGTGGCGATGATCCTGACTCTGATGGCGCTCTTCTTCCGTCCGGTCGGTTTCAAGTACCGTTCACTGCAGACCGACCCCAAGTGGCGCAGCACCTGGGACTGGTGCCTGTTTATCGGCAGCGCGGTACCGCCCGTCGTGTTCGGTGTGGCCTTTGGCAACCTGCTGCAAGGGGTCCCGTTTAGCTTCAATCAGTTCCTGATGGTGACCTATACCGGCAACTTCTTCGGCCTGCTTAACCCGCTCGGCCTGCTGGCCGGTCTGGTGAGCCTCTTCATGATTGTCACTCAGGGCGCGACCTGGTTGATGATGAAGACCGAAGGAGAGGTGCTGGCTCGCTCTCGCACCGCCGCCATGCTCTGCGCGCTGATCACCCTGGTGCTGTTCGCCATCGGTGGTCTCTGGGTGAGCGGGATGGAGGGCTATGTGCTGGTGAGTTCTGGCGGCGGTAATGCGCTGTCTAACCCCCTCAATAAAGAGGTGGTGTTGGAGGCCGGCGCCTGGATGAAAAACTACGAGCTCTACCCCTGGATGATGGCCGCTCCGGCCTTGGGCCTGGCAATGAGTCTGCTGACTGCCTTGTTTGCCAAGCTCAACAAGGGGTGGGTGGCGTTCCTCTGCTCCTCCCTGGCGATCGCCGGCATCATCCTGACGGCAGGTTTCTCCCTGTTCCCGTTCGTGATGCCCTCCAGCCTGGAGCCGTCCCATAGCCTGACCATGTGGGATGCAACCGCTTCCTTCAACTCCCTCAAGGTGATGACGGTGGTGGCGGCCGTGTTTGTGCCCCTCGTGCTGAGCTATACCCTCTGGACCTACATCAAGATGTTTGGCCGCGTCAGCACCAAGCATGTAGAAGAGAACCAGCACTCGCTGTATTGATAGGAGAGCAACAGAATGTGGTATTTCACCTGGATCCTCGGTCTCCTGCTGGCGTGTGCCTTTGGCATCATTAACGCCCTGTGGCTTGAGCACACCGAGAACATGGATCGCACGATCGATGAGTAACGCCCTCCTTGCCCGGCTCTATGCTCCCCTGTGGCGCCAGCCGTGGCAGGGGCTGCTGTTGGTGACCGCCGTCTTGCTGGCGGTCGCCATACTGCAGGCGCCTCATCTGGTGGCAGCCAACACCAGTGGCCTCGGCCATTGGGTGGCACCGCTGCTGATGTGGGCCGTGTGTGCCGGCTTGATCAACGGCATGGGGTTTCATCCCCGGTCACCTGTGGTCAGGCTACTGCTCTGTCCCTGGCTCGCCTGGCCCCTCATTTTGTGGGGTCTCTGGTTGACCCGGACATACTTTATTGCATAAAAAACGGGGGAAAGCTGAGCTTTCCCCCGTTTCTTTCCTGTTCAGGGCTGAGCTATCATAGGCGCCCATCTTATTGTCGTATGGATCACAGATTCCATGTCCGATTCTTTCGTGTTTCCGGTCCGCGTCTACTACGAGGACACGGATGCCGGCGGCATTGTCTATAACGCTAACTACCTCAAGTTTATGGAACGTGCGCGTACCGAGTATCTGCGCGTGCGTGGCATTGAGCAGGACGTGCTGTTGGCGGAAGGGATCGCTTTCGTGGTCACTCGTACCGAGATCGATTTTCGCAGTGCTGCCCGTTTCAACGAGCTGCTCTCGGTGGTAACCCGGCTCGCCGCGTGCAAGCGGGCCTCCATACGCTTTGAACAAGAGATTTTTGCCGGTGATGGACGACTGGTTACCCGGTCCCAGGTGCAGATCGCCTGCGTTTCCATGCCGCAAATGAAACCCGTAGCCATACCTGAACATGTAAAGGGAGTGCTGTAAGTGCACGCTGAAATTTCGTTTATTGGGCTCTTCTGGCAGGCCAGCCTGCTGGTCAAACTGGTGATGTTGACCCTGATGGGGATGTCGGTGACCTCGTGGGCGCTGATCATCCAGCGAACCAAGGTGATCAAGGCGGCCCAGCTCGCCTCGGAGCAGTTCGAAGATCGCTTCTGGTCAGGGGTCGACCTCAACCGCCTCTATCAGGAGTCCTCTTCCCGCCGCGATGATATCGAAGGCATGGAAGACATCTTCTACTCCGGCTTCAAGGAGTATGCTCGCCTGCTCAAGGCCGGAGCCCGCAGCCAGGAGGCGGTGATGGACGGCACTTACCGTGCCATGCGCGTCTCCCTCTCTCGCGCCGTGGACGATCTGGAATCCAACCTGCCGGTGCTCGCCACCATCGGCTCCATCAGCCCCTATATCGGTCTGTTTGGTACCGTCTGGGGGATCATGAACGCCTTTATCGCCCTGGGTCAGGTGCAGCAGGCTACCCTGCAGATGGTGGCGCCGGGTATCGCCGAGGCCTTGATCGCCACCGCCATCGGCCTGTTTGCGGCCATCCCGGCTGTGGTGGGATATAACCGCTTCTCCAACAAGGTAGAGAAGCTGGAAAACGCCTACGTCAACTTCATGGACGAGTTCACCACCATACTGAACCGCCAGATTGCACAGCAGCAGGGTGAGCGCTAATGCAGACCTATCAACGGATCCGGCGCAAGAAGGTGGCCGAGATCAACGTGGTGCCCTATATCGACGTCATGTTGGTGCTGCTCATCATCTTCATGGCGGTGACCCCAGTGATTACCCAGGGGGTGAAGGTCGACTTGCCTCAGGCCGAGTCCGAGCAGCTGCCTGAAGATGCCAAGCCGCCCTTCATCGTCAGCGTCACCGCAGAAGGGGAGTACAACATCAAGGCCGGCGAGGCCGACTCCGAACCTGTGCCGCCCGGTGACAAGGGCGCCATGGAGCAGTACATCACCGAGAAGGCGATGGGTTATCTCGCCATCAATCAAGGTGCCCCCGTCGTGGTGGCCGGCGACAAGTCGGTGCGCTATGAAGAGGTGATCCTGTTGATGGTGGCCCTGAAGAAGGCCGGGGTGCCCCAGGTTGGTCTGATGACCGAGTCACCCAACTAAGGGAGTGGGATGTGAAGCGCGGATTATCGAGTTACGTCATTGCGTCGCTTCTGCTGCACCTCATCATCGGCATCGTGTTGCTGGTCGGTCTCGACTTTAGCAAACCCAAGCGACCGGCGGCTTCGGGACAGATAGTCCAGGCCGTCATGCTCGATGACAACTTCCTCAACCAGCAGGCCGAGCAGATCCAGCAGAAGCAGGCCAAGCAGCAGGCGGCCAAGCAAGAGAAAGAGGACGCCGAGCGTACCCGCCGCGAGGCGATCGAGGAGCAGCAGCGCAAGCTGGAGGCCGAGCAGGAGCGCAAGGCGACCGAAGTGGCCGAGCGCAAGGCCGAGGCCGAGAAACAGATGAAGATCGCCGAGCAGAAGCGAACCGAAGAGAAGGCCAAGGCCGCCGAAGAGGCGCGTAAGGTCGAAGAGGTTCGCAAGGCGGAAGAGGCCAAGGCGCTGGCCCTCAAGAAAAAGAAGCAAGAGGAAGAGCGCAAGAAGGTAGAGGCCGAGAAGAAGGCAGAAGCCGAGAAGAAAGCCAAGGCAGAGGCCGAGAAGAAGGCCAAGGCAGAGGCCGAGAAGAAGGCCAAGGCAGAGGCCGAGAAGAAGGCCAAGGCAGAAGCCGAGAAGAAAGCCAAGGCAGAGGCCGAGAAGAAGGCCAAGGAAGCGGCGGCCAAGAAGGCCAAAGCCGATGCCGAACGCAAGCGCAAGGCTGAAGAGGCGCGCATGCAGGCTGAATTGGAAGCCCAGATGCAGCAGGGGCTGGAGGCGGAAGCCGATGCACGTGCCCAGGCCCGATCGGGGCAGGTCGCCGGTGAGGTAGACCAGTATGGCGCCATGGTCGTGGACACGATTCGACGCTACATGCTGATCGATCAGACCATGCAGGGTAAAACCTGTAACCTGGCCCTGAAATTGGCTCCAGATGGCTTTATCATATCGGCGGATATTGCCGGGGGTGACCCTGGGGTCTGCCGGGCGGCCAAGGCGGCGGCCCTGAAGGCGGGCAAGGTGCCCGTGCCCAAGGACCCGACGGCTTTCGCCAGAATGAAAGATATCAATCTGCTGGTCGACCCGTTCGGCGGCTGATGAGGGGGGAGCCTTGGCTCCCCTTGGTAGAGTGGTTGTTTTTCTAACCTCCAAATGGAGTTGAACACGCGATGTTGAAACGGCTGGTTTTATTGTTCGTGAGTGCCTTCCTGCTCACCTCTCCTGCCCATGCGGCACTGGAGTTGGTGTTGACGGGGGGGATCGATAGCGCTCGCCCGGTGGCGGTGGCGCCGTTTAAGTGGACCGGTGAGGGTCAATTGCCCCAGGATGTGGCGGAGATCATCTCCTCGGATCTGCTGCGCAGCGGCAAGTTCAAGCCCCTGACTCGTCAGCAGATGCCCCAGTCTCCCTCCACCAGCGCCGAAATCAACTTCGGTCCCTGGGCCTCGCAAGGGGTTGAGGCGGTCGTAGTGGGTTCCATCGAGCCGGCCGGTGGCGGTTATCAGATCCGCTTCGAGCTGGTTGACGTGCTCAAGGGGCAGGCCCTCAAGGCCATGGGAGGCGATGCCAATGGCTATGTGCTCGACAGCCGCACCGCCACCGTGCCGGCCGCCCAGCTGCGCCAGTTTGCCCACCGTATCTCCGATATCGTCTACGAGCGTCTGACCGGTGAGCGCGGTGCTTTCCTGACTCGTCTGGCCTATGTGGCCATCGAGCGCGGCACCCAGTACCCCTATCAGCTGCGTATCTCCGACTATGACGGTTACAACGAGAAGACCCTGCTGCGCTCCCGTGAGCCGCTGATGTCTCCTTCCTGGTCGCCCGATGGCAGCAAGTTGGCCTATGTCAGCTTCGAGAACCAGCGTCCCGAGATCTATGTCCAGGATATCTACACTCAGCAGCGTTCTCTGCTGACCAGTTTCCGCGGGATCAACGGGGCGCCCAAGTGGTCTCCGGATGGCAGCCGCCTGGCTGTGGTGCTCTCCAAGGATGGCCAGCCGGACATCTACATCATCGACGTGGCCAGCAAGCAACTGCGTCGTGTGACCGATAGCCGCTCCATCGATACCGAGCCGGCCTGGCAGGATTCCCAGACCCTGCTTTTCACCTCAGAACGTGGTGGCAAACCCCAGATTTATAGCGTAAATTTGGCGTCTGGTATGACTCGCCGAATGACATGGGAGGGTGAGTCCAATCAGGGTTCCTCGGTGACTCCGGATGGCAAGTCGATGGTGGTAGTGACCCGCATGCAGGGTCAGTATCGGATCGCTCGTCAGGATCTCGAGAGTGGCGGCCTGATGGTCCTCTCCCAGAGTGCGTTGGACGAGTCGCCCAGCGTGGCGCCCAACGGTAGCATGATCATCTACACCACCGTCTACCAGGGGAAGAAAAGCCTGGCACTGGTGTCCACAGATGGCCGCTTCAGAGCAGTGCTGCCCACCAGCACTGGTGAAGTCCGTGCTCCGGCATGGTCTCCCTTTCTAAACTAATAAAAGTGCCTTTTTTGTTTTGTAACAAAGGTTTAAGGAATTAGCATGCAACTCAACAAACTGCTCAAGGGCTTGGCTATCGCTCTGCCGCTGTTCACTCTGGCGGCCTGTAGCTCCACCTCTGACTCCGACGCCTCCGGTGCCGAGTCTGGCATGGGCGCCAATGGTGGCGTCATGACCGGTGGTGCCGACGGTATGCTCTCCCCGGAAGAGCAGATGCGTCAGCGTATGGAAGCCCTGCAGCGTGAT
This sequence comes from Aeromonas diversa CDC 2478-85, assembly GCF_000819805.1. GTDB lineage: Bacteria > Pseudomonadota > Gammaproteobacteria > Enterobacterales > Aeromonadaceae > Aeromonas > Aeromonas diversa. The sequence continues at coordinate 457,050 of NZ_CDCE01000020.1, forward strand.
AACACCATCTACTTCGGCTTCGATAGCAACGAAATTCAGGGTCAGTACGCCGACCTGCTGGATACCCACTCCAGCTACCTGCGTGAAAACCCGGCCGTTAAGGTGCTGGTAGAAGGCCACACCGACGAGCGCGGTACCCCCGAGTACAACATCGCCCTGGGCGAGCGTCGTGCCAAGGCCGTTGCCAAGTACATGCAGACCCTGGGTGTGCAGGCTGACCAGCTCTCTATCGTCTCCTACGGCGAAGAGAAGCCGCAGGATCCCGGCCACTCCGAGGATGCCTATGTCAAGAACCGCCGCGCGGTTCTGGTCTACTAAGGTTTAGACGGATGAAGTGTGTGTATAAGACGGCGGCCATCACGGCCGCCCTTTTATTTCAATTCCAGGTCATGGCAGCCGCTCCGGTCAGTGAGCTGGGTGGTGGTGCCGTTACCCTGAGCGGCAACAACGGCGCCATCGTCCCCACCGGCAGCCTGGAGGATCGGGTGGCCCTGCTTGAGCGTACGCTCAACGCGCGTCTGCGGGTCCAGGCCGAGCTGCAGCAGCAGGTAGACTCTCTGCAGCAGGAGGTGGACTCCCTGCGTGGCCAGCTGGAGCAGCAAGGCTACCAGATGGAGCAGTCCGAGCAGCGCCAGCGTCAGCTCTACCAAGAGCTCGACAAGGTGAACACGGCCCAGCAGGCGGCGCCTGCACCGGCTCCCGCCGCCAACGGCACTGCCGCACCGCAAACCAACTACTCCAGCAATCTGGATGAGAATCAGGCCTATGACGCCGCCGTCAACCTGGTGCTCAAAGAGAAGAACTACGACAAGGCTATCCCGGCCTTCCAGGGGTTCATCAAGCAGTACCCCAACTCCTCCTATGCCCCCAACGCCCACTACTGGCTGGGGCAGTTGCTCTTCAACAAGGGGGATCGTGCGGGTGCCAAGGGGCAGTTCCAGACGCTGGCAAGCAAGTATCCCAAGTCGCCCAAGCGGGCCGATGCCCTGCTCAAACTGGGCATGCTGTCGCAGCTCGAGGGCAAGAAGGCGGATGCCAAGGGCTTCTATGAACAGGTGATCAAGGGCTATCCCAGTACCTCTGCGGCACAACTGGCTCAACAGAGCCTTTCAAAGCTCTGATTTGTCGATTAAAAACGCAAGCGGCGTGAACCAGGTGTTAACTTTGCATCAAATTGTACGCGCCGCGAGCAAACGGATTTAAATCACGATTTTTCTGTTGCGTCAGAGAATTAAATCCGTAATATAAGCCGCCGTTGGCGCCGCTGGATTAAACCGGTAGCGACGGCTGATGAGTGGGTCGTTAGCTCAGTCGGTAGAGCAGTTGACTTTTAATCAATTGGTCGCAGGTTCGAATCCTGCACGACCCACCACTTTAAAGCAGTATCCCAGGTCGCTTAGCTCAGCTGGGAGAGCACCTCCCTTACAAGGAGGGGGTCACTGGTTCGATCCCAGTAGCGACCACCAGATTGAAGATGCCTGGCTTAGGCGGGGCAGTACAAAAAGTTTCGTGGGTCGTTAGCTCAGTTGGTAGAGCAGTTGACTCTTAATCAATTGGTCGTAGGTTCGAGCCCTACACGACCCACCACGAATCCCAGGTCGCTTAGCTCAGCTGGGAGAGCACCTCCCTTACAAGGAGGGGGTCACTGGTTCGATCCCAGTAGCGACCACCAAGTTGAAGATGCCTGGCTTTAGGCGAGGCAATACAAAAAGTTTCGTGGGTCGTTAGCTCAGTTGGTAGAGCAGTTGACTCTTAATCAATTGGTCGTAGGTTCGAGCCCTACACGACCCACCACGAATCCCAGGTCGCTTAGCTCAGCTGGGAGAGCACCTCCCTTACAAGGAGGGGGTCACTGGTTCGATCCCAGTAGCGACCACCAAATTGAAGATGCCTGGCTTTAG